>NZ_JACVPD010000002.1 GCF_018882095.1 Polynucleobacter sp. CS-Odin-A6
TACTACCCAGAGCTTGATCTTTAAGTGTGTGATGCCGCGAACGACGCATGATGCGGGTACGGCGTAAATGTGCCACGAGCTCTTTCTTCAAGGCTCCACGGGCTTGGATAAAGAGGCTGCGATAAATTGTCTCGTGTGACACCTGATAGCTTTCATCATCTGGATACGTTTGCTTTAACCATCCGGCAATCTGTTGTGGCGACCACTGCAAGAGCTGCAGCTTATCTGTCACGATACTTGCCAAGGGCTTGTTCAAGACCAGTTTACAAGTCTTAGGACGAAGTGCTCGATCCCAAGCTGAGCTATCTGCCCCAGCTGATCGGTAGTCTTTGGCGCCACCATTACGCTTAACCTCCCGACTAACCGTAGAAGGCGATCTGCCTAAAAGCTGTGCGATAGAACGAAGGGATTGTCCCGTTGCTAGACCGCGGGAGATCTCTTCTCGCTCAGCCAAAGTCAGCGATAGAGCTGATCGAGATCGCTCTAGTGGTTTGATGCCACCACTTTCGGCCAAAATACGCTGGATAGAAGAGTGGCCCCGATCAAATAACTGCGCTATCTGATGAAGGTTATCGCCTTTTTGCCAGCGCTCCCACATTAAAGCCTTCTGAGTGGCTGTGTAATAGATTCGAGGTCTTTGTTTCATGAGCAACACTCCTTTTGCTTACGCAGTTAGTAGTGTGTTGCATCGATCAGTTGAATTCAAGGCCGATAGCGGTCATTGATTAAACCCAGCAAACCCTGCTTTTTACCCTAATAGTCCACTTTAAACTTCGCAAAAGGGTTATCTAGTGGGGTTTCTTCAATTAGCACGATCCGAGAGCGTGAACTTGGAGTGAATCCCATATCTGTTGCAGCCCTCATCATTAAGATGGCTTGGCGATTCTGAATTGACATGGCGGGATTGATCACAGTTGCACCGTTGGCGGCGCTGATTGTCTGCCCAGAGTTTTTAACTTCTACACCAGCAATGCGGTAAGCCACTAAAGCGTTCACCCAGACTTCCATGTGGCTAGAATCTATCATTTTCAATAAACCCTTAGGAGCGTGCGTCATCGCATAGCCCCAGACTTGCCTCTCTTCTTCACCAAAGTATGCTGGCGGCTCAACTAAGTCACCATGAGGCTTAGGTTCGGCTGGGTTGGCTCTGTCAGCGCGATTAGTCCCCTGAAGGAGTTTTAACATTGTGGGTTTGGGAGTTCTGCCAGCCATATAAACCTCTATTTTGAAAATTCAAAAATTGACATTGTGTGTGTCGTGCCTTACGCGCGGTTTAGCTCAGTAATCCCATAGGGATTGAAAGCCCCCTAGGGTACGGGAGGCTCACCGAAAGGTATTAACGATGAGATTCCTGTATGCACCCCCAGAAAGATACTGAATGACCCAATCTAATTAGGACTGTTCAAACTGCCAGAGTTTTTCAAAGGATCACCCACCGCTGGCTGGGACGACATGTCAACAACTTAAACCGAAACCAAATCACCGATTAGCACTCTTCCTGCATCAGTAGTAAATGGGACTACTCGCTTCTCTAATAGAACAGTACGAAGGTTACGAGTCAGATCTTCGCCATCAAGTCCGAGGATCAGCATTGCTTGTGATCTCTCAGCCAATGAGACGCCAACGCCATCTAATGTCGTTAATAAGAACTTCCCAGATGGGATGGACGAGGCTTGGGCAATCGTGATGCCATACATCTGAGGCATTCCTAACCAGACTCCGCTAGTGCTAGCCTTTGTCAGGGCGAGAGTTGCGTAATCTTGGGGATTAAGAAAGAATGTCCCTGAGAGTCCATATAAAGCTAACTGCGCTGCTGCACCTACAAGGTTGTCTGCCACCGTAGTACTGGCGCTGACATACGCTGTATTGTTACCAGCAGTATTAGCCATAGTCCAGATAGCATCATCGATCGTTTTTCTTAATCTGAGATTCAGCACATTGTTCACGATACTTTGCAAATCAGGAATGTCCTGCAATGCTTGCGTTGAGATCTTGGCATAACAGGCATAAGTTAGCAGCTCTACTGTCGAAGATGAGGTGCTAATGGCTAAGAGCTTCTTGGCATCACCTTGCGCTGCTTGAACCCCAGCAGTATCAGTTGAACCAATCTTGTTTACCACCACAGAGGGGGCATCAACAATGCGGGTTGGTAGGTACTGCTCAATAAATGACCACCCTGTCGTTGCCGTCATGGCAATCGGATTCATCATCGCTGGCACACTAAGTCCAGAGTCCGACACAATCGCTTTACGCGATAAGGCTACCCTGCCATTAAAGTCATTGCCCTTTAGGGTATCGAAGGCATCGCGCCACTCGGTATTGTTATTGCTGCCACCCGTAAAGTTAGGGCGGTTTGATTTAGTTTGATCTGCTTCAAGCGTATTTAAGCGGTCGCCAAAGTCAGATACAAAATTGGTTATATCTTCATTGCCCTTTTGAACAAGGGCTAATAGGTCGTGTGTCATGGAATGCTCCAAAGAGTTAATAAATTTGCTCTAAGGCTACTCTTCGACAGACTCACTCTGTTCTGGGTTTTCTTCTTCCGAGCTGTGTCGGGATTTTGATTGTGTACTGCAAGAATCACTCAGGAAGTACACAAACCAATAACTCTATTTTCCGCTGATCCTATGAATTAGCAACACATTTTTTTAATGTTGTTGCGGCATATTCGGCAGTCTCTTGCCAGCCTTTTGCAATTATCTCTTGCGTTGCAATCTGACCAACATAAATCTTATGTTCAATAGTCTGCTTCGAAGACAAACAACGGCAAACATTTTCAAGATGCGATCGCATTTCATCAGCACACTTAATAACTGCGCTCGGAGAATAAGCTTCAGTCTTTAAAAATGCAATTTTGTTAAAGAGTTGATTCAAGTTGTCCATCAAAATCTCATTGTCTATATGGAGCATTGCTTCTGGTGATGGGTTTGTTAGTGCTTTCATGGTGTTGATCCTAAAGTGAAGGTATATAAGGGGTACTTAAAACGGTAAATATGGTTATTTTGTTATTAATGGTAAGTATGGAATCTATGGTTGGTATCGTGTGCTATGCCAGCTATCTTGGCTAGTTTTAAGCGGGTATCAATCTGTTCCGCAGATTTCTGCTTAATAGAATCGATTGGGGAGGCTTCCGCAGAAATCTGCGGAAGCTGAGGATAACTCCGCAGAATTCTGCTTAGTTGTTCCAAGCTGCTCACCCTTTCTTGCTACTTGATTCTCTTTAGCTCTCGCTGTAATAGTCATAGATACCAAAGAAACCACTTTTAGACCCCCCTTCGCTGATTGGCTAATTGGTTTTTATATTCATCCGCAATCAAGCCGTATCGAAACCCATGTTTGGGCTGAGCAATTGATAGCCATAGTGGATCTACCGAAAATGATGAGCAATGGCGTTTTAAAACTCCATCCAATCGTCTGCGAGCAAACCCTCTCTCTTGAGTTTTAGAGATTTCAAATAAATCATTGGAGGATTTACTGAGAATTCTGATGTTATCCAATATGAATGAGATCTCGTCAGCATCCTCTTGTAGGTATTTCTTATGCTTAGATAGCGCCAGAGTATCAATGTGCCTTGGCTGCACCGTTACGCCACGATCTGAGTCAATCACAAAGGTGAGTTCCTCCAGTTGCGCACGAGACTTATCAATATGAGTTGACACCGTTATCGAACCATCTGGATTCTTAATGGGGATAAGGTAAATTAGCTCATCAAAGTCATTTCTCAGATCGCCAGTACCTTCATAGATGGGCAAACCATCAAGACCATCGTATTTATTGCAATGCCCCAGACAAATTACAGTCATTCCCTTGGCAGTCAAGGCACGCAGGATTGAATAAAAAGTCTTCCCTTTGTTTTTTGCCATCAAATCGGTGAACTTCTTGAGCGTATCGAGAACCAGCACAACATTGGAATAGTCTTTATCGATAAGTGACATCTGTTTTAGATATTCAACTACCTGATCGTTGGTATGCCCAGTTATATCTGGGTTTAAAAGCGTATAGCCGTGATCTTTCGCATGTGCTGCATAGTCTTTAATGTCGCTGGCTGATGCGTCAGCATTGACATAGATGACTTGATAGCCCACTCCCGCCAATAACGCTGCAATATAGGTCAGAAAAGCAGTTTTACCAGAGCCAGCTTTTCCAATAATGGCAATCAAGTGTCCTGCAACAAAAAGTTTTAGATAAATAAATTTTGCATCTTGAATTTCTTTAACCTTATTCTCGGTCACTTTCATATTCATTAATCCTTCGAATGGGTCTGGAATCTCTTTTAAGATTTGGGGAATCTTAGATTTTTGATGGGAGAGTAATGGCTCAATATGTTGACTACCAGCTTTGAAGTTAATAGTTCTACCTCTAGCCCTACTTTCTTCTTCAGGTACGGTCTCGCCAAAGCCCTCTTGCCATTCTTCGTTTGTCTGGACTGTGTTCATATTCCCACCTTGCAGATAAAACCTTGGCAGCGTATGATCGGAATTGAATTTGTTTTGAAAAGGTCTGGCTTTGGAGAGCCAGATTTTTTTATTGGGGGATTCATATTGACCCCTTAGGCTGTGGCTTTTTGAGTGCGGGACTCATCATTTATAAGCTCCAATAAAGCAGCCTCACCATTCTCTAGCAGCTTGGCAATATCAGAAACTCTCCACAGTAATCGACCCCCAACTTTGATAGGCACAATGCCGTAGCAATGCCCTTTCTCACAATAATTTTTGCGTACAGTTTGAGGGGAATTATGCACAGCCTTAGCAAACTCTTCTGTAATTACTACCTCTGGTAATTCCATAATGATTTATTCCCCTGTCCATATTTCGATGTAAAGCTATATCTTCTAGCTATACCATTGGACTATGAGTTTGATAAAAAACTGCCACTTCAAAAGTGGCAAGAGAAAATAAATATCCACTTTCAAAGTGGCAAAAATTTCAGATTATGAAAATTACTTCTTATTCCTATATAGGAATGCCTAAGCTGCCAATATATCTTCCAGCTTGGACTCCCAGCGCTTCAAAACATCGAGCTTTTCAGGCAGATACTCATACATGTTGTAGACCTGATCTTGCACACCATGAATGCCGTGGCTTAATAGCTGACCGCGTAAATCTTTACTTATACCCATTTGAGCCAACATCGTTTCACAAGTGCGCCGCAAATCTCGTATATCAAATGTGTTCTCACCCATTGATTTACTGATCTGGGACACTCTTGCACCAGCCTCGCGCGCATTTGAATAAAAATAATGTTTTTCACCCTTAGGCATATCTTGCAGCAAACCTAAACTCTTCGGCGCTAAAGGCACAAGATGTTCTCTAGGCTCTAAGCGCCGCCCTTTTGGATCTAGCAATTTAATTGCACCTATTTCAGATTGATAGTCCTGTTCAGTAATACGGGATAACTGGGCAATACGCTGCGCGCCCGACATCATGTGGATTTTGAGTAAAGTATCGACTGGGCTATCGGTCAAAGCCATGAGATACATTTTTAGCTCTTGCTTAGATAGATGGCGATTTGTCTTTTTATTACGAATCTTAGGAATGATCGTTACTGGATTACTGGTAATTTTGAAAGGTATGAACGCAGCAGGGGCTTGAGCATCAAACTTTGCCTTCATCGCTGCGTTATAAGCAGCCGATAAATAACTGCGTGTAATGTCAGCAGTGCGCTTTTTACCAGCCTCAAACACTTTGCGAATAATGTCTGCAATATCTTCACTAATAATTTGCTTGGCAGGAACATCAGCAAACTTGCTGGTAAAGACATGGCAAGTAAAGGCGCTAAATGAATCTGAGCTTGCCTTTAGCTTGCCCGCTGCCTTAAGCCCGTCCGAGTACACGGTACATAAAGCCCGCAATGTAAGCCTATGTTCGCGCTCCTTTTCTATTTTTGCCGTTACCCGCGCCTCTTTCACGGCAACATCAGCCGCAATCACTTGTGCCTTTACTTCTCTTGGGTCTTTGCCATCATCAATTTGAGTCTGGTAGCTACGGGCTTTGATTCTGGCGCTATCTAATGTCCATACCTTGGTATCGCCAATCGTCATCCGAATGGACTCGCCGTTAAATCGTCCTTGGAAGATAAAGGCTTTGCTACCCCTCAGATTGAGCTTGGTTTTCTTGGTGACTCGCACACCAAAACCCGATGTGTCAGTATCCCAAAAAAATTCTTGTAAGCGTTTTCCAGAACTCATGTAAGCAGAAACTCTTGCTGGTGTCAGGCGTTCTCTTTTTGGTGTCAGGCGTTCGTTCATATCCCCTTTTTTGTAAGCACTTTGTACTCACATTACAGGAAAATATCGAAATAGCAAGGAATGAGAAAAAGTTGAACTCAACTTGTGAGTTGGCTGCAAACCCTTATAAACATTGACTAAATCAACATAACGCTACTTTAGGGAATGTATCGGAATAAGTGGCTTTTACTATTTTCGAGTCAGGTACATTCGACCACTCTGCCACCTCTCCGGACCGAAGGGGCAATTATAGCTTTGGGATACTGTTTAGTTTGTTAGACGTCTGATTAGGATGGCTTAATTACTTCCAGGCCAGCCATGTATGGTTGCAATACTTTTGGAATGGCGATGCTGCCATCAGCCTGCTGGAAGTTTTCTAAGATAGCCACTCCGGTTCTACCGACTGCGAGACCAGAGCCATTGAGGGTGTGAACCAACTCAGGCTTTCCTTGCCCGACTTTAAATCTAGCCTGCATCCGTCTTGCCTGAAAGTCGCCCATATTAGAGCATGAGCTAATCTCACGGTAAGCATTTTGCGATGGAATCCAGACCTCAAGGTCATACGTTTTGCTACTACCAAAGCCCATATCACCAGTACAGAGCAATACTTTTCTATATGGCAATTCGAGTAACTCCAAAATCTTTTCAGCATGGGAAGTTAATACTTCCAGCAATTGCATTGACTCTTCAGGCTTTGAAATTTGTACCAGCTCTACTTTTTCAAACTGGTGCTGACGAATCATGCCACGTACATCGCGCCCATAACTTCCAGCTTCAGATCGGAAACAGGGTGTATGCGCTACAAACTTGAGCGGCAGTTCTTCGGCTGCTGTAATAGTATCACGCACCAAATTCGTTACTGGTACTTCAGCTGTGGGAATGAGATAAAAGTTTTCAATTTTTGCTTCGCCTGCCCCATCTTCACCACCCATCTGACGAGGGACTTTAAACAAATCTTCTTCAAACTTAGGTAACTGACCGGTACCCCTCATGGATGCTGCATTCACCATCAAAGGAACATAGAGCTCTTCGTAACCATGCTGATTGGTATGTAGATCGATCATGAATTGCGCTAAGGCACGGTGCAATCTCGCGATAGGTCCTTTGAGAACAGCAAAGCGGGAGCCACTTATCTTGGCAGCAGATTCAAAGTCAAGGCCCAAGGGTGCACCCAAATCGACATGGTCTTTTACCGGGAATGCAAACTCTGGGATCGTTCCCCAAGTCTTCACTTCTTTATTATCATTCTCGTCCTTACCAACAGGCACTGCTTCATCAGGCAGATTTGGAATATCCATCAAGAAATCAGCAATCTCCATTTGGAGAATAGATAGTCTTGCTGAGCCCGATTCCATGTCAATATTAATTTGACTGGCTTCAGCCATCTCAGCTGTCGCATCCTCGCCCTTGCCTTTTTTCATACCAATAGCTTTGGCCAATTGATTGCGTTTTGCCTGCAACTCTTCGGTGCGAGTCTGCAGTAATTTACGCTCGGCTTCTAAGGTGTTGAATTTCTCAACATCTAGTTGGAATTTGCGAGTGGCTAAACGCGCAGCAACGGCTGCGATATCTTTGCGAAGTAGTTGGGGATCAATCATAAATTGCTCGGTCTTTTAGATTCAGTTTTTAGTTTAAGCGTAAGACTTCAGCACCAGCGGGGGGCGTAAAAGTGAAGCGGTTAGCAGGTAAATTGACGTTGAGCACAATCTTATCCAAAGTCACTAGAACAACACTTCCCAGGCCATCAATCAGCTCTAGTGCTTTCGGCAGGCCATTCACCATACCAACAGAGATCTTGGTATAGGGCAAGTCATTACCCCCTTTTGCGTTGGGATTTTTCTTGGGACTTAAAGCAACCCATTTCATCCCTAGGCGATCTTCACCCTCAACCAGGTCGAAGCTTTGATCTAGTGAGGTTTCACCAAACAAAATGGCAGCAGGGGTGCTAGCTAAGACTTGACCCGCAGGCCTGAAGGTCGCCTGGTTTAAATCCTTATCCCATAGGATGAGTTGCTTGCCATCAGCAATCAGTTTTTGCTCATAGGGTTTTTGGGTATCCCAGATAAAACGTCCCGGCCTTTGAAACACAAACTGACCCTGAGTTTGACGAACCACCTTTAAACCTTTGTCTTGGGGCTCATTGGCCTTAGCAGCGCGCAACTGCTGCTGTATAAATTCACCCTCGGCAGTTTTGGAGTTCCGTACAAATTGCCGTAACTGCTCTGCGCCGCTCTCACCCTCTGCTAATACAAGGCTCGAAAAGAAAAAGGGGGTAAGACCTAAGATGGCGGAAGCAAGTAACGATACAAATCTGTTCAAGGTGTTGACCTTATTCGGAAGAGCGATGAAGGATTTCACGATTACCGCCATTGCCCATTTTGGAAACGAGTCCTGCTTTCTCCATATCTTCAAGCAAGCGTGCTGCGCGGTTGTAACCAATCCGCAAATGCCGCTGTACTAAAGAAATTGATGGGCGCTTATTTTCAAGCACAATCGCTACTGCCTGATCGTATAAAGGGTCAGCTTCACCACCACCCTCACCAGTCAGCGCATCCATAGTGGATTCATCAGCGCCTTCGAGCACGCCGTCAATGTAATTGGCTTCGCCTTTTTCTTTCAACCACTCGACAACACGATGGACTTCATCATCAGATACAAAGGCACCATGAACGCGGACTGGCAAACCAGTGCCTGGGGCCATGTAAAGCATATCGCCCATACCGAGGAGCGCCTCCGCTCCCTGTTGGTCGAGAATTGTCCGGCTGTCGATTTTGCTGCTCACCTGGAAAGAAATACGAGTTGGAACGTTAGCCTTAATCAAACCAGTAATCACATCCACGCTCGGGCGTTGGGTTGCTAACACCAAGTGAATACCAGCAGCACGAGCCTTCTGTGCAATACGAGCAATCAATTCTTCAATCTTCTTGCCAGAAACCATCATCAAGTCAGCCAACTCATCGATTACGATCACAATGACGGGTGCTTTATAAATGGGCTCTGGATCATCCGGAGTCAAGCTAAAGGGGTTAGTAAGCTTTTCCCCTTTTTCTTCAGCCTCTAAAATTTTCTTATTAAATCCAGCTAGGTTACGCACACCAAACTTACTCATCAGTTTGTAGCGGCGCTCCATTTCATTCACAGCCCAATTCAAAGCGTTATACGCTTGCTTCATGTCCGTCACAACGGGGCACAAGAGATGTGGGATCTTGTCGTACATCGCCATTTCTAACATCTTCGGATCAATCATGATCAAACGCACTTCATCTGGTTTGGCCTTAAAGAGGATCGACAGAATCATGGCATTAATACCAACTGACTTTCCAGCGCCTGTAGTACCAGCAACCAAGCAGTGCGGCATCTTCGCTAAGTCCGCAACGATGGGGCTACCAGAAATATCTTTACCCAAAGACAGAGTCAAGATGGAATGGCTATCGTTATAGACTTGCGAGCTCAAAATCTCAGAGAGATAAACGGATTGACGGGTTGGATTTGGCAATTCCAAAGCCATGCAGGTTTTGCCGGGGATGGTTTCGACGACACGCATACTGACTACGCCAAGGGAGCGTGCCAAGTCGCGTGAGAGGTTCACAATCTGACTACCCTTGACGCCGACCGCAGGATCAATTTCATAACGGGTCACTACTGGTCCTGGATAGGCGGCAATAACCTTCACCTCCACATTGAACTCGGCTAACTTGCGCTCAATTAAGCGAGAAGTAAATTCCAGCACATCGGCTGAAATCGTTTCTTTTATCTCAGGCACAGGATCAAGCAATGCCAATGGGGGCAATTCTGAATCCGGAATATCCACAAAGAGCGGTTGTTGCTTCTCGCGCTCCACTCGAGCACTTTTAGGAATTTCTACTGGGGCACGCACAATCTGCACAGGCTTTGCAATTTCTACACGCCCACGGAACTCTTCTACAAACTCTTCGCGCTCTTCAGCAGCAACCTCACCTAGCTTGCGGTCTTCTTCACTATCGCGGCGCTCACGGAGACGGTTGTAGGCCAGCTCGAGGGAACGCCCTACTTTTTCCGCGACATTTAACCAAGAAAAATGAAGAAATAATGAAAGCCCGGCAAAAAGGGTAAATAACAAAACCAGGGTGGAGCCAGTAAAGCCAAGCGTCATTTGGAGTGGGTCACCTATAAGCTCCCCCAAAATACCGCCAGGAGGCCTTGGAAGGTCCCAGGTCAAGGAATGTAAGCGAAGAGACTCCAACCCCATGCTACTGAATAGAGTCAGTCCAAAGCCCAGCCAGCGCATTAACAAAGAGTCTGGCTTAGCTTCTGGGTCTGGAGACAGAGGAATGCTCCAAAGCTCACGCCAACCAGTTAAAACACGGCGACCAAAGAGCACAACCCACCAAAATGCTGAAATACCAAATATATAAAGCAATAGATCCGCGAAATAAGCGCCAAAACGGCCTCCTAGATTCTTAGGGGCCTCAAAACTGGCATGGGACCAAGCAGGATCGGCTTTGGAGTAGGTCAGCAAAATAGCCAATAATCCCAAGCAAAGGCCACAAGAGATAAACCAGCGGGCCTCCAGCAGAAGTCGGGGCATCCTACCCTGCCCTTGATTGTCGGGGGGCTTGGGGCTTAAGGGGGTTTTTGACTTCGGGTATGCAGTTCTAGCCATGTTCTACCGATTGTAAACAAGCAAACCTATAATTTGGTTATGACTACAAATACCCCCAAACACTCAAAAGTCCTTATTCTAGGTTCAGGCCCTGCCGGATACACAGCTGCAGTATATGCAGCCCGCGCTAACCTCAGCCCAACACTCATTACTGGCTTGGCACAAGGCGGCCAATTAATGACCACGACAGATGTAGAAAACTGGCCAGCAGATCCCGATGGCGTCCAAGGGCCAGAGCTCATGGATCGTTTTTTAAAGCATGCTGAACGCTTTAATACCGACATCATTTTTGACCATATTCATACTGCCGCCCTCACAGAAAAACCAATCCGCTTAGTGGGTGACTCGGGAACCTACACTTGTGACGCCCTAATTATTTCTACAGGTGCATCTGCTATGTACCTTGGTTTACCCAGCGAAGAGGCATTCATGGGTCGCGGTGTATCAGGATGTGCGACTTGTGATGGTTTTTTCTATCGCAATCAAGACGTCTGCGTAGTAGGCGGTGGTAACACTGCCGTTGAAGAGGCGCTCTACCTCACTGGTATTGCCAAGAAAGTAACCGTAATCCATCGTCGCGATAAATTCCGTTCGGAGCCTATCCTCATTGATCGCCTTATGGCCAAAGTAGCTGAAGGCAAAGTGGAGCTGAAATTAAATTCCACTCTGGATGAAGTACTCGGAGATGAAAAGGGCGTCACTGGGGTTCGTATTAAGAAAGCAGACGGCAGCACCGAAGATCTTGCTGTGACAGGCGCCTTTATTGCAATTGGTCACAAACCGAATACGGAGTTATTTATTGGTCAGCTGGATATGAATAATGGCTACATCAAAACCCACTCTGGCTTAGAGGGCAATGCTACTGCTACTAATATCCCCGGCGTATTTGCATCAGGTGATGTACAAGACCATATTTATCGTCAAGCTATCACGAGTGCAGGCACTGGCTGTATGGCTGCCTTAGATGCCCAACGTTACTTGGAGACTTTAGAGTAATTAACGCGTCATTAACCAAGGCTCGAAAGAAAACGCCTAGCCCTATCGCTAGGCGTTTTTAATTTGACGGCAAGGCTTTAAACTAGGCATACCCTCACCTCTTTGCTAATATTGAGGCAATTATTCATCATCAACTGGAGTATTCATGAGTTACGACAAGGTCAGCCCCGGGAAAAAAATCCCAGAAATCTTCAATGTCATTATTGAGATCCCCATGAATGCGGATCCAGTGAAATACGAGGTTGATAAAGACAGTGGTTGTTTGTTCGTCGATCGCTTTATGGGTACAGCAATGCACTATCCATGCAACTACGGTTACATTCCGCGTACGATTGCTGGTGACGGCGATCCTGTTGATGTTCTCGTCATTACTCCATTCGCTCTGGTTCCAGGCTCAGTCATTAGCTGTCGCGCTATTGGCATGTTAGAGATGGAAGATGAAGGCGGACAGGATGCGAAGTTGTTGGCTGTTCCAGAAGACAAGATTTTGTCGATCTATAAGCATTTACAAAAACCTGAGGATGTCAACGAACTACTCTTGAACCAAATCCAGCACTTCTTCGAACACTACAAAGATCTTGAAAAAGGGAAGTGGGTCAAAGTAAAAGGCTGGACAGGTGTTGCCGGTGCCCATCAGGAAATTTTGAGTGGCATCGAAGGCTACGCTCAGTCACAAAAATAATTAAGCAACTATTGGAGCAATCATTGGGAGTGAGCTCGCAAACAATCGCCTTGGCGCAAATGAACCCTCTGTTAGGTGATTTGCCTGGTAATGCCCGTCTCATCTCTCAAGCTGCGGCCGATGCTTATGCACAAGGCGCAAATCTACTACTAACACCAGAGCTTTCACTCACTGGATACCCACCAGAAGATCTACTCTTACGCCCTGCTTTTATTGAGGCTGCAGAGCGTGAGCTGAGCTCTTTAATGCTAGCGCTCCAGAAATTCCCTGGTCTGATTGTTATTGTTGGCCATCCCAAAAGAACGACCAGCGGTTTACAAAACTACGCGTCTGTTCTGCGCGATGGAAAAGTCATTGCTGGCTACGCAAAACAAGAATTGCCTAATCACGAAGTATTTGATGAAGTGCGGTATTTCACAGCAGGTAATGAAGCCTGTGTATTTGAAAATGCCGGCATCCAATATGGACTTATTCTCTGCGAAGATGCCTGGCATACAGCCCCTGCTAAACAAGCTCATGCTGCTGGAGCACAAGTGTTATTGGTTCTCAACGCATCCCCCTATCATCTCCAAAAAGAAACTTTACGCATTGAAGTTCTGCGCAAGCATATTGCACTAACGAAGATGCCTTTGGTGTATGTCAATGCCGTTGGCGGTCAAGATGAACTCGTTTTTGATGGTGGATCTTTTGCACTGAATAGTGCAGGCAAAGTAGTTATGACGATGCCTCAATTTGAAACCGCTCTTGGCTTGGTTAATGTCAATGCATCTGCCGATCTAGAACAAGGATCTCTAGTGGCAACCTTAAGCGTAGAAGCCCAGGCTTATCAAGCGCTAGTTTTAGGTGTGCGGGACTATGTTCAAAAGAATCACTTTCCCGGAGTCATTATTGGCCTCTCTGGAGGTATTGACTCTGCATTAGTACTAGCTGTTGCCGTGGATGCCCTAGGTGCCGATCGTGTGCGAACTGTCATGATGGCCTCTCGCTATACCGCTGAAATTTCTTGGCTTGATGCTAGAGAAATGGCGAAGAATCTTCAGGTTCAATACGATGAGATTCCGATTGGCGAACCAGTAGACGCCTTAGAAAAATCTTTAGCAGAGCAATTTAAAGGTTTGAAACTAGATGCTACGGAGGAGAATATTCAGGCACGGGTACGTGGCACTCTGCTGATGGCGCTCTCTAATAAAACGGGTCGCCTGGTTCTGACTACAGGCAATAAAAGTGAGATGGCTGTAGGCTACTGCACCTTATATGGTGATATGGCTGGTGGTTTTGCCGTCATTAAGGATATCGCTAAGACTTTAGTCTATCGCCTATGCGCCTACCGTAATAGCATTACCCCCATTATTCCGGAGCGAATCCTGACGCGTGCCCCTTCCGCCGAATTGCGCCCTGATCAAACTGATCAAGATAGCCTCCCTTCCTATGAAATATTGGACGGCATCGTTGAGCGTTACATAGAGCAAAACCAGTCCATCACCCAAATCATTGCTGCCGGCTTTGATGCTGAAAGCGTTGAAAAGGTTACCCGCCTCATAAAGCTCAATGAATATAAGCGCCGACAGGCACCTCCAGGTGTCCGGGTAACTACTCGCGCTTTTGGGCGCGACTGGCGCTATCCTATTACTTCACAATTTAGAGCCTAAGCAGCCCCAATGGGGGTTTTAGGGCATTTGGTAAGAGATCTAGGTATGATTACCTTATTAAGGGGAATATATGAAGCTAATCACATCCATTATTAAGCCGTTCAAACTTGATGAAGTTCGCGAAGCCCTCGCTGAAGTAGGTGTTACTGGGCTGACTGTCACCGAAGTAAAAGGTTTTGGTCGCCAAAAAGGTCACACTGAACTTTATCGTGGCGCCGAGTATGTGGTTGATTTTTTACCGAAAGTAAAAGTAGAGGTCGTCATTCCTGACGACCTTGTCGAAGCAGCCATTGAGGCAATTACTAAAGCCGCTCATACTGGCAAGATTGGTGATGGTAAGATTTTTGTAAGCCCAATTGAGCAGGCCATTCGTATTCGGACTGGAGAGATTAACGACTCCGCGGTATAAAAACCGCCATCACCATGCGCTAATCCTTTTAGGGTTAGCGCAATTGAGAATCCGACCGATCTGTAGGTGGAGCCGCTATCTCAGAAGCTTCCAAAATCAATGTTTTAGTGTTGGGATTTGACGGGCGTACTTTTACCCCCTGGAAAAATACATCCATCTGACTCAAGCCATCTGTCAGCACCTTAAACGGCGGCTTACCATTAAACGATATCCCCACTCCCGGCTCAAGGAGTTTATTTTGAGTCTTACCGGAAGCATCCACTACACAAATAACTTGCTGAGATTTAGTCTGTACGTAAACCACATTGGCTGGTTTTCGAGCCGCCTCTGGCTTAAAGCTGGTACCCCCTTCCTCTGAAGGGCAAACGCCAGAGGTGCCTGCAGCAACCACTGAGACCGGCGCTACTTCTACCGGCGCCACTGCGGGGGGCGACTCAACTGGCGTCGCTACGGACGGTGGGGCAGGCTCATTGATTTCTTCTTTTACGAGGATTATTTCCTCTGGCTTATCTGCGAAAAATAAAGGTCGCAAATTAATAACTGCAAAAACCCCAGCGGCAAGTACGCTGAACCAAAGAAAAAGTGTGTTTTGCGAACTGGATTTTGACTTGCTTGCTGCTCTGGTGAATGGCACTTCTTTGGCTTGCACTTTTGTAACAGGCTCTTTTTTTTCTTCTGCAATTACCATCGTGGGTAACTGAGTCTCCTCCGCCCGCTCTTTGATTTCAAGGGCATCTTTAACTACATCTACCTCACTGGCCAACATCTTTTCAACCTGAAGATCCTGAGGATTCTTTATTAACTTAGCCTCTGCAATCGGAAGCTCCTCTTGGCTTGCATTAAATTTTTGCGGCACTTGTGAGCTATCGTCGAATGCATCCGCATCATTTAGCTTAAGGAGCCTTGCTACCTTCTTGGCAGCGGTGACTTTAATCTGTTCGCTATAAAAAGAACTCGTTCCACCATTTTCAATTTGCTCAATTTGACGAGTCGATAGACAGGCCATGCCGCCGAGTACTTTTGTGCTTAGGCCAAGGCTCTCTCGAGCCTTGATAAAGGCTTCTTTACGAATCTCGGGAGGCTTAGAGTGGATGGTCACAGGAGTAACTTATTTATAAGAATATTAATCGTTGTTGAGAATCTAACATACTATTATTGCTATTAATTCAACAGCCTATGATCTTGAATATTTTCAAGATCAGATTCAAGGTACTTTGTAACCAACGTTTGAACTGACTCTACATTCATCTTATCCATGACTCTAGATTTATGAACCTTAATCGTGGCATCCGTTGTCCCCAGTTTGACGGCAATATCCTTGTTCAGTAAGCCCTTGACTAGCCAAAAGCATACCTCCCTCTCCCTCGGAGTCAATGTGGCATAGCTCTTTTTCGTCTCCACTTCCTTGGAAATACGTTTGAGCTGACGGCTATCCAACTCCAAAGCATCGGCGACCGCTTTTAATAAATCCTCAATATTGAATGGCTTGAAGAGGAAATCAACAGCCCCCTGTTTAAGGCTTTTCACAATCTGATGGGGATGGCTCTGCCCACTAATGAACACAATCGGAGTCTTACGCCCAATTTTCAGCAATGTTTCTTGCAAATCCAATCCCGATTGATCTGGCATTTGCATATCTAACAAAATGACTGCCGGCGCTACAGGCAAGGAATCTTCGATAAATGTCTGTGCCGAGGAAAAATCTTCAACAATGTAACCCACCTCTCTCAACATCCTCCCCAAAGAGGCGCGCATCGAGTCATCGTCGTCAATTAAGTAGATGTGACCAAGTTTAGACATTGAATTTAAAGGAAAAGGTAATAAAAACAGAATGTAATGCAGTTTTTTTTGAAAGGATATTAGCTTTTAAGCTAACAGAAGGAATAATGATTCAATTAAATCAAATCATATTCTTATTGCAGCGCACCAATAAATAGCTAAAGGCTTCTTATAAACCTCTGCATTTCCCCTTCTATCGCGGCACAATAGAGGTTTTCGACAAATTATTCTCTGGAGTCCAAATCAGCATGAAACGCCTCAATGAACGCTCACGCAATGTCACCGAAGGGGTTGCCCGCGCACCCAATCGCTCAATGTATTACGCCATGGGCTATCAGGAGAACGATTTCGTCAAACCCATGGTCGGCGTGGCAAATGGCCATTCCACCATCACTCCATGCAATAGTGGGCTACAGCAGCTAGCAGATGCAGCAGTGATTGCCCTAGAAGAGGCTGGTGCTAAATCGCAAGTATTTGGTGTGCCAACTGTTTCTGATGGCATTGGTATGGGCACTGAGGGCATGAAGTATTCCCTTGTCTCCCGCGAAGTCATTGCCGATAGCATTGAGACTTGCGTCAACGGCTTATGGCAGGATGGCGTAGTCGTGATTGGTGGTTGCGATAAAAATATGCCGGGCGGCATGATGGCAATGGCCCGCACCAATGTCCCGAGTATTTATGTTTATGGTGGCACCATTAAGCCAGGTCATTACAAAGGCAAGGATCTCAATATTGTTTCCGCTTTTGAAGCCGTTGGTGAATTTACCTCGGGACGTTTGAACGAGGAAGATCTCAAGGGTGTTGAACAAAATGCGTGCCCAGGTAGCGGCTCTTGTGGCGGTATGTATACAGCCAATACGATGAGCTCTTCATTTGAAGCCCTAGGAATGAGCCTGCCCTACTCCTCCACCATGTCCAACGTAGATGCCGAGAAAGTGGCTAGTGCGCACGAGTCAGCAAAGGTTCTAGTTGAGGCAA
This sequence comes from Polynucleobacter sp. CS-Odin-A6, assembly GCF_018882095.1. Lineage (GTDB taxonomy): Bacteria > Pseudomonadota > Gammaproteobacteria > Burkholderiales > Burkholderiaceae > Polynucleobacter. The sequence goes on from NZ_JACVPD010000002.1 coordinate 17,362, forward strand.
TTAAAAACAATTTACGTCCACGCGACATCATCACCAAAAAATCTATTGAGAATGCGGTCAGCGTGATCATGGCGGTTGGTGGCTCTACCAATGCCGTATTGCATTACCTAGCGATTACCAGCGCCGCGGAAATTGATTGGACGATTGATGACTTTGAGCGCATTCGTAAACGTGTTCCCGTCATTGCGGATATGAAACCCTCCGGCCAGTATTTAGCAACCGATCTTCACCAAGCTGGTGGTATTCCACAAGTGATGAAGATTTTGCTAGATGGTGGACTGTTGCATGGCGACTGCATGACAATCACCGGCAAAACGATTGCTGAAGTACTAAAAGATGTTCCATCTACACCGCGTGCAGATCAAAAAGTCATTCGCACTTTAGATAATCCAATGTACAAGCAGGGTCACTTGGCTATCCTTAAAGGCAATATCTCCCCAGAAGGTTGCGTAGCGAAAATTACTGGTCTCAAGAACCCATCGATTACTGGCCCTGCCCGTGTATTTGATTCTGAGGATGACGCCATGGCTGCCATCATGGCGCAAAAGATCAAAGATGGTGATGTGATGGTCATTCGTTACGAAGGCCCCAAAGGCGGTCCTGGCATGCGCGAGATGCTCGCTCCTACCTCAGCCCTAGTTGGTCAAGGTTTAGGCGAGACAGTCGGTCTGATTACCGATGGGCGCTTCTCTGGCGGCACCTGGGGTATGGTGGTTGGTCACGTAGCACCTGAGGCATTTGTAGGTGGTGTGATTGCATTGATTCACGAAGGGGACTCCGTGACAATCGATGCTCATAAGCTGCTGATTCAATTGAACGTGAGTGATGAAGAAATCGCAAAGCGTCGCGCCGCTTGGGTACAACCTAAGCCACGCTACACCCGCGGCTTGCTAGCGAAATATGCCCGTCTTGCAAGCAGCGCTAGTAAAGGTGCGGTAACCGATCTCAATTTAGATTGAAGCTTGAAATACTAAATCAGCGGCATTAAAACAAAAGCCTCTTAGTCGCAAGACCTAGAGGCTTTTTTAATACCAAAGACTACAGACTCAGGAGAAAGCCTAGTGCTTCATCGCCCCGCCGTGAGCACCCATGGCATTCACAGGCAGTTTCACTTCCACTTCACCAGCTTTAGCAAACTTGAGCTTGAGTGGCACAGTCTCACCAGCAGCCAAAGGAGCCTTAATGTTCATGAACATTAAATGCATACCACCGGGCTTTAACTCAACAGCGCCACCTGCTGGCACGGCAATATCTTTCACTTGGCGCATTTTCATGACATTGCCCTCCATTGCCATTTCATGCAATTGCACTTCGCTAGCCACTGGTGAGCTAGCGGATAGCAACTGGTCGGCGTTACTACCCTTGTTTTCAATCTTCATAAACCCGCCCGCAGCCATTTGGCCAGGAACAGTAGAGCGGGTATAGGCGTTCTCAATTTTGATTGCGTTGACAGAAGCGCTCTGCGCAAATACAGACCCGCTTAAGGTGATACCCATTGCCACACAGATGGTAACGAATACATTTGATTTCATATTAAAACTCCCCTGGTTATTCTTTAACAATGACATCTTAGACAACTTAAGTACCCTTACTTAAGAAACTTTGTAGCATCTGAAAATCAATTAAGCCAGTCTTTCTGGACGACTTACCATTCTGATCGATCAGAATAGTGATTGGCGTTTCACCCTGCCATTTCGGATCGATTTCATAACGCACACGCTCATCAAATGCTGAAGCAATATAGTAATTATTTTCTCGCTCAAGCCCTGCTTTACTCAGCATTTTTTTTATTGCATTAGGAGAAACATCATCTACCTGAATAAAGATTACCTTGGCACCTGGATGACGCTTTAAAAAACTACCCCATTGTGGCATTTCCTTAACGCAAGCGGGACAGGTAACACCCCAAAAATGAATCGCTACTGGCGTACCTAGTGAGCTCTTAACCCCAGCCCAATCACCGCTTTGATAAGGCTTTAGGTTGAAGGTATCTGCTAATGCCGGACCAGCTATTGACAGCAGCATCAGGCAGATCATTAAATACTTTTTCATTGCTTCTGTCCAATTTTAATAAGTTGATATCCATCGATCCGTGTAAGCCAAGACAACATGACATCCTCATGATGGCTCAACAATAAAGGATGATCGCTATATCCCGCTGTTCTGGAAATCAACCGGGGAGCACTCCAGGTCTTACCGTCATCCATGGAGTCTTTTGTATATATCGCTGAATAGGAACCATCAAACTCTTTCCACACTAGCCAGACTTGACTGCCTGATGCCAACAAGTATGGCCTAGATACATTAGCCCCCTCTGAACCTATACGCACTGGCTTTGAGTAGCTTAAACCTTGATTACTCGAGTTCGCATAAAACACCCCAGAACGTTTGCTACCTTGTGTATACCAAGCCACATGAAACTTGCCTGTACCTGAAATAGCAATGGAGGGACCCTGATGAGGACAAGCATCTGTTTTCCAATCATCATCAGCCACTCTGCGGACTGACTCAGCCCCTGCATTGGCAATGACTTGCGTAGCGTGGTCTCGAATGCCTCCAGGAAAAATAGCGCGATAGGCAACCACGGGCTGACCCTTAGGATCTAGGCTCACACCAATGCGGCAACATTCACAACTACTGTCATTAGCAATACGTTCGGTCTGAAAAGTCTTGCCACCATCCCCTGAAAAAGCATAGGCAATTGACCCGCCAAGACGCTTCTCACCACCCTGCTTAGCCATAGCCACTAAACGCTTATCAATCCAGGAAATAAAGACAGATCCATCCGGCCTGATTAATGCCGAAGGAAAGCGCTGACTTGACCCATCTCGTACCAATGATTCAGGGGCAGTAAAGGTTTTGCCGCCATCAACAGATCTAGCGGTATTGATTTGTGCATTCCAGTTAGCATCCTTAAAAAATGAGTACGCTAAAAATACATTGCCCTGTTGATTAACTAAGATTTGTGGGCGAGCATCAGCACCCGTGTCTAAAGATTTGCCATGCTCAGCAATTTTGACTTCAGATGAGAATGTTTTCCCAAGATCGGATGACTGAGCTACAGATACCACTCCATTAGCAGTCCATGCTAGCAATAGCTTGCCATCCCCAGTCAAAAAAGGAGTGGCAGCATTAGCGCATTCCAAACCAAATCCAACACATGATGCTGGCTTTGTTGCGGAAGCACCAGCCATATGAGACGAATGATTCATTTGAGCCAATACAGAATCAAACGCAACTAGGCCCAAAGCACTCATTAAGAGCATCTTGAGAACGAGGCTACAGGATGTATTAGTCATTAGAAGATGATACGTGCACCCACAGAAATTGCTTGTGGCATACCCACGACATAGCCAGTATTGCTACTCCCGGTTCCAAAGGTGATGTATTGACGATTAAATAAGTTCACTGCAGATGCATATACAGTGGCATTTTTAGTCAACTCATAGTTAGCGCGTAGACCTACTACTGCATACGCAGCAACCGGCAGAGTATTGCTATTGTCCATCCATGAGCTTCCAATATAGCGAACCGTTGCAGTCAAGCTGGCTTGTGGAATTGGAAAATAAGTCAGACCGCCACCCAAAATATTTTGTGGAACTCCACCAACTTGCTTGCCAACCGGATCTGTTGTTGCTGTCCATGTTAATTTAGTGCTTGTAAACGCGTAGTTTGCATCTGTAGCCCACTGAGAATTAATGTCATGGTGGAATTGAAGTTCAATACCCTGACTGAGAAGACTTTGATTATTAGTGTAATAACTGGAATTAGTTGAACAGCCGAGTGGGTTTCCTACGGTTGCACACAAACTATTCGCTAAGGCCTGTTGGCTTGGCTGAATTTTATAACTCACAATCGCATTTTGAATGTAATTGTTAAAGGCAGTTAATTGTGCAAAACCACTCCTCCATCTGTAGTCTGTACCAACTTCATAACCCGTCATTGTTTCAGGAGTTAAGTTTGGATTTGCAAAAGAGTATCCAGTTCCAGAACCATAACTTCTTAAGGTGTTATTCATTCCAGGGGCATGAAAGGCCTGGTAAGCCGCTGAGCGCAAATCCCAATCCTTGCTTAACTTGTATAACAAACCCAGAGTAGGGCTTACCTGAGTTTTACTCTGATTTGGAACATTCTGATACGAGGGTATTCCTGACAATCCAGCATTGTAAGATGTCGGCGTTTGACTACTCCATTGATCCAAACGGGCTGCCAAAGTTGCTTCTAAGGGAAATGATTCTGCTTTTGATTTCACTTGGCCCAATAAACCATAAAATGTTTGTTGACCTTTGCCATAGTTAACGGCAGTAACCGACCCAGCAGTACTCAGGTTATTGGTTTGAATGGAACCAGCGATATTGCGCGCATCTACACCCACAACATATTGATCAATTAAACCGGTTACTTCTCGAGTGTATTGCGCAGAGGCGCCTACAGTGCTGTAGGGGTCTTTATAGTTCGCATTGATATAAGGATAGTTTTTTGGATTTGATCCTGTAGCTGAAGTAGTTGACCCATTTTGCTTATTAAAGCCTGTATTCCCATAGAAGAAATTGACATCTACTTTTGACTTATCGTCTAAGCGAGTGGTTGTACCCCCAGCCAAGTCAGTCTCTTGAGTAATATTTGTAGCAAAGGCATAACCTGACGAGAGATTTGACATGGTGTGATACCCCACGCGGAAGAACCCATTGGTGTCTTCAGTAGCTTTGAAATAACCCTGTAGTCTGACATTGGAGTTGTGTGAGGCTGCATCGCCTTGTCCATTCTTAATACTATTGGATGCGGCTGGAGAAATCGTCGCAATATTTTGATAGCCGTCGGTATTGAAATAATCAGCGGAGAATCTCAGCTGAAGATTTTCCGAGGCAATCAAATCCTTAGATGCGGCTACATTGCCAGCGCCAAATGCACCATAACTTGCTGAGACCTCTTGCTGACTATTGACTGGTGTTTTAGTCTTGATATTAATCACGCCACCCATTCCGTAGTTACCCCATAGACTGGAAACTCCCCCACGAATAAACTCGACAGAATCAATCGATGACATAGGGACAAGGTTCCATTGGACAGTTCCATAAAAAGCATCGTTCGCTGGCACGCCATCAATCAATACTAAGGTCCTGGCATTACCGAGTCCCCGGACATTGATACTTTGTCCGGTGGGATCCTTTTGATAATAGGGTGTGTCATTCAAGATGATGCCTGGGACATTCTTTAATACCTGATCAATGGTTTGATCCGGTGAGATCTCCAGCATTTCCTTAGTCAAAATCGTCGTGTTTAGCGGAATCTCATCCAAAGGTGTCCCAGAACGGGTTGCACTGACAGTGACATTTTTCAACTTCTGATCGTAATCGGGCGGTGGGGCAATTTGAGCCTGAGCACCAACAACAGATAATGTTGGGCCAAATAGTATGCCAAGGCATACGCTTATTTTCTTTTGCTTAAACAACATCCTCATCCCACAAACAATATTGCGACAACCCCAGATGGGTTGCCAACTGCATAGCTAGGCTATGCCCTAAAAAGAATTAGGTTGGTGTAGGGGGTGCTGCAGAAGGTGGAGTGATCCAAACCGCAAGTGGTTTGGGTGATTGATAGAACAGCTGTGGCAGCAAAGCGAGAGTTTGCGGCGCTTGAAATGTGAGGGTGGTATGAAAGGCGGGAGTGGTATTGCTCTGTGCCAAACAATAAGGGCACGGTTTGGCATCTGTAAGATCAGTCTGATCATTACTTGTCACCTGCATCTGGGTCTTATTACCATCAGCCGAGCAAATCTCCATTGCAAAACCTTGGCCATGGTTCACAAGCGATACCGCTTGTGAAACTGTGGGGGCAAGTGCGCTCATAGCGATTGCTAGTGAAGCAATCCAGTGAATAAGGCGGTTTTTACGAAGATTCATGATCTAAATATTTTATCGGAGTTTGCGGAAAATCGTTCCACCTCAATAGAACAAGGGGGCTTGCGCCCCCTTCTATCTGATCAATCTTCGTTTTTGACTTGATTGGACGATATTTTTATCTTCTATTAATTAGACTGCAGCCGCCTTTTTCTTGCCAATTACCTTGCCAATTAATGGCCAGAAGAGCAATAGCAAAGCAAGGGAACTAATGCCGGCTACCAAGTAGTTTGAGAAGAATATATCCACGCTACCTTGAGACATCAACATGGACTGACGGAAAGAATCTTCCGCACGATCACCCAAAACCAAGGCCAAGACCATTGGTGCCATTGGATAGTCCAGTTTCTTGAAGATGTATCCAAGCACACCAAAGCCAAGCATCAGCCAAACGTCAAAAGTAGCGTTGTGAACGGTGTATGCACCCACTGCACAAATCACAATAATGACTGGAGCAATAATAGAGAATGGAATTCTCAAGATGGAGGCAAACAATGGGACACAAGTTAATACAACAAACAAGCCTGCCAAGTTACCTAAGTACATACTCGCAATTAAGCCCCAAACAAAGTCTGGCTTCTCAACGAATAGCAGTGGTCCTGGTTGTAAGCCCCAAATCAATAAGCCGCCGAGCAATACAGCCGCCGTTGGTGAACCCGGAATACCCAAGGAGAGCATTGGTAGTAGAGCGGCAGTACCAGCAGCATGGGCTGCTGTCTCGGGAGCAACAATACCCTCCATCTCGCCCTTACCAAAGTTCTCACCCCTCTTGGACACGCGCTTAGCAACACCGTAGGCCATAAACGAGGCGGGAGTGGCGCCTCCGGGAGTGATACCCATCCAGCAACCAATCAAACAACTGCGCAGTGTAGTAGCCCAATATCTTGGCAGCTTCGCCCAAGTCTCTAGAACCACCTGACGACGAATCTTCGCTGCAGCGCCCTTGAATTCAAGACCTTCTTCCATCGACAACAGGATCTCGCCAATACCAAATAGGCCGATAACCGCGATTAGGAAATCAAAACCGCGCATCAGTTCATGACTACCAAAAGTCAAGCGCAATTGACCGGTTACGGTATCCATACCCACAGAGGCCAAAGCAAAGCCGAGCATCATGGCGGAGATAGTCTTAAATGGCGAACCCTTATTCATTCCCACAAAGCTACAGAAGGTTAATAAGTACACCGAGAAGAATTCAGGCGGCCCAAATTGCAAAGCAAACTTCGCAACCAAGGGTGCTAAGAAGGTAATCATCACAATGGCAAAGAACGCACCCACAAATGAGGATGTGAATGCTGCAGTCAGTGCCTCGCCCGCCTTACCTTCTCGCGCCATTGGATAACCATCAAAGGTGGTTGCAACTGACCAGGGCTCGCCAGGAATGTTAAACAGAATAGATGTAATCGCACCACCAAATAATGCACCCCAGTAGATGCAGGAGAGCATGATGATTGCCGAAGTTGGCGGCATGGTGAAGGTCAATGGCAACAGAATTGCAATTCCGTTAGCGCCACCTAAACCGGGCAGCACACCAATAATGACACCAAGAGTGACTCCGACCAGCATTAATAGCAAGTTAAAGGGTGTCATTGCGACGGCAAAGCCGTTGAATAGAGCGCTAATTTCTTCCAACTTAAACTCCTTCTTTTTTAATCTTTATTACTTATTATTATTTTTATTGCACGCCGATAAACTCGAGCGGGTTGATCCATGAACCGTGTGGCAATGGCACTTGAAACCAGTACTCAAACATCAGGTACAGAGATGCGCTCACTCCTACCGCAACTGCAAGCGCTTTCCATGCTGGATATTTACCAAGCCAAATCATGAAGATCGCAATATAGATCACAGAAGATATATAAATACCGATCAACTGGACGCCAAGCACAAAAACAATAGCCGGCAACAACACAGCCATGACCTGCTTGAAAGATTCTTTATCTACGAAGGATTCTGCTTGCTTTTTTCTATCTACTACTACAGCTTGGTAGAGTGTCACAGCGCTAGAAAAAATGATAATCAGGCTGATATAGAAGGGGAAATAACCAGCCTCTGGGCCATCACTCCCCCAGCTCGCGCCCAACTTGATGCTGCCCATCATCACAACAATGCCTATAGCAATAAATAGGAGCGCGGTGATGATATCCATCATCCTGACACTGATCACGGACTCTTGATTTGAATGATTTGAATGTTCAGACATGTGCTTCGCTCGCCATTAAATAGTTAATGAATACAGTATTACGTTTACTGATGATAGATAACAAAAAATAAGACCTCCACAGGGAGGTCCTATTGAAGACCTTCTACTTACTTGGCCAAGAAACCAGCTTCAGCCATTAACTGCTTGTGTAAAGCTTCATTCAGCGTCAACCAGTTACTAAATTCTTTACCAGTCATAAATGTTTGGTTAAATGCGCCATCAGCCATGAACTTCTTCCATTCTGGAGTTGCACGTACTTTTTTGAACAGATCGATATAAAAATCTACCTGCTCTTGAGTCACGCCTGGGGCCATAAAGATACCGCGCAACATCACATAGTCAGTGGACACTCCCGCCTCTTTACAAGTGGGGACGTCATACCAAGATTGCGTATCGGTGATCTTTTCCTTGTATGGCATGCGAGTGTCATCAAAAACGCACAAAGCACGTAATTTATTTGCACGCCATTGAGCAACCGCTTCGATTGGATTATTCACAGAAGAGTCGATGTGATTACCGACGAGCTGAACGGCAACGTCGCCACCCCCCTTAAAAGGAATATAAGTGAACTTAGCGCCGGTTGCCTTTTCCAGTGCGACGGTAATAATTTGATCCTCTTGCTTCGAGCCAGTGCCGCCCATTTTAAATTTACCTGGGCCAGCTGCCTTAGCGGCATCGATATATTCTTTGGCTGTTTTATAAGGCTTCTCTGCGTTATCCCACAATACAAATTGATCCAAGGCCAGCATAGCAACCGGAGTGATATCTTTCCAATTAAATGGAACGCCAGTAGCTAAGGGAGTGGTAAATAAGTTAGAAAGCGTGATCACGATTTTATTCGGATCGCCTTTAGCCTCTTTCATTGCCAAGAAGCCTTCAGCACCCGCACCTGCAGACTTATTCACTGGGATGATGGCCTGCTTCATCAAGTTATTTTTTGTAATGATCCCTTGGATCATCCGAGCCATTTGGTCAGCTCCGCCGCCAGGTCCGGCGGGAATAATGAACTCTACTGGTTTAGTTGGCTCCCATGCAGCTGAAGCAGGTGTGACACCAGCAACACCGAGGGCTAATACGGTGGAAATCAACGCCCCTTTGAACTTCATCTTCATGTATGCTCCTCCAGAAAAAATTTGCATACCAATATTACTTTGGCTTCTCTATGTTATGTGTAGATTTTTATCGAAGTGAGTGTATCCCTGCTTGATTACCATCAACAATTACTAAATGGGCCTTAGGGGTAACACTAACTAATTAGTACAAACCCTAATAAAACTGCATGAGAGCTAGCTTTGAATGGACTAGGTAGTTTTTCAAGGATGTATTCCTAGCGGAATCGATCCAAAAGCTTCTTGCTGACTTTATCAAGGTGAGTTGCATCTTTGATTAAGAATTGCAAACCATTAGAGTCGGCAATAAGGAGTGTATTGCCAGCAATTCGACGGATATCTTCCTCTGCTTTGAGTCTAATTCTGGTCGGGCCGCGGTCAGTTTCAATATCCCAAATACTCGGAGTAGCAAAAGTAGACACTTTGGTGATTTTTTCAATGATGGGCATGAATTCACGAGAAGCCATTTCTGCCTCGATGAGACCTAACTCAGCCTCTGGAATTGCGCCAACGCCATTAAACCAACATAACTCTTTGCCAGATTGATCCATGATGGAGATGCCAGCACCTGGAGCAGTAATTGGGAAAGCTCTCACGGGGTAGACCCCCACATGGCGGTTACCACTGGCGTCAATCAAAACCAGACGCCCAAGCGAATCTCGCTCAAGTGCGTGGGGCAATTGATGATGACTCATAGCCCGCCCCCTTGTACCGCATTCTCTTCCAGACTTTCACCAATGACACCACCCTCAACCAACTCTGCAGCATGACGAAGCTGTGCTTGATATAAGGCGTAATACGCTCCCTGCGCCTCCATCAATGCATCATGAGATCCGATTTCCACAATCTCGCCTTTATCGAGAACTACCAAGCGATCTGCTTTTCTGAGTGTGGAGAGGCGATGAGCAATCGCGATAGTAGTACGGCCCTTTACCAGGTTATCCAAAGCACGCTGAATTTCTTTCTCGGTGGTGGTGTCAACTGAAGAGGTTGCTTCATCCAAAATCAGAATGCTGGGATTAATCAGCAAGGCGCGGGCAATAGAAATTCGTTGACGCTCTCCACCGGAAAGTGATTGACCGCGCTCGCCCACTAATGAGTCATAGCCTAGGGGCAGACGGAGAATAAATTCATGAGCATGGGCAGCTCTTGCTGCTTCAATAATTTCTTCACGCGTTGCTTCAGGTTTACCGTAAGCAATATTTTCAGCAATCGTGCCAAAGAATAAAAATGGCTCCTGAAGAACCAGGCCAATACGCTTACGATAATCTGCGATCGCAATACTACGAATATCACGGCCATCCAAAGCAATCGAACCCGCACTAACATCGTAGAAACGGCAAATTAAATTCACTAAGGTGCTTTTACCGGAGCCGCTGTGCCCAACCAATCCAATCATCTCTCCTGGAGCAATATCCAGATCAATGCCTTTAGATACTGCACGATTACCATAGCGGAAACCTACGCCCCTTAAGGAGATGCGCCCTTTTACTTGACCCAAAGGTGCAGGATTAATCGGCTCAGGTACGCTCGAAACATGATCCAATATATCAAAAATACGTTTTGCACCAGCAGCTGCTTTTTGTGTATGCGAAACAATACGGCTCATTGAATCAAGGCGAATGTAAAAACGGCCGATGTAAGCTAGGAAAGCAATCAAAACACCTACCGTTACCTTTTGATGAGCAACTTGCCAAATACCAAAACCCCAAACTACCAGAAGGCCAGTCTCGGTGAGCAGTGTGACTGTTGGGGAGAACAATCCCCAGACACGATTGACACGATCATTGATTTGTAAATTGTGTTTATTGGAATCAACAAAACGCTTCAACTCACGATCTTCTTGGGCAAATGCCTTGACGACCCGAATACCTGGAATGGTATCCGTCAAGATATTAGTTACTTCAGACCACATACGATCGATCTTCTCAAAACCAAAACGCAGTTTGTCGCGCACCACATGAATCATCCAGATAATGAAGGGCAATGGTGCGAGCGTTACTAAGGCCAATAACGGATCAATTGAAATCAAAATGGCAGCAGTCATCGTGATCATCAGAACGTCAGTAGCAAAGTCGAGAGCATAGAGCGATAGAAATACGCAAATACGATCAGTCTCAGCGCCGATACGCGCAATTAAGTCGCCTGTTCTTTTGCCCCCGAAATACTCCAATGACAATTTAAGTAAATGCTCAAAGGTAGTATTCCGTAAATCTGCGCCAATACGCTCACTGACCAATGCAAGCAGGTAGGTCTTCCACCAACCCAAACCCCAGGCTACGATGGCTGCTGCAAGTAAAGCAAATAAGTATTTACTCGCTAAATCAAAGTCAATGGGATTCCCTTTTTCATAAGGGATCAGCACATGATCCATGATCGGCATTGTGAGATATGGAGGTATCAGGGTCGCACCTGTTGACAGCAAGGTCAGTACAAAGCCTAGTGCAAGTTCTTTTTTATAGGGGCGCGCAAAACGCCACAATTTAAATAAGGTCCAAGTAGACGGGGGAATATCTTCCTCAGGATCGCAAGTCGGGCATGCATCTGAATTCGCGGGCTTGGGAGTTAAGCAAACCGAGCACACCTGCTTGTCGTATTCGGATGCCTCATGACTCGGGTGATTCAGTTGATCGCCACGCAACAGTTGCATAAAGCCGGTCTGTAAACGCAAGATCTGAGGATTTACCGCTAAAGTAAAATACCAAATCCTAAGCAGATTGGTCTCGGACTCCAGTCTAAGGTGACCCACCCCAGCATGATCCCCATGCAAAAGATGAACCCCAGAACGCATCGGCCAAAATTCCGAGCGATTGCCATCAACCCAAATCAACCCTGCCGGAATTAAGCAAAGCAGGCTTTTTTCAAAGCGCATCTCTCTATCAAGATCCAGCTCAACCCAGGCCATTATTGAACCTAGGTCCTCAATGGGGTGAGATGATCCTATCAAAGCACTTGTCCAATGACTTGGTGGAGGGGGTGCGGATAGGGAAATTTCTGGGTTCATTAGTTCTAAAAGTATAGTGGAGCTAGATTTTTTAGATTTAATAGCTCTGTCAACTTTGAGGGGAAGAAAGCCGTTAAATGATTAACTTAGGCCTTTTTATGTATTTTTGCCAATTTTGTGGATTTTGAATAATTATTAGAACTAGAGAGACAGCCTGAGACACTCCCGCCATGACTTTTAAAGGCGGCGCTGAGATTGCCCATTCCACATATGCCCCAATTACTAGATAAAACCATTGAGATCCTGAGCGTGAAGCATCTCCGCGGACCCAATATGTGGACTTACCATCCCGTGATTGAGGTTTGGGTAGATATTGGTGACTTGGAGGACTACCCCTCTAACCTGATTCCTGGGTTTTATGAGCGCTTGATCCTAGCGTTGCCAAGCCTTCAAGAACATCGTTGTAGCTATGGTGAAGCCGGTGGATTTTTAAAGCGCGTTGAAGAAGGCACCTGGCCTGCTCATATTCTCGAACACCTCACCCTTGAATTACAAAATTTAGCTGGCATTCCCGGTGGATTTGGTAAGGCCCGTGACGGCGACCGTCGGGGTGTTTACAAAGTCATGGTGAGCGCAATCAATGAGGAAGTGACGCTCACTGCCCTCAAATATGCGAGAGACTTATATCTTGCCTTAGCTCAAGATACTAAAGACCCAGTGGCTGAGGTACAAACCATTCTCGAAAATCTGCGCGAGCTCGGCGATGATCTGTTGCTAGGGCCTAGCACTGCTTGTATCGTGAACTCAGCAGAGGAAATGGGTATCCCCTCAATCCGCTTATCAGAGGGCAACTTGGTACAACTGGGTTATGGGGCCAATCAACGCCGCATCTGGACAGCAGAAACAGATCAAACCAGTGCTATCGCTGAAACCATTTCTCGCGACAAAGATCTCACAAAGAGTCTGCTATCTAGCGCAGGCGTACCAACCCCTAAAGGTCGCACAGTCACCAGCCCAGACGATGCTTGGGAAGCTGCACAAGATATTGGTCTGCCTGTCGTGGTTAAACCGATTGATGGCAATCATGGTCGCGGAGTATTTATTAATCTTTACACTCAACTAGAAATTGAAGCTGCTTACGCAGTTGCCATTGATGAAGGCAGCGAAGTCTTAGTTGAGCGCCACATTATTGGTGATGAGCATCGCCTTTTGGTGGTTGGCAACAAAGTCGTCGCAGCTGCCAAAGGTGAAACAGTTTGGATTACAGGTGATGGTAAACATACGGTCCTTGAACTTATTCAGACTCAGATTAACTCTGACCCCCGTCGCGGTAGATCAGAGGAGTGTCCACTCAATCCAGTTCGAATTGATTCTGCAGTCGAGCTCGAGCTTGCACGTCAAAAGCTAATTGGCTCAAGTGTTCCAGCTCCCGATCAAAAAGTACTGATTCAAAGTAATGGCAATGTCGCTTTTGATGTGACTGACTTAGTACACCCGGAGGTGGCTAGTCAGGTTGCCTTAGCAGCACGCGTGGTGGGATTGGAAATTGCTGGTGTTGACTTGGTTGCTCAAGATATTAGCAAGCCATTAGAAGAACAAAATGCTGCCATTGTCGAAGTAAATGCTGGCCCCGGTCTCTTGATGCACTTAAAACCGGCCAGCGGCAAACCACAGCCCGTAGGTAAAGAAATTGCCAATCACCTTTTTCCACCTGGAGCTAATTTTCGCATTCCTGTAGTGGGTGTCTGTGGTGCTCGCGGTAAAACTCCTGTTGCAGAAATGATTGCGCACTTCTTGCGGCTCACTAATTTATATGTCGGTCTCTCGTGCAGTAAGGGATTATTTTTTGGTCATCGCGCCATTCAAAAAAGCAATGCGGCTAATTGGGAAAATGCCCGTCGTACTTTATTGAATCGCGCAGTTGAAGCCGCTGTTATCGAAAATAATAATTTATCCATGTTAATTGAAGGTCTTGCCTACGACCGTTGCCAAGTAGGTGTTGTACTCAATGTGGATCCGATGGCCAACTTTCCTCAATATGCCATCTATGATGAAGACCAAGTCTTTAGCATTATGAGAACGCAAGTCGATGTTGTGCTGCCAACTGGAGTTGCCGTTCTCAATGCAGATGACCCCCTAGTTGTCAAGATGGCGGAGCTTTGCGATGGCGAAGTGATCTTCTTTACCCAAGATTCCTCATCCTTAGTACTACAAGAGCATCTCAAAAAGGGTAGTCGCGCAGTCATCATTGGTAAACAGCAAATTACCTTAAAAACTGGCAATCAGGATCAAAAGAATATTCCTGTGCCAAGCTATTCAGAGCTCGATGCTAGCGCGCCCTGGCAGCCCATGAATCTGGGCGCTGCAATTGCTGCAGCCTGGGCTTTGGGAATCCCGTTTAATGTTTTAGAGGCTGGTGCAGAAACCTTTGTTTCTGATGCCATCATTCCAGCGGGGGTCTAATTGGAAATTACTCGTATTCGTATGCTACGCGGCCCCAATTTATGGAGTCGCCATACCGCGCTAGAGGCCATTGTTTCTTGCGATGAATCTGAGCGCTCCATCGATTCGATTCCTCAATTTGAAACTAAAATCCGTGAGCGATTTCCCCAGCTCGGAAGTATGCGTCGTGGTGGCCATAATGAGGCTCTATCTTTAGCACATGCACTTGAGCACGCTGCCTTAGGCCTTCAATCTCAAGCAGGTTGCCCAGTCACATTTAGTCGCACAGTGCAGACGATTGATGCTGGGGTTTACCAAGTTGTCGTGGAGTACACCGAAGAGGTTGTGGGGCGCATGGCTTTTGACTTTGCTTTTGCCCTCATTCAATCGACCCTGAATGACGTACCCTTTGATCTGGCAGCCGCCCTCTCAGAATTAGAAGCTTTATATGAAGATGTGCGCTTAGGACCCAGCACCGGCTCCATTGTGGATGCTGCTGTTCAAAGAAATATCCCTTATCGCCGTATGACTGAGGGCAGCATGGTGCAATTTGGTTGGGGGAGTAAACAAAAGCGCATTCAAGCAGCTGAAACTAGCGATACCAGCGCGATTGCAGAGGCTATTGCGCAAGATAAAGAGCTCACCAAAAACTTATTAGCCGCGGCTGGAGTATCAGTTCCCATCGGTGAAGTTGTTACTACTGCGGATGATGCCTGGCGTGCCGCCCAAAACATTGGTGGCCCAATCGTACTCAAGCCCAAAGATGGTAACCAAGGCAAAGGGGTTGTTGCTAACATCCAGACTGAAGCCGAAGTACGGGCTGGATTTATTGTTACTCAAGCCTTTGGCCGTGAAACCATTGTTGAGCGCTACTTACCTGGAGCTGACTACCGCCTTCTCGTGGTAGGTAATCGCCTTTCAGCAGCAGCACGGCGCGAACCCGCTCAAGTTGTTGGTGATGGAAAAAATACCGTTGCGCAATTGGTTGAGCAGGAAAATAAGAATCCCTTGCGTGGCGATGGCCATGCTACTGCCTTAACCAAGATTCAGTTTGACGAGATTGCGCTTGCGCATTTGGCGAGTAATGGCTTCAGCCCCCTTTACATACCTAAAACGGGTGAACGCATCCTATTGCGTAATAACGCTAATCTGAGCACAGGCGGGACTGCAACTGATGTGACTGATGATGTTCATCCGGATGTTGCTGCTAGCGCTATCGCTGCTGCACAAATGATTGGATTAGATATCGCCGGGGTCGATGTTTTGTGTGAAGCAATTTACAAACCATTAGAGGCACAAGGTGGTGGTATTGTTGAAGTCAATGCAGCACCGGGCTTACGAATGCATCTCAACCCCTCCTTTGGGAAGAGCCGCCCTGTTGGTGAAGATATCGTCAACATGATGTATCCCCTTGGCGAGGATGGACGCATTCCAGTGGTAGCAGTGACTGGCACAAATGGAAAAACAACCACTGTTCGATTGATTTCTCATTTACTCAACGAGAACGGCTTACGGGTTGGTATGACCACAACGGATGGGGTCTATATCAATCATCGCCTGATTGACTCTGGTGACTGTAGCGGTCCCAAGAGCGCTCGCAATGTACTCATGCATCCCGATGTCGATGCCGCTGTTTTAGAAACGGCCCGTGGCGGTATGCTGCGTGAAGGTCTGGGTTTTGATCGCTGTGAAGTTGCCGTTGTTACCAATATTGGCGAAGGTGACCACTTGGGCCTGAACTACATTACTAGCGTTGAAGACTTAGCTATCCTGAAAAGGGTCGTAGTACAAAACGTGGCGCCTACTGGTGCGGCAGTTCTGAATGCTGCCGATCCGATGGTTGTGAAGATGGGTGATGTCTGTACAGGGCGAGTGATTTTCTTTGCGCAGAACCAACATCACCCTGTCATTGCAGCGCACCGCGCCAAGAATAAAAAAGTGATTTACTTTGATGGGGCCTATATCGTCTGCTCCAAAGGGTCACGCATACTTTTCCGCTTCCCGGTTAGCGAAATTCCGCTGACTCAAAACGGCATATTGGGGTTCCAAGTAGAAAATGCCATGGCCTCTATTGGCGCGGCTTGGGCTTTAGGTTTGGATGCCGACATTATTGCGCGTGGATTGCATTCTTTTGAGAGTACTGCAAACGCGGTTCCTGGACGGTTTAACCAATTCCAGCACAAAGGCGCGACCGTCATTGCGGATTATGGCCACAACCCAGATGCAATGCGTGCCTTAGCAAACGCAATTGAAGCCATGAAACCTGTTAGGAGTCATGTGGTAATTAGCGGCGCTGGAGATCGTCGCGATGAAGATATTCGTGACCTCACGCGTATCCTAGGTAACAGTTTTGACAACATCATTCTCTACCAAGACCAATGTCAGCGTGGACGTGAAGACGGTGAAGTGTTGAAGCTTCTTCAAGAAGGCCTAGTAGGTACAAGTAAAGCTAAGCAAGTAAAAGAAATTACCGGGGAATTCTTAGCAATTGATACGGCACTCAATGATTTGTCTGCTGGGGATATCTGCCTCATACTGATTGACCAGGTAGAGGAGTCACTTGCCTACCTTAAAGAGAAAGTACAACCTTAAGTTCGGCTGTATTTTCCTTGCTATTCTTGCTGGCTATTTTTTATGCTTGCGCATGATATTGCTGTAAGCGCTCAATTTCTTCTTTAGACCCTAGCATCACAGATACCCGCTCATGAAGCTCGGTCGGAATCATATCCATGATCAGTTGCTCACCATTGGTTGATGCTCCACCAGCCTGCTCTACCAAGAAGCTCATAGGATTAGCCTCATACATTAACCGTAACTTGCCAGGCTTATGCGGCTCACGCTGATCCCATGGATACATAAAGACACCACCACGCGATAACACACGATGGACATCAGCCACCATGGAAGCAATCCAGCGCATATTGAAATCTTTATCGCGCTCACCACTGACACCCGCTAAACACTCATCCACATAGCGACGAACAGGCTCAGCCCAGTGACGCATGTTGGACATATTGATAGCAAACTCTTTAGTAGAGTGGGCAATTTCCACTGCGTGCTTAATTAATACAAATTCACCCGTGACTTTATTTAATGTAAACATCACGACACCCTCGCCTAGTGTGAGGGCCATTGTCGTTTGCGGGCCATACACTACATAACCTGCTGCTACTTGATGGCGTCCTGACAATAAAAAATCAGTAGTTTGTAAGGAGGCCGTAGGATCTTGTTTCTTTAGTACAGAAAAAATAGTGCCAATCGACACGTTCACATCAATATTAGATGAACCATCCAAAGGATCAAAGAGTAGCAAGTAATCGCCAGTACCTTGAACGGGCAAGGGAAACTCCATTTCCTCAGAAGCTAAGCCCGCCAAAGATCGGCACCCTTGCACACCATCAATCAACAAGTCATTGGCTATGACATCCAGCTTTTGCTGAACTTCACCCTGAACATTACCAGTACCGGCAGAGCCCAATAAGCCGATCAAAGCACCTTGCGCTACTTCGTGACTCAGAGTTGAACAGGTATGAGAAACCGCCAGCAAAAGCTCTTGCAGGCCAGCAGGAATAGCTGAGCCCTTGAACTGAGTAGTTTCTAAATACTGCTTGAAATTGGTATTAAAAGTACTTGAAGCGGTCAAAAGGAATTTCTCCGTAATGGGTTGATGCAGTAATGACTCTATTTTGCCTTGTTATAGGATGCTTAATTGCCTAAGTTGCCTAAGGCCTTCAAAACCACCTCTTTCACATCCGCAGAGAGGGTTTCAGATGCGGCCACCTGTTTTAGAGCTGCCAGCATCTGCTCCTGATAAATCGGCGCAAACTGGCGCCAGCGGTCTAATCCCCTTGCCAAGCGTGCAGCAACTTGTGGATTGATAGGATCCAAAGCAAGCACCGACTCGGCCCAAAATGCATAACCGCTGCCATCAATCTGATGAAAGCTGGCTGGGTTATTCATACAGAAAGCATGGATCACACTGCGAACGCGGTTAGGGTTATTCATTTTGAAGGCTTCATGCTCACGCAAGCGCTTGACTTCACTCAAAGTGGGGGCAGCATTGGCAACGGGCGGACGACTGGATTGCAAAGCAAACCACTTATCAATGACTAAGGCATCGTCAGCAAAGCGAATATAAAAATCCTCTAAACAAGCAGTTGCGGATTGAGCCCCATGAATGACCAATCCTGCTAACGCTGCGTAGCGGTCAGTCATATTGTCAGCATTCTGGTATTGATTTACGGCCATTGGTGCCCAGATCAGGGGATCTGCTTCGAGCAACATACTCAGTGCTAAGTTTTTCAAAGCCCGCTTACCAGCACTAGCGGCATCCGGGTTAAATGGTCCTGGGGTTTGCATCTGCTGATAAAGTGCAGCCCATTCGATACGTAACTCACTAGCAATAGCATGGCGGAAGGAGCGACGTGCGACATAAATCTTTTGTGGATCAACACTGATGCACTGCTCATATAAATAGGTTTCTGCTGGCAAGGTTAGAACTAAGTCCTTAAAAGCAGGATCGAGATCAGGATCAGTTAAGAGATTGCGATAGGCAGCAATCAGGTTTATATCTGGCAAGCGATTTTCTAAAATCATTTGCATTGCCAATTTCTGACCAGCCTCCCAGCGATTAAAGGCATCGTCATCACTAGAGAGCATCACTAATAGATCTGCTTCGCTTTGATCAAAATCGAGATGAATCGGTGCTGAGAAGTTTCGGTTAATCGACAGCACAGGGCGACTTCCCAGCCGATCAAAAGTCCAAGTTTGCTGTGCTTGCGTTAACTCTAACAAAATCTCAGCCCGATTATTTTCAGGGGTCAGCAAGCACATCTTCAATGGAATATGAAAAGGCTCACTCTCTTTTTGTGCCGTGTTTACTGAATGACTTTGAGTTAAGGTAAGGTGATATTGCTGTTTAGCCGCGTCGTAGGATTCTTTTACTGATACCTGAGGCGTGCCCGCATAGCTATACCAATGTTTGAATTGCGAAAGATCTCGGCCATTAGCATCGGCCATGGCGGCCAAAAAATCGTCACAGGTTACTGCTTGTCCATCATGACGTTTGAAGTAGAGATCCATCCCCTTGCGGAAGCCCTCAATACCAAGCAAGGTTTGATACATGCGCACAACTTCAGCGCCCTTCTCATAAACGGTTACGGTGTAAAAGTTATTAATCTCTTGGTATTCATCAGGGCGAATCGGATGAGCCATGGGACCCGCATCTTCTGGAAACTGCAATTGACGCAAGAGGCGGACGTCCTCAATGCGTTTTACTGCTCGCCCCGACTCACTTCCCATTTGATCCGCAGAAAATTCTTGATCACGGAACACAGTCAGGCCTTCTTTGAGCGAGAGCTGAAACCAATCACGACAAGTCACTCGATTACCGGTCCAATTGTGGAAGTACTCGTGCGCTACAACGCTTTCGATATTGGCAAAGTCAGCATCAGTTGCAGTTTCGGCTTGAGCGAGAACATATTTGGTATTGAAGATATTCAAGCCCTTATTCTCCATTGCACCCATATTGAAATCACCCACTGCAACAATCATGAAACGCTCCAGGTCAAGCTCTAGACCATAGCGCCTTTCATCCCAACGAATGGAGGCGATTAAAGAATCCATTGCGTGACGGGTCTTTTTTAGATCATGAGGTTCGACCCAAATTTGCAATAACTTCTGTGCACCGCTACTAGTGGTAATAGTCTCTTCAATACATTCCAACTTACCAGCAACCAAAGCAAATAAATAGGATGGCTTCGGAAATGGATCCTCCCAAACAGCGCTATGCCAACCATTAGAGAGTTTCTCAGTGCTAATGAGGTTTCCATTAGAAAGTAGAACTGGGTACGCAGCCTCGCGAGCGCGCAAGGTAACGCGATATCGTGCCATTACATCCGGTCTATCGAGGAAGTAAGTAATCTTTCTAAAACCTTCAGCTTCGCATTGCGTAAAAAAGTTGCCATTAGAAACATACAGGCCCATCAGGGAAGTATTTTTCTCAGGCACACAGACGCAGATAATTTCGACAACAAAACCCTGCTTGCCCCCACTAGGCAAGGCATGAATAGTCAAAGCTTCTGGATTCAACTCAAACTGACGATGCGCCTCACCGTTAATGCGCAAACTAACAAACTCAAGCTCATGACCCTGCAATACCAGAGGAGCACCTGCCTCATAGCCAGCTCCAGGCAAAACTTCAAGGCGACTTTTTACAATTGTCCTAGCAGGATCTAAGGCAATGTCGAGTTCGACCTGTGAAAAGGTATAAGTTGGAGCGCGGTATTCGAGCCTACGAAAGCTCTGTGGGAGATCAGTTTTCATAGGGCAATTTTAAGCCCTGTGGATCCATTTGCCCTAGCCCCAAATAAGGGTTGCTGCACCGATAGCAATGAAGGTTACGGCAGCTACAGCATGTACCCACCGAATTGGCATGCGCTGGGTAAATTTCTGACCAATCCAAACCGCTGGAGCATTGGCTAACATCATCCCCAAAGTGGTACCAACGGTTACAGAAAAAACATCGGAATACTTAGCGCCTAAAGCAATCGTTGCGATCTGAGTCTTGTCCCCCATCTCTGCTAAGAAGAAAAGTCCAACCGTCAGAATAAATACCTGAAAAGGGCGATCAACTGCCTTAGAACTTCCAGCATCATCAATATGATCAGGAACCAAGAGCCAGAGCCCTATTCCCAAAAAGCTTAATCCCAAAATCCACTTCAGCAGGTCTGGGCTCAATAATGTGGTGAGCCAATGACCTAGTAATGCGGCACAGGCATGATTGGCGATGGTTGCAATCAGAATCCCGCCGATAATCGCAAAGGCCTGCTTGGGATAGCGTGCAGCTAGCATGAGTGAGAGTAATTGTGTTTTATCACCCATCTCGGCGAGAGCCACTACACCCGTAGAAATTGCTAGTGCGGATAAGTCCATTCTTGAATAATAGAGGAAGATCCAGTCATTGCAAGCTTCTATCTATTTTGTACTGAATGCATCAGATGAAATTGATGCATTCAGCATGGACAACTTTAATGCGAGAATTAAACAGCCAACAACTCTTCGGCCGATACAAAATCGACTTTTTGGGCCTGAGCTACCGGCTCAGATGTCAGACTTCCTCGATGCACACTCAGGCCGTTACGCAAGTGATGATCTTTAGATAAGGCTGTCACTATTCCGCGGTTTGCCAATGCTTCAATAAAGGGGTAGGTCGCATTAGTCAAAGCAAAAGTAGATGTGCGAGCAACTGCGCCGGGCATATTCGCAACACAATAGTGCAGTATGCCATCCACCATAAAGGTAGGATCTGCGTGCGTAGTGGGTTTAGATGTTTCAAAACAACCGCCTTGATCAATTGCTACATCGACCACTACTGCGCCAGCCTTCATCTTGCGAACCATCTCTCTAGTGACCAGCTTTGGCGCTGCGGCACCTGGCAATAACACGGCACCAATCACTACATCGGCTTCGCAGACTTCTAACTCCACTAAAAGTGGATCTGCATAAAAGGTTCTTACGCGATTCCCGTAGAGCATATCAATCTGTCTTAAACAGTCAATATTGCGATCAAAGATACAAACCTCTGCACCCATGCCAACCGCCATTTGCAAAGCATTTCGCCCTACTACACCAGCCCCCAATATGACCACCTTTGCCGGCGCTACTCCAGGGACGCCGGCCATCAAAATACCTAATCCTCCAGACGTCTTTTCTAGATGAATAGCGGCAGCTTGAATGGACATCCTGCCTGCTACCTCACTCATAGGCGCCAAAAGCGGCAGTGTGCCAGTGCATGAAGTGACAGTTTCATATGCAATACACGTGGCTCCCGAAGCGATTAAGGCCATAGTCTGCTGTGGATCTGGGGCCAGATGAAGATAAGTGAAAAGAATTTGATCTTCACGCAACATCGCGCATTCTTGTGGCTGAGGCTCCTTTACTTTAACAATCATCTCTGCTTTGGCAAACACCTCTGCAGCACTATTAATCAAAGAAGCTCCAGCTAAGCGGTAAGACTCGTCGCTCAAACCAATTTGCTCACCAGCTCCACGTTGCACTAAAACAGAGTGACCGTGCTTACACAAACCCCGAACATTACCTGGTGTTAAGCCAACACGAAATTCATTATTTTTTACTTCTTGAGGTACGCCAACAATCATTTATATCTCCTTATTTGAATTCACGACTCAGTTTTGTTTTGCGATGCAAGCCAACGAGATAAAACATGGCGAGATACACACTTAATAAGCACGGACCTAAGATCAAAGCTATCCGTGCATCCTCATGAAAGCCCATCAACACCACTACCAAAGCAATAAATGCCAATGCGAACCACGAGGAATAGGGCCACCAGGGTGCGCGATAGGCCAACTCAGCAACCTGGGTTTTAGTAAGAGAACGGCGAAATTGAATTTGTGTGATCAAAATAGCAATCCATACCATCAGACCAATAAAAGTAACTGCGGCCATGATGTATTGAAATGCCTTATCTGGAACAAAGTAATTCAATACCACTCCCGTCATACAGACTGCTACGGTAGCCATCACTGCCCGATGCGGAACACCATTCTTTGATAGCTTGGCAAACGGAGCTGGCGCATAGTTATTCTTCGAGAGTGCGTACAAGAGACGACCGCCACTAAAGATGCCGGCATTGCAAGATGACAACGCTGCAGTAATCACCACAAAGTTAATGATTCCAGCAGCCTCACGCAGTCCAATACGCTCAAACATCACTACAAACGGACTACCTTGTTGGCCAATTTCATTCCAAGGAAAGATGGCTAAGATAACGAGGATTGCGCCCATATAGAAAATCAAGATGCGCCATGCCAATGAATCAATTGCCATGGGAATCGTTTTGCGTGGATTCTCAGCTTCACCAGCAGATAAACCAATCATCTCAATACCAACATAGGCAAATAAGACCATCTGCAAGGAAAGTAGCATTCCGCTAATCCCGTTCGGAAAGAAGCCGCCGTGTTGCCACAAATTACTCAAGCCAATCGGTTGCCAGTCATTGGTAAAGCCAAACAAAATGACGGAAGCACCTAATGCAATCATGGCAACAATAGCAACTACTTTGATTAAGGCAAACCAAAACTCAAACTCACCAAAAACTTTTACAGCAATGAGATTAATCAGGCCCATCATCAAGATAGAAGATAAGGCCCATATCCACTGAGGTGTATCAGGAAACCAAATGCCCATATAAATACCAACAGCAGTTACCTCAGCAATGCCAACGACAATCCAATAAGTCCAATAACCCCAACCCACCATATAGCCTGCTAGTGGGCCAACGTAGTTGTTGGCATAGGCGGCAAATGAGCCCGCTACTGGCTCATGAACAGCCATTTCCCCCAAGGTGCGCAGCACAATGAAGGCCACGATGCCGGCCAGCAGGTATCCCAGCAAAATAGAGGGTCCTGCGATTTGGATCGCGCTAGCCGATCCCAGAAATAATCCAACTCCGATAGTAGAACCCAAGGCCATGAGGCGAATATGCCGGACTTTGAGGTGGCGCTTTAAACCAGTGTGTTCAGTCTGCAAAAGAGACCTCCTTTCGATTTGTCGTTGATAAGTCACCAACGAGACAAAGTCTAGGGAGGACTGGACTTCTAGACTAGAGGCTAGAAATGCACAAAGTGCTTAAAGAAATAAATATGAGGTGCAAAAAAGTTGTTAACCTAATAGATAAAGGCTAAGACGAACTTGAATTAATTAGGGACGACATCAGAATCCGTAATTTCCTACAGGGATTCCCCTAAAGGATTTGGGGATCGTTTTAAGCAATGGCCTTCTGAATCGCAATCAGATTTAAAACTTCGGCAGCAGCGGCCAAACCACAGGCTGCAGTGACCATGACTGTAGATCCATAACCAGAACAAGCTAGACCACCGCTGGCAGCCCCTGCCCGTGGCTCATGAGAATAAATAGCGCGAATGCCAATTTTTTTCTTCAGGCTTCTAGAAAAGCCATGGTCTTGTCGTAGGCCTTGACGCACCTTAGCGAGTAAAGCATCTTGCTCGGTTCGAGAAAGATCATCGCAACGCACAGAAGTAGGATCAGATTTTCCGCCAGCAGCACCACACATCACTAGAGCGCGCTCGTTTTTAGTTGCCCACACTGCTAAGGCAATTTTGGTTAGTACTGAATCTGTAGCATCCAAAATAATGGCATCAGGGGGAATTAATTCATCTAAATTCCCTGACTCCAAAAATGTATCGCAGGAGGTTAATTGAATATCAGGATTAATTCGGCGAATACGATCAGTCATCACTTGTACTTTTGCCTTACCGAACTCACCCTCGAGCGCGTGAAGTTGACGATTGGTATTACTTTCAGCAATGTGATCAAAATCAATTAATACAAGATGTCCAATTGCCGTGCGCGCCAAGGCTTCGGCAGCCCAAGAACCCACTCCTCCTAGGCCGGCAATTACGACCGTGGCATGACGAAAGCACTCCCGCAGCTCAGGGCCGTATAGACGAGCTACTCCCCCAAAACGACGATCATCCAAATTGACTTCTTTCCTATCTTCTATCTTGTTTTCTTCCATAGCTTCTCTTTATACTGAAAAAATGGACTCCATTGCTCAACTTCGCAAAAACTATACCTTCGGTCAGCTTTCAGAAACTGAGGTTCCACCCGATCCTTTGGTCTTATTTCAGGTCTGGTTTGATCAGGCAATTACGGCACAATGTCCGGAACCGAACTCGATGACTTTGGCGACTGCTGATATATCAGGCAATCCCTCAGCCCGTATTGTCTTACTCAAAGGGGCGGATGAAGCTGGTTTTACCTTCTTTACTAATTATGAAAGCCAAAAAGGCAAAGAGTTGGCCATTCGTCCTCATGCTGCCTTATTGTTTCATTGGCATGAGCTTGAACGCCAAGTTCGCATCAAAGGTGTAGTCGAAAAAGCGACCGCCGCAGAAAGCGATGAATATTTCCATTCTCGCCCTGTCGCCTCCCGCATTGGCGCCTGGGCTTCTCCACAAAGCGCTGAAATTCCCAGTCGAGAATTTCTTGAAGACGCTGAAAAACGTTTCGCGGCAGACTTTGGTGACCAAGCTCCAAGACCAGAGCACTGGGGTGGCTATCGCCTGCATCCTACTGAGATTGAATTTTGGCAAGGTCGCCCTTCACGCCTGCACGATCGCATCCATTACCGAGTTGTAGGTAACGGTTGGCGCATCACCCGCCTAGCACCCTAAAGAGGCTTAGCAGAAACAATCTCGACCGTCTTAGCGAAACTCCGAAGCAATTAAAGAGTGAAACTTTGCTCTAAATTTAGCTAACTTGGGAGCGACAACTGCCATGCAGTAGCCTTGACCTGGATGCTGACGAAAATAATTCTGGTGATACGCTTCAGCTGGATAAATGACAGGAGCGGCATCAATTTGAGTTACAACCGCACCCGAATAAATTTTCGCCACCTCCAGCTCTTTTACAACCTCGTGCGCCATTGTCATTTGACTCTCGCTATGAGTAAAAATAACTGAGCGATATTGCGTACCACGATCATTACCTTGATAGTTCAAGGTTGTTGGATCATGAATCACGAAAAAGATTTCTAATAAGTCGCGATAAGAGACTATCTCCGGATCAAAGTACACATCGACGATTTCTGCATGGCCCGTTTGACCAGAGCAGATCGATTCATAATCAGGATTTAGCATGGCTCCACCTGCATAACCGGACACTACCGTGCTCACACCTGAAATTTGCTGATAAACCGCCTCTAGGCACCAGAAACAGCCGCCTCCCAAAGTGGCGCGCTCCAGGCCTGAGTGATTTTTATGGGTGATTTCGTTCATGGCTTTATCCTAATGCCTTATTCAATCTTTTGCTCGCCATAGATAAACTCAATGCTCATAAATCGCTTCACACTCCAATTAGATGAAATCAAGGCGGCTTATGCTTTAGAACCAAACCCCAGCTTAGAGGTTCGCCTTGAGCGCATTGGGCGCATTGAACAAATGATTGCTGCCAATGAGGAAAAGCTCTGTACGGTATTGGCTGCAGACTTTGGTACGCGTCACCCAATTGAGAGTAGGCTGCTTGAATTTCAGATGATTTATCAGGCTTGTAAGCATGTTCGCCAGCATCTCAAAGAGTGGATGAAACCCCAGCTTGTGCCGACCCCAGGATTTATGGGGTCTTCTCATGCTTGGACCCAAATGCAATCTATAGGGGTAGTTGGCATCATGAGTCCTTGGAATTATCCCGTTCAGCTTGCGCTGGTTCCAGCCATCGCCGCCCTTGCAGCCGGGAATCGAGTATGGCTCAAGCCATCAGAAAGAAGTTCACGCACCTCCGGATTTTTGACAGCCTTGATCCAAGAGTACTTTCACCCTAGCGAATTTTGTGTCATCGCTGGTGGCGCAGATCTCGCAGAATCTTTTGCGGCACTCCCTTTTGATCATCTATTTTTCACTGGCTCCGGCAATATTGGTAAAAAAGTTATGCGCGCCGCTGCGGATCACTTAACGCCTATAACACTAGAGCTAGGGGGTAAGTCCCCAGCTATTGTGGACCCCTCTGCCAAGCTTCAAGAGGCTGCGGCCAGCATCATTTACGGTAAGCTCATTAACGGTGGTCAAACGTGCATTGCCCCTGATTATGTGGTGGTGCATGCTAATGATGTCGATAACTTTGTTCAAGAGCTGCAGCGTGCGGCTCAAAATCAATTCTCGAATCCCGAAGTATTAACTGGAGCGATTGATGAACATCAACTTACTCGCTGGCAACAATTAGTTCAAGACGCAGTGAAGCGTGGTGCGCAAGCAATTCCACTCATTTCTTTTGGTGAAAATAGCTCGCCCTCCTTCACGCCCGTAGCACTCCTTAATGTGCCTGATGAAGCGCTCATCATGCAAGAAGAAGTCTTCGGCCCCATTCTGCCAATCGTAATAATCAATGATCTGGTCTCTACTATTCGGTATATCAATGACCGGCCAATGCCATTAGCCCTATATTGGTTTGGCAACAACAAAAAAGTGATGCAGCGCATTCTCGATGAAACACGCTCTGGTGGTGTGACGATTAATGACACCCTGCTACACGCAGCGGTAGAAAATTTACCTTTTGGCGGCGTTGGTCCCAGTGGCATGGGTGCCTACCATGGCAAAGTGGGTTTTGAACTATTCAGTCATCGCAAATCCGTTTTGGAAGTCCGTGGCTTCTTTGGCATACCTTACTTGCGGGGTACTCAGTTGGTAAGACCGCCATACGGCAATGGGGTGGAGCGTTTATTGCGTTGGCTACCTTAATTGCTTCAGTAGCAATTAATTCGGGAAAACCCTTGTAATACGGCTACAAAAATGCCATAATTGGAGGCTTTTTAAAGCAATTTGATTCATCGCCCCCCAGCTATATTTCAGCGTACCGTTTAGAGGTTATAAACACCGAAGTCCAAAAAACGCGCTGCCGCCTGTCTGATGGTCGATGCCTTTGACCATCACACTCAGTAAAAAACAAAGAGTGTATACACGGAGACATCCCTTCATCGGGATGTGCAATAGCATGACTTTTTCTAAAGAAACGAATCCTGAGTTGAAAGACTCAAAACCCTCTGGAACTGAGTTCCAGTCTTTCGCCCTTGCGGCGCAACTCCTTAAAAACGTTGCTGAACTGGGTTATACCCAAGCCACTGAAGTGCAAGCTCAGGTTATTCCTGCGGCGCTCGCTGGCGGTGACTTATTAGTCAGCAGCCAAACTGGTAGCGGTAAAACTGCAGCCTTTTTATTACCTTTAATTAATCAACTGATCGAAGATAACCCTAACAGCTCACCTGTTCCAGGCCGCGCTCAACCTAAAGTGTTGGTGCTCTGCCCTACTCGTGAATTAGCTCAACAGGTTGCTGCAGATGCAGTCAACTTAGTTCGTGGCATGAAAGGCATTCGTATCGCAACCGTCATGGGTGGCATGCCTTATGGCAAGCAAATCCAAGCGCTCAAAGGCGCCTTGTTAGTTGTCGCAACCCCTGGTCGTTTACTCGACTTGACTGACAGCAAAGCAATTCGCTTAGATGATGTAAAACAACTCGTGATCGATGAAGCTGATCGTATGCTTGACATGGGATTTGCTGATGATCTCGAAGCCATTGACAAACGTTGTGCTAGCCGTACCCAAACCCTAATGTTCTCAGCAACTTTTGCGCCAAAGATTATGTCTTTAGCAAATGAACTGACTAGCAATGCAAAGCGGATTGAGCTTGCTCACGCTGGTGAAAAGCATGCCAATATCGAACAGAAGTTGCATTGGGCTGACAGCATGTCACACAAACATAAGCTGCTCGAGCACATTTTGGCTGACGCCTCTTTAGATCAAGCAGTGGTGTTTGCTAGTACGCAAATTGAAAGTGAAAAAATTGCTGATACTCTGCGTGCGAATGGTTATGAAGCAAGCGCCTTACACGGTGCAATGCCACAAGCTGTTCGTATGCGTCGTCTCGAGTCTCTTCGCAAAGGTCACACCAAGATTTTGGTTGCGACTGATGTAGCCGCTCGCGGTATCGATGTGCCCCGTATTAGTCATGTGATTAACTTTGGCTTGCCAATGAAACCAGAAGATTACACGCACCGCATTGGTAGAACTGGACGCGCTGGTCGTAATGGCGTTGCCATCACTTTGGTTGAACATCGTGACCGTGCCAAGATTCGCAATATTGAGCGTTTTACCCAGCAAGACATTGTTGCTTCAGTAATCGCTGGTCTAGAGCCGCAAGCCAAGCCTAGCTTTGGTGGTGGCGGCGGCGGTCGCCCAGGCGGTGGTCGTTCAGGTGGTTTCGGTGGCGGCGGTCGCTCTGGCGGCGGCGGTGGCGGTGGTCGTTATGGTTCAGGCGCTCGTTCAGAGTCTCGCTCTGGCAGTGGTGGTGGCGGAGGCGGTGGTAATCGCTCAGGCAATCATTTTGAATCTCGTTCTGGTGATTCCCGTCCATCTGGCGACTCACGTCCTGCTGCTGGCGCTAATCGCTTTGCTGATTCACGTCCTGCGCGCTCTGGTGATTCACGCCCGTCTGGCGACTCACGACCTGCTCGCTCTGGTGACTCACGACCTGCTCGCTCTGGTGACTCACGTCCGTCTGCTGGTCCTCGTTTTGCTAAACCCAAAACTGGTGGTCAACGCAGAAACTTTAGCGGTAGCTAAAAATGATTCACCGTTTTCGTCTCCGTTCTGCATGGAATCGAGTCGATTCCGGTGAACTTCATCAAGCGCCACGCCAATGGCAGCCTTGGCTTAGTGATACTGGTTCTTTAACCCAAAAAATTGAACAGCTCATTGGTCAAAAGCTAGAGGTTGTAGTGTTACGCGATTGCCGGCAAAA
Organism: Polynucleobacter sp. CS-Odin-A6; assembly: GCF_018882095.1. Lineage (GTDB taxonomy): Bacteria > Pseudomonadota > Gammaproteobacteria > Burkholderiales > Burkholderiaceae > Polynucleobacter. The sequence continues at coordinate 47,294 of NZ_JACVPD010000002.1, forward strand.
CTTAGATAGCGACGAGAGTCGCTATTTTCATTTCAAAATCAAACATTGTCGTATACGAGAAGTATTACTCTGCGCCAATGGCATTCCGCTGGTAATGGCGCGTAGCATCATCCCCACCATGAGCTCAAGTGGCAGCAATCATGAAGTTCTGCGCCTAGGCAAGAAGCCATTAGGCGCTGTTCTCTTTGCAAAAACACGCATGCACTCCCACAGGAAACCGCTGCGCGAAATTTCGCGCCTAGATAAGCAAAGTTCACTATGGAAAAAATGTGTTCAGCAATATCCTAAACTACCATCGGTAACTTGGGCAAGACGAACACTCTATGAGCTCAAAGGGCGCCCACTTCTAGTGAGTGAAGTTTTTCTGCCAGCACTACTGAGCTACTGAATTACTGATCTAGCCCAGATTAAATAGCGGCCCAAGCTTGCGATGCTGCCATCAAAGCATCATCGCCGGGCTCACAAGTAAACACCTCTCCAAAGCCAATTCGCTCAGCAGCGTCTGCAATATTGTGATGTGGACAAATCGCAGTAGCGAGATCCAATGGCAACTTCGCCTGACCCAAATAGCGCACCGCCTCAGAAGAGGTCAGCAACCAAAGTGATTGTGCAAAATCCATCTCATGAATGTCATGCCAAGCAGGATTATCGAGAGCTAAAGGCACACGCTGATAGACTGAAATCGCCTCCACTTGCGCTCCTGCATTCTTCAAGGTTTCAGCCAACCAGTCGCGCCCACCCTCGCCTTTGAAGATCAGCACTTTCTTACTTGGCCAATTCCATTGCAATTTCTGCAACTCAAACCATAAGCCTTCTGAATCCCAATGGGCCTTATCTTGCGGAAGAATGATTAGTGTGGGAGTGCTCTCAGCTCCAATGCCATGATTTTTTAACGCCGCCATACTGCTGCCACCCATCACCCCAATCGGAATCACGTGATTGGATAGCTCCTGCCAAGACTTTTCGAGAAGACGCAGGGTGCACTCAATGGCATTTGGGCTGACGAATATAGCGAGGTCAGCCGATTGAAGAGCTTGAATCATCTGATTGCCTAAACCATCCTCATTCTTGGGGACGATGGTAAGTAATGGCAAAGAAATAATCTTGGGGGAGAGCTCTTTGGTAATGCCACTCTTGAGTAAGGATTTTTGTAGCGCTTCGGACAATTGTCGACTCTGCCCACTAGGGCGGGTAACGACAATCGTCTTGCTACTCATGACGCTTTATGTCGCCGAGAATTACTGGGGCAAGCCATTTGGCAACAAGCTTGCAGCACCCTGCGCAATTAAATCTTGTGCCACAGACAAGCCCAAGGCTTCGGCATCCTCCAAACTCGCCACTGCACCTTGCGCGGTAGCAAGACAAATTGCCTTGCCATCTACACTAGCTACAAAAGATCGGATATGCATCTGATTCTGGTCCCAAGTAGCATATGCTGCGAGTGGCACCTCACAAGAGCCTCCAAGCTGGCGTGACACCATGCGTTCAGCAGAGACGGCATACAACGTTGCCAAATCATTTAACGGGGCAAGCCACTGCTTAATGTTGGGATGCTTACTCAGGGTTTCGATTCCCAGAGCCCCTTGGCCTGCTGCTGGAGTGTAAGGATCGATAGGTAATAAAGCCCGAATGCGACTTTCCAAACCAAGTCGCTTGAGACCGGCGGCAGCCAAAATAATCGCCTGATACTCACCCCGGTCCAATTTGCCCATCCGAGTATCTAAGTTTCCTCTTAAGGGCTGAATTTCGAGATGGGGAAATTTGGCTCGGAGAACCGACTCACGTCGCAAGCTAGAGGTCCCTACAACCGCGCCTTGGGGTAGATCTTCAAGACCGGCATAGTCATTAGAAACAAATGCATCATGGGCATCTTCCCGGACCATCACGCAAGACAGATCAAAGCCTTCAGGCATCACCATGGGGACATCTTTTAAAGAATGCACTGCCAAATCTGCCCGTCCATCCTCCAGTGCAGTTTCTAGCTCTTTAACAAATAAGCCCTTTCCGCCGACTTTGGAGAGCGCTTTATCCAATATTTGGTCTCCCCGAGTGGTCATACCCAAAATTTGGACATCGCATCCTGGATAGAGCTTTTTGAGGCAATCTCGGACGTGTTCAGCCTGCCACATGGCAAGCCGGCTCTCGCGGGAGGCGATTACAAGACGCTCTGGAGGGCTGGAGATAGAAGGGGTAGCGCTAGATAGGGAAGATTGGGACATAACATTTAAAATAATTAAAGACCGACACCAATATACTGCTTTTATGAGCTCATCCAAAAATTCCCTCGCCAACAAAGCCCAAGCTTGGTCGGCCCGTTTCACTGAACCGGTTGACGAACTGGTGCAGCGTTATACCGCCTCTATCGGCTTTGATCAACGTTTTGCCTTAGTAGATATCGCAGGATCCCTAGCTCACGCGGAAATGCTGGCTTCCCAAAAGATTATCAGCGCACAAGATTTAGCAGATATTCAGAAGGGGATGGCCCAGATTAAAAGTGAAATTGAGGCTGGTATCTTCCAATGGCAACTTGCCCTCGAGGATGTTCACCTGAACATCGAGGCCCGTCTGACAGAATTGGTGGGTGATGCCGGAAAGCGTCTGCATACTGGTCGCTCACGCAATGACCAAGTAGCTACCGATTTACGTCTATGGCTACGGGATGGCGCCGATCAGATTGCGAAAACCCTCAAAACTTTGCGTATTGCCTTACTCGATCTAGCAGAGACTCACGCCGCCACGATCATGCCGGGCCATACCCATTTACAAGTAGCGCAGCCAATTACTTTTGGTCATCATCTGATGGCGTATTACGAAATGTTTAGTCGTGATGCTAGTCGCTTGGCTGATCTGCGCGCCCGCTTTAATCGCCTGCCATTAGGTGCTGCAGCACTAGCTGGGACAACCTACCCGATTGATCGTGAGCAAGTAGCCAAGCTTCTGGGCTTCGATGGTATCTGCAATAACTCGTTAGATGCCGTCTCTGATCGTGACTTTGCGATTGAGTTTTGCGCTTTTGCATCAATTTTGATGATGCACATCTCCCGTCTCTCTGAAGAACTAGTGCTGTGGCTCAGTCCACGCTTTGGCTTTATTGATTTGCCAGATCGCTTCTGTACCGGCAGCTCCATAATGCCGCAGAAGAAAAATCCGGATGTACCGGAGCTCGCTCGTGGCAAAACAGGGCGTGTGTATGGCGACTTAATTGCTTTATTGACGCTAATGAAGAGTCAGCCGTTGGCATATAACAAAGACAATCAAGAAGACAAGGAGCCGTTGTTTGATGCGGTCGATACCGTACAAGATACTTTGCGCATCTTCGCGGACATGGTGCCCCATATTCAAGTCAAGGCGGATGTCATGAAAGCGGCTGCTGAAGAGGGCTTTGCAACCGCAACCGACTTAGCTGACTACCTGGTTAAAAAAGGATTGGCCTTCCGTGATGCGCATGAGGCAGTAGCGCATGCAGTCAAGGCTTGTGTAGGTCGTCATTGCATGCTGACTGACCTGAGTCTTTCTGAGTTGCGCTTTGCTTGTGGCTTAGATAGTCGTCCTGAACTCATTGGCGACGATGTATTTGACCTATTGACTGTCGATGGCTCTGTTCATTCACGTCAACATGCTGGTGGCACTGCGCCAACTCAGGTACTCGCTGCAATCAAACAGGGTCGCGCGGATCTCTAGATTGCATGGGCTTTTGGGGAACGCTCTCAAACGGAATTGATCGCCTCAATCAATTCTTAGGCCAGATAGCCAGCATCCTGATTTTGCTATCCTGCATAGTTTCAGCGGCCAATGCGCTTATGCGCTACGGCTTAGATATCAGCAATAACTGGCCGTTAGAGTTGCAGTGGTATCTCTTTAGCGCGGCTGTTATGCTGGGCGCCTCTTACACACTCAAGCGCAATGAGCATGTTCGAGTCGATTTAATTTACTCACAACTTTCGGATCGCGGTCGACTGTATACAGATCTCTTTGGTTTGATCTTGTTTTTGATGCCCGCCTGCATCTTATTTGCCTGGCTCTCTTGGACTACCCTGTTCTACCCCTCATGGCTGGTCTCGGAGCATTCCCTCAATGCCGGTGGTTTACCACGCTACCCCATTAAATTGATTGTTCCATTCGGCTTCTTCATGTTGAGCCTGCAAGGCGTATCTGAAATTATTAAACGCATTGGCGCCCTCAAGGGGAAAGTAACTCTGCCGGCTGAAGATCTCCATTATGAAAAGCCCATGCAATGATTCCGCTTGAATGGATGCCACCGCTGATGTTTGGCGGACTGATTGTGTTTATGTTGATCGGCTTTCCGGTTGCGTTTTCATTAATGGCGGCGGGCCTCTTTTTTGCCGGCATCGCTATTAGCGAGAACTTTTTTGGTATGCCGTTCTTACAAGCCATTCCACAGCGGATCTTTGGCAGTGTTCTGGCAAATGATCTTCTCTTGGCTATTCCGTTCTTCACCTTCATGGGCGCCATTCTGGAACGCTGTGGTCTTGCAGAAGAAATGCTCGATTCTATGGGCCAACTGTTTGGGCGTGTTCGGGGTGGTCTAGGCTATTCAGTGATTATTGTGGGATTCATTTTGGGGGCGATTACCGGTACAGTGGCTGCTCAGGTGATCGCTATGGCCATGATCTCGCTGCCAGTAATGATCCGTTATGGTTACAACATGCGCTACGCTACGGGCGTTTTAGCGGCTTCTGGGACGATTACCCAGCTTGTACCACCGTCATTGGTATTGATCGTGTTGGCTGATCAACTGAAGACTCAAAGTGGTAGCGCAGATGTCGGCAGTATGTATCTGGGTGCTTGGGGTCCATCCCTGCTCCAAATTGGTCTGTTTGCGCTCTACACCTTCTTTCTGTCACGCCTTAGGCCAGACTACCTGCCTGCTGCGCCAGAGAGTGAGCTTACCCTCAAGGGTTTGGCGCTCTGGAAAAAATGCTTCATGGGAATTATTCCTTCGGCAGCGCTGATTTTTTTGGTACTAGGCACCATTATGATGGGAATTGCGACCCCAACCGAGTCAGGCGCCATGGGGGCAATGGGTGCATTACTGTTGGCATGGCTTCGTAGAGCGAATATTCCCAATCTGAAGGGGCTGATTCAGGAGGCTTATCAAAACACAATGCGCATTACTGCTATGGTGGTATTCATTTTGATTGGCTCCACTTGCTTCTCAGTAGTTTTCCAAGGAGTAGATGGTGGGCACTGGGTCGAGGAATTATTTTCCCATCTGCCAGGTGGTTGGATTGGGTTCTTAGTTGTAGTGAACTTGTTTGTTTTCTTCCTCGCCTTCTTCCTAGACTTCTTCGAGATCGCCTTCATCATCGTGCCCTTACTGGCACCTGTCGCAGTCAAGCTACTCTCGCCCGTCTTGCTCGCCTCAATGAATGGCAATCCTCAAGCCGCTGCCAGCGCTGCGCTAGTCTGGTTTGGCGTAATGCTGTGCGTCAATATGCAAACGTCATTTATGCACCCTCCCTTTGGCTTTGCACTCTTCTATTTGCGCGGTGTAGCGCCCAAAGAAGTGAAGAGTAGTGATATCTACTGGGGTGCATTGCCTTGGGTAGGACTGCAACTCATCATGGTTGTGCTTGTGGCGGCATTCCCAGCGTTAGTCACTACTCTGCTTGATAAGCCAGCAGCAGTGGCCGAGAGTCAGGAATTTAATTTCACGAGCGGTGATGATGCTAAATCAGAAAAATTACCAAGCAAGGTTGATGAGGATGCGCAAGTGATATTTCAATTGGATAAGCCGATCAAATAACCGCCCCAAAACACGATCATTGATAGTGATATCGGCACGCAATGATCACAAGCTGATCTTTCTCGATGGCATAAACAAGACGATGAACGTCATCTATTCGTCTTGACCAAAGTCCCGATAGGCTTCCTCTTAATTCTTCAGGCTTACCAATGCCATCCTCGGGATTTCGCATAGTATCTTTAATAAGCGCGTTGAGACGCTTTAAAGTTTTTTTATCTTGTCCTTGCCAGTAAACGTAATCAGACCATGCAGCGCTTGTCCACACAATCCTACTTAGCATCTACAAGGGCTCGTTCTTTGGTTTGCCCTTTGCGATATTGCGCCAATGATTTCTCCAGATGTTTTACGTTAGCAGGAGATTTTAATAAATGGAGTGTTTCCATCATGCTGTTATAGGTATTCAAAGACATTACCACCGCATCATCAGCATCTCTGCGAGAGATGATTGCTACATCACAATCACTCACCACCTGATCAATCACTTGCTTAAATTGGTTTCTGGCATCAGAAAAATTAATCACTCTCATGGTCAAATCCTACTTGTTCTATATATTGTACAAGTATATTCAAATTCTTATTTCAGTGCAAGCAAAAAAAATACCCTGCAAATGCAGGGTATTCGGGGGGATGATGCATTTAAACCAAATTAAAGGGTGATATCCGGCTCTTGCCTTACGCAATCAACATAATATTCGCTACGCCCATCTATATCTGCTTTGACTAAACCATGAATGTCGGTTTCAAAGCCGGGGAACTGCGCATTGAAGTCACGCGCAAAATAGAGATAGTCAATGATGCGTTTATTAAAGCGTTCACCCGGAATCAACAATGGAATGCCTGGAGGATAGGGTGTCACTAACATTGCAGTAATCCGATCCTCCAATTGATCCAAAGGAACTCGATCCACTTCCTTGTGCGCCATTTTGGCCCAAGCCTCTGAAGGCATCATGGCCGGAACCATGTCTGAGGTGTACATCTCTGTAGTCATGCGTGCTACGTTACGGCTCTTATAGAACTCATGAATCTGCTGGCAAATATCTTTGAGGCCAACACGCTCATAACGGGGATGTTTAGCAACAAACTCAGGCAATACTTTCCAGAGAGGAGCGTTCTTATCAAAGTGATCTTTGAACTGTTGCAATTCCGTTACTAAGGTATTCCAACGACCCTTCGTAATACCAATAGTAAACATGATGAAGAAAGAATACAAACCGCACTTCTCAACGATCACGCCATGCTCAGCCAGGTACTTTGTCACAATACTTGCCGGAATACCCATAGAGCCAAAGTTACCCTCGATATCTAAACCAGGCGTTACAACAGTCGCCTTGATTGGATCAAGCATATTGAAATCTTGAGCAACCTTACCAAAGTCATGCCAGCTGGCATTCGGCTCCAATACCCAATCAGAGCGCTCACCAATGCCCTCTTCAGTTAAGTGATCTGGACCCCAAACCTTAAACCACCAATCTGCACCAAACTTATCATCTACTTCGCGCATCGCACGCCGAAAATCCATTGCCTCGGCGATCGATTCTTCCACTAGGGTGGTGCCGCCTGGGGATTCCATCATGGCTGCAGACACATCGCAAGACGCGATAATGGCGTACTGTGGGCTGGTAGAGGTATGCATCAAGTAAGCTTCATTGAAGCAGTCCCGATCCAACTTGGTGTCTTCAGCATCCTGCACCAATACCTGTGAAGCCTGTGACAGACCAGCTAACAACTTATGAGTCGATTGGGTAGCGAACATCAAACTTTTTTTAGTGCGCTTACGGTCAGATCCGATGGCGTGCATGTCTTTGTAGAAGGGATGGAAGGCGGCATGCGGGAGCCAAGCTTCATCGAAATGCAATGAGTCCACCTTGCCATCGAGCATCTCTTTAATCATCTCGACGTTGTAAATAATACCGTCGTAGGTACTTTGCGTGAGGGTCATTACCCGTGGAATGACATCCTTATTTTTAATGAAGGGATTAGCATCAATCTTTTTCTTGATGTTTTTCCACTCAAACTCTTCTTTAGGAATCGGGCCAATAATGCCAAGATGATTGCGGGTTGGCATCAAGAAGATAGGGATCGCGCCCATCATCGTAATCGAATGGATCACCGACTTATGGCAATTACGATCTACCACCACCACGTCGCCAGGGGCAACAGTAGAATGCCAAACAATCTTGTTGGATGTCGAGGTGCCGTTCGTCACAAAGAACAAATGATCGGCATTAAAAATACGTGCAGCATTACGCTCGCTCTGCAATACCGGACCAGTGTGATCCAGCAACTGACCTAACTCTTCAACCGCATTACACACGTCGGCGCGAAGCATGTTTTCACCAAAAAATTGATGGAACATACGCCCTACTGGGCTCTTTAAGAAAGCAACGCCACCAGAATGCCCAGGGCAGTGCCAAGAATATGAACCTTCAGAGGCGTAATTAGTAAGGGCCCGGAAGAAAGGAGGTGCTAATGAGTCTAGGTAGACCTTGGCTTCACGAATAATATGGCGCGCCACAAACTCAGGCGTGTCTTCATTCATATGAATAAAGCCGTGTAACTCACGGAGAATGTCGTTCGGCATATGACGCGAAGTACGAGTCTCACCATACAAGAAGATCGGAATATCTTCATTGCGTTTACGTACCTCAGTAATAAAGGCGCGTAAGTTATTGAGTGCAGGTAAATCATGGTCTTCAGAATCCGAAACAAATTCTTCGTCATCTATCGACACAATAAAGCTAGAGGCGCGGGACGCTTGCTGGGCAAAGGAGGTTAAGTCACCATAGCTAGTCAAGCCGATGACCTCCATGCCCTCGGTTTCAATAGCCTCAGCTAAGTCGCGAATGCCTGAACCTGAAATGTTTTCAGAGCGAAAATCCTCATCAATAATGATGATTGGGAAACGAAATTTCATGAGTACCCTTTAAATTCGCCAGTGAGGCGATTAAATAGATTTAAGTCTTTGATTTATGTCTTTGGCAATGTAACGCCAACTTGACCTTGATACTTACCGCCACGATCTTTGTAAGAAGTGCCACACACTTCATCGCTCTCAAAGAACAATACTTGTGCGCATCCCTCGCCGGCATAAATCTTGGCAGGCAAGGGCGTGGTATTGGAAAACTCCAGAGTCACATAACCTTCCCACTCTGGCTCGAATGGCGTGACGTTCACAATAATTCCACAACGCGCATAAGTACTCTTACCGACGCAGACCGTTAATACGCTGCGTGGAATCTTGAAGTACTCAACCGTTCTTGCTAAAGCAAAAGAATTGGGCGGGATGATGCATACCGGGCCCTTGAAGTCGACGAAAGATTGCTCATCGAAGTTCTTGGGATCAACAATAGTGCTATTGATGTTCGTAAAGATCTTGAATTCATCAGCGCAACGAATGTCATAGCCATAGCTTGAAGTGCCATAGCTCACAATTTTTTGTCCGGCGGCGTCTTGGCGAACCTGCTCAGGCTCAAATGGGCTGATCATGCCTTGCTCGCCCATGCGGCGGATCCAGTGGTCAGATTTAATAGTCATGGCCGAATTGTAAAACCATCGCGGGGCCTATGCCCACCAATTTATGGGGAGGGAATTGCGGGTGGGGAGGTAAAAATGACCCTCTCAGGGGCATTGAAGATCTCAAAATGCTTGCCAGAACAGCGAGATAGAAGCGTGAGGTTCGTTTTGCGGGCTAACTCTAGGCCCATTAAGGTCATTCCAGAGCGCGTCATGAGAAAAGGGATGCCCATCTGAGCACCCTTAATGACCATCTCCGAAGTAAGCCGTCCAGTAGTGAAGAAAATCAGATCCCTGCCTGGTTTATCAGCCAACCACATCAGACCTGAAATCGAGTCAACTGCATTATGTCGACCCACATCCTCAATGAAATGTAGCAGGCGGACACCACCATCTCCGTCCCGCTCAAACACGGCACAGGCATGTACTGAGCCTGATTTCTTGTAAATCGTGTCATGAACCCGAATACTGTCGATGAGGTTAACGATGGCTTCTTGACTTAGCTGAGGCCCGTCAGGAAGTCGAATCTCCGACATTTCCTCCATCAATCCACCAAACATCGTGCCCTGACCACAGCCAGTGGTAACCACCCGCTTACTGGTCAATGCGTCGATGTCCACGGTGCTGCGAAGGGTCCTCACTGCAGCAGAATCGGTTTCCCAATCTACCTGAATACTCGCAATGTCATCCGGTGACTCTACCAATCGCTGATTACGGAGATAGCCGAGCACCAAAGCCTCTGGGGCACTACCCAAAGTCATTAAAGTGACCACTTCACGTTTATCTAAATAAATGGTGAGCGGGCGCTCGCCGGGAATATGGGCAGTCTTGATGCGCCCTGCTTCGTCCATAATTTGTACCTCATGCACTAAAGGCACGGAAGCACTAGACATCTGAATATGGTGGCTTGAAGCCATAAAACATCTCTTAAATTAGGTTTGAATCGGTGTTTACTTTAACCGCAGACTAAAATTAGCGCTGAAGTAGAGGCTCAAGCCTCATAATCTGGTATTCCCATTAGTTCACTATTTCTATTTAAGTCCGTTTTTCATGAGTAGCTCCAAACGTCGCCTGCTAGTTACCTCTGCCCTACCTTACGCCAATGGCCAGATACATATTGGGCATTTGGTGGAATATGTTCAGACCGATATTTGGGTTCGCTTCCAAAGAATGCGGGGTCATGAAGTGCATTACGTTGGTGCCGATGATACTCACGGCACACCCATCATGCTGCGTGCGGAAAAAGAAGGTCTAACTCCAAAAGAATTAATTGCTAATGTATGGAAAGAGCATAAGCGCGATTTCGATGACTTCTTAATTTCTTTTGACAACTACTACACCACAGATAGTCCTGAGAATGAAACCCTCTCTAAAAGTATCTATCTGAAATTGCGTGATGCTGGCCTGATTGAAAAACGTGCCATTGAGCAAGCATATGATCCCGTAAAAGAAATGTTCTTGCCAGATCGCTTTATCAAAGGCGAATGCCCTAAATGTGGCGCCAAAGATCAGTACGGTGACTCTTGCGAAAAGTGTGGTGCAACTTATTCGCCAACTGATTTAAAAAATCCGTTTTCTGTAGTGAGTGGCGCAACCCCAATCAAAAAAGTATCCGATCATTACTTCTTCAAGTTATCCGATTCACGCTGTGAAACCTTCCTGCGTGACTGGACCCAAGTCAGAACGCCACTGCAACCGGAAGCCCGTAACAAGATGAAGGAATGGGTTGGACAACCCGGTGATAGCAAGCTTGGTGACTGGGACATCTCGCGTGATGCACCCTACTTTGGCTTTGAAATCCCCGATGCGCCAGGCAAATATTTTTATGTCTGGCTTGATGCCCCAATTGGCTATTACGCCAGCTTTCTCAACTATTGCCAGAGCAAGGGTTTGAATTTTGAGGAATGGGTCAGGCCGGATACTACTACTGAGCAATACCATTTCATCGGTAAAGATATTCTGTATTTCCATACCCTTTTCTGGCCAGCGACTCTTCACTTTGCAGGCTACCGTACACCCACCAATGTATTTGCTCATGGCTTCCTGACGGTTGATGGCGAAAAGATGAGCAAGTCCCGTGGCACTTTAATTTCTGCACATAGCGTGATTCAATCTGGCTTTAATCCAGAATGGTTCCGCTATTACTTTGCCACCAAACTCAATGCCAGTATGGAAGATTTAGATTTGAATCTCCAAGACTTTGTTGCCAGAGTAAATAGTGACCTCTTGGGGAAATATATCAACATCGCTAGTCGCAGCGCTGGCTTCTTAGTTAAACGTTTTGGCGGCATTGTTTCTGATGAAGCCATGAACAATCCACTACTTACCGAAATTGCCTCTGCTAGTGAAAAAATAGCTGAACTTTACGAAGCACGTGAATATGCCAAAGCATTGCGCACCATCATGGAATTAGCCGACAAGGTAAATGCCTTTGTGAATGAAAATAAGCCATGGGAAATCGCTAAAGATCCAGAGCGTGAGGCGGATTTACAAAGAGTTTGTAGCGTGACACTAGAAGCATTCCGTTTGTTGAGTCTTTATCTCAAGCCAGTACTGCCGCAAGTCTCAGCAGGCGTCGAGAACTTTCTCTCTGTTCCCGCTTTGACTTGGAATGATGTTGCAACGCCACTCTCCAGCCAAAACCCGATTAAACCCTATAAACACCTTATGGCTCGGGTCGAAGAGCCCCAAATTGAGGCCTTAATGGCTGCAAACCTCTAAAAATATCCCCAAAAGAGGATTTTTCAAGACTTAAGCAAAAAGTCGATGGGTTTGTAGGAAAAATCGTTAATAATGATGGGTTGGATAGGTTTTTGCTTTCCAATAATTATTTAAGTATTTGAATTAATTGAGAATTTTAGGAAATAAGATGGCCAGGTATACCTCTGAATTCACCCAGTTCTTAAATGAACTCAAATCTGAGAAACCCGATCTTGAAGCGGGCCAGCAGGCGGGTCGCGCCCTCCTATGGGACCAAAAACCTTTGAGTACCGAAGATCAGCGCCGAGCCAAGGCTGCCAAATTAAAGCAGCGAGCTTACGTTTACTCGAATGACTGAGTTGGGACCAGAGCCAAGCGCTCAATCAGATTTACTCGATAGCACTCCATCTGTTACGGATGGCATGTCCGAGGCTTTCGCAAAGTTATATGGTGAACCGCTATTTAAACTACCGACAGATCTATACATTCCTCCTGACGCGCTAGAGGTCTTTCTAGAAGCGTTTGAAGGCCCTCTTGATCTGTTGCTTTACCTGATTCGCAAGCAGAATTTCAATGTCTTGGATATTCCAATGGCGCAGGTCACTCAACAGTACCTGAGTTATATCGATCAAATCCGGCACCACAATCTCGAATTAGCTGCTGAGTACCTCTTGATGGCGGCTATGTTGATTGAGATCAAATCTCGCATGCTCCTGCCGATGAAAAAAGCAGATAGCGATGAAGAAGTTGAAGACCCCCGCGCAGAACTCGTTCGTCGCCTCCTGGAATACGAACGTATGAAGCTCGCAGCACAAGAGTTAGATCAGATTCCACAACAAGGTCGTGATTTCCAAATCGCCCATGGTTACGTCGATACCACCGTTGCAGTGACCTGGCCGGATGTGAATCAGGATGACCTACAGATGGCTTGGCGGGATGTTTTACACCGCGCAAAACTGAATCAACACCACACCATTACTCGTGAAGCGCTATCCGTACGTGATTTCATGACCCGCATTTTGCGTCGCTTGCAAAATGCGCGCTTTGTAGAATTCGGTGAGCTTTTTGAAGATGCCATCAAATCTGGCAATGGCATCCCAGTAGTCATCGTGAATTTCATTGCAATGCTCGAGCTCTCACGCGAAGCCTTGGTAGAGATCACTCAGGCAGAGCCCTATGCACCCATCTACGTGCGACTCGCCTATACCCCCGTTGCATGAAAATTATTAGCGACATACAAGAGTTGCGTGACCATTTAAGAGGACAAAATCGCGCCTCTTTTGTGCCGACGATGGGCAACCTCCATGAAGGTCACTTATCGCTCATGCGCCTCGCTAGGCAGCATGGTGATCCGGTAGTGGCCAGTATTTTTGTAAACCGATTGCAGTTTGGTCCAAATGAGGATTTCGATAGTTATCCCCGCACTATGCAGGCTGATATTGATAAGCTAGAAAAAGAAGGGGTATATATCTTGTTTGCGCCAACCGAGCGTGACCTATATCCACAACCTCAAGAGTACAGGGTAGATCCGCCACAACAATTGGGTGACATCCTGGAAGGTGAGTTTCGTCCGGGTTTCTTTAAAGGCGTTTGCACGGTGGTACTTAAGCTACTCTCTTGTGTTCAACCTCAGGTTGCTGTTTTTGGTAAAAAAGATTACCAGCAGTTGATGATCATTCGTCAAATGGCTAAACAATTTGCTTTACCAGTGGACATCGTCCCAGGAGAAACCATTCGCGCGGAAGATGGACTCGCACTCTCCTCTCGTAACAGCTATCTTTCTAGCGCAGAACGCACTGAAGCGCCTGAGCTACAAAAAGTTTTGAAGGAAGCTCGCGCACGCGTTCTTGATTTGAGTGAGCGCAATGATCACGCACTGAATGAAATTGAAAAGGTAGCAATTAGTACGCTGACTCGGCGTGGATGGAATCCGGACTACATCGCCATTCGCCAGCAAAGCGATTTAGCACGCCCCTCTAATGAAAGCCTACAGACTGGAGAGGGGCTCGTGATTCTGACAGCAGCCAAGCTTGGCAAAACACGCTTGATTGATAACCTAGAAATATAATTGCGAGGCCTCGATCCCTTTAAGACACCAAGGGAACTGAGTTAGGAAGGACGGGTTTAGATTCTCATTTTCTCAACTGACAATGCCCTCTTCTCAATAATGAGGACTTGTTCGGTTGGGCAAACTATTACATTGCGATAGCGCACGGGAATGTATTCATAAGGACCGCCATTGGCAACCCTCCACCTACTACCATCATAGAGCGTGAAGGTGTCCATTGGATTGCCATAAAAAGTGAGGGGCTCCCTAATGGCTGATTTATAACAAAGCACGCTATCCTCTTTTGAGGATTGGGCGTAGGTCAATTTCGATAGGGATAACAATCCCAGCAAAATCAATAGCCCGCCTCTAAGTGCGAAATAAATCATTTTTTAGCTGTTGAGGTTAATACCTCTGAGCAGTCATTTAACCAAGATAATCCCAACTTTGTTGGAGATACGTATTTACGCCGTGCGTCAATTTTGCAGACATCAGTCTTAATGAGTTTTGAATCTATCAATAACTTGGTTATTGAATGCAGGGTTGCTTGAGAGGCAATCTCTTTTAGCAGTATTAGATCTAAGACAGAAAGGGTGACGCCTTCTGCGTGGGCAGCAAGGACAGCCTCAAGAACCATGACCTGTTTGTATTCAGTCAACTTGTAGCGCTTGTTAATTCTCCTAATGGAACTGGAGAAGTGAAGATATTTAAAGCTTGATTCAGACATGCATTAATCGTATTCCCTGTAAGGTTATTCACCTAGGGAAATCGAAAATAACTTTTATATTTAATATTTGTTACGACTATAGAAATAGAAAAAGATTATGTTCGACACCGAACATAATCTTAAAGGGTTAGAACGCGCTGAGACAGCTAGTCGCTATTTGAGAGTGTCTAATCTAGATCGTGAAAAATTGACCCACATTAAGGTTTAACTCTCTCGCCAACTCAGCACCAGACACTTTTCCTGCGGCACCCTTGGCCTTGAGGACTTCTATCTGCCCGCCATGACAGGCTACAAAGAAGGAGTCCAAAGTAATTTCAGTGATCTCACCAGGCTTGCCTTTAACGGCCCCAAAAGTAGCAACGATATGCTTATGACAATCGTAGATCTGCACCTTTTGATCACCAAATTTCGTCCATGCGCCAGGGGCAGGGTTACATGCTCGAATCAGGTTATGGATTTGAGTGATGTGGGTTGCCCAATGAATTTGAGCGGCATCAACTCCAAACCAACCTTCATAGTTAGCCTGAGACTCATCTTGCACTATCTCTTGATGCTGATTGGCAGCCACGAGATCAGCAGCTTCAAGCAAAGCTTTTACACCTAGCGGGAATAAGTGGTCGAAATAGACTGTACCTAGGGTGTCATTAGGTGCAATGCACACCTCTTTTTGCAAAATAATTTCACCCTCATCTAAGCCATCAGATGGACGGAAGATCGTTAAACCAGTCTTTTCTTCACCAAGAGCAATAGCCCAATTAATCGCGCTAGGACCGCGATACTTTGGTAATAACGAGGGGTGATATTGAATCGTGCCGTGCTTCGGAATCTTACACAGCTCTTGCGGTACAAATTGCAACACATATGCCATCACACAGATATCGGCTTGACTATCTATCATCGCCTGAGCGGCATCAGCGCCTTTGAGCGATGCAAACTGCAAGGGAGTTAACCCTCTTGCAATAGCTGCCTCCTTAAGCACTTCAGGTTTGGAGGATTTCGGGTTATCCGGCGGACAAAAAACCGCAACCACTTCATCACCGCGATTTAAAAAAGCCTCCAAGGCCGCTTTACCAAAATCCGAACTTCCGATTAGCGCAATTCGCATCTTAGATTACCTTATCGTGACGAAGAGAAATCAATTCATCGGTAGTAAAACCAAGTTCACTGAGAATCTCATCAGTATGCTCACCAAGTAGCGGTGAGCGAGTAATGTCTGTTGGACTATCGGACATTTTAATTGGATTACCAACTGTTAGATATTTGCCACGAATAGGATGATCGACCTCAACAATGGTTCCGGTAGCCCGTAACGCTGGCTCTTCTGCGATCTCCTTCATCGACAAAATAGGGCCACAGGGGATGTCGTATTGATTCAAAATATCCATGACTTCAAACTTAGTCTTGGTCATAGTCCACTTTTCAATTTCACCGAAAATTTCCATCAGGTGTGGCAAGCGAGCCATGGGCGAAGAGAAACGAACATCTGTAATCCACTCTTCACGACCAATCACCTTACAAACAGCCTCCCAAACTGGGGCTTGCACAATGACATACATATAAGCATTAGGATCTGTTTCCCAGCCTTTACATTTCACAATCCAGCCAGGTTGACCGCCACCAGAAGCATTACCAGCACGGGGTACAGACTCACCAAATTCACCATTAGGGTATTGGGGATACTCTTGCATGACGCCATTGCGCTCCAAGCGCTGTTGATCACGTAACTTCACGCGGCAAAGGTTTAATACAGAGTCTTGCATTGCTGCTAATACTTTTTGACCACGGCCAGAGTGTGTACGTTGATATAGCGCCGTCACAATACCTAATGCTAAATGCAAACCTGTGCCGCTATCGCCAATCTGTGCACCAGTGACCATCGGAGGTCCATCATCAAACCCGGTGGTAGAGGCTGAACCACCAGCACATTGCGCTACGTTTTCATATACCTTGCAATCCTCATAAGGACCAGGACCAAAACCTTTTACTGAAGCCATAATCATCATGGGGTTGAGTTCCTGAATACGCTCCCAAGAAAATCCCATGCGATCCAATGCGCCAGGTGCGAAATTCTCAACCAAAACATCGCACTCTTTGATCAGACGCTCTAAGATTTCTTTACCACGCGGAGTTTTGGTATTGACTGTGATTGAACGCTTGTTATGGTTCAGCATCGTGAAATACAAACTATCAGCATCCGGGATATCGCGCAATTGGCCACGAGTAGCATCACCCTCACCCGATTTTTCTACCTTAATTACATCAGCGCCAAACCAGGCGAGTAACTGAGTACAGGTCGGACCAGACTGAACATGTGTGAAGTCGAGGATTTTCACCCCGTCTAATGCTTTTGCCATAATTAAAATCCTAATAATATTGAAATGTTGAATTAATCCAATTTTACCAGCGGGGGGATTCTGGTTTTACCAGCAGCTAGGAATGTGCTTTATTTTACCCAAAAACAAGTAAATCACCATCCTTACTAGGCCTAGAGGGATGCTAAAGCCCCCTCAAGATCAGCGATCCGCTTTTTTAGTGCGCGTTCCTCTGCAAAGCGCTCGGTTTCATCTCGGATCACTGCGACGATCCCATTGACCTTTTGGCGCTCATCAAACAGCATGCCTACTGTAAATGCGATTGAAAGCATGCTGCCGTTCTGGTGCAGGGCTGGCACCTTGAGTAATGATGTGCCGTAACGAGTGATGCCGGTATCCATAGACTTACGACAACCCTCGTTATGCCGATGACGATGACGCTCTGGAATAATGAAATCTAAGGTACCTCCTAAAGCCTCTATTTCAGAGTAGCCAAAAATGCGCGTTGCAGCGGGATTCCACAACACAATTTTTTCATCTGCATCGACAACAATGATTGCGTCTCCTATACAGTTCACTAATTGACTTAAATCAATATTCATATAGAAAGTCTATGGCAATTTTTATGCACTATTTTTCTTCCTTCTGGGTGTTAAAAAGGCGCCCACCAGGAGCGCCTTTGAGACTAGAAACAGCACCACTAATGGCGACTAAACTGCTTTAGCTGCGTGCAACTTCGCAATATCATCTGCACTATATCCAAGGTCAGTCAAGACCTCGTCAGTGTGCTCACCCAGTACCGGTGATGGCTTCACCTCAATCTCTAAATCCGAAAACTTAATTGGGCTACCAATCGTCAAATACTTACCGCGAACTTTATGATCAACCTCAACAATGGAACCGCTCTTACGCAAATCTGGTGAGTTAGCCAACTCCTTCATTGAGAACACTGGCGCACAAGGAATATCAAACTTACGGAGAATGTCGACCGCCTCATACTTCGTCTTATCCTTGAGCCAGACCTCAATCGTCGCAAAGATATCAAAAATTTTATCTTGACGGGCTTCAGCAGTCATATAGGCTGGGTCAGTCGCCCACTCTGGCTTACCAATCGCGCGAGTAATTGGCTCCCAAGCGTGACCTTGAATAGTAAAGTAGATGTAAGCATTTGGATCTGTTTCCCAGCCTTTACACTTCAGCACCCAACCCGGTTGACCGCCACCACCAGCATTTCCGCCACGGGGAACCACATCTGAGAACGTACCGTGTGGATACTGTGGGTACTCTTCAAGGTAACCAATTTTGTCTAAACGTTGTTGATCGCGCAACTTGACACGGCACAAGTTCAATACCGCATCTTGCATTGAGCAGGACACTTTTTGTCCTTTGCCTGTTTTTTGACGCTGCATTAATGCAGTCAAAATACCAATCGCCAAATGCATGCCTGTATTGCTGTCACCCAAGGCAGCAGCAGAAACTGTCGGAGGACCATCCCAGAAACCCGTTGTGGAAGCAGCGCCACCAGCACACTGAGCAACGTTCTCATATACCTTTAAGTCTTCGTAGGAGTGGCCATCGCTAAAGCCTTTTACAGAAGCCATAATCATTTTTGGATTTAATTCCTGAATACGTGCCCAGCTAAATCCCATACGATCTAAGGCGCCGGGTCCGAAGTTCTCAACCATCACATCAGAGGTCTTAATCATCTTCTCTAAGACTTCTTTGCCTTCTTGAGTCTTCGTATCTAAAGTCAAAGAACGCTTATTGCCATTGAGCATGGTGAAGTACAAAGCGTCTGCACCAGGGATATCGCGCAACTGGCTACGAGTAACGTCACCAGAGCCTGGGCGCTCCACCTTAATTACATCAGCACCGTACCAAGCCAATAACTGGGTACATGCAGGACCAGCCTGCACGTGCGTGAAATCGATGATACGAATACCGTCTAATGGTTTAGTCATTTTTGATTCTCCTTAAGGTATTACTTATGCACTACTAAATTGAGCTCAAAAATAGTGTTTGATGAATACTCGCGAATTACTTCTTACTGGCAGCCGTTGATGGATTGAGATTTGTTAAGCGTCCACTTTCTGTACCCGCAGTTTCATCGATCACAGCATTAATCAAGGCAGGCTTCCCTTCAGCAATCGCTTTGGTTAACGCAGCTTCTAGTTCCACAGGGGTAGTGACGTAATAACCAACTCCACCAAAGGCTTCGATCATTTTGTCGTAACGGGCGTTCTTTACAAAGACGGTTGGGGCTACATCTGCGCCACCCGTTGGGTTGACATCGGTGCCGCGGTACACGCCGTTGTTATTGAAAACCACTGTAGTAATGGGTAAGTTGTAGCGGCAAATCGTTTCTAACTCCATGCCGCTAAAGCCAAAGGCGCTATCACCCTCCACAGCAACCGTTGGCAAGCCGCTAGTAACCGAAGCACCAATCGCATAGCCCATACCAATACCCATAATGCCCCAGGTACCTGAGTCAAAACGTTTACGCGGCTTGTACATATCCACAATGGCGCGGCAATAGTCGAGGGTGTTGGCACCTTCATTTACTAAGTTCACATCTGGGTTTTGCTTGATCACATCCCGAATCGCACGTAAAGCGCCATGGAAGTTCATTGGTGAAGCTTCTTTTGCAAGTGTTTCAGCCATCTTCGCTAAGTTTTTATTTTTCTTCTCATTGATTGCGCTGATCCACTCAGTAGATGGCTTTGGAACGGCAGCAATTCCTTTTAAGAGCTCACCAACACATGAACCAATATCACCGATCAAGGGGGCATCAATTTGTACATTGCTGTCCACTTCATTTGCCTGTATGTCGATTTGAATAAATTTCTTCGGATCTTTGCCCCAAGTCTTACCCTTACCGTGCGCAAGCAACCAGTTCAAGCGCGCCCCAACTAATAACACGGCATCGGCTTCAGCCAAGACAAATGAACGTGCTGCAGAAGCAGATTGCAGATGATTATCTGGCAATAAACCCTTAGCCATGGACATTGGCAAATAAGGAATACCAGACTGCTCAATCAGAGCACGAATATCTGCATCAGCCTGAGCATAAGCAGCGCCCTTACCCAAGAGAATGAGCGGACGCTTAGCGCCTTTTAAAACATTCAAGGCGCGCTCAACAGCATCCGCTGCTGGGATTTGACGTGGGACTGGATCAATTACCTTGAAGATGGATTTCTTTGCCTCTTCAGCAGGCATTGTTTGGGCTAACAATTGGGCTGGTAAGTCTAAGTAAACCCCACCTGGACGACCAGACACCGCCGCACGGATAGCGCGCGCAAAACCAATACCAATATCTTCAATATGATTAATACGATAGGCTGCTTTGCAATAAGGCTTGGCTGCATTGAGCTGATCCATTTCTTCATAATCACCTTGCTGCAAGTCAACGATCTCGCGCTCACTTGAGCCAGAAATCAAGATCATTGGGAAGCAATTCACGGTAGCATTCGCTAGTGCTGTCAAGCCATTTAAAAAGCCTGGTGCTGACACCGTCATACAGATGCCCGGCTTTTGAGTCATGTAACCCGCAATAGCTGCAGCATTGCCAGCATGCTGCTCATGCCGAAAGCCAATAAAACGGATTCCTTCAGCTTGAGCCAAACGACACAAGTCAGTAATCGGAATACCGACGAGACCAAAAATGGTGTCTAAGTCATTTGCTTTTAAAGCATCAATGACGAGATGAAAGCCATCAGTAACTTGTGTATTTTGATTGTCTGTTGTCATAGAATATTTCTAGTTCATTACACTGCCCGAACGCATACCTGTTCAGTGCAATTTAGCTTTCGCTAACTTTCTCCATTTAAATGATTAGTAGCGCCAGGAGTTCCTATGGATACCCCATTAAGGCTGAAAGAATATTAGAGCTAGGGATGAAAATCATCATTGACTTTGGTCAACTTCCCCTGAAAACTCAATACAACGGGTTTGTCCAATCAGACAAAAAGCTCTTTGTGCTTTGTTTTGAGACGACTTAAAGTTTCTGGGGATAGATTGAGATATGCTGCGAGCTCTTTTTTCGGGAGCAGTTCAAATAAGTCCTCGTATTTGCGTAAGAAACGCTCTACGCGGCCTGGTGCATCAAGCATATGCAGGGTAATGGTATGGGCCATGATCTCACTCATTAAGCGCATCACCTCAAACTCAAAACTTTCTTTTAGGGGCAGGTGGGCATCTAGAAATTCTGCCCATTGCTTAAGGGGCATTCGAGCAATACGGGTCTTGGTAACACAAGCAATGCTGTATGGGGCAGCCGTCTTCAGGCGCCAAGCCGCATAGCTCGTCTCAATATCCCCCCCAACGGCAAAGCGCAAGATCATCTCTTTTGCGTCGGGGCTAGAGACTATGCGCTTCAGAATCCCATCCAACACAAAGTACTGCTCCATCTGATGATCGCCTTGATGAAGTACGATTTCTGATTTTTTAAGGTCTGAGACCACCAAATAGCCCTCTAAATCAGCCATTGCCTCTGGATCCATGCTTTTTAGCACTGAATTTTGGCTAAGCTGCAAACGAATCAGGTTTTTTTCAGGGTGCTTATTTAATGCGGTCATCAATCTTTACTCCTAGACCATGATTGTAGGCTTTTGATATTTAGAGTGGCTAAAAACGGATTCATCAGGTAAGATTGCTCTGTAGTGGTGCTTTATTGCAATGCAATAAAGTTAAACGGGAAACACTAAACGTGTGCTGCCCCCGCAACGGTAAGTAAATACACGCTAACTTTTAGTTAAGGTGTCAGGAGTCTAAATAAGCCACTGTGCGCGTCAATTGCATGGGAAGGCCAGATTCTGAAATTTACTAGCCCGGATACCGGCCAAGACAAGTGGAATTTTGCGGACGGGGATCTTCGCGCGCTAATGAAGCATCCCAAGCCGACACGGCATGGATGTCCAATTGACGCATGAACTCTCAAGAGTGAAATTCTGTTCGACCCAGCTTACGGGGAAGTGAGCCAGGTGATTCGAAGGCAGAAAGTTCAACATGAAACAGCAGTTCAGTAGCGTCTTAATCCGCATCCTACTTTGCGGCGCAGCGATCACACTCATCTCGGCATCACCTGTAACAGCACAAAGTGATTCCACGGTATTGGTCAGCAATTCACCAAATTCCATTAACCCCATTATTGTGACGGCGACGCGAACGCCAACAAAAGCGAGTGATGTATTGGCAGATAACGTCTACATTGGGCCTGAAGAAATTCAACAGTCAGGCCAAACAACCCTTACTGAATTACTCCAAAGGCAAAAAGGCGTCACTATTTCTAGTTATGGTGGCGGCGGATCTAATGCGAGCGTGTTTTTACGCGGCACCACCAACAATCAGACCTTGGTTTTAATTGATGGAGTTCGAGTCGATGACTCATTCAATGGTGGAGCCAATTGGGCAGTCATCCCCTTGAGCACCATTGATCATATTGAGATTGTCTTCGGGCCGCAGAGCAGCCTTTACGGTGCCGATGCAATTGGTGGTGTCATACAGATTTTTACCAAAAGTGGGGATGGACCTCCCAAGGTCGGTGCCTCAATAGGATATGGAACGTATGGAACATCCATCAGCGAGGCCAGTATCAACGGGTCCTCTGAGGGAGATCAAAAAATTCGCTATGCATTAGCCGCCAGCCAAACTTTGTCTATGGGTTTTAATACGATTGCATCGAATAATAAGGACGGACTTGTTGCGGGCAGTAGAACAGGATATGTACAGGATAGCGTAACGGGCAAGCTTTCCCAAGAATGGCGTAAGGATCAAGAGGTGGGATTGCAATTTCTGCAAAGCCGCATAAATAATCAATTGCCATCTCTGAATGGGCAAGATGGCGCTCAGCAAGTTCAAAATCAAATTTCTCAACTTGGAACCTATTCTCTTTACTCAAAAAATAAAATAACCGGCATATGGCAAAGTCTGCTGCAAGCTTCTGCTCAAACAAGCAATGCATTAACGCATTCTCCGTCCACGGATTTTAATTCTGCATATGACAGCACGCTCAACCAACGCCAAAATATATACACATGGCAAAATGACATCGCAATAGGCAGGGATACTCTGCAAATATTAGCCGAGAGAAGAACGCAGACAGTCTCAAGCAATCAACTTAATTACAATTCAGCCGAATACCCATTTCCACTTCTTGGATTTAGTCAATCAAGAAATACAAACTCCGGTGCTGCGGCGTACCAGATGAAACACGATTCCAGTATTGCAAATTTTTCCATCAGAAATGACAGCATTACGGGTTATGGACCACAAAATACTGGGTCAGCCGCCTATGGTTACTTTTTTACCAAAGAATGGCGTACCAATATTAATTATGGCACTGGTTTTAGGGCGCCAACTTTTAATGATCTCTATTACCCGGGATATGGCAACCCAAATATACAACCTGAAAAAAGTAAAAATACTGAAGCAGGATTACATTACGAAAGACCTGATTTGGAGGGTCACATAGTCGCCTTTAGTAACTCAATTTCCAATTTAATTCAGGTTAGTAAATTAGGCTGTCCACTGGGGACAAACCCGTCGACAGGGTGCGCCTCAAATGTTTCCAGTGCAAATATCACGGGAGCATCTGTTAGCGGCATGAGTCAAATTGCTAACTTAAGCTTAAAAGGATCCTTCACACAGCAAAATCCTGTGAATCAGGGATCCGATTCTGTGCTTATTAAGCAGGCCAAGCAATATGGCAATATTGCTGCCGAATATATGCAGATGAAATTTACCGGAGGCATTGGCGCCACTTTTTCTGGCAGAAGAAATGATTATTTGGGGACTAATACTGGTATGGGTGGTTACACGATCTATAACCTATATGCTAATTACGAAGTGGAGAAAAACCTCAGTATTTTTGCTCGCTGGAATAATGTGTTTAATAAAGACTACCAACTAAGCTATGGTTACAACACACCTGGCTCTAATTTCTTTGCTGGCGTTCGCTATGCAATGAAGTGATTGATGGTAAACATACTGCAAATCTCGACTCACTTTCGCCATCTGGTAGTCGGAGTTGTGTTGTTTTTCTAGAGAAGCCCGCACCAAGCCCTGGAAGCGCTATTTGATGGCCGAATTCGGCTGGATAGCCTTGTCCAATTAACCCTGAAAACGGGAGTTTCACAAAGCGTTTTCGTGAGGCTACAATGCGTATATGTCCGAGTACATCCCTTCCAACCCTGTCGACCCAAGCGAATCTGATTCGATAGCCGTCTCATTGCAAAGGCTATCTAAAAAAATTCAACTGGTTACAGAGGCTGTTAAAAAATTACATCAAGATCGGATTCAGCTTGAAACAAAGATCGAGGATGCACAAAAACGGATTCAGCATATTTTGAGTCGCCTGCCAGAGCAGAGTGATGGACGCCAGTTGAACTTACTCGGTGAGCCCGCTACACCAATCAACCTAGAGGATAGCAATGAGCCAACAACGCATTGAAGTAACCCTCGCCGGTCAAAAAATTACTTTAGCTACCAGTACAGAACATGAGCCCCTACTTCGCGCGGCTTGTACATTGGTAGATGAGCAAATCCAGTTAGCAATCAATGGCGGTAACCGGAGTATTGAGCGTGCCAGTATGATGGCTGCACTCAAGATCGCCGGCGATCTCATTCAATTGCAAACATCTCCTCAGCAAACTGCAGCATCAACTGCTTCATCCACCTCCAATCCGGAAGAGATTGCTCGACTCCAGAATGAAATTCATTCTCTAGAAGATCAAGTGGATGCTCTGATGCAAAGCCTTTCCCTGCCTGGTTCGCCAAGGCCAATAGTTCCTTGAACCGATGCGCAAGCATCAGGAGCGATCTTTACCTTGTGGGCGTGAGCGTTTTGAATCTTCACAGTGGCAGCCTCGAGCTGTTCACTCCCTGAGTTTCTTAATGCACCCGAAACAGAGTAGCCGCTCCACCTTGAACCTTAGGGTTCGGGATGACGGCCTAGCGGCCAAGGCGGGGAATTCATGTCAATAGCAGATATTTCGATGTTAATGTTGTGCGGCAGTATCGCTGGGTTTCTTGCAGGTCTATTAGGCATTGGTGGTGGAATGATTTTGGTTCCATTCATGATTTTGGTTTTCAATCACTTGGGATTTAGTCAAGATGTGATTGTGCATATGGCCATTGCAACAGGCATGGCAACCATCTTGTTTACCACCACTTCAGCTATCTGGGCTCACCACAAACACAACTCCATAGACTGGAAATTGGTTGCTGCACTTAGTCCTGGATTAGTCATTGGCAGCCTAATTGGTGGCAGTGAAATATTCGAGGCTATCAATACCTCTTGGCTGTCATTATTCTTTGCCCTATTTATTGTTTACACCTCGATTCAGATGATCATCAATAAAAAACCTTCGGCTGGCCGAGAGTTGCCCGGTACTGTAGGTCTTTTTTCATTTGGGGCATTTACAGGTGTAATTGCCAGTCTGGTTGGTGCAGGCGGAGCATTTATTACAGTGCCCTTCATGCTATGGTGCAATGTAAAGCCACACACTGCTATGGCCAGTTCTTCAGGCCTAGGCTTCCCCATTGCAGCAGCAGCCACCATTGGCTATATGTATGGCAGCTGGGGTAACCCTCATCTTCCTGAGGGATCCTTGGGATTTGTTTATGTTCCAGCCGTTCTATGCATTGTGACAGTGAGCATATTTACCGCTCCACTCGGCGCGAAAATGGCCAGGAAGCTAGATGTCGCTCAACTCAAGCGTATTTTTGGTGTAATGCTTTTTATGCTTGCAGCCTTCATGTTTAATGAAAGCCGCAAGGCGTTCGGCTTCTAATCCAACATTTTTACTGTTTTAGCTGGTGTATTGCTGACGCAAAATATTCTTTTGCACTTTACCCATCGCATTGCGTGGTAAGTCCGTAACAATTTCTAGGCGCTTAGGGATCTTGAAGTTCGCAATTTGGGTTTTTAAAGTTGCAATCATTGCTTGCGCATCCAACTTTACACCCGCTTTTGGCACCACGACAGCCATGACTGACTCACCAAAATCTGGGTGTGGGATACCAATAACGGCACTTTCATCTACTCCATCCATGTCATCGATGAAGCTCTCGATTTCTTTTGGATAAACGTTATAGCCACCAGAGATGATGAGATCCTTGCTGCGCCCAACAATACAGAGGTAATCCTGAGGCGCGTTACCGCCATTAGCGGCACCACCCCAACGGCCAACATCACCGGTCTTAAACCAACCGTCTGCAGTAAATTCTTCAGCAGTTTTTTCTGGCATACGCCAGTAGCCCTTAAATACATTAGGGCCCTTTACTTGAATGCTACCGATTTCATTAAGGCCACAGGGCTTATTATTTTCATTCACCACACGAACCTTTACGCCCGGCAATGGCAAGCCTACTGAGCCACCCACACGAACACCCTTATAAGGATTAGAAACCAACATGACAGTTTCGCTCATGCCATAACGCTCAAGAATAGGTTGGCCAATAACTTCTTTAAAGGTATTAAACGTTTCAGTCAGCAGTGGCGCGGAACCCGAAACAAATAGGCGCATGTTACGCGCAACATTTTTATTAAAACCTTTATCCGCCAGTAGTCGTACATAAAACGTAGGTACACCCATCATTACAGTAGCACTTGGCATATGATGAATGAGTTGCGCTGTATCTAGACGGGGTAACCAAATCATTTTGCTACCGTTAATCAATGCACCATGGGCAGCAACAAATAAACCGTGGACATGGAATATGGGAAGAGCATGCAGCAGGACATCACCTTTTTTCCAACCCCAAAACTTCTGTAAAACCTGCGCATTACTTCCTAGGTTGCGATGAGTCAGCATCGCCCCCTTACTGCGCCCCGTTGTACCAGAGGTATAGAGGATGGCCGCTAAGTCATCGTCTCTCACGGCTGCCGTTTTGAATTGGTCGCTTTGAACACCCGCACGATCTAGCAAAGTACCTTTGCGATCTTCATCCAAGGTAAAGACCTGTTTTGTTCCTGCTTTAAAAGCAACCTTAGATACCCAGGAGAAATTTTTACTACTGCAAACCACCACTACTGGCTCTGCATTTTCTAAGAAGTATTGAATCTCCGCAGCTTGATAAGCGGTATTCAAAGGTAGGTACACATACCCCGCCTTTAAGGTAGCTAAATACAGAAAAAGTGCTTCTGGTGATTTCTCAACTTGAACTGCAATACGCGATCCGACCGGTAGTTTGAGACTCTTAAGCAGGTTTGCCATCTTAGCTGTAGCACGCTCTAGATCACTCCAGGAGTAGTACAGTCCATCATGTGTTTCTATTGCACATGCTTGCTTATCTTTTGGAAAACCTTTTTCCAGTAAAGAATATAAATTCATTCGAGCCTCAAATTAAAACCGGTTAATGCAAAAAAAAATGTTAATCAAGCTTAGCGCCAGAGGCTTTGGCTACTGCTGCCCAGCGCTTAATATCTGCGGAGACAAACTTGCCAAAGGCATCGCCAGAAATCGTTGGGGTATCCGAACCATTATTTACCCAAATCGTTTTTAATTCTGGAGTGTTGAGCGCTTTTTGCACCTCAACAATCATCTTATCTACGATGGGTTGAGGAGTTCCCTTGGGGGCAAATAAACCATACCAAGTAGAAACTTCATAACCCACTAAACCCGCTTCAGCCGCAGTCGGAACATTGGGGAATGCAGCCGAACGCTTCTGCGATGCCACTGCTAATGCGACGATCGAGCCATTTTTAATTTGCGCTGCTGAGGATCCCAAACCATCAAACTCCACATCTACCTGACCCGCTATCAAGTCCTGCATTGCTGGGCCTGCACCGCGATAGGGAATATGGGTAAGAAATGTCTTGGTCAGCATTTTGAATTGCTCGCCAGCCAAGTGATGTGAAGAGCCGTTACCAGCACTAGCGTAGTTGAACTTACCTGGGTTCTTCTTTAGGAGTTCGATAAATTCTTTTAAGTTTTTGACTTGAACGTTCTTAGGGTTGACCACAATCACTTGAGGCGGATTCGCAATCATTGCCACCGGAATAAAACTCTTCTCAATGTCGTAATCCAAATTAGGATACATCGAAGGGGCAATCGCATGATGGGCTGCGCCAATAAAAAAGCTGTAACCATCTGGGGCAGCTTTGGCAGCAATAGATGCGCCCAAGGTGCCTCCAGCACCACCGCGGTTATCAATGATGATTTGCTTACCTAACTGTTTAGTCAATTGCGCCGCTAAAGGACGGGCAAAAGCATCGGTACCGCCGCCTGCAGGAAAGGGAACGACAAAGGTAATGGGCTTATTTGGCCACTCTTGAGCCATGACAGTAAGCGGTACCGCACAGATCAAAAACAGTGCTTTCTTCAAAATACTGAATGAGAATGCAGAACATTTGCTTGTTTTAGTAAACATGGTTGTCTCCTCTATTTTTTACCAGCTTTTATGCTGGTTTCATTGTTACGGCCATTTTTCAACCCCTCATTCTAAGGGGACTTTCGCTTTTTTAGCAGAAATGATCCCTTAGAGTAAGTACTAGGGCGCCATCAGACGGGCTACAGCCCGGGAATAGACGATTTCACCATTAGCAAAACGCTCATGGTTGTCCTCTACGCCTCCCAGATCATAAAGATAGTTCACCATCAGGCCAGCAGATTGGCGCAATCCTTTACGCGATAAATCACCTGCCCAATTAATGAGGTGCAACTTGGCGCCATTCCCCAAATGAAACTTGGCCACTGGATTGCCATGGCGTCCAGTAGAGGCCAATCCCAAATAGATACTTGCCAAGCGCATTAAAGCCTCTTTTTCCTTCTCAGGCGCCAGGTCAGGATGCCAACCATCCGCCAAGCGCTCACTCCAAGATTGATTTTCGAGATTGAGTGCAAGCAATGCTGCATCCCTCGCCAGCTTCAGATTAGGCTTCAGTCTTTCTGGAGGTACACCCTCACCTAAATTCGCGCCAGCAGCAACCCAATCCATCAAGCCAGGGATCGGCGACAGAGTGACAAATGTTTTTAACCCAGGAAATTCTGCATGCAATTGCTCCGCAACCCGCTTGATTAAAAAGTTACCCATGGATACCCCACGTAGGCCAGGCTCGCAATTACTAATGGAGTAAAAAACAGCAACCTTAAATTGGGAGACTTGATCTACTACCTCTACTTTTTTATCAACCAACGGTGTAATAACTGTTGGGATCTCCGGCAAAAGAGCAACCTCAACAAAAATTAAAGGCTCACTAGGAAGCTGGGGATGAAAGAAAGCAAAGCAGCGGCGATCTGGCTGCAGGCGACGACGCAAGTCATCCCAACCATCAATAGCATGAACCGCCTCATGTTTAATGAGCTTCTCAAGCACATCAGCCGGTGACTTCCAGTCGACCCGATGCATTTTGAGAAAACCTGGATTGAACCAAGAGGACAGCAAATGGCGCAAATCAAAATCGACTGCAGCTAATTCTGGCTTTTTGTCTAACAATTGCAGTAGGTCTCGGCGCATTTCAACTACAGCAGCCGTGCCTTCGCTGGCGCGATTCATGCGGCGAAAAAATTCTTGGCGAGGAGATTCGGTAACTTTTTGCAGTGTGATGTAGTTGCGCGCATTGGAATCTGCCACAAAGTTTTGTGCGGCTTTTAAAACAGCGTTTGCGTCAGGATTGAGCTTTTCAAACAGAAAGGTGAAGAAAGCAACGTATTGATCTTTAGTTAACTTGCGGTAGTTATTCACTACATCATCTGCCATGCTGAGCGCATTCGATTCACCACGCTCAGAAATCAGTCGTTTGATCGCATTATTTGCCTTAGACAAATTTCGGGATTTGGTTAACTTCTCCAACATGGACGACTTTCTATTGAGGTCTAAAGATTAGAAACAGGACAAATTAAGGAAAAATGTAGTTTTTATAACTACTAATATGTCTGAAGTTTCGGATTTACCCTCACTATAAGGTAAATTCCAAAAAGCACCATCGGTACAGAAAGCCACTGCCCCATTGAAAGACCAAAGCCTAATAGACCTAAGAAGGCATCTGGTTCACGAGCAAACTCGGCCAAGAAACGACAAACACCGTAACCCAACAAAAATAGTCCTGAAACCTGCCCTACTCTGCGGGGTTTGCTGGAATAAATCCACAGGACAATGCCTAAACAGATGCCCTCGCCGAAGAGTTGGTAGATCTGCGAAGGATGTCGGGGAATGGAGTCCACCATCGGAAATACCATCGCCCAAGGTAAATCAGTTGGTCGCCCCCACAATTCGCCGTTAATAAAATTACCCAGCCGACCAAATGCCAAGCCAAACGGTACAAGGGGTGCGACTAAATCACTTACAACAAAGAAAGATACTTTTCGACGATAAGCAAACCAAAGCAATGCCAACAGAACACCTAGGAGGCCACCATGAAAGGACATACCGCCTTCCCAGATCTTAAAAATACTCAAGGGATGTGCCAAATAATATCCAGGCATATAGAACAAGCAATATCCTATGCGACCCCCAAGCACAACGCCCAGCACTCCAGCAAATAACAGATCCTCCAGATCTTTATAGGACCATCCCAAGGATTGATATCGTGGTGCACGGATGCGCAAACGGCCCAATAGTAAGAATTGCCCAAAGGCCAAGAGATACATCAAGCCATACCAATGAATGGCAAATGAACCAATGCGAATCGCTGCGGGATCGAATTCAGGATGAATCAACATACGAGAAAATCAATATTGATCATGCTTTAGATTGATCAAAATTATGCAGCTCATGCCCTAAGTCACGATAGGCTTTATAGCGCTCGCGACCCGCCAGACGCTCTGCTTCATTAATAGTGACAACCTCCACAACTCGGGGAAAACGGGCTAGCAAAGCAGGGACATCTTGAGGTATTTGCATTCCCAAATGAATCAGAACATCGGCATGAGGGAGCCCAGACAAAGCGGGTGATAAGAAATGCTCTGCCAATAAAATGGGGGTATCTATTGCAGTCTCCTCTTCAATAAAGCAATGGGGCAAGAAATCTGTTGCACTAAATGCCCACAGCAGTTCATCTAATTTTTTCAGATCTGCTTTTTCACCTACCATCACAATGTTGCGAACAGGTTCACCAGAGGCTGTGGCACTCCATATCTTGCGCGTTAATCGACAAGCGTATTCCAACTTGTCGCTCACATTGCTATGAAAATCAATCCTGGCCATAAGCGCTGTCTTTCATCTCTTTACTTTTGCTCCAATAAGTAATTGACGAGCAAAGGAACCGGGCGGCCAGTTGAACCTTTGGCCGCACCACTCTTCCAAGCAGTTCCTGCGATATCTAAGTGAGCCCATTTATATTTCTCGGTAAAGCGTGACAAGAAACAGGCTGCAGTAACACTACCGGCTGGACGCCCGCCAATATTGGCCACATCCGCAAAATTTGATTTGAGTTGCTCGTGATACGCGGCATCTAATGGTAAACGCCATACAGTATCCAAAGAAGCATGCCCCGCCTTAGTGAGGGCGCTCACTAAACCTTCATCATCGGAAAATACCCCACTATGCACATGACCCAGGGCAATGATGCAGGCGCCAGTCAAAGTAGCTACGTCAATGACTGCCTTCGGTTTAAAGCGCTCAACATAAGTTAATGCGTCACACAAAATCAAACGGCCTTCGGCATCGGTATTCAGAATCTCAATGGTTTGCCCAGACATACTCTTCACAATGTCGCCAGGGCGCGTAGCCTGGCCAGAGGGCATATTTTCACAAGTAGGAATCACGCCGATGACATTCTTTTTCAACTTCATCAAAGCAGTGGCATACATTGTTCCCATGACAGATGCGGCACCGCACATGTCGTACTTCATTTCATCCATAGCCTCACCAGGCTTTAAGGAGATACCGCCGGTATCAAAAGTGATTCCTTTGCCGACCAATACGATTGGTGCCTCACCAGCTTTACCGCCTTGGTGACGCATGATGATAAATTGAGGAGGCGTATCAGAGCCCTGCGCTACTGATAAGAATGAACCCATGCCTAATGCTTCGATTTGTTTACGGCCCAAGACTTCAACCTTCAAACCCGTTTTTTTACTTAAACCTTGTGCCGCTTTACCTAAGTAAGTTGGCGTACAAATATTGGGAGGCAAATTACCCAAGTCCTTAGCCAAGTTCATGCCCTCAACCATGGCGGCACCTTCTGGCACGGCCGCCTTCAGCTCCTTAGCGCAAGCATCGTTGCCTGCAAAGATAAGGTGGTTAAATGTATCAGCCTTATCCTTCGCTTTGAACTTCATTGCAGGCTGACGAACACCAAAACGATAAGCATGATCACCGGCATACTGAATAGTTAAACGCACTTCTTCGGCAATAAAATCAGCACGATGACCCAAGGCAAAGCTTGGGATAAACCACAAGGCGTTTTGGATTGATCCGCCACTCAAGTGTTTCAAAGTTGCCCGAGCGATTTTTGAATAGGCGTTCAAACTACGTGCACTAGCCGGAGCAATATCGCCCAAACAGACTAAGAGAACCCGCTTCACCTTGACCCCGGAGCCAGCCCATGATTTTTCGGCGCGAATCATACAGGTCGATGCCTGTTGACTATCCAGGTCGCCGACGAGGTTTGCATGGGTGACTGAACCTCCGAGCAAGCGGTCTAGCTCGACCAAAAGTCCAGGCTTGGATTTTGCAGTAGCCAAAGTATCCAAATCAGCCTTTGAATAGGCCAAAACCAAACAATCGGAGTTCTGAACCAATAAAGTGGTCAGACTCGCCTTGATCAACTTAGGGTTGCTGACATCGGCTTGCGAGAAAATCTTGGTACTAAATTGAATAGTCATCATGTCTTACGATATTTTTAAGTAAATTCAAGGGAAAAAACGGATGTTTATCCATTATCCTCTGACACGGAGCTACACCTATTGAGTGGGCCAATAATCGTTACCTTAACCATCTATTCATGATTTTTCACCAAACCCTTCGCCGAGAGCTCAGTTTTACAACTGGAGGCGTTTTTTTGATCCTGGTAACTATCATGATCACGACCCTGGTGATCCGAATTCTGGGCTTTGCGGCTAATGGCGCAGTAAATCCAGAGGACGCCCTCGTTCTCATCGCGCTAGCTACGCTCGGCTATATGGCGGTTCTGCTCACAGTCTCTCTCTTTGTAGCCGTCTTAATGGTACTGGTTCGCTGGTACAAAGATTCTGAAATGATTGTTTGGTTTGCGAGTGGCCTGAGTATTGCCAGCCTCATTCGGCCAATCCTGAGTTTTGCATCACCCCTGATTGTCATCATCGCTTTGCTAGCTCTCTTTGTTTGGCCTTGGGCCAATCGAGAATCCACCATTATTAGCCAGCGCTTTCAGCAACGTAGCGATGTTTCCATGGTGGCGGCAGGCCAGTTTAAAGAATCCGCTAAGGCAGAGCGAGTATTTTTTATTGAAGAGTTAGATGTCGATAAAGGTGAAGTAAAAAATATCTTTTCCGCTGAAAACAAAAATGGTCGACTCAGTGTTGCGGTCGCCTCTACCGGATTTATTGAGAACGCGTCTGATGGTGCTAAATCCATTGTGCTAAAAAATGGCCGGCGCTATGAGGGAATACCGACGCAGCCCGATTTTAGGATTTTGGAATTTGTCGAATACGACACCAATATTCAGAGCAAGAACCTCCTTGATCCGGCACCCCGTGATCGCGAAAAAACTATATCTGAGCTATTAAGTGATCCCAACATAGCCGCTGCGAACCCGAATCGTGCCGAATTACTTTGGCGCATTGGCTTGCCATTAATGGCTTTGGGCCTAGTTTTAATCGCTATACCGCTTGCCTACGTCAACCCAAGGCTAGGTAACTACACCGCCCTTTTTTATGCGGTACTTATTTACCTCATCTACAGCAACCTCCTTAACCTCACGCAAAACTTTGTGTCACAAGGGAAAGTGAACGTTTTCATGGCGGCCTGGCCCATACACGCCATAGCCTTTGGCATCGCCTTTTTACTGATTCGTAATCGTATCAATCCTTCGCTAGTATGGTGGCGCCGTCAACTGCCTTCCTTTTTGGTCAATAGATGAAATATCTATTTCCCTATATTTTTGAGCGTTACCTCGCAAGGCAGATCTATGTTGCCTTTGGCTTCATTTTATTTGCGCTGGTAGCTTTGTTTTTGTTCTTCGATATCTTGAGTGAGTTAGGCTCAGTAAAAGGGCAATACACCCTCCCACTGGCCCTATTACACGTGCTATTAAAAGCACCCAGTCGTATATCTGAGATCATTCCGATCGCCAGTCTCATTGGCAGTATTTACGTATTTGCGATGCTGGCAAGTCAATCCGAGTTCACTATTTTGCGTATTGCTGGACTGGATATGCGCAGAGGTCTGATGACGCTAGCAAAGATTTCATTGCCACTAATTATCTTTACCTTAGTAATGAGTGAATGGCTGGGCCCATATACAGAGAATCTATCTGATCGTATTCGCATGAAGGCCTTGGGTTCATCCTATAACTCCCAATTTAAGACTGGGGTTTGGGTAAAGGATCGTTTGCGAGACGAAGATGGTAGTGGGCCCGTAAGGCCCGGGGTGCGCTATGTCAACGTGGGTAAGATTGAGCAAGATAATGAAATCCAAAATATTCGTATGTACGAGTTTGATGATGCTTATCGATTGCTCTCGATTCGTAGCGCAGTCACCGGACGTTTCAATGAATCGGGCGCTTGGATTTTGGATGACGTAACGGAAACTCGCTTCAAGGAAACGAAGCAAGCGGATCCCTTAAACCCAGTCTATTCAGCCCAAACTTTTACTCACCCTATCGTGAGCCTAGATTCCGAAGTCACGCCTCAAATTTTGAGCGTTCTGTTAGTAAGCCCAGAAAAAATGTCCATTTTTAGCTTGGGCCGCTTTATTTCCCACCTCACAGACAACAAGCAAGATGCACAGCGCCACTCGATTGCATTCTGGAAAAAAGTCATTTATCCACTCACCATTTTTGTGATGCTCGCATTGGCCCTACCATTTGCCTACCTCAAGGTCAGAGCTGGTAGCGTTGGCATTAAGGTGTTTGGTGGAATCATGCTGGGGATGAGCTTTCAATTGTTCAACTCACTCTTTTCTAATGTCGGACTCTTGGGTGCGTGGCCTACCCTCATTACAGCCCTCACCCCACCCCTGCTGTATTTCATTTTGGCGATTGTGGCCTTGCGCTGGGTATCAAAAGCTTAATACTCAAAAAATCATATAGAATTTAATTCCTATATCTCAGTTGATATAAAGAATGGAAGCCATATGAATCTGCACCAATTTCGCTTTGTTCGTGAAGCTGTTAGACAGAATTTCAATCTGACTAATGCTGCCAAGGCCCTATTTACTTCGCAACCCGGCGTCTCCAAGGCCATTATTGAGCTGGAGGACGAGCTTGGTGTGGAGATCTTTAGACGTCATGGCAAACGCATTCGCTCGCTCACCGAGCCAGGCAAAAGAATTCTTGTCTCCGTTGAGCGCATTCTCGATGAAGTTGAAACCTTAAGACGGGTAGGCAAAGACTTTGCCAGTCAGGATCAAGGCAACTTTGTGATTGCAACTACCCATACTCAGGCCCGCTATGCATTACCCAAAGTACTGACGGAATTTACCAAGCGCTTTCCAAAGGTACGCGTCAGCATTCAGCAAGGTAGTCCAGGACAAATTGCCGAACTACTCATTCATGATCGTGCGGATATTGCCATAGCGACTGAAGGGATAGCAAACACTCCAGGCGTATTAGCATTGCCGGGTTATCAATGGCATCACGTCATCATGGTGCCACTCAGCCATCCACTACTCAATCAATCCACGATCACTTTAGAAGAGATTGCAAAGTATCCGCTCATCACCTACGACAAAGCATTTGCGGGTCGCAGCAAGATTGATGCCGCTTTTTCACAGCGCAATCTGAGTCCCGACATTATTTTGGAAGCAATTGATGCGGACGTGATCAAGACCTATGTTGAAACAGGTATGGGCGTAGGAATTGTTGCTGGACTGGCCTATGATGCGGATCGAGATCGCAATTTACGAGTCATTCCGGTTGGTCATCTCTTTGGCAATAACGTCACCCACTTAGGTGTCAAACAAGGTGCTTATCTGCGCTCTTTCGTCTATACCTTCATTGAATTATTTTCACCAACGCTGACCAAGAAAATCGTTGAGCAGGCAATGAATAGCGAATCTGATACTTACGAGATTTAAGATTTACGGCTTCAGACGACGTGAACTATCACTTTGAGATGGTGCCCCGGGGCGGACTTGAACCGCCACGCCTTGCGGCACCGGATTTTGAGTCCGGCACGTCTACCAATTCCATCACCGGGGCAGGTGTTTGCAGTGGAAATACTGCTTAGAAGCAAACTAAGAGGTGAGAGTGTAACAAAAAAGTGGTGAGGACCCCATTCTTGGTCTGAGAAGCCCTTAAAATGAGAGCCTCAAGCCACATCATTCAAAAGGACTTACCCGTATGGCCGGCCATTCTAAATGGGCTAATATTCAGCACCGCAAAGGACGTCAAGACGAAAAGCGTGGCAAGATTTGGACCAAACTCATTAAAGAAATTACTGTTGCAGCTAAATTGGGTGGTGGCGATGTTGCTACCAATCCTCGCTTACGTCTAGGAATCGATAAGGCCAAAGACGCCAATATGCCCAATGACAACGTACAACGGGCAATCCAGCGCGGTACAGGCTCCCTAGAAGGTGTCAACTATGAAGAAATTCGTTATGAGGGTTACGGCCTAAATGGAGCAGCCATCATTGTGGACTGCTTGACCGATAACCGAACTCGTACCGTCGCCGAGGTGCGCCATGCATTCGCAAAGAATGGGGGGAATATGGGTGCAGAAGGCTCAGTTGCCTTCATGTTCAAGCACTGCGGTCAAATGCTATTTGCTCCGGGCACTAATGAAGATCAACTCATGGAGATCGCACTAGATGCGGGCGCAGAAGATGTCATTACGCATCATGATGGGTCGCTTGAGGTGCTTACTCCAGTTCCCGACTTTTCTAAGGTGCAGGATGCGATTACTCAGGCTGGTTTTAAAGCGGAGTTAGCCACGGTGACAATGCGTCCCGAGACCGAGACCGAACTTGAAGGTGATCAGGCTGAAAGTATGCAGAAATTATTAGATGCACTTGAAAACCTAGATGACGTGCAGGAAGTTTTCACAAATGCGTCCCTTTAATCAATTTATCCATCCATCCTTTAGACTAATCATCAATATCTCTTTTAGCGCTTTATGAAAATTCTTTTAATTGGATCCGGTGGTCGAGAACATGCCCTCGCTTGGAAGCTAGCCCAATCTCCCCAAGTTCAAACAGTCTATGTCGCGCCGGGTAATGGTGGAACCGCCACAGCCAAACAAACTGCAGCTGGCATTCAAAATCTACCCATCTCTGACCTGCAAGAATTAGCGAACTTCGCCAAGCGCGAAAAGATTCACTTGACGGTAGTTGGCCCTGAAGCACCCTTAGCTGCTGGCATCGTCGATGTGTTCCGACATCAGGGTTTGCGTATTTTTGGCCCGACCCAACTGGCAGCCCAATTAGAGTCTTCGAAAGATTTTTCTAAAGCGTTTATGAAGCGTCATGGCATCCCCACAGCGGAGTACCAGACATTTTCCAATGCATTAGAGGCTCATGCCTATGTTGATGCCAAAGGCGCGCCGATCGTCATCAAGGCTGATGGTCTCGCTGCCGGTAAAGGCGTAGTCGTGGCCATGAATCTAGCCGAAGCCCATGCCGCGATCGACATGATGCTTGCCGATAATAAGCTTGGTAATGCAGGCGCACGCGTCGTGATTGAAGAATTCCTTACAGGTGAAGAGGCTAGTTTTATTGTTCTCGTAGACGGTAAACATGTTTTAGCTTTAGCTACTAGCCAAGATCACAAACGCTTACTGGATGCTGATCAAGGTCCTAATACCGGAGGCATGGGGGCTTATTCCCCTGCACCTGTGGTGACCCCAGAAATTCATGCACGCGCATTACGCGAAGTCATCATGCCTACGGTCAGAGGTATGGAAGCAGATGGCATCCCTTACACTGGCTTCCTCTATGCGGGCCTCATGATTTCTCCAGATGGTCAGATTAAAACCTTGGAATTTAATTGCAGGATGGGTGACCCTGAAACGCAACCCATCATGGCGCGTTTGCGTAGCGATCTAGTCAACGCCTTGGATCATGCGGTTGATGGCACGCTCAATAAAGTGGAGTTAGAGTGGGATCGACGCACCGCTTTGGGTGTAGTGCTCGCAGCTCATAACTACCCGAATAACCCGCGCAATGGCGATGTCATCACTGGCATTCCAGCGGATACCGAAGATCAGATCACCTTTCATGCAGGGACAAATCTGCAAAATGGCAAACTACTGACTTCGGGTGGCCGCGTCCTGTGCATCGTTGGCTTATCCGATACGGTTCGTGGTGCACAACAAAAAGCGTATGAGGTGATTGGCCAGATTCAGTTTGACGGGATGCAATACCGCCAAGATATTGGCTTTCGCGCAGTCAAGTAAATTGAACGAATCGATATAAACTGTCACATTAAAAAGAACTTTCAATCTTGTCATCTGTCGACCAAACACAAATCAATATCACAGCCTTAAAGGATTATTTTTTAGGCTTGCAAAATCGCATCACCACAGCGATCAGCGCCATGGATGGCAAGGCGTTTATGGTGGATAGCTGGGAGAAGCCTGAAGACAGTAAGCTAAAAGGCTATGGTCGGACCTGTACGATGGATGCTGGCAATATTTTAGAAAAAGGGGGCGTAGGTTTTTCGCACGTTCGTGGTGATCAAATGCCTCCCTCTGCATCACACCACCGTCCAGAGCTTTCGGGGCGTAGCTTTGAAGCCATGGGCGTTTCTTTGGTGTTCCATCCACACAATCCAAAGGCGCCAACGACTCATATGAATGTGCGTTGCTTTATTGCGCAAGCTCCGGATAAAGAGCCAGTCTGGTGGTTTGGTGGTGGTTTTGATCTCACTCCTTACTACGGCGTAGATGAGGATTGTCGACACTTTCACCAGGCTGCAAAAGATGCGCTAGATCCTTTTGGCGAAGATCTCTATCCTCGCTTTAAAAAATGGTGTGATGAATACTTTTATCTCAAGCACCGTGAGGAACCTCGCGGTATTGGTGGCATCTTTTTTGATGACTTCAATAGCCTAGGCTTTGAGAAAAGTTTTGCCATGACCCGCGCAGTTGGAGATGCATTCATCAATGCTTACATACCCATTGTGGAGCGACGTTATCAAGACCCCTTCACCCCAGAAGAAAAAGCATTTCAGGAATATCGTCGTGGTCGTTATGTTGAATACAACTTAATATTCGACCGTGGCACTATTTTTGGTTTGCATTCTGGTGGGCGTACTGAGTCCATTCTGATGTCCATGCCACCGGTAGTGCAATGGTGGTACAACTATCAGCCAACGCCAGGAACGCCAGAAGCAAAACTATACGATTACTATCTCAAGCCACGTGATTGGCTAGCTTAACTTGATATCGCCTCATTTGGACGCACCAAAAAAAATTGGTATTCTGGGCGGGACATTTGACCCTCCCCATCTAGGCCATCTCAAACTAGCAACGCATTTTTCCAAGCTATTGCATCTCGATGAATTACTACTCATCCCTAGCGGTGAGCCTTGGCAAAAAGACTCTAGCATTACCTCAGCCGAGATTCGCTTTCAGATGACTGAGGCAGCAGGCACTGACTTGGCCAGAGCATTTCTGTATCTCGAGATACCCACTCAAATTGGTATTGATCGCATCGAGATAGATCGTGCGGGCCCCAGCTACACACTTGATACTGTCAAAGCTCTCAGAGATCGTTTTGGACCTCAGGTCAGCCTGACTTGGCTCATGGGAGCCGATACTCTCTTCAATTTACCCACCTGGAACTCTTGGGATCAATTATTGAGTTACGTGAATTTCGCAGTAGCCAGCAGGCCGCAGCATGCACTTTCCATGGAAATGGGCGCTGAAATCAAGTCATTGCTCTCTCAGCATCAAACTATTGATGCTGGCGCCCTTGAAAAAAGCCTTTTTGGCCACATCTACATAGACAACAGCCTTGCTGTAGACCTTTCCTCAACCCACCTTCGAAACCAGCTTAAAAGCGTCTCTCGGAGCTCGATTGGGTCAGAGCAAATTCCTTCTCGCACTCTAGAAATTATTACAAACCTGGGTCTTTACAAGTAATCGGGCTAAGATCAACCCTATATAGAAAATATCTCAGAAAAAAATTAAAGAAACTATGGACTTATCAAAATTACAACGCGTCGTGATTAATGCACTTGAAGACGTCAAAGCGCAAGACATTCGTGTTTATGACACCACCAAGCTCAGTGAACTATTTGATCGCGTCATTATTGCAACCGGCACAAGCAATCGCCAGACGAGATCCTTAGCGATGTCTGTTAAAGAAGATGTCAACGCCAAAGGTGGTGAAGTGATTTCCGTTGAAGGATTAGAAACGGGTGAATGGGTACTCGTTGATTGTGGCGATATCGTAGTTCACATCTTGCAACCCGCATTGCGTGCCTACTATCAACTAGAAGGGATGTGGGGCGCTAAACCTGTGCGCGTGAAACTTGCTGCTGACAAAGGCTTAGTGAAAGCAAGCGAGTCTGAGGATGACGCAGAGTAATTCTTAAACGATGCGCTTAACGATTGTTTCTGTTGGTCACAAAATGCCAGAATGGGTTGCTACTGCAACGCAGGACTATCTGAAACGCATGCCAGCGGATTGCAGTATAGAAATTAAAGAAATTAAGCCAGACCTGACGCCAGCTAAAGAAGCAATCAAAATAGCGGCGGCTATTCCCAAAGGTTCACGCATCATTGCCCTGGATGAACGAGGTAAAGATCAAACCACTCAAACTCTAGCCACTCAACTAGCAAACTGGCGTCAAGAGGGCTTTGACATCACCTTTTTGATTGGTGGTGCTGATGGTCTGGATCCCAGTCTCAAGGAAAGTGCGCAAGCGATGTGGCGCCTCTCGAGCCTAACTCTGCCTCATGCGATGGCTAGAGTCCTGTTGATAGAGCAACTCTATCGGGCATGGACTATTTTGCAAGGCCACCCTTATCATCGCGAGTAATCAGGCTATGTTTTCTTATATTTACCTCGCTTCGCAAAGTCCAAGACGACAAGAATTACTCAAGCAAATGGGTGTGCAGTTCGAAATGCTAGTGGCGGCACCCGGCGAAGATACTGAAACTCTTGAAATGCCCCTTGCGAATGAAAAGGCGCATGATTACGTTCAGCGTGTGACTCTTGCTAAGGGTGCCATTGCCTTGGCGCGCTTGCAAAAAAGCGGCAAGCCTTGGGCACCTATTTTGTGCGCGGATACCACTGTGAGTCTTCCCAATACTCCAGGTGGTGAAATCCTCGGAAAACCCAATGATGCCGCTGATGCAACCCGTATCCTAGAAATGCTCAGCGGTAAAGTACATGAAGTATTAACCGCTGTCGTGTTGATGATTGATCCCGAAACCAAGCCCCTCTGCCTGGTGCAAGTATCTGAAGTGGAATTTGCACATCTCACGCCAGAGCAGATTGCTAACTACATTCAGAGTGGTGAGCCTTTCGGCAAGGCT
Organism: Polynucleobacter sp. CS-Odin-A6; assembly: GCF_018882095.1. Lineage (GTDB taxonomy): Bacteria > Pseudomonadota > Gammaproteobacteria > Burkholderiales > Burkholderiaceae > Polynucleobacter. The sequence continues at coordinate 88,925 of NZ_JACVPD010000002.1, forward strand.
GGTGCTTATGGTATTCAGGGGCTGGGTGGCACATTCATTCCCTCAATCAAGGGCAGCTATAGCGGTATCATGGGCTTACCCATTTACGAAGTCAGCCAATTATTCCATTTTGCTAAAGTTGCCCGCATATGAATGAAGAAATTCTGATCAACATTACCCCCCAAGAAACCCGGGTGGCATTAATTCAGCAAGGTGCGGTTCAAGAACTTCAAATTGAACGTACACGTCAACGAGGCATTGTTGGAAATATTTATCTAGCGAAAGTGGTCCGTGTGCTGCCTGGTATGCAATCCGCTTTTATTGAGATTGGTCTGGAACGCACCGCATTTATGCACGTTGCCGACATCACGCAAAATAACCCTCAAGCACAAATTGAAAAATTACTCTTTGAAGGTCAAAATGTTTTAGTACAAGTCCTTAAAGATCCGCTAGGCACAAAGGGTGCCCGTCTAACAACCCAGCTCAGCATTGCCGGTCGTAACTTGGTTTACTTGCCGCCAGCCGGAACTGATGAAGCTAGCGAGAAATATATTGGTGTATCCCAAAGAATTGATGATCCTGAAGAGCGTGAAGCCATCAAGATGCGTCTGGCAGGCCTCATGCCCGCTAATGAAAAAGGCGGAATCATTGTGCGCACCAGCGCGCAGGACGCCAGTGATACAGAGCTTGAGCATGATATGCATTACCTGCGTACCAACTGGGAAAGAATCCGGGAAGCGGTAAACCATCAGGCGGCACCAAGCCTGCTTTACCAAGATCTGAGCTTGGCTGAACGGGTCTTGCGCGATGTTGCCGGCGAAGAAACTACCAAAATTCGAGTGGACTCAGCCGAGAACTTTGAAAAACTCAAAGGATTTGCGGCACTTTACATGCCCAATCTCCTAGATAGACTCACCCTACATCGTGGTGAACGCGCCCTATTTGATTTATTTGATGTGGATGCTGAGATTAATAAGGCACTTGGCCGACGAGTCGACCTCAAATCCGGTGGCTACCTAATGATCGACCAGACAGAATCCATGACGACCATCGACGTGAACACCGGCAGCTATGTGGGTGCACGCAATCTGGATGACACGGTATATAAAACCAATCTTGAGGCCGCTCAGGCAATCGCCCGTCAATTACGGCTCCGCAATCTCGGCGGCATCATCATCATTGATTTTATTGATATGCTCAGTAAAGATCATCAAGAGGCTGTTCTTCATGAACTCAAGCGCAATTTAGAGCGTGATCATGCCCGAACTTCACTGAATGACTTTTCTTCATTGGGCTTAGTGGAAATGACGCGCAAGCGCACCCGGGAATCACTCGCGCATATCACTTGCGAGCCCTGTGCTACCTGCCAAGGCAAAGGTGAAATCAAAACAGCGCAAACGATTTGTTATGAGATCCTGAGAGAGATTGTGCGCGAGCACCGTCAATTCAATCCCCGCGAGTTTAGAATCGTAGCGTCCCCGGACGTGATTGACCTCTTCCTAGAAGAAGAAAATCAATTTTTAGCACAGTTAGGTGATTTTATTAATAAGCCCATCAAGCTCCAAGCTGAGGGCAGCTTCCGCCAAGAACAATACGATATTGTTTTAAGCTGATAGTTTCTACGAGGTTCATTTGAATATCTTACTCACAGGCGGCATGGGTTATATCGGTAGCCATACCGCTGTTCTCTTGGCAAATACCGGACATCAAGTTCATATCTACGACAACCTTTGTAATAGCAGCCCATCTACCTTAGAACGTATTCAGAAAATCACCTCGAAAGATATTGGGTTTACAGAGGGAGATGTTAGGGATACTGAAAAGCTTGCCGATGTATTGCGTAAAGAAAAGATTGGGGCAGTAATCCACCTAGCTGGATTGAAGGCCGTGGGTGAATCCTCTCAAAAGCCGATTGAATACTATGCAAATAATGTACAAGGAAGCATTAGTCTCATTCAGGCAATGCAATCTGCCGGGATTAACACCTTAGTCTTTAGTAGCAGTGCCACAGTATATGGAGATCCAATCTACCTACCCTATGATGAAGAACATCCTACTAAGCCGACCAATCCTTACGGCCGCAATAAGCTCCAGATAGAAGACATGCTCAGAGACCTAAGTGTGAGTGACAAAGAATGGAAGATCAGCTGCCTGCGTTACTTTAATCCTGTAGGCGCCCACGAATCTGGACATATTGGCGAGGATCCGAATGGCATTCCGAATAATTTGATGCCGGTGATTGGGCAGGTTGTGAATGGGATATTGCCATCACTAAATATTTTTGGAAATGATTACGACACACCTGACGGCACAGGAAAGCGAGATTATATTCATGTGATGGATTTAGCCGAAGGTCATCTCGCTGCGCTCGTCTGGCTTCAATCGAACCCTGGCTGTCACAATTTCAATTTAGGTAGTGGCGATAGTTATAGCGTTTTAGACCTTCTTTATCACTTCGAACAAGCTAGTGGTCTAAAAATTCCACATCAAGTGGTTGGGCGTCGGCCAGGTGATCTTCCAGAGTATTACGCCAAAGCCGATAAGGCAGAAAAATTGCTTGGGTGGAAAGCAAAAAAAACGCTCTCGGATATTTGCAGCAGCTCCTGGCTCTGGATTAAAAGCTCTAAAAATTAAGCATTCGAGAACTGTATGCGGTGTAGGTTGGCATATAAGCCATCCTTAGCAATCAACTCCTTATGTGAGCCACTCTCGATTACCTGACCGTGCTCCAACACTACAATGCGATCAGCATGCTCAATAGTTGATAAGCGATGGGCAATTACTAGAGTGGTTCTTCCTGCCATCAAATGCTCTAGAGCATCCTGAACTTGACGCTCTGATTCAGAATCTAAAGCTGAAGTAGCCTCATCTAAGATCAAAATAGGCGCATCCTTATAAATCGCTCTCGCAATCGCCAAACGCTGGCGCTGGCCACCCGATAAACGGTTGCCGTTATCGCCAATCTGCGTATCAATACCCTCAGGCAATTCTTTCATGAGGGCCGATAAGTTTGCAGCTTCGAGAGCCTCCAGCACTCGTCCACGATCTACATTTTCTGAATTTACAGCGCTATAAGCTACGTTCGCAGCAATACTGTCGTTGAACAAAATGACATCCTGGCTTACGAAGGCAATTTGCTTACGAACATCCTCAAGCACAATCTCTTCTAGCGGAATATCGTCCAGAAAAATTTGCCCGCTAGTAGGCTTAAAGAAACGGGGTAATAAATTAACCAGCGTAGACTTGCCGCCACCAGATGGACCCACAAAAGCGACGACCTCTCCGGGATTGATGCTGAAGTTCACACCACTGAGCGCATCTTTACGGCCAACCTCTTGCTGATAGGAAAAACCGACGTCCTCAAATCGTATCCCGCCTTTAGCCTTATTTAAGGACTTCATATTTTCTTTACGGGACTCATTTTCCTCAATAGGCTGATCCATTAGAGAGAAAATCATTTCTGCAGCAGTAAGACCGCGTTGTAAGGGCTGATTAATATCGGCTAAATGTTTAATGGGTGAAATGACTAATAACATGGCTGTAATAAAAGCAGCAAAACCACCCACCGTAGTTCCTTCAGAGGCTGATTGCATCAAAGCAATCACTAACACGATCGAAAGCGCCATCGAGGCAATGAGTTGGGTAATCGGCTGATTCAGCCCTCCAGCCACCGCAGATTTCAATGCAAATTGGCGAAGCCGATCGGCTTTATCCATAAAGCGACGCATCTCATACCCTTCAGCGCCATGGACCTTGACTATCTTGTAACCAGCAGCAGCTTCTTCAACAATGTAGGCAAGCTCGCTAGTTAAGCCTTGTTGTTCGCGATTGAGGCTCCGTAAACGTTTATTAATCTTACTCATGATGAAAGCGATGATTGGGAAAATTAACAGTACGACTAATGTCAATTGCCAATTCAAATAAATTAAGTAGCCAATCAAACCCACTACTGTTAGTGAATCTCTAACCAAACTAATTAACATCCCGCCCATAATAGAAAGAACATTATTCACCTCAAACACCACTGCATTAATTAAATTGGAAGCGGAGTTCTGCTGAAAGAAAGTTGTTTTTGCGTGCAAGAGTGTTTGAAACATCTGCTGACGCAGTTTCAACAACACGGCATTAATGACGCGCGTCAGCAAATAGCTGGAGAAAAATTGAGCCAAACTCCGAATAAGCGCCAGCCCAACCAAGAAAACAGGTACCTGCCACAACTTATTGTCGAGTTGTCCGGTAAATCCCTTATCTAGCAAAGGCTTCATTAAAGCTGGGATGGAGGTTTCAGCCCCAGCAACCAAGGCCATGGCCAAAAGGGAGCCAATAATCAAGCGAATATGGGGCTTGAGATACTGAATTAGGCGATTTAGTGCGGTACGGTCTTGAGCATTCATATAATGAATTATGCCCACCTTATCCGTCATACTCATCACCCGCAATGAAGAGGTCAATTTGGCCGATTGTTTGAGCTCCCTAGAGGGGATTGCCCAACAAATCGTGGTGGTGGACACCAATAGTACCGATAGCACCCTAGAAATCGCCCAGAACTATGGCGCTGTGATTGCCCAGCCCACGGATTGGCCCGGTTTTGGCATCCAAAAGAACCGTGCGCTAGACCTGGCGACGGGTGACTGGATCCTCTCTTTAGATGCCGATGAAAGACTCACCCCTGCTTTAAGAAGTGAGATTCTGACGGCAATCCATCATTCTGCTCAGGTGGACTGTTTTGCGATCCCACGTCTTTCTTGGTATTGCGGCCGCTTTATTCGCCACTCCGGATGGAGTCCAGATTATGTCGATCGATTATTTAAGCGGGGCACTGCGCGCTTCTCGGATGACTTAGTTCATGAGCGCCTGATCCCTAATGGTCAAGTGGCTAAACTCCAAAATCCCATGTTGCATTTCAGCTTCATGAATTTCTCCCAGGTCTTACAAAAGATAGATCGCTATTCCACTGCCTCAGCGGAACAAGCTTTTGCCAAAGGAAGAAGAAGCAACCCTCTCAAAGCAATTCTGCATGGTTTATGGGCATTCATCAGAACCTACTTCATTAGGGCTGGGTTCTTGGATGGTTACGAGGGTCTCGCATTAGCCCTCTCCAATGCGGAAGGTAGTTATTACCGATATATGAAAATTTGGCTCCTTCAAAATCAAGCAGAAAAATGAAGATCAGCGTGATTGTGGCAACTTACAACCGAATCGATGCACTCGATTTCGTTTTGCAATCCCTAGAAACTCAATCTGATTTGGATTTTGAAGTACTGATCGCTGACGATGGCTCAAAGTCTGACACTAAAGATTTTATTGATTCATTCAAGCTGAAATCTTCTCTTCAAATCAAGCACATTTGGCAGGAAGATCTCGGATTTCGCTTGGCACTAATCCGCAATCTCGCAAGCGCAGAAGCTTCCGGCGAATACCTCATATTTTTAGATGGCGATTGTATAGTTCAGCCTGACTTTGTAGCGCAACATCGTCAATTGGCGCAGAAGGGCTACTTCACGACTGGCAGTCGAGCTTTGCTCAATGAGGCATTAACAAAGGACGTTCTCTCATGGCCAGGCTGGGATTTCAAGAAATTTGCTAACCACTTATTAAGCCACCGTTTATCTGGGGGGGTTAATAAATACTGGCCACTCAAGATCAAGTTAGGAGATGGCTCGTGGCGTAACTACAAACAGTTTGTCTGGCGTCGTATTAAAGGCTGTAATCTGGCCTGCTGGAAAGCGGATGCATTCGCTATTGGTGGCTTTGATGACACGATGACAGGCTGGGGTCATGAAGATGCAGACTTTGTCTTTCGCTTACACAATAGCGGCTTGATTCGCAAATCAGGATCATGGTCTACTGAAGTACTCCATCTCTACCATCGAATGAATGACCAATCGAACGCTGTAGAAAATGCACGTCGCGTACGGGAAAAAATTCTAGCTAAGGCCAACTAAGCGGCTTAGCTTACATTCATTCTATGACTGCATTCTCCAAACTAAATCCCAAGAAAGTATTATTCATTGCCACTCGCCAAATTGGTGATGTGCTGGTCACCACGCCGCTCATATCAAAAGCCCGTGAACTTTGGCCAAATGCCGAATTTCATTTTCTAGGTTATCGGGGGAAGCTGGAAATGCTCAAGGGCAATCCCGATATTGCGCAGACGATAGAAACTTCAGATCGTCCTCGTCTTAAAGAATATCTCTCCTTATTTTTTCGACTCTTTCAGCGCTATGATTTAGCGGTGGTTACGCAGCCGAGCGATCGCGCCTATATTTATGGCTTAGTAGCTGCCCGTCAAAGAGTAGGTGTACTGGGCGGACATCCCCAAGGATTGACTGCTGAGGATAAAAACAAAAAAAGTAAAAGTGAGAAACAGAATGCGTGGAAAAAAGCAATTTGCTTGTCCACCGTTGATGTCGACTACTTTGCACAACATGTCATCACTGAAAAGCTACGTCTGTTAGAAGTTTTTTATCAATCCAAGCAGGCATTGTTTTCTGGGCCGATTTCGGTAACACCGCCTGCCGGCGACCCCATCACCCCCAGTATTGCCGCTCAACTTCACTCACCTTATGTAGTTGTGCATCCAGGGCCACTGACGGCCTATAAGCGCTGGCCTTTGAGTTATTGGCAGACGCTACTGACTTGGATGGTTAAGCAAGGCTGGCGGGTTGTCTTAAGCGCATCTCCAGCCAAACAAGATCTGCAACTGAACCAAGATATTCTCTCCTTACTTGATGAGGAAACCCTTAGCAAGGTGGTGAACACTGCTGGGCTTCTCACAATTCCTCAGGCAGGGACATTGATTCAAGGTGCACTAGCTTATGTGGGAGTAGATACCTCTATTACCCATCTTGCAGCGGCATGTAATACGCCAACCATTGCCTTGTTTGGTCCCACACCGCCAAGCAACTTCGGACCTTGGCCTAATGGCTTTATTGGGGAGCAGCCTTATCAATTGAGGGCTCGTACACAAACGGTTGGTAATGTGACCATTTTGCAAGGTCCTGGTGAATGCGTTCCCTGCCGTAAAGCCGGTTGCGAAGATCATGCAAGCAGTCGTAGTGAATGCTTAGAGCAACTGGAACCAATTCAGGTGATTGAGGCTTTGCAAAGCGCTACCCAGAAATCAACACGCTAAGGTATTAGTGGTACTGAACCTGAACGGTATTGGATTGTTTCGCAGCCAAAATTTGGTTGAGGCTATGCAAACAAGCATCATCAGGATAAATCCTGAGCTCTTCCGGGAACTGCATTAAGCAAGCACCGCCACTGGTAGTCACGGCAGCTGTCAACATTAAGCCTTTCATGCCCTCATTACCGCCTGGCATCGTGGCTGCTGCGGGACCCAGCTTTGGGTCTCGTACGCGGTTACTCATCAGGTAGGGGCCGATTTGGCTACGCAAAGACTTCAGATCCATTGCAGAATCAATACTCAGATGGAGATTGCGCGCAAAACGCATTCTTGCGCCAGTGATATCCATGACTCCTTCAGAGACGATGCGCACTCCACCAGAAAACTTATCTGGCATCACATTCACTTTCGCGACCAGCAATTCATCTTCTTTAAGCCAAGAACGATTGGGTTCGTAGACTTCGCTGTAAAGGGTTATCTCAATAGCAGCGGATCCATCGTCAATGGTGGCAATCATCATGCGGCCGCGCTGACCTGTCAGCATCCGAGCAGAAGTAATGATGCCGGCGATGAGTTGATCTTTACCCTCGGTCACCTTGGCCAATGGCTGACGAATGAAATGCGCCGTCTCATCACGATATGCATCGAACATATGCCCTGTAAGGCATAGACCTAAAGCATTTTTCTCATCCTGCAGACGCTTCTTCTCAGACCAGACTGGCTCGCGAACGAGCTCAGGCAGGTGGCGGTCATCTTCGCCCGCTACCTCAAATAAGCTGACTTGATTAATGGAGGCTTCCGCTTGCTCAGCCGCCTCGATTGCGCGAGCAAGAGAAGCGAGCAGGGTGGAACGAATGTCATATAGATTTCCACCTGCTGGAATTGAGTCTTTGTACAGGCTATCAAATGCACCGGCACGCATGAGGGCTTCAATGGCACGGCGGTTCACCTGTCTGCGATCGACGCGAGCACAAAAATCAAACAGATCCTTAAATGGCCCACCTGACTCACGCGCTTTGACAATGACTTCAATCGCCGCTTCACCAGTACCCCTGACAGCACCTAAACCATAACGAATATGGCTGATAGGTGCATCAGCAGCAGCATCAGGTGCGCGCAAGGGAGTAAATACATACACGCCTGTATTAATGTCTGGTGAAAATACCCGAATTTGATTTGCTAAACAATCGTCATACAGAATCTTCACCTTATCGGTGTCATCCATTGCGAGTGATAAGTTGGCTGCCATAAATTCAGCAGGGTAGTACGCCTTTAACCAAGCAGTTTGATAGGCTAAAAGCGCGTAAGCGGCGGCGTGAGATTTATTAAATCCGTACCCAGCAAAACGCTCCATTAAGTCATAAATCTCATTGGCCTTGCCTTCGGTAATACCCCCTGCTTTTGCGCCATCACTAAAGATCTTGCGATGCTGTGCCATTTCTTCTGGCTTTTTCTTACCCATCGCACGACGCAGCATATCGGCACCACCTAGTGAGTAACCACCGATCATCTGCGCCATCTGCATGACCTGCTCTTGATAAACCATGATGCCGTAGGTTTCTTGTAGCACAGGCTCAATGCGTGGATCTGGATACTCTACTTTTTGGCGACCATGCTTACGCTCAATAAAGTCCGGAATCAAATCCATTGGGCCGGGACGATATAGTGCGACTAGCGCAATGATGTCCTCAAAGCGATCTGGCTTAGCTTCACGTAGCATGCCTTGCATGCCGCGACTTTCTAACTGGAAGACGGCAACGGTATTGGCATTCTTTAAAACCTCGAACGCCTTTTCATCATCAAGTGCAATCTCACCGATATTCCAATCTTTTCGATCGGCGTGGAGTGTTTTAATCCACTTCTCCGCAGCGGCCAAAATAGTGAGGGTCGTTAAACCCAAGAAGTCGAATTTAACCAAGCCAATTGCTTCTACATCGTCTTTATCAAACTGACTAATGACTGAGCCACTCTCTTGATCTTTAGAATCTTTTGCTTCTTGGGTATAGAGGGGACAAAAATCCGTTAAGCGACCGGGAGCAATTAATACTCCACCAGCATGCATACCAACGTTACGGGTCATGCCCTCTAACTGCTGAGCTAAGGATAAAAGCTGGCGTACTTCATCTTCATTCTTCTCACGCTCGGCTAATTGCTTCTCTTCCTTCTTTGCCATTTCAATCGTCATGTATTGACCGGGCTTATTGGGGATTAACTTGGCAATGCCGTCAACGAAGTTATATCCCTGCTCAAGTACACGACCGACATCACGGATCGCTGCTCGTGCGGCCATCGTGCCAAAGGTAGCAATCTGACTCACTGCATCTTTACCGTACTTATCCTTCACATACTGAATGACGCGATCGCGCCCCTGCTGGCAAAAGTCAATATCGAAGTCGGGCATCGATACCCGCTCAGGATTTAAGAAGCGCTCGAAGAGTAAGTTGTAACGCAGGGGATCAAGATCCGTAATGCCGAGCGAGTAAGCCACTAAAGATCCCGCACCAGATCCACGACCGGGACCTACTGGTACGCCATTATTTTTTGCCCAGTTAATGAAATCCGCAACAATCAAGAAGTAACCTGGAAAACCCATTTGAGAAATCGTCTTCACCTCGAAGACGAGGCGCTCGTGATAACGCGCTGCTTCCTTGGCGCGCTCTTCTGAGTCGGGGAAATTACGCTCCATATGGCGCTTCAAACCGATTTCTGATTGCTGCAATAAATAATCGTCAAGCGAAATCCCTGGCGGAGTCGGGAAGTCCGGTAAGCGCGGCTGACCTAAGGTCAAGGAGAGATTGCAGCGTTTAGCGATTTCAACCGAATTAGCGAGGGCGACTGGTAGATCCGCAAAGCGCGTTTCCATCTCTGCCTGCGAAAGAAAATACTGTTCCTCATTAAATTTCTTGGTACGGCGAGGATTACCTAAGAGCTCACCCTCGGCAATACACACCCGCGCCTCATGGGCCGTGAAATCACTTCTCTGCATAAACTGCACAGGATGCGTGGCAACGATGGGTAGTTCCAATTGACTAGCGAGGTGGCAGGCTAATTGCAGCTGTTTTTCATCCTGAGGGTGGCCGCCACGCTGTACTTCAATAAAGAACGCATTGGGAAATAGTGTTGCCCATTGTTTAGCAGCACCTTTAGCTTGGTCTTCTTGGCCAGCCAAAAGCGCAGTTCCAACGTCACCCCAGCGTCCACCAGAGAGAGCAATTAAGCCATAGGCTAGCGTTCTTTTTAATTCTTTATCTTCTACTTTAGAAGCTGGCTCACTAAACCACCGGGGATTAATTTCAGCGCGACCACGCGACTGATTCTCTAAAGAGGCCTTACTCAATAACTGGCACAGATTGAGATAGCCAGAATGGTTTTGAACTAGCAACAACAAACGATAGGGTTGATCTGGGTCTTGAGCATTGCTAATCCAAACATCTGCCCCCGCAATTGGCTTAACTCCACTGGAGCGTGCAGCTGTATAAAAACGGACTAAACCAAATAAATTACTTAAATCCGTCAGCGCCAGAGCGCCCATGCCATCTTTTTCAGCAGCAGCTACCGCATCATCAATGCGAACGACCCCATCCGTAATTGAAAACTCGGAATGGACGCGCAGATGAACAAAATGGGGTGAAGCCATGAGATCATTTTAGCTGTGCCGAACTCCAAAAACCCCTTATCCCCAGCCGGCGGCTATCGCGGGCGATTTGCCCCCTCGCCCACCGGTCCGCTGCATCCGGGATCGCTGGTTGCAGCCCTCGGAAGCTGGTTGGATGCGCGCAAAAACCAGGGGAAATGGCTCCTCCGAATCGAGGACTTGGATACGCCGCGCTGTATCCCTGGGGTTGATCAAGAAATCATGCGCCAATTGCTTGCCTGCGGCCTCTCCTGGGACGAGGAGCCGACTTGGCAATCACAACAGCAGGAACGCTACCAAGAGGCTCTAGAGCGCTTAAGGGCCCTTCAGACTATCTATCCCTGCATCTGCTCCCGACAAAGTATTGCAAACACCCTAGAGGCCAGCGGCGTGACCACCGCACGCAACCAAGAAATCGTTTATCCAGCCACCTGCCGGCCAGCAACAATCCCGCTAAACGAAGTAATCACTCACCCTGCAACCGAATTAATAATTGAAGGATCATGGCGCTTAGCCCTTCCTCCAAATTGCTCCATTGATTTCGAGGATCTTGCCCTTGGAAAACAGCATCAAGACTTAAACCGAGAAGTGGGGGATTTTGTATTGCGTCGTCGAGATGGCTTATTTACCTACCAACTTGCCGTAGTGGTAGATGATGCTGAGCAAGGCATTACTCATGTAGTGCGGGGCAAAGATTTGCTCAGCAATACCGCGCGCCAAATTCATCTGCAAAAGATCTTGGGATATCCAACGCCGTCTTACTTGCATCTGCCTCTGGTGCTTGATGAGGATGGTGAAAAGCTCAGCAAACAAACTTTAGCAACAGCGATTCATACTGAAAACGAACAGCAAGCTCTAAATGAATTGCGTAAAGCAGCCAGCTATTTAGGATTAAGAAATCTACCAGATGGGAAAGCGGTTTCCATTGCTGAGTGGTTGTTAGCTGCCACTCAGGCTTGGGACAGGAAAATTATTTTTTCTTAGAGCCACCGAGCAAAGCACCAACCGCTGACTTTGCAGGAGTAATGCCTACTTTTTTCTCTACAGGATTGACTGAGTCTGAGGACTGAGGTGCAACACTAGGCTCATAAGGCTTGTAGAAAAACGGATCAGACACTTTTGGTGGCGCATCGGATCTTGATGAAGTCCTACTTGATGCTGAACTAGAGCTAGGGCTTGAACTGCCCTCAGGTAAAGGCTGGACATCTAACTTCCGCTTCATCAACTTTTCAATATCGTCGAGTAGGCGTTTTTCGCTAGCATCCACCAAGGCAATCGCATCTCCCTTACTGCCGGCACGACCTGTACGACCAATACGGTGAATAAAGTCTTCTGCGTTGTAGGGTAACTCATGATTAATCACGCAAGGCATTGATGGGATATCCAAACCTCGGGCAGCGACATCAGTAGCGACTAATGCTTCAATCGCGCCAGACTTAAATGCATCCAAGGTTAAGGTGCGCTCACCCTGACTCTTATCACCATGAATCGCGCCCGCTTTAATGCCGTCGCGCTCTAAGGCTCTCGCCAATTTTGCGCAGCCCAAGCGGCTATTAGTAAAAATAATGCACTGACGCGATAAGCCTTGACGCGTTCTTGCTTCAAGAACTTTCACAATCGCACGCTGTTTATCCGCACTCGCAACCAGATGCACCACTTGTTTGACGGTATCCGCTGCCGCATTTTGGCGAGCAACCTCGACAGTCACTGGAGTACGTAAATAGCTTTGGGCTAATTTTTTAATCTCTGGCGAGAACGTGGCTGAAAATAACAGTGTTTGTCTTTGCGCAGGAATCAAATCGATGATGCGCTGCAAGTCGGGTAAGAAACCCATATCCAGCATGCGATCCGCTTCATCTAATACCAAGATCTCTACCTGTGAAAGATTGGCCACTTTTGAACCAATGTGATCTAGCAAGCGTCCTGGGGTAGCAATCAAAATCTCTACGCCGTTGCGTAAGGTAGCGACCTGCTCTTTCATATCGACCCCGCCATACACCACGGCAGCACGTAAATCGGTATGTTTGGAATAACTCGCTGCATTCTCAGCAACCTGCACAGCTAACTCACGAGTCGGCGTTAATACTAAGGCGCGAATCGGATGACGGGCAGGTGATGCGCTGCTACTAGCGTGACGCAGAATCTGTTGAATAATTGGCAGAACAAAAGCGGCTGTCTTACCGGTACCGGTTTGTGCCGCACCCATCAAATCACTTCCCGCCAAAACATGTGGAATGGCTTGGGCTTGGATCGGAGTGGGTATGGTGTAGCCCTGCTCTGATACCGCTTTTTGAATCTTTGGATCTAAACCAAAATCAGCAAAGGTGATTGTTGCTGGAGATGCGCTTTCAGGTACAGCGCTAGTAGGGAGATTTATTTCAGGAACAGTATTTATCAAAGTAACTTACAGGATGGCCGCAATGCCGGCTTTAGCAGTTTCAGCATCCTCGGTCGATTTAACGCCGGAAACGCCGACTGCGCCGATGGTAAAACCATTTACCTCGATATTGACGCCACCTTCCAACATGCCCGAAATATGAGGGGCAGATAAAAAGGAGGTACGTCCGTTATTAATAATTTCTTCGTAAACCCGAGTCTCGCGCTTACCCATTGCAGCGGTACGTGCCTTTTCTTGAGCGATATAAGTGGAGACGGGAGCGCAACCATCACGACGGATTAAACCCAGTACATGTCCACCATCATCGCAAACAGCAATGGTTACCGCCAAATTATTCGCTGCAGCATGTTTATCCGCTGCATCCAAAATCTTTTGCACATCTACTTGGGTTAAATACGGTTTAGTTGCCAACATGATTTATCTCGCTGTCTCTGACGCTATTGATATATATAGTGAATTATAGGTGGACTCTCACTTTAAGTAGTCTTGAGCCGCAACCACGCCACTCGCCTTAGGTTGATAGCCCATGGCACTCAAACTCATTTCAGCCCCACTTAAAGCAGCCATCAGGCTCAATTCATTGCAGTCGCCTAGGTGCCCAATACGGAAAACCTTGCTTTTGAGCTTGCCCAAGCCGGTCCCAAGGGAAAGATTGAACTTTTCTAAAGCATGCTTGCGTAATGCATCCGCATCCATGCCCTCTGGAGCAACAATCGCAGTCAGGACTGGCGAGAAGGAATTGGGATCTACGCATTGGTTCTCAAGACCCCATGCGGCTACCGCACGGCGGCAAGCTTCTCCCAAACGCTGATGACGGGCAAAGATCGTCTCTAATCCCTCCGCCTGCATCATGTCGATAGCTTCATGCAAACCATACATTAGGTTGGTGCTCGGAGTAGTCGGCCAGTAACCGGTTTTATTCGATTCAAGGATTTCATCCCAAGCTAAATAGGCTTTTGGAATGGTGCTGCGCTTGCTTGCTTCGAGCGCTTTTTTAGACACCGCATTAAAACCAATGCCAGGAGGCAACATTAAGCCTTTTTGCGATCCGGATACCGTGACATCCACTCCCCAAGCATCATGGCAATAATCTGCTGAACCCACGCCAGATACGCTATCTACGAGCAACAAGGCTGGATGCTTAGCATCGTCCATCGCCTTACGAACCGCAGCAATATTGGAAGTTAAGCCACTAGAGGTTTCGTTATGCACTACGCAGACTGCTTTGATTTCATGCTGAGTGTCTTTACGTAAGCGCTCTTCGATCACATCAGCATCTACACCCCAACGCCAAGTATCTTTTCCTGCCTTACCAATCACCTCAGCCTCAATACCAATCTTTTTGGCTAAAGCCCACCACAAGTTTGCGAAATGACCGGTTTCATAAAAGAGCACCTTATCGCCGGGATTGAGTACGTTGACTAAAGCGCCCTCCCAAGAACCTGTTCCAGATGCGGAATAAATAATGACAGGCTGCTCCGTCTTGAAAATCTTTTTAATCCCGTTCAATACCTTCAGGCCAAACTCCCCAAACTCAGGACCACGATGGTCGATTGTTTGATAGCTGATCGCGCGCAAAATGCGTGATGGTACTGGGCTTGGGCCTGGAATATGTAAGAAATGGCGTCCTGAAAGGTGATTATCTAGTTTTAGCATGCGGAGTCTCGCTTCATTTTTGTTATTAATATTGCCTGTGAGTGTAAGGCAATTTTTTTAATTTACCATTTTGTATGCAAAATATTTCCTAAATAGGTAAAAAATAAGTGATTTATAGCGATTTTTAACACTATTCATCAGTTATAGTAAATATGTATACAAAATTTAGGCGCTCTACATGATCCTCACCGCACCAGCAAATAGTCAGAATTTGCATGAGGCCACCTTCCAGAAACTAAGATCTTTACTGGTAGAGGGCGTTATTCATCCTGGCAGCAAACTGAATGAACGCGAACTAGCCGAGCAGCTTCATGTGTCGCGCACACCCATTCGGGAGGCTATTCGCCGTTTAGCTGCAGATGGTCTAGTGGAACTCATTACCAATCGGGGCGCAATCGCCGTTCAACTCACCCGCGATGACATCATCCACACCTTTGATGTGATTGCTAACTTAGAGGGTTACTCGGGAGAGTTAGCAGCCCACAACATGAGTGCGCAAGCCCTGGCTGAATTAGAGGCGCTTCAATATGAAATGATGGCCTCTTATGCGCGTAGGGATTTATCAAACTACTACCGACTCAATCTGAAAATTCATCATGCCATTCATCAAGCAGCGAATAACCCAGTCCTAAGTCAGCTATTTACTCAAGTCAATGCCCGGATCGAAGCACTCCGCTTTCGCTCTAATCAAGATGGCGTCAAATGGGAAAAAGCCGTGGGTGAACATCAAGAAATGCTAGACGCATTGAAGGCCCGTGATAGCGCACGGATGCGGAAAGTCATGATGCAGCATGTGAGGAATAAGCGTGATGTCGTCATTCAACAAATTGACGCAGACTCCAAAGAGCAGGTGATGGCATGAACAAGCCACTTGACTTGCCACTTCCCGAATTGCTTGCCAATCAGGAATCGTTAGCTAAACGCCTCAGAAAAGAAACCTCCGGCGAGGTAATGACCGATATCGCCAGTCGCGGACGCTACGCAACAGATGCTTCTATTTATCAGGCGATGCCAATTGCCGTCTTAGTACCTAAAACTGCAGAAGACGTTGCGATTGCAATTCAGATTGCTGCTGATTTAAATGTCCCCATTCTGCCAAGGGGTGGCGGTACCAGCCAATGCGGTCAGACCACTGGCACAGCCCTCGTGATCGATAACTCGAAATACTTTCGCAAACTATTGCATGCAGATCCAGAGAAGGCGACAGCCATCGTAGAGCCTGGAATGGTTTTGGATCATCTCAATGCCACACTCAAGCCACATGGTCTTTGGTATCCAGTAGACGTCTCCACCGGTGGGCAAGCAACGATTGGTGGCATGGCCGGTAATAACTCCTGTGGCAGTCGTTCGATTGCGTACGGCAATATGGTGCATAACGTCTTCGGGATTGATGCCTGGCTCGCGAATGGACAAGTAGCCAGCTTTGGAAATTATGCCCATAGTTCTGGCGCTGCAAAACAGTTAGGAGATTTTGTTAAAGGCCTCGCCCAAAAACTCCAACCTGAAATCGAGGCACATTTTCCTAAAGTACTAAGGCGCGTTGCTGGTTATAACTTAGATCTATTTCACCCGCAAAGTGAACTTCCTTATACGCCAGATGGCAGCGTCAATTTAGCGCACCTCTTGGTAGGTAGTGAAGGCACTTTGGCTTACTTCAAATCACTTGAACTCAAGTTGGCGCCATTGCCGCAACACAAAGTGCTTGGGGTAGTGAACTTTTCTAGCTTCTTTAAGGCGATGGATAGCGCGCAGCACATCGTCAAGCTGGGACCTACCGCAGTGGAATTAGTGGATCGCACCATGATTGATTTAGCGCGCCACAACCTCAGCTTCAAGAAGACCATTGAAACTGCACTCATCGATGCCAGTGCTCAGACACCTGAAGCCATTTTGCTAGTGGAGTTTTCGGGAGAGTCGCATGCGCCTTTGCTAGAGAAACTACAGTCTTTGCAAATCCTGATGGGTGATTTAGGTATTCCCGGATCAGTAGTCGTAATGCCTGATGCCGGACTGCAAAAGAATTTATGGGAAGTGCGTAAAGCAGGCCTCAACATCATGATGAGTCTGAAGGGGGATGGCAAGCCAGTGAGCTTCATTGAAGACTGCGCAGTGCCATTAGAAAGTCTCGCTGAATATACCCAGGCACTCACGGAGGTATTTTCTAAATACGGCTCTCGTGGTACTTGGTATGCCCATGCATCAGTAGGGACTTTACATGTCCGGCCGATTTTGGATATGCGCCGCGACGGTGCCCAAAAAATGCGTGCGGTTGCTGAAGAAGCCTCTGCTCTCGTGCGGAAATACAAAGGCGCTTACAGCGGTGAGCATGGTGATGGACTTTGCCGTGGAGAGTGGATCTCTTGGCAGTTTGGACCCAAGATTACCGAAGCGCTTGGAGAGATCAAGCAGGTATTCGATCCTCAGGGATTATTTAATCCGGGCAAGATCGTGAATCCACCCAAAATGGATGATGCGAGTTACTTCCGCTACTCGCCGAGTTATAAAGTCATTCCGCTTCAGCCCGCTTTAGATTGGTCGGCCTGGAATGTACAAAATAATCCTATCACCGAGGAGACCAGTGCCCCAGGCACTGGCGGCGATCCTGCGATGGGTTTAGCAAAAGCAGTAGATATGTGTAATAACAATGGTCACTGTCGAAAGTTTGATGCAGAAGTGATGTGTCCTAGCTATCGCGTCACTCGTGATGAAAAACACCTTACCCGCGGACGCGCTAATACCTTGCGATTAGCACTCTCGAATCAATTAGATCTAAAAAACGATGGGGGGATTACATCCTCGCCAATGGGTAGTGATGCCATTAAAGAAGTAATGGAGCTTTGTGTCAGTTGTAAAGCCTGTCGCCGTGAATGTCCTACGGGCGTTGATATGGCCAAGATGAAAATTGAGTTTTTGTCAGCTTACAAGAAGCGGGTTGGACACACGATGCGTGATTTGGCAGTGGCTTATTTACCGAAGTACGCCCCCATCATCAGCAGTATTCCGGGACTTCCTGCATTACTTAATCTGCGCAATCAGATTGCACCGATTGCGAAGCTACAAGAATGGCTGATGGGAATTTCTGCAAAAAGAAGTCTGCCCATCTGGAAAGCCAACACATTCTGGAGTAAGCCCAGTGCGCTTGCGCCATATCAATTTACGCCAGCAGAACTCAGCAAAGCAGACGCGAATGGCAATCAAGGAGTGGTTCTCCTAGCAGATACTTTCAACGCCTATTTTGAAGATGAAAATATCAAAGCAGCTCTACTAGTGTTGAAAGCGGCTGGCTATCGAGTGCATATTCCTCAAAAGAGACAAGATCAACAGATCGCAAAGACAAACACTTGCTCCAGGGAATTCTGCTGTGGTCGCACTTATCTCGCAGCAGGTATGGTTGATCAGGCCAAAGCCAGCTTAGATGAATTAGTTAACCATCTCGCTCCTTTTGCAGAAAAAAATATTCCCATCATTGGTCTTGAGCCTTCTTGCTTATTCACCTTAAAGGATGAGGCGTTAGTGATGGGCCTTGGGGAGCGTGCGATTACCGTAAGCAAACAGGCGCAACTCTTAGAAGAGTTTTTAGCTAAAGAAGCAAAGGCAGGCCGACTCAATCTACCCCTTAAGCCAGCGTCGCGCCCAGTTCTGTTCCATGGCCACTGTCATCAAAAGGCGTTTGCTGCTGTGACACCGGCACTAGAGCTCTTAAAATTGATCCCTAATGCAGACCCCAAGCTGATTGAGTCTTCTTGCTGCGGCATGGCAGGTAGCTTTGGCTATGAAGCGGAGCACATTGAAGTGTCTAAGCAAATGGCCGAGTTAAGTCTCTTGCCTGCGATTCGTAAAGCGCCTGAGAGTTGGGTAGTTGCGGATGGAACCAGTTGTCGCCATCAGATTGCCGATGGAACACAAAGAGAAGCGGTACATATTGCCAAGATCTTGGCAGCGCATCTTTAAGTATTGAAATACCTAATAAATATCTGATAAATACTTAACGAATCACGCCGTAACCCACCATCAATAAGGTTCCAGTCAGCAAAGCTGGAACCAATCGTTTGGTGGGTTTAGATACCATTACGCCAATTGCTAAGGCACAAATCAGAATGCGGACCCATAAGGGAACAGTTGCCATTAGACCCAGCGGCATGACGATCAAGCGTATGGTGAGTGCAGCAACCATAGCGTAAGTTACGGCAGCCAACCAACGAAAGATCTCGCTCTCTTGATTAATGCTCTGCGACAGAAATACTCCAATTGCACGACAGAAATACGTACCTAGACAAGCGCCAACCAAAGCGATCCAAAGACCCCAACCAAAGAGCGAATCACTCATGTGATTTAAGGTTTCCATTAGCTAAGCACTCCTGCTTTTTTACGCAAGAACTTACGATCAATCAAGTAAGCAATGGTTCCGGCTACTAGACCAGAGCTTAATAGGCTCGTATCGCGATCAATCATAAAAAAGATTGGGCCAAAGATACAGCCCATCATTAGGGCAATCCGATTGATCCAAGGCTTCACTTCAGTAAAGGTCAATAAGAAGAACAGTGGATTAATAAAAACAAGCCCCAGAGTGACTGCTGCTGGCACCATCCCTGCCAAGTAATAACCCAAGATCGTTCCTGGAACGGAGATCAGCCAGCACAGCAAACCTAGGCCAACAAAGTAACTTAAGCGATGCCTGGTTTCAATCGCATGAAACTCTCGCATGGAGATTGCCCAAGCGGTCATTGCCAGTAAATGCACCGAAGCATAGAGGCTACGATTTCGATCCCTTTGATGAAACTGCGGAAAGAGTGTCACCGTCATGGTGATGAAGCGGGTAGAGGTCAAGGTTACTGCTAAAGCAATTGCCACCACTGATGAACCCGTAATCGCCATCTCGAGCAAAACAACTTGTCCTGGTAAAGCGAACATGAAAAACGTAGTAAAGGTGGTAAACCAGATATCAAATCCATTGGTTTTACCCATCGCTCCAAAACCCACCATGCCGGCAAAGAGCACCATCGCAGGCGCACCAGCTGCATCCCGAATCCCGGACCAAAATGCATCACTCGGATTTTTAAAGCGCTGCAACGCAGCCTCTTCTAGCGGAATTTCGCTAGGGTCAATATAAGGCTGATCGGAAGAGGACATCCCTTGATTGTAAGGCTTCTAGCTATACAGGCTGGCCCAAAGCCCACTCAATATGCTCCACTACCAAGGGGTCTGCACTGTCAAGCGCTGCGCTTAAGGCATCACGTATCCCGCCCTGCTCTACCCCGCTAGCTAAGGCGTTACCCAAAGCAACAGCGAGATTACGACGCCAGCGAGAGTAACCAATGCGACGAATGGCGCTGCCTTCATGGCGTTTTTCAAACTGACTCTCCGTCCAAGACCACAGCTCTAAGAGACTCGCCTTACCAAGACCATGACGTTCAGCAAAGTCTGGCAAGGCCGTACGCTGCGCAAATTTATTCCAAGGGCAAATGAGTTGGCAGTCATCACATCCGTAGATACGATTGCCCATCGACCTCCGAAACTCTACTGGAATCGCATCGGGATTCTCAATTGTTAAATACGAGATACAGCGACGGGCATCCAATTGATAGGGGGCTGTAATGGCTTGCGTAGGACAAATGTCAATACAGGCTTGGCAAGTACCACAATGCGATTCCACCTCTTGATCTATCGGCAACGGAACATCCACTAAGATCTCGCCCAAAAAGAAGGTGGATCCAGATTGTTGATTGAGCAATAAGGTATGTTTGCCTCGCCAACCCAATCCTGCCTTACGAGCCAACTCCACTTCCATTAATGGTGCTGAGTCCGTGAACACACGATAGCCAAATGAGCCAATCTGCCGTTCAATCATCTGCGCAAACTCTTGCAAACGATTACGCATGACCTTGTGATAGTCCCGGCCACGGGCATATACGGAGACGACTGCTTGGGTAGGATCTGCTAGGCGCTGCCACTCACTATCAAAGTCAATTGTAGGAGAGAGGTAATTCATGGTGACGCAAATCACCCTGACTGTACTTGGTACTAGTAGGCTGGGGTCCGAGCGTAATTGCGCGTGCCGAGCCATGTATTCCATCTGACCATGACGACCTTCTGCCAGCCACTCATTTAGGCGCTCACTTGCGACCCCAAGATGGGTGTCCGTAATGCGTAGACCATCAAAGCCCAATTTTTTCGACTGCTCTCCCAGCCATTCGCGGATATGGGTATGGTCAACAGAGCTAGGTGTTTGAGAAGAGGTCATGGGGATTACAGAATGTAACTTAATAATTGAATACACTAGGCAAATGGCTCAGAATTCATTTACTCAATATTGTAGGCAGGAAGCAGAAACCATCACATTGGCACAAAAACTTGCCCTGACTATTGGCCATCTTTTTCAAGTAAATCCTAGTATTCACCTCAATATTGCCTTAGCAGGTGATCTTGGGGCAGGCAAAACCACTTTTGCTCGGCATCTGATTCAGGGCTTAGGCTTCGAAGGCCGGGTGAAGAGTCCAACCTACACCTTGTGTGAGCCCTACCCTATTCTGATCTCTAAAATGCAGGTCGGTGAAAAGGATGTCTCTAATAACATCACAATTTATCACTTTGATCTCTATCGCATGCGCGATCCACTGGAATGGCAAGAAGCCGGATTTGCAGAGTATTTTGATGGGCCTGGATTTTGCTTAGTGGAGTGGCCAGAAAAAGCAGAAGACACCCTCCCGCCATTTGATATGGAGATTCATCTAGTAGCAGACGCAGAGGAAAATGAGAGAAAGATCACTCTCACTGCAAACTCGGATCAGGGAGCAATCCTTTTAGAGAAAGCTCACCTGCAAACCTCATGAGCAAAACCACCATCGATTCCTCCAGAAGAAAGTATCTCCAAACTTCGGCGAAGATGATGGGCTTCATTTTGTTTTTCAGTGAAGTCGATATTGCCTGGGGTGCCAAGATCTTGGGTGTCCGTATTTGGCCAGCAGAGGACTACACGCGGATTACACTCGAGTCTGATAAAGCACTGCCGATTACCCAGCAACTCCTCACCAATCCCGATCGTTTAGTAGTAGACGTACAAGGCATGGAACTTAACTCCACCCTCAAAGACTTAGTGGCTAAGGTGAAACCGAATGATCCTTATGTGTCACAAATTCGGGTGGGGCAATTTCAACCAGGGATGGTGCGTCTGGTATTCGATCTCAAAGAGCCCGTTAAGCCTCAGCTTTTTACGCTGGATCCGATTGCAGAATATCAATACCGTATGGTGCTTGATCTCTATCCTGCCACGCCCCCAGATCCCTTAATGGAATTAGTCAAGCGCAGTGCTCGTAAGGAAAGCGCCTTAGATAAAGCCAATGAAGAAGTTGATCTGATTGCCCAGTTCGCCACAAAAAAAGAAAAGGAAGCCCCAAAAGCTCCAGTAGCGCAAGCCATTCCGGATGTGAAAGAACCTCCTGCCAAAGCAAAATACCAGCGCCTGATTACCATTGCCATTGATGCTGGACATGGCGGCGAAGATCCGGGAGCTATCGGCACTATGGGTTCCAAAGAAAAGCATGTGGTTCTCTCCATCGCTAAGCGCTTACGTGACAAGATCGATAGCGATCCGTATATGCGGCCATTTCTAACGAGAGATGGCGACTACTTTGTGCCACTTCACACCAGGGTTCAAAAGGCACGTCGAGTGCAAGCTGATTTGTTTGTTTCAATTCATGCAGATGCTTTTATTGAACCCAGAGCAAAGGGGGCTTCAGTCTTTGCTTTATCTCAAATGGGTGCCAGTAGCACGACGGCCCGTTGGATGGCCAATAAAGAAAATGCTTCAGATTTAATTGGCGGTATCAATATCAAGACTCAAGATAAGCAAGTAGCCAATCTATTGCTAGATATGTCGACCACTGCCCAAATCAAAGACTCACTTCAAGTGGGTACTTCTATCCTCAAACAAATTAGTGGATTCGCTCCTTTGCATAAAGGACAGGTTGAGCAAGCCAGTTTTGCCGTTCTCAAGGCTCCAGATATCCCATCAATTCTGGTGGAGACAGCCTTCATTAGTAACCCCCAGGAAGAAGCGCGTCTCAATGATGACGCCTATCAGGACCGGATTGCTGAAGCGATTATGAGAGGAATTAAGGACTATTTCTCTAAAAATCCGCCGGTTGCTAGACGAGCAAACGCCTAGTTAACAGGGCTTGAAGCCAAAGGCCTAAAGACCCAAGGGCGACTATAAACTTCTTGCTATAATCTTTGTTTTACTGGGTCGGTAGCTCAGTCGGTAGAGCAGCGGACTTTTAATCCGTTGGTCGCGAGTTCGAATCTCGCCCGACCCACCAAAAATAGAGCCCTTGAATGCATGTTCAAGGGCTTTTTCTATTGAATAAGTAAAGAAATCAGAGCAACAGACTCTAGCACCGTTGATCTATAAACTGGTCTTAAGAGGCTAAAAACCACTTACTTATTGGGTATCCTAAGGTGGTGACTTTAAAACTCCAAAATGCTAATATCTGAGCATGATTAACTGGTCAAACTGCCCAGCCGTAGAAAGCGCCCCAGAGCGCGTGAGCGGAGCTTTGGTATTTTCCGGATCCCGCGTGCCTATCGCCGCCCTCTTTGAAAACTTAGAAGATGGAATTTCGATCAAAGAATTTATTGAAATTTTTCCAGGCATTAAATTAGAACAGGCGCGCGCTGTTTTGGATTTTGCAGCTAAGAATTCTCTAACTGCTGCGTGAAAATATTATTTGATCAGGGAACACCTGCGCCATTAAAAGACCTTTTACTTAATCACGATGTCTCTACTGCTTATGAATTAGGATGGTCAACACTAAAAAATGGTGAGTTGTTAAGTGCTGCAGAATCAAATGGTTTTGAGGTTTTTATTACAACAGACACGAATCTTCAGTATCAACAAAATCTTATTCAAAGAAAAATTGCCATAGTGGTACTCAGCACCACCAGCTGGCCAAGAATTAAACCGAATACATCAACAATCATTGCCGCAGTTAATCAGTCCACAAATAATGGCTTCATAGAAGTAAATATCCCATTTAACGATTAAATAGCCGCATATTTAAATGGGCCAACGGATAAACAATCTGTTGCGTTGATCGGTTGAATCCAAGACCCATATTCAACTTCTTACAAACCCACGTTATAAGTAGCCATCACGGTAGTGGTGGAGACTACTTGATGGGACTCTTTTTGGTAGATGCCAAAGAGTCAACTACCGTTAGCTATCTTAGATTCTTTAAGCAAGATATTGATCGCTGTATTGCGACGTTGTTGTATTAATTCTTGGGCAATATTATTTTTGAGTTGATCAAAGTCAGGTAATACAAAAGGTCTTACATCATTTAGCTTAACAATATTCCATGCATTATTTGCTTTTACTGGATTTGGCGTTATCTTGCCCTTATCTAAAATCAGAATAATGTCATTGAGTGGTGGAGTTAATTGATAAGAAAAAACCCAACCAACTACACCACCCTGCACACCAGAAGCTTTATCAAGAGACTTTTCTTTAGCTAAAGTCTCAAACTTTGCACCAGCATTAATCTGCTTGATGAGATCCATGGCTTCGGCTTCGGTAGCAACCGTAATTTGCGCCACTTCATACTGCTTGGTATTTTTAGGCTCTTTACTCGTAGCGAGCCGACGGTCGTATTCTGCTTTAATGTCCGCTTCGGTGATCGGATTGGTTTTGAGATATTGGCCAAACCAAATCTCAAATACTGTAATGCTTTGAGCTAATTTGAGTTTTAAAGGGTTACTCTCTTTTGTCAATAAGCCTGTTTTCTTAACATCTTGACTCACTGCTTCGCGAATAATAATTTCATTTAGGATATTTTGACGTAACTCTGGGGTATCTTTGGCGCCATCAGTAACTGCCATACCCACAATCTCATTGACCTGACTAGTGTAAATTTTAATGCCGTTAACTGATACCAATACCGCTCCAGTTCCTGACTGTGCAAAAGCGACGCTGCTAATACAGGCAAGAACAAGGCCAGTTAAGGTTGAGAGTAATTTGATGGTTAGTGTATTCATATTCGTTTAGCTGTCCCGCTTAAAAACCCACTGTATAAGTCGCCATCACACTAGTGGTAGATACGGCCTTAAACGATGTTTGAGTATAGCCAGCCGTTAGGGCAAGGCGTTGGCTTTTCTCTAGATCGTAATAAGCACCAACAGTAGCAGTCGGTCTGGTGTTTACTGCGGTGGGGTTAAAGTTAATGGGGGTTAGACCTGCAATGTTGGGGCTAGTAGCTGAGTAAGAGCCATTGCTAGTGTTGGTATCAGACTCTACTCCAGCACTGGCAAATATCGTCGTCTTAGGATTGAGCTGATGAGTAGCGATTGCGCCAGCCAAAAGTGTGGTGGCATTGGTATTTAAGGCTTGGTATGTCAGAGGCGCTGTCACTGAACTGCTGGTTCCTTCGGTGTAGCCACCCATATTACTTTGACTATAACGCACGCCAAGGTACGGACTTAGGATCGTTGCAGAGGTCAGTGCCAAGCCATATTTAGCCACTACCTGCACGCCTTGGGTGGTGAGATTGCTACTACCACTACCGGGTTCAGATGTGACCACCACACTGCGAGTCACGGTGGCACTCTTTTGGCCATAAGACGCTGAGGCTTTGAGCTCAAGACCAGTGCCATCTGGGTTTTCATTCCAAGCCGCAAACATGCCTAAGAGTGGTGTGTTATTCCCTAGCTTGACAGTGCCCGGTCCTTGGGTAGAGAGGTTTTGATCGGCATAGGCCCCAATGCGCACCTGTGGTGATGCCTTATAAGCGGCAATGAGGAGCGCGCTGGTGTTATTAATACCTTCTGCTTGCACTGTCGTATTACGACCACCCGTGGAGATACAAATACCATTGGGACCAAATAGATTGCAGTCATAGCCTAGGCTGCTGTTCAAAATACTGTTTTGTAGTGCGAAGGTGCCTTGCAATGCTTGCGCAGTATTGACTAAGGATTGTTGGGTGTAGTCTGGTGGTGGGCCACCAGCAGCAATAGTTAAATACGCGTCATTGGCATCGTAGCTCAGTGAGTATCTATAGCTTGAAGATAGATTGCTGGTGTTCAGCGTACCAAAGGTGCCAGATAGGGCTCCAGTTGAAGTGATTAAGGTATAGCGGCCTAAAGAGTAAGTACTGCTATTACTATTAAAGAGAGACAAGGTACCGGCTAGACTGGCAGTGCCGGGGATGCTCAGTTTTTGATACCAGTTCATCGCCAAAGTACCAGTGCCTGACTGGGTATAGTTTTTTCCGAGACTGACGGTGTTCGCTGTTACGCCAACAATATTAAAGGTGCCGTTATTCGTGACCCCAGTCCAACCAGCACCTGTGCCTGAAGTGGCTATCGAGCCACTACCACTTAGCGCCAAAGTGTTACCCGCATCAATTTTGGTATCGCCTTTATAGGTGTTCACTGCAGTAAACACAACCGTACCGCCACCCGTATTACCAGGGCTGGCGCCAATCACAATCTCACCTGGATAACTCAGATCGTCAATAGAGCTAGTAAAGGTGCCTGTACTACCAGCCGCTACCGTAATGGTCGGATCACCTTCTACTTTAATCCGGTTACTAATTGTCATCGTGCTAGTTAAAACTATATTTGCAGAGGTAGTTGCTGTACCAGCTAACTCGAGTGCGCCGGTACCAATGGCATCTTTATTGGTAATGGCCAGAGTGGCGCCGGCCTCAACTTTAGTGCCACCGGTATAAGTATTGACGCCAGATAAAGTGACTACGCCATTCGTTGCTCCACTACCCAAACCGCTATTGGTGATGGTGAGTTTACTTGGAGTACCCCCACCAGCATCGTCTACAAAGGTACCAGAGAAGGTTGAGGTTTTATTACCACCCTGATCAATTGCGCCAGAAGAATTTTTCTTAAGTGTAAAGGTGCTCGAAGTATTTGCACCACTGGAGTCAACGACTAGCTTACCGCCATCAAAGACGGTAGCAAAGGCGGTACCCAAATTGGAGAAGTTACTCGTAGCAGATGTGATATTGCC
The DNA here is from genome assembly GCF_018882095.1 of Polynucleobacter sp. CS-Odin-A6. GTDB lineage: Bacteria > Pseudomonadota > Gammaproteobacteria > Burkholderiales > Burkholderiaceae > Polynucleobacter. The sequence continues at coordinate 115,734 of NZ_JACVPD010000002.1, forward strand.
AATGCCAGATCCAAACACTAAATCCCACAGCGTAGTACTGCCGGAATGCAAGGCGAGTGTCCAGCTGCGGCCACTGTAAGTACCCGAAAGATTGGTGACGTTAAGGCCTGCACCACTCAATACGCTCAGGTAGGTTCCATCAGCAGTCACCGTTGAGCCAGAGTTAATACTAAAGGCAGTTGTTCCTGAACCACTAGTCACGGCCAATGAACCAAAGCTAGTTGCCGTACCAATAATGATCGCGTAGTTAGTCGGCAGTGCTCCGCTATATGCTAAGGAAGCCTGCGAATTATTTAACGTGGTGATCGAGCCGGCATTGTTAATGCTAGAAATGGTGCCGGTATTACTTAATGTTGTTACTGTGCCGGCATTGTAAATACCAGCAGGATTTGTAACGCCTGTGCCACTAATGGTGCCGGCGTTGGTAATCGTTCCGATGGTGCGACCCGAGACGTTATAAATACCGACGCCCCTATTATTTGTTCCCACCCCAGAAATCGTAGCGCCAGAGTTATTGGTAATCGTTGTAATGTTGGCGTTGGCATAAATACCCACCCCGACGCTTTTGTTACTAGTACCTGAAATCGTACCGCCAGAGTTATTGGTAATCGTTCCAATAGTCCCTTCAGCGCGGATACCGGCAGTGTAATTACTATTTTGAATTGAGCTACCAGTATCTGCTGCACTAATCGTGCCAGAATTGGTTATCGCAGTAATCCCGCCAGCATTGTAAATACCGCTCACAATATTGCTCGAGGTATTAGAACCACTAATCGTTCCCGAATTGTTGTAGGTTGGAGCAGCGCCACCAGTAAGATTGTTATAAATTCCAAGGCTATAGCTCCCGCCTGAACCCGTGATGATTCCGGCATTGGAAACGGATGTTGGGTTATCAAGCCCTTTTCTGTTTGCGGCGAAGACATTGATACAAGACTGGCCGCTAGCGATGCTTACAGCGCCAGAGCAGCCAACAATCAAATCCATCGAAGTAGAGGTAGTAGGATTTTGCTGCAAAACCCATCCTATGGGGCCGCCAGTACCGCTGAAGGTTCCAGAGCTACTTGCGTTAGTAAATTTACCGGAAAGATCCACACCACTAAATACACTTAAATAGCGACCAAATGCAAGTGTTGAGCTTGAGTCAACGCCAAAGACTATAGAAGTATTGGTTGCCGTTATGCTTGTGCCAGTCAATTGACCATAGTTTGTTGCACTATTAACTATGATGCTGTAGTTGGCTGGTAGTGCGCCACTGTAGGTAATGGCTGTTTTAGATGCCGATGAGCTATCACCACCTTGAGCATTGTTCATGGTGGTGATGGTGCCTGTGGTGTTAGTAATCGTACCAATGCTACCGGTGTTATAAATACTCGAGATCGTGCCAGTATTAGTCAAGGCGGTGATAGTACCGGCATTGCTGATACCTTGGGGACTAGTGCCGCCAGTGCCACTAATAGTGCCAGAGTTGGTAATAGCGCTGACAGTATTGCCCGAGGCATTATAAATACCTACACCACTGACTGCGCCACTACCTGTAGCAGTAATCGTGCCAGCGTTATTTACCGAGCTTAATGTAGCGGCGCTACTAACACCATAGTTAATTGAGCCAACAGTACCCTTATCAGTACAGGTCTGGGTACTAGTAACAACTACAGCTCCGGTACAAGTTCCAGATATTGGCACTGCAAATACCAAATCCCACAAAGTAGAGCTACCGGAATGCAGCCCCAGTGTCCAGTTGAAACCACTGTAGGATCCTGAAAGATTGGTGATTTTTCCTGAAGCGATACCACTTAATACACTCAGGTATGTGCCAGCAGCAGCAACCGTTGAGCTTGAGTCAATGCTAAAGGCGGTTGAACTTGCGGCAATATTAGTCACCACCAAACTACCAAAGGAAGTGCTAGAGTTAATAATAATGCTGTAGTTAGTTGGCAGCGTGCCACTATAAGTCAAGGATGCTTGAGCATTCTTTAAAGTGGTGATAGTTCCGCTATTCACTATACCCCTACCGCTAGTACCATTGGTATCACCCGTGCCACCAGCACCCCCGGTAATCGTGCCAGTGTTAGTGAGCGTTGTCACCGTGCCATTGATTGTGATGCCCGCACCACCATCACCAGCATAACCACCATTTCCACCAGCACCCCCGGTAATCGTGCCCGAGTTAGTAAACGTTGTTGTCGCACCACTAATTGCTATACCCATACCACCAGCACCACCATTGCCGCTGGTACCACTTATACCTTCACTGCCACCATCATTACCACTACCACGCCAGCCTCCTGCACCACCAATACCACCAGCACCACCCTGAATTGAACCGCTATTAGTTACGGTATTTGTCCCGCTTGAAGACGAAATATAAACACCGGCACCACCATTACCACCATTACCACCATTACCACCATTACCACCATTACCACCAGTGCCTTGACGGCCGCCGAACCCACCAGTACCAGCAGCACCAGCATTACCACCATCTCCACCAGTACCACCATCACGACCAGCACCACCAGCACCACCCAAAATGCTACCGTTAATAGCGTTGGTTAAAGAATTACTTCCGCTGGAGGTGGACATATAAACGCCATTACCACCATTACCACCATTACCACCATTACCACCATTACCCCCATTACCCCCATCACCACCATCACCATTTCCATAGGAATAGCCATAATTACCACCATTCCCACCATTACCGCCCCTGCTACCATCACGAGCATAACCACCATCTCCACCAGCACCACCCAAAATACTAGCGCTAGTAGCGTTGGTTAAGGTGTTACTTCCACTGGAAGTAGACATATAAACGCCAGTACCACCAGCAGAACCAGCACCACCACTTCCACCATTACCACCATCACCACCACCACCTCCGCTGCTAGCTCCACTACCCCAATTATCATCACTACCATCACCACCACTAGAACCACTAGTAGCACTGCCACCATCACCACCGTCACCGCCTCGACCAGCAAGATAACCCCACTGGATCAAACCGTTATTGGTTAACATACTCGTGCCCGAACCGGTATTTACAAAAGAAATACCTTTACCACCAGCACCACCAACCAAACCATCACCGCCAGCATAACCACCGGCACCACCAGCACCATACGACGGCAGCATCCACCATTGCCAAGCATCCCTACCGGAGTTTGCTTGGGCACCACTACCATCGCTACTACTCTGACCGTTAGTACCAAAACCGCCATTAATTTGCCCAATACTTATGATGGTGATGTTCTGGGATCTTGAAAATTGTCCGTTTATGCCATTAAGGCCACCAACACCAGAACCACTAACAGTAGTAGCGTCCACTACATAACCGGGGCTTGAGTATGGGTTTGCAGACGAGTCAGTCAAATTGATGGTGTTTGCAAAAACAGGAAGAGCAAAAGCAGAGCACGCGAGAACGATAGCTATGCCGCTTGCTTTAAGTTTGTGCCTCATGCGAGCACACCAAGATTGACTCTTAACGCACAACATACCATCAGAAATCTTATCGAACTGCATATTACTATTGAAGACTGCGGCTTGATCTTTAGCGCTCACATTTTTTAACATACTACTAATGTGATAAAAAAAAAGTTGCAAAAAAGCTTGCTAAAAAAAGATTAAATTTAATGAGCTGCGACTGGGTAGTTTTGAGCATGAAAAATAAGAAAAATATACTGAAGTGGCTTTTGATAAACAATTGACACTACTTGCTTAAGCCAAAGAAATCAACAACAATCGACTCTTATTTATAGAGTGGATTTTTATTACTTATATAAAAATTAATATGATTACTGGAGTGATGATGCGAATAATGAGAGGGCTTGAGAGATCGCTATTGGCCGAAAGTAGCCCTTCAATAAATGAGTTTTATCTTGCTTCTCTGTATTAGATTAAGTTTGTCAGCATCTAATCCCACCTTTTATTCCGTCGGTTGCGAATTTGAATCTCGCCCGATCCACTAGTAATGCAAAAGCCATCTCAGGGTGGCTTTTTCTTTTTTTAACTCACCTGCAAAATAAATATCTTCGTATGTGGTGCTTTTTAAGCGCAATAGTCTTTAAACCTAGGGCTTTTACTTATCAAATGATTACTATCAGACAGCCGCCAATATTGCTATCCCTATATTGATCTGATAAATTGAGTCTACTAATAAGGGGGCTTCCATGCGCTTTAAAAAGAGTTTAAAAATATTTGCCAGCATTCTATTTGGCTTTACTGCCTTTATTTCATTAAGCAATGCCGCAGATGTATTTCCTTCTAAGCCTCTCAAACTGATTGTCACAGCAGCTCCCGGAGGAACTACGGATATTGCATCTCGCGCTATTGCTGATCAGCTCGGAAGAGAATTGGGTCAATCCGTGTTGGTAGAAAATAAAGCGGGAGCAGCCGGAATTATTGCCCTGCAAGCATTGTTAGCAACTCCAGCAGATGGCTACACCATGGCAATGGGCAATATTGGTACCAATGCGATTAACTACGCTTTGTACAAAAGCTTGCCATACAAAATAGAAGACATGAGGGCCATTAGCGTGGCGTTGGCAACCCCGAATGTGATGGTAGTAAACCCTGCCGTCCCCGCCAAGACTGTGGCTGAGTTCGTAGCATTGGCTAAAGCAAATCCAGGTAAATATTCATTTGCATCCTCGGGTAGAGGACAGTCTATTCACATGTCAGGCGAGTTATTTAAAAATATGTCTGGGGCGGATATTGTGCATGTACCTTACAAAGGCGCAGGCCCTGCCCTCATTGATCTCTTGTCTGGGCAAGTAACGATGATGGTTGATAATTTACCTAGCTCCATGGAGCATATTCGGAGCGGCAAACTTCGCGCCTTAGCAGTGACTAGCAAAACCCGTAGTCCCGATTTGCCAGATGTGCCCACGATGCAAGAAGCTGGCTATCCCAACTTTGAAGTGATTGCTTGGTTTGGGCTGTTTGTACCAGCGAAGACTCCTCAGCCCGTAGTGGATAAAATTTATGCTGCTCTGAAGAAGGTGCTCAATTCGCCTGAAATCAAGGCGAGATGGAAAGATTTGGGTGGCACAGTGATTGGCGACACTCCCGCTAATACGGATCTTTTTGTCGCAGCTGAAAAGAAAAAGTGGGAAGAGGTCGCAACACAGGCAAAGATCCCACGCGAGTAAATTACCGATTCATTTACTACGCAGGTCTTAAGCCTAGCATCTCACGTGCCTCAAGGGAGGTGGCTAACTCCCCGCCCATGCTTTCGATTAAGGCTTTTGCTTTGAGAACCAACTCAGCATTGGTTTTACAAAGCACACCTTTGCTGAGATAAATATTGTCTTCCATGCCAACGCGCACATGGCCGCCATATAACCAAGCTTGAGCAACTATTGGATACTCTGCACGACTAATACCAAAGGCGGCCCAATTGGCGCCCTGAGGCAGTTGGTCACGCATATATAACAAAGTAGCTGGGTCAGTATTTAAGCCATACTTCACGCCCATCACAAAAGTGAAAAGCCCTGGACCGTCTAGTGTTCCGTCCTGAAATAGATCTTTTGCCAGATTAAGGTCGCCAGTATCGAAGATCTCTAATTCAGGCATCACTCCCGAATCCCGAATCACTTTAGCCATTTTGCGAACGTTAGATGGCGTGTTCATCACCACATCGGCACCGGAGTTCATAGTGTTTAAATCTAATGAACAAATATCCGGCTTTAGCTGGGCAACATGCTCCACCCTTTTGAGTGGATGACATAAAGTCGTTCCTGGTGCAAATACTTTAGGATCATCTTCACTCGGAATATACCGACCGCCAGGACCGGTAGTTAAGTTAATGATGAGTTCTTTATTTTTCGCCTTGATTAAACGAATCACTTCCGCATACAGGTCTAAATCCATCGATGGCTTACCCGTTTTAGGATGGCGCACATGGATATGCACTACAGCTGCACCGGCCTCAGCAGCACCCAAGCAGGCTTCTGCAATTTGAACTGGGGTAATAGGCAAGTAGGGAGTCATCTCCGGCTTAGTGAGATTGCCTGTTACTGCACAAGTTAAGATTGTTTTATTCATGATTTACCAAAGGAGAATGTGAATCTATTCTATATTAAAGTGCTGAGGTGAGTAACTGAATGTGGATTCTAAGCCGAGGCCTTTTTAATGGCCTTTAGAGTCATGAGGCATGGATTGATCACCTTGATCACCGGATGCTTCTCGATCCGAAGAATAGGCTGCGTCATTGATAAACGTAGCAGGCGTAACGCGGCGTCTATTAATCGTTAAGTCAAAAACATCAAAGCGATTGTAATAACCGACGATGTCGTGAAATTGCTTAGGCTCTACACAGTCGTTGAGATTAAAGGTGGCATAAGCAATGCCCTCTTCTTGTTGAAGCGTATCTCCAGTCTGCGCACCAGTAGGATCCAAGAACATCGTTGCCGCTCTGGGTGATTTTTCCAATACCTCCCTCGCATCTGCATCCGCATTTTTAGTTAGTGCGTCAAACATGACGCTGTCCATAAAGCCAGAGCACAAAACACCAAATGCCTTGTTCTCAAATGAGACACCGCCAGCTCGAATACGATTAGCGGCAACATTATCAAAGTTTTGACCACCCGGCTTACGAGTGGGCCAAATGGCTGGCCAAGCAGAGATATGAATTTGCTCGCCCTCTGCAGCTAGAGAATATCTGGCTAATGGATTCGTATTTTCACCACAGATCAGTGCGCCAATTTTTCCAATGCGGGTATTGGCTACTCTTAAACCAAAACCATCCCCTGGTGCCCAGACCAACTTTTCATAAAACGTGGGAACGAGCTTGCGGTGATGCACCAGGATTTTGCCGTCGTCTCCAATAATGACATTGGAATTCCAGATGCAGCCCACACTAATCGGTGTTGCCTCACTAAATCCCAAAGAGACAAAAATACCGTGGCGTTTGGCAGCTGCAGAGATGGAGGCTATTTCAGGACCATCGATCAGAATGCTGTTTTCAACCATTCTCTTAAACCAGTCATGGTTATAAATCGGCGCCCATAATGCTGCCCATACTGGGAACCCTGGGACAAAGGATTCAGGAAAGACGATGAGCTCTGCACCATGCTTCGCAGCCTCTTCAATAATCGAGATCGCTTTTTTAGTAGTAGCGCCTTTATCCATATAGACAGGTGCTGCATGGGCTGCTGCTACTTTAACTGTTGGATAACTCATCTATGGCCTTTCTCTGTGCTCGCTGAGTGAGTCTATCAGAGCAATTCCACTCTGGCAATTTGCTGATCGGCATCGATAAAGACCGGACTAGCCAGTCAGTTGCAGCACCTTATGTACACATGCTAGGAGTTCGATAACGAACATACTTATGCCTTCATAAGTACTACATTGAAAGTGTGTTTTTAACGATATGCGGACTCCGCAAAGAAGGGTATATGTGACTAGGGCTATGAATAGACAGTGGGTCAAACTGATAGCCCTGCTTGCTCTCACTTTGTTCAGCAGTACTGGGTATACCGAAGAAACGTACCTTCAGATTAATGGGCTTAGCGTTCATTCCAAACCCGGAAATAATGGATTTAATCCTGGCCTCGGCCTTGAAAGAGCCATCTCTGAGAATTGGAATATCGCTGGAGGTTGGTATTACAACAGCGATTACCGTGGCAGTGCTTATGCTTATGCGCGCTACTCTTACTATCGCAAAGATGGTTGGGACTTAGGTATTGGAGCCGGATGAATTACAGGTTATCATAACTGGGCAGTGATGCCGATGGTGTTTCCTGAGTTTTGTTATGAATGGGTATGTGCAATTGCCTTACCTCAACTGCAGTCAACTGGGTCATCCATACTGGCTGTGCATCTGCGCATTCCACTGTAAGGGATAGAAGCGATCTATTGCGGGAACTTGATTAAATTCTAGTGAGGGCTTTAATTGCCTCGATTTGGTCTGATGAACGACCAAACTCTTGTAATAAGCTTTCACGCTCACCGATTTCAAAATCATTAAATTCAAAGCCAGGAGCTACTGCACAACTGACTAAGCAAAAAGAGTTCTCATCGACTGGCTTGGCTGCAAACCAAGTATTAGCAGGAATAGTGACCTGAAAATGATTAGATTTCAATCCCAACTGAACTGTCTGGAGTAATTTACTTTCATCGAAAAAATAAATGATGACATCACATCCAATATGAAAATACCAGGCCTCATCCGATTTGATGCGATGCCAAGAGGAAAAGTCCTTACCTGAGAGAAGGTAATAGATGCTGGTTAAGGCGCTTTTATCAACCTGATCCAACTCTCGAATGATGGTTTCTGATCGATGCATCTCTCTATAAAAACCGCCCTCTGGATGGGGCCGAAGATGGAGTGCATCGACAAGAGAATTCATTTCCTGCATTAGTGATTTGCCTTAGGCTATTTGAACGACTTGATTTACTAAAGACTATCCCAAGAATGAAAAGTGGGAATTTCCCTTGGAATCAAGGCCATGCTCTTTCATATAAGTTTCTAGAAAACTAATTTGGTTGGTTTGATCTTTAATGATGTCACCAACTAAATCACCAATAGAAATAACGCCAATCACTTGCTGCTGATTGACAACAGGCAAATGACGAACCTTCTTAGCCACCATGATGCTCATGCATTGCTCTGAGGAGTACTCTTCCCCCACAATGAGAGGATGCTCCGTCATGATGTCTGCCGCTAAAATGACATCAGGATCTTTCTTAGCTAAAGTCACCTTAATAGCGCAGTCCCCAAGAGAAATAATTCCCTTTAATTGATTCGCATCAATCACCAGAATTGATCGAATACGATGCTCCTTCATAATCTCCAATGCCAAAGTAACTGCATCTGTAGACTTTACGGAAAATATTTGATGCTGTTTATTTTTTAAAATATCTTTTACTGTAGTCATTTGCTACCTCAAATCATTGCGTTGATAGGTTAAATTTAAGTATAGTTGATCTGAGAATCTTTAAAGACGTGATGCTCTTGGGTCCAGGGAAGCAATAGCTGCCAATATCAATAGTTGAACAAGTGACCGTCATGAGTTGCCACAATGAATAATCCGGAGCATAGTCAGAAAATGGAAGTCTGAGTTATGATTTCATCACATCTAAATAGGTTCTTTTGATATGCAAACAAAAAGCTGATGGCAAACAAGCTATTTTTCAAGAGATGATTAAATGTCTAGAAATAAATTAGGATTATTCCCATTTGGCTTGACAGTACTGGGCTTTATTGTTTTCGTAAAAACAGGCTCTTTTCTACTTTTTTCTGTAGGAATAGTTTCTACCGCTGTATTGGTGTTTTCAAAAAGCAAATTCATACAATAGATGACCGGCGAAAAAATAGAGCTGCTATTGGAATTTAGTGTGATTTTGATTTCACCAATAATCTATCACTTCTATCTTCTGAAATATAAAAAAATTGCACGTGAGATTGTCTTCAAAGATATCAAGATTTATCTGTTTCTTTATGGACTCATTGCAATTGCTTGCTTATTACTTTTCTTGAGATAAATCATCTGTCCGCAGTCATAGTGCATGTTGAGTTCAATACTACTGATCGTATTCAGCCGCAAACTGATGATTAACATCACGATGTTTAGCCTCGTCTTCTCGAACCGCAATCACGACATCGCGTAGTGTGGCATCTGCGGATAAATGCCAGTAATCAATCGCAATCTTGGGCGCAGCAATGTTGGGCAATGTTCCATTATCAATTTCTCGTAAATATTCTGTGTAGGAATACACGGCTTCTTCTTCAAAATATCCCACAATTCGGTGGGCTGTCCGTGGGAAAAAAATATAGATTACAAAGAACACATTCCAAAATATTAACTGAGCAAACAACACTAAAAAACGCTCGAAGGCATTTGGCTTAGCAATCTCGATAAATGTCATCAAGTGCATTCTTTCATTTTCTGCCTCAGCTAATAGAGTGCGAATCTTCGGGCCATAACCCGTTTTCATCTTTCGTAAGCTAGTCAAATGCGTCCACATACCAGCAACCATGCCAGGAACGCCAGCGACAGTTTCAAGAATAACTGCACGATGCCCATATCTTTTTTGAAAAAAAGTATCTGCGAAAAAACGCATACTTTTGGTAAACAAAAGTGCGACTCTGTCTGAAAGGTTAATAGGTTGGTAGTGGCTCATTTGATGCCCTTCTAATCGGACTTTAAATCTTACTCGCTTAGAAGGGTGTCTGCCTAACTCAGTGAAGCTTTACGATAGAATGGGTTCGACGATGAATTAAACGACTGATCGTATCGAGAAACACCTTTACCCATCCATGAAGTGCTAGTTGATGCAGTTTATATAAACTGATGTACATGAGTTTTGCAAACAGGCCTTCAATCATGAGGCTGCCACCAATGAGTCCACCCATCATGCTACCCACGCTACTGAACTCGCCCAAGGATACGAGCGATCCAAAATCACGGTATTGATAGGGCTTTAGTGGCTTACCATCCATCATTTGATGAATTTGGGAATATAGATGTGATGCTTGTTGATGAGCTGCTTGAGCTCTTGGAGGAACGATGCCGCCTTTGCCGTTATTCGCTTCCGGCCATGGGCATGCTGCACAATCTCCCATCGCAAAAATATGAGGGTCACGAGTGCTTTGCAAGGTGGGTAATACCAATAATTGATTAGCCTGATTCGTCTCTAGGCCGCCAATCTCCTTCAGAAAGTCCGGAGCCTTGACGCCAGCCGCCCAAACGATTAATTCAGCAGGAATTTCTACGCCATTTGATAAGCAGACTTGATGGGATTCTATTTTCTCTACCTTGGCACCAGTCAGTACCTCGACACCCAAATCCGTCAGTAATTTTTCGGCGGCAATAGAAATTCTGTCAGGTAAGGCGGGCAATATTCTAGAGGCAGCCTCAATTAAAATCACTTTGAGGTCTTTCTCAGGATTCACTCGATCCATTCCAAATGAAATAATGGCACGCGTTGTGCGATGTAATTCGGCAGCTAGCTCGACTCCGGTAGCACCAGCCCCAATAATCACAACCTTTAATTGATAAGGCGTCAAAGGCTCAGTTTGAGACTGCGCTCTCAAACATGCATTTAGTAAGCGCAAGTGAAAGCGTTTTGCATCTACAACTGATTCAAGCCTTTGGGCATATTGAGCAACGCCCGGAGTACCAAAATCATTGGTTAAGCTGCCAATAGAAATGATCAATGAATCGTAATGAATAGTTTGCTGTGGCGTAATCAATTCACCAGAGTCGTCGTAAAAAGGGGCCACCTGAATTTCACGATTGACCCTGTCTATGCCTGTCAGCTCGCCTAAGCGAAAGCTAAAATGATGCCAGTGTGCTTGAGCTATATAGTCCAACTCCTGATCAGCCTGATCCATTGAGCCTGCAGCAACCTCATGTAATTTAGGCTTCCATAGATGGGTTCGGTTCTTATCTACCAAGATCACCGATACTTTTTTAGAAGATTTTTTTCGGGAATTGAAGCGATCACCGAGTTTGGTAGCTAGCTCTAAACCGCCTGCACCACCTCCCACGATCACAATTCGATGCTCTTGAGTCATAAATTCATCTTTAGATATATTGCCCATACTGAATGGAGATTACTATAGGCTAATAGTAGCGCAGACCCAAATGATCTTGATCAATTTCCTAGCTATAAGGCCGCTACAAGCTTACGATTCTTTTAAGGCTCGGGCCATGCATCCGGACAGTAATTCAAATAATTTATAGGCTTGGGTTGTAGGCATCACCCTCTTCTTACGGGCATCATCTTGTTCGATTAACTTAATATAGCCAATCGATCGAAGGTTTTTAAGGCGGCCATGCAACGTGGCTTGGGAGCCTAATAATTTTAGCCTTAAAAGGTCGCCAACAAAAATGGGGTTACCAACGCTATCGTCAAGCATGATGTTGTTGAGTAAATGCTTTTCGGTTGAATCCAAAGTTCGGATCTTGCTTTTGGCTTGAAGTATCTCCACAAGATCGAGAAAACGAATATATCCGTTCGATTTTTTCATGAATTGATATTGCTCCTGAAATTCATTCTTTAAATAGTTTCACAATATTCTGATGCGCCCAATCTATTAAATGCATATTCTCATCTTTACTTAAGGCCTCCATGAGACTAGGGCTGAGAGTAATGGCGCCATCCTCATTTGAGGAAAATGGAATATTTTCGTATGGATACCGTTTATCACTTCCGTGTAGATCGTAGACGATATCTAACAATTTAATAGCGTGCTCTGAATGCAAATCATCGGATGAACTCATGCTTAATCCCCTCTCTTGAATTAGGTGAACCTAGGAAGTACCAGATTAAGAAAAATTGGTGATTATGTATGTGCGTCATCGCACATTGATAGCGGCATTCGCGCTTCACGATAGTTCGCTCTCGTACAGACCTTAACACTAGCATTCCTCATGATGGTGAACGTATCCAGTGCAACTTGGCGCTCCATCAGACTGCTGATGCTATTTGAAAGAAATCATGTCTCCCACCTCTTGCTATGCCGCTCAATCAGCTAAAACGCCCCTTGCGCCCTTCAAGGTTGATCGAAGAGAGTTAGGCTCTAACGACGTAAAAATTGCTATCGAGTATGGTGGTGTTTGCCACACTGACATCCATTTTGCGAGAAACGAGTGGGGCGGAACCCATTATCCCGTGGTTCCGGGTCATGAAATTATTGGCAAGATCACTGCCGTAGGCAAAGCCGTCAACAATCTCAAGATTGGCCAAAGAGTTGGCGCAGGATATATGTCTGGCTCCTGCCATGAATGTGCTTCGTGTAAAGCCCATCTTGAGCAATATTGCCTTAAGGGCTTTTCAACTATCTTCAACAGCCTCTCAAAAGATCCTGGGGGATTTGCTTTTGGTGGCTACTCCAAAAACATAGTGCTTGATCAAAATTTTGTATTGATCATCCCTACGGGTTTAAATCCCGCTAGTACTGCCCCACTGCTCTGTGCTGGCATCACCACTTACTCTCCATTGGTGCATTGGGGCGTCAAGCCGGGAATGACCGTAGGTATTATCGGATTGGGTGGCCTGGGGCATATGGGCGTCAAACTCTCCCATGCGATGGGGGCCAAAACAGTCATGATTACTACATCCAAAACGAAGGATCAGGTGCACGAAATATTTAAAATAACAGGTGGCATCGTATACATCCTTCCTGAAATACATTCCATTCAGAAGGTATTTGGCCCTGAGGCTGCACGGTTCAGTCAGCGTGAGTAAGCCACAACATCAATCAATCCAAACTGGATATTTATGCATTATTGAATTAAATAGTTCAGACTGGGTCTGTTGATTAAGCCATTTTTTAGTCAGGGGAAAAGGCAACTGCTCAAACTGCTGCGGGCTCACCATTGAAAACTGCCTGATGAATGGAAAAATAGCTACATCTACCCAAGTCAATTTGTTGCCCATTAAATATTCACTAGATTCCAGCACAAGCTCCAACGGTTTAAGCATCAGCTCTATAGTCGCATTTAAAACTGCTGCTTGATTAAGCTCTGGATATCGATTCGGATATTTATATTGGTCTAGCAGGATCTTAAATGGGCCATCATTTTTATCAATCCAATGCTGGGAGATGTTTTCATTAACCTCTCCCCAGTGATCGGGATCGGATATGCTCAAAGCCCACTTCATAATATCCAAACTTTGATCCAAGACAAACCCATCAATGCATAAGACTGGAACGGTGCCCTTAGGTGAGGCAAGTAACATGGATTGGGGCTTATTCCGTAATTCAATCTCCCTATGCTCAAACTCAATGCCAGCGTACTTCAATGCCATACGCGCCCTCATGGCATAGGGACATCTTCGATAAGAATAGAAAATTGGCATCATCAGTTCATTGTCCGCTAAGACTTTTGGCTTTGGCAAGGTCTCCTCGACACTCATGCTTGACTTGGAATTTGGATAAGATAGTTTATCGAAAAAATAGATCACTAATATCTAAATTAATCATTATCCAAATAAACAATTAGTCTCTAGAATAGGTCCTGTTGTGAATCAACTATTTCATTTATTACAGGAGAAACCATGTCTTTAATCAATACCCCAGTTCCACCATTCAAAACCCAAGCTTTCCACAATGGCAAGTTTGTTACCGTTTCAGATGAGACCCTCAAAGGCAAATGGTCTGTACTCATTTTCATGCCAGCAGCATTCACATTCAACTGCCCAACAGAAATTGAAGATGCGGCTGATAACTATGCTGAATTTCAAAAGATGGGTGCAGAGGTATACATCATTACTACCGATACGCACTTCTCACACAAAGTATGGCATGAGACTTCACCGGCAGTAGGTAAAGCTAAATTCCCATTGGTTGGCGACCCAACTCACACCCTGACACGTGGTTTTGGCGTTCATATTGAAGAAGATGGCTTAGCATTGCGTGGCACATTCATCATCAACCCAGAAGGCATTATCAAGACTGCCGAAGTTCACTCTAACGAAATCGCACGCGATATCTCTGAGACATTGCGCAAGCTTAAAGCTGCCCAATATACGGCTGCTCACCCAGGTGAAGTTTGCCCAGCGAAATGGAAAGAAGGCGCAGCAACATTGACTCCGTCTATCGATCTCGTAGGCAAGATCTAAATTTAGTTTTAGTTTTAGCTTCAGCTTTTATTTGCTCTATATAGACTCTCTTCGGAGAGTCTATTGGGTAGGAAGAAATTATTCCCCCCTACCCAATAGACTCATCAAGATTCAATACCAAGGATTACATCATGTTAGATAGCAACGTCAAATCGCAACTTAAGGCTTACTTTGAAAAAATAGTGAGTCCGATTGTTTTAGAGGCCACTCTGGATGACAGCCCTCAATCGGCTCAGATGCTGGAGCTTCTCAACGAGGTTGTGGAGCAATCTGAACAAATCTCGCTGAAGACATCCGGGAGCAGTAAAAATATTCCTAGCTTTACAGTCAGCAAGGTAGGTGATCCTGCGCGTATCGCATTTTCTGGCCTACCGATGGGTCATGAGATGACTTCTTTCATCCTTGCTATTTTGCAGACCAGTGGCTACCCGCCCAAAGTAGAACAAGATGTAATTGATAGCATTAAGGGGCTTGAAGGTAAAAAGCGTTTTCAGACTTTTATTTCTCTGTCATGCCACAACTGCCCTGACGTGGTGCAAGCCCTTAACCTCATGGCTGCTCTCAACCCGAATATCGAGCACGAGATGATTGATGGTGCCCTCTTCCAGAGCTTGGTCGATCAATACCAAATTATGGCAGTGCCGACTGTAATTTTGAATGGTGAAGTCTTTGGTCAAGGTCGCATGAGCGTTGAAGAGATCGCTGCCAAACTCGATACCAATTCATCAGCACGCGATGCAGAAAAGATTAGCGCTAAGGCTGCTTATGATTCATTGATCATTGGTGGTGGTCCTGCTGGCGCCTCTGCTGCAATCTATTCCGCCAGAAAAGGCATTAGAACGGGTATTGTGGCTCAGCGCTTTGGCGGTCAGGTTGCCGATACTCTCGGCATTGAAAATTTCATCTCTGTGCAAGAGACTGAAGGCCCTAAATTAGTCATGGCGCTTGAGCAGCATGTTAAGACTTACGATGTCGACATCATGAACCTGCAAACGGCGAAGAGTCTGAGCAAGACTGGTGATGAATTACAGATCACCCTTGAGAATGGTGCCACTCTTAAAAGTAAAACGGTCATCCTAAGTACTGGCGCACGCTGGCGTGAAATGAATGTCCCTGGCGAGCAAGAGTACCGCGGTAAAGGAGTAGCGTACTGCCCTCACTGCGATGGCCCTTTGTATAAAGGCAAGCGGGTGGCAGTCATTGGCGGAGGAAACTCTGGGGTTGAAGCCGTTATTGATTTAGCTGGAATCGTAGATCACGTGACATTAATTGAGTTTGACACTAAATTGCGTGCTGATGCCGTTCTGCAGAAAAAAATGTATAGCTTACCCAATGTGACTGTCGTTACCAATGCCTTAAGCAAGGAAGTCTTAGGCGCGGAGGGCAAAGTGACTACCTTAAGGTACGAGGATCGCGCTAATAATCAAATGCATGACATTGCACTTGAAGGTATCTTTGTTCAAATTGGATTATTGCCAAACACGGATTGGCTCAAAGGCATTGTTGATCTGTCTCCTAGAGGAGAAATCATTATTAGTCAGAAAGGTGAGACCTCGATGCCCGGCGTATTTGCTGCAGGAGACTGCACAACCGTTCCCTACAAGCAAATTATCATTGCGATGGGTGAAGGTGCTAATGCTTCACTCTCTGCTTTTGACTATCTGATACGCTCTTAAATTGAATGAAACATGATGGAGCCCATGAATTTATGTTCATGGGCTTTTTTGCTGATAGATCTAGTGATGAAACAAGGCGCTTACAATTTTACCGCTTTAGCCTGATGTGCCATTTGCAAGAGCTCAGCTAAATGCTTTACCTTACGGCCAGTCTCTTGTTCAATTTGCTCTCTGCAACTAAAGCCATTCGTCAGAATGATCGTATCCTGATCAGCAGCTCGGACCGCCGGGAGTAATACCAGCTCGCCCACTGCTTTTGACATGGCTACATGCTCGGGATTAAATCCAAATGAACCGGCCATACCGCAACAACCACTATCAATGTAATTGGCCTTAGCTCCCAAAGCGCTGAGGAGAGCGATATCGCCCTTTGTACCAAATAAAGACTTTTGATGGCAATGGGAGTGAACCAAGACTTCGCAGTCTAGAGGCGGAGGCGTATAACCATTCTCATACAAGAAGTCACCTAACAAATAGCTGCTAGATGCCAACAGCTTAGCTCTTGGGTCATGCGGAAAGAATTTTAATAGCTCATCTTTAAATACGGACATACAGCCAGGCTCAAGACCGACCACCGCAATTGGTGAATCCGCATCTGCACCAATCTGATCTCCAATCGCATCCAGAATTTTCTCTAGCTTTTGTTTGGCCAAATCAAGGTAACCAAAATCATATAAAGGACGCCCACAACATAATGGCGTCTTTGGCAAAGTAGCCTCGAAACCAGCATGAGCGAGTACCTCTACCGCAGCATTCGCAACCTCTGGATGAAAGTGCTCACAGAAAGTATCTACCCAGAGAATGACTTTTTTCTGTCCTACGCTTGTAGTCGTCGATTGCTTGAACTGTTTACTGAAAGATTTGCTGGCGAACTTGGGCAAGCTCCGTTCTTGCGCTACCCCACCAACCCACTTAGCGAGACTAGATAAAACGGGGGTTTGCATCACCCCATTCATCAACCAGCCAAACTTACCCGCTAAAGGCGCCCAGTCACCAATGCGGCCCATCGTCAAGGCTTGGCGAGGTCGGCTATTTTTTTCATGATAGTGCGATAAAAACTCCGCCTTATACGAGGCCATATCCACGTGAGCCGGACAATCACTCTTACAGCCCTTACAGGAAAGGCAGGTATCGAGCGCCTCTTTCAGCTCTTTGCTTTCCCAGCCATCAGTAATCACCTCACCTTGGAGCATTTCCCAAAAGAGTCTTGAGCGGCCGCGAGTAGAGAAGCGCTCCTCTTTGGTAGCGCGATAGCTTGGACACATCGTGCCGACTTTTTCACTGCGGCACTTACCCATACCAACACAGCGCTCAACTGCTCTTTGAAAGCCATTACCCTCTTGACTTAAGAAATTGAGTCGCGTTTTGATATTGACCACTTTATATTCTGGGCCCATGCGCAGATTTTCATCTACGCGATAAGGATGAACTACTTTACCCGGATTGAGCTTATTTTGCGGATCCCAAATGCGCTTGAATTCATGCATGGCACCCATTAATTCTTCGCCAAACATAATGGGTAAGAACTCCGCACGCGCTTGACCATCGCCATGCTCACCGGTCAATGAACCACCAAACGCCACCACGAGAGTGGCGGCATCCCGAATAAAGGATCTGAATTTGGCAACACCTTCTACTGTGCGTAAATTAAAGGTGATACGCGCATGAATACAGCCATCGCCAAAGTGCCCATAGAGTGAAGTTTCATACTCATAAGAATCGACTAGCGCTTGGAAGGCTCGCAGATACTCACCTAAGCGGGCTGGATCCACCGCCGCATCTTCCCAACCTACGACTGGATCAGGAGAATCAGGATCAATCGATAAGTGAGTTGCTGATGCGCCATTTTCACGAATCGACCAAATCCGCTTTTGCACAGACGAATCGGGCACCAACCAAGTGGATGGCTGAGGACCTTTTGTTCTTGTCTTGAAATACTGTTCTGCCTTTTCAGCTTGAGCCACTGCACCCTCAAGGGTATCGTCACCAAACTCTACTACCACCCAAGCATTTCCTGGTGGCAATAAATCAATTTCAGCCTTAGCTAGATTACGCTGCTGCAAGCCTCGAATAATTTTGTAATCCAAACCTTCAATCGCAATGGGATTAAAGGACTGGTATTCAGGTACTGCATCCCCAGCCAGATAAATATCTTCAAAACCCAATACCAATACAACCCGTTTAGCAGGGCTCTTTACCAGTCTAACTTTTGCGGCCAGGGTTAATGCACAAGTTCCTTCAGTCCCAACCAAAGCCTTGGCAACGTTAAATCCATTCTCAGGTAAAAGCTGATCTAAGTTATATCCCGAGACACGGCGTTTGATATTCGGAAAGCGGGTACGAATCTGCTCAGCATAGCGATCGCGCAAAGTCAGCAAGTCTTGATAGATTTGCCCCTTGCGACCACCAGCAGCAATAATTTGCTCCAGCTCTTGATCTGAGGTTGGGCCAACCCAAAAACGCTCGCCATCATAGGTCAAGATCTCTAAGGCCTCGGTATTTTCTAGTGTCTTACCTGCCATCACTGAGTGGGCACCACAGGAGTTGTTAGCAACCATGCCGCCCAAAGTACAGCGGCTATGGGTAGAAGGATCTGGGGCAAAAGTAAGGCCATGCAACTCAGCAGCATCCCGCAAAGAATCGCAAATCACACCTGGCTCGACAAGCGCGTTACCAGCGACTGGATCAAGAGCAAGAATGTGATTGCAATACTTGGAAATATCAAAAACAACTGCGTTATTAACGGTCTGGCCATTCATAGAGGTGCCAGCACCGCGCATCAGCACTGGCGCATTATTGCGGTGGCAAATCTCAATTCCTTTGACAAATTCCTCGGTATTTTTTGGGGTGACGACCCCTATCGGAATTTGACGGTAATTCGATGCTTCTGAGGCATATACCGCTTGATGGGCTGTATCAAAATGAACAGAACTCCCAAGAGCTGCCGTCAGCTCTACATTGAGCTGCTCCCACTGAGAAATACCACCCATAATTAATCCTTGTTAACTGCGATTACCCTTTTTGGGCACTCCACATTCTAACAATTCTTGACGATTTGTGATTGTTGCTAAATTTGTCAAATTAGATGGATTTAAGCTGATGAATCCGTAGTTAAGTCTTTGCACCATCAAGAGCACGTCTACTCTGGATAAACCCTCCAGATAAAACTGCCAACACGACTACCACTTGAAAGATGTACTCCCATATTGGGTTCTGAGTGGCAAGCCATTCTTCGGAGAGGGGTTCTGATGTCATCATTTTTGCTGCCGTCCATGCCAAGACACCAGCGCCCAAATAGGTGACCGAAGGGTAGCGCTCTACTAGCTTCAGTATTTGTGTGGATCCCCAAATGACTATGGGGATACTAATCAGCAGTCCAATAACAACCAACACATAACTGCCATGTGAAGCCCCGGCAACCGCTAAGACGTTATCCAGGCCCATAACTGCATCTGCAATCACAATGGTTTTCATGGCACCCCAAAAAGTGGTTTTGGCGTGATCATGCGCTTTACCATCTTGTGCGGGACAGAGTAAGCGAAAAGCTATCCACACCAATAGCAAGCCACCGATCAGCATTAAACCGGGGATGTTCAACAAATACACTACCAATAGCGTCATGACACTTCTGACTGCAATCGCTCCCACTGCACCCCAAACAATCGCCTTCTTTTGCAAATGGGCTGGTAAATTTTTAGCAGCCATTGCAATGATGATTGCATTGTCCCCAGCTAAAACAAGGTCAATCACAATAATTGCCAGTAATGCCGAAAAAAATTCCGGGCTAAATAGCTCCACCTTAATCTCCTCACTCAGATTGCTATCCATGCATTTCATGGATTTCTATAAGGCTAATTTAGGGGAATTTGCATTAAACTAAAAGCAGAGATATATTGATTATAATTTCGTAAAAAACTGAATATTAAAATGCTCTATAACTATCGTCACCTTTATTATTTTTGGGTAGTAGCGAAAGAGGGGAGCATGTCTAAGGCTGCCGAGCGCCTGAACATTGCCATTCAGACAATCAGTGCCCAGGTGCATGAATTAGAAAAATCACTCGGCTACCTGTTGCTTAAGCCTGCGGGTCGTGGACTTGCGTTAACAGAGTCGGGGTTTGCAGCTTTAGCTATTGCGGATCAAATCTTTCTCTTGGGGGAGAAGTTACCCGAAGCCATCAGGGAGGCAGCAAGCTTCCCTAAAACCAAAATTACGGTTGGCGTGTCTGATGGCTTATCTAAGCTGGTTACCAGGCAACTTCTGGCGCCCATTTTGGAAAAAAATGATGTTCAGTTAATAGCTCATGATGGAGAATTTGAAGACCTCTTAGCAGATCTGGCATTACATCGACTCGACATTGTCTTGGCCGATCGACCGGCACCAATTAATAAAAATCTCCATGTGTATAGCAAGGAGTTGCTCAAGTCATCGATTGCTTGGTTCGGTCCCAGCAAAGTATTAAAGCGAAGCAAAAAAGCGTTTCCCCAGTGTCTTAATGACCTACCCATTCTTTTACCAACCACCCATTCTAAGGTTCGCCACTTAATTGATCAGTGGTTTGTCCACAATGGCATCAGCCCTAATATTGCTGGTGAGTTTGAAGATAGCGCTCTACTAAAAACTTTTGCAGCCAGCGGCTTAGGCGTATTTCCTGCCGGCAAAATCATTGCTAAAGATTTGAAGGAGACCTATCACATGGACCTAATTGGGGATTGCGAGGACATCTATGGATATTTTTATGCGATTCGTTCAGAAAAGAAGATTCAACACCCACTCATTGAAGCCATTATTAAACGATAACTTGCGAACAGAATCATGGCCAACTTCTTAGATCCAGCAATCCTATTCTTTATCTTTGGTGTATTTGCTGGCGCCGTTAAGTCCAATTTAGAAATTCCGCAACCGATTTCGCGATTTTTGTCGCTTTACCTACTCATGGCATTAGGGCTCAAGGGTGGGTTTGCTTTGCACAAGTCGGGCTTCACTACAGAAATTGCCCTCTCATTGGGTCTTGCAGTCTTTTTAGCTATCCTCATTCCCTTAATTGGTTACCGAATTCTGAGAACCAAACTCAACGCCTTTGACGCAGCTGCGGTTGCAGCGACCTACGGCTCCGTGAGTGCGGTAACCTTCATCACTGCCACTCAATATTTAGATCAATTTCAGATCATCTATGGTGGCCATATGGCTGCAGCCATGGCGCTGATGGAGTCTCCAGCAATCATCTTAGCAATCGTTTTAGCAAATAAAGCCAGATCCTTCCATGCCATCCACACTCAATCGCAACATGCGCCCGTAGGTCTATCAAAAATACTGCATGAATCTTTTACAGATGGCGCGCAACTACTTTTATTGGGATCCATGGTCGTTGGATTAGTGAGTGGAGATGCAGGCCAAAAGTTAATGGCGCCATTTTCAATAGACTTATTCAAGGGAATGCTAGCTTTCTTTCTATTAGATATGGGTCTGATGGCGGCTAGAAATATTCCAGGCCTTAAAGGGAAGCCGCCGATAACCCTGCTGTATGCCATTGGCTCACCACTGTCACACGCCCTCATTGCACTCACACTATGCAAGCTCATTGGACTACCCCTTGGCGACACGATCTTACTAATGGTGCTAGCTTCAAGCGCCTCTTATATTGCCGTACCGGCTGTTTTGCGCCATGCGCTACCCGAGGTCAATCCAGCGCTTTATATGGGAATGTCTCTAGGCATTACCTTTCCATTCAATATCATTCTGGGCATTCCCCTGTATGCCATATTGGCGAAACTCGTTATATAGATACTCGAAGTCATCCAATCAAAGAGATTCACATAGGCATTTCTCAAACGCGTTATCGCACAACGATATTGGCACCCTGACGTAATTGGGATAAGAATTCAAATTGCTTTTTCTGGACCAGGCCATTCCGAATAGCTGCTTTAGCCTGTTCAAAAGTAGGTGGCTTAGTGGATTTTTTGTCCTCCAACTTAATCAAATACCAGCCCTGTGGCATTTGAATAGGCGCCGGAGAAACTTGACCCTTAGAGAGCGTTATCAAAACACTAGCAATCTGTGGCAAAGTTTGACCTGCCTGAACCCAACCTACCGCTCCGCCCTGAACTTTGTTTGGCGCCAATGAAACACTCTTGGCCACCTTATCAAAAGATTCACCCTTTTTAATTCTGACTAAGGCGGCTTTCGCCTCAGCTTCAGTAGCAACCGCTATATCACTCACTTTATATTCCACGATCATGCCTTGCGATCCCAGAGAAGCGACCTCACGGTCATACTCTGCTTGGACATCAGCTTCACTCACAGGATTTTTTGACATAAAAGTGGATAGCTCTAGATCCGCTAAATAGTTTTGACGAATCAAAGCCAATTGGCGATTTGCTCTATCGGAGTTTGCCAACCCATCTTTATCAGCTTGCTGAGACAAGAGGGTGATTTCAATCAATTTACTCAAGACTACTTTGCGCAACTCAGGTGAATCTTTTTGACCTTGAGATAAAGCCGCCTGAATACCCTGCTCAACAGTATCATTGGAAATAATGAATCCATTAACCGAAGCTGCGGCGTTGATCGGCAATGCATCCTGAGAATATGCTGAAGTTACACAGCCCAAGAGAATGAAGGCGCTTGCAAGTAAACGAATAGAAGTGAATTTCATGAATGACTCTTTTCTAAAATAGATAAGTAATAGTAACAGTTGAGTCCATAGCCTCTAGAAAGTGATTGTTGCGGGTATTGGCTCAAAGGGTGCGGCAGACTCGGCACCCTGAGCTTCCGCCTGCTCTTCACCATCCGGATTTTTAATATAATGCGAATCAAATGGTCTTTTGGGCGCTTGCTGAACTGGTGTAGGGCTCGAGTAAAGGGGCCCCATCGGCGTCTCAGCTGGAGAAATGGGCTGCCGATTAAACTTCTGCATCTGAGCAGGGGTGTATGGTGAAAATGTTTGGCTATATACAAGCATAGGGACCCCCAAACCACAGGCAATCAATAGTTTAAGAACTGCCTGAGGTTTAGTTTGATGCTGCTTCTGATTCAATGTTTGAATGCGTATTATCTTTTCCATAGTGAACTCAGGCGCCTAAGCCATCAGCAATTAATTTCATACTCGCTGCCAATAAAAATAGTTGGATAACGATGTAATACCATTTAGCTGAAATTTTCTTGGCCAAATAGAAGCCTAAGTACACACCCACCGGAACCAAAGGTAGCAATAGTATGGAAGTGGCTAATTGGTTGAGGTTGAGCAAATCCAAATAAGTATAGGGAAGTAGCTTACCGAAATTGAGGACGGTAAAAAATATACCCAATGTAGAGGTATACACCATTGGGGGCACCCGCTCCCTCAACATATAAATCGTAATAGGCGGACCTCCAATATGCGCAACAAAGGAGGTAAAGCCAGAAAGACAGCCCATCACTCTACCCAACCAAGGGTAGGGCTTTGCTTCTTTGAGACTCAGGCGGGACATCACGACACTCTGCACCAGAAACAGCAAGGTAAATATGCCAATCGAAAGAGACAACATCTGTGGAGTTATTACAGAGAAAAAGAAGTACCCGATGAGCATGCCAACCCCAGCTGGTAACAAAACAATTTTCAGAATCCGTCGATCCGCATTAACCCAAAACCGGCGCAAGCCAACCAAATCAATCGCAATCAATAAGGGAAGCAAAATAGCCAATGCTTCGGTAAGGCTAGATTGACTAGCAATCAACGGAGGCGCAATGACACCTAGACCGGCACCAAAGCCACTCTTTGACATACCCAAAATCAGCACACTGATTGCAGCCAGCACAAAAAAGGTGGCTGAATGCTGGTTAAAGGCCTGGAGCAAAGGGATCATCAATGGGTCAAATGACGCGGTAAGAAGAATGGCTCATTTTAGAGTCAAAACTACTATGTGCGAATAGCTAATCACAGTATCCTGAAGGTGAACACCTCAGGTGAGCTGCGCCCATGAAAACATCCCTACCCCCTCCAAATAAATACTACCCACTGGGCGAGGGCAAGGCTTACTTTATTCGCCCAATTCAGTTGGATGACAAAAAACGTCTCATTGACCTTTTCAACCACCTTTCACCTGAAAGCCGTTATCTGAGATTCGCACATGCAATCGCCAATTTACAGAATGATTTTTTAGAAAATATCTTGCACTTGGACTATAAAAAAGAAATGGCTTTAGTTGCTGTTATTCAGAATCAACATGGGGACGAAGAAATTATTGGTATCTCACGTTACATCACTCTGCCTAAGCAACCTATTTGTGAATTCTCTCTCAGCGTGAGTGATAGTCACACTGAACATGGAGTAGGTACACATTTAATGCTTGACCTGATAAACCATGCAAAAGAGAATGGTTTAAAAGCAATGGCGGGGTATGTCCTTGCCAATAATTCTAAAATGCTTCATCTGGTGAATGAATTGGGGTTCAAGGTATCCACTATCGACGATGATCCCGACTTTAAAACCGCCAATCTCCCGCTCTAATCAAGTTGCCCAAAAACTGCAAAAAATCTGAAGTGCAAAGAATTTTTTAGCCTAGTTAAGCAATAGGTCTGTGCTTGCAAGACTTTATTTGCTATTCTGCAACATCACTCAAAGGATCAATATGACGAACGATACCCAAACTCCAAACGACGAAGATTTTGACTATGGGTGCGAATGCGCCATGACGCTGTTAAATGAGCCTACAGAAGATTGCTTGAATGATCTGATCGATGAGCTTGATGAAGATGGCATGATCGCCACTGAAGTGGTCTATGGGCTTTTAGCCACCATCCTGATGAGCATTACCTCCGAGGATGAAGATGACGAGGAAATTCAGTAAGGTTGTTACCCCAAGATCTGTAACGAAAATTGATCCATGGCACGGGCCATAGAAAGATCTAGCTCAGTTAATGCCTTCATTGAATGGGTGCTCAATCGAACGGATACCATATTCCAAGCATTAGACCAATCCGGATGGTGATCTATTTCCTCGGCAAAGTTTGCACAAAGCGTCATGAACTGAAAAGCATCTTTAAAGTCTTTAAAGATAAATTTTCGCTCTAACTCTTGCTGATTAGAACTGACCTGCCAATCAGGCAACATCTTTTGAAAATCAAAATCTTGGGCAAGCAGATTTGGCTTAGACATTTGATACCTCCACACTCTTAGATAATTTTTGTAAATCTTCTGGATAAAGCCAGCGCCACTCACCCTCAGCTAAATCAGCAGGCAGGATGTATTGTCCAATTTTTGTTCTATGCAGCTTAGCCACGTGATTACCCACTGCAGCCATCATTCGCTTCACTTGATGATAGCGCCCTTCCACAATCGTCATTGCCAAGGCGTGATCGCCAAGCTGTTTGCAGGCGGAAGCAAAACAGGGCTCTGGATCATCATCTAGTACAACGCCGCTAAGTAAATGATCTATTTGCTTTTGAGTAATCGGTTCAGGGGTAGTGATCTCGTAGACCTTACCAATATTTTTCTTCGGAGTAGTCATCCGATGAATAAATTGGCCATCATCTGAAATTAAAATTAAGCCCGTTGTATCAAAGTCGAGGCGACCTACACACTGCACACCCCGCTCCACAAAAGGCTTGGGTAGTAAGCTATACACACTGGGATGATGGGTCGTTTTATGAGAGCACTCGTAGTTGGGAGGCTTATGAAAAGCAATATAGGCTTTTTCATGAAACTCCCAATTCCTGCCCTCGACATTGAGTATTAAACCTTCGGTGGCAATGCGCTCTTCCGGATCTTCTGCCAATACCCCATTGACTTTGACTAGGTCGGCATAGACCAAATCACTGCAATAACGCCTAGTCCCAAAGCCCTGGCTAAATAATATTTTTTCGAGCGAAATCGGTTTGGCCATAGATGTTGCCGAGCATACTACAAACTGACCTGACTTAGAGACTGTGCAATGAAGTCGTTATCATTAACCAATATTTTTTATTATCCAATTTATTACCGCCAGTATGCTATCGAATCCAGCCCCTAGAAGCCCTCTCCATAACCGTGAAATTACTTTTCAGGGCTTTGCCCGTGAAGATGGTTTATGGGATATTGAAGCCCATTTACGTGACTTCAAATTTCATCCTTTTACTACCGGCGGGAAGACTTGGGAGCCAGGGCAAGCTTTTCACGATATGTGGGTTCGCATTACCGTGAATACTGAATTAGTCATTCAAGCAATCGAGGTGGCAATGGACAGTCATCCTCACCCTGAATGCCCACAAGTAATCCCACCAATGGATGCATTAATTGGGGAGCGCATCGGCAAAGGCTGGCGTAAGACAATTAATGAACATCTCGGCGGAATTAAAGGCTGTACGCATTTACGAGAACTATTAAGCAATATTGCTACCGCTGCTTTTCAATCTATTCCCGGGGCACTCTTTAATGCAGATGACACTAAGCCGCCCCTTTATTTGGGAACTTGTAAATCTTGGGATTTCAACGGCCCCGTAGTCATGCGTCTCTATCCCCGGTTTTATCAGTGGAAATCGACAGTCTAGACTGCTTATAAATCTCCGCGGTGAATGTTGAACGCATTAAAAGACTGCTGTACCGGCATCAACTCTAATAAATTAATATTCATATGGCTTGGTAAATTGGCAGACCAGTAAATTGCCTCGGCTACATCATCCGCACTCAACGCTTTGACGCCGGTATAGACCTTATCTGCCTTATCATCATCCCCCTTAAAGCGCACATTCGAAAATTCCGTGCCGGAGCACATGCCAGGCTCAACGCAAGTGACACGCACCGGTGTTCCAATTAAATCTGCTCTTAAGTTCAAGCTAAATTGCTGAACAAATGCTTTGGTACCGCCGTAAACATTGCCCCCTGGATAGGGATAGTTAGCCGCTACAGATCCTAGGTTGATCACGTGCCCGCAATGACGCTCAACCATTCCCGGTAAAAAAGCGCGGGTCATGTGAACTAAGCCCTTAATATTAGTATCAATCATGCGATCCCAGTCAACAAGAAATGCCTTGTGCGCTGGTTCTAGACCTAAAGCCAAGCCCGCGTTATTCACGAGCAAAGTTACGTTAGCAAATTCAGCAGGCAAGCTAGCAGCAAGCTCATCAACCCGCGCACTATCGCAAACATCTACAGCTAGAGTGAGTAATTTTTTCTGCTGCTCAGCAGGCAAAGATGTTTTCAAAGCCTCTAGGCGTTCCACGCGTCTTCCTAAGGCAATCACCTTGTGGCCATGAGCCAGAAAGCGGCGGGCAGTAGCCTCACCAAATCCGGCAGTAGCGCCAGTCACTAAAACGGTATGTTCCATATTTTTTTCTTCTGATTGTTTTGTAATTGAGAGAGTCGTTTAATACTAAAGCCTCTATGACATTCTTAGGAATTATTGCTCATCTTCTTACCTCTCCTCTGATTTCGCTAGCTCTGCTGTGATCTCCAGGGAAGACTATAGCCGGGGAAAGTATCTGATCAAGACTCTAGTCAAGATTTATGAGGCTATCCCCTTCAATGACTGCGACCTTGGATTTCACCAAAGCCTGTGGCAGCCACAACTGAAAATCCTCAATCGTCATATTCAGTTGCTCACGAATGTTTTCTAGTGCTGGAGTGACGCCCATCCATTGATATACCTCTTTCATTTCCCTACTGCGCCATTCCAATAGCTTGTACTTCAGGAGAACCTTAGCCCCATGACGTGCATTACGATCAGCATCACTGGAGAGGTAATCGAGACGCGACTTCGCAATATCAAGTGACTTTTTTACATCCGTAAAAGGCTTGCCATGCCCTGGAATAACTAAAGCCACTGGGAGCTTCTCAATCAACTCTAATGTCTGCGCCACCTCTTCGAAGCCACCCTCACCCCAGAGCTCAGGAAAAATCACGCCAAAGCCATCTTCCCAGAGTGCGTCGGCCGAGATTAAGATTTGATGTTGCTCTTGATACAACATGATTGAATGGTTGTCATGGCCTGGAGCTGAAAGAATCTGCCACTGATAGCGACCCAATCGGATTTCCTCATCCGGCACCAACAGACCTTGATGAGTAAAACGGGGGCACTCTTGTCCTAATTGTTGAAAGCTGAGTAACTCTTCATCCCAATGCTGAACAGCGATCGCCTCAGCTTTTGGTATCCAGATCTCACAATCAAATTGTTTTGCCAGTGCTGCATTGCCTCCGCAATGATCTGAGTGCAAGTGTGTGTTCACTACCTTATTAAGGTCTAGTGAGCCAGATTGCTTTAGTGCATTGACAACTAGGTCAACAGTGAGCTGCTGATGTGCGCAGTAGCCAGTATCCACCAGCGAAATATCGTCATCACTATAAAGAAAAATATTATTTGCTGACAACCAGCCGCGCTCGAAGATATCGATTCCGGGAGGTAGTAGGAAGCTACCGATCTGTCTTGCTGTCATCAGATTAGCGATCTTGAATAGAAGAAAGTTTGTTCAGCAGCTTACGTATGTAAGGAACCCTACAACATAACAGTAATAGCAAGATGACAGCATAAATACTCACTGTGTCTAAATCATTTTTTCCTGCCTTATGCCACCAATAATGCAGGATCACGGTACAGACAATGAGATAAATCACGCGATGCAACTGCATCCAGCGGCGGCCTAGTTTTCTTTGCGCCCAACGAGTGGAAGTCAACGCTAATGGAATGAGTAATACAAAGCTGATAAAGCCCATCGTAATAAAGGGCCGTTTCACAACATCTTTCCACATTTCTACCAGATCAAAATTTTGATCAAGCCAAAGCCAGATTCCAAAATGAATGCAGGCATAGAAAAAACTGAATAAACCCAATATTCTGCGATACCGAATCCAGCTTGTGACACCAGTCACCAAACGCAGTGGGGTCATTGCCAGCGTAAGGCAGAGGAAAACTAAAGCCCAAGTTCCGGTCGAGCGGGTAATGAACTCAATGGGATTGGCACCTAGATCATCGGTATAGCCGAGCCAAATCAAGCGATCTAGGGGTAAGAGCGCCAGTAAAAAAATTAAGACCTTCATCAAGTTCTATTGATTACTCTGTATTAATAGAACTTCTTTAAGTCCATACCAGAGTACATACTGGCTACTTGATCGCCATAACCATTAAACATTTGGGTCTTTATTTTAGGGGCGAATGTCCCTTTAGGATCACCAATGCGGCGCTCAGTTGCTTGACTCCAACGCGGGTGATCTACTGAAGGATTCACATTAGAGTAAAAACCATATTCGCGGGCATCAAACTGACTCCAGCTCGTCTTCGGCATCTCTTCAGTTAAGCGAATTTTGACAATCGACTTCGCACTCTTGAAGCCATACTTCCAAGGCACCACAATTCGTACTGGAGCGCCGTTTTGCTTTGGCAGGGTCTCACCGTAAAGACCAAAGGTGAGCAAGGTTAAAGGGTTCATTGCCTCATCTAGGCGCAGACCTTCACGATAGGGCCATTCAATTACTCGACTCTTCAGACCCGGCATTTGTTTAGGGTCGGCTAGAGAAATAAATTCCACATATTTTGCAGATCCTAAAGGTTGAACCTGATTCAATAATTTAGATAAGGAATAGCCATCCCATGGAATGACCATTGACCATCCCTCAACACAACGCATCCGATAAATACGCTCCTCCATTGGGGCAAGTTTGAGCAGTGCATCAAGATCCAAGGTCATCGGCTTTTTAACTAAGCCTTCAATCGTGACAGTCCACGGGCGCGTTTGCAAACTCCCCGCATTCGCAGCTGGATCCGCTTTATCGGTACCGAACTCATAAAAATTGTTGTATCCAGTGACATACTTATAGCTTGTTGACTCCTCCTTCAGGACGAAATCTGGATTAGGACTAGCAATCAACTTTTGAGAATTGTTAGCCAAGGCATCCCGCGAGAACCAAGGCGCTAGTGCTAAACCAAACGCACCGGCAGCTGCAGATTTAATCAAATCTCGGCGAGCCTCAAAAACTGCTTGAGGGGTCACTTCTTGAGAAAGTTGCTTCTGATCAATAGGGTGCATATCAAAGTCTCCGTAGTGGATTTCAGCAAATAATGCGAATATTAACTATTCTCCTACGCTTGGCGATTTAATGCTGAACTACTCAATTTGCCTGCAAAAAAGAAGTGGGGCAAGAAAAAAGGCAAACCGACTGGTCTGCCTTTTTTAATAGAACGGAAGGCATTTACTAACTTAAGCGACCTGGGCCGCCTTCAAAATGGTATTGAGGGTTGCGCTAGGACGCATCACTGTTTTGCACTTCTCTGGATCCGCCGCAAAGTAACCACCAATATCAGCTGGCTTACCTTGTACTGCTTTGAGCTCTGCAATGATCTGTTGCTCGTTATCCGTTAGTGCTTTTGCAATGGGCGCAAAGTGGGCTTGCAATTCTTTATCTTCGGTTTGTGCAGCCAAAGCTTGGGCCCAGTACATTGCCAAGTAAAACTGGCTACCGCGATTATCCAATTCACCAGTGCGTGGAGACGGTGATTTATTGTTATCCAATAATGCACCAGTCGCCTCATCTAAAGTGCGGGCTAGGAGTTTCACTTTAGGATTGCCGGTTTTGTCTCCGATATCCTCTAAGGACACTGCTAGAGCCAAAAACTCTCCCAATGAATCCCAACGCAAATGGTTCTCTTCGACCAATTGCTGAACGTGCTTCGGTGCAGAACCGCCAGCGCCTGTTTCAAAGAGGCCGCCACCTGCCATCAAAGGTACGATAGAGAGCATCTTGGCGCTCGTACCGAGCTCCATAATGGGGAATAAATCGGTGAGGTAATCACGCAAAATATTGCCGGTCACCGAGATCGTATCTTTGCCACGAATGACGCGCTCTAGGGTGTAGCGCATGGCACGAGTCTGAGACATGATTTGAATATCCACACCCGTTAAGTCGTAATCCTTTAAGTAGGCTTGAACCTTCTTAATCAATTCTGCTTCATGGGGGCGGTACTCATCCAACCAGAACACTGCTGGAGTATGGGAAAGACGTGCACGGTTGACAGCGAGCTTTACCCAGTCACGAATCGGCTCATCCTTAACCTGGCACATCCGCCAGATATCACCCTCTTCTACGTCCTCCTCAAGTAATACCGTACCGTCATCGGCAACAATCCGAGCGACGCCAGCTTCAGTAATTTCGAAAGTCTTGTCATGTGAGCCGTACTCTTCAGCCTGCTGCGCCATCAAACCGACATTGGGTACGGTACCCATCGTAGTTGGGTCAAAATTACCGTGGGTCTTGCAAAAGTTAATCATTTCCTGATAGATACGCGCAAAAGTACTTTCTGGAATCACTGCCTTGGTGTCATGCAAACGGCCATCAGCGCCCCACATCTTGCCACCTACCCGAATCATTGCTGGCATAGAGGCGTCCACGATCACATCACTTGGTGAATGGAGATTAGTAATCCCCTTAGCAGAGTCCACCATCGCTAATGCGGGGCGGTGCTCATGGCAAGCGTGTAAATCTTGAATAATTTCTTCGCGCTTAGACTCTGGCAAGGTTTTGATCTTGTCATACACACTGCTCATACCGTTGTTAACATTGACGCCCAACTCTTCAAATAACTTCGTATGCTTTTCAAATGCGTCTTTATAAAAAATCTTGACAGCGTGGCCAAACACGATGGGGTGAGATACCTTCATCATGGTTGCCTTCACGTGCAGGGATAACATCATGCCCGTCTTGTAAGCATCCTCAATTTCTTTTTCGTAGAAATCACAGAGTGCTTTTTTACTCATGTACATGCTGTCAATAATTTCACCAGCAAGCAAAGAAATTTTTGGTTTTAGAACAATTGTCTTGCCACTCTTGGTGACTAAATCCATCCGGACATCACATGCCTTCGTCATTGTCATTGACTTTTCACCCGCATAGAAGTCCCCGCCGTGCATATGAGATACGTGTGTGCGGGATGCTTGGCTCCATACACCCATCGAGTGCGGGTTCTTACGGGCGTAACGCTTCACGGCATTGGGTGCGCGTCGATCAGAATTCCCTTCGCGTAACACGGGGTTTACAGCACTACCCAAACACTTAGAGTATCTGGAACGGATGATTTTTTCAGCGTCGTTTTTAGGGTCATCCGGAAAGTCAGGGATGGAATAGCCCTTCGCTTGCAATTCTTTAATGGCAGCGAGCAACTGTGGC
The DNA here is from genome assembly GCF_018882095.1 of Polynucleobacter sp. CS-Odin-A6. Lineage (GTDB taxonomy): Bacteria > Pseudomonadota > Gammaproteobacteria > Burkholderiales > Burkholderiaceae > Polynucleobacter. Next base: position 148,092 of record NZ_JACVPD010000002.1, read on the forward strand.
ACTGATGCGCTGATGTTGGGTAATTTAATAATGTTAGTGTCCGGCAACAGAGTCATGCGGCCCAGTTCAGCCAAATTATCTGGGACCTGCTGTTCGGCAGTTAAACAATCAGAGAACTCTGACAAGATACGTGCTGAAACAGAAATGTCACTCGTCACAATCTGCACTCCAGCGGGTGCAGTAAATGTCCGAATGATCGGCAAAAATGCACAGGTTGCCAATGCTGGCGCTTCATCTGTCAGCGTGTAAATAATCTTTGATGTCTCTGCAGCCATTAATTTTTCCTCGATATGATTCCGTATTTGGGTTCGGCTGATACCGAGCCCCCTCGCATTCAGCACGCCGGACCTCAGGCGCTTTTGGCTGCCTGGGTGAAACTGGACACGCTGGACCGAGACCGCTATTTTAGATCATCGAACCCGGCAATTTAAGCGGTTTTGGCACTAAAGCGAGTGAATTGTCTTGAATTCAAGGGTTGCAGAAAACCAAGCGCCCTTGAAGTTACGCCGTAAACTGCGATACATGATGAACAAGCACCCCCTGCTGAACAAGAATCTCGTGCTGTTAATCCTCTGTCAGGGCCTATTTCTGACCAATAATGTGACTTTTATAGCGATTAATGGACTAGTTGGCCTTAGTCTGAGCCCGGTAGCCTGGATGGCGACTTTGCCTGTAATGGGTTATGTCGTTGGCGGCGCCGTTTCAACCTCCATTGTTGCCAAAACCCAAAATAACTTCGGCCGTAGGCGCTCTTTTCAGCTAGGCCTCTTGGTGGCGATCTTCTCAGCCCTTCTCTGTGCCTATGCCGCTATTTCTAAAAATTTCTGGCTATTGGTACTAGGGACCTTTATTGCCGGCTATTACAGCGCGAATGGACAGCTCTATCGGTTTGCTGCTGCTGAGTTAACGGATATCAGCCAAAGGGATAAAGCGGTTTCATGGGTTTTAGCTGGCGGCATTCTCGGTGCAGTCATTGGGCCAAACCTGGCCTCTTGGACTCGAGATCTATTTAATACCGCCTTCTTAGGTGCTTACCTCACCCTCTCCGTTGCAGGGTTCATTGGGATCGTCGTGATGCAATTTATCCACTTTCCAGAAGAATTCAAAAACCAGCACTCACTTTCTGCCGGCAGGAACCTCAAAACCATTCTGCAACAGCCCGTCTTTATGGTTGCCGTGATCGGCGCCTCACTCGGTTATGGCGTGATGAATTTGCTCATGGCTGCGACGCCACTGGCGATGCAAATTTGTGGCCTGCCATTTTCTGATACAGCAATGGTATTGGAGTGGCATGTGATCGGGATGTTTGCACCCGGATTTTTTACGGGCTCCTTGATACAGCGCTTTGGCACACTCAAAATTATGGGTGTGGGTGTTGCCCTCAACCTACTCTGTATTGCAATCGCATTAACTGGCGTCGACTTTAATCAATTTCTGCTTGCACTATTTTTATTGGGGGTTGGCTGGAACTTTTTATTTACTGGCTCCACATCATTAGCGATGACAGCATATCGACCTGAAGAGCGTGACAAGGCTCAAGCAGCAATCAACTTCTTTGTCTTTGGCACAATGGCCTTTACTTCATTTGGATCTGGGGCCCTCATTACCTCACAAGGCTGGAACATTCTCAATCTGGGATCGCTATTACCTGTGGCAGTGACAGCAGTCGCCTTGATTTGGCTCAGCAGCAATCGCAGGAAGTCGGTTACTACGCTTTAGCCTAGGACGCCTTACCAAATGCAAGCAGAGATTGATTAGCAGAGCGGGGTACGAATTTTGTCCTATTGGTTTACCTGAACAAAAAGATAGGGCACGGAATATACTAGCCCTTCAATTTCAGCCAAAGAGAAGGATAAAACATGAACGAATTCAAAAAAATAGATACGGTCGTTGGTGATGGTAAAGAGGCATCTGCTGGCAATCATGTGGATGTGCACTACACCGGCTGGTTATTTGACGAAAAGGCGCCAGATCACAAGGGCCAAAAATTTGATAGCTCACTTGACCGCGGCCAATTATTTAGCTTTCCTCTAGGTGCTGGCCATGTGATTAAGGGCTGGGATGAGGGTGTACAAGGAATGAAGATTGGCGGTAAGCGCACCCTCATCATCCCCTCTGAAATGGGCTATGGTGCACGCGGTGCTGGCGGGGTTATTCCACCGAATGCAACGCTCCTTTTCGATGTCGAACTACATGGAATCAATTAGTTTTAAAGGTAACAAAGCTTTGAAATACTAAGGCCACTCATTGAGTGGCCTTTATTTTCATCACGCGAACAATAGAAATTATGTACGCAAAGCTTTGCCGTTCAAAGTAAGCCTGCTTGGGGCTGTCGGTTGGCATAAGCTGATCAAATGATTTCTCTCAGCCATCACTTTATCGGTATAACCGCCGTCGTTCTCTGCATTGGCGGCACCGACATAATATTTAAGACCTGTTCGCAATGAACCAGAAGTAGCAATCAAATACTTCAAAATATAAGCGCCCACTCGAATATTGACTTCAGGCTTTACTGCATCTGCTGCGCCGCCATACAAAGCGTATTTGTCACGATGAATTGAAGTCATTACCTGCATCAAGCCTTCAGCACCAGCATGGCTTTTAATGTTTGGATTGAAGTTTGACTCTACTGAGATCACGGCGAGTAACAACACAGGGTCGATATTGACTTCTTTTGCAATCAACACGGCGTTGGAAACATATTCTTCAATCTTGGCTCGATCCAGCTTGTACTTATCTTCAAAGAAATCAGCAACCGCACGTTGATTTTTAATCGAAGTCATTAATTTGGAATCGAGGGCCTGAGGATCCATCTTTGAGACTGGGATACGATCAGATAAATCGGAAATCGGCCTTACCTTTGTTTGGGCTACCGAAGGCATCAAAAGAGCGACTGTTTGGCCTTTGACTCCCAATAATCCATTACCCGTGGTGGCAGCAGACTTTCCATAGATCACGCTAGCGATCTCTTTGTCCGCGAGCGCTTGCGCAGCCTCTTCTTGATATTGATAAAGCACTCCAAAACCATTTTTCCAAACAAGATTGCGGGCTTCGTCGGGAACCAAGATGCGAGCTAAGTCAAAAGCACCTGCTTGAGTACCATTTCCGGATAGCCAGAGTCCTACTGTTGCAAAGACAGTCACTATCAATAAGCCATTCAAGACCCGGTAGACGGGAGAAAGAGCGCGGGCTAGCACCTGTTTAGCCCCAACCATGGCTGGCTGGGACATATTCATATAATTGGAACTAGTAAAAAAAGATTTAATCATTCATGGTCTTGCGGCACCCCACAAATCTAAACTCTGACTTGTGTTGCACTGCAATAAGTTATTAACAAGCCTCATCCTAAGAAGGTTCTTATATCAAGTCAAGAATATAGAAAGTAGTTTCAATAACTTATAGGTCTTGAAATAGGTACAATCCCCACTAAGGCTTCCTCATTTGATAATTAATCCATTCATATCAATTACTTACGGAAGTTAGTGGGGACTTATTCCACATAATAAAAAAGCACTAAAAATCAGACTTTTTTACTATTTTTCAACTTTAAATGGAAGCTCAAACCCATACATCTAGTATTCAGAGCTGCCATTTTCTCTATAGGTAGTATTCATCTCGTTATGATCTTTGATAACAATTGACCAGTACTAAGCACCTTGCCTTTGAGCAAAATGCCATCAGCAGTACCGAAAAGCCAATTGAATATTCTCCCTGAAGCTAGGTCCCCTCTATCAAAAAAGTCATACCCGATCTTTCTCGTCAGTAATCATTACACTCAGATGCAATGAACTGGTTGGCTAAACTTCTGCTGTTGAGCACCCTCTGGGTACCGCTAAGCGCCTTGGCTCTCTTTAATGAATGCCAGGATCTATTTCCAGCACAGCAAATCCCCACTACAGCGCAAGCCGGGCGAGATCTCTGCTTTGATGATTTCGCCATCTACTACTCACCAATTGATAAAAAACCCATCTACACCGTTGAGAAACTGAATGGGGAGCAGCTTCAGGCCCCCCACCCACGGCGCACCAATCAGTTTTACGAAGAGGCTAGGCTTCCCTTCGACGAGCGTTCCCTATTGGCAGACTATCGGGGCAGCGGCTATGACCGTGGACATAATGTTCCTGCCGGTGATATGACTCGGGAGCGAGGGATGGCTCAGTCCTTCTCACTGGCAAATATGATGCCGCAGGCCAGACAAAACAATCAGGGCATTTGGGCCAAGCGAGTTGAAGAGCCAACCAGGATGTATATCAAACGTGCCCAGGGTGATATTTATGTCTACACCGGCTCAACTGGCCAAGCTGGCAGTCTTGGTAAAAGCAAGGTCTCCATTCCAACGCATATCTATAAACTAGTCTACGACCCCGCTAAAAAGAAAGCCTGGGCCTACTGGATAGAAAATACCGATGAAGCACAAATGAGTCCACCGATCACTTATGCGGAGCTGGTTCAGAGAACAGGTATCGACTTTCATTTACCGATAGATAGCGGTGACAGTAAATCGAATAAGCAGGCTGAAATAGTTAAATCAGTCGGGAAGCAGCTGATGGGCGGCTGGTATCCCGTATTTTTTGATCAGCTCTCACCGCAAAAAGTAAAAGCGATTATTTCTGATATTCAATCAGGGCGGGTTGCCAGCATCCAAATTCAATATGACCGCAATGAAGAGTTGGCTCAAAAGTTAGCCCAGGAGATTCTGGCGCAAGGATCAATACAAGTCACGCTGTTACAAAGTAGCCCGCCAGACTCTCCCGCCGTTAGCTATGAACGCAATCGCGTAACGGCGATAGTGCGTACCAAATAAAACTAATGGTCGCGTGTACGGGCAACGATTCCATGGGCCCGCTGAATCGGCGCTAACAACCCTCGTAAGCCATTGTGATCTAGGGTATGCATTAACTCGAGTAACTCCCCAAGCTCACCCTTAGGAAATCCCTCCCGAGCAAACCACGCCAAATAATTACCAGGTAGATCAGCTAATGCTCGGCCAGCATGCTTACCAAACGGCATCTTCATCAGTACGAGCTTCTCAAGGGCTTGTGCATCCATCAGCATGCATCTTACAAGGGATCTGGGGTGGTGATTGACTTCAACACCACTTTAAAAGTGGTGTTTATTAATTAGGAATTCATTTAATCTACTATTTAAGAGCCACCATGCGCTATTGTTTCGAGAGGCAATCGTGCTGCTCCAATAGAAAAAGCCCTCATTGGAGGGCCTTTTCACGAAAACGACAACTACGACTGCAATTGCAAGGATTTAGTGGCTAGTGCCACCGCCCAAGTAAGCTGCCTTTACTGCCGGATCATCCATCAACTTATCAGCAGGACCGTGAGTAGCAATCTTCCCGTTCTCCAGAACGTATCCATAGTCAGCAACCTTCAAAGCTGCAGCAGCAAATTGCTCCACCAACAACATAGTGACGCCTTGTGCCTTGAGGTTAGAAATAATCCGAAATACTTCTTCAACCAAAATCGGCGCAAGACCCATTGAAGGTTCATCCAAGAGAATAATCTCTGGATTGAGCATCACCGCACGCGCCATCGCCAACATCTGTTGCTCACCGCCAGACAAAGTCCCAGCAAGTTGATTGCGACGCTCTTTCAGGCGCGGGAACATTTCTAAAGAACGCTCTAAATCGTTTTTGATGTCACCCTTAGGGCGACTACCTGTAAAGCGTGGGAATGCGCCTAATAGCAGGTTGTCATTCACCGACATAGTCGTAAATACGCGACGGCCTTCTGGGCTATGTGCCAAACCCAAGCGGGCAATTTTATGAGAGTCATAACCATCAATTTTTTCACCGCCCAAAGTCACCTCACCACCGGTAGGCTTGATCATGCCGGTAATTGCGCGCATCGTCGTTGTTTTGCCGGCGCCGTTCGAGCCGATCAAAGTAATGACTTGCCCTTTAGGAACATCAATATTGATGCCGTGCAGAACTTTTACTTTGCCGTAGCCTGCTTCAAGATTCTTAATAGATAACATGGTATTTACCGATTCAATATAGTTCTAGTGATTAAGTACCCAAGTAGGCAGAAATCACCTTCTCGTTTGCCTGAACTTCAGCGGGTTTACCTTCTGCAATCTTCTGACCGAAGTCCAATACAGATACGGTATCGCATACGGACATCACCACATCCATGTGATGCTCAATGAGGATGAAGGTAATACCGCTATCGCGGATCTTACGAATGATGCGCAGGAGCTCTTTAATATCGGGTGCAGTCAAGCCAGCAGCGGGCTCATCCAAGAGCAATAACTCAGGGTCCAACGCCAAAGCGCGGGCGATTTCTAAAGAACGTTGCTTACCGTAAGGCAAGTTACGCGCTTCTTCATTTGCCAAATCATCTAAGCCCACAAATTTAAGAAGGGCCATTGCGCGAGCATGCGCTTCAGCCTCTTCCTTCTTGTAACGCGGTAGATGTAATGCAATCTCCACCATATTGGATTTAAAGGTGTGGTGTAGACCAACCAAAATATTTTGGATCGCCGTCATCTCACCAAAGAGTTGCACGTTTTGGAAGGTGCGGGCAATACCAGAAAGAGCAATATCGGATGATGTACGGCCTACTACGCTTTGGCCTGCATACAGCACATTACCAGCAGTAGGCGTATAGATTCCAGTTAACACATTCATCATCGTGCTCTTCCCAGAGCCATTAGGACCAATCAAGCCATGAATTGTGCCGCGCTTAATACTAAGGTCAACATTATTTAAGGCCTTTAAACCGCCGAACTGCATCAATACAGAATCAACCTTCAGAAGCTCTGTGCCTGCATTTTGCGTTCCAACTGCGCTAATAAAACTAATGGAGTCGTCCACTTCCTCAGCATCTCCCCCACGCGTCGTCTTAGCCTTACCAACAATCGATTGATAGAAGCTTTTCGTAAAGCCAACAATACCGTTTTGCAAGTAGTACACCACCAGCAAAATCATGAAGCCGAAAATACTCAAGCGCCAATCTGAAATACTATTTAGCCAGAAAGAAAAAGCTGCTAAACCAACAACCCCTGCCACCGGAATAGCAACGCGTCTGACCGTGGTGATTTTCTTGGACAGAGCCATTGCTGCACCAAGCACCACCACAATAGCAATGATCGAAGCCACGATACGGAATAAATTGATGTCATCAAGGAGTTTTGGCAACAACACAATAATCGCTGCCCCGATAAAGGCACCCAAACGGGACTTACGTCCACCCATAATGATGCCGAGCAAGAAGAGCACGGCTAATTCATTGTTGTAGGTATTTGGAGAGATGTACTGCTCAGAATAAGCGTACAAGCAACCAGCCAAGCCCGCAAAGCCCGCGCTAATCACAAATGCAATGACCTTAAATCGGTATACAGAAACACCCATACAGTCACAAGCAATGGGGCTATCACGCAAGGCTTCAAAAGCACGACCCATTTGTGATTTGACAAAACGATCCACCACGATCAGAGAAATAATCAAGATGGCAGAGACTAGCCAGAAATACTCTGCCTTCGTCATCGGCACACCCATGAGCTCGGGCTTTGGAATCTTGATGCCGAGAGGACCTTCAGTTAACCAAGTCATCTCGTTAATTAAGATCTGAGCGATCGTTCCAAAGGCTAAGGTCACCATCGCCAAATAGGGGCCAATTACCTTCAGTGCCGGTAAAGCTAGGATGCCGCCGAAAATCGCCGTGACGACAATGGAAGCCGGAATGGTTGCCCAAATAGGTAAGCCAAAATGAAAGAACAACACGCCCGCAGTGTAAGAGCCAATTCCGAACAAGGCTGCATGACCTAAGGAAACTTGACCAACATAACCCACCACAATATCTAATCCGAATAGCAGAATGGTATAAATCAGAATCGTTTCAGCTAAGTGAATGTAATACGGATTATGAATAAATAGCGGCAAACAAAATAATCCTACAATCGCAACCAATAAAGGCAATAGAGACTTCAATTTCATCATTAAACTTTCTTAATCGCAGATTTGCCGAACAGACCCGATGGCTTGAATGCCAGTACTAACAGGAGCAAGATCAAGCCCGGTACATCTTTATAGCCAGTAGAAATATAAAAGCCGGTTGCTGTCTCAACAATTCCCAGAATCAAACCACCCACAATAATTCCGAGGCCGCTAGACAGACCGCCAATAATCGCCACTGCGAAAGCCTTCAAACCCAAAGCGCCACCCATGGTCGCGCCAGTTAAGGTCAATGGTGCAATTAATACGCCGGCAAAGGCGGCAGTTAATGAAGACAGTGCATAGGAGAAGGTAATAACCAAGCTGGTATTAATTCCCATTAAGCCAGCTGCATCGCGATCGTTTGCTGTAGCAACTACGGCTTTGCCATAAATCGTTTTGCGATTAAAAAACTCAACTAATAACATCATGACCAGGGCGCCCACTACCACCAAAATTTCCATTGGCAGAATATTCGCACCCAAGAAACTCATTGGCTCCATTGGCAAAGGCGATGGGAATGGCAGTGCATCACGGCCCCAAATATTTTCAGCAACGTTCTTGAAAATAATACCCAAGGCAATAGTTGACATAATCCAACCGAACTCTGATTTAATTTTGATGGCAGGACGTACACCAACCCACTCAACAAAGCTGCCTTGGACCATGCCGAATATGCAAACAATTGGCAACATAAGCCAGTAATTCATACCAAATAAGTCAACGCAAGTTAGACCCACTAAGGCCCCTAACATTAAGGCCTCGCCTTGACCGAAGTTCAATGTGCCAGAAGTGGCGAAAGTCAGCTGAAAGCCGAAGGCAACGACCGCGTAGATCATTCCTACCGCTATGCCGCTGGAGAGGATTTGTGCAAACATTTCCATGATGTAGACCTAAAGAATCTAAAACTGTTGTGTGAACGATCCGACATTGTAAGCAAAACGCCGCCTGGTGGGCGGCGTTTTGCTCTTTAACTACCTTAATTGCTGCAGTGCGGGATAAATACTACCTCCCAGCACTGGCTAGCATCACATTACTTCTTCTTCGCATTAGCATCTTCAGCATTTAAGAACTCAACGCGGCCGTTTTCAACAATACCCATGACTACGTCCTTAACCTTAATAGCCTCATGATCAGAAGCAGAAAATGGTTTGTTGTACGTCATCACTACACCATCGACTGGGGTCTTCAAATCTTGCAAAGCAGCTAAGAGCTTAGGGCCTTCTGTGCTGTTGGCTTGCTTGATAGCAGCAGCCAAGAGGTAAACAGAGTCGTATCCTTGAGCGGCTGATACTGGGGATGCGATGACACCATTTTTTGGCTTGAACTCTTTGAGGTAAGTATCTACGAAGACCTTACGTTTTGGAGTTGTTGCAGGTTGCTGAATAAAAGTCTCCGGCATCGTTGCACCGTTACCATTCTTTCCAGCAGTATCAATAAAGCTAGCCATCGACAATGTCCAGCTACCAATCAATGGTTTTTTCCAACCCAATTTCGCCATACCGTTGGCAATTTGTGCCAACTCAGGTCCAATTGCATAGGTCAACACCACTTCTGCACCAGCATTCTTCGCCTTGAGCAACTGGGAAGTCATATCTACGTCACCAATGTTAAATTTCTCTACTGCAACAGGTGTAACGCCGTATGTTTTCAAGGCCTTTTCCATGTCGTCACGCCCTAATTGGCCGTAGTTAGTAGAGTCAGCCAAAATAGCAACCTTCTTCAAGCCACGCTTCTCAACCGCTTCTTTAGCGATCATCGGAGCCTGGATACTGTCAGGAGCGGCGTTACGGAAAACATAGTTTTCAGCAGCGTTTGGAAATTGCTTCGTAATTAATGTACCGGTAGCCACGTTATTTAATACAGGAATCTTTGCGTCCTGATAGAAACGCTGGGATGCCAAAGCCACACCAGTATTGATATAACCGAGGGTAGCGACTACCTTTTCGTTATTAATCAACTCTTGAGCAATTTGAACACCACGCTCGTTTTTCGCTTCATCGTCGCGCTCAACTAAAACAATCTTATTGCCGTTAACACCACCTGCAGCATTGATTTCCTTGGCAGCAAGGCGCACACCATCACGCATACTCACGCCCATTGAAGATGAGCCGCCAGTAAATGGACCAGCGACACCCACTTTAATATCGGCAGCATAAGCGCCGGTTGATAACATTGCAGCAGCAGCTACCGCAAAAATATGACGACGAATGTTCATAAAGTCTCCATGACTAAAAGTACTCATTAAATAAATGGTTGTAGGCAAAGCTTTAAAACAACTGTCCATCTTACAGTCAATATAGGGGTAAAAAAAGGGCTTGATATTAGGGTTTTACATTAGCCCTCAGGGTTCAAAGTTGTTCTTAAAAATACTGCCGAATTCGCCCTTTTAAGGCAGGCCAGAAGAGGTTTACTACCAAACCAGTAATAACCAAGGTAGCAGCCATGACTTTCCAGGCCGGCAAAGGTTCATCCAAAAAGAAGGTGGATGCCCCCATACCAAAAATGGGTACTAACAATGGTGCGGGCGCCACTACGGCAGCTGGATGCCTTGAGAGTAGCCAAGCCCAAGCAGCGTAGCCAAATACCGTGTTAGCCCATGCCTGCCAAAGGACACCGATCCATGCCCCCACAGAAGCGGAGAGCGTCACATCCCATAAATGCGCAGGACCACCCTCAAATAACAGTGCAATGAATAACAAAGGGGGAATGGAGAAGGCGCTGCCCCAGACAACATAGGACAGCATATTAATAGAGCCAGCCTGACGGCTTGCTGTATTGGAGATACCCCATGAGAAACCCGCAAACACCACTAAGGCTAATCCCAAGAAAGTAGTAGTGGCATCAGTATGCAGCGCAATCACGCCTAGACCCGTCATGGCTACCGCTACTGCTACTGCCTGATAACGCTGCAACCGCTCTTTGGTAAAGAGCATGGCAAAACCAATGGTAAAGAAAACCTGCGTCTGAACCACCAAAGAGGCTAAGCCTGGTGAGATCTGACTATTAACGGCGTAATACATGATGCCGAACTGACCTACCCCTGTTGCCAAACCATAAATACAGAGATTGCCCCAGGAGGCCTTTGGCCTAGGTAGAAAAAAAACCAATGGCAATAAGGCAAATAAGTAACGTAGTGCAGCAAAGTAAAAAGGGGGGAATGAAGCAAGACAGTTTTTAATCACCACAAAGTTAGTGCCCCAGACCGCAACAATGACTAAGGCCAACAGGAGATGGCTGGCTGGTAATTGTGAACTGCGATGAATTTTTGAACTATTCACTAGCGAGTAATTCAGCGGCGCGTTGCGCAATCATCATGGTGGGCGCTGCAGTATTTCCTGAAGTGATCGTTGGCATTGCTGAGGCATCCACTACCCTCAGATGATGAATTCCTCTGACGCGCAATTGAGAATCGAGTACCGCCATCGGATCATCATCGCGCCCCATCTTGCAGGTTCCTACCGGATGAAAAATCGTTGTGCCAATATCACCGGCAGCCTTAATCAACTCTTCGTCAGATTGATATTGCTTACCCGGCTTGTACTCATCAGGCGAATACGGTTTGAGCGCTGGGCATTCGATAATCTTGCGCGTTAAGCGTAATGCTTCAGCGGCCACTTTACGATCTTCGTCCGTAGATAAATAATTCGGCGCAATCACGGGTGGCTCCTCAGGGTCGGTGGAGTGGATATGCACACTGCCACGCGAGGTAGGTCGCAAGTTACAAACACTGGCAGTAATGGCATTGAAGGGATGCAAATCTTCACCAAACTTTTCTAAAGATAAAGGCTGTACGTGATATTCCAGATTGGCTGAGGATTGATCAGGAGAGCTGTAGGCGAATGCACCAAGCTGCGATGGCGCCATTGACATCGGGCCGGAACGCTTCAGAATGTATTCCAGACCAATCATCATTTTTCCAAAGAGCGTGTTGGCTTTGGTATTTAAAGTTTGAATACCATTGACTTTATAGATCATGCGTAATTGCAAATGGTCTTGCAGATTCTCGCCCACACCCGGCAAATCGGTGATTACTGGAATACCTAGCTTGTTGAGATGCGCAGCAGACCCAATACCGGAGCGCTCCAGAATTTGTACGCTACCAATAGCACCAGCGCTTAAGATTACCTCGCCTTGATTGACGGCATGGGTTGTATTGGAATGAGTGCAATGCACCTCTATCGTTTTGCCATCTTTGATGTATTGCACACCGTAACAATTTTTAGAGCTCGGATCAATTAATAGTCTATTGACCATTGCCTCAGTGACGACCGTAAGATTAGGGCGTTTAGCAGCATCACGCAAAAATGCTTTTGAGGTATTTAAGCGCCAACCTTTGCGCTGACTCACATCAAAGTAACCTACACCAAAGTTATCACCCTGATTAAAGTCATCCGATTGAGGGATGCCCGCTTCTACAGCAGCAGTCCTAAAAATATCCATAATGGGCCAACGCAAGCGTTGCTTAGAGACCGTCCACTCACCACTTTTACCATGCCATTGATTGGCTGAGCCGTGATAGTCCTCAAATGACTTATAGCGTCTTAAGGCATTTTCCCAGGACCAAGCATCATCTCCTGTTGCTTTGACCCAAGAGGCGTAATCGCCAGCTTGGCCGCGCATATAGATCATCCCATTAATAGAAGAACAGCCACCCAAGACTCTACCTCGGGGGTATAACAAGGAACGGCCATTCAAGCCTGCTTCGGTTGCTGTTTTGAAACGCCAGTCTGCGCGGGGGTTATCAATGCAATACAAGTAACCCACCGGTATATGAATCCAGATGTAGTTGTCATTCTTGCCAGCCTCAATTAAGAGCACACGCTTAGCGGAATTCTCAGTCAAGCGTTTGGCCAGCATGCAACCTGCGCTGCCGGCGCCGATGATGATGTAGTCGTAGGAGTTTGCTCGATTCATAGTCTTTGCATCTAATAAGGCGATAACGAATTCTTTCTTATTATTTACCAATACAAAAAAACAGGTATTTCTTGTCATTTTTGTTGATTTGATATAGGATCATATTTGATCTAATATTAGATCATGAGAACCACTTATAAAAGAGCATTTGCCCAATTTGTAAAAAAGGCTTCCAAGCCATTGCAGTTAGCAATTGAAATCAGGGTCGCTGAAGTTTGCAATAACCCTAGGGTAGGGGAACAAAAGCAAGGCGATCTCCGTGGGATTTTTGTTTATAAGTTTCGCTTTAATGCACAGGAATATTTGATGGCTTATCAATTTGATTGTTTTGCTTGTGCAATTGAAATCACCTGGATTGAATTTTTCCAAATCGGTATACATGAAAACTTTTATGCGCAATTAAAAAAATCTATTCGATTCAAATGACTAATTCAAGCCACTTTAATATAGAAAGTGAGTTTTATATATGACTCAATACATGACTGCAGAAGATCTATTTGCTCACGTGCAAAAAATGCCCTCAAAAGAGCGCATCAAATTTTTCTCTTTAATTGCGATAAATGCATTTCAAGATAGCGACTATACGCATGAGCAAGTGTTTGGACACCTCAGAAATGCAACCTTTTCAGCAGAAGAGGCTGCAGAATTTTTGGAGATTTCACTTCCTACCTTACGTAGATATGTTCAGGCAGGTAGATTAAAACCTACATCGCTCCTTGGAAGAAGCCAGCTATTCTCTAGCGCTGATCTGAAACTGCTAAAGCAGAAACTGAGCAAGGAGTAAGCTGTCATCCCAATACCCGTCTAAAATAGCGCCATGCACGTCAATGAAAAGAACCGGACCCCCAAGAAAGAAGATCTTGACGCAGGTCCCAGCAAGTCAGAACTAAAGCGCCAGATGACCGAGCGCCAGAAGCTGGCTGAGGTTCTGGCAGCGCTGAGTAGCGATGCTTTAAAAACTATCCCCATGGATGAAGCCATCAAGGCCGCCATTGCAGAAACGAATAAGATCAAGAGTTTTGAGGCCATCAGACGTCATAAACAGTACCTTGGCAAACTCATGCGCTTTTTAGATGGTGAAGAGCTTGACGCGATTCAGAAACGGTTGGGTGCCATTCAAGGTGTTAGTAAAGCCGAGACTGCAAAACTTCACTATTTAGAATCCTATCGTGATCGATTGATCGCTAATGATGAGACGTTTACTAAAATGATTGAGCAATATCCGGATATGGATATTCAGACTATGCGTACGCTCATTCGTAATGCACGCAAGGAAAAAGAAACAAACAAACAGCCTAAAGCTTATCGTGAAATCTTCCGTGTTTTAAAAGAGATGGGAATTTAAAGCTTGATGTGTCGTGAAGGCACTTCAATCCAGCGATAGAGATAGTTCCCAGCCATCCAACTTGCTACTAAAGCGATAAACAGCAGAGCAAGCGCCATCACTCCATCATGGCGCTGAGCCATACCCCATCCGATATACAGACTGTTTGCGAGCAAAACAAAAGAGAAGTGTAATAAGAAAGCGCAATACGATCTTCTGCTGCCCCACAAAATTCCATTCACTATTTTATGGCGCCTAGAATGATGCTGAGGGAGCTTATGTACTTGTCTCTGATCTTTGTATGCTCTATCCCCCCAGAAGATCAGAGCGATAGCGACGCCATAAGCTAGGAAATTTCTGAGCCAAAATTGTTCAAAGCTAGAGGCAATAATGACTAGCCCTACTAGTAAAAAAATAATTTTAGCAATGCGATTAACCGATAAATCAGGATAATTTTTACAAAGCTGAGCAAGTACACCCAAGCCATAAGCACCTATGAAATAGATGAAATAGTTCTCATAAGAACCGCGTCGATTAAAATACAGCAAGGAAGTAACGCAGAGTATTGTCAAGATCCATATTGCAGAACGCAGTCTAGGAAACATTCCCAGTAGGATGGTCAAAATAGCATAGAGCTGCCAATCAATCGCTACATACCAAACGCCAGCAGAGATGGAATCGAGCCCCAGAATACCTTGTAGAAAAAATAGGTGCGCTAAAAACTGAGTCATGGTTTCTGATTGGCCAACAAATTCGTCTTGAACCCAAAATCGCGCTACCCAAGCAGCACCAATAGTGATCACTAGCGCCACCACATATGGCACAAACAGGCGCAAGTAGCGATTGAAAATCATCTTTAAAATAGTTCGGAAATTTTTTAGATCGTTACTACGGGTAAGCGATTGAGCAGCTAAGTATCCCCCCATCACCAAAAAAATCTGTACAGCGTAACGTCCATACTCAAATAACCAGGTCATGATCCCTGGTAAAGCTTGGCGAGCATCTTCCGCGATCTGACCATAACTCGAAAGGTGGTGAAGAATAATAATTAAAGCCGCAAAAGTCTTTAAAAAGTCAACGAGTAGGAAATGGTTTTTTGACTGCAACGCAGTATTCTTTTTAAAAGCTCAGCAAAGGTAGTAAGTGTCAGTGAGCCACTCTAACAGAGAGCTTTGCTACTTGCCGAATTAACTCACTAAACCTTATTTTGATTGCGACAGATATTGCGCAATTGCTTTTAGGTCATCGTCATTCATGCCATACAAGGAAGCAGCCATAATCGTATCTCGACCAGTAGCTTGATTATTGCGAAATTGGCGCATCGAGTGCAATAAGTAATCCTCGCGCTGCCCGGCAAGCCTTGGCATTTGCTCACGACCAACATAGTCCGGTAAATGACAGGTTCCACAGAGGGCTTGTTTTGAAAGCAACTGCCCCCGTTCATAGAGGACCTCATCACGTTTACCTGGTTCGGGTTTTAAGGTCTGATTTGAATAAAACTTTGCTAGGGCAATAATTTGCGGATCAGTTAATCCATTTAACTGCCCCTGCATCATTGGAATTTCTCGAATGCCTTCGCGAATCATAATGAGATTATTTTCAAGAAATACCTTTGGCTGTCCTGCTAAAGAAGGGACACCGGCCATCGTGGCATTTCCATCAGCGCCATGGCATGCGGCGCAAACAGCCAATTTAGCACTCATGTCCTGCGCAAAAGAAAGCGGCGCAACCAGCGAGAGAAAAACTCCCGAGATGAACGCCGCTATTTTTATAGACTGCACAGATACCAAGACTTATTTCTTGCTATAAGTAATTCGATAGATCGCACCTAACTGCTCATCGGTCAACAACATCGATCCATCAGGCATTTGCATAAAGAAGGTAGGACGACCCCAGAAGGATTGATCGCCTGAATTCAGGAAACCGGTGATGAAAGGGGTAATCTTGGCATTCTTGCCGTCTGCATCAGCCTTTACAGTCACGACGTCATAACCTGATTTGGTATTACGATTCCAAGAACCCTTGCGTGCAATAAAGGCCACATTGCGATATTCCGCTGGGAACATATTACCGGTATAAAACTTGATACCCATCACAGCGGCATGAGGGCCCATCAGTGCAATCGGCTTGGTCACTCCAGCACATGGATTGGGTTTCACAATCTGGTCATCCGGGATATTACCTTCATGGCAATAAGGGAACCCAAAATTTTCACCTTTTTTAGTGAGAATATTCAGAGTGTCATTAGGAGAATCATCTCCCATCCAGTCACGGCCGTGGTTAGTGAACCAAAGTTGCTTGGTAATGGGATGCCAGTCAAAACCTTGCGTATTACGCACGCCTGTCGCTAAGACCTCCATGCCCGAACCATCGGGATTGTAGCGACGGATTTGCGCATATTCTGGAGTTGGCAGTTCGCAAATATTGCAAGGCGCACCAAATGGAACATATAGTTTTCCATCGGGGCCGAAGGCAAGGTACTTCCAATTATGGTGTTGCTCAGGTGGCAGATTGAATTTAGAGGTCATGTCAACTGGTGCCACATTAGGATTTTTGCTGATACCGTCGTAGCGCAAGACTTTATCAATCGCCATGACATAAAGCGATCCATTCTTGTAGGCAACGCCGGAGGGTTGCACCAATTTATCGACCACTACTCGGCTGGTACGTTCTTTACCATCATTGCTCACCTCATACACGCGCCCAATCGCACGAGTGCCAACATAAATCTTACCGTTGTCACCCATGGCCATTTCACGCGCACCAGGAATACCTGTTGCATAAAGTTCAATTTTGAAGCCAGGGGGTAACTTCAGAGTATTCAAAGGAATATCGCTCGCCGGGGTAGCCGTCATCTTGCCTGCTAAGGGCGCCAACTTTGAGGTGGACATATCCGCGCCCATACCCTGTTTCCAGGCTGGCGCAGCTGCTGGCTTAGGAGCTTCTGCTGTCGCTGTCGGGGCCGTTGAGCAGCCTTGCAAACCAATCAGTGAAGATGCCAATAAAACAGCTGCCAAGGAGGCAAACTTATTCATCGCTAGTGTATTGATTACTTTCATTTGAATTTTTTCCCTGAATTTTTTATTTATTTCGAGCTTAGCCCCTATTTAATCACTCTTCTAGCAGCAGAATCGCTTGGACGTACTAGGGTTATTCCTTAGACAACACTCCTAGAATTGGATGCGAGTGCCCACGGTAATCGCCTGAGGCATGCCTGCTTGGTAGGAGCTAGCTTGTGATGCGATATTAAAGGTGACGTACTGGCGATTCAATAGGTTCACTACCGATGCAAAAACCGCCGCCTGCGGAGTCATTTGATAGTTCGCCTTCAGGCCAACGACGGCATAAGCTGGAACAGGCAGAGAGCCGGTTGCCATCCATGAATTTCCCACATAACGCACCGTAGCTGTCAGGCTTGCTTGCGGCACTGGGTAATACGTCATGCCGATATTGCCCATGTTTCTAGGAACGCCACCTACCTGAGTATTAATCGGGTCGCTAGTCGCACTCCAAGTCAATGTTGTTTTGGTGTAGCTATAACCTCCATCTAAACCCCAGTGCGGATTGATATCGTGGTGATACTGAAACTCTAAGCCCTGGCTCAACAGGTTTTGTTGATTGGTGTAATAACTGACATTGGTATATCCGCCTGTACTTGCACCACAACCTGAAATGCCCGCGGATGCACACAAGCTAGTGGCAAATGCTAAATTGGTATTCGTAATTTTGTAGCTCGTAATGGCGTTTTGAATGTAATTATTAAATGCAGTCAGTTGTGCAAAACCATTCTTCCAACGATAGTCCGTTCCGACCTCATAGCCAGTCATCGTCTCAGGCGTCAGGTTCGGGTTAGCTAAGGAGTATCCGCTGACAGAATTGCCATAACTCCGCAAAGTATTGTTCATGCTAGGCGCATGAAAAGCTTGATACGCCGCAGATCGCAAATCCCAATCCGCACTAGCCCTATAGAGTAAACCCAAAGAAGGGCTTAACTGGGTCTTACTCTTATTTGGCACCGCTGAATAGGTTGGGGCACTGCCAGAATTGGCCGTGTAATAGTTTGGTGTCTGACTATTCCAAGCATCGACTCGTGCACCTAAGGTAGCCTCTAATGGTATAGCACTTGCTTTAGATTTGAGTTGTCCCAGGAGGCCATAGAAATTCTGCTGCCCCTGCGCATAGTTAACCGAGTTGACTGCACCTGTGTAGGCCAGATTATTGGTTTGATTCGATGCGGAAATATTTCTAGCATCTACTGCCAAGATGTATTGATCAATTCCGGCCAACTTCAGATCATGGGTGTATTGAGCTGAAGCCCCAAGAGTAGAGTAAGGATCCGTATAGTTCGCATTGATATAAGGCTTATAGGGAGCGGCCGTTAAATTATTTGCCGTCTGTTTATAAAAATTTGTATTTTGGTAGTACACATTCACTTGCGCTTTTTTATCCACATCGAGTTGCGTGGTTGAGCCAGCAGCTATATCAGCCATCTGAATGAGATTGGGTGCAATTGCATAGTTATTGCTTAAATCAGCCATCGTGCTGTAACCCATGCGCAAGAAAGCATTGGTATCTTGCGTGGGCTTAAAGTAATTTTGTAGGCGGATATTCGAATTCTTGACCGCATCTGTGCCCATGCCATTTTTAATATTCGCTGGTGAGCCAGGATAAATCGTTGCGTAATTCTGAAAACCTTCGCTCGAAAAGTAATCAGCGGATAAACGCATCTGCATGGCATCAGACACCATCACATCTTTTGAGACTGCTACATTGCCTGTAGCAAAGGATCCATAACTGGCCGATAGCTCTTGGCCGCTATTTTTAGGCGTCTTAGTGTTGATATTAATTACGCCGCCCATGCCATAGTTACCATATAGATTGGATACTCCACCACGCACAAACTCCACCGACTCAATCGACGACATTGGAACCAAGTTCCACTGCACCGTTCCATAAAATGCATCGTTTGCGGGTAAGCCATCAATCAATACGAGTGTGCGCCCGTAACCTAAACCTCGCACATTAATACTTTGACCGGTAGGATCCTTTTGATAGTAGGGCACATCATTCAAAAATACGCCGGGGACATTCTTCAGCACTTGATCAATGGTTTGATCTGGTGAACTCTCTAATACCTCTTTAGTCAAGATCGTCGTATTCAGGGGCATCTGATCTAAAGGCGTATCTGAACGGGTGGCATTGACCACTACGTCACTCAGCTTCTGATCATAATTTGGTGGGGGTGCAATTTGAGCCCAGCTCACAGGGGCGATTAATCCCATTGCGAATGCCGTTACTCGTAGGGCTTGAAAAGACCGCATTCTCAAAACAATATCTCCCAACCCTATTAAATGAACTACTTTGACTTGGTCTTACCGATCAAAGAAGTAAGCAATGGATTACTGCTAGCCAGATCTTTCTTGGTCTTGGCGACATCCTCCGCTGCGCCAGGCTTTGGCACTTTAGTGGCATTCTTCATGCGCTGCGCAGTTGCCAAAGCCAGGTTTTTATATAGATCGGTTTTTTTCATTTCATTAGCTCTTGGGAAATTTGAGTAATAGCTTAATTACTTCGTTAATGAGCGTGCAGCCAAGCCAAGAAATAACAAAGACCAACCCTGCAATAAGAATTCAATCGCAATCAATAATCCAGGTAACCACAAGCTACTTTCTGGATAGCCAGCCATGATGAGCGCACCCATCAAAAAGGAGATGGCAGAAGACAATACCAACCAAAACCATTCTTGAAAATGGCGATGCTGAAAGGCAGAGATCAGACGCAGAAAACCCGTGATGAAGAAGATCGCCGCGAGCCAAAGCGTAATGACTTCTAGAGCAGGGATTGGAAAAGCCCAAGTATAAATACCAGCTACAACATAGAGCACCGCCAAGATTAATTGCACACCCATACTCTTCCAACCCGATGATTTCAGAGCATGTGCGCCTTGCAAAATGCCGCCAGCAACTAAGAAGATACCTAGAATGTTGATGGAGACAAAAGAGAACAATGTCTGACCAGCAATACCAATCATTCCCAAGACAATAAATAAAATGCCCAGACCAATCAGAGCACCAGGCACTTTAGCAGCTGCACCTAAAACAGCTGTACGCATTTCTTTTATTTGCGCCACGGATAATTCAGTCATTCTTATCTCCTATAAGTTGTTGTCTACTGTATCAATAAAGTCGCGGATAGTCCGATTAAATGCCTCAGGTTGTTCAATATTTGATAAATGCGCGGCATCTTCCAGTATGACCAGCTTTGATCCATCAATCATGCGATTGAGCACAATAGCCTGGTCCACTGTGCAGGCAGGATCTTGGCGACCCGTCAAGATGAGTGTAGGCGCTTTAATCTTGAGCAGCATGGTGGTTTGGGCCATATCCCTCACTGCGCTAGCGCAACCCAAGTAACCATCCACTCCCGTCTTTAAAATCATCTCACGTACCTTGGCAATATCCTTAGGGGCGCGGGCAATAAAAGGGGCTGTAAACCAGCGTTTGATCGTGCCATCCACTAAGCCTGCAATTCCTTCCTTACGGGCAATCTCAAAACGCTCTTCCCACAAGCTGCGCGGGGGCATTTCACTAGCGGTGTCACATAGAGACAGGGAGTAAATACGCTCTGGATAGCGAGCACCTAACTGTTGCCCAATCATGCCGCCCATCGATAAACCGATGAAGTGGACTTGATCGATCTTGAGCGCATCGAGCAAAGCAACGGCATCATCCGCTAATTGAGCAATGCTATATGGCGCTGGAGTAGTTTCGGAGTCTCCATGTCCACGCTTGTCAAAACGAAGGACACGATAACGGTCAGTTAATGCAGGTACATTCCAATCCCACATACTGCAGTCGGACATCAAGCTATTAGCCATCAGTACCACATGCCCATCACTGGGCCCATCAAATCGATACGCAATGTCTATGCCATTGACCTTAACGATCTGTTTTTCTAATGCTTGACTCATTTATTTCAACTTTCTAGCGAATACTTCATTATTTTATTTTCCATCTTGATCATGGCGATCTGAAGGAGAGCATGGTAGATTATCTAACGAAACTATAAAAATACTTTGGAGACATGATGCGAAAGATATTGCAATCCCCTCACTTGAACAAAAGCCATCTCATAATGAGCGCTTTCTTCGGTTTTGCCCTGGCTTTAGGTCTAATCTCTCATCCTGCCAGCGCGCAAAACTATCCGAATCGGACCGTCAAGATGATCGTACCTTTGACCACCGGATCTGGCGCTGACATTGCCGGCCGCATTGTTGCCAAAAGCCTTTCTGAAACTTGGAAACAATCCGTCATTATTGAAAATCGTCCTGGGGCTGGAGGCCTGATTGGTACTGGCGCAGTTGTCAGCTCTGAGCCTGATGGTTACACCCTCTTGGTGCAATCCGCTTCTTACGCTGCTAATCCAGCAATCTATAAAAAATTGCCTTATGACCCACTCAAAAGTTTGGTGGATGTAGATATCCTAGGTCAAACTCCTTACGTTTTAATTACTGCTTCAGACAGCCCCTATCAATCTATTCGCGATTTAGTGATTGCAGCTAAGTCCAAACCAGGTGAAGTAACTTTCGCATCTGCTGGCGTTGGTAGCTCTACTCATCTTGCCGCTGAATACTTTAATCAAATGATGGGCATTAAACTGATTCATGTGCCCTACAAAGGATCCCCGGAAGCCATTCAAGACACGATGGCTGGTCGCACTGCCTTTTACATGGCGCCACTCGATACCGCAATTGGACAATTAAAGGGAGGCAAAGTGCGTGCGCTGGGCGTGACTAGTAAGGCACGCAATGCTGCAGTGCCTGACATCCCTAGCATTGCAGAGTTAGGCTATCCGACGTTTGAGATTGGCCTGTGGTTTGGTGTTTGGGCTCCTGCAGGGACACCCGCAGCGATTGTGAAAAAGATCAATCAAGATATCAATCTAGCGATGCAAAATCCCGAGGTGAAAACGGCCTATGAAAGTAAGGGGATTAAAGCGACTCCAATGAGCCCAACGGAGTTCAGTAAATTTGTCCGTGAAGAAATGGCGAAGTATCAAAAGATTGCTAGAGACGCCAACATTGAACCGCAGTAACTAACTACAGCAACCGAATTCCTTCAACTTGAACTCTAATTCAGCGCCCCTCTGCCAAGCCCCAGATCCAGAAATTCGATCGCCACAGATTGTCTTTCCGGCGGGGACGGTAGATTGTCATGCGCACGTCTGCGGTCCAGCAGTAAAGTTTCCTTATGCAGAGGAGCGTATTTACACACCACCAGATGCCACACTCACCCAGTATGAATCTTTATTAAATAGTTTAGGCATTGATCGGGCTGTCTTGGTGCAGCCAAGTGTCTATGGCACTGACAATCGAGCCATGCTTGCAGCGCTATCTACTTACCCGAACAAGTTTCGTGGGGTTGCCGTCATCGATGCCGCTATTTCAGATCAAGAGCTCGAGGTTCTTCATCAGGCTGGTGTTCGGGGCATTCGCTGTAATGTGGTGGATGTTGCTGACAAATCTTCCGGCTTACCTATAGAGCAATTAACTGCAATCGCCCAGCGCATTAAACCCTTTGGTTGGCACTTGGAGCTACTAGCCCACGTGAATGAATATCCCGATCTTGCAAAAATCTTTGCTGATTTTCCAGTGGACTTAGTATTTGGGCATTTTGGTTACTGCCATGCAAAGTATGGCGTGCAGAACAATGGTTTTCAGGGTTTGCTAGAGCTACTCCGAAATCAGCAAGCCTGGGTCAAAATGACAGGTCCTTATCGCATTTGTGATGGGGGCTTTCCCTATGAAGATATGCGACCGTTCAATGATGAAGTAATTAAAGCCAACAGTAGCCGATTAATCTGGGGGAGCGATTGGCCCCATGTGATGGTCAAAAAACAGATGCCACATGATGCTGATCTCTGCGATCTATTCGGAGATTGGGCTAGTGATCCAAGTCTGAGAAAGGCAATTCTCATAGATAATCCCTGTATGCTGTATGACTTCCCCGTCATCAACAATAATCAATAGTCATTTGCAAGAAAGCAAACACATCTAATGGACACCACACTTACCGTCATTCTAGGCATTGTTGCGATGTTGCTTCCCCTATTAGTGGGTCGACTGGTGTGGAAACGTTTCGATCAATACTTTGGTCGTAACGATCCTGTCTATATGGATAGCCTGGAATACTTTCTCAAGAAACTGGGCTTCACCATCTTGGTTGCTTTTATTGTTTTGTGGATTGGTATCAGCCTCGTATTTAGTGGCAGTCCTAATTACTAAGTTATCAGTAACGTCAACATGAACGATCAACTCAAAACAATTTTCAATAAATCAAAACTTAATTTTGCAGTCCTTGCCAGTATTTTAATGATTGCCATCTTGGGAAAAGTCACCAATCCAGAACTCACTAATAGTATTTTTCTGTTAGCAGATCAACTCGTTTCAGATCTCATTTTGTTGTTCGTCGCCATTACACTCGGCGCCTTTATTCCGAACTTCAAACTCGTAGTATTAGGAGCCATCGCAGCATTTATTGCTGCTGCCATCGCAATACAAGCAGGCATCTTTACCTATCTCACGATGGAATACCTATTTGCAGTTCTAATTGTGGTGCTCGGGTTTGCCTCGATAGCTAATCTGTATCGGCATTACAGGGAATTTCAGTTTTAGGCTTTTTAAGTCTATCTATTAAGGCTAGTATTAATCAAACCTTAACTTAGCGACCTCAACCAAGCAGCCAATTCAACCTCAGTCTTCTGATCTGTAGCAACTTCAATAATCCAGTCACCCAATGCGTATCCAGAAAACTGGATCGAAATATGATTACTCTTAAGTATCAGAAATAAGGCGGTAGCTGCAGTTCTTTTGTTGGCATCATTAAAACAATGCCCCTTCGCTAAAAAGGTTGCATAGCATGCAGCTAAGTCGCAGGCATCAGATATAAATCCATATTGCAAGCGATTATGAACTCTAGCTAAAACTGCGTCTAGAGATTTATCCTTTGCTAAACCCTGTAACTCATTAGCGCCGATGACAGCGTCGTGGATTGCGATGATCTGCGATGTATTAAGATCGTTGAACTGAGTCATGCTTTTACTTATCCTTCAGGTACTCCAATACATGACTAATTTCATGTAAATCGTCTCTCAAAAAAGTGCCGACCTGTTCATCGCTAATCGGCTTAATCTCAATATTGGAGACAGCGCTTTTGGGCACAAAATATCCTATCGCCTCGTTGCGATTGAGGATCGCGACAGGATTATTTCCTGCCTTCGCGATTACCTTGTTGGGCTCCCGCAACTCAGTCAGAGATGCTGTCAAAGAGGTAAGTAGGATTTCCATCATTCCTCCATATTTAAATATATATCTAAGTATATATTTAAGTTGATGTTAAGGCAAATTTAATCGGAATTTGCTGATTCAACCTTTAAATTTGGGGTTTATTACCCCTTGCCCTCCCTTAAAACAAAAGGGGGCAAATGCATTCTTTCTGCTTACCCAGAAAAATCCCTTACTTTTTTATTCATCGCCTAATGCAAGGCATTTTTGCTCCCGAGATGAGTGAAAGCTTACTTCTCGAGCGCGCCATAAATTAATGCGTTGAGCTTCTCACGATGCACTTTCCGGATCTCTCCAGGAGCAACACCCATCATGACCACCACCATCTGCTCTTTAGGATCAACAAAAAAGATGGTGCCGTAAGCGCCATTCCAGGAGTAGTCCCCGACATTGCCATTATTAGCAGATAGGCCGCGTTCGGTTCTCACAGCAACCCCTAAGCCAAAGCCATAACCCACACGGGCAGGCTCAGTGCCACTCACATTATTTTTAATATCTTTGTTTAAGTGATTGGCCGTCATAAATGCCACAGTTTGCGGACCTAAGACACGCTTGCCATCTATGCTTCCGCCATTCAGTAACATTTGTCCAAAGCGTAAATAATCACCCGCAGTAGAGTAAGCACATGAACCGCCGCAATCAAACTTCACTTGTTGAGTAAGAATATCTATCTTTTGTGGTTTACCTGTTAGAGGATCAAGCGCTAATGGCTGCGCCAAACGAGGACGGTCTTTTTCAGCAAGCTGAAAGGTTGTACTAGGCATTCCTACTTTGCTCCACACACGCTCTTGAAGAACCCCTCCTAGAGGCTTACCTGAAATTTTCTCCTCAATGATGCCAAGCACATCCAGTCCAAAACCATAATCCCAGGCAGTACCTGGCTCATAAAGCAAAGGAGCAGCGGCCAACTGATTAATGAACTCTTCAGAAGATAAATTGATAGCCGCTGGAGCTGAGCCAGCAGGATAAAACTTATGAATTGGTGTAGCTCCACGCCCACCATAAGTTAAGCCATTGGTGTGCCGCATCAAATCTTGAATGGTGATGGGATTTTTTGCTGGAGTGGTAGTGAGTTTGCCATCGGCATCTACTTGTCCTACTTTCATATTCTTAAACTGGGGGAGCCAGTCTGCAATAGGTGCATTGAGAGGTAACTTCCCTTCTTCATAGAATGTAAGTGCGCCTACTGTTGCCATGACCTTGGTCATAGATGCCAAGTTAAAGATGGCATCGGTCGTCATCGGCTTTTGAGCCTCTTTATCGAGATAACCATAGGGCTTAAAGACACTTAATTTGCCATTTTTAGAGATTGCCAAAATAGCACCCGGCATTTGATTGGTAGCGATTTGATCTGCAAAGAACGCATCAATGCGTTTGAGGCCCTCTTGGGTGAACCCCTGCCCAGGAGCGCCTGATAGAGGTAGCGGAGTTTTGCTGGTCTGCGCGCTAACGAATGAGGGGATAGCCAACGTTCCAATGACGGCACTAGCTATGAGTAATTTTTTCAATTTATCTCCAATCTATTTTTTATGAATGCTGGTGCCAATATACCCGTGTTCAAAGACTGTCTTCTAGAGACCCCACTCCGCCGCAGAAAAGCAATATGCTTTCCCCTGACTTTTTAATGTGACACTAGTTTGGCCAACAGACAGAAACCAAACCTGCTCATCCACTTTTGGCTTGATGCCTACAAAAACATCGGGAACTAGAATGGCAACACACCAAGCCGGAATTTCATCTCGAACAGATTCGTAAATAATCGCCTGTACATTCTCTTTTCTTGCCAAACGGGCAATTTCTTGAGTTTGAATGTATTGACTAGCATCCCGCCAGAGTTGGGCATCCTTTTTAAAAGGTGGCCGCCTCAGATCGACTGCCTGACATGATGGCTCACAGGAAAAAACAGTATGTGCCACTGGTCCGAGAGATTTTAAGTCTGGGGCATCTTTTAAAAAACGCCAGCGCCAATATCCCAATTCCGCACCTGCTGTTCGAAGAGACTGTGCACCATAAAACACTCCCGGATCAATTTCAGAGCGAAATCTTGAGCCACCTCTTTTAGGGTGATATCGAAAAGGGGTTGCGAGCAAATAATCTAGTTGTGATGTACCAGCCCTCATGATTGGCTTGCTACCTTCAAGCAGCATTTCTAATGCATCCTGCTCATATATATCGTCGACTAGTTTCATGGTTGAAGCGATGTGCTGAGACTCAACCATTCGCCAAACACTTTTTCGCCAATGAAATGCTTCAGACGACACCGCGTGAGGAGTCCAAGTATTGAACGACACGTACCAATCCCTCCGTTGTCTGTATTAATGTAATAGGCTTTGAATGCAGCCCCAGATTTTCATTCGTGAGCCATTGATAGGCAATTTGGTCATCACTCACAATCGAATCAAGCGATCGATATAAGCGAACAAATAAGAGCGAAAAATCCCACTCCTTTGACCCTTCCTTCAGCTCGTAACTGCCTTGGTAAAGGCGGGTAATAGTCGGGGCACTGAGACCAAGAACCTTGGATAACAATGCATGAGAAATCTGCAATCGGTCAGCAGCCCGAATCACCGCCTTACCCAACACGCTCGCTGGGCTTGTAACCGACTTGATTTGATTGGCGGCTATCATGATTTGAAACTGATATATTTCATAGGAAATATTATTGTACATAAATTTCTAAATAAACCTAGCAGGAATAAAGGTCTTTAGCCTCTTTCACTAGGGAATTCCAGCTTCTTACCCCTTATATCTTTTTGGTTATATGAGATCGATATTTAATTAGGCCGCTATCTGGAAAACGCGGATCCTAGATTCCATCTGACTTTGAAGGTCTCGCTTTGCCACCCTCATATCGTATTCAGACTGCAAGTTGAGCCAAAATCTAGGCTCCATTGAAAAAAACAGTCCAAGTCGTAATGCAGTATCCGCAGTGATAGGACGATTACCGTGAACGATATCGCTAATGCGACTCGGCGAGACATCAATATCTGCTGAGAGCTGTCGTGCAGTAATCCCCATAGGCTTCATAAAGTCCTCCAGAAGGATTTCTCCTGGGTGAATTTCATCAAGTAATTTTGTCATCATCATCTCTTAGTGGTAATCCACAATCTCTACTGCGTAAACACCATCCACCTTCCATACAAAACAGATTCGCCACTGACCATTAATGCGAATACTATGTTGCCCAGCCCTATCTCCAAGCAAAGCCTCAAGCAAATTACCAGGTGGTGTACGCAAATCTAGCAAACTAACTGCTGCATGCAACTGCAGCAACTTACGCCTTGCAACCCTTTCAATACTCTTGAATTTTCGAGAGGGTTTGCTGTTAAAAAGTGCTTCAGCCTCTTTACATAAGAATGAATGGATCATGCATTATTATATTCTACATCACAGAATCTGTTTAGCGGAATATTTATCACTTTAATCCTATTTGCCAAAATTTCTGACCCATCTATATATTTTTATTCATATATAGAAACAATATTTAATTATTTGTGGAAATATCACTAGCCCTAGACAATCTAGGGCTATGTACAAATATGATTACATTGACCAAACCTTGGTCGACCAACGAGTTACCCAATTTCGGGATCAGGTAGAGCGACGCTTAAACGGGACCTTAGCAGAAGAAGAGTTTCGCCCCCTACGTCTGCAAAATGGCTTGTATCACCAACGCCATGCTTATATGTTGCGGGTTGCTATTCCCTACGGCCTGTTAAGCGCAAAGCAATTGCGCACCCTTGCTTTTATTGCTGATCGATATGATCGTGGCTACGGCCACTTCACCACCCGCCAAAATATTCAGTTCAATTGGGTGGAGCTGGAGCAGACTCCCAACATCTTGGCTGAACTGGCCAAAGTGGAGATGCATGCTATTCAGACATCGGGCAACTGTATTCGCAACATTACCAGCGATGCCTTTGCTGGTGTAGCCGCAGATGAGTACATTGACCCTCGCCCTATTTGTGAACTGCTGCGTCAATGGTCAACCTTGCATCCCGAGTTTGCACACCTGCCACGTAAATTTAAGTTTGCCGTCAATGGTGCCAAAGAAGATCGCACCGTTTTACTCTGTCACGATGTCGGTATTGAGCTCAAGAAAAATCCAAATATTAATAACGGAGAATTGACTGCTGATATTTATGCTGGTGGTGGCATGGGCCGTACCCCTATCCTAGGTTCCTTGATTAAAAAAGATGTAACTTGGCAGGTATTACCAAGCTATTTAACAGCGCTCTTGCGGGTGTATAACCGCTTCGGCAGAAGAGATAACCTCTACAAAGCACGCATTAAGATTTTGGTCAAAGCTCTAGGCTCTGAAGAGTTTGCGCGCCAGGTAGAAGGCGAATGGTTGCAGCTTCACAGCGAATCAAAACCCAGTAATGATAATTTCACGCAGGCTGAATGGGAGCGTGTTGCCAAGCACTTTACTAAGCCTGACTATCTGAAACTTAAGCCAATCAGTAATGAAGCCATCCAGGCGACAGCATCCGAGATAGAAAGAGCACCATTTGCCCGTTGGCTAAAGCGTAATGTGAAACCCCATCAAGTACCTGGCTATGCTAGTGTGATTCTGTCGCTCAAGCCCCATGGAACAGTTGCCCCTGGCGATGCTACTAGCGCGCAGATGAATGCCATTGCTGATCTAGCTGAACAATATAGCTTTGGCGAACTGAGAGTCACGCATGAACAAAATTTAGTATTAGCTGATGTAGAGCAATCCAAGCTTGTAGAACTTTGGCAAGCCGCCAAGAGGCAACATGTAGCGCTTCCGAACATTGGATTACTGACAGATATCATTGCTTGCCCTGGTGGCGACTTCTGTTCATTGGCGAATGCCAAATCACTCCCGATTGCCAAAGCAATTCAAGAACGCTTTGATGACCTGGACTACTTATTTGATTTAGGTGATATCAGTCTGAATATTTCTGGATGTATTAACTCTTGTGGGCATCATCACGTAGGCAATATTGGTGTACTGGGTGTCGATAAAGATGGTGAAGAGTGGTATCAAATCACTTTAGGTGGGGAACAAGGCAATAAAGCATCTATCGGCAAAGTGATTGGACCCTCCTTCTATGCTAATGAAATCCCTGATGTCATGACTAGTCTCATCAATACCTACGTAGAGCAAAGAACTGCGGACGAGCCGTTTATTGACACCTACCGCCGCCTAGGCCTAACCCCATTCAAAGAAGCGGCCTACATGAACAACGGTAAGCACTCCAAAGGAGCGCTAGCTTAATCATGGAAAGACTATGAACCAGCAGATTATTTACTACCCCAAAGGCGGTAAGCCCACCCTCATCGCTAATGAATGGCAGGTCTGGGATGGTGAGCGTGATGAAGGTAGCATTCCGGATTTAGTGTATGGATTGCACAAGGTATTAGTGCCATTTCATTGGTGGATTACACATCATAAAAACTCAGATATCGCAGACAGGGCAAATAAAGGTGGAGTTGGTGTTTGGTTTGCTGCAGATGATGACATTCTCAAGCATGCTGACATTATTGAAGAAGGCAAAAACCGCTGGCCGGTTATAGCTGCTCACTTCCCCATCTTTAGAGATGGTAGAAGTTTTAGTACCGCAGCCCTACTAAGAGATCGCTTTGAATGGCAAGGTGAGCTCCGTGCAATTGGAGATGTCTTAATTGATCAACTCTTACAAGGGGCACGTGTAGGTTTTGATACTTTTGAGCTGCGTCCTGATCAAAACCTCGAGATCGGACTGAAGCAATTTGATCTTTACGGTGTGACAACACAAAACAGCTGGCGTGCCACTCGTAGCACTCAAGCGGCCATCTAAGTCAAAGGCACCACAGATACATTATGAGCAATCCAAACAAACTCGGTAAAGTGTATTTAGTTGGCGCCGGTCCTGGCGCAGCTGATCTTATTACCGTGCGTGGAGCCAATCTACTGGCAAAGGCTGATATCGTGTTTCATGATGCATTAGTGGATCCCGCTATGCTTGACTTATGCCCTCAAGCCATTAAAGAACCTGTGGGTAAACGTTGTGGCAAGCTTTCTTCTGCTCAACACTTTATCAATAAGCGTTTGATTGATGCGGCTCAAAAATATCAAGTGATTGTTCGTCTAAAAGGTGGCGATCCCATGATGTTTGGCCGTGCAGATGAAGAGATTCAAGCCCTTAAGAATCACCATATTGAAGTAGAGGTAGTGCCCGGCATTACAGCAGCATTAGCTGGTGCCGCAGCGATTCAGCAATCCCTCACATTACGCGGTGTCTCCCGCAGCGTGGCTTTTGTTACTTTGGCACAGGGCACTGAAACTTCATCCAACATCGAAGATCAACCGCAACTAATTCAAAATCCACAAGCCGATACCTTGGTGTATTACATGGGTCGCAAAGATGCTGCAAACATTGCCAAGCAATTAATAGATAACAGCTCATATCACTCTAGCAATACTCCTGTACATATTCTGGAAGCAGTCAGTACCAAGAATGAGCGTCATTGGTCTAGTTCTCTTGGAGAGCTAGCCAAGGGAAAAGCGAATGATTGGTTTGATACTGCTTCACCTGCACTGATTATGGTGGGTGAAGCCTTGAGAGAAAAGCAGCAGAAAAACAGCCCAATAAATGACTTACAGAGCTCTAGCTCCAAAATCGATAATAGCCTGCAAGACAGCCTCATCCTCACCGACAGCCGGCGTAGCGCTTAAAGTAATTACAGGAAATTTTTCCCGGCAAGCGGACAGTAAAACTGGGAAATCGTTGCGCAAATGGCCGCCCTGACCAAAGAAAACGGGCACTATCAAAACCTCTGAAGCCCCAGCGCTAGCATGGAAAGCAATAGCCTCCTCCAAACTAGGCTCCATTAGCTCTAAGAAGGCTAGCTCGACCAGAACGTTGGGGTGCTGAGCTCTCCACAGAGAGACTAAGCGATCAAATGGCTCGCGCCAGCGGGCATCGCGGGCACCATGTCCAAATAAGATGATTCCCTGCATATAAACCTTTTAAACTATCAGCATTAATTATCTAAGCTTACCCTGAATTTAAGCGCCTTACCTAGACCCACATAGCCGCATGACAAATCTTCTCAGCCAAACTTGGTTCATCGTCTTCATGGGCATTACCCTCGTTGGTGCCGTCCTATCAGCTGTTCACCATGCCGAAGTCATTGCCCACAAAACTGGGGAGCCCTACGGCACTCTAGTGCTATCCATTAGCGTTACTGTTATTGAGGTCTCCCTCATCATCGCCATGATGCTGGCTGGCCATGAAGGTTCTGAATTTATTGCGCGAGATGCCGTCTTTGCAACGGTGATGATTGTGATTAACGGTGTAATTGGGCTATGCATTTTTATGGGTGGCTTTAAACATCATGAGATGTCATTTCGCAATGAGGGTACAAACTCAGCATTAGCCGTACTTACCGCCTTAGCCACATTCATCCTGGTAATGCCCATGGTAACCGTCAGTACGCCGGGGCCAGACTTTACTCAGAGTCAGCTGGCTTTTGCAGGTATTGCCTCCTTTGCTCTTTATGGGGCTTTCTTATTTTTTCAGACAGTGAGCCATCGAAATTACTACCTCCCCAAAGCAGAAAAGCAAAAGACAGATAGAGGTGCACATGCCGATAAACCTAGTAATCTCAAAACTAGTATTAGCGCACTGCTACTGCTCATATCACTTGGTGTGGTGGTAGGATTAGCCGAAGCACTCAATCCGGCTATTGAGGCCGGGGTAAAGATGGCGGGTGCACCAAAAACAGTTGTGGGTATCGCAATTGCTATGTTGGTGTTGATGCCAGAAGCCTATGCAGCAGTAAGAGCCGCAAGGGCAAATCGACTGCAAAGTAGCTTGAACTTGGCGCTGGGATCTGCGCTAGCTAGCATCGGACTTACCATTCCAACAGTTGCGGCAATCGCGATCATCTATGATCTGCCACTCAGCCTCGGAATCAGCAGCCTGAATATGACCCTGATGTACCTGTCATTCTTTATTGGGGCACTTACCTTGGCTATTGGCAGGACTACCCTATTGCAGGGTGTAGTGCACTTGATTATCTTCTTTGAGTTTTTGTTCTTAAGTTTGGTGCCTTAACGGCTTAGTACAACATTTTGACTGCAAACAGTAAAATAAACACAACATTTAAAGTTACATAAAAAAAATGAATCTATTTAAAAAGTATTTACGTAATGCAAAGTTTGCAAAAAGCTTTAATAAAAATCGTCCGGCTCTGGAAGATAATCGATTTGCCATGGAATGGGAAAAACGTTATCCCTGCCTTGATGATGCTACATCGACCACAGGTTTTGATGCGCATTATCTTTTTCATACAGCGTGGGCCGCAAGGGTGCTGGCAAACACGCGACCAAAACTACATGTCGATATTTCTTCATGTCTAAGATTTGTTTCAATGGTTTCGGCTTTCATCCCGATAGAGTTTTACGACTATCGACCGGCACAACTACACTTATCAGGGCTAGAGTCAAAACGAGCCGACATCATGAGCCTGCCTTTCGCGGATGATTCTATTGACTCGATCTCTTGTATGCACGTAGTAGAGCATATTGGACTAGAGCGATACGGAGACCCATTAGATCCACGTGGGGACCTGAAAGCCATAGCTGAATTAAAACGCGTTACCGCCAAGAATGGGGATCTAATATTTGTAGTCCCTATGGGCTCTCAGTCCATCATTCAATACAATGCCCATCGAATTTACGCGTACGAACAAATCCTCCAGTATTTCTCAGGCTTTGACTTGATTAATTTTGCCTACGTTGATGACGCCGGGAAATTTACCGCAAACGCTAATAAACAAAGTACCGATAACCAGCTTTATGGTTGCGGTTGCTTTCATTTTAAAAAAATATAGCCAAACCACCCATCAAAGTGTTGCCGATACGTAATAGAAAAGCGCTCCTTGGATCTGACTAGCATTCAATTAATATCACCATACAACCATTATTTATGAATGTACTAAAACATATTAGGCGGTTTTTTAAGTCTGCAAATAAAAGGGTTGTCCAGCCAATCAAAAGGCTTTTGAAACCCGTAACTCGGTGGCTTAAAAATGATCCCTATGAAATCATCCTAACAGCTAATAAAAATTTTAAAGGATCAGACTTTGCCGTAGTGCGTGATGTTCTATCTTACGAACATTGCAATTTTAATTCCTGGAAAATTATGGCTCTCAGCCCGAGCTATGAAAGTGGTACGGAGAGCTTAAAAAGTGGTTCGACCCCAATTTATATTGCAATAGACACCATACATCACGACGCATTTGGGCATTGGTTTTTTGAAAGCGCCATCTGGCTCCCTAAAGTAAAGGCTATTCTTGATGCCTACCCAAATTCTAAAATTTATTCTATGGGGTCAAGAGGATATAAGATGCAGATCTTGGAATATTTTGGCATCTCACCAGATCGAGTTGTCACTAAATTTTCTGAAAAAAATAATGTCTGCATATTTGTAAATCCCTGCACGTCAATCAACGATCTCTCAGAGCATGACAAATTCAAGGAAATGCTAGTTGAATTTTCAGAGCAGTTTCATCAAACTAAAGTAAGTAAAGAAATTGATTATTTATTAATGCCCAGGCAAAAAAAGGGGAACTATAAATCTAATGATCGCGAAGTCGACACCGATGATATAGAGATCTACCTCAGAGGCATCAAGGACTCAAAAGTTTTTAGTAGTGAAAACTCAAAAGCCTTTAATGATCAAGTCCATATTGTACAAAGCAGTAAAACTTTGCTTGTTACCGATGGATCAGCTTTTTTAGTAAATGCTTTTTTGGCTAAAAATTCAGTTGTTATTGTTCTCGGCGATGCTCTTGTTCCAAATCAGCGTCGAGTACAGGAGAAATTACGCATTCTTTGTGAGCACATCGAACACAATAGTGCGGTCATGTACATTCACAGTCCTAGCAATATTTTTACCAGGGACTGCATCTACCAATGGGTTAAGAGTTAGTCTTTAATGCCAAGCATAGAGCAGACTGATTAAAAGATAGGATTTATAGCTGTAGAATTTTTCAGGTTCACCCAAGCCCCTACGCTATACCCTAGTTCAAAGCAATTTTTCCGGAAAACAGTCACCCCTCTAGGGAGGGGGTGAGGCTTAAATTGCTATTAGTTATTTATTAAAAGCTACATAGTACCTGGAGTCACTTAACCTGGAGGTGTTCAGACCCCAAGATACAAACTTACCAATGAATTCACAAATATATTGCAGGCTAAAAGGTAAATAGATGAATTTAGAATTTATAATCATTCTATGACTGGTTTACTAATCGCATTTTTCTCCTCGCTGATTACCACCCTATTGATTATCCGATTTAATCATTTGCACAGCCGCTTCTCGGCAGACTTAGATTTATCTGGACCTCAAAAATTTCATAAGATTGCTGTCCCCAGAATTGGTGGAATCTCGATCGCAATTGGATTGCTACTGGCTATAGTATTAAGACTAATAAATTCGCCTAATGCCAGCCTAGAATTAAGTCTACTCATCTCCGCTATTCCCACATTTGCCATTGGTGTTACTGAAGACATCACCAAAAAAATTAGCGTTCGCAAAAGATTATTTTTTACGGCCATGTCATCAGGCCTAATTGTCTATCTATTGCAGGCGCAGATTCTTAGGCTCGACATCCCAATACTTGACCTTATTTTTACTATTCCTTTTTTTGGCATTGCCTTCACCATATTTGCCATGACTGGTTTAGCGAATGCCTACAATATTATTGATGGTTTTCATGGCCTCTCAAGTATGGTCGCGATCATCACCCTATTGGCGATTAGCTATGTAGCCTACCTCTTTGGCGATTCAACCATCATTTACCTGAGTCTTATTATGGTGGGTACCATTGCCGGATTCTTCATCTGGAACTACCCGAGAGGGCTCATCTTTTTAGGTGATGGTGGCGCTTATCTCATTGGATTTTGGATTGCAGCCCTTAGCGTCTTAATCGTCTTTAGGCATCAGGAGATTTCTCCTTGGTTTGCCCTTCTTATTAATGGCTACCCTATTGCTGAAACACTCTTCACCATTTACAGGCGGAAGATTCATCAAGGGAAAAGTCCTGGCCAACCTGATGGCACCCACTTTCACACCCTGCTATACCGTCGCATTCTAATGAATAAGCATCAAGATCAAAATTGGTTCTCAGCTAACTCTAGAACTGCCCCTTACCTGTGGGTGCTAGCTGGCTTGAGCATTACACCAGCATTACTATGGTGGCAATCAACCCCAATCCTAATCAGCGCGTCACTACTCTTTATCACCTTGTATGTTTGGCTCTACTCAAGAATCATTAGATTTAAAACTCCAAAGTGGCTACACCTTGAAAGAAAATTGGATAGTCAAGAATAGTGGAGTGCTACATGGCATTAGCGAGCGCTTCTTGCAAAACCGCTATTTAGACCAACTTGAAACAAGATAGTTCGTTTCGCAAAAAGCTATTTTTTCAACTTTAAGCGAACGCCTGGCCCCTCTTCTAGAGAGCCAATAAATTCAACTCCAGCATCTTCAAAAGTCTGCTGAATTGCATGCAGTACCTTGACGCTGGCCGAATCCGGCACTCCATCAAAAGCCTCGATCCTACGAATGCTGGATAAGCTAACTCCGGCCTGATCGGCCAAATCAGATCCAGACCATCTAATAAGGGCCTTTGCAGCCCGCACTTGCGCACCTGTAATCATTAGACATATAATGTGTCATTATTGACACTTTTAGTTTCTTTAAATTATGAAATCAGCTCAACTGCAACAGGATAACGCATCTAGACTGCTTATCAAAACTCTACAAAGAATAGAAGGCGCCTACGCCCCAGCAACCATTCGAGCCTTTGGAGCACATTTCAATACCTTCATCATCTATTGCAAAGAAAATCAAACTGCCCCGCTATCCACGCACCCATCTGTTGTCAGCAACTATATCAATAGCCTAAGTGATGGCAAATTTACCTCAACCTATATTCGCCGAATCCTAGTTTTAATTTCAACCATCCACAAACTCAATCGCCTTGAGGATCCCACGAAAGATTGTGATGTACAACTAGCAATGCGCAAAATGCACAGAAAATTAGGTAGATTCAGCAAACAAGTAGCCGCCATAACAAAAGACATCTTGCAAAAAATGCTGTTAGCAACGGGGCTAGATCTGCGAGGGATCCGAGATAGGGCGTTATTGCAGGTAGCCTACGATACGCTGTGCAGACGAAGTGAATTAGTCGATTTAATGGTGCAGGATATTACAAAAAATGTTTCCACAACCCAACAGAGATTTTGCCTCTCCATTAAATTGCGAAAAAGCAAAAGCGATCAAAATAGCCGAGGAAAATGGCTGCACCTATCAGAGCTAGGAAGCGTGGCACTCCAAGAATGGTTAATTGCTGCGAATCTTTGACAGGGACAAATCTTTAGAGGAATTAATAGAGGAAATAAGATTGGCGAAAAACTATGTTGCGGTCAATTAGCCCGAATTTATAAAAAGATTGTCAATAAAGCTCAGATAAATTGCGATGCCATTAAAAATATTAGCGGTCACTCGATGCATGTGGGTGCGGCTAAAGATTTATTGCGGGAAGGGGTGAGTCTTCCAAATATTATGAATCGTAGAAGATGGTCAAAAACAAACACCGTGATGCGTTATGTTGAGCAAATAGCACCTACCGATCATTAAAAATATGGGGAATATTGTAGCCAATACTAATAAAACGAAAAGTAGATCCATCACAATATCAGCGAAGAAAAAATCTACAGGCCCTATTACTACATTTGGAAAAAGTACTTCATCCAAAAATGCGGTAACCCATGGCGCAACTTCACCAAAATTACTTAATGATGCCGAGCATCAGCATTACATTACTTTATTGGAAGATTTGAAGGAACCCCACCCAAATCAAAATCCTCTCGTTCGAATTCAGTTAGAGCAGATAGCAAAACTTAATATTCAATTAGAGCGAATACAAAATACGATCGATGCCCAGTTTCAAATTAGCAGGGCTACATCAAGTATTTATGACACACTTTTGAAAACTCTTGATATAGACCAGAAAATAGCCGACCTTATAGCAAACGGCATCTTTGGTATTAGTAGTAATAATGAATTTTTAGAGTAGTTTCCATTTGAATTCTCGATGGAGGTGTGGTCTTTGTACCCACCCAATAGACCAACAAGCGATAAAGAATTTTTGGGTAAGACGCCTAAGCTATGTCAGCATCTACAACATGAGGCTGGAAAGCAAAATTTGAGTGTTAAGGATTACATCGATCAAAAGATACCAAGACTCAAGGAGGATAATTCAAACCATTTTGCGCTCGGCTTGAATGTTAGATTTATATTCCTAAATGAGAAACCTGTGATTTCTGAGCAGGCACTTGATGAAGCCATTGGGCAAGTTGACCTGAAAGAATTAAAACGTGTAGCAGAGTGGCATTCAAATGAAATTTCTCGCTGTATTCGGCGAAATCAAAAGATTTCTGATTTCGCAAAATTATTAGAAATAAAAGTATATTCCACCACTCCAGATTTAGATCAATTAGATCGTCTAATGCGCTATCAAACTACATTGCAAAGACAGCTTTCAACAGCCATTGGAGAATTGCTGGCGCTTACTAAAAATTAGTGTCCCCCACCTTTAATAATCACCAAAATGCCTCTCCAGATTACCCAAAGATCTAGACAAAGCAGTCCAAAGGAAGAGCACTTGAGATATTGATCAACATACTCATACTCGTAAATAGGATTACCCATCTCTGAGGTTCCTTTGTTGATGTGACCCAAACCCAAAAGGCCCCCGCGCAGCAAAAACCTAGTGACGTTTCCCTGCGCTCGATCTCGCTCATAGTGCAGAACAGATAGAGGACGCGGCCCAACAATACTCATATCGCCCTTGAGAACACTCCAAAATTGAGGCAACTCATCTAAGTAAAACTTCTTAACAAATTGACCAACATAAGTTCGACTATCTGGCGTCCACTCCGCAGAATAGGCAATCCAGTCGTGTCTTTTAGCGCCCTCAGGCTCAATGTATTTTGTTTTTATTAGGCGAATCTTGTATTTGGGAATAATCTTTCCGGCGCTAATCCCGTTATAGTAAAAGAACATAGAGCCCTTATTTTCAGGAATCAACCAACCTTCTACCAAAAAGGCTAATTTCAACACCAATAGAATTGGTGTTGAAATTACTAAAAGGAAAATTGCAATTAACTTATCAAATAAAACCTTAAAAAAACGAGGCGGAAGTGGATCTTTTAATTCAAAGATATGAGAGTATTTTTGCAATATCTCATCTGTTGGGGGCGTATAAGGAAAAGCCTGAGCGGGCTCGTGAATTTTATTCATGATTTGATGAGTCTGTATCTGAAATATTAAAACCCATATACAAAAAAGTTGGGGTTGAAAATATTACTTGGTTTATAAATAATCGGCTCTTTATTCGATGTTAATAATCTACCCCTTACCCCTATCACTACAGCATGTCCTGCTGGGGTATTCCGAATGCAAGTAGGTCCAAAGCACGGGTAAATATCTATCAGCGGAACTAAATGATCAATCATCGCTTGCTCAGTAAAACCTAGAGGAGCAAATTTGGTAATAGTCATACTATTAAGGATAAACTATCAGCTAGATAATCGAGTCTGGCATTGAATAAGCTAGCATCACATCTCTATTTAGGCTAAAAGCCTGATTGCGACTAAAGCAAGAACTACCGCAATGCAGATTCGCAATGGCGTCTGCGGCAACTTGCTGGATAGCGTCGCCCCAATAAGCACACCTGGGATAGAACCAATTAAGAGCCAGCCTAGCAGACCAAAATCAATGTTGCCAATGAATAAATGGCCCATGCCAGCAAACATAGCTAATGGAATAGCATGCACGATATCGGTTGCAACCAGCCTAGCGGGTGTGAGTCTTAAAGGGTAAAGATAGGTCAACATCACTACACCCACGGCACCTGCGCCAATTGAAGTTAAAGTTACTAAGCCGCCTAATATCGCCCCTGCAATAACAGTCAAAGTTGGCTGCCAATATTTAAAGTGCTGCGCATCACTTAAGCGGAAATCTTTGCCAATCACATGAAGTTGTTTTTGAAACAACATGCTCACAGCAGTAATCAGGATTGCAATGGCTACCGCATCCTTCAAGGAGGATGTTTCAAGGGCTATATAGCCGCCCCGCATCAGCAAAATCATGATGACAGAAACCGGCAAACTTCCCATCCAAAGATAATGCAATACTTGCCAGTCAATCAAACCCTTGGTGTGATGCGTTTTGCCTGCAGCCATTTTGGTGATGGCTGCAAACCATAAATCAGTGCCAATGGCAGTTACTGGGGCCACTCCAAAAAATAAAAGCAATAAGGGCGTCATTAGCGCCCCGCCCCCAACTCCGGTCAAACCCACTACTACACCCACCAAGAAACCCGCCAATATAAGCATTTGAATGTCCTTAAACCTTTGAATTACCTACTGTTGGATGCATGATTAAATGAAAATGATTATAGTCAGTAAAATACTTTACATATTAAATAATATTGTTGTTTAATATAAAGCATGAACGCCAAAGCTAGCCTAAATCGACAGAAAAGTTCTCTAAGCCTTAGAAAGGAAGCAATTCAATTGCGTCAATCTGGATCAACGATTGCTCAAATTCAAGAGGCAACAGGCCTGAGCGCGCCAACAATCATTGCCTTAAATAAAGCCTATCAAGCCGGTGGATTGCAAGCGGTAATCCAAAGAAAAGTAGGTCGACCACGCAAAACATCAAAAGATATAAATACTCTAGGGCAATGGGAAACCGTTTGGAAGCAATTATTTCACGAAAAAAGAAAGCAACTTTGGACCTTTGATTCATTAGCCAAATGGCTTATGGAATTTCAAAACGCTGGGCACGGTAATTTTGGTTCACACTCTAGACTCGTAAATAAGCGCGGTGCAATGCGCCTGCTAAAAGAATGGGGTTGGCTTCCCCATGCTAATGAGCAAGCAAGCACAACTATTTTGGGAAAAGCAGCGCAAAAAAAGTTTCGTGTTTTTGTTGGCACGGATTTGAAATTACCCAACATCAAATTCACCAAGCAAGATTACTGTTTACTCTATGCAAAAGATCTTCGTGGCAAGCTATTTTGGAACTTTTATACATACCCACTTAATGAAGATAGTTACGTCGAATTTTGCCAAAAATTACTTGATACCAACCCAGCAGGCATTGCTCTGGAACTACACTTTGCCGGGCTTTCTTACACGCCGAAACTAGTTTCGTGGGTTGCAAATAATAATCAGCATGTATTACTCAGGGATACTTCAAACCCAGTTGCTGGTATCGACATATCATCTGTAACCCCAAAAACGCAATCAAAAAGAATAGTATCAATGACTTCAGATAAGCAAAAAACTCCGTCAGAAAAGTCTAAATTAGACCAAAATACCCTCACCTATCTGGAACGCCTTGAAGCAGAGAGCATTCATATCATGCGTGAGGTTGTTGCCGAGGCAGATAATCCAGTGATGCTCTACTCTATTGGTAAAGATAGTGCTGTGATGCTACATTTGGCATTGAAAGCTTTTTATCCAGCCCCGCTGCCATTTCCATTACTTCATGTCGATACGGGCTGGAAGTTTAAAGATATGTATGCCTTTCGCGATCAAATGAAATACGAGCATGGGTTTAAACTGCTTGTGCACATGAATCCAGATGGCGTGGCACAAGGAATCAACCCTTTTACCCATGGCTCACAAATCCATACCGATATCATGAAGACCCAGGGACTCAAACAGGCTTTAGATAAGTATGGCATTGATGTGGCTTTTGGTGGCGCACGACGTGATGAAGAAAAATCGCGCGCCAAAGAGCGTATTTTTTCGTTTCGCAATAGTCAACACCGCTGGGATCCTAAACAGCAACGTCCAGAATTATGGAATTTATATAACACCAGAAAACATAAGGGCGAAAGCATTCGAGTCTTCCCGATTTCCAATTGGACTGAGCTCGATATTTGGCAATACATTTACCGAGAAAATATTCCGATTGTGCCTTTATACTTTGCCCAAGAGCATCCAGTTGTGGAGAGAGATGGCACGCTCATTATGGTAGATGACGCACGTATGCCGCTAGCCCCCGGTGAAGTTCCGATGATCAAAAAGGTTCGCTTTAGAACCTTAGGCTGTTATCCGTTAACCGGCGCAGTTCAATCTCAAGCAGATACGTTGCCACGAATTATTCAAGAAATGTTACTAACTAAAACCTCCGAGCGTCAGGGCCGCATGATTGATCATGACAATGCTGCATCTATGGAAAAGAAAAAACAAGAGGGCTACTTTTAATGGCAAATCAAAGCCAATACGCTGATTCGATTAATGAAGATATTGAGGCGTATCTCCAAAATCATCAATATAAAACGCTACTACGCTTTATCACCTGTGGTAGTGTTGACGATGGTAAGAGCACCCTGATTGGTCGCCTGCTTTATGAATCTAAAATGCTGTTTGAAGATCAATTAGAAGCGCTGGAGGCTGACTCCAAAAAATTGGGTACTCAAGGCCAAAATTTAGACTTCGCCCTGCTTGTCGACGGTTTGGCCGCCGAGCGCGAACAAGGCATCACCATTGATGTGGCTTATCGATTCTTCTCAAGCGATAAACGTAAATTTATCGTGGCCGATACCCCAGGCCATGAGCAATACACCCGCAATATGATTACTGGCGCCTCGACTGCGGATCTAGCCATTGTGTTAGTAGATGCACGACAAGGTATCTTGACGCAAACCAAACGACATAGCTATCTCGTTTCTTTGATGGGCATTAAAGAGATTGTCTTGGCTGTAAACAAAATGGATTTAGTGGGCTACGATAAAGACGTCTATGAAAACATTGTTCAAGACTATCTGAAATTTATCCAAGGTCTACAAAAACAGAATGGGGAATCTTGCCAATTAAAATTTACGCCGATCCCGATGTCGGCTCTGGCAGGTGATAACATCACCACTCCAAGTAACCAAATGAGCTGGTACCGTGGCCCAACATTAATGGGTTATTTAGAAACAGTACCCCTTGAGCAAGGCCAAGCGCTCCAAAGATCCTTTAGGATGCCCGTGCAATGGGTCAATCGCCCCAACCATGAATTCAGGGGTTTTGCAGGCACGATTTTCTCCGGAGAAATTGCCCCAGGTGATGCAATCCGTATTCA
This sequence comes from Polynucleobacter sp. CS-Odin-A6, assembly GCF_018882095.1. Taxonomy (GTDB): domain Bacteria; phylum Pseudomonadota; class Gammaproteobacteria; order Burkholderiales; family Burkholderiaceae; genus Polynucleobacter. Next base: position 190,787 of record NZ_JACVPD010000002.1, read on the forward strand.
TCCCTCTGGTAAAGAGGCCACCATCAAATCGATAGTGACTAAAAACGGTCTTCTTAAGAAAGCAATTGCAGGGCAAGCAATAACCTTGACACTCACCCAAGAGGTAGATATCTCTAGAGGTGATGTCCTCAGTAAGCCGCAAGATCCTGCAACTGTAGCCGACCAATTTGATGCCCAAATTGTCTGGATGAGCGAAGAGCCCCTCTACCCCGGTAGAAGCTATTTACTCAAATTGGCTACACAAACAGTGAATGTAACTGTGACCAAAATCAAGCATCAAGTTAATGTCAATACCCTTGAGAAATTGGCAGCCGATAAGTTAGACCTCAATGCAATCGCCGAATGCAATATCGCGACAGATAAGCCCCTTGTATTTGATGCTTATCTAGAAAATAGCGCCATGGGAAGCTTCATTCTTATTGATCGCGTCACCAATAATACTGTTGGTGCCGGCATGATACATTTTGCACTTAGACGCTCAAGTAATATTCAAAACCAGTTTTTTGAAATCAATAAAGGAGCTAGAGCAGCCTCAAAACAACAAAAACCGATGTGCCTATGGTTTACTGGCCTCTCGGGCTCAGGAAAATCGACTATTGCCAATGCTCTGGAAAAAGAACTCTATCAAATCGGCAAGCATACCTACATCCTCGATGGGGATAATGTGCGCCATGGCCTAAACCATGACTTAGGCTTTACCGAAGCTGATCGGATTGAGAATATACGCCGCGTTGCTGAAGCAGCAAAATTGATGGTTGATGCTGGTTTAATAGTGCTCGTAACCTTTATTTCCCCATTCCAAAAGGATCGAGAAATGGCTAGAAGTAAATTTGCAGAGGGTGAATTTATAGAGATTTTTGTTGACACCCCGCTAGAGGAATGCGAGAAGCGGGACCCCAAAGGACTCTATAAGAAAGCTAGGCAGGGATTAATTAAGAACTTTACTGGGATTGACTCATCCTATGAGCTACCTTTAAATGCAGAAGTAGTACTTAATCCGTTTAATTCACAGGAAAAGATACTAGCCCATCTAAGGCTATTATGGAGTTTATAAAATTACTATTGACTAGTTAATGCCGAGTTCAAGCGTAAAATCCTGCTGATTTCCTGGACAATCGGATAGGATCCCTCAAAAGAAAAGTGATGGGTGTCGTTGAAGTTTACCACCCCATCCCCTCTTACTACTATGCAATGATCATTTGGGCAAATCATGTTGTAAGGCTGTATTAGGTGAACGTTATCTGGAAAATTAATTTCACTAGATGTTTTTATAAACTCATGTATCCAAGCTTTATTAGCTTTGAAGTCATTACATTTTCCATGTAGATAATTTCTAAAAGGCATGCTTGCAGCGGCTATTTCACACTGCCTGTCAACCTCGGGCGCCTCTCCAATAATAAAAACTTGCGAGGCTCTCAATCCAAAAATATTTATCCTATCAAGAAGGGCATTATGAATTTTTCTTTCTTCATTAATTCCATGCCTAGTCCAGCGCTGCGATGTAATTACCGCATCTAATTTTTGACCTCTATATTCCTTTAGCAATTCAATAGAATTTTTATATGAATCGAGATCATTGCAATCATCTGGAAGTGAGATATTCTCCCCTAAAAAACATCCTTTGATGTAAATTAATTGATATTCCCTCCCAAGGACGTCATTTAACGCCTTAGTTAAATGACCTGCATGACTATCCCCATATACTAAAATTTTTCTTAGCGAATCTACGTTTCCGAATATTATTCTTTCGCCATCAGCAATGTCATATGAACTCGAATGTGAATTCCCTATCGCCACCAATCTTGAGGGATAGCCATCCTTGAGATAAATGATTAGACCGATGCAACCTAAAATTGTCATTAAGAAAGCTAGCGCAAAAACTGCTTTCTTCATATTTTTCTGTGATTTTCTAATTGGCTTTTCTACAAATTGATATGTCAGCCACGCCAAAAAAATAGAGGCTACAAGTAAAGCAACCCCCTCTTGCAAGGTCAAATTTACACCGCCAACTATGCGAACAAAAGATATAAGCGGCCAATGCCACAAATACAAGGGGAAGCTGATGAGACCAATCCAAACAAAAATTTTATTAGATAAAATTTTGGAGTTAACTATAGCATCTCTACCCGCGCCGATGATGCACATGGACCCAACTACCGGAAGCAATGCAGACCATCCTGGAAAATTTGGACCAGATTTAATAAAAAATAAGCCACCTAAAATCAGGCTTAAACCTAATACTGATTGCAAATTAGCAAAGATCTGTCGATGCTTATCTACATTTATTTTTAATTTTCTCGTAGCGTATTTGATTGGCCCGAATTTAGGGCAATCGGCACAATTAAGCCATGCCAAAAAAGCACCCGCTACTAACTCCCAGAAACGAGCAAATGGTAAGTAAAAAACCAATTCGTGATTAGACGCAATTAGAGAAACATTTAATAAAAAAGATAGGGCAGCAACAGCAAGTAAAGTGCTAAGTAAAATGGCCTTGCTTCTAAAAGAAAGCCAAAGAATAATTGGCCAAATTAAATAGAACTGCTCTTCTATTCCCAGGCTCCACAAATTGAGAAGAGGCTTGGTTTCGGCAGCAACATCAAAATAACCAGATTCTTTAAAAAGGATGAGATTAGAAATGAATACGCTTGCGCCTGCAACGTGCTTACCAAGGGCTGCATACTCATCAGCCAGCAGCAAAAACCATCCGGCAACCAAACAGAAGCCAAGGACCACCAGCAAAGATGGAAAAATGCGCTTGATTCTACGGGCATAAAAGCCAGAAAAACTAAAAGCACCATCATTTAATTGCGACAGGATACCGGTAGAAATCAAAAACCCAGATATCACAAAAAAAATATCGACCCCAATAAAACCGCCACTTACTAGGTTGGGGAAAAGATGAAAAAGGACTACTGGTAGTATTGCAATTGCTCTTAAGCCATCAATGTCAGCGCGATAGGGGAAATTTATGCAACTGGTCATAAAGCCTTTCATTTAACCATGTTATTATTTACTAATTTATCAGCCATATATTCTTGACAGTCATAAGCAATTAAATTTAATTAAAAAAACTAATATTCAAGAAATTTTAAATTGTATGAATAATTATTAAACTATGCCAATAGAATCTTTTTACCAAAAAGAAGCTCGTGACTATCAAAGTCAACGGAAGTTATTCTACAAACATTTACAGATTAAACCTCTCGGGTCAATATTTTCGAGCTACTACAAGAATAAGATTGAATTAATTTACTCAAATATTATTCCACCATACTCTTCTATATTGGAAATAGGCTGTAGCGAGGGGGATCTTCTATCGAGCCTAAGGCCATCTAGGGGTGTTGGTATAGACTTTTGCCCCGAAATATTGTCAAAAGCCAGCAATAAGTATCCTGATTTGAACTTTATTACAGCTGATGCAAATGATATTCAAAAGGATCTAGGATTCTTTGAATATATCATTCTTTCAGATCTAGTTAATGATCTATGGGATGTTCAAAGGTCCTTAGAAGCAATCAAGTCATACTGCAATTCTGATACTCGACTAATTCTAAACTTCCATAGTCATTTATGGGATTTGCCCTTAAGGCTAGCGCAAAAACTTGGTCTCATACAACCTTCAATGCTACAAAATTGGTTAACCATTGAAGATATGGAAAACATTTTGGAGATTTCAAATTTTCAGCCCTTAAAGCAATGGAGTGAGATTCTATTACCCTTATATATTCCTTTATTCTCAAATTTTTTAAATCAATACATTGCAAAGATTTTTCCATTTCGCCTTCTGAATATATCAAACTTTATGGTGGCAAGACCACTAGGAGAGTATATTCAAAAGAACCCCACCGTATCAGTAATAATACCTGCAAGAAATGAAGCTGGACATATAAAAGAAATATTAGAGAGAGTGCCTGAAATGGGCGGCGGTACAGAAATAATATTTGTAGAAGGAAATTCATCAGACGATACTTATTCTGCCATTCTTGAAGCAATCAGCCAGAGTCAATCTTCTAATATTAAAATATTTAAACAATATGGCAAAGGCAAGGGGGACGCAGTTAGATTGGGTTTTGAAATGGCCAGCGGTGACATATTGATGATTCTTGATGCAGACATTACCGTTCCACCAGAAGATTTACCACGTTTTTTTAATCTGATTGCCAACGGCACTGCTGAATTTGTTAATGGAGTACGGCTAATATATCCCATGGAAAAAGAAGCAATGCGATTTGCTAACTTAGTTGGAAATAAATTTTTTGCATATGCTTTTAGCTGGCTACTGAGTCAACCAATCAGAGACACCTTGTGCGGGACTAAAGTTCTTTGGAAAAAAAACTATGTAAAAATTAAAAAAAATAGAGCATACTTCGGAAATTTTGACCCATTTGGGGACTTCGATCTACTATTTGGTGCGGCAAGATTAAACCTAAAGATAAGTGAGATCCCTGTTCGCTACCGCGCTAGGCAATATGGAGAAACAAATATTTCTCGATGGCGTCATGGATGGCTATTATTAAGAATGGTAATTTTCGCTGCTCGTCGTATAAAATTTATTTAGTAATTATTTCGGAAATAGTCATAAGTTTCTTTGATCAACCTATCGCTGTATATTCCACTGGAAAATCCATCTGGCAACCTACACCAGAAGAATAATTTTTCGTAGTCGACATTTGATTTTCTCAAGTCATTCAGACTATCAAACCCTCTCAAGACAGCACCAATTTCTTGATACCAAATTTTATGTGATTTAATTTCTAATTCCTCACGCATGTATAGATTTAATTGAAAAATAACTAAAATTAGTAGAGCAGAATACTTAGAGAAATAGCTTAATTTGTAAATTAAAAGTTGATTGTTAGTTATTAATTTCAAAATAGCAATATATATAGGCACTAACAAAAAAATATAAACATCCGATTTATATGGCCTGGCAGAAACAAGAATAAGCGTAAAAAAACTTACAACTACTAAAATCAATAATAGAAAAAAAGTTTCAGAATTTTTTAAAGTATTAGATTTAATTATTAAATAAAATGTATATAAAAATAATAAATATATTTCAGGATGATAAATTAAGTCAACTAGATTATTTTTAATGGCATCTATTAAATTAATATGGTCGAAATTTGTAATTTTTGGACTAAGGACAAATTTAAAGTGACTTAAAACTGGAAAATTTGTAAAAAATATAATTATAAGTAAAAAAAACAAGACTACAACTATAGTCATTAATAAATTTTTTAAATTATCTGCATAGCTTTTACGACTGTTAAATATTGCTAGAAAAATAAAAATAAAATCTATTAAATACAGGGATTTAGCTGTTGCTGATAATGCCAAAAAAAATATTCCCTTTAAATTTTTAATAATGTTGCCGCCAACCTCTATCTGCGAAACAGCCACTATTGCTAAAGCATATGCATAACCATCAGCCGAACCCATAATGGTTAAAACTATAGGATTAATAATAATAAGGGCAAATAGAAATTTTTCAAAAATAAACTTATCAATCAAATTTACCAGCTTATAAAAGCCAAATAGTAAAATTAAATAATTTAAAAAATATAAATAAATATTTGCTTGAAAGAAACCAGGGATTCCACCATTTGATTTGGAGAAAAGCCCATATATATAGAGGATAGGGATTGAAAGGTAATTAATTAAAATACCTGGCTGATCTATGTAACTAATATCAAATCCATCTAGAATTAATTTACTTTGGATTACAAAAATTGCCAGAGGATCTTGTCTATAGTAACAATCATGAATTCCATAAACTATTGCTAAAATTAGAATGCTGATTTCAAAATATTTTATATAAAATTTGTTATGAGATGATATTTTCATTAAATTATTCTCGGCCTTTATCATTAAATTCTCTTTCAAAAGATTTTATAATAGTTTGTTTATTCAAATATTCAACTGCATATTTTCTAGCAGCCGCACCAAAATTCTCACGCAAACAGTCAGACAAACTTAATTCCAATATTGCGTCAATAAATTTATCCAAATCTTCAGGGGGGGTACACAACCCCTTCCCCTGCACTAAATTTGCAAGATCTGATTCCTGCGCAGCCGTAGCAATAACCGGACGGCCACTTGCAAATATTCCTCCTAATTTTGACGGAAGGACTAAGCTATCGACCTGCGATTTTTGCGTTATTAAATGAATATCTGCAAGATTAAGTAACTCATTTAGCATGGAATATGATTGAAATGGAATAAATTTTAAATTTGAAAGATTAGATGCAATCTTCTTCAAGCTATCCAACTCCTCACCATCGCCGCACATAAAAAAAATAATATTACGAAAATTGGCGCTCATATTTGCGATAGGTGATTTTTTATTTAAATTAATTAAATTTTCAATTCTAGATGCGGCTTCAATTATTATCTCAAGCCCCTGTTTTCTCCCAAAATTTCCTGAATAAAGCAAAACTATATCTTCGTTCTTTATATTAAATTTTTTTGCAAAAAAATTATCATCTTTATTTTTTTTAATTGGATAAATATGTCTAACATCAACCCAGTTTGGAAAATATTTCAGCTTACATTTTTTGTTAATTTTTTGCTCTAGTCTGTAAGACATTTTTTTTGAAATTGTTGAAATAAACTCAAACTTATTAAGAAAAATTCTTTCAATAAAAAGGACTAAATTTTGCAGGCTTTTCGACTTAAATATTCCCAATGCAAATGAAGCCTCAATTTCAAAATCCTGAATATGTAACCAAGATTTTGCGCGTGTGATTTTTGAATAAAGTAGGGCTACGGGGGCGCAGAAAAGCGTTGGCTCTACGGTCCAAATTAGATCTGCACGCCAGCTAATTAATCTAAAAACAGGAAAACAACTTGTAAGTGCAAAACTAAGCAAGTGAAAAATTCTTTTCATTCCGCCGGGCTTATTTGGCACCCATAAAGGACAGTAAATTATATTGTCTTTCACCATATAAAAATTTTTTTTATATGATTCCTCAATTTTCCAGTGAGGATAAAAGGGTTTAGCTGTTACCACTCTTACATCATGGCCATAACTTAGGAGTTCGTCAACCATTTCTGACGTATACTTTCCAGTACCCACTAGCTCTGGTTTGTAGTTCAGTGAATAGACCAAGATGCGCATTATATAATTTCAGACTTAAACAAAAAATCTGCCTGCACTATTTTTTCTCCTATAATTTCCTGATTACAAATTTTCTCCAGCTTAAAGTTATGAAACCCAAGGAATTCAATAATATCGTCTGCCCTCGGTTGATTCTTATAAAACTCCTCATAAGAACATTCAACATAAATCCAGTTAAATTTTTCCAATAAATTAATTGATCCCAATAAGACCTCTAGTTCTCCACCTTGAACATCAATTTTAATAAGCGATGGGTTCTCAACATCACTAGATTTGAGTACAGAGTCGAGCATTCTAGTTTCAACCATTTGTTCGCAAATCTTATATGTGTTTTTATAAATACTATTTTGAAAATCAGTTATATCAAGCAACGAAGATGAATCATTCCTTTTAGAGATATTTATCCTGCTCACACCATCACGCGATGTTAACGCATAACGAAAAAGTTTTATTTTTTTTGAATTATCTTTAAAAATTCTTGAGTAAGTTTTAAATGGGCTATCCAATGGCTCAAACGCAAATATTTTTACATCAGGAAAAATATCTATCGCAAGAATACTAAATTGACCCATGTTGGCACCCACATCCACAATAGTCTTACAGTTAAGCCCCATAAGAGTGTTAAGATGCTCGATAGAAGGCGCAACACGAAACTTAATAAAAATCTTCAGATAATATAAATTACTAAAAATTGCAATTAATTTCTGAAGCTTAAGTTTATTTTTTGTAAAAAATATAATAATTTTTTTTAAGTCTATATTCATGATAGGGAAAATATGTTTAAGAAATTTGAATCCATAGTAGATAGCCATGGTTTAAGAGGCAACCTAAGGAAATCCCCACTGTACTTCATATATAGATTAATAAAAGGCTTTCCTGCAGTATTCAATTATAAAATTTATCTTCTGTATTCTAGAGAAATATTTAAATCATCTTTATCAAATTCTAAAAATATAGATGTCTACACCCAGTGGATAAATTCATTTTTTTTAGCAGCAGAAGAGCCTCTAAATAATTTAAAGCAAAAAGATCCGTTGCCATGGATGTATATTAAAGCAATCCACTTTATAGAATTTTTTTTATTACAAAAAAAAGAGGCTGTATGTTTTGAATGGGGCTCAGGAACTTCTACAATTTGGCTGAGCAAGCATCTAAAAAAAGTATATTCAGTGGATTCTAATAAAGTTTGGTGTGATGCTGTTAAAAATGAACTGTCAAATCGAAATATAAATAATGTTAATTTGACATTTGAGGCTCCAATCGTTGTTGAAGGGGGAAGCAATCTACATAAATCATATTGGGATAGCCCTAATACTTCATACATCAACTATGTTAACTCAATATCAAAATATGATTTTAAATTTGACCTAATTATTATTGATGGAGAATCAAGGGTTGAATGTCTTAAACAAGCAATTAAGAAGATTAAGGCAGGAGGTATGATTGTACTTGATAACTCGAACAGAGATAGATATCAAGAATATCAGAAAATAATAAGCGATAATAACTTTCAGCTGATTCTGGCTGAAGGCCCCACTACCTACCAGCAAGGCTATGATCAAACAGCAATAATATTAAATAATGAATAATAATGAACTAGAGTTTTTCTTGTTGAAAGCCAAGAATCTGAATTTAAAAGGCTCAGCTATTGTCACTCTTGGAGTACAAGGTCTTCATATTAAAGACTTCTATGAACTAAGAAAGTTAATGCTCAAATATGGAGTACTCAATAATGATATAAGCATATCTGAATGTAAATATAACAATATAACCAAGTATGGTAAAACAATTAATCAAGATACAATGTTTAAAATGCTAGGCTGCAATAGAATTGATTCTATTGACATCTCCAGCAAAGAGGAACCTACCTATACCATCGATATTGGATCAAAAATTTTAGAATCTCTATATGATACCTGGGATGTATTGATTGATTTTGGAACATTAGAGCATATTTATAATATCCCTGCAGCTTTGAACAATATATCAAAAATTGTTAAAAGTGGAGGTCAAATTATTCATTTAAATCCAATTTCTGGAAGTATTCTGCATGGATACTACCAAATATCCCCTAATCTTTACAAGGATTTTTATAACGAAATAAACTATACAATATCTGAATGTAATATTCTCGTACATAAACAATTTGGATACTCATACTATTTTGATTACAATTTTGATTCCTTGCCTTTAGATTTTAGAGGTAACATTTCATATATATACATCAATATAAAAAAGAATGCAGGGTCAATTTCAACTAAGATACCTAAAGGATCGGATGTTGATTACATCCCATCTAAAGTTATTAATAACTATAATTATCGTGAATTTGTATGCATTAATTTTCCAAAAATTTCAAAGATAGTAATCCCACCTATCAGAAATATTTTAGAAATTATCAGAATAATAAGGATTAAAAAAAATTGGATTAAATAAATTTAATTCATGTATTTATTAATTATTATTTTCTTTTTTAATAATTTATATAACGAATAATTTGATTCTTGTGTTGATAAAATTATAATATTCTTATCTTTATTATTAATATTGCTAATATTAGTTTTTATTAATTTCTTGAATAATAGAAAGTCAATTTTAAAAATGAAATTCATTACTGCAGAATGAATTTTATCGGCTAAATATATTTCCAAGAAATAGATGTCCCATCTCTTTATACTTTTCAATTTTTTAATCTTAGCTATAAAATTAATTTTTAGAGCTGCCTGCAAAACTCTAGCTAAGATTTTGTATAAAAATATTGTAAATGAATCATAATTATCGACTGTGTAAAAAAATCTATTTAATAATCGCATGATGTACAAGCCAAATGGCGATGGACTAGTATTATTCTTGGCAATAGAATTTAGACTAATATTTGATTTAGATATCTTTAAAAAATCTTCAATATCTGACTTAACCTTATCTGCATTTTGTTGTATTTCTTCGTATAAATATATATGAATATTATTAATTCCAAAATATTTTATATATTCGCTAACTAAATTAAAATACTTAACTTTATGAATTAAATGTCTACCTGGAGATAGTGGACTACTAATTAAATCATGAAACGATAAAACACCACCCCTTTTCACATATTCTGCATACATTGAATTTAAAAAAGATACTGGCTCACGTATTCCAATAATAATTTTGACCTCTCCAACTGGAAAAACATCATATATTCTTTTCGCAACAAATAATGTTAAGCCGCCAAACCAATCAAACCCACCACTTAATCCCTCGTCACTTAACCCAATTAAATTGCTGTGTTTATCATTAGTTTGCAATATCTCTTTTAGTAAATTTTTATTTTTTTTTATATCAAATTCGCTATCTGATGATTCATATAGGTTGTGAAATAGCTCTATGATCTTTGGTCTTGGATAATTTGTGGCTTTACCAAGGTAAAAGATATCCTCATGATTGCTAAATAAATAATCTTGAAGAAATGTTGTTGCTGTCTTATGATAGCCTATATGTATGAAATATCTACTCATCTAGTTTTATTCATTTTTAGAATTACAATTGTCAACACTATATAAATAGATATAAAAGTTAAAATTTCGACTAAATCTTGATAAAAATTATTATAATAATGAAATTCAAAATTTATGATATATGTTATAAATATCGATATAATTAATATACATAGATATTTAAATGTAATTTTAAATATACTTATTCTATATTGCTCTAAATTAATATTAAAAATTTGCATTAGTAAATATACTATATTATAGGAAATTAATGATATCAAACATCCATTAATTCCATATATTTTTGTCAAAGGAAAAATAGATATAATAAATATAAAAAATGTAATAATTTTTATATTTAATAGTGAACCGATATTTTTAATAATTAAAAAATTCTTAAGGTAGTTGTTGACTACACCCAGTAAACCAATTAATGATATTACACTTAAAATATTTGTTGCTGCAAGCCATTTACTTCCCAATAAAATAATTATTATTAATTTTGATTTAAAAATTAATATTGTTGATAATAATATTGAAAAAGAGATAAGCATTTCATAAATTATAAGGAACCTATCTCTTTCGTTAATTGAAGTATTTTTTCTGCTCAATATAGGTATGGTTACTCCAGAAATAATTGTATCTATTGTTGAAAATATTAGATTTGCAATACTGCTAGACTGAGTATATAGGCCTAAGTCGGTTGAACTTGTTGTTTTTCCGATTGCGATTTTATCCATATAATCAGTAGCTCTAGTAATCATGTTCCCTATATAGTATTTACTACAGAATTCTTTTATTCGATATAATTCGTTTCTATATAATTTTGGTTTGAATAGTTTTCCAATATACAAAGTGGAAATAATTGGATCAATAATTATTTTTGATGTTGTCATTAATACAATACTCCAAATTCCATATCCTGCATATGCCAATGAAATTCCAATTGTAACTCCAACTATATTTGATGCTATTCCTATTATATTTGATATTTTAAAATCTAAATTTGCATTAATTAGAACGTGAGAAATCACAAAGTATGATGATATAAATTGTGCCAATACTAATATCACTGCTATTTCAAAATATCTATATAAGTATATGTATACTAATATTACTATTAATAGGCCAATGAGCGAAGCTGACAATAGATTTATAAATTGCACAGTAGAAAGCATCCTATTTCTATTATCTTTTTCGTAATTTGTTATTATATAATCTTCAAGTCCAAATGATCTTAGCATCCAAGCGATTGATACAATTGAAAATATATAGGCATACTCACCAAATTCCTCTGGCATCAATAATCTTGCCATGAATAAGTTTGAAATTGGCTTAATCACCAGAAGCATCAATCCCGCTAACCCATTCCATTTAATTCCGTCTATTATATTTTTCATTTATGTCTAATTTTGTGAAAATCCTACTATTCTCATCATATTTATTTTTCTGGCTGAATTTATATAATCCTTCGAATTCTTATGACACTCTTCTACCACTATTTTATACTAATCCGAATATTTGGTATCTAGATTTAATCTTCATCTTATTATTAATAATTACATTTATTAAATTATTTATTAATGTGAATTTAGGTATTAATTTTTTTATTTTTCCCACATTATTTTCTATTTTATTAGTATTATATTCTTCAGTAATAATGAACAATGAAAATGTATTTTCCCAATCTAGATTTTTTGTGTATAGTATTTTTGCTTACACAATACAAAAGTCTTTAACCAACAAAAGCTCAATTAATTCTTTTTTTAGATTAATATTTTATATATGGTTATTAGATGTTTCTACTCAGATTATTTTACGTTTTGTTTTTTTAGACTTATTTTTCACAAAAGAAATTTATGATAATTTATTTATTTTAAATATTTTTGGGGCTCTTAGCGCTGTTATTTTACTGAAGAATAATTTATTAAATATTTACGAAAAATTTATAGCTCGCCTCTATTTATTAATATCCGCAGCACTCTTATTCATCGTGGGCTATAGATCCGCTATTTTAGCTACCAGTATTTTTCTACTCTACCCCTTAAAAGACTTTAAAATTTCTAAGCCATCCTCTTATTTAACTATTTTTTTATTATTTTATTTTTTTTATTCCTTATCAATTTACAGGTATTTGATGATGTTTTCACTATTAGCCGCACCACTTTTGTTAGACTTACCAGCTGGATAAATTTACTAACGGCTATGCCAATGAAGAATTATCTTGCAGGCTATGGTTTAGGCTCAACAGTACTAGAGCTAAATGCATATATTGCCGCTCCAAATGCAGATTCGCTGATTTATATTGGCACCCCCCACAATACCTTCCTTGAGGTCTTTTTGCTAACTGGTTCCTTAGGAATTTCAATCCTTTTATTTGTAACCTACAAAACTTTAACCTCAAAAATCGAGGCACTTCAGCCTGATGTTAGATGCAATCAAAGTAACATATCCTTTTTGCTTAGTTTGGGTTTTTTTGCTTTCATGATTCAATCCCTAACATTTTCATCTGGCGTTGTGATTTTTCCATACTTATACTGGGTCTATCTTGGCTTAATTTTTTCTATAAGAAAGAATTATCATTAATTTACTTTTTTACTAAATTTTTTGCCATTGCAAGGTAGGGTACAACAACATGTTGCCATGCAAATTTTTTTACTAATTGACTATTTTCACTTCCTCTTTTTATAAATCCAGCTCTTTCTTCATGTATTTTGACTAGTTTTTCTTTTAATTCTTTTGCATGTTTAGAGTTTACTAGCTCTATATTCAGTTGATTTTTAATCTCCTCATTTGGAGGAATGTCAGCACACACAATCACCTTTCCAAATTGAGCCCCTTCGCGAACTGGCAAAGAACTTGATTCATGTAGTCCGAGAGCGAGAACAACTGTGCAGTTTTTATAAAGCCATATAACCTCTTCCTGCGGCACCCTTCCCAATACATAAATTTTTTCTAATTTTAATTTATGGATTTTATTAAGTATGATTTTTCCGTAACCATAATCTTGACCCGTTAATATGCATGTAATTTCTTTTCCCAACTCCTTCTTTATTAGTAGCAGCGCATCTAAAAGCATTGAATGATTTTTATGTGGCCATAATTGTGCGGGGTAGTAAACAAAAAACTCATCCTCCTGAAGATCTTTTAGTATTTTTACTGGCTTTATTGCCAGCGACGAAGTTGAAAATCTTTCTAAATCCACGCCTTCTGATGCAAAAAATACTTTTTGCGTATATTTATTATTAAATTTTTCACTCAATGTATTTTTAACGTATTGGCTACTCACCTGAATTGCATCAGCCGCTTCTAATGAGAGCCTATAAGATGCCCATCTTCCTATCAACTGAGGAATGCTAAAATTTTTTGGGTAGTACATATGCTGTATATCATGTATACATAGTATTGTATGTTTTTTTAGTGCATAAAAATTCAGAGTCGGAGTTGGCACAATTAGAACATCAATTTCCCTTTCGATTATTTCTGATATTTTTCTTCTATAATAGTGATCGAATAATTTTCTTATATTTATATTTCGAGTGATCCATGAGGCAACCCAAATTATTCGATTTATATGATTGTCTAATATTTTTTTTTGAATTGTTATAAAGTTAACTTGACGACCATAAAATAATTTTTCCAGTGAAGCCCTGTTTTTGCTTGATGTTATTATCACCAACTCTATCAAATTGTTTTTTTCAAATCCATCTACTAAGCCAATTGAAAAATTATGTACTCCACCCGAGTATTCTGGATTAAAACTATAAAAATCAATCCCAATTTTCAAAATGTACTCAGCCTTAGATTTTTTTCATTACTGAAATGAACTTTTCAGCTACTTCTTCTATCTGAGCATCACTAATACCTACATAAGTTGGTAGATTAATTCCAGAATTTGAAAGGTCTAAACTTATTGGATTTATTTCATTAAGAATGTTTTTGTACATTGGCAACTTTGAAATTGGATAGAAAAAAGGCCTCGAATCAACCTCAATTTTTCTTAATAATTCTATAGCATGATCTCTTTGAGCCCTTTCGAGCCCAGGAACAATTGCACAAACCATCCAGTTAACTGGACATGCTCCATTTAATGAGGGATTACATTCAACGCCTGATTCAACAAGTATATTTTTATACTTATTTAATATTTTCGATCTCTCATCTAAAAAATAATTCAACTTATCAATTTGAGCAACTCCAATTGCGGCCTGAAGATTTGTCATTCGATAATTAAATCCCACTTCGTCATGCCAATACTTTTTGCTACTTGACATTGCATGATCTCTCAAATGCTTCATTCTGATATACAGCGCTTTATCGTTGGTTGTTATTAACCCCCCCTCCCCTGTTGTCAGTATCTTATTAGCGTAAAAACTAAATACGCCACAATCTCCAAATGAACCAACTTGTCTTCCGTTTATCGATGCACCATGCGCTTCGGCGGCATCCTCAATTACGAGCAAGTTTTTCTCTCTAGCTATATCGATAATTGCACCCATATCCGCAGGATGACCATATATATGTACGGGTATGATAGCTTTTGTTTTTGGTGTGATTGCGTTGTAAATTTTCTCGGGATCAATGCAATAACTATCCCTGCACACATCGACGGGTATAGGCTTTGCCTTGCAGTACATAACCGCGTTAGCAGTAGCTACGAATGTCAAATCCGGAATTATTACCTCATCCCCCGGTCCAACGCCCAATGAATGCAAAGCCAAATGCAGTCCAGTAGTACCGTTTGAGACAGCTAGAGCATAATTGACGCCGCAAATCTTCGCATACCTCTTTTCAAATTCCTCAATATATGGACCCAAAGAGGAGATCCATCCGGACTGAATAGCACTCATTAAAAGATCAGCTTCTGCCTGATTAAGTGATGGTACTGATAGAGGGATCATAGATGTATATCCTTAAATAGAATGCAATTTAATGCTTGGAATATAAATTTTTCATCCACGATAAATATTCCCGGAAAAATCTTTTATAAAATCTTTTAATTAAGGACTGACTGTAAATTGCATAGTTTTGATTGGTTATCTCTTTGTTTTCTAATATACCTTCTATAAAATGCACGATTTTATAGTCGGTTAATTTATTTGCGTAATGACTCGGCGCTGTGTTGCAATGAGTCCCTGTTTTATCAAAACCAAAATTTTCAATCAAATTATAACGTGGTGCTATTGAGTATAGGTTATATTTCCAGCAGTGATAATCAAATATTATTGACCACGAGTCAAGCTTTCCATTATTTTGCTTTTTTAGCATAGTTACAAGATCGGACCCAGATTGTGAAAAACTTTCTACCGATTCCTTATTTTTAATAAATTTATGAAAATCCTCATGGCTCCAATCAACATTTGACCATACCCTTGAATATGTGCCCCAACCCCAACTACTATGTCTAGTATTTAAATAAATATCTCCCTTATAGTTTTTGGGAAAATTAATTGGAACCGTATATCCAGTTATCGAACCAATTCTTATATCCTTTTGATAAAAATTTAGCGCATTGTTCATGTATACTAAAAATTCCTTGGAAACTTTTATGTCATCCTCTAGGACAATAACCTTTTCATATATTTTCAGGATTTTAGTGACCCCAATGATTAAAGATTTTGCCAACCCTAAATTTGACTGACTTTGCTCGATAAAAATTTCTTTAAATCCAGTAATTGTGTCTATATACTCTCTCGTTCTTTTTACCAAACCTTCTTGTTCAAAATTTTTGGGGCCATCAGAAAATATATAAATAGAAGTATCTTTAGCGATATCATTTTTTAAAAGTGATTCAATAACAGCCTTTGTATGCTCGGGTCTGTTATAGACGAAAAGTGCTATTGGTATATTTTGAATTCCGCTCATCGTTTGGTCACCCATAACTACGCCAAACATTGCGCTACAGTCTCATATACAAGTGAAACACTTATATTATCAATTGGGTTTAAAGAAACTTTATCTAGTTTTTTACCATCGATTACGATTGCATTTGGTGATCTAGGTCGAAACTTTTCAGTGTTGCTTGTGCCAAACAAGGCAATTTGCCTTACATTTAGAGCAGAAGCTAAATGCATCAATCCACTATCATTCGATATAAATAGGTCGCAATCTTGAATTAAATTGGCAGTACTTTTAATATCCAAAACACCGACATAGTTATCAACAAGGCCGGCAAGACTTTTCTCAATTTTTTGCCCCAAGAATAACTCCCCCTTACCGCCTAATATTAAAACGTCTACATCGTAGTTTTTTTTAACCATACGAATTAAATCTATATAAGACTCTACTGGCCATCTTTTAAACTTAAGAGCCTCACTACATCCCGGGTGAATTCCAATCCTTTTATTTCCTTTGAGTAATTTTAAATTTTTTTTAATTTGGAGATTCGGAGTTTTAGAAGTTGTTGTATTTTCTGTTAATTGCCCCACCAGATCCAACCATGCATCCGTCTCATGGGCAATCTCATCAAACTCTTTTAATTCTTTTAGCATTTTATTTATAAATGCCACTTTTTTATAACCCAGCACAGTTTTTGCACCGCTCAAAATTCCATATAGATACTCTTTGTAACCTACTTTTGCCAATATAACCAAATAAGTTGCGTTTAATTTCCTAGTTAATAAAATAAGCTTAATGTTATTAGTAACGTAGTGAATTATTCCAAGCAACCCTTGGTAGCTATTTTTATTGTTGGCCTTGCTTTCGTACAAGTAAATTTCATCTAGTAAATTTTGATCCGATAATAAGTCCTTAACTACATTTTGCGTTACTACCATAAAAATCTTATAGTTAAATGAACTGTTCTTTAAAGATTGCAACATGGGCAACATCAAAATTGTATTTCCAATTCCATACGGGTTGTATAGAACTAATTTTTTTTCCGCCATCGCTATTAATGCTGAAAAAAGGATTTAAATAACATTAATTTACCAATAATTACAAGCCTTAATCTAGGCAAGAGATTAATAAATCTTCTCCTTTTAATAGGGTGCCTATCCAAAATATCAAGATCTCTCTTCATTTGATCTATTCTTAACATTCTTCTATAGAAACCGTTACCTGCATAATGAATAACATATGAATCTAACCAGCTTTTTCCTTGCTCAGAAAAAAGTGACATGTGGTTATAGGAGTGCTCTAACTCGTGTATCTTGTACCCAAGTTTGTTTATGTTGTAACCTATTTGAACATCGTCATGCCCTATATCAGACCATAGGTTTTTATTATCCACCTTAAATATATCTCTGTGCAAGTCAGAACAAACAAAAAAACCAGTATTAATATATCCGGATTTCCAATTAATATCTCCATATTTATTTTGAATTGAATTTATTAATTTTTGTCTACTCTTCTTTCTTGATCCATAATCTTCAAATACACTTGCTATTTTTGAATTTGGCACAACCTCAAAAATATTAGGAGTATCGGGCTTAATTATTACGTCCGAGTCAATTAAGCATATTCTGTTATATTCCTTTAATAGATCATACAATTGAAAAATTTCATTGTGAAATAATCCAATATTTACTTTGCGCTCGGAGATGACTATAAACTCTGCTTTGCATTTTTTTGCATACTCTCTTAAGAGTGGGTGAGATATTTTGCATATATCATCAATTCCAGAGGCCCTTGTAACAATTGCTAGTTTTTTTTCATTCATTTAAATAAAGTTCCGAATGAAGAGCTTAATGACTGTTGTATAGGTATGGCGGGGTTACTAACTCTACCCTTAAGCAATGCCATTGAATAAACTTGCTCTGGTTTTAACGGCGCCAAACCAGGGTATCTTGAATAAATTCTTCTATAGATCTTACGATAAATTTTAGAAGAAACTCCCGCCCAGCCGGCCGACATAATAGTATTTTCCAATCTCCATTCTATTGGAATTCGATCTATTACTTGATAATCCGTAAAAAATACTAGGGACCGAACCCTCTGGCTCATTGCAAAAAACGCCGCAAAACCCTCAGGCGAAATAAAAAAATCAGCAGCCGCAATGACACACAGCCACTCTTCAAGTGTAGTTTTATTGACTAAGTTGATAATTCTTTTGTTGTAACTCCGTCTGTCTTGAGTTTTAGCTAGTTCTTCATAAAAATTTTCTCCAGCTTCAACCTTTCCTACTAATATTATTTCAAGATCTTCGCTCGTGGCAAGGTAATCAACCAACTTTCTCAGCCAAGATTTATCAAAAAATTTATAGTTTTCCCGCTGTTTTCCAGACTGTACTTGAATTACCACTCTTTTCAAAATATTTGATTTTTCAACCTTCAGTGAAAGTTTTGGGAATGGATCCATTCTTATGTAGTCAGGATCTTGAAAAAATTTTAATCCCTGGGGGGCTTTGCCATCAGCTCTGCTATTGATCGGAATTAAAACTTTTGAGGCACTCTCTAGTTTCTTAATCTCATCGTCAATTCCATTGCACAGGACAGATTCAGTACTTATGTATGGAAAGTATTTATATAGAGCTTGAACGCTAGAATCCTCAGATGGATGACTAGTAAATCTAATTAATTTACAAATCTTGGCAGTATCGCTGTGGTACTTATACAATTTACAAGCAACAATAAATGCATCGCCTAATGTACCACCAGTATAAAAATACGCCTGCTCCTCAGACATACTCAACGTCTGAAATAATTTTTGTCATGATGTGTCGCCATGTAAAATGTTCTATCACAAATTCACCCCCATTTTTTGCAATATCTTCACGTAGCTTGTCATTTTTTAGATATTTCCTTATGAGTATTAATAGAGAATCGTCCTTGAACCAATCCAAATGAATCCCACGACTAAAAAATTTCTTAAGATCGCTGCATTCCTCACTTAGCATAAATGTACCGGTTGCCATCCCCTGAAAAACTCTTAGTGAAAATCCTTCTCCATCCCTACAAAAATTCAATATTATCTTGCTGCCTTGATATAGGCTTACTAAATCCGGCCCAAATTTTGGAGAATTCTCCCACCCAATACCATAACAACTAACATGGAGTCCTGACCCTCTAATCTTATTAATCAATCTTTCTCTTTTATCCGTTTTTGTTCCAGCAAAAATAATATCTATATATTTTTTCATCCGATGTGGTTGACAGTAAAGGCTTGGATCAACTCCTTCGGTAATCCACTTCATTTTGATGCCCTTAGCATGAGCATATTCCACGACATCAGAAAATGTCGAGCTTGAAAATGTTGCTCTTTCCGCATAGCTAAATGCATTAACACGCTTTACTTGATCCATTGGATCCATAAAGAAATACCATGATTTCATTTGCTTCGGAATTATCTCAAACACATCTGGATTAACCGTGTCTGTCTTGAAAAAGATAGCTAAATCATAGTCATTTTTTAAAATTTTTTGACGAAGCAACTGGTTCATTGAGCCTCTTCCGAAAATCTTAAAGTGAAGATGCTTTATCCATATTGGCAAAAAATTTAACCTTCTGAATATACTTGTTATCCGGTTTAGGATAGACCATGGAAGATGTGCTGGATTTAAAATACTGCTCTCTCTCTCTACAGCCCTGTACCCAAACTGATCTATGGTGTGCCCCATCTCTTTCAGAGCCCTGGCAATCTCAATATTTGTAGAGCCAATTTGGTCAAATACTCCCACAAGCAGAATCTTCATAGCATACTTAAATATTTACAATACGAACAGCAACTTGTCTATCAGAGTATCCAAGATATTCGAATCTAAAACCAGTCTTTTTAATAAATTCATCAAATGCTAGATATTCATGCATACGCCAACCTGGATAATTAAAGTATTCATCAAATACAATCGTGCTTCCAACCTGAAAAAATTTTTCAAATTTATCGAGGATAATCTTAGTTGATGAATATAAATCACAGTCTATATGTATAAAACTAATTTTTTGATTATTCTGCTCTGCAAAATCAGGGATTGTCTCATTAAACCAGCCTTTAATTAACTCTACATTTGACTCCACTTTTGGCATGTGACCTGCTAAGTTAAACGCAGATTTTGAATTACTTAACCCGTACCATTGTGAAGGCAAACCCTCAAATGAGTCAAATCCGTATATAGTTTCTTTGGGCATCAACTTTGCAATCTTATTAATACTATTACCTTGAAAAACGCCAAATTCCATAACAAGCCCTTCGGGAATGGTTTCAATAGAGTCCTCCAATAGTTTGCTTGCATTCCAATAGAAACATTTATCAGCCAAATTTTTCAGAATGAAATCTACAGTATCGGCAGTAGCCACTTTCTGCAGCTCCCTAAATAAATACGCTGAATTACCGGGATCTATAGCCCAAAAGCGTACTCGCTCGATATGAGTCACCAATCTTCTAAGTAAATATTTAGTCAATTTTTTTCCTATTTCGATACAAAAATAAAGGCCTTCATTTGAAATTGAAAATACTTCTAACTGCGGTAATGACGTCATCAACATCTTCATCAACTAGCTTTGGAGAAATTGGCAAGCTAACAACTTCCCGCCCCACATCACGAGCATTCGGCCACATATCAGGATGCCATTTAAATTTTTGCTGATAATAGGGATGCTCTGGGATGCTTAGATAGTGAACGCCGCATCCTATCCCTTTACTATGTAATGCGTCCAAGAACCCATCTCTTGAGATCCCGGACCTTTTTTCATTCACTCTTACTGTAAAAAGATGCAATCCATGTTTCGTGTTTTCATCATTTTTTGATGGGAGCTTAATTGGAAGCTCCTGTAACTCATTCATATAGCGATCCCATATTTCTCCTCTGCGCAACCAATTTTTTTCTAATCGTTGCAACTGTGGTATCCCAATTGCTGCCTGAATATCCATCATATTGTATTTAAATCCACATTCAGTAACTTGGTAATGCTTAAAGCCGTCACTCCCGAACCGATTCCATGCATCCTTACTCATTCCATGCAGACTTAATACCTTTAATCTAGAGTGGTCTTCATTTTTTTTTGACAGAATCATCCCCCCCTCTCCGCACACTACATTTTTTGTCGAGTAGAAGCTGAAACAACCAAAATCACCAAAAGTTCCTATTTTTTTCCCTTTATATTCTGCTTCTACGGCATGAGCACAATCCTCAATTACTTTCAAATCATACTTTTTTGCAATTTCCATTAGCGGATCCATTTCGCATGGCCTTCCTGCAAAATGAACTGGTATTAGCGCCTTTGTTTTTGATGTGATTTTATTAATTACCTGATTTGGATCTATATTAAATGTAACAGGATCAATGTCAGCTAAGACTGGAATTCCGCCTGCATGAATGATTGAGTTTACTGTTGCGCAGAAAGTTAGAGGAGATGTAATAACTTCATCACCAGGGTTAATGTTTGCAACAATTAAACTAATGTGGAGAGCGGCGGTGCAAGAATTAACAGCAAGTGCAGTTTCAACACCTTTAAAGTGTGCAAAACTTTTTTCAAATTCTGCAACACGCGGTCCCGTACCAAGCCAGGATGAATTCAAACATTCCATGACCAAATCTTTTTCTTCCTGCATGATTTGAGGTGAGCCGAATGTCAAATATTTTCGCTGACTCATTTTTAATGTTCCTTATTTAAATTTCCGGTTGACCCAAAATATTGAAAGCCCGCTAATGCCCGGTAGCGGGCATCCACCGTGCACTGATCTACATTCACTTAGCATCACCTTTTTTAATACTAGACCACATGCGTTGACCGAGTAGCAGCAAGAGTGCTAGGAAAAATCCACCAGCCAATCCGCCAGCAGTGCTTTTGAACATACCCTTCTTGCCACTACTGGTGGGCGCCGTATTGGCTTCTAAGCCCTTACTAAAGCGAGCCTGAATCATTAAGATTTGCGAGCGGATTTGATCTAGGATTTCTTGTTGCTTAGGATCATCCTTGCCAACTTTGTCACGCAGCTTTGACTCAATTGCCAGGAGCTCTTTATCTAAAACCAAGCCGTCAAAGGTAGTCACTACTTTAGGGAGTGCCTCATCAAGAAATGATTTGGTTAAGGAGATCTGAGTCAAGCGATCTTCCAGCCTATTGAGCGCTTCCTTAGACTGGTTAATGTCATTATTCGCTGCAATAATTTGGGTGGTAATTGAAAGATATTTAGCAGCAGATTCTTTGGGGTCAACAACCTGTTGGCCGGCACTAGAGTTATTGGGATAGCGTTTATGTAACTCTTCCAAAGACTTAGCGCGTTGTTGCTGATAACCCATCTCAATTTTCGTACCAGTAATTTTTCTTTGGATCTCTCCTGCAGCGCTGATAACCTCACCCTCGTATCCATTTAGCATGCTACGTATCTGTAGGTAGGCCCCTCCAGTGCGCAAGAACTGGGCAGCCCCCCTAACGGCATTCTCTGCACCCTCTTTACTGGACCCGCTAGCATTGACCGTCACATTTAAGATTGTTGTACTAGCGCCGTCAAATTCTTTACTGATGCCCGCTAGGTCCTTAGTGTCCGCCTTGGAAAGCGCATAACTGGGTATTGCATTTTTTTGCCACCACTGATCATTAGACAAGGTTCGATAAAGTCCAGTTTGACCCTCAGGTACCTTACCATCCTCTACTATTTGAGCCGCTAAATTAGGCAGGCTTTTTTGAATCACCTTCCAAGACAATAGATCGAGTCCATAGGTGTTGGTGTTGGTGTTGGTGTTGGTGTTGGTGTTGGTGTTGGTGTTGGTGTTGTTTAGTAGTACAAACTCAGCAGAATAACTCCCCAAGACAAACCAACCCGATAGACCTAAGATGGCACCAGCAACACTAGCAATCGCTAGTTTTTTCCAGGACTCATGCACAAATGTGATGATGTCCACCAGGGAGATTTCACCATCATTTGGCGTGTCGCCAGAAGATGGGTTTTGGGTATTTATCATCCAAATTACCAATATAAATAGTCATGTAGTGGGGTCAATTAACCCCTTTAATTAGCTAATTATCTCATTATTAAACTTAAAACGATATTAATAAGGAGTAGGTTGAGGGGTTTAGATAACCCACTCATGGCCTTAGCTCCTTATTTCCTCCGCGTTTGAGACCCAAAGCCACCCCACCCACTAGAGCAATCCAAAAAATCAGGTCGTCAAAGAAGATCTTTTGGCTAATCTCAGTGGTGCACCACATGATCAATAAGCTAAAGAGCGCCCACTGTGCCGCAACCTTCAAGAGGTTATGACTACCGACTGCGTCAATATCGGGGCCACGATTTATGAAGTTCAATTGATAAAGTAAGAGTAGCAAACTACCCAGAATCAGCAAAAGTCCGGGGACACCGATACCTAGCCCTAAATCAATCCAGCCGCTGTGGCTTTGATGGAGATTGGTGTCAGGCCAATTGATTTTGGCAAGGCGCCCAAAAGAGCGCTCTACAAGCCCATATCCCAGGGGGTTTTGGGCGATTAGTTTTAACCCGATCTTACCCCAGGCTAGACGCTCGTAATTGGTGACCGAGACCATACTACCTAGCTCATTATTGGGATAACCCTGCGCACCATTGTATTTCCACTGGGGGTAGGTTTGAGTGTCAGCAGCCACCTTAGCATCCGCTATGAATGCTCTCCAGGATTCATTCCTTTGGATGCTGTTAACAACAAAGAGGCTTCCGATTACCAAAACCACACTAACAACGACCAACTTAGCGGCCCAATGACGGCTAAAGCTTCGAAATAGTATTGCCCCAAAAAATACCAGAAGAAGCGCAGCACTATAGACCATCCCATTTTTAATATTCTCGGCATAGAAGACGAATAAGACTGCGGGAATCGTTACTAAGTAAATCACATTGCCCCATTTATATATCTGATGCTGATGGATGTTCCGGACCAATTGGCCAAGGGCAATGCCTAGTGTAGGCAAGCAAAAACAGACATAAGCCGTCTTAGGTAAATAGTATGGGGCTGATCCGTAGTACAAAACCCCGTAATCAGGGACAACTATCCCCCACTGCTTTGCTTTATTAGTTAAGATGAATTTAATAATGTAAATGAGTGTTGGCGCTAAGAGCCCCAAATACATTAGCACCCACAAGTAACGTCCAGTTGAATCCTTTTCGCGGGGGAGTGAAGATAAGGCAATCCCGAAGCCTATCGCAAAGATAGTCCCAAGAGCCACTCTCTTCCAAATGCTGGTGTACTCCTCATACTGCACAGCAAAATCAGTTGAGAGAAAAAAGAGATGAAACGAAACCCATGCAAAGAGGGCTGAAATCAGCCAAATGGGGATAGCGCACTTTTGGAGAAAAAGATGTCGATTCTGGTAAATAATCCAGAGGCTTAATAGCGCACCAATAATTAAACAGATATGCCGAACAAGGATGGTTTCTGGCAGAGCCCATATAGCGTAGAGCACTGAAAAACAAATTGCTTGTGACCACACAATCCAATTTGGAATAAAAGTATCGCTGAGTATTGATTTTTTCATATCGGATATTTTTAAAAGGAATTGCTGATAATTTTTTGCAGGAAGCTTCTTAGCTGCTCAATACTTGGTCTTTGAGTGATGAGCGGTTCCTCTGCGTGCGCCTCTAAGCGTGATTTCGACTGCAGTATTTCTGCGAGTCCGTCGTAGCCACTCTCTGCCATCGGCGCTAAATTAATAAATGCCCTGGGATTGAAATCTACATTTACAGCCCGATCTACATAAGTGATTGGCAAGCAACCGGCTGTAAATGCTTCGGGAATTTTCTCAGTTACATAACCTGGGTAAAGCCCATTTTCTGGACATAGGTTATATGCGTATCTTGCCAGGATATCCTTTTTAAGAAAATTGCTGCTGTGATGATCTTTAATTTTTTTATCAAAATAAGGGCCAAAACCATCGACTGGCATTAGTTTCTGCAGGGCAGATAAGGCGCTTGCTCGTGGCTCACGCAGGTGGGAACTCAAGAGAATACATTTTTGCTCACGGGTTAAGAACTGATTTCCTAATGGGGACTGTAATCTCTCTAGATTGAGTAATTGGCCATAACGAGGATTGATATTTCCCATCAAACCCTCATGAGACCAGTCAATCATTTCCATCCAATATGGCAACCGAAGATGTTTATCAGACTGGATATTTAAGTCATGCGAAATCGAATAATCCGTCTTGATGTGATCATGTCGTAAATTTTCACCCGTATGAAAAAGCGTCAATGGAGGAATTTTCCTTTTAGCTAGCCGCTTTTCAATGGCATTAACAGCAGCCGTTGCCCCTTGCCTCCATGGCTTAGGCAGCCAACGTAGTCTGGGCGCATTTACATCATAGAAAGATCCGTAAACTACTAAATCTGCCCGATGCGGGGCTACCCAGTCAATCTGATAGCCTAAGTGTTTGATGGCGAGAGGCACCAGGCTGGCACGGTAGTCGCTAGGAACCCCCAAACATGCAATTCGAATACTTTTTTTACTCACCAGACCTTCTTTTCGCCAGTCAAAATCACATCAATTAAAATCGCCCTAATAGACATACATAATGCAGTTAAACAGCATGCTTTGCATTATCATTAATGCATCTATCTATCGCAATTTTAAATGACGCCCTTATTCACGATACTTATTAACCTCAAGCGGTCCGAAAATCGCCGCAAGCAGGCTGTTGAAGCCCTAAGAACAAAGCCCTTTCTTCATTGGGAAATATTAGAAGGGATTGATGGGCTTCAGCTACAGTACACCCCCTCTGAATATCGCGAAGCAAAAGTTGCTAGATTATTAGGCTTTCCATTAACCCCCTCTGAAATTGGTTGCTTTCTTTCTCACCGGCTTGCATGGATAAAATGTGTCGAGAAAGATTGCGACACCCTCATTCTCGAGGATGATTTCGCTTTCAAGCCCCACTTTGAGCAAGCTATATCGACCCTATATGCCCAAAATACCAGCTGGGATATAGTAAGATTGCAGGGCTTGATGCCAACTCCTGACTCCCCCCTTGCCACGGGCCCTGATTATCAAATCGTCACCAATCACGAAGATCCCCTAGGAGCCACGGCATATATTATCAAGCCAGCTGCTGCTAAAAAATTAATCGCTTATTCAAGTGAAATCTTTGAGCCTTTGGACCATTTTTTGGAGCACCAAAAAATACATAAACTGAAGATTGTTGCCTATAAGCCTTACCCAATTGAAATCAGCGGGATGATGAGCACAATGCATGATCGCTACGATAGAGCCCCCATTAAAGGGATTCGGAAAAAATTCAGGAGTCTACACCGAGCCTTAGATCGATTATTTAATCCTAAACCTTGGTTTCCAAAGTGAGCAATCGCAAGGGAGCGTAAGCTCAAAGATGTATGAAATTATTAGTCAATTTCGCAACGGAAAATTTTGGAGGCGCCCAGCAATTCAATACTAAAACTGCATTAAAGATTGGTAACTTTGATCGCGTATTGAGTACAAACCCAGATCTAGTTGATGAGCAATTCAAGATCCAGCACGAGCCCATTCTTAGACAGTCTAGGGGGGCTGGATACTGGCTTTGGAAGCCCTACATTATTATGCAAGCATTAGATCAATTACGGGATGGTGATCTATTGATGTATGCAGATGCCGCTTCTCACTTTATCCATTCAGCCAACCCCTTACTAGAACTACCTGCAACTTATAAGCAGGACATTATTCCCTTCGAATTAGATCTTCCTGAGAGCGCATGGACCAAACGCGATGCTTTTGTCTACATGAATGCCGATGCTATGGGATTTCAAGAAACTAGGCAGTTTCTGGCCTCTTTTATTGTGATTCGAAAGAGTGCTTTCAGCATGCGGTTTATGGCAGAGTACCTTGAATACTGCTGTAACCCAAACATCTTGACTGACCTAGACAATCTCTGCGGACTCCCGAATTACCCAGGATTTACAGCTCACCGTCATGATCAATCAGTTTTTAGCCTGCTATGCAAAAAGTATCAGCTGCAAGGATTTAGAGATCCATCTCAATGGGGCAACAGTCAAGCAAGCCAATTTTCCAACTCTAGCTATCCTCAAATCATGGAGCACACACGGCAGCAATCACCCAAGCAAGCCAAGCTACTTTTCAAGCTCAAACGATTTATGTTTCCCAAGTAAGGCACTTCATTAGTCTTGGTTTTTTACTTGCAGCATTTTATTTTTTCTTAAGCTTCAATATAAAACTTCTTGCCATGGCAAGCGTCTTGTAAATTCCGTTGGGCTTTTTCGAATTCGATGAAAATACAATTTCTTGGTCGTGTCTGGGTCTAAGGTATTTTCAACAAAGTGGATAAAGGCCGTATCAATGGTATGTATTTCCTGGGCACTCAAAACCAAACCCATCCAATCATAAATATTATTGGTTGCAGGGTATACATTAATCACCAGCAAATCAGATTCATTTAGCAAATTCAATTGATGGCTCTCGCCACTGGAATCCTTGTTGCAAACCAGAATATACGGTTGGTTTTGAGGGTTTAAAGTCGAAAACAAAAGCTCGGAGTTGTGACCAGCTGGAGTTTTTGCCAATTCCCATCGCAAAGAAAAAGGGATACTATGCTGATAATAGAAAAACTCATCAAATCGATGAATATCTACATCATCGATCCCAATAGGTAGATATGTTGCATTTTTGAATTCAGCATATTGTCGAGCTTCCCGCCCGGTGCTCACAACCAGGGGATAAACATTACTCAAACCACTTAGAGCCCAAGAAATGGAGTGGAAATACATCGGCAAACAAGCGTAGTAAAAAATACTGCCTGGATCACGTTCTGCGATAGTCTTAATTAAGCCGATGTTAATGAGGCTATCACCCAAGCCCATATGAGGTTCAAGCACGACACAATCTTTACGCTTAGGCAAAAAAAGGTTTTTTAATGCCAACCTAATATTGGAGTCTTTTAGTAACACTTAAATATCTAGCCTGATTTCAATGAAATTAAATAATAGTGTAACGAAAGCATAAAACATCTCACGCCAACAACAGGAATGCATCGTAGGGATCAGTAACACATTAAAGAATACTACCAGCGCAAGGGCGCCACTTCTTCAATCTCTTTCTTAAACAATAAATAGGTTGCCTCATCGTAATGATAAGGAAAGTCCTTCAAGTCATCAGTAGCATCCATAGACCTTTGCACTTTGGACTCATCAACCTTAATTGAGTAGATATGAGGGTGATCCCTTGCTATCTCATCCATTGCTAGAGCGATCTCTTTGTACCGCTCTTTGAAAACTGCTCTTGTCTCAAGCGCAATGGGGAAATGTAAAAAATAAATGGGTACTGCGCCCCACCTTTTTTCAAAAATACTAAAAAGCCTTAAATAGGTGCCCTTTAGCTGTTCAGCAGGGATTAGCCCCTCACACAAATAATCTCTTGAAAAAGTTTCATCATGACTAACATCGCTATAGCCACAGCAAAATCTCCACCCCTCAGAGCGACTGATAAACATCTGATCAGTCAACTCCGAAAAAGAGTCCATGAATATAAATTTTGGAGCCCTGCTTGGTAGACAGTTAAAGAATTGAAGTTGGCGAATCAGCTCGAGAAGATCAAACCGAGTCATGAATGCTCTTAAGCGTGAGCTTTTGGGTAATAAACTTTCATTAAACCAATACTCAGCCAACAGGTCTGCTCGACCCTTTTGAAAGTTCACTCTTTTTGGGAGGCCATCGTAATACTTCAGAACCTCATAACCAAGGCATGCATGACGCTCTAGAAACCAAGTGCGCCATTGATAGCGCCATCTAAGACGATATTTAATATGCTCCTTGATAGGCTGTAGAAATGAAAAAACTTTAGCCATAATGAAAAATTATAAGATTAAGTATTTAGCTGGAGGTAGGCCTTCTTTATTCAAAGATGGAAGAAAGCAGGCCGGGTAATTTCTGGCTATCACGATCCAAATTAATCGCAATGGCCGATGGGTATGGATTAGAGCCACTATAGTCATTAATCAATATTCGCTTGGCATGCGGAAGATTAAAAATAATGTCGTGATAACGCATGCCAATGGAATCAAGCTGTTTGCGTGTTGCATCGGCAAACACTTTGGACCTGGAAGTGGAGAGGACAATATGTGCCTTGCCGCTATCAAATAGCTGATTAATGTACTCAACATTTTCTGGAATTGCAGGAGTTTCTCCCCAAACAGGACTAAAAAATTGACCGGAATTTTTGACAATACAACCATCTATATCAATAAATAGGGTGGCATATTCCTTACGAAAGCGATTCCATTCCTTCAGGGTTCCCCAATCTAAGAAATGGGAGACGTTACCATTTTCAAATGGCACACCGTCCATCAGCATCTTATAGATTAGATGGGAAACATAAAGGTTGGAGCTATTTTCCAAACTCTCAAATGTTTTGCAAAATTGATTGGCATCCAGAAATGAATACCCACCTACACAAAACGTATTGCTGATGACGTGCTTCTCAACAATATTGATGATTTGATTATTTTGATCCAATTCTACATAGCTCTTATTTGCAGCATCCACATAACTTAATTGGCTTAAATTAATGGAGGCCACTCTATTTGCAGGAATCACCTTATCTTCAAAGTAGTTATCTGAATCCTTAATGTAAATCGGACCCGAAATATTCGCCTTCTTCAAAGCGGCGTATACGGTCTCTGGTTGAGACTGGGTTGGGCTTACCTGAACCACTCTATAGGGAACTTTTATGGGCGAGATTGCAAATTGACGCTCCACTACCTGAGCAACTTCAAATTGCTCATAATGATCTTCTCGGCAAACAATCACGATTTCATCAACCTCGCTAAGATCTAAGCCAGTTAAAGCCTCGTGAAACATTAAATTGCCATTAGGATGGGTCAGCAGCCACTTTGGCCTTAATTTTGGATACCGAGTTGAGGACCCGGCCACTGGAAGGATAAGTTTCATAAATTCGCTCCGATAAGTTAAGCTGTAATTAAAAGATGGAGGCGTTTAACTATCGCCTCGATGATTAGGTGATCGCTCGCATAAGGGAGCAGGCGGATCAAGTTTTGGAACTCAAAAATAGATTGATATTTTTTATACCATTTATATTTCGAGAAATGTTTTTGAACCTCAGACTCGAGCACATTCATAACAATTTGATATTTTGCCGAATCATGAGTCTGATGCATAAATTTCGAAGTCCATAGCAGTCTAGTTTCTTGAGAGATTTTTACCAAGTCTAGCAATGGACTATCGATATAGGTATCTAAAAAATCAATTAAGAAATATCGATCATTGAAATCATCAAAAATAATATTGGATAAGGTAAGGTCTCCATGACACTTTCCGATGGGAAGCTCAAAGTTAGAATGTAACTTAACAATCGCAATATGCTGATCAATCAAATCCAGTACTGAAGGCGATACATTGACATTACCTCTGATCTGCTCGCGGACATCAGCACTCTTACCCCAAATAACTTCTGCATCAATATGCCTTAACTCTGACTCCGCAATAAAGCTCTCAAGCAAAGCAATTAGCTGATATATAAATCCACGAACCTCAAAAGGACTGGCTCGGTCAATATACTCAGGCGCCACTTCACCACGACAAAATGGCATCTCAAAGCCGTAAACCTCGGGGGACTCAAATTCATTTAATACGGGGCAGACTATGAATACTGAGTTATTCGAAATGAAGTTTTTTTGCTTTTGGCATTGCGCTTTCAAACGCACCATATTTTTTGAGTTCGATAACTTCCTAATATTTCCATTTAATAAGCGCGTTACCTGAAAATCTGAATGGCCTCTTACGAGAAAAGGATTAGACTCTAAAGCATTATTAGCTTCCATGGAGGCATTCATTGGGGTATCAATATACGCCCGCTGGGCTCATCATAGAATGAGGAAATTTCTGTAAGCCAATTCCAAACCCTTTACCAGGTCAACTTTTGGACTCCAGCCCAGCTGATTTAGCCTAGATGAGTCCATCCATTTTCTAGGAGCGCCATCTGGTTTGGATGGATCAAAACTAATACTGCCTTGATAACCAACCGCCTTACCCACAGCTTTGGCTACTTCAGCAATGGTGACATCACTACCGAAGCCTACATTGATATGACTTTGCATTGGCTCGGTTTGACTATCGTAAGTTTTTTTACCCAACTGCATCACAAACACACTGGCTGCAGCCATGTCATCAACATAGAGAAATTCACGTTTCGGGGTGCCTGTGCCCCAAATGACCACCTCAGGCGCATTGGATATTTTGGCTTCATGAAACCGTCTAATGAGCGCCGGTACAACATGACTATTTTCAGGGTGGTAATTATCACCAGGTCCATACAGATTAGTGGGCATCACTGATCTGTAATCTACGCCATGACTCTGACCATACTGACGGTTATAGCTCTCACACATTTTGATACCTGCAATCTTCGCAATTGCATAAGGCTCATTGGTTGGCTCCAGCTTTCCAGTCAGTAAGACGCCCTCTTCCATGGGTTGGGATGCAAGCTTTGGATAAATACAGCTTGAACCCAAGAAGAGTAATTTTTTCACTCCATTGAGAAAAGCTTGATGGATGACGTTGTTTTGCACCATTAAATTTTCATAAATAAAATCTGCTGGATACGTGTTGTTAGCATGAATCCCGCCCACTTTAGCTGCAGCTAAATACACCTGATCTGGCTTTTCAGCCTCAAAGAATGCAGCTACTTGAGCTTGATTAGTTAAATCCAGTTCAGCGTGCGTTCTGACGACAATATTGGCATAACCTAGCGCTTGGAGATTGCGCACAATTGCAGATCCCACCATGCCTCGATGGCCAGCCACATAGATCTTTTCATTCAAATTAGTTGGCGCACTCATTTTTATTAATTCTTTTTTTGTTAATTTTCTTTACCAACCGCTACCGAGTAACCATGCTTGCTTAAAAGTGCATGTTGCTTAGCCCGATCTAAGTCATTACTTACCATCTCAACAATCATCTGATCTAGCGTGATCTCTGGAACCCAACCGAGCTTTTCTTTTGCTTTCGTAGGGTCACCCAAAAGTGTTTCCACTTCTGTTGGGCGGTAATAACGAGGATCAATTTGCACGATCACGTCACCTACTTTTAAGGCTGGTGCTTTATCCCCTTCAATGCTGGCAACAATAGCTTTTTCATTCTCTGCAGTACCTTCAAACTTGAGGGTAATGCCTAGTTGATTGGCGCTACGGGTAATAAATTCACGAACCGTGAACTGCACTCCAGTAGCGATCACAAAGTCCTCGGGCTGATCCTGCTGCAGCATTAGCCATTGCATGCGCACGTAATCTTTTGCATGGCCCCAGTCACGTAGTGCATCGATATTACCCATGAATAGGCATTTCTCAAGACCTTGGGCAATATTGGCTAAACCACGCGTTACCTTGCGGGTGACAAAGGTTTCACCGCGGCGCTTGGACTCATGATTAAAGAGAATTCCGTTACAGGCATAGATGCCATAAGCTTCACGATAGTTCACGGTAATCCAGTAAGCGTACATCTTTGCTACTGCATAAGGACTTCTAGGATAAAAGGGGGTGGTTTCTTTTTGTGGAATCTCTTGCACTAAACCATAAAGCTCAGAAGTGGATGCTTGGTAGAAGCGTGTCTTTTTCTCCAGGCCCAGAATACGAATAGCCTCAAGCATTCTGAGCGGTCCCATAGCATCAACATCTGCAGTGTACTCAGGAGATTCGAATGAAACCGCGACGTGACTTTGTGCGCCTAAGTTATAGATTTCATCAGGCTGACATTCTTGAATAATGCGGACCAAATTGCTGGTATCTGTTAAGTCACCGTAGTGCAAAATCAAATCAGGGTGATTTACATGGGGATCTTGATACAAATGATCAATCCGCTCCGTATTAAATGAAGATGCTCGACGCTTAATCCCATGAACGATGTAGCCCTTTTCTAGTAAAAACTCGGCTAGATAGGAACCATCTTGGCCCGTGATGCCGGTGATGAGAGCGACTTTTTGATGCTTTACTGGATTAGTCATATTGTTATTAACTTCTTCTATCTGCTAAATGTTTAATCACTACTTCTCTGTTTTATATTCTCAGTTTTATATTCTCTTTTTACATCTTCTCTAGCTACGTCCATAGGTATCCTCAAAACGTACAATG
Source organism: Polynucleobacter sp. CS-Odin-A6 (assembly GCF_018882095.1). Classification (GTDB taxonomy): domain Bacteria; phylum Pseudomonadota; class Gammaproteobacteria; order Burkholderiales; family Burkholderiaceae; genus Polynucleobacter. The sequence goes on from NZ_JACVPD010000002.1 coordinate 224,374, forward strand.
TCATCCTCACCAAGATAGCTACCAGACTGCACCTCAATAATCTCTAGAGGGGTATCCCCAGGATTGGCTAATCGGTGGGTTTGTCCCTGCGGAATATAAGTACTTTGATTTTCAGTGAGTGTGATTACCTGATCGCCATTGGTGATCTCAGCGATACCCTTGACAACGATCCAGTGCTCTGCGCGATGATGATGCATTTGTAGCGAGAGACTTGCGCCCGGCTTTACCTGAATACGCTTTACCTTAAAACGCTCTCCCTCATCAACGCTGTCATACCACCCCCAAGGTCTAGCAACCTTTCGATGTAGATTTTTCTCTTCGCGTTTTTGCGCTTCCAACTGATTAACAATGTGCTTTACGTCTTGGCTATTTTTACGATCAGCTACTAAAACTGCATCGGCCGTCTCAACAATAATGAGATTTTCTACGCCAACCACACTCACCAAGCGACTGCTAGCATGTACTAATGAGTTATTTGTATTGCTTAACAGACTATCGCCGCTGGTGACATTACCCCTCTCATCTTGCTTGCCCACTTGCCAAACTGCATCCCAAGCGCCTAGATCATTCCAGCCAGCATCAAGCTCAACCATCTTGATCGAATACCGACTACCTGGGCATTTTTCAATTACTGCGTAGTCAATGGACTCACTGGGAATCGAGTTGAATAACGTTTTATCTGGACGGATAAAAGTGGTGACATCCGTTTGATCTGTTGATCTTGCTTGCCAAGCTGTTTCTGTAGCGCCAAAGATATCAGAGCGAAACTCTTTAAGTGCGGCAAGCCAAGTACTTGCTCGCAAAACGAACATACCACTATTCCAAAGGTAGTTTCCATCCTCTAGATATGCTTGCGCTGTTTTGGCATTCGGCTTTTCAACAAACTGTTCAACAGCATACTCATGATGAGCACCTACTACAGCATTGCGACGAATATACCCATAACCTGTTTCCGGAGAGGTGGGTGTAATGCCCAAGATAGCGATGGTTTGCTTCGAGCTATCAGCGGCAACTACAGCGATGCAATCTTGCAGAGCCTGAGTAAAGGCTGCTGAATTTTTTACCGTTTGATCGGCTGGCGTAATTACTAGGATAGGGTCATTCAAGCCATCTTTTGCCTGAAATGCTGCCAAAGTTAATGCAGGCGCAGTATTACGACCCGAAGACTCCAGCAATACAGTTGACTGAATATCTTTTAGCTCGCGGAGCTGATCTAAAGCTAAGAAGCGATGATCCTCGTTGGTCACAATCAGGGTGGTACCTAACTCAATACTAGGACCCATAATTGCATTGATTCTTTGAACGGCTTCTTGAAAGAGGCTTTGACTAGCATCATCCCCAGAAAGCACTAAAAACTGCTTTGGAAAACCTGAGCGTGATAACGGCCACAAACGAGTGCCAGAACCGCCACAGAGAATAACTGGGGTGACTTGAATCATATAGTGAAGGTATTTATCGTTCTTATAAAAATTGGTGTCAATTTTAAAGGTTTATGAAATCTAACCCTATTTATCAGGAAAAGTACTACCTCCAAACAGTCCCACCAAAAGTTTTGGAGGATTTCATTATGACCGTAATCAACATCAAAAAAATAGGAGCCTGGCAACAAAAAAGACCGCTAAGCGGTCTTTTTTGACAACACAGTTAAGCTAGAGAGGCATTAAGCCTTCTTGGCCCAAGCACTGCAATGACCTTTAGCAGCCACTTGCTTACCTGCAAACAAAGAACAGCCACCAGCAGCTGAATCTGGTTTACCTTGGTAAAGAGCGCAATTGTTGCACTGCTTGCCGGCAACTTTGGAAACGGCAACATACTGCAAAGCCTTAGCTTGTGGGTCAGTTTCAGCAACCATAGCTTGAGCTTGAACTTTACCGTTCAAAGCCAAGGTGCAAGCACCAGCAGCGGACAAAATCATAAATTGGCGACGACTATTTTTCATATGAACTCCAGAGGGTGAAATAAAACAAAATTTGTATCTGAGAGGATCATAGAGCAGATCAAATTTATCGACAATTGGCACTTTAAGCCATTGATTTGATTCACTATTTTGTTGAGAATTGTTCTCAAAGAAGAAAATGTTGAATCAGGTGGTCGGTGCGATAAATCTTGGGGGTGGATTAATGCCAACCTTTGAGATTCATACATGCAATTCGCTGCTTAATATTCACCCCGGACCCAGACTCTGGATAGGACTGAGCGCAATCTATGGCATCTCGCTGAAAGGTAGCTTTATTATTTTTAGCGGGATCGCTATTGACATCAGGATATAGCGAGCAGGCAAATAAATTAGCGACTATTAACAAGCTAAAGGCAGTTTTAAGCATGGTGTGAAGTGAAGCTAAATCGCTCATTGAATAATTTTATCTTTTATCAAGCAGTGATAAAAACTCCCGACGCAAATTAGAGTCTTGTAAGAATGCTCCGCGCATTACGCTATTGACCATCTTCGAATCACGATCTTTGACTCCACGCCATTGCATGCAGAAGTGGTCCGCATCCATGACGATAGCAACACCGACGGGCTTGATTTTTTTCTCAAGCATATCGGCCAACTCTACTACCGCCTCTTCCTGAATTTGGGGGCGGCACATGACCCACTCCGTTAAGCGGGAGTACTTCGATAAACCAATGAGGGCTGAATCTTTACTCGGTAATACGCCAATCCAAATACGACCCATGATGGGGCAAAAGTGGTGGGAGCAGGCACTTCGAACCGTAATCGGACCAATGATCATCAACTCATTTAAGCGACTCACATTCGGGAATTTGGTTAAGGTCGGCTGCTCAACATAACGGCCATTAAATACTTCCTTAACAAACATTTTTGCAACGCGTTGACTTGTATTTTGGGTATTGTGGTCGCTCTCAGTATCGATTATTAAGCTCTCGAGAACGGCCTGCATCTTTTGCGCCACTTCATCCACTAAACCCTCTAATTCTCCTGGTTTGATGAAAGCGGAGATATTGTCGTTTGCATGAAAGCGGGCTTTTTGTGCCTCGATACGCCGACGAATCACGACAGACAGAGGGGTGCCGCCATCACCCTTCTTTTCAATTGCTTTCTTGGTAGGCGCTTTATTTGTCAGCGCCTTGTTTGCTGGTGTTTTTTTTGTAGCAGCCTTAGGATTTATTTTTTTAGTTAGCATGAATTGCTTGACTCATCAGAGTAATAAATTAAAAGTTCAGGATTTACAACTTCCACTCTTCAACAGAAAGAGTGGAGATGCGGCTAAATTCTTGTGCGTTGTTGGTAATTAAAGTACTTTGCTCTGACTGGGCATGAGCGGCAATCATTAAATCCATCCCCCCAATGGGTCGGCCCATTTTTTCGAGCTCACAACGAATGTGCGCATAGTGATGGGTTGCTTCAACTGGCCAGGGTCGTATTTCAAAGCCATCCAACCACGCCTCTACTGCCGCGCTAAATCGAGGAGAAGCTAGCTTAGCAACACCAAAACGCAGTTCAGCCGCAACGATGGATGATAACCACACTTCATCTTGATTCAATTTGGAAAAACGATTGAGCATCTCTTGGGGATGACGCCTCAAAACATAACTACAAATATTAGTATCAAATGTTTTTTGTTTCTGAGTCAAATTAAGTCCAGTCCCGCTCTTGCGCAGGGGAATCTTCTCTATTGGCTAAAAAATCTTTCGGCAATGCTTCGTTTTGCTCATAAAAGGTGGACAGCCATTTGCCTAAATTTTGCTCCTGCGGCTGGTCTGGTGTGATCCACAAAGCATTTCCGACCTGCTCAATGCGGACCTGGCTGGTTTGAAAGCGCAATTTAGCGGGTAAGCGAATTGCTTGACTTCGCCCACTCATGAATAGCTTAGCAATACTGGTCATCTCATTTGCCTCGCACAATAAAGTGTAATGTAGCAATGATATATTACATTCTGTATTTCAGCAAATTAAGCAGGAAAAACCTAAATCTGACAGAAGATCGCCACCACACAAATGAAGCCAGCAGTCCAAATGACTGTTCTGGTTGTAGGCCAATTCGCCAGATAGCAAATCAGGAAGGCAATCCGCGCTATTACAAATCCAATAGCTAATAAGTCAATCCTGTTTTGAGGCGCATGAGCGATCGTCGCAATGATGACTGCGGCAAAGAATAAAGGGAGAGATTCAAATAGATTGGCTTGAGCTGCATTGGCTCGCGCCCGAAAGCCCGTCTGATTCGCCAGCCACTGTCGTGGCATGCCGTTGTCAAAATCCTTAAATCCTGCTTTGGCAATACCTGCTGCCACAATAGGTAATAGCCCCATAAACAACACACACCAATATGCGATAGTCATGACTGCCCTTTTTTCTTAGCCCCAATGCGCGACTCAGTGCCATTCATCAAATTACGGATATTGCTGCGGTGACGCCAAATCAAGAGCGCGCATATAAATGTCAAAGCAATTGCCATTGGCTGAAAACCAAATAAGAACACGAAATAAATTGGACCAAAGACTGCTGCAGCCAATGCCGCTAGAGAAGAGTAGCGCATAAACAGGGCAACAATGATCCAAGTGCCCAAAGTGGCAATACCCAAGATCCCATTAATACCGAACAAAATACCGCAGGCTGTAGCCACGCCCTTACCGCCCTTAAAGCCATGAAATATCGGAAATAGATGCCCCAAGAACACAGCGATCACCACTCCGCATAAAAGCCAAGAATTGAGGGTTGAAGTCAACGATGCATCACCCAAAAGAATTCGGGCCAACATGACTGCCAAATACCCCTTTAAGGCATCCCCAATCAACGTGAGAACAGCGGCTAGCTTGTTACCAGTACGCAGCACATTGGTAGCGCCAGGATTGCCAGAACCGTAGGAATGGGGATCGGGTAAGCGCATGCACTTACTCACCACCACCGCAAAAGAAATAGAACCAATGAGATAGGCAATAGGGATGAGCAAAAGATCTAAGGTTAAATTCATGGTGCTATCTTAAACACTTATCAGGGTAATTATTTTTGGGTTGTTAAACAGTCCAAATTGCTATATACTATTGCTATATACATAAGGAGCAAGCCATGTCCATAGCAATCACTACGGTATTTACCAACAATCGGAGTCAAGCAGTTAGATTGCCCGCTGAAGCCCGTTTGCCAGATGAGGTGAAAAAAGTCATTGTCCGTATTCGCGGTCGGGAACGAATCATTACGCCACTTGAAAATACCTGGGATAACTTTTTCCTAAACGGGCCATCTGTATCAGATGATTTTATGAATGAACGTGGGGAACAAAAACCAGTAGAGCGAGAAGGTCTGTAATGCTCAAGTATTTACTTGATACCAACATTGTTATTTACGTACTTAAACGCAGGCCAGCAGAAGTATTGAATATTTTCAATATCAATGCCAGTCGAATGGCAATCTCCAGCATCACCCTATCTGAGTTAATTTACGGCGCAGAGAAGAGTCTAAATGTGGATAAGAATTTAGAGGCAATTGAAGAATTCGTTAGCCATCTAGATGTCCTCCCTTATGACGCTAAGGCCTCTCAACACTATGGCCAAATTAAAGCGACATTAGAGAGAAAAGGTGAAATTATTGGTGAGAATGATATTCATATTGCAGCACATTCGATTAGCCAAGGCCTCATTCTAGTAACGAATAATTTGCGTGAATTTAAAAGGGTTGCAAATCTTGCATTAGAGAACTGGGTTGAGACCTAAACTCAGAACTGAACTGTAGGCTTTCCCCAGATACTAAGTTTAAGCACCTCTGGGATGGTGCTGCTGATGAATCGATTTGAGACGCTCTCTAGCCACATGGGTGTAGATCTGAGTGGTAGAGATGTCAGCGTGGCCTAACAGTAGCTGTACTACCCTTAGATCGGCACCGTGGTTTAGTAAGTGAGTAGCAAAAGCATGCCGCAGGGTATGCGGGGATAAGGCCACAGGGATATTGGCAATCGTGGCATACCGTTTGATTAAGGCCCAAAAGGCTTGACGGGTGAGTCCTGTGCCGGTATGCCGCCCGATGAACACGGCATCCGAAGTCTTACCTTCAAGTAATGGTGTTCTGGCATCTGCTAGGTAACGACGCAACCACTGCCCTGCCTCACCACCAAAGGGTACTAAGCGCTCTTTACCACCCTTGCCATTCACAACCCGAATTACTCCCTCATTCAAACCCAGGGCAACCGTCTTCAAAGCCACAATCTCGGATACACGCAAACCGCTGGCATACATCAACTCCAACATAGTGCGATCTCTTAATCCCAGAGAGGTTTCAACATCAGGTGCATTTAATAAGGCAGTGACCTGATTCTCACTTAAGGTCTTCGGAAAGCGTAATGCCTGCTTAGCAGCACGCAAGCCAATACAAGGATCATTTTTGACTAAATTCATGCGGAGCGCATGGCGATAAAACCGCTTGAACACTGTCAACCGACGATTTGCGGTAGTCGCTTTATCTGCACGGCGATGCGCAATATACGCTGTGAGATCTTTTTCGGTAACGCCGTAAAGATCAACTCCCGATTCTTTTTGCAACCACTGGGCCAATAGTAAAAGGTCTCGGCGATAGGCGGACAAACTGTTTTGCGCTAACCCGTCTTCCAACCAACAAGCATCACAGAAGCGTTCGATAGCCTCTTGACTTGTCGGCAGGATGCTGATTGAAACTGCATTAGTCACGAAAGTTATTAAAGCCCAATGGTGCCTCGCTTACTTCTTTCTTTAGCAATGCCATGGTTTCTTGCAAATCATCGCGCTTAGTGCCTGTGACGCGCACTGCATCGCCTTGAATGCTGGCCTGCACTTTAATCTTGCTGTCTTTAATGATACGCACTACCTTTTTAGCCAACTCTGAAGTAATTCCTTTTTGAATTTTCATTGTTTGCTTACGCTTATCACTGCCGATAGTCTCTTTTTTATCATCTTTAAGGTAGCGGACATCCACATTGCGCTTAGCCATCTTGCCAAAGAGCACATCACGCACTTGACCTAATTTGAAATCATCATCACCAAACAAAATAAGGGTCTCATCCTTTTGCTCCACTCGGCTATCAGAGCCTTTAAAGTCAAAACGATTGGTGATTTCCTTATTGGATTGCTCGATTGCGTTTTTCAACTCAATCATGTCCGGCTCACAAACAACGTCAAATGAGGGCATCTCTAACTCCTTAAATAATCTAGGCTATCAACTTTGCAAATGCAATGCATGCAGTGCTTTTTTTCAAGATTTTCTGAAAATGGTCATCAGAAACTTGAACACGAATAAGATTGTGGCATGAACTCAGCCAAAATTGCGCCCAGTCCAGCAAAATTGATACTCAATATGGGTCTCAAGCACCGGAACACCTTTGGCCTGGATTCCACGGCCGAGCTTGCCTACGACATTACCTCTCCCGATCAATTACCCACCCTCATAAAAGAGCTTGAGGAGAAAAAACTGGGCTGGCGGGCATTAGGGGGCGGCAGTAACGTGATCCTCCCAGAATATTTACCTGGAGCAACTCTACTTATTAACATTCTTGGTCAAGAAGTCCTTAAGTCAGATGCTCAAACCACCTACCTTTCCGTTGGTGCTGGAGTAGATTGGCATGACTTGGTTACTTGGACTCTAGAGCACGAACTCCTAGGACTGGAAAACCTCGCGCTCATACCGGGAACCGTGGGTGCCGCGCCCATTCAGAACATCGGGGCTTACGGAGTTGAAGTAGGGAAATATATAGAATATATCGAGGCATTTGATTCAAAGACCCATGCCTTTGTCACCCTCCCGCAAGATGCCTGCCAGTTTGCTTATCGCGATAGCTACTTCAAGCAAAATCCCAATCGCTTTATCGTGACAAAGGTCGTGTTTAAATTCCCGAAAGTTTGGCAAGCACGCTTGCAGTACGCGGATCTGGCAAAGCAATTTAAGGATACAAACTCAAACCCAAGTGCTCGGCAAATTTTTGATGCGGTTTGCGCTATCCGATCACAAAAATTGCCTGACCCCAAAGTGATTGGCAATGCGGGTAGTTTTTTCCAGAACCCAATCATCTCTGATACTCAATATGAATTACTCATGAAGCAATTTCCAGAGCTCGTGTCTTATCCAGATGTCGCGGGTAAACGCAAGCTCGCTGCTGGCTGGCTTATTGATCAATGCGGGTTTAAGGGTAAGCGTATTGGCCCGGTAGGTGTTTATGAGAAGCAAGCTCTAGTATTGGTCAATCACGGTGGTGGGACATCGACTGATATTTTGAATTTAGCAAAAAATATTCAGGAAGAAGTTTTAGGCAAATTCAGTGTGCGACTTGAAATCGAGCCAAATATTCTGTAAATAAAATTTTGCTTAGTACTACTGCTTCCTGGGGTCCATTCTCTTTATTTGCCACTGATTAAATCTAGCCTGCTGGTTCAACCAGACCTCTGCTCTACCACCATTTTTGACGCCCAACCATTTCTCAATCCGTAAGGCCATGTCCCGAGAAATAGCAGTCTTTCCATTAATTACACGGGAAAGTGCAACGCGCGTAACGCCCAACTGTTCTGCAGCCTCAGTTACGGTTACACCTAAGGCAGGGAGAATATCTTCTTTAATTGTCGAGCCTGGATGTGGTGGGTGGTACATTTTTTCCTTGTGTCTTTTTTAGGGTGAGTGGTGCAATTCTAGTTTTTTTAATAGTCACCGATAAGAGTAAGGCTATTTTTTACCATTCTGATATATTGCAATTTGCAATATAATGGTTCCATGAGAGTAATTACCAATCGTCGCCTACTTGAATTTTCAGCTAAATTTAAAGACTCTCAGGAGCCACTTCAGGCTTGGCGAAAACTAATGGAATTTAGTTGCTTTAAGAACTTTGCTGAAGTGAAGCAAGTTTTTGCATCGGTAGACAAGGTGCGAGATTTATATGTATTTAATATTTGTAGAAATAAATATCGCCTCGTAGCATATCTCCATTTTGAAAGGCAGATCTGTTATGTAAAGGCTGTTTTAACTCATAAAGACTACGACAAAGCAGGATGGAAAAAATGAACCTTAATGATCTTCAAAAAGCTTGGGAAGCCCTTGAAAAGACGGTCGACCTTAGTCCAATTCATTCTGAAAAACAATATCGGAAAATGGTTGAACTCGCAGATATGTTGAGTGATGTCATCGGCTCATCCAAAAAGCATCCTCTACTGAATGTATTTGAACTTTCAAGCGAGTTAATTCGAGCTTATGATCTGGAGCACTTTAATGTACCCGATACCAACCCCAGAGAACTTCTTTCTTTTTTAATGATAGAGCATGGTCTCAAGCAATCCGATTTACCTGAGGTCGGCAATCAAAGCGTTGTCTCTCAAATTCTTTCTGGCGCTCGTGAACTGAATGTGCGCCAAATTAATTCTTTGGCAAAACGCTTTAATGTTCCGGCGGGAGTATTTTTTGAACGAGCCTATTAATTAAAATCTAAATGAATAGGCTAGGCTAGTCCTCCGTAACTCTCAAAAACTCCACCTCTACCTGCCCCTCTGCCAAGCGCACCTCAAACACGCTGTCCGTATTAAGCTCCTGTGGATTGCGTACTGCATGCATTGCGTTCTCTTCCTGAGATTTTTTGCTATTAATCAGAATCACTGCATAGCCCCGCTCTAAGGTTCTTTGTGGATTGAGCATCTCTAACTGAGATTGGAAATGGCCTTGATCGCGCTTCCAATTCTCCACTTGCACTAGCCATGATTGGTTGAGTCGCTTCTGCCAACCTTGAATTTGCTCGCGCATGCGATCGGGATTGGGTAAAGCATGACTCAGACGTAAAGCCAATTGATCCAATGTTTGCGCATCTCGTTCAATGCGTTGATTTACTCTTTGCAAGAGAGTCTGCTTAATAGCGTCTAACTCTTGCAACATTTGGTCGCGCCGAGGAGCAGCTAATTCTGCTGCACCCGTTGGAGTGGGTGCGCGCAAGTCAGCAACAAAGTCAGCAATCGTGACATCCGTTTCATGGCCCACACCACTTACCGTGGGAATGGGTGACTGAGCGATCGCGTAAGCCAGCTGTTCATCATTAAATGCCCAAAGGTCTTCAATACTGCCACCACCCCTCACTAGCAAAATGACATCGACTGCATGTTCTTGTTCAGCAGCTTTGAGTGCAGCAATAATTCCGCTCGGGGCATCTGGACCCTGCACAAGCGTTGGGTAAATCACTATGGGGATATGCGGCGCTCTTCTCGCTAAGGTACTTAGGACGTCTTTTAAAGCTGCAGCCTGTGGCGAGGTAATAATGCCAATCGATCTTGGATGGGTCGGGATCTCGCGTTTACGCTCTGCATCAAATAACCCCGCTTTTGCTAGTTTGGCCTTGAGTTTCAAGAACGCTTCACAGAGGCCGCCCACCCCTGCACGACGCATACTTTGCACCGTCAGCTGAATGTCTCCTCTGGGGACATAAAACCCGAGATTGGCAGCGACTTCCACCAAATCCCCAGATTGGGGCATAAAGCCGACTTGGCTATTGCGACCCCGGAACATCACGCAACGAATCTGCCCCTCTTCGTCTTTAAGAGAAAAATACCAGTGCCCACTGTCATAAGCCTTGAAATTGGAAATCTCCCCGCTAACCCAAAGGGTATCAAAGCGCTCCTCTAAAGAGCTAGCAATGGCGCGGTTGAGATCGCCAACACTCAGAATTTCTCTTGATATTTCCGACATTTTTTCTCTTTTTCTACACAGGCATTAGGCTTGCAGGCCAATACATATCCACAGAAACGGGTTCAACTGAGCTTACACATAAGAAAGTAAGTAATTACTGACCCAAAACAGCTTATAAATCCTAAATTTCACATCTAAGTATTTGATTTGTATAAAGTATTTTGATGTGTTACTTTTACTCATTCCACTCAAAAACAGACCCATTTACCATCAATCAAAGACTTACAAGATGCCTGTTGAAAAGTTTTGCACAGAGTTATCCACAGGATGACTTTCAGAATATGGGTTTTTAATTCAGCTAAAGTACTGAGCTATGTACTCAATCTTACTGTCTGCAGGCTGGCCCATCTGGCCTCTACTCATTATCTCCATTATCGGTCTTGCGATCGTCATTGAACGCGCCTGGTATTTGCGCCAAATTCATATTTTTCCCAAAGATAGCCTGGAATCGGTATTTGGACTAGCCAATACGATTTCCCTACATAAAACCGTGTCTGAGGCTGAAATCAGCTCTATTAGCCAGATTTCGCCCGTGGGACCCCTCTTTGCCTGTGCGTTGCGCGAAAAGTTGACTGGTAGCAGTGCCGACTCCGCTCTTGAGGAATTGCAAGCAAGCGCACAGACAAGCTGGTTGAAGCTTGAACGCTATTTAGGCGCACTCGCCACCATTGCTACTGTTGCCCCTTTGCTTGGGCTCTTTGGTACCGTAGTTGGGATGATTGAGATTTTTGGCAGTCAAGGCGCCATCAATGGTGGTGCAGGCAGTCCTCAGCAATTGGCGCATGGTATTTCAGTTGCCCTGTACAACACCGCATTTGGTCTATTGATCGCCATTCCAGCTTTAGCAGCATGGCGCGGTTTGCGAGCGATGGCCAATCAACGCCAGCATGAGTGCGAAGAATTTACCCGTCAGTTATTTAAAAAGCTCTACTCGCAGCACGCCGATACTGCGGATACAAAATGAGTTGGCTAAATAACAGCCTTCAGCGCCATGGTCGCTTCTCCCTTAGCGTGAAATCCCAGTCAGTAGAGCCCGAGATCAATCTCATTCCCTTTATTGATGTGTTGTTAGTGGTCTTAATTTTCCTCATGATCTCTACTACTTTTACGCGCTACCAAGAATTAGCTATCACATTGCCCACTGCCAATGGTGCAGCAAGCCAAGTGGAGGTGAAGCAAATTCATATTGCTGTGAGTCGTGACGGACGTTTTGCAATTAATGGAAAGGGGGCTGATCGAACACAGCTAAGCAATCTCTTGAGTAACCTGAATACAGACATGAATATCCAAGTAAATATTGATGCAGACGCTAGAGCACCACACCAGGCGGTCATGAGCGCCCTAGAGGCAGCGCGCGACGCCAACCTATCAAATATTGTCTTTAGTAGTCAAACCAAGAAATAAATCAAAATCAACGCAAATGATTTCCGATGCGACCCGACAAGCAATCCCGAAGGCGATCTTCCTTGCTAAATAATGCCCCACGGTTTTGGGAGCGGCGCGGGCCGACGAGTATTTTGCTTTGGCCACTGTCATGGGTATACGGTCAAATCAATCATGTCCTGAATCTAATCAATGAGCTTGACTTCAGGAAAAGAAATATCCAAAAAGTGCCCATCATTATTGTTGGTAATATTCGCGTGGGCGGCACAGGTAAAACACCGATTGTGATTGCTTTGGCAGAGCGCCTCGCAAGCATGGGATGGAAACCGGGAATCATCAGTAGAGGTTACGGAGCGAGTTCATCGCCACTGCCAATCCAAGTGTTTAGTCACTCTGATCCATCGCAAGCAGGCGATGAACCGACCTTAATTGCCAAGCGAACACAGGATCAATTTCCAGTTTGGGTGCACCCTAAGCGGGTACAGAGCATTCGCTCGCTCCTTAAACAAGACCCCTCAGTAAACGTCATCATCAGTGATGATGGTCTACAACATCGGGGCTTAGCCCGTTGGCCGGCCCGAGAAGGCGGCCGCGATATTGAATTAGTGGTCCGTGATCAACGTGGGGAAGGGAATGGTTTTTTAATACCTGCTGGGCCATTACGAGAGTCAGCTTCTCGCGAGCGTGATGCAACCCTCATGAGTGGCATGGGTCCATCTAATAGTCATAGCGAGGAATATTTTCTCGGACGCCGAGCGTTCACGCTGAACGGTCAATTAAGCGCATCCTATCAACTAATCAATCAAAGCAATACTCAATCACTCGCGACCATTGCTGATACTTATCTCCCAAACAAAATAACTGCCGTCGCTGCGATTGGCAATCCACAACGTTTTTTTGATGATTTACTCAGACACGGCATTGCAGGTAAATGCATTGGTTTAGGCGATCATGCGAGCTACACCCCAGAATTTTTCTCTGCCATTCAAGCTGAATGCATTCTGATTACAGAGAAGGATGCCGTAAAATGTTCTCTAATAAATGATGAACGGATTTGGGTTGTTCCAATGACTTTAGAGATTCCAAACGCCTTGGCAGAATGGCTGCAATCGGTTTTGCAAAGACCCGACCCGAATCAATACACCTTATAAAAGATAGCAAAGACCCAATATGGATAAGCGATTACTAGAGATTTTGGTTTGCCCCTTATGCAAAAGCACATTGCATTTAGATTCTGAAAAGCACGAACTGATCTGTAAAGCGGATCGACTAGCTTACCCGATTCGCAATGACATCCCAGTGATGCTAGTGGATGAAGCTCGCAGCCTTTCTGCTGATGAGTGCAGTTAAATCAAACAAAAATGAGTGCTAAGCCCCCAGGATTTTTAGTCGTCATTCCTGCTAGGCTGGGCTCCACTCGCCTGCCCCGCAAGCCCCTAGCAGATATTGGCGGCAAGCCGATGGTAATTCGCGTAGCTGAACGCGCCCAACAGTCGCAAGCACAGAGCGTGGTGGTTGCCACTGACTCTCCAGAAATTCAAGCTGTCTGTGATGAGTATCGTATTGAATGTTTATTAACCAGCCCAGATCACCCTACTGGTACCGATCGAATTGCCGAGGTAGCACAACTGCTAAAGCTACCTGCTAATACCTTGGTTGTGAATGTTCAGGGGGATGAGCCATTGATTCCGCCAGATCTCATTAATCGAGTTGCGCAAACTTTGGCCGATAACCCGACTTGCGCCATCTCTACTATTGCCGTACCCATTACTCATGCTGCAGAAATAACCAACCCCAACGTAGTGAAGGTCGTCCTCAACCGCCTTGGTGAGGCGCTATATTTTTCAAGAGCGGACATTCCTTTTGTGCGCGATCCAGCATCCACTCAGAACACAATGCATTTGCGCCACCTAGGTATTTATGCCTACCGAGTAGATTTTCTTGAAGCCTATATCCGTCTCGAACCAGCACCGCCAGAGCAAGCAGAGGCACTAGAGCAGTTGCGCGCCCTCTGGAATGGGTATCGTATTGCTGTACATACTACCGGCGAAGCCCCGCCAGCTGGGGTTGATACCCTCGAAGACCTGGAGCGAGTCCGCCGCATCTTAGCCGGATAAACCCAAATCTTGACCCTGAAGACTTCTCGGGGATAATCCTAGGGTTCGATACTAGAGATCCCGAAAAAATACGGGACAATGAGATTCTTCTAAGGGGAAAACAATGCGGTTGATTCTGCTCGGTGCACCAGGTGCTGGCAAAGGAACACAGGCTCAGTTCATTTGCAAACAGTTTGCCATTCCACAAATCTCGACCGGCGATATGTTGCGCGCCGCCGTAAAAGCAGGTACTGAACTTGGCATTGCCGCCAAAAAAATTATGGATGCGGGTGGCCTGGTTTCTGACGACATCATTATTGGTTTAGTTAAAGATCGCCTAACTCAGCCTGATTGCGGTAAGGGTTATTTATTTGACGGTTTCCCGAGAACGATTCCTCAGGCGCAGGCCATGAAAGATGCCGGCGTACCCATCGACTACGTTCTCGAAATCGATGTTCCTTTTGATGCCATCATTAATCGAATGAGTGGTCGTCGCGTACACCCAGCCTCTGGACGAACCTATCACGTGACATTCAACCCACCGAAAGTTGAGGGTAAAGATGACGTCACTGGCGAAGCATTGATTCAGCGTGATGACGATAAAGAAGAAACTGTTCGCAAGCGTTTACAGGTATACGATGATCAAACCCGTCCTTTGGTTGAGTACTATTCCACCTGGGCCAATCAAAGCAATGTGACTGATAAAGTGAAGGCTCCTGCCTATCGTAAAGTTAGTGGCACTGGAAACGTAGATGACATTACTGCTTCCATCTTTGCAGAATTGAAATAATTTATTTTCCACTACTTGTGAATGAAAAAAAGGACTGCATTGCAGTCTTTTTTTATTTATGCGTGAACACTTAACCTCATGCCTAAGGCATGTATTACCCTGGCTACCGTTTCAAATCGTGGACGAGCTTCAACTTTTAAGGCTCTATACAGAGACTCTCTAGTAACACCACTTTTCTTAGCAATATCGGTCATACCTTTTGCTCTAGCAATATCACCAATTGCAGCAACGAATAGTGCGGGGTCTCCATCCTCCAGTACCGCCGTCAAATATCCAGCAATATCTGCCTCGGTTTTTAAGTAATCTACGACATCGAATTTAGGCAAGTCTTTTATTTTTATCTTTTTGGTATTTTTCATTTAACACTCCATCGTTAGAAGCATCTTCTTCGCTTTCTTAATATCGAGCTTTTGAGTTGCTTTAAAGCCACCGCTTAACATGATGATTATTGCTTTTCCATTCCGCAAATAGTACATCCGGTAGCCGGCACCAAAATGTTCGCGCATTTCCCATATTCCATTTGAATCTGATATTGGAGCTACATCACCAAGATTTCCTAAGGCAACCCTTCGTAATCTTGCCAACAATCGCCCCCGAGTCAAAGCATCACGAATTGCGTTAAGCCAAACCTCAAATTCAATTGTTTTCTTGATTTCATACATTGGTAAATTGTAATCGATTGATTACAGTATACCCTTAAAGACCACCTGATGAAAATAGCTATTTAGTGAAATCTTGAGGGCAACTCTTTAATGTTGAATAAGTAGATTGCTGGAGAACTAAAGGAGTCTCTGAAGATGATTGAAGGCAGTATTTAATGGTGAGATGGTACCAAGAAAATGGAAGCCAAATAGCCTTAACACCGCATGATTTACTTTAACTCTTTGAGTGCACTCTCAAAAGATTCAATATCAGCAAAGCTGCGATAGACGGATGCAAAGCGGATGTAGGCCACCTTGTCTAGGCGCTTGAGTTCGCGCATCACTAACTCCCCTACGCGCTCACTAGGGATTTCTTTTTCACCCAGACTTAGTAGTTTTTCTTCAATACGGCCGATAGCCTCATCTACTGAGTCAGAGGATACGGGACGCTTACGTAAGGCGAGCTTGATGGAGCTTTCGAGCTTGTCATGACTGTAGTCAACACGACTGCCATTTTTCTTTACGATGGCTGGGAGAAGGAGCTCTACTCGCTCGTAAGTCGTAAATCGCTTATCGCACTTTGCACAACGGCGGCGACGACGAATCGTATCGCCCTCGTCCGATACCCGGGTATCTAGTACCTGGGTATCGTCGTTATGGCAAAAAGGGCAACGCAATGATTGGTCTACTTATGCTCTATGGGTATGGCCTATTACTTAGCCGTAAACCGGGAAGCGCTTAGTCAGCTCGGAAACTTGTGCACGCACCTTAGCAATATTCTCCGGATCATTAGGATTATCCAACACATCCGCAATAAAATTACCGACTTGTCTGGCTTCCGCTTCTTTAAAGCCACGCGTTGTCATCGCTGGTGAACCCAAACGAATACCACTTGTTACCATGGCTTTTTCTGGATCATTAGGGATGCCATTTTTATTACAAGTGATATGGGCTTCACCTAGTACACGCTCCGCCTCTTTACCAGTCAACTTCTTGGCACGTAAATCCACCAACATGACATGTGAATCTGTTCCACCAGACACAATCCGTAAACCACGTGAGATGAGTGTTTCAGCCAAGGCTTTTGCGTTCGCAATGATTTGCTTTTGATAATCAACAAAACTAGGCTCTAGCGCCTCTTTAAATGCAGTTGCTTTAGCAGCGATTACATGCATTAAAGGGCCACCTTGTAAACCTGGGAACACTGCAGAGTTAATAGCCTTCTCGTGCTCAGCCTTCATCAAGATGATGCCGCCACGGGGACCGCGCAAACTCTTGTGGGTAGTGGAGGTAACCACGTCAGCATGAGGTACTGGATTAGGATAGACACCAGCAGCAATCAAACCTGAATAGTGCGCCATATCGACCAAGAAAATAGCGCCTACTTCTTTACATAATTTACCAATGCGCTCGAAATCAATCTCTCTGGAATAAGCCGATGCGCCAGCAATAATCATTTTTGGCTTGTGCTCACGAGCTAAGCGTTCCATTTGCTCGTAATCAATCAGTTCATTCTTATCCAAGCCGTAAGAGATTGGGTTAAACCATTTACCACTCAAATTGAGTGACATTCCGTGGGTCAAGTGACCACCTTCAGCCAAGCCCATACCTAAGAAAGTGTCTCCAGGCTTTAAGAAGGCCAAGAACACGGCTTGGTTAGCAGAAGCACCAGAATGCGGTTGCACATTCGCTGCTTCAGCACCATATAAGGCCTTGACACGATCAATCGCCAATTGCTCAGCCACGTCGACAAACTCACAACCACCGTAGTAACGCTTACCCGGATAGCCTTCAGCATACTTATTGGTTAACTGAGTGCCCTGCGCCTGCATCACAGATGGGGAGGCATAGTTTTCAGAAGCAATCAGCTCAATATGGTCTTCTTGACGTTTATTTTCATTCTGAACCGCTGCCCATAATTCTGGGTCGGTTTTGGCTAAGGTGTTTTGGCGGTCAAACATGGTCATAATCCTCAAGTAGTTAGTTGCTTAAGTAAAATCAACTTACATAATACAAAAACTTATCATGACTCATACACAAGACCTCTCATTTCTCTCCCTAGTCCTCAATGCCAGCCTATTAGTCCAGTTGGTAATGGTGTTATTAATGGGTATGTCGGTGGCCTCCTGGACCATCATTTTTAAGAAAACCGCTATCCTGCGGGGCGTCAGACGCGATACCGAGCGTTTTGAGCGCGACTTTTGGTCTGGCGGTGAACTAAGCACCCTTCTCGAAGCGGCTCAGCGCAATACCCGCAGCGATGCGGTTTTGGAGCACATCTTTGAAGCCGGCATGCAGGAATTCATGAAAGTCCGTGAAATTGATGCCGCTCGCCGGGCCATGAAAGCAACCTACCAACGGGAAATGGATATGCTGGAGGCCAATCTGCCATTTCTGGCCTCGGTAGGCTCAGTGTCTCCGTATATTGGCCTCTTTGGAACTGTTTGGGGGATCATGCATGCATTCCGTGGCCTAGCGAATGTCCAGAATGCCACCCTATCTGCAGTAGCACCGGGTATTGCTGAAGCCCTGATCGCCACCGCGATTGGTCTGTTTGCTGCGATTCCCGCAGTTGTTGCCTACAACCGTGCAGCAACCGACGTAGATCGGCTAGCAATTCGTTTTGAAACCTTCATTGAAGAATTTACCAATATCTTGCAACGCCAAGTCTCAGGTAAATAAGCATGGCCGGATCCCTCAGAAAATCCTCTAAACGTCGGGCAATGTCTGACATTAATGTGGTGCCCTACATTGATGTGATGTTGGTATTGCTCGTCATCTTTATGGTGACAGCGCCAATGGTCAATCCTGGTGTAGTGAACTTGCCTACTGTTGGCGGTGCAAAAGTGCAATCACTACCACCAGTATTTTTAACCATCGATGCCAATGAAAATGTCATCGTTCGCAAAGATGGCGATCCTGTGCAAACACTGAATAAATTAGAGCTGGGTGCATTTGCTCGCTCACAAGCAGAAAAATCTGCTGAGCAACCTGTTGTGCTAGCTGCTGATAAATCCATCAAATATGAAGTAGTGATGGAAGTGATGTCAAAGCTCAAAGAAAACGGTGTGAAACGTGTTGGCCTAGCTGTAAAGAGTCAATAGACCTCTTCGTATTGCACCCATGAATAGCGCCCAAACTTTTCACTCCGGTTCATCAGCCTTTAAGCGAGGTCGCCAGACTAAAAGTGAAAGCACTAAACGTGCCTTTAGCTTCTCTCTTGCTGCTCACTTAGGTCTAGTCGCTTTTTTGGTCATCGGTATTAGCTGGAATAATTCCACTCCTGCTGGCGTTGAAGTTGAGCTGTGGGATGCTAACCCGCCAATAGAAACGCCTTTTTTTCCTGAACTCAAAACCGAGATAAAGGAAGAGGCGGCTGATATCGCCATTAAGAAAAAACCAGTTGAAAAAGAGCCTCCTAAAAAAGAAGTAGTGAAAGAAATTCCAAAGCCGGTGACCCCACCCAAGCCAACTCCGCCTAAGGAGAAGGAAAAGGAAAAACCCAAAAATACCGAGGCGCCTAAAAAAGTAGAACCTCCTAAAGCCGCATCCCCAGCAGAAACGAAAGCCAATGCTGCCGCTGAGAAAGTACGTGCAGATCAATTAGCGCGCTTACGTGCTGCAGCTGGTGCAGAGGGAGGTAGCGGAGGTACCAGTGGAAGTGGTGTTGGCGGTGGTGGCAATGCCCCACCTGGGTGGACAGACAAAGTCATCAAGAAGGTGAAGCCGTTGATTGTCTTTAACCCAGAATCCGTCAGCGGCAATCCAGCCACCGTGATTAAAGTCAATCTCGCACCCGATGGTGCGATTTTAGAAACCAGTATTTTGACCTCCAGCGGCAATGCCAGCTGGGATCGTGCCGTATTGTTAGCATTAACTCGTGCAGAAAGCCTGCCGAAAGATGACAATGGCAAGATTCCTCAAAGAGAAGTTAAGCTGACCTTCAAACCCAAGGACTAAAGCATGTTGCAAGTTGCTAAGCAGTATTTTTCATTCGCATTCATTCTAGTAGCTCTGTCGTTATTTTCCCTCGCTACTCCCGCCGCAGCGCAAATGAATATTGAGATCACCGGCGTTGGTCAATCTCTTTACCCCATTGCGGTCATGCGCTTTAAAGATGAAAATAAATTACCCACCAGTATTTCTGACATCATTCGCCAAGACTTGGCACGCAGTGGTTATTTTAAAAATACTGAAAACGGCAATGCTAGTGAAAGTGATGAAGGTACACCTAACTACAAGTCTTGGGCTGCTCGCGGTGCAGATGCCTTAGTAGTGGGTTCAGTTGTTCAAACTGGGCCATCCCAGTTTGAAATTCATTACAAATTGTTTGATGTGCGTAAATCCATTAGTCTGGGTGGTCTTAACCTCAATTCCAGCGCCGATAATTTGCGCGCCGTAAGTCACAAAATTGCCGATGACATCATCTTCAAGTTGCTGGGAGAGCGTGGCATCTTCTCCACCAGACTTTCTTATGTGATTAAAGAAGGCAAACGTTATCGCTTAGTCATCTCTGATGCTGATGGTCAAAACATTCGCAATGCCATGAACAGTGGTGAACCCATCATCTCCCCATCATGGTCACCCGATGGCAAGAAGGTGGCTTATGTCTCTTTTGAAGATCGCAAGCCTGTCATCTATGTACATGAACTAGCAACCGGTCGGCGTACCTCACTCTCAAATCAAAAGGGAAACAATAGTGCGCCAGCTTGGTCACCCGACGGTAAAAAACTAGCGGTATCGCTCTCTAAAGATGGCAACACCCAAATTTATAGTGTCAATGCGGATGGTGGCGGCTTAAAGCGCCTTACTCAAGGTCGTACGATCGATACGGAGCCACAATATTCTGCTGATGGTCGTTACATTTATTTCACAAGTGATCGCGGTGGCAATCCCCAGATCTACCGTATGAGCGCCGAGGGCGAACAGGCAGAGAGTGCTAAGCGCATTACTTTTAAGCAAGGTTTTGTGACTTCCCCTAGGATATCTCCAGACGGCAAGTATTTGGCATACATTGCCAATATTGGCGGCACCTTCCGCCTTTATATCTTGAACCTAGCTACTGGTGACTCGCAAGCCTTAACAGATGGTAGTAGCGATGAGTCCCCATCCTTTGCGGCAAACGGTCGCTATGTTTTGTATTCCACAAAAGTTGGCGGCCGAAGAGTCTTAGCAGCGGTATCGATAGATGGTAGCTCCAAACAGGTATTGAGCATTCCGGGATCAGATGTCCGCCAGCCATCCTGGGGTCCATTTATGGACTAGTGCAGTCAGCCGACTCTGCTCAGATCTTTCCGGCTTATTAGCCAATATTGGGTTCTTAGGGGCATAATATTGGCTATTGCTTCATTTAATAGCTTCATTTGTAGGAAAAGGAAAGATCATGAAGATTGTTATCGCCCGCCGTGCTGCAACATTCACCCTAGTAGGTCTCACAGCATTATTTTTGGCAGCTTGTTCAAGCGTCAAATTAGATGATGTTGATAGCGCCAATGGTGGTGGTAGCGGTAACTTTGGCTCCCAACCATGGAACGATCCAAGTAGCCCACTCTTTCAACGTAGTGTGTATTTTGATTTAAATGAATACACTGTTCAGACCAAATATCAGAAACAGTTGTCTGCACACGCCAGTTTCTTAAAAGCCAATTCGAAGCAGAAGATCATCATTCAAGGCAATACCGATGAGCGCGGTACCGCAGAGTACAACTTGGCTTTAGGTCAACGCCGTTCAGATGCTGTTCGCAAGTCACTAAACCAAATGGGTGTATCTGATGACCAAATGGAAGCCGTGAGCTTTGGTAAAGAAAAGCCAAAGGCTGAAGGGGATAACGAAGCAGCCTGGGCAGAAAATCGTCGCGCTGACATTGTTTACATCACGAACTAATGCGTCAGCTTTCTTATCCTTTTAACAAAACGCTCTCACGAGCGTTTTGCTTAAGTACTGCGGTAATTTGTCTTTGCTTATCCAGTAATGCATGGGCACTCTTTGCTGATGACGATGCCCGTAAGGCAATTTTAGATTTACGTAAATCCTTGGCAACTACGCAAATGGATTTACAAAATCAAATTGAGAGACTTAAAACGGAAAATGCAGAGCTGCGCGGCAAGGTAGAAAGTCTGGAAAAACAAGGCGAGGATATCAACACCAGCCAAAAAACCTACTATCAAGATCTGGATAACCGCTTAGGAAATTTTGAGCCCCGTACCGTGACGATTGAAGGCATTAGTGGCACAGTGCAGCCTGGGGAGAAAAAAGCCTACGACGAGGCCTTAAAGGCATTTCAAGCTGGCAATCTTAAAAAGGCAGATGAAAGCTTCACTGCTTTTGCGGGAAAATATTCCCAAAGCCCTTACTTGCCTCTGGCACTTTATTGGGGGGGCAACAGTAAGTATGCAAACAAAAATTACACTGGCGCCATTGCTCAGTTACAAGGTTTAATTAAACGCTTTCCAAACCATTCTCGCATTCCATCGGCAATGTTGACGCTGGGTAACGCCCAATTAGAAAGCGGTAATAAAGCAGCGGCTAAGAAAACCTTTTCTGAGATTATTAGTAAATATCCCGATACTGAGGCGGCAAAAGACGCGCAGCAGCTGAATGCAACCATCAAGTAAGAAATAAAGCTACTGCAATGTCTTCACTATCAGCTGCATTTCAACACATCGCTCCTAGAAAACCAAACGATCCTGCAGTCATCTTGTTTTCGGGTGGTTTAGATTCGAGCACAATTCTAGCGCTTGCAAAAGATCTTGGTTATGCGCCCTATGTTCTCTCCGTAAGTTACGGACAACGTCATTCTTCGGAGTTGGCAGCAGCAAAACATCTCGCTAAGAAAATGGGAGTGATACGTCATGAGGTGGTGAATTTAGACCTTACGCGTTTTGGCGGATCTGCCTTAACGGACTCCTCCATCGCCATACCAACCAGTCCAGGGAACGATCAAGAAATTCCGGTTACTTATGTACCGGCTCGCAATACGATTTTGCTTTCACTTGGCTTAGGCTGGGCGGAGTCACTGGGTGGATTAGATATTTTTTACGGTGCCAATGCCGTGGATTACTCAGGCTATCCAGACTGCCGTCCGGAGTATGTGGCCTCATTTGAAATAATGGCTAATCTGGCCACTAAAGCTGGGGTAGAGGCAATGAATCAGAAAAATCGCTTTCGGGTTCACGCTCCTATTATCAGCATGAGCAAAGCAGAAATCATCCAGCTGGGTACTACCTTGGACGTAGATTACTCACAAACCGTTTCTTGCTATCAAGCTAATGACTTAGGCGAAGCTTGTGGAGAATGCGAATCCTGTCGCTTACGACAGGTTGGATTTAAACAAGCTAATCTCAGCGATCCTACGCGTTATCAAAGTAAATAACAAAAAACGCTTAGCCGATTTAGTTTTAAGCTGCTTCCAACTGAGCTGCCTGTTGAATTAAGCTCTCTGCAGGGATACCCAGCATAGTGTGCAAATTCCAAATCATTTTTAATGTCAAAGGTCTTTTGCGATTCAGTATTTCATACACTCGATTTAATCCACCAATCATTGGTTGTAAATCTTTTGGTTTTAAGCCAGCTTGTTCCATACGGAATTTAATTGCTTCAATTGGATCCGGAAGATTGATGGGGTAACACTTTTCTTCATAAGCTTCAATTAAGAGTAATAGCATTTCAAATCTATCTCCCTTTTTACTGTTGGGGGGCGGCTCATGGTCAACAAAGTAAGAGGCCTCTGCTAATGCAGCCTTGTATTCCGCCTCACTTCGAATCGGCTTTAATTCTTTCATATCTCCTCCATATTAATCGTCTTCGCGTTAATTCTGTCGTACTCTGCGTGCGAACCAATGAATTTTATGTATAGCGCCCCAAAACGATAAGCAATTGCAACGATTAAACGGTAATCATTTCCTTTGACATTAAAAACCACTCTATTGTTTGCTATGAAACTTGCGCTTCTGTACTGCTCTTTAATGTCTTGGGGACATCGCCAGTTAGCCTTAACCGCTTCGTCATACCAGGCCTTCAAAGGTTGCTCTGACTCCCTATGTAACTCCCAAAATTGAACTAAGTATTTTTTGGAAATTATTCTCACTCTCTGATTATAGTCCCATATTGGGACTACTCACAGTAGGGCTTTAAAACCATAGGTAAATCATGGTCTTGGATTCATCCCAAGCCCGATATCATTAAAAAATGAAGGCAAATTTAACATCCCTAAGGGTGCCACTTTCGAGGCTAAGAAATGATGCTGATGAAGTTTTCAAACTTTTAAATGATGAGCCACTTGCAATTACTAAGTATGGCCAAATTGTGGCGTATCTTATACCGGAAGATACTTATCGCATCCTTCTACAAAACTCTAAACCAAATCATCAGGCCTCAGGTTTACTCAACATTCGCGCAACATAACGAGCAATCAAATCTACCTCAAGGTTGACTGCATCCCCTTGCTTTAATTGACCTAATGTCGTGTTCTCAAGTGTATGAGGAATGATGTTGATATTCACTACACAGGCATCAGCTGTATCCTCGGTTAAATTCACCGTCAAAGAAACCCCATTCACCACAATGGATCCTTTGTAGGCTAAAAAGGGTGCCAGCGCTTTCGGGGTACCTATCTGCAGTAGCCATGAGCCATAGGGATCTTGTGCAACCGTGGCAAAGTGTGTCACCTTGCCAACACCGTCCACATGCCCACTGACTAAATGACCGCCTAGACGATCATTTAATCGCAGCGCTTTTTCTAAATTCACTGGGCCTACTTTGTCCAGCCCTACTGTTTTGTTTAAGGACTCGCGGGAGATATCCAGAACAAAGGTATTGCTAGTTAATTCCGTCGCAGTCATGCAAGCACCCTGAATAGCAATGCTGTCACCTAAGACCACATCATCAAGATATCCTGATGGTACTTCCACCACCAATTGCAAGCCATCGCCCTTTGCTTGCGCACTCTTAATCTGACCAACCGCAGTAATGATTCCAGTAAACATATTAGGTTCTTTGATTTCTTTTTGAGGATTTCTTCAACTGTAATTGATGAGTGAATTCATTTCTTACTGCGTTATTTCTTGATCAGGCGGATGCGTAAATCAGGATCAAACACACTGTGATCGATGATCTGCCAATTCTGAGCTTGGTTCAAAGCTGTTAATGGAGAGATGTTTGCCATTCCAATTCCCTCGCCCATGAAGAAAGGGGCGTAATAGAGTAAAAGCTCATCAACACAATCCTCTCGTAGTAAAGATCCATTGAGCTTAAATCCAGATTCAACATGGATTTCATTCACTTGACGCTCTTGGGCTAAATAGGCAAAGAGCTTGGGTAGATCGACTTTGCCATGGTTATTAGCCATCACTAGCACCTCAATCCCTTTGGCCTCGAATGCCTTTGTTTTTTCTTGACTCTCTTGAGAATCTAATGAAGCGCAAACGAGGATGACACCTGATTCCTCTGGATTTTTTAATACCTTGGCATTCAGGGGCGTCTCTAGCTTGGAATCCACAATAATTTTCCAGGGCTGGCGCTCTGTTCGAACCTCCCTAACATTCAAGGTGGGGTCATCTTCTTTAACAGTCCCCATCCCCGTCAAAATGGCGCAGGCTTGTGCGCGCCAATGATGGCCATCTGCTCTAGCGAGAGGGCCAGTAATCCACTGACTCTCTCCATTAGGAAGGGCCGTCTTGCCATCTAAGCTGGCGGCAATCTTCATACGTACCCAAGGCACACCTCGAGTCATTCTAGAAATAAATCCCCGATTGAGTGCCTGAGCTTCAAGCTCTAATAATCCACACTCCACAGCAATACCAGCTTCCCTTAAACGCGCGAGCCCTTTTCCGCCTACCAGTGGGTTCGGATCTGTCATGGCAGCGACAACCCTGGTGGGCTTAGCGGCAATCAAAGCGTCAACGCAAGGCGGCGTTTTACCTGTGTGATTACAGGGCTCTAAAGTCACATATACCGTTGATCCAATAGGATCAAAACCCTGTACTTTTGCATCCGCTAGGGCTTGAACCTCGGCGTGAGGTCCGCCCACTCTTTGGGTATGGCCTCGACCAATAATCTGCCCCTCCTTAACGAGGATGCATCCCACCCGGGGATTGGGGTTAGATAAATAAAGGGCTTTTTGAGCCTCGGCCAAAGCCTCGCTCATAAATTGGTGGTCGACTGCGCTGTACATGGGTCTATTAAAACCGATTGTGGATATGAACAGTAAATTTACCTCTATGTTCTAACTTGTACTACCTGCAAGCTCTAGCATCTTTGCGGGGGTCACAGATCCGCCATCGACCGCCGCTACCCAAAATCAGCTGTCGCTCTAAAGCGGGGTCCCGATCATGGCCCAATATCAGTCGGTTGGCCACAAATCCCCCTTGAGCTGTTTTTGCGGCTCCCGCTGCATTAAATAAAATCCCTCTTCTGGAAGTATAAGGATCAATAAATTGCTTGCCACCACCCTTGAAATAGACCGGTCTAATATCCCCCTGAGAAAACCAGTAACGCTCGCCACAAATGGGTTTCAATTGGCGATCTTGGCACGGACTTTTGACAACCCAGCCCTCATCCCAAAGATTTCCATTGAGCGGAGCAATGTGAACAGGCGTACCCAGTGTTAAAGCTTGCGCCCGCGCAAACTGCGCATGAGTGATAAAGCGTCTCGCAATTAAATCGATTTCCCGGGATGCCATTTGTTCGTGCAATAAGGGTATCGTCATTACTGCAATGATGGCAATGATGAGTACGACCGCCATGAGTTCTAATAAACTGCCGCCCTCATCCTGGCCATTCTTTAGGTAGCACTTTGCATTGGATTTATTCAAATTGTTGGCGCCAATTTAAACGAGTCACTTGATTTGTCTGTTCGTCTAAAAATACTAGGACTTCCAGAACTGGCTTTTCTTTACTAGAAATGATCCAAAGATTTTTTCCAGCAGACTGAATATGGCATGCCGCATTCTCAAGTCCAGAAATATTTGATAGATGTTGCTCACATTCAACCAGTGCTTTCTCGGCTGCAATAAATTGTTGATGCGACTTAAGGTAAATGCTGACGCTAACCACCTCCAGCGCAGCTAATCGCTCTAAGTGATGCACTAAGGAGGAGAGTAATAATAAGAGGGATAAAACCCACGCAATAATCACGACAGATTGCGAGCAAAAAAGATACGCTCATATTCTCGGTGCAATAAAACGCCATCTGTCATCTCCAGCTTTACCTTATAGGCCTTACCAGATAAGCCTGGCAGCTCTTGAATGGAGAGCTGATTGACGCCATTCATTAAGGTGGTGTTTTGTAAATGGCCCCGCTTATCTAGTGACTGACAGATTAATGACCCTCCATTGACGCGCATTCCTTTCGGCACAGAGGCTTGGCGGTCTACCAGAAAGCCTTGCTGTGCTAGATGATTTTTAGTACGTTCTTTCGATAAGGTGTTGCCGATGCAATCAAAATCTAGTCCATGAGAAAGTTCGTGCTTCACCATCAAAGCATCTGATCCTCTAAAGCCGACTCTTTTTTGAATTTGAATCGAATCACTGGGTGATGACTTATGTTTGGAGTTTCGAATAAAGGACTGGGTGTGTTGATACCCAGCCATGCGGATTGCTCGTCCAATTAATTCCAATGCGCGCTCGGCTTCTGCATTTAGGGATTGGGTTTTTTCATATTGAATCTGCTTTGCGATCATCTCACCACTATTTTTGATGAGTGGCCCCACCAGCACTAGAGATAGGGCGAGACCGACGAGACATTCCAGTAGACTCATGTGATGACTTTCTTGGCTGATGAGTGATTAATGCAAGCTCATGTTGATCTAACGTTTGTTTCATTTGCACCCTCTGCTCTTGTAACTGACCTAGTCGGAGCACCATCTGTTGATAGGTGTTGCCTAGGGTCATCCAACTACTTGCCACTAAACTCATCGCCACCAAAACTTCAAGCAAGATAAAGCCATTGGCCTGATCCGATGTGGGCGATGTGGGGTTAAGTACAGATTGCAGGAATAATTGGGCCATTGGGCATTTTCTCCGGAGAATCAGGGGGGAAAAATGCTTCTGAATGGACAGCTCTCGTCAGAAATGCTGGATATTGGCTGGTGGGCCAGGGATACAGCCCAAAAATAGCCCCCTCAGCTTAAAATAGAGGGCTATGCAAAATACCCTCGCCCCCACAGAAGAAATCGTTGCTGAGCTCAAAGCCGGCAAGATGGTCATTCTGGTTGATGAAGAAGATCGCGAGAATGAAGGTGATTTAGTACTCGCTGCAGATCATGTCACTGCTGAAGCCGTCAATTTCATGGCCAAGCATGGTCGTGGATTGATTTGCCTCACCTTAACTCGTGAGCGCTGCCAGCAAATTAATCTCCCCTTAATGGTGAGAGATAACGGCACCTCCATGGGGACTAACTTTACTGTTTCGATTGAAGCAGCCAGTGGTGTCACAACTGGCATATCTGCTGCAGATCGCGCCCACACGATTCAGGCAGCGGTAGCACCGCATGCTAAACCTAGTGATCTTGTGCAACCTGGACATGTCTTTCCACTCATGGCGCAACCAGGTGGTGTGTTGATACGCTCAGGACATACAGAAGCCGGCTGCGACTTAGCAGCAATGGCAGGTTGCTCCCCTACCGCTGTCATCTGTGAAATCATGAAAGATGATGGCAGCATGGCACGTTTGCCGGACTTACTAGAGTTTGCAAAAGAGCATCAGCTTAAGATTGGCAGTATTGCTGACCTCATTCAGTATCGTAGCCAGCATGAAAGCATTGTGGTTCGTGAGGGTGAACGTGAGTTCATCACCCCCTGGGGAAAGTTTCAGGGCATCGTCTATCGCGATACCCCTAGCTCTTGTATCCATCTGGCATTAATTCATGGCAAGCCTTTAGAGTCTGAAGAGACCTTGGTGCGCGTGCATGAACCCGTCACTGTTTTGGATTTCCTTGACGCGAATGTCAGTACCCACTCTTGGCCTCTTGCTCAAGCACTACAAAAGCTGGCAACTGCACCGGCAGGCGTTGCAGTACTCCTCAATGCTTCAGGTATTGCAGCACCCAATGACGCCGATTGGCTTGCCCAGTTTCATAAACTCAATGGCACTCATGCTGAAGAAATACAAAAACCTTTGGCACGAAAAACTGATTTTCGTAGCTACGGTATCGGCGCTCAAATTCTGAAAGATATTGGTGTTGGAAAAATGCGCTTACTCGCTAATCCGAATCCAATCCCTAGCCTTTCTGGATATCAACTTGAAGTGACTGGCTACACCCCATTTGAACCTCATTCATCAGCAAGCTAAGACTATGACAACAGCCCATCATGAACAAGCAGTAGGCGTTTTAGAAGTAGATTTAAATGGCCAAGACCTTCGCGTCGGTATCGTACAAGCCCGCTTTAATGAAGACCATTGCATTGCACTGACGACGGCCTGTATTGAGGAGCTCATCAAGTTAGGCGTGTCTCAATCTGATATTAAATTAGTGACCGTACCGGGTGCATTAGAAATTCCATTTGCACTCCAAAAAATGGCCGAGACTGGTGAGTTTGATGCTTTGGTTGCTCTTGGTGCAGTGATCCGTGGAGAGACTTATCACTTTGAATTAGTCTCCAACGAATCCGCTTCCGGAATCACACGCATCTCTATTGACTCAGGTCTGCCCATTGCCAATGGCGTACTCACCTGCAATACCGATGAACAAGCTCAAGTGCGTGTTCAAGTGAAAGGTGCTGATTGCGCTAAAGCCGTTGTAGAGATGGCTAACTTAGCGTTAGCATTGACACCCGACATTGATTTTGAGATCAATCCCAGCCAAGATGAATGATGGATATGACCAAGACTCCCGTTAACCCACAAACTGCAGTAGCTAGCCCACCCAAGAGATCGCTAACGCCCCGTCGTCGCGCTCGTGAATATGCTTTACAAGGTGTTTATCAGAGTCTTGTCATGCGTCGTGCGGGCAGCCTGCCTAATGCTGCCGCCATTGCCAAGCAATTAGCTGAAGATCCCGGTTTTCGTCGTTGTCAGCTCGAGCTATTTCAAGGCATTTTTGCAGGGGTTCTAGAGCGTACTGATGAGTTAGAGGGTCTGATTACTCCGGCTCTCGATCGCCCGATTAATGAGCTTTCGCCTGTAGAACATGCTGCTTTATTAATTGGCACCTATGAACTAGCGATCGATTTAGCAGTTCCCTATAAAGTCGCTATCAATGAAGCTGTAGAGCTTGCTAAAACTTTTGGCGGCACTGATGGTCATAAGTATGTCAATGGGGTTTTAGACCTACTTGCTAAAACACTACGCAGCACTGAAATTCAGGCTGGCGAAATAAAATAAACTCACTCAGAGTATGAGGTGTATTCGGAGAACGGTAATGCAAAAAATAGACATTCGTAACCTACTAAAAGACCCCAGCCTCTTTAAGGAGGCGGCCTTCATCAATGGCACATGGGTCAGTAGCGCCTCAGGAAAAACTTTTGCAGTCACTAACCCAGCGAGCAACGAACTCATTGCTGAAGTGAGTAATCTCGGACCTCAAGATGCTGAGCACGCAATTGCTGCAGCAGAACAGGCTTTTCAAGACTGGAAAAATAAAACCGGTAAAGAACGTGCCGGAATCATGCGCAAATGGTTTGATTTAATTACTGCCAACACCCAAGATCTCGCTACTCTCATGACCTTAGAGCAAGGTAAGCCCTTAAGTGAAGCTAGCGGTGAAGTGGCCTATGGTGCTTCATTTATCGAGTGGTTTGCTGAAGAAGCAAAACGAGTGACGGGATCGATTCCAAGCACTACCTGGAGTGATAAACGCGTTATCGTTCTGAAGCAAGCCATTGGGGTGTGCGTTGCCATTACGCCCTGGAACTTCCCAATCGCGATGATTACTCGCAAGATCGCTCCTGCAATGGCGGCAGGTTGCACTATCGTGATCAAGCCCGCAGAGCTAACACCACTATCCGCACTTGCGTTAGCTGAGCTAGCCCAACGTGCTGGAGTTCCTGCTGGTGTTATTAATATTCTGACAGCAGATGCTGATCAATCCGTTGCGATTGGTAAAACACTCTGCGAGTCTCCTGTTGTGCGCCACCTCTCGTTTACGGGATCGACTGAAGTGGGTCGCATTTTGATGGCGCAATGTGCGCCTACTGTAAAGAAATTAGCCCTCGAGCTCGGTGGCCACGCTCCCTTTATCGTATTTGAAGATGCGGATATTAATGCTGCCGTTGCTGGCGCAGTGGCATCCAAATATCGTAACTCAGGACAAACTTGTGTTTGTGCTAACCGATTCTATGTACATAAAAAAGTGCAAAATGAATTCGTAGAAAAATTTGCCAAGGCGATTGAGCTGATTAAGCTCGGTAACGGTATGGAGCCTGGAGTGACTCAAGGCCCATTGATTGAGCCAGCTGCTTTGATAAAGGTAGAGAAACATGTAGCAGATGCGCTAAGCAAAGGGGCTACATTGGTGGCTGGCGGCAAGCGATCTGTACTAGGCGGCACCTTTTATGAGCCAACTATTTTGTCCAATGTCACTAGCGATATGCTGATTACTCATGAGGAAACCTTTGGTCCAGTTGCGCCGATCATTCCCTTTGAGAGTGATGAAGAGGCCCTAAGACTCGCAAACCACAGCCAATTTGGCCTGGCATCTTATTTTTACAGCAGAGATATTGGCCGCATCTGGAAAGCGGCTGAAACCTTGGAATATGGCATTGTGGGTGTTAATACAGGCATCATCTCCAATGAAGTAGCACCTTTTGGCGGCGTCAAACAATCTGGTCTTGGGCGCGAAGGTAGCGCCTACGGCATGGATGAATATCTCGAACTGAAATATATTTGCTTGGGACTGTAAATCAACAGTGCTCTTGATAAAACTGTGCAATAAAGCTGCTGTTAGCGACTTTATTGAGCGGCTTTATTTTTTCCGATAAACCAAATCCCACACTCCGTGACCCAACTTTAATCCTCGGTTTTCAAACTTGGTAATGGGTCTGTAAGCTGGCCGCTCAACATACCCGAGTTGCTTTGTATTGAGTTGCTCGAGGGTAGGTTTAAATTCTTTACTAGACCCCCCTTCTTTTGTAACATCATCGAAGGTAAAAGTTTCTATCTGCATTTGCTCGTTCGAAGTATTCATGAGCATTGGCTCGGCATTTAAAACTAATAGCATTTGCTCGGCATAGTTATGCCAGTCGGTGGCGAGATGTAAATAGGCTCCGAGCTTTAAACGAGAAACCAATAGCGTTACGAACTCCGCTTGTATTAAGCGGCGCTTATGGTGACGCTTTTTATGCCAAGGATCTGCAAAGTAAATATGGATCCCATCTAAGGAGTTTGGCGCAATCATTTTCTCGAGTACCTCAACAGCATCGTGACGAATCAAGCGCAAATTAGTGAGATTATTTTCACCAATCAATTTCAGTAAAGCGCCAACCCCAGGAGGATGTACTTCAATCGCCAAGAAATCATCTTCAGGTCGTAAGGTTGCAATTTTGGCAGTGGTTTCTCCCATACCAAAACCAATTTCCAATATCTTAGGACGCAAAGAGCCATCAAAAGCAGCCTGAAGATTGAGCTCTTCTTCTTGATAGGGAATTAAAAACTGTGGGCCCAACTCATCCATCGCCCTTTGTTGACCAGCAGTAGTTCTGCCTGCCCTTAAAACAAAAGAGCGGATACGGTCGACCTGCTTCTCCGATCTCTCTTCAGGCAACCTAATTCACTACTTTCTTAAAATAAGCAATCGTCTCTTTGAGGCCATCCTCAAGATGAACTTTAGGCTGCCAACCTAGCTTGGCTTTAGCCAGCTCAATATTGGGTTGGCGTTGCTTAGGATCATCCGATGGGAGTGGCTGATGAATAATTTTGGATTTACTACCCGAGAGCTTCAAAATGGTTTCAGCTAATTGCAGCATTGTGAACTCACCTGGATTACCAATATTAACGGGGCCTGTAAAGCCTTCTTCGGAGTTCATCATGGATACCATGGCATCAATCAGATCATCTACATAACAAAAGCTTCGTGTCTGCTGACCGTCACCATAGATAGTAATGTCTTTGCCTTGTAAGGCTTGCACAATAAAGTTGCTTACTACCCGACCGTCATTCGGATGCATGCGAGGTCCATAGGTATTAAAGATTCTCACCACTTTAATATCTAAGTTGTGCTGACGATAATAATCAAAAAATAAGGTTTCGGCACAGCGCTTGCCCTCGTCATAGCAAGAGCGAATCCCAATGGGATTGACTCTTCCCCAATACTCTTCTGGTTGAGGGTGCACTTCAGGGTCACCATAGACTTCACTGGTAGACGCTTGCAAGATTCTGGCGCGAGTGCGCTTAGCTAATCCCAGCATATTAATTGCGCCATGCACGCTGGTCTTCGTCGTTTGGACGGGATCATATTGATAATGGACTGGTGAAGCTGGGCAAGCCAAGTTGTAGATCTGGTTGGTTTCTACATACAGTGGGAAGGTCACGTCGTGACGCATGATCTCTAAATGGGGATTGCCTAGTAGATGGGACAAATTTTGCTTGGTACCCGTAAAGAAGTTATCCACCACCAAAACCTCATTACCCTCTTTAAGCAGTTTCTCGGTGAGGTGCGAGCCAAGAAAGCCTGCGCCTCCAGTGATGAGGATTTTGTTGTGACGATTGTAATTTTGCATAGTATTTTATTTAGGAAAAGGTGTGTTCCAACCAGCGGAACGATAGGCATAAACCACTTCAGCCAGCACGACTGAGAGAGAAGTCATAAATGATATGAGGCCCAGTACGAAAGTCCAAATAACATAGGTAGCCTGTATGGAACGTACTGCACCTGCTTGAAAGAAAAATAGTTCCAAGACGGTTAATGAAATAAATACACCACTCAAAACGTTGAAGAAAATGGCCACAGTACAAAGACGGCCTCGAACTTTTGCCTCATTGGCTTCCTTCATCATGTGAATCAGGATGGCCTGATCCTGAATAACCCCCTCCTCAATGCGATCTTGGATAGCGCGCATGCGATCGACCGATCGAGCCAAGCGTGCAGAAATGGCATTAATGAGTGTAGCTACTGCGGTCAATAAAAAGACAGGTGCTAGGGCTAGCTGAATATTATTTGTAATTGCGTCTATTGATGCATCCATATTGATTCCAGTGTGTTATCCAATTTACTTGTTGAATCTTCAGCTTAATGTGACCAGGCCACTAGCCCACTATAGGCGCTGATCAAGACTAGCAAGCCAAAGACAATACGATACCAAGCAAAGGGGATAAAGTTATGCCCAGCAACATAATGAATTAACCAGCGCACGCAAATAAAGGCTGAGATAAAGGCTGAAATAAATCCGACAGCAATCGCCCAAGTGAAGTCGCCCGACAAAGAAACAGGGCTTTTCCAAAGCTTTAGTAATTCATAGGCCGTTGCGCCCCCAATGACCGGAATAGCCAAAAAGAAAGAAAACTCGGTAGCTACTGCTCGCGGCAAACCAAAGAGCATGCCCCCAATAATGGTCGCGCCCGAGCGAGATGTCCCTGGAATCAAAGCAGCACATTGCGCTAATCCCACTTTTAAAGCATCTAAGGGAGTGAGATCATCTACCGATTGAATATGGCCTTTGGTAGGCATCACTTTTTTCTGACGATGCTCCGCCCAAAAAATGACGAATCCCCCCACGATAAAGGCAGTCGCAACTGGAATTGGAGCAAACAAGACCGCCTTAATATATTTACCAAATACGAAAGCCAGACCCATAGCAGGAATAGAAGCAATCAATAAATTCATAATAAAGCGCCGAGAAATCGCGCTAGTTTGCAAAGTGGATGCCACCTTCAAAAGCTTTTCCCTAAACTCCCAGCAGACCGCCAAGATCGCTCCAAACTGAATAATCACCTCGAAGGCTTTGCCACGCTCATCATTAAAATCGAGTAAATCGCCAACCAATATCAAATGGCCTGTACTGGAGATTGGCAAAAACTCCGTTAAGCCCTCCACTACCCCTAGTATTAAGGCCTTGCCTAGCAAAATTAGATCCATAGACCTGATTTTATAGATAGATAGTATTGGAGTTCAGATTTGGCAAAATGAGGCTCAAATCAGGCAATTTGTACAAATAAGCCTTAAACTGCATGGCACATTGAAAAGTACTCGAATTAGATGATCCCAACCCGCTTTCGCCTATCTCAGTTAACCGCTTTTGGTTTAATCCTGAGCCAGACACTCGGCTTTGGTGCGATCTCTTCCAGCGTTTATGGGCAAAGTGCTATTGGAGCCAAGCCATCGCTGCCAACCCCTATCAGCACCCAATCCTTAACCGGATTGGATATGCCTCCACAAATGGTGGCAGTTCCAAAGCAGGCAATTCCGACTAATGGCGCCCCTTCAAGCTTGAATGGCGCCGCTGGTGTCACTAGCCCTAGTCAAGCATCCGATTTAATTCGCCTGTATCAAGAGGCTGCGTTTAGCGACCCCGTTCTCAATGCGGCACGCTTTAGCTACCAAGCCAGCAAAGAATTGTATTGGCAAGGTTTATCCTTATTACTTCCACAAGCGAACGCTACCCCTGGCGGTACTCGCTATTACCAGCATGGTGCGGGTACTACAACCGTATCTAATCAAGCCGGAAACTCCCGTGTATTTGATCAAAAAAACTACACCGTCACGCTGACACAACCCGTATTTAACGTCGCTGCCTTAGAGGCATTTAATCAGGGTGACTTGAATACCAAAATTGCTGACATGCGATTTTATCTAGCGCAACAAGATTTAATTCTGCGGGTATCACAAGCATATTTTGATGCTTTAACCAGTCAAGATAACGTTGAACTCTATCGCAATAAAAAAGGATTAATTAAGCAACAACTCGAAATTGCCCAAGCAAAATTTGATGCCGGCTTAGCAACGATTGTTGATGTCAATACTGCTCAAGCTGCATTAGATCTCGCCAACTCTCAAGAAATTGGAGCGCAAGCGGATCTCGTAGTCAAACGCGGTGTTTTAGAGCAATTAGTTGGGCGACCTGTGGGTGCTTTAAAGCCACTAACCAAAGAGGCCAAGATTGATGGGGTTCTTAGAGATCCTCGCTCTAGGAGTAAGGATAGCAATGGCATTCCCATTGCCGAAAGCGTGAACCCAGCATTACCTAAGGGTCAAACTTTGGAAGACTGGATTCTTCAAGCTGAAACAGCGAATTTCAATGTGTTGGTAGGTCAGCTGTCGGTTAGCCTGGCAGAGAGTACTTATAGAGCATCGCAAGCGCTCAATTACCCCACCATTAATTTAGTCGGCACGAGTGGCTATAACACTTCAAATGGAACCCCTAACAGCTATCAACCAGCGCAAACAAATGTATATAACAACACCATTGGTTTGCAAATGAATATTCCACTGGTTTCTGGTGGCTATAACAGCTCTGTTATTCGTCAGAATGCTGCTCTCTTAGATGCAGCTAAGGCCAATTTCGATAACGCCCGTCGCACAGCAGCCCAAAATACGCGCGCAGCCTTTACTGGCTTTTATGGTGGCCTGGCAAGTGTGAAGGCTTATGAGGCCGCAGAGCGCTCATCGACATCCGCATTGGAGTCCAGCAAGCTCGGATTTCAGGTAGGGACATTGATCAATATTGATGTATTGATCGCCTTAGATACCGTGATTTCTACCCGCTCCCTACTACAGCAGTCACGCTATAACACTATCCTCAATGCGATTCGACTGAAAGCACTTTCCTCTTCTTTGTCTGACGAGGATCT
Organism: Polynucleobacter sp. CS-Odin-A6; assembly: GCF_018882095.1. GTDB lineage: Bacteria > Pseudomonadota > Gammaproteobacteria > Burkholderiales > Burkholderiaceae > Polynucleobacter. The sequence goes on from NZ_JACVPD010000002.1 coordinate 260,640, forward strand.
GCTTTCTATTAACACTCTGCTCCGATAAGAGAAATCAAGCCAGTAGTTTAAGAGAGGCATCCAACACCTCTTTGACTGTCGGTGGACTTTGGATATCACCCACATTAGCAATTCGGTTGGACCAATAGCCCTCCGTTTTCCAGCGGGGAGAATCGCAATAAATTTCTACGGTCGGCTTATCTAAAACTGCGGCAAGATGCGTTAAGCCAGTATCAACCCCCACTGTTAATGCAGCACCAGCAATCACTGAAAAAGCCGTTTCGATAGAAAAGGCTGGGGGGACAAGCGCATTAGAAATTTGAGATGCAAGCAAATCGCTGACTGATTTTTCTGCCGCATTTCCCCAAGGAAATACTACTTGAAAGCCACGCGCTGCCAGCTCTTTACCAAAGGCAACCCAATGCATGTTAGCCCAGCGCTTAGCTTCTCTTGCTGTGGAATGAAAGCACAGTACATAAGGCGCATTCAGCTCTGAAATAGAAGACTTTGAAATACTGGTAATCCATTCTTTTGGATAAAATTGTGGCGTAGTTGAGCGCTCCAGTAAGGGCCAATTCAATGCCGAACACATTACCTGGCGCGACCGATCTACCGCGTGACATTGAGTAGGCACACGAACAGATTGGCTATAAAAATATCTTGCGAGCGGTTCATAACCTGAGAACTCAGTCGCATTAGCAAGACCAATAACTACAGCGTCTTGGCTCTTCTTGGCCAAAGAACATACGATGGCGGATTTGAGTAGGCCTTGTGTTTCAATCACCACATCATAGGTAGTCGTTTGCAATATTTTTCTGAATGCAAAGTATTCTTTCCAAACGGCCAGGCTAAACAGATTCTTCTTCCACCGACGCAAGCCAAAGGGGATGATCCGATCTATTCCCCTAAAACCATCTCGAGTTAATAGTGGGGTGAGTAAGTGGACATACCCCTCCTCCACTACCCAATCGATTTGGGCATGAGGTAATCGTGCTCGTAAATCCCAAACAATAGGGAGGTTATGTAAGACATCACCCAGAGACGATAGTTTTACCAATAAGATTTTGGGGGAAGCGCTCATCAGAGCATTATCTTATCTTTTGAAAATAAGCTTAAATTCAACTAGAACTTGGGGGCAAGATCCCACGATAGGCCAGCAGAATCTTTGGCATTCATATTGGGCTTGATACCTGTTGGCAAGGGCCATTTAATACCAACGGTAGAGTCGTTCCAGGCCAAGCAAGCCTCACTTTGGGGGTGATAGTAGTCAGTAGTCTTATAGAGAAACTCAGCAGACTCAGACAGCACTAAAAAGCCATGAGCTAAACCTGGTGGTATCCACAATTGTTTATGGTTAACGGCGCTCAGCTCGATGCCAGCCCACTGCCCATAGGTAGGCGAATCTTTGCGAATATCTACCGCCACATCAAAAACACTACCGGCAACAACACGCATCAATTTACCCTGTGTTTGCTCTGATTGGTAATGCAAGCCCCGCAACGTCCACTGATGAGAAAAAGAGTGGTTATCTTGTACAAACTCGACATTCAAATCGGTAGCCGCAGCAAAGTCTTGAGCGTTAAAGGATTCAGTAAACCAACCGCGTTCATCACCAAAAACCTTGGGCTCAATGATGAGTACATCATGAATGGCTGTTGGAGTAACTATTAGTTTAGGCTGGGTGCTCACCCGATCATCCTCTTTTGCGATAAAGCAGCAGGTTGGATACCGGTATTGAGCTCATTCACAATTTTACTGAGGTATTGTCCGTAGCTATTTTTATTGAGTTTCGCGGCTACTTTTCGAACATCATCCGCTGTAATCCACCCTTGACGATAAGCAATCTCCTCGGGGCATGCAACCATGAGACCTTGGCGCTTTTGTAATGTGGCGATAAAGCCAGCAGCATCTAGCAATGAGTCATGAGTCCCTGTATCAAGCCATGCAAAGCCACGGCCCATAATCTCGACATTAAGCTCATTCTTTGCAAGATAGGCGCGGTTCACATCCGTAATTTCTAACTCTCCGCGTGCACTCGGCTTGATTGATGAGGCGATGTCACAGACTTGGTTGTCATAAAAATAGAGGCCGGTAACTGCGTAGTTGCTTCTCGGTTTGAGAGGTTTTTCTTCAATCGAGAGTGCTTTGTACTCTTGATCAAATTCCACTACACCGTATCGCTCAGGATCATTCACGTGATAAGCAAATACTGTAGCGCCGCTATTGCGATCATTGGCGCTATCAAGCTGATTCACTAACTCATGACCATAAAAAATATTGTCACCTAATACTAAGGCACTAGGATTGTTACCGACAAAGTTTTTGCCTAAGGTAAATGCTTGAGCCAATCCATCGGGTGAGGGCTGTACGCAATACTCAATATTCAAGCCCCACTGAGAACCATCACCCAACAACTCTGTAAACCGCGGCGTGTCATGGGGTGTAGAAATTAACAAAATATCGCGAATGCCAGCAAGCATCAGCGTAGTCAACGGATAGTAGACCATCGGCTTATCGTAGACAGGCATGAGCTGTTTAGAAACGGCCTGCGTCACTGGATATAAACGAGTGCCAGAGCCTCCTGCCAAAATAATGCCTTTGCGATTCATCGGATTTACGGCCATCACTTGCTTTCTAGAGAATTCCATCTTTAACCAACTTCGAGACATAGGCTTTCACGTCAATATCCCAGGGCTGATTGAGTTGTTGTAATTTTGACATATCGCCCCGACTCTTCAAGACTTGGTGAAGCTTATCAGTCGACATTCTTGAGTTCATGGGTCTAGGAGCAGGTAGAGGGTAGTCCACCGCAGGAATTGACTCAATAGCATCTGGCAGCACCTTCAGGGTTGCGCCAGCCTCTAAGGCAACTTGCACGGCTAAAACTGCCAAACCATGCCAATCAGTCTCGCCTGCTGGCACTGCATGATAAATGCCAGAGGGAAACTCTCTTAGCAAGCCTGCATCATCCATTACAAAATTCAAGCTCATTTGCGCTAGCCACTGGGCGCTAGTGGGGACTCCGCATTGATCATGAATCACCTTGAGCGCTTCTCGCTCTTTTGCTAAACGCAAAATAGTCCGAATAAAATTGCCACCATCGCCATATACCCAGCTAGTTCTTAAGATAGCGTATTGGCCGCCATTATTACTACTAACAAATGTCTTGGTAATCACTTCTTCACCAAGGGCCTTGCTTTTGCCATACATACCTAAGGGATTACGGATATCACCTTCTAGATAGTAGCCATATTTCTCACCATCAAATACATAGTCAGTCGAGAAGTGTAAAAGAGTAGCGCCATGTTTTGCAGCGAATTGCGCCATGATCTCAGGGGCTGTGGCATTGATTGCAAAAGCAAGGGCTGGCTCTGCCTCCGCTTTATCGACGGCTGTGTATGCTGAAGCATTGATGATGAGATCGGGCTGGAATTGGCTTAACAGTGCAGTTAAAGCACTTGCGTTAGTTAGATCGCATTCGGGGCGACCAACGTATTGAATATTTGGCTTATCCATGAAAATAGATAATTGAGTATCAAGTAAAACCTGAAATGCTTTTCCTAATTGACCATCTTTACCAAATACCAGGATATTCATTAAGGCTATGCGTAGTCTAGTGGTACTGCTTTTGCAGCCAGTCACGATAAGAGCCACTAACGACGCCCTCGACCCACACCGGATTATCCAAGTACCACTGCACTGTCTTCCGAATACCAGTATCAAAAGTCTCAGCAGGCCTCCATCCCAACTCTCGCTCAACTTTGCTAGCATCAATCGCGTAACGGCGATCATGCCCTGGGCGATCCTTGACATAAGTGATCTGCTCTACATAAGACTTGCCATCTGAGCGTGGCTGAAGTTCATCTAAGATCGCGCAAATAGTTTTTACAACATCAATATTGGTTTTTTCATTCCAGCCGCCAATGTTGTAAGTCTCACCTAGTTTTCCATGAGCCAATACTTCACGAATCGCAGAACAATGATCACCCACATACAGCCAATCACGAATCTGCTGTCCATCGCCATAAATGGGCAATGGCTTGTGATTGAGTGCATTAAGAATGACTAATGGAATCAACTTCTCAGGAAAGTGATAGGGGCCATAGTTATTAGAACAATTGGTTGTCACTACAGGAAAGCCATAAGTATGAAACCATGCGCGCACTAAATGGTCTGAAGCTGCCTTGGACGCAGAGTATGGACTATTAGGTTCATAGGTATTGGTTTCAGTAAAAGCAGGATCTGTTAAAGATAAGGATCCATACACTTCATCAGTAGATACATGATGAAAGCGAAATGCTTTTTTAGAAAATTCGTCTAAGTCGCTCCAATATTTTCGAGCACACTCAAGCAAATTAAAGGTACCGACAATATTGGTGGTGATAAATTCAGTTGGCCCATCGATAGATCGATCTACATGACTCTCAGCTGCAAAATTTACAATTGCACTTGGTTGATACTCTTTGAGCAATCTGGTAACTAACCCTTGATCACCAATATCGCCTTGAAAAAATATATGCCGAGGGTCATCTCTTACAGATTCTAAAGTAGCCAAATTACCGGCATAGGTTAGCTTATCTAAGTTAATGACTCCTTCTTTGGTGGGATCTCTCAGAAAATCAAGGACAAAATTTCCACCAATAAAGCCAGCGCCACCAGTAACTAATATCATTTCCACTCCAATACTAAATGTATTGCCATGCTTGCCTATTATTTCTTAAGAAAATACTTCTCAGAATGCTTTACAAAAAATTTGAACTAAAGCAACTACCTTTTTCGCCTCTTCGATAGACATAGATGGACCCATGGGCAGACTTAAAGTTTCGGAATGAATTTTTTCAGAAATAGGAAAATCACCTTTTTTAAAACCAAGGTTGTTATAAGCAGGCTGCAGGTGGGGCGGGATGGGATAGTGAATCATGGTTGAAATACCCTGGTCAGCTAAATAGCTAGCCAATTTATCCCTCTGGGGATGCAGGACCACATAAAGATGCCATGCAGATGTATTGCCGTCAATAATCTCTGGAAGAGTCAAACTTTCAATACCAGCCAAACCATGATTATAAATTTCAGCAATCTCAGCACGATGCCCATTATCAGTATTAAGCAGCGGTAATTTCATGCGCAGGAAAGCGGCCTGAATTTCATCTAATCTAGAATTGAAACCCAATACTTCATTGTGATACTTGACGTGAGATCCATAATTACGTAAAGCGCGCAATTGATTGGCCAGCACTGGGTCATTAGTTACAATAGCTCCACCATCTCCAAGCGCACCTAAGTTTTTACCCGGGTAAAAACTAAAACCAGCTGCATCTCCAAGCGCACCTACTCGATGCCCCATAAATTCGGCTCCATGAGCCTGAGCAGCGTCCTCAAGAACTCTTAGGCCATATTTTTTTGCTATGTCATTGATGGCAGACATATTTGCTGGTTGTCCATATAGATGAACTGCAATGATGGCCTTTGTTCGGGCGGTTATCGCCCCTTCAATTAGAGCGGGATTAATATTGTATGTTGTTCTGTCTGGCTCGACGGGGACAGGGATGGCGCCTGTATATGTTACTGCAAGCCACGTTGCAATGTAGGTATTGGAGGGCACAATAACTTCATCACCCGGACCTATATTCCATGCACGTAGTACCAGATGCAAGGCCTCTAGTCCATTACCAACGCCAATACACTCCTTGGCACCACAATAAGATGCAAATTCAACCTCAAAAGACTTGCATTCCTCACCCAGTATGAGCCACCCACTATTAAGGACTTTATCCAAGGCCGCATGAAATTCATCTCGCTGTCTTAGATTGATAGTTTTTAAATCAAGAAAGGGAATCATGTGGTTTCTAGGAATGATTTTTATAGGCTAAGAATGCCGAATAATCACGTATGTAATCATCGGCATCGTAAATATGGGATGCAAGCACAACCAAAACAGCGTTAGCAGAATACTTGTACTGGACTCCCCAGACACCTGGTTCAATGTGCAGACCAAGCGAGGGGCTATCAAGTTTAATTTCCACTCTTTTGCTACCATCATCGAGCATCACGGTTACATGTCCAGATACGCAAATTAAAAACTGATGACACTCTTTATGTGCATGCTCTCCCCTAACATCTTTTGAAGGTACATCAAAGACCCAAAAACATCGCTTAGCAACAAAAGGGAGATCCTTCTCATACTCAGCAAAAGATAAATTACCGCGTAAATCTTGAATAAATGGAAGCTGATATATACGGCAATTTGATATTCCGACGCTACTGCTCGATCCCATGCCAGGAGTAATCGCATCAGCCAACTCAGGTGTAGCCGCTTCAGAAGGATCGTACCCAACAATTCGGGCAGGATTTCCGGCAACGATTGCATTTGGAGGGACATCGCGGGTAACTACTGCACCGGCTCCGATCATGGAGCATTCTCCAACAGTTACACCGGGCAGTATGGTGGCGTTTGCACCAATACTCGCGCCTTTTTTAATATATGTTTTTAAAAAAGTTTCTGGATGGATTTTGCTACGAGGGAATTTATCATTAGTGAATGCTACGTTGGGGCCAATAAAAACATCATCCTCAATACGAAGGCCATCCCAAATTTGAACACCGGATTTAATGGTGACACGATCACCAATCACAACATCATTCTCAATCAAGCAATTAGCACAAATATTTGCCTCTGAGCCAATGATTGCATCCTGCAAAACAACAACAAATTGCCAGATACGAGTATTTTTCCCAATTCTTTTCGTCTGAACATCCGAAAGTGGGTGAGTAAAGTAATTTATATTATTCATGTTTTCAACATACCGTAAGTTCTGCAAAAACTAAACAAGTTACAAGTCAAAATCTTGGGCTATTTCATTTGTTACAACAGAAACAAAGTGCTCAAAACTAAATCTTTTGGCAACATCACTCTGTAGAAACTTTGAAATATTCGACTGGTACTCAGAATATACTTCTGGAGAAATAGAGAGAAGATGCTGATGTACTTCGGCAGTATTCCTAAAATTTCGCCTATCTATAAAGCATCCTGCGGGAATATAGTCTAGGATATTATCAGCCCCCCAATATATAGGCACGCATCCAGATACAAAAGCATCTATTATTTTTTCAGTGATGTAATTAGATAAATCTCTATTATTTTCATAACAGTATGAAAACTTACTACGACGCAATACTTCACTTTTATTTTGCAATTCACCTCTATAGCTCGGGAAACACTTGTTTTTAAGTAATTTTACTCCCAGGCTTGGAATACTACGCCTCATTTTGCCAACGAGATCAAAGGCTGGCGGAGGCTTATCCCACCCTCTTCCGTATAGTTCAAATTCATCAGGGGCATTTCTTTCGTACCAGCGTATGGTGGAAATACGCTCTGAATATAAATCAGTTGGCAATTTTTTACGGAAAGCTTTGTTGCCATTTATTAGAGTGCTAAAAATATCGCGGTCATGGTAAGAACTAAATTGACTATGTGAAATTTGATGTGGTGGCAACACCTTTATTACATTAACTAAATTAAGTAATTCTGCATTCCAAGTAAAAACCTTGGAAAAATTACTAAAATAGAGTTGAGATCCATTGAGTTGATTATGATTTGGATTTTCTAATGCAATGAGATACCTAGGTACATTATCGTCGCCTATCAAATGACGTCCTTCAATATGCAGATCAAAGGAAACTGTCTTTCCGTAATTAACATCAGGCGTATTGATTTCAATTCCCAAACGCTGAAAATGCTCTTTTAGTAACTCATAGTAGCCCATCGGACTCTCAACCAGCTCCCCAAACATGGCATTTTTTCCACGTGGATCATCTGAAAAGAAGTTTCCATAAATCATCCTTTTAGGCCCACTTTATCAAAGCACGCTTCAGCAGTGCCTTGTAGGTGCTAAATCTTGAGTACCGAGAAATCTGGTATCCACTTAAGAATTTTTTTACGACCCCTAATCTCTTAGAGCGGAATCTCCAATCGGATTTTAAGATCTTTTTATAAATAAATGAGTAGCGGTAGTCTTGCAATATAGCCTTACCAAATTCCTGCCTGTGCTTCTTGAGATACCCAAGAAAACGAAGGCGATCTGGTATTGACTCAACACTGCCAACATTATTCCCATGCATTCGATAAGTCATTAATGGCTTGTTCAACCAAAAGATACTTCCCTTTTTAAGAATATCTAAAAGTAATGCAACATCTGCATACTTGCCCCCGTTCACAATAAATAACTCGTCCCCAGCAAGTGGATGGCTATATATATAACTTGGGTTTGGGGCAATGCCAGACTGGTTATGCGAAAAATAGCGCTCCGCTAAATCGCGGGGACCACTTATTAATTCATATTCATTTTTTGAAATAAAAGATAAGCGGGGCTCTATTGTGCCGTTAGTCTCAATAAATGCATTGCAGGCATAAGCAGCAGCAGATGGATGATCGCCGATAAATTTCAGCATCACTTCCACAAAATTTGGGTTCATTAGATCATCGTCATGAAAAAGGCAGTAATAATCTGTTTTAACCTCACCTATGCAGGTATTGAAGTGCTCCAAATGCTTTAGAGATGAAGGCCTTTTTACATAACATACACTGGGAAACTCGCTTTTGACCATCGCCTCTACATCATTATTGGTAGATTGATCTGAAATAATTAATATAAAACCATGACAGCTTTGCTGAACGATAGATTCAATTGCCAGTCTGGCCAAAGCAGGCCTGTTATAACAAAGAACAAAAATGGTGAGGGACACTTAACGCTTATTCTATAAATAGTGATTAAAGATATTTTAGTCGGGCTTAAAAAAATTAGATATTGTTTGGTCGTTGTGCTCTATTTTTTTACAGAAAAAATCGTAATCTTTTGCAATATGCCCAAAATCAAGGGCTTGATATCCCAGCCTGGCTAAATCGAATGCCAGAACTGTAGCTGTCGGACCAAGAATGATAATAATCAATTTTTCATGGTCTATTGTTTTTGCCTTCTCTAAAATTTCATCGTAAGAGTCAAATGCATTTTTAGAGGGTGCATATTGATACTCAAGAGTTTTTGCGCAATCAAAGATATTATTTTCAATCAAGTCAAATACTGAACTACCGCAAATAATTACAACATCTCGCCCCGTCCAAATATCAGTTATTTTAGAGAAGTACTCCTTAAAATCATAACTTTTAAATAACGCATATAACTGTGTACAGCCAGTATCGTAATACTGCTTACTTGGCACAGTAAGAGATGTAATTTTATTTCTATATTGAGCAACCCAGGATCTTATAAATGCCTTAGGAAAGTCCCTCATATCCTGCACGGTGGAATAATAGCAATGAGGTATCCCAATGAATATATTTTCATAGTTTGATCGGAATATTTCATTTAGCCTGCGAGTCAATATCGCATCTGATCTCTGAAATGCTATACCTTCACCCGCCATTAGGATAAATTCACCGTCACCAAAACGGCAAAATGACGTCTTCTTGTACACTAGCTCACTAATCGTTTCTCTGGGGGAAAGAATGTTGGGCTTATTAATCTTGACAAGATCGCGGGAGATTTCATAGTGGATTCCATCCAGCGTTAAATTAAATTCATTCCTCCCAACAGAATCCTGTGCTATTTTTTTGAGATCGTATTTAAATAAATAGCCAATATTTTTTATAAACAATTTAAACGGGTTTGACTTTTTTTTCTGAACCTCCTGAACCTCAAAACTCTCCCAATTTTTATCATAATTCTCGAGTAAGAAAAATTCGGAACCAACATGAATTTGGGAATTTTTGATATTTGCAATTGCTCTTATATCCAACTTGTTTTGTTGAACATTGTATAAATGACTTAGGCTAAAAACATCAGTTAGCTTTTTATTATCAAAACCATTCTGGTGAGTATCTTGGACGGCATTGACAGTGATAACAATTGCCTTACTTATTCCATCAAAACAAGCTAAACATGGTCTAGATATATATTTTTTTGACTCATTAGCAAAGTCACCCTCAAAATAATTTGGCGACTTTATTGTGTCGTTATGAGATGCCAGCATCTTTTTAATATCGCTTTTACGATAAAGAGTGCAATCTAGCTCCCATGGGTAGTTGTAATGTAAATCAGTAGACCCTTGCCAGTTCCACTTCAAATATTCCTTTGAGACCAAGAAATCCTTAGGTGTGGGCTGAATATTTCTGCCGAGCCTTAAACTAAATCCAAAAATATCATCATCTTCTTTCAATACTTCTTTTGCAAAATTAAGATCGAATGGAGCTTTAAAAACAACATCATCACAACCAAACATAATGTAATCATCGGATGCTTCAATTATAGTTACTAAGTCAAGATAAAAATTCTTCTCCTTAACCCATTTAACGGCTGGAAAAGAATCGATCACCCTCTTGTAATCAATTTGAGAGGTTTGATTAAAAAGTACAGCTACATCTTCCTCTACAACATCAGAAAATAGCAGTAAGCTTTCTAGATAACCATGCAACTGCATGGGCCTATCTTTTGAAAAAACTATGATGGTTGACATTTGAGCTCTGTGTTATGCAATTGAAGATCCAATAAATTTTTCACTGCCTGGAGAACCCATCCATTTAAATAGTGCATTGTGGTTTTCAATTCACTCATATCAATAATTAACCTAATCATTAGCTCTGCAAAATTAAATAAAGCTCTGAAGATAATTAATAAATCGCTTCAAACGTCTTAACATCCTTGAAGGGAGTGTTTTTTTTCTGGGAAATAAGTCGACATCTCCATCCCATGAAGATTGATAGATTACTCCCATATAGTTTTGTCTAAGCCCCTCAACAGTTTCACCCTGACGCTTCATCAAATAATATTGCCAGTCGTAGTGATAAGTTCTAAAAAGAGGTTCTATGGCAACCAAGGGGATTGCCCTATATTTCATTAGTGCCTCCCCATATATTAATGTCTCAGGATGCTGAGAGGAAATAAACTCCCAAATTGAAATATTTAGTGGCTTAAGATGTTCAAGATCCAATGATTCCCATACCCTTGCCGACCAAATAAAAGGGGCTGGTGCGCAATAAAATGATGGGCCAACTCTAGAAAATAGACTCTGTACCCGCCTTGCCTCTTCTCGGAGATCATTCTCAACCCTGAGATGACCTCGATTGGCTGCCATTTGAAAAAATTCTTTATTTTGATGTAAAACCGTATATGGAATTCCCTCTGCAGTTAAAAAATCATTCTTGAAAAAATTGCGAATAAAGATGCAATCCGAATCAAGACATACATAGTTTTCAGAAATTTTTAAGCGCCAAAACTCTGATTTAACAATTTGTTGTGATATCCCGCCAGGTAACTCCTTATATTTTTTTAAGTCAGCCCGAGGATTTGCGGTAACAATCTCTTCATCAGCAATCCAAATATAAGCCTCATTGCCCAATATGCTGATTAGTAGATCATGATCGGCTCTTGGGGTAGAAATATAAAAGGGAATCTGATCAAGGTTATATTGATTCACCGAGGAGAGAAGTCTCTTAAGCCTAAGAAAATCATTACGATACGACTTACAGTAGAGAATGAGATCTTTCAAATACTTCTTTCTATTTTTGCTTGAACTTCTGAAAGTATTCTAAACGCAGCCTGATCCACGCCCACCGGCATCCATTTGGGCTCTATGAGTTGCCGATTTTTCCAGTCTAACCAAATTCTTTCTAAGGCAAGTTCAACTGCTTTAACGTCACTCTGTGGACTCAAATAGGCACTCTGATCCAGTAGTATCTGATCCAACTGAGGATTACGATGCGTTATTCCCCACATCGGTCTTCCGGTCCAGAGATAGTCATAGAGCTTAGAGGGAATGTATTCAGCGCACCACTCGTCATTGCCATGCAGCAAAATCAATACATCTGCAGCCTGCATCTTCTCTACTACCCGCTCTCTACCAGATTTACCAGACTGAGGATCTTTCTCAAGACGACCATGAGCTACCAATACATCCTCAAACTGCAGTACTTTAATTGCATCTACTGTCAAAGGGTCTAAAGGTGCGCCATAAGCATGTATTCGTATGTGCTGCTTGGCCTCAGGAAATTTCTTAAACAGTGGTACAAGCGCATTTAGGATAGTAGAGAGTGAACGATCATTTGCCAAAGAACCAAAGTGACATAAATTGAGATGCTCAGAATATGCGTGCTTAACAGATTGACTCAGGCCTCCTGGTGGCTCTGCTCCTGGGAGAACCATAAAACCAAAAGCATTATTTGGGGTGTTGAGATTGGGATTGCGCACCTTTGCATAGTGCAAGGCACCATCTGTGAACCACCATGCTAAATCTGCGTATCTACAAATTTGTTTTTCTAGGTATTGACGAAATTGTGCGTCACGATTTTTAGGTTTGTCAAATCCAGGATCAGTTGCACTCTTGCGAATCACTAAAGGATCATGAATCTCCACAATCCAAGGCAAGCCTGTTTTTTTCTTCAGCCATAAACCCGCCAAGTGGGCCGACCAAGCCCCCCCAGTTGAATAAATGACATCAACCTTGCCCTCTCTAATGAGTTTTAAACCATGTACATAAGCTGGCATTGCCCAAGACCATTGACTAGAGTAACCGAGAAAGAATTTCTCTAAAGCGATGAGAGGAGCAAGCAATAAGGAGACTAGACCAGTAGAGATCTTATAAAAGATCCCGCGGCCATATTGGTTGGCAATCCAATGACGGAAGTCAAAACGAAAAGCTGCCGGACCCCAAGCTAAAAATTGCTCATGAGGAAATCTGCTATCTTTGATGCCGGTAATGGCACTAAAAACACGAGGCTGAATACCGGCATTTAATAAATAAGGAATCTTGTCGGTAATGGTGAGGCTCGATGCCCGTCCATCCATATTGAAACCATGTGACAGGATTAACCAGTTCTTTTTTTGCATTAGTGCACTAGCGTAATAGTGGATGGCAACTAGTTGCCTGCAACGATCGACATCACCGCCATACGTACTGCAATACCAAAAGTCACTTGGTTCAGAATTACTGACTGAGGACCATCGGCTACTACAGAATCAATTTCTACGCCACGGTTCATGGGTCCGGGATGCATGACGATAGCATCAGGTTGTGCCAGAGCGAGGCGTGAAGATGTTAAACCATATTGCTTAAAAAAAGCGGCGCCTTCTGGGACCTGCCCAACCTCCATACGCTCCTTCTGAATACGTAAGGTCATCACCACATCAACCCCTCTCAAACCCTCCTCCATGCTGTGGAAGACCTTGACCCCCAACATATCCAAGTCACTTGGCAACAGACTTTCAGGTCCTATTGCCCGAATGTCCGTACAACCTAAGGTTCTCAAAGCGCAGATATTGGATTTGGCAACTCGGCTATGCACGATATCGCCCACGATGGCAACCTTAAGGCTAGTAAAGTCCTTCTTAAAGTGGCGCATCGTATACATATCCAACAGACCTTGAGTCGGATGTTGATGGCTACCATCACCAGCATTAACCACATGCACATGAGATGGAACATGCTGAGCTATTTCAATCGGTGCTCGAGAGACACCATGGCGCACGACAAATATGTCCGCCTGCATTGCGACTAAATTATCAATCGTATCTAAGAGACTCTCCCCTTTAGCCGTGGAGGAAGTAGAGATATCGAGATTAATGACATCAGCAGATAACCGTTTAGCGGCAATCTCAAAGGTGGTGCGAGTGCGTGTGGAGTTTTCAAAGAAAAGGTTGAATACATTCTTGCCTCGAAGGAGCGGAACTTTTTTCACTTCTCTTGCGGGATCTGTCACACTGACAAACTGTTTTGCAGTATCGAGAATATGAAGTAGTTGCTCCTTAGGTAAACCCTCTAAGGTTAATAAATGGGTTAACTCGCCAGCAGTATTAAATTGATTGATCTGACTAGTGCCGAAATTATTAGACTCGCTCATTACGCACGCTCCTCTAATTGGAAGCTGAACTTGCCAGCACCATCTTTTTCTAATACTAAAATCTGATGCTCAGGAATAGTAACCGGCTCTCCAACAAAATCGGCAGTAACAGGTAGCTCACGCTTCTCACGATCAGCCAAGACCATCAACTCTACTTGTGCGGGTCTACCAAAATCAAATAACTCATTAAGTGCAGCACGTACCGTGCGGCCAGTAAGCAAGACATCATCAATCAAAATCACATTAGCACCATTCACTTCATAAGGAAGATGGGTGGGCATCGTACTAGAGGTGCGGATTGCAGTCATTCCCTTTTCGGCATAATCATCTCGATGAAACGCTACATTAATGACGCCAAAATGGGGTAGATTTAAATCTGCAGCTAAACGCTCTGCAATCCAAGCCCCGCCCATTGCAAGTCCAGCCAACTCAAAAACATCGCCAGCATCTTTGCGCTGGCGCAATACCTCTAGTAATTTTAGATATGACTGCTCTGCATTCATCTCAACTCATCCAATTCTTCTCAAGAAAATATTGCTCCAAAATTAAGGCCGCGGACTCGGCATCCAAATTGTCTCGCATCTCAGGATTACCCTCTAAAACTGCTGAGGTATAACGCTCATCCACCCAATCTACTGGCAACTCGAAGCGGCCATGGAGCTGATTTCCAAAGCGACGGGCACGGGCACTCATTTCATGTTCGGCACCATCTGGATGGCAGGGCATTCCAACTACAAGGCGATTAGGTTGCCACTCCTTTAGGAGCCCTTCAATCAACTTAAAACAAGCATCGCCAGATGTTTCAGTAATCGTTTTAATGGGCTGACCCAATTGAGTGAGGGTATTGCCCACAGCGATACCAATTCGCTTGGTGCCGAAGTCAAAGGCCATTACCGTTAACTCTGGGCCCCGCATCGGATTAGGCGTGTCCCGTCTGGTCAGATAGGTGGGCAGGATCAAAGCCTAAATACCCCATAGTTCTCTCATAGCGTTGACTGGCAGGAGTATCAAAAATGATATCTATCATTTGCTGCTGGGATAGGGGCACATTCATCCAGCCATTTAAGGTAATTTCCTCTTCAAGCTGGCCAGCACCCCAGCCGGCATATCCCAGGGTCATCAGAAACTTGCTAGGGCCACTGCCAACTGCTACTGCCTCCAAGACATCCTTAGAAGTAGTCATGGTGAGACCGCCTGGTACGACTAGAGAGGAGCTATATATAGATTCCATAGCAGATTTAGTGGCGGGCTCATGCAGAACAAAGCCCCGCTCTACTTGAACTGGGCCGCCAAAGTAGACTGGTTGCCCCGAAATAGGGGCAATTTCCAGTTTGAGTTCGATCTTCTCAAAGAGAGCCCCCATATCTAATTCCGTAGGTCGATTCACTACTAAACCCATAGCACCCCGCTCGGTATGCTCAAACAGATAGATAACAGTACCGGCAAAATTAGGATCAACCATGCCAGGCATAGCAATTAAGAATTGATTAGCGAGATGATCTGCAGAAAATGAAATGGACTGACCCATCTCAGGGGTTGGGGTGGGAGTTGGGGTTTGACCCCCAGGGGCTTTATTAGCCTTGTTCATGTGACTTTATTTTACCGAAATATGGTCAGATCTTGCCGGTAATGAAGTAAGCCAACAAGCCAACAAGCTCATGCAGAAAATTATTCCATTGCTGAGCCCCCTCCATCAAATCAAATGATCCCCAGTGCAGGCTATTTCCAGTACGGTAGTCCACGGAAACAGGGATTACCTCAATCTCTTGTTTTTGGAAAATCCTTAAAGATCGATACATATGCGATGCCGAAGTAATCAGCAACCAAGGTTTTGGGTTGTCATTGGCAGTTTTGGCGCCAAACTCCAAGACCATGGGTTTTACCAGCAATGCATTCTCATAGGTATTACGGGATTGGTTTTCATAATGGGCGTTCCTACTGGGAAGACCCTGCTCAGCTATCAATTGCTTAAACGCATCCGCCTCAGATACCCCTTTTGGAGAGAGGCGCCCTGAGAAACCACTAAAGATAAAAGGTAATTCTGGATACCGGCGAATGAGCTCGAAAGCCTTGGTAACGCGTTCGGCAGCCGATCCAATAGAAATTTCACCACGATCTAGGGCAATTTCACCACCCTCAATGGCGCCGCCTAAAATAATGATGCCGCCAAAATCCTTTTCTGACATTTGAGCAAGATTTACCTTAGGAACCGCATCCTCAAGCGCTCTTAAAAAAATCTCCGAAGTGGGCAACCAGCCCACTAGCAATAAATCGAATAAAGCCAATATTAAGAATCGTTTACATAGAAGGGGTTTTCTCAGTCCAAGAAAGAAAAGACTAAGCACCACAAAGACAATGACCCAATTGAGGGGTTCAATACAAAACTGCACGATCTTAGAGAAGATAAAAAAGAAAGTATCCATAAATACATAGTCGGTGAGTAGTTAGTGCGTAGTTAGTGCGTAGTCAATCAGTAACCCTCATATTACCCGCAAGCTCAGCAGGCTAATCGAATAAGCCCTAATATAGGGGCTATGCAAAAAGCGCTTATTTGGCTCCGCCGTGATTTACGTCTTTATGACAACGCCGCACTTCATAACGCCCTCAAACAGAACACGCAGGTTTGGGTTACCTTCATTTTTGATACTAATATCCTAGAGCCACTTCATAGCCAGGGCGTGGATCGAGATGCACTCACCCATGATCGCCGCATCGACTTTATCTGGCAAGGTCTCCAACAAATCGACGCTGAATTACGTCAACAGGGTGGCGGACTGATTGTTCAAGTTGGTAAACCGACAGAATGCATCCCACACATCGCTAAGACATTGGGCGTAAACACGGTCTACATTAATCATGACTACGAGCCATCGGCAATCGCAAGAGATGCTTCAATTCAAGCATCTTTACATCAGTTGGGTATTGCATTGGAAACTTTCAAGGACCAAGTAATTTTTGAGAAGAAGGAAATTCTGACGAACTCGAATACGGTGTTCTCTATCTTTACGCCTTACAAAAATAATTGGCTCAAATCTTTACAAGAAAAAGATATTGCCGCTTATGACTGCTCTCCTAAAAAAGGACAATTTGCAGCAATTCCGAAGGCACTACAAGCACCCTTCCCGACCTTGGAATCAATGGGCTTTACTCCAACCGGTATTGAAACTTATTTACCACCAGGCTCCGAAGCTGGTCAAATATTCTTAGAAGACTTTCTTCATCGCATCGATCAATACCAAATCGGTAGAGACTTCCCGGCCATCAAGGGCGTCAGTTATCTTTCGTCTCATTTGCGCTTTGGTATGCTTTCTATCCGTGGTCTGGTACGCGAAACCCATCGCCGTATGCTGGCAGGAAGTATGGGTGCGACCATTTGGTTGAGCGAACTGATCTGGCGTGACTTTTATTTTATGATTCTCGCGAATCACCCCCGCCTTGCCAAAGGCGCTGCCTTCAAGCCAGACTACGACAATATCGAATGGGAAAGCGGCGCCCATGCCAAAAAATTATTTCAAGCTTGGTGTGACGGCAAAACAGGTTATCCCTTGGTAGATGCGGCTATGTGCCAACTGAATCAAAGTGGCTACATGCATAATCGCCTACGTATGGTTGTCGCCAGCTTTCTGACCAAGGATTTAGGGATTGATTGGCGATGGGGTGAGGCCTACTTTGCGCAACACCTCAATGATTTTGAGCTATCTTCCAATAATGGTGGCTGGCAATGGGCCTCATCCTCAGGTTGTGATGCCCAGCCCTACTTCAGAATCTTCAACCCCATTACCCAATCTCAAAAATTTGATTCCGAAGGTAAATTTATTCGACGATATTTACCGCAACTCGATCAATTGTCTAAAAAATCTATTCATGCGCCTTGGGAAGCAGGTCATATTGAATTAGAGGCCGCTGGTATTCTCCTTGGCCGAGACTACCCACTACCGATTGTCAATCATGATGAAGCTCGTAAGAAAACCTTGGTGCGGTATAGCGTTGTGAAAAAAGTAAGTCCCGAATCTCTGGACAATTAAAGTATTGAATGTAAAAGTACTTTTCGATTTAAGATAGAGCATGAGCAAGATCTATGCCGTAGGCGATATCCAAGGGTGCACACCCTCTTTAAAAACGCTTGTCAAAAAGATCCCCACTAAATCGAAGATTATTTTCTTAGGCGATCTGGTCAATAGAGGGCCGGACTCATTAGGTACATTACGCTATCTTAAGAAATTACAGGAAGAACAGCGTATTGAATGCATTCTTGGCAATCATGATTTGCATTTACTGGCCATTGATGCTGGGATCCGCATGACCAAAGGCCTAGATACCTTAAGACCTATTCTAGATGCCCCAGACAAGGCGGAGTTAATCAATTGGTTGCGCCATCGACCCATGGCACTAAGCAATGGCAAAGTCTTGACTGTTCATGCAGGCGTCCTACCTCAATGGGATTTACAGCAGACTATTGAATGCGCGCAAGAAGTAGAAAAGGCGCTCCGCAAAAAATCCTACAAGGATTTCTTAGCGCATATGTATGGCAATATCCCAAAGAAGTGGAGTAACTCACTGAAAGGCTATGAGCGGCTTCGTGTGATTACCAATGCACTCACGCGTATTCGTTTTTGTACGCCTGCCGGTACGATGGAGTTCAATAGCAAAGAAGGTTTCGAGAGCGGCCCCAAAGGCTATATTCCGTGGTTCAAAACCCCCAAAAGAAAAACCAAAGATACCCTCATCTATTTTGGGCACTGGTCTACATTGGGGCTGTTACGACAACAAAATATTATCGGCTTGGATACCGGATGTGTATGGGGCGGGAAACTCACTGCCATGGAAATTCCGGACTCCGGTAAAGCGAGTAAAAAGCTAGAAATTATTCAAGTGGATGGTTACGATCATCCACTCAGAATGTAAGCCCCAAGATTTTTTACTACGGCTTATAGCGCCTTAAAAGAGTGTCGGGCTGCAGCAATAATCTCATCCAAAACGGCATTGTCATGGGCAATAGACGTAAAGCCTGCCTCGTAAGCCGATGGAGCTAAATACACTCCTTGATCTAACATCAAGTGGAAGAATTTTTTAAATGCTTCTATGTCCGTTTTAGTTACTGCTTCGAATGAGGTGGGAACTTGATCAGCGAAGTAGAAGCCAAACATGCCGCCAACACTATCTACCGCAAAAGGGATGCTTGCTTCATCAGCTGCCTGCTTAAGTCCGGCCATCAGTTTTTCTGTTTGACCTGTTAGGCACTCGTAAAAACCTTCACGCGCAATAATCTCCAATGTCTTTAATCCTGCGGCTACCGCTACTGGATTGCCCGATAAGGTGCCAGCCTGATAGACGTTCCCCAAAGGAGCCAACTTAGACATGATTTCTTTTTTACCGCCAAAGGCTGCCATGGGCATACCGCCGCCCATCACCTTACCAAGACAAGTTAAGTCAGGCGTAATCCCTTGCAAGGATTGGGCTCCGCCTAAGGCCACTCTAAAGCCGGTCATCACTTCATCGTAAATGAGTACGCTGCCATATTGACTAGTCAAACTACGCATCGACGTCAAGAATGCCGTTGAGGGCTTAATTAAATTCATATTGCCGCAAATAGGCTCTAAGATCACTGCCGCAATTTGATCGCCCTGATTCTTAAATACTTCCTCCAATGCGGCAACATCGTTGTAAGGCAGTACTAAAGTATGTTTCACCAAATCATGTGGAACGCCGCCAGAAGAAGGGGCATTTTGAGTGGAGTCAGCAAATGTCAAAAGACCAGAGCCCGCTTTGACTAATAGGCTGTCGGCATGACCGTGATAACAACCCTCAAACTTAATGATGAGATCTCGTCCGGTATAGCCTCGGGCAAGACGCAAGGCGCTCATGGTTGCTTCGGTACCGCTGGACACCATGCGCACTTGCTCAATACTGGGCACCAATTGGCAAAGACGTTCAGCTAATTCGATTTCACCTTCGGTCGGTGCGCCATAACTAAAGCTCGTTTCAGCCGCCTTCTTGACTGCTTCAACGATTTCAGGATTGGCATGGCCTGCAATCATAGGCCCCCAAGACATAATCAAATCAATGTAGCGCTTATCTTCAGCATCCCAAAAATAAGGGCCTTTGGCTTTGGTAACGAAACGGGGTGTTCCACCTACCTGGCGGAAAGCACGCACCGGAGAATTCACACCTCCAGGAATCGTCTTTTGCGCGCGCTCAAATAAAATTTCGTTTTGTCCCACGTTACTCTCCTACTTTCGCTAATGAATTAAATCGCCATCATTTCAAAATCTTCCTTGCGTGCGCCGCACTCAGGGCAAGTCCAGTTCATAGGAACATCTTTCCATAGTGTTCCAGGTGCAATACCCTCATCAGGCAAGCCAGCGGCCTCATCATAGACCCAGCCACAAATTAAACACATATAGGTTTTGAATTCCATTGCCGTCTTTCTTAAATATTTTCTATTTTAAATCTGCTGGTTGATCGCGCTTCTGATGCATCTCAAACTTGAAGAGCCTACATTCCAATGGGCCGTTAAACAAAGGAGTGCGCTTCGATTCTTTAATACGCAACTGTCCCGGCAAGGCCATATCTGCAGTGAGAACAAAGACATTCCAGCCACCAAAAGCATCTTTCAGATGCTGGCCAAATTGCCTTAAGAACTCCACAAATCGGGGGTCCTGCTCTTCTTGGGATTGCAACTTCTTAAGGGATTCGCGACTAGAGCGTTTAGCGCTTTGGCGACCTGTCTCTAGGTTATACGCAAAGCGATCTTCAGGTTCTTCCACCTGATCGTTGGAGTCTTGATCGGGATCACTTCCTACAGCATGATTCTGCCCTCGTCCACCCTGAATGACCAAGCGCTCACCATAAGGTGGATTCAATAACATCACGCCCTCTTTTGCATTCACTGGGGGTTTACTGACTAAAGCATCAATCTGACGCGTCACTGGTAAACCAGGCAATTGAGCACGCTGCCAATTACCTTTAAACATCGCTACTAAACGCTCATTAATATCACCGCCACTGATACCCAGAGATTCTGCATCGGGGAACTGTGTGCGCTTTTCCATCATTTCCGCTTGGGCAGCCTCTTTCAACGTTACCCAGCGCTTTTGCTCTGCCACTTCATTAAAGGGCTTGAGCCGCTGGAAACCAAAGCCATGGGCGGAAGTTACTAAGGGGCGATAGGCCAGTCGCGAAGGTTTAGCATCATCCCCGTACATCCCAGCCCGAATGCCACCTGGCGGAATCGCTAAAGCAATTTGTGCTGCCTCGATCAGAAAGGTGCCACTGCCACACATCGGATCAAATAAAGTTTGCGCAGGCTCCCAGCCCGTGATGGATAAGATTCCTGCTGCAAGATTCTCTTTTAAAGGAGCATCCCCTTTTTCATCTCGCCAACCGCGCTTAAATAAAGCCTCACCGGAAGTATCTAAATAAATGGTGACATGGGTAGCAGTTAGGTGAGCTTGAACGCGTACATCAGGAAAAGCAGTATCGATGCTAGGACGATCGCCCGTAACGTCACGCAAGCGATCGACAATGGCATCCTTAATCTTTAAGGTTGCGAAATTCAAACTCTTTAATGGTGAGCGATGTGCAGTAACGTCCACACGCAAGGTTTGTTTCGAAGAAAACCACTCCTCCCAAGCTAAGCCACTCGCTAACTTATATAAATCC
The DNA here is from genome assembly GCF_018882095.1 of Polynucleobacter sp. CS-Odin-A6. Lineage (GTDB taxonomy): Bacteria > Pseudomonadota > Gammaproteobacteria > Burkholderiales > Burkholderiaceae > Polynucleobacter. Next base: position 282,169 of record NZ_JACVPD010000002.1, read on the forward strand.
TCTTCTTGACGATATGGCGCATCAGCCATCTGTAACAAAACGCGACTGGCAATCCGAGAATGTAAGTTCAGGGCCATTGCTGCAGACAGTGGTGCTGCCAAACCTACACCGCCGGTTGGGCTCGTTGGCGTGGAATCGATGACCCAGGCTCCCAAGGCTTTACAGTCTGGTCGTTGTGCAATCTTCGCCAGCTCTTGCGCTAGTGGCACTTCTAGTCCACCTGGGCAAACAACAAAAAATCTCATGAGGCTAGCAATCTAAAAAGGGTATAGATGGGGAAATACAAGGGCATCAAGGCTTAATCACCACCAAAGCAGTCACTATTAACATGAGTAAGACAGGCGCCTCATTAAACCAACGGTACCAAACACCGGAATGGATATTGATACCAAGGCGAAAATCTTTAACTAGTTTCCAGCAGGCATAGTGATAGACAATCACCAAAATGACAAAAAATACTTTGGCGTGCATCCAAATCTCACCAGCACCAATCTTAAAATGTAACCACAGCGTAAGGCCAAGTAATACTGCTGGCACAGCCAAAATGGTCATGAAACGCAGTAAGCGCTCAGCCATACCCAAAAGACGGGCATAGGCCTCGGGATTTTTTTCATCTGCCAAGTTCACAAAAATTCGGGGGAGATAAAATAAACCTGCAAACCAAGAGGCAATCAAGACAATATGAAATGTCTTAGTCCAGAGATACGCATTGCCCATGATGAATAATTTCTGTTCTTAAGTGGTTAAATATGACTGAATAAATTAAGTGCGAATCTCGCCATGACCCATGACGATGTATTTGAGAGAAGTCAGCCCCTCTAAGCCTACCGGACCACGAGCGTGCAATTTATCATTAGAGATGCCGATCTCAGCGCCAAGACCATATTCAAAACCATCGGCAAAACGGGTGCTGGCATTAACCATGACGCTTGCGCTATCTACTTCACGTAAGAAACGATTAGCATGGGCTTGATTATTCGTAATGATGGCATCGGTATGCTTACTACCGTATTGCTCAATATGACCCATCGCCTCATCGATATCCGCAACAGTTTTAATCGATAAAATCGGCGCCAAATACTCCGTGTGCCAATCTTCTTCGGTCGCATTGACGAGCTTCTCGAATCCTGCTGCCTCTAAGGTCTTCCGTGTGAGCCCATCTACCCGCAACTCAACACCTTTATCTTGATAGATTTTGCATAGAACAGGTAAAACCTGCGCTGCGATGGATGTATTTACTAATAAGGTTTCCATTGCGTTACAAGGTGCGTAGCGCTGGGTCTTGGCGTTATCGCAAACCTTGATCGCCATTGCAATGTCTGCATCCGCATCAATATAGGTGTGGCAAATACCATCCAAATGCTTAATCATTGGCACTCGTGCCTCAGCCATTAAGCGGGCAATTAAGCTCTTGCCGCCGCGCGGCACAATAACATCGATATATTCCGTCATGGTAATCATCTCACCCACAGCGCTACGATCAGTCGTAGTCACTACCTGAACAGCATCCATTGGTAAATGGGCAGCATCTAAGCCCTCTTGAATGAACTGCGCCAGCAAAGTATTGGAATCAATCGCTTCAGAGCCCCCACGCAAAATCACCGCATTGCCCGATTTGAGGCAAAGTGCAGCGGCATCAATTGTTACATTAGGACGAGATTCATAAATGATGCCAATGACCCCGAGTGGCACACGCATTTGGCTTAGTTCAATGCCAGAGGCTTGCTTTTGCATTGGCGTCATTTTGCCAATCGGATCTTCTAAGGAAACAATTTGCTCTAAACCTAAGGCCATTGATTCAATCGTTTTAGGGGTCATGGTTAAGCGATCAATGAATGCGGCATCCTGACCATTCGCTTTTGCACGAGCAACATCGAGTCCATTCACCCGCTCAATTTCATTGGTCCGCTCACGAATCAACTGGGCAATATGCAATAGGGCTTGGTTTTTCTGTTCACTAGATGCGCGCGCCATTGCACGTGATGCCTGACGTGCACGTCGCCCAATATCTTGCATCAGCTGGTGAATGGTATCTGTTGAATTACTCATGTCTTTACTATGTCTAAATGAATCTTGTTTTATCTCAATTGAATTTTCAGATTCGATTGATCTAGCGCAATAAATTACCTACCAAACGCAAACCATCCCAAGGATCCGCTGGCAACTCTGCTGCATGCAGTCCTTTGGCTTGACGATCTAAACCGGCCGCAACCTGCATTGCTCGTCGCAACCTCAAAGGCTGCACCCGCTTTAGCGCCATTGGATACAAACGCTCCTTATTGCCCCAGATTCGGTTAGTCCGCATTAAATTCTGCACTGACTCACCAGCGTCACTCGCCGCCTTCAGTTTCGATAGTATCCGAAGCTCTTCAGTCACGCTCCATAAAATTAATACCAAAGGCTCGCCCTCTCCTTTGAGTCCATCTAACATCCGATTCAGGCGGGGCAGATCACCTGCCAACATCGCCTCAGTCAGCTCAAAAACGTTGTAACGGGCTACTTTCAAAATAGCAGACCGAATTTGCTCTTCAGTTAATACGCCCGTTGGATATAGTAAACCCAGCTTCTGAATTTCTTGATGGGCAGCAATGAGATTGCCTTCTACCTGCTCGGCAATGAAAGCTAGAGCTCTCTGCCCCTCTGGCCCAGATTCAACTTCTTGACCCTGTTTTTTGAGACGTCCTGCAATCCATTGTGGCAATTGAGTGCGATCCAAAGAATCTAACTGAATAGCCATACCCACGTCATCCAGCGCACTAAACCAGGCCGAAGTTTTGGTCTTGCCGTCTAACTTCGGCAAAATGATGCAAAAAATCGTATCAGGGCCTTCAGCCCCCACTATCTGAGCCTCAATTTGAGCCGAGAACTGTTTTAACGCTTCAGCGCCATCCCGTCCAGGCTTGCCAGTGGGAATCCGCAACTCTACCCAGCGCTTATCTCCAAACAAGGACATAGTCTGTCCAGCACTTAATAAAGCACTCCAATCAAAACCGCGCTCCTGCAATAAAACTTCTCGATCGGTGTAAGCCATTTTCTTAGCGGTGGCTCGCAACTGATCCATTGCTTCCATCATCAAAAGAGGTTCGTCCCCACTAAAAATATATAGAGGCTTGAATGAAGCGGCAGAATTCAGTGACTTTAAATGAACCTGTAGGGCGTCGTTTTTAACCATTTAATAGTTAATCACTTCCTAAAATCTGCGGGCCTGAGGTGCACGTGCAGAAGCAGCAACCCGACGCAGAATCTGTACCGCCAAATCTCTGCGCATCAAAGATAGAAACTGCTGCATTTGAACATCGCTTGCCAAGACGGTCGATACTGAGAAGTCCATATCGCGAGTCAGATAAATTTCAGACTCCGGTACAACGTCCGCGCCAGAGTTGTCATACGCCCTGAAAATCACGCGGATGTTTAAACGATAGGCGGAGACTTGGCCATTTGAGTTATAGGCTAATATCTCTCGGCTATCCAGGTCGCTAATCACTTCTAAAATGAGATCAGCATCTTTCGGATTAATGGCTACCTTGGCATCGGTACCGGTCAAAATAGTGGTTTGTAAATCTCCACGCAAGGGTGGTGACGGGCTACCCGTAATTGCAATCACTTTAAATGGCAGGTCAACCATGCCACGCAAACGATAGCCGCAGGCGATCAAACTACTAATCGGAGCCATAACAAGCAAACCAAGCATAGTACGTCTAAGGTGATTTACGCTCATGTCTATAGTTTCTGTTCAAAATAATGCATTAGTAATTTAAATGGGCAATCTAAGCAACAATATTAATTAAACGACCCGGCACAACAATCACCTTCTTAGGCGCTGCACCATTGAGCATTTTGACGGCAGGCTCACTCTGCAGAGCCAAAGCCTCAATTTGTTCTTTAGTTGCATCAGCCGGCACACGAATATCTCCGCGCAATTTGCCATTAATTTGAAGCATGATGGTCAACTCTGTTTGTACTAGCGCCGCTTCATCCACCATTGGCCAAGGTGCATCTAACAATGTGCCAAAAGTTTTGTGACAGTCTAATTCATTCCAGAGTGCATAGGTGACATGCGGCACCACTGGATATAACACTCGGATCAGAATACTTAAGCACTCGCGCAATACTGCAGGTCGCACAACACCAGCATCTAGTTTGATTGGCTCTAATACATTGAGTATTTTCATTGCCGCTGAAACTACGGTGTTGTACTGCCGGCGCTGATAATCAAAATTGGCCTGCTTAAGAATGGTATGTACTTCACGACGCAATGCTTTTTCAGCATCATTTAACTCACTTGGTAACTTCGCGTCAGATGCTCGGATCGAATCTGCTTGACTGCTGGTGTATACCCAGACACGACGCAAGAAACGAGATGCGCCTTCAACACCAGCGCTAGACCATTCCAACTGTTGCTCTGGAGGGGCAGCAAACATGACAAATAGGCGCGCAGTATCTGCGCCATACTGATCAATTAATGCCTGCGGATCAACGCCGTTGTTCTTGCTCTTGGACATTTTCTCAATGCCGCCAATGATGATGGGCTTGCCAGAGGTATCCCCCTTTAACTTAGCACCCTGAGGACGACCTTTCTCATCAAGTTCGAGCTCAACATCTAGCGGATTTAACCAAGTCTTTTTACCAGAAGCTTCTTCAGAGTAATAGGTCTCATTGAGAACCATGCCTTGCGTCAACAAGTTTTGAAAAGGCTCATCAAAAGTAATCAACTTGAGATCACGCATGACTTTCGTCCAGAAGCGTGCATACAGTAAGTGCAAAATGGCATGCTCAATCCCGCCAATGTATTGATCCATCGGCATCCAATATGCATTCCGCTCATCAACCATCGTCTTAGCATTGGGACCGGTGTAGCGCATGAAATACCAAGAAGAATCCACAAAGGTATCCATGGTGTCAGTCTCACGACGCGCAGGCTTGCCACATTTCGGACACTGCACATTTAGAAAGTCGGCGCGCTTGTTTAATGGATTGCCGCTCCCATCAGGGACGCAATCCTCAGGCAATACCACTGGTAAGTCTGCTTCAGGAACAGGAACTGCCCCGCAACCCGGATTCTGCTCATCACCACAATGAATAATCGGAATTGGGGTGCCCCAATAGCGCTGACGAGAGATGCCCCAGTCCCGTAAACGATAAGTGGTTTTAATTTCTCCAATGCCCATTTTTTCTAGGTCTACTGCAACGGCACTGACCGCCTCTTCATAGGACATACCGTCATATTTACCGCTGTTCAGACAAACTACATTGTCTTTTTGCGCATACCAATCTTGCCAATGGCTTGTATTAAACATGTCTGAAGGCGAGCGCAGAGCAATCACCTGTTTGATTGGTAATTCATATTTGAGAGCAAAAGCAAAATCACGCTCGTCATGTGCGGGCACACCCATGACGGCACCATCGCCATAAGACATCAACACATAATTCCCGACCCAAACTGGCACAGGCTCATTAGTAAGAGGATGTGTCACATACATACCCGTGAACATGCCTTCTTTTTCTTGAGTAGCGAGATCAGCTTCAATCACACTACCGGTTTTACATTTCTCAATAAACGCTGCGAGCTCAGGATTGCCTTTAGCAGCAAGGGTTGCTAGTGGATGTTCGGCAGCAACCGCGCAGAATGTGACCCCCATAATGGTGTCTGCACGCGTTGTAAACACATAGAGTTGGCCATCTTGAACTAAGTTACCATTTGCATCTGCAACTTCATGCTTGAAAGCAAAACGGACCCCACGGCTTTTACCAATCCAGTTCTGCTGCATCGTCTTAACGCGTTCAGGCCAACCTAAGTCATCCAAGCCAGAAAGTAATTGTTCTGCGTATGCGGTGATATCGAAATAGTAGCCAGGGATCTCACGCTTTTCAACTAAGGCACCGGAACGCCAGCCTCGACCATCAATGACCTGTTCATTCGCCAATACGGTTTGATCAATTGGATCCCAATTAACGACCTGGGTTTTCCGATAAGCAATCCCCTTTTCAAGCATCTTCAAAAAGAGCCATTGATTCCAGCGATAGTAGTCAGGACTGCAAGTAGCTACTTCACGCGACCAATCGATTGCTAAACCCATCGTTGACATTTGCTTTTTCATATAAGCAATGTTGTCGTAAGTCCATTTCGCTGGAGGCACTTTATTCTGAATGGCTGCATTTTCAGCGGGCATACCGAATGCATCCCAGCCCATTGGCATTAATACGTTGTAACCCTGCATACGCAATTGTCGAGCCATCACATCATTGATAGTGTAGTTACGAACATGGCCCATATGTAACTTACCTGATGGGTAAGGCAGCATAGAGCAAGCATAGTATTTTGGCCTTGGCTTACCAGAGGCATCTACTGCATTCTCAACTACCTTATATGCTTGCGTACTTTCCCAGTCCGCACGCGCTGCCGCCTCAATACTGCGGTGATCGTAATCCTGACTCATTCCATCAAACTCATTTCTTCTACGCTGATTTACCCAATTGACTTGCGAAGGCCAAGCACATCTTGCATGTCGTACAAGCCTGAACTCTGAGCCTGTAAGAACCGCGCAGCCCTCAAAGAACCTTGTGCGTAAGACTGACGGCTGGAGGATTTATGGCTAATTTCGATACGCTCGCCCTCACCCGCAAACAAGACTGTGTGATCGCCCACAATATCGCCACCCCGAATAGTGGCAAAACCGATAGAGCCTGCTTTACGCTCTCCGGTATGACCCTCACGAGCAAATACAGCAACATCATCCAATTTTTCCCCAAGCGCATTGGCAATCACTTCACCCATTCTTAAAGCAGTACCCGATGGGGCATCGACTTTGTGGCGATGGTGAGCTTCAATGATTTCAATATCGTAACCTTCGTTCAGCATTTTAGCGGCGATCTCTAGCAGCTTAAAAGTAGCGTTCACACCCACACTCATGTTAGGAGCAAAGACGATTGCTAAATTTGCAGAGGCTTTTTTCAGGCCATCAATTTGCGTAGGGCTCAAGCCCGTGGTGCCGATAATCATTTTGCTACCTGTCTTTTGCGCTACTGCTAAATGCGCCATCGTGCCCTCAGGACGCGTAAAGTCAATTAAATATTCAGCGCCACTTAAGGCTTGGGTAATGTCGGACGTAATCAATACTCCCGTTTTCTTACCCAAGAATGCACCAGCATCTTCACCGACCAAAGGACAAGACTCATGTTCAAGCGCGCCAACCAGCTCGGCGTCTGAGCAATTGAGCACCGCTTCGATTAACATTTTTCCCATGCGCCCAGTAGCACCAGCGATTGCGATTTTCATCATTTGCATCTTCGTTTCTTATTAAAGGTTGCCGAAAAAAATTACTCAGCCTCAACGCAAAAGTAATCTTTATTTAGTTTCACTAGCCTGCGGAACATTCAGGGCGCCAGGGCCTAACTGCTGAGGTTCAGGCTGAGCTGCTGATGGCTTCTTTGAAAAACTAAAAAAGTCCCAAAAAGAGCTGCTAGTGGAAGCTGCCGCAGCCGCAGGCACAGCAGCTCCAGCCGGCAAATTATTGGTTGGGCTAGGAACGAGTAATTCAGGTTGTTGTAATGCAGGTGTAATGGGTGGTTTATTAGACCCAGTCATTACATCCCAGAATGAGCGTTTTGTTTTTGCATAGCCATCAATCTCAGCAACCAACTCTACGTCCGTTGGCAAAGCATCACCTTGAAACTTCACCAACTTATCACCTTCGAAAAATACCGTAACGCGACGCTCCTTGCCCATCACTTGATTTGCACGCTTGAATTCAAAAACGTAATCCCAACGATTTGCATGGAAATAACTTGCAAGCAAAGGTGTGCCAAGAATTTGGCGCACTTGCTCGCGACTTTGGCCAACTTGTAACTTGGCGTATTGCTCACTCGAAATAAAGTTGCCTTGCACTACATCTGGAACATAAGGCCTAAAGACGGTATTCATCCAAGCGCGTTGCGTCTCATTAACAGCACTAGTGCAACCAGCAACCATCAGCGCCCCACCAAAAGTAGCTATTAGCAGACAGGAACGGGCAAAATGGAGCATCCCTAAAACGGGTTGGAAAAAACTCATAAAAAGTTGAAGGCGATTTTGCATGGGAGGCCGTATCATTAAGACATTGATTTTAGCCCCCAAACCCCTGAATATGAACCAAAACCCCACACCTACGGATTTACGCGATATTGGCCTTAAAGCGACTGGTCCTCGCATGAAAATTCTGGATTTTTTTCATCACAATGGGGGCACGCACTTTAGTGCTGAAGATGTCTTTTTGGCTCTAGCCAAGGATGACAAGGAAATTGGCTTAGCCACGGTTTATAGAGTACTTACCCAGTTTGAACAGGCGGGTCTTCTACTCCGCAGTCATTTTGAGTCCTCTAAAGGTGATAGTAGGGCTATTTATGAGCTTAATGAAGGCCAACACCACGATCATTTGGTTTGCCTAGACTGCGGCCATGTAGAAGAGTTTGTTGATGAAGCCATTGAAAAAAGACAACGTGACATTGCTAAAAACCTCGGTTTTAAGCTCCAAGAGCACTCCTTAGCCATGTATGGCCACTGTCAAAAGAAAAATTGCCGCAATAAACAGGCCAGTTGATGCTTTAAGGCTTAATTACACTAAGGATGTAGATTAAATATGTGAAAAAGACCTCAATTGAGGTCTTTTTTGAGCATGAAGAGAAATTTTACTAACTTTTAGCGTCTTTTAACGACTAGTAACCTACTTTACCGCCATTAAAGCTTCAGCCGCATTGAGCATCTGCACTGAATAGCCCCATTCGTTGTCATACCAAGACAACACCTTCACCAATTTGCCATCAGCAGAAACTCTAGTTTGGGAGGCATCGTAAATGCTGGGACGGGGGTCATGGTTAAAGTCAATGGATACCAGTGGCAAAGTATTAAAGCCCAAAATACCCTTTAATTCCCCTTCGCTGGCAGTCTTCAGGATGGAATTGACTTCATCTACGCTTGTGGCTCGGCTGGCAGCAAACGTTAAATCCACTACAGACACATTAATCACTGGGACGCGCATGGCGAAACCATCAAAACGACCTGCCAATGCTGGCAAGACTAGGCCTACGGCTTTGGCAGCACCGGTCTTCGTTGGAATCATGCTGCTGACTGCAGAGCGAGCACGACGCATATCCTTGTGATACACGTCAGTTAGAACCTGGTCATTGGTAAATGCATGAATCGTGGTCATCAAACCAGACTCAATACCAATCTTTTCTAGCAATGGCTTAACCAAGGGAGCCAAACAGTTTGTCGTGCAGCTGGCATTCGAAACCACGATATCACTAGGCTTTAAAACCTGTTGATTCACGCCATACACAATCGTGGCATCCACATCTTTTTCACCAGGAGCAGAAATGAGTACTTTCTTTGCACCTTGAGAGATGTGCACCATGGCTTTTTCTTTTGAAGTAAATTTGCCTGAGCATTCCAAAACTAAATCAACGCCTAATTCTCCCCAAGGAGTTTCCAAAGGAGTGCGAGTGGAGAACATGTTGATACGATCGCCATTGACCACCATGCAATCACCGTCTACTTTTACTTCTGCTGGAAAACGACCATGTGCTGAATCATATTGCGTAAGGTGTGCATTGATATCAATATCACCCATGGCATTAATCGCCACGATTTTGATATCCCGCCTTGGCTTGCCATTGACCTGATCCTCATACAGGGCACGCAAGACCATACGACCAATGCGACCATAACCATTAATTGCAACACGAATTGTCATGCCATTTTCCTTGCTAACATTAAATTTCTAAGGCGATACTTCGCTTCTTATTGCTTCTTATCTTTTTTGTTTCTTCACAATACATTGCTTTACTGTTTTGGAGATCTCATCCACAGTTAAGCCAAAATATTCATAGAGTACGGGTGCTGGCGCAGACTCACCAAAGGTATCCACGCCATGTACTGCTGCACAACCATACTTCCACCAGAAATCACTGACACCTGCCTCAACAGCAATCCGTGGAATATCGGCAGGCAATACTTTTGTTTTGTAAGCAGAATCTTGTTGATCAAATACGGTGGTTGAAGGCATTGATACCACCCTAATGCCTAAGCCCTCTTTTTCTAAGCGCTCAGCAGTTTGTAAAGCCAAGGCAATTTCAGAACCAGTGGCAATAATCACAGCATTGATTTTTGCCTTTTTAGGGTCACGCAATACATAAGCGCCACGGGAAATATCTTTTACTTGCTGACCATCGCGCGACACAAATGGACAATTCTGACGACTGAAGATCAGAGCGCTTGGGCCATGCTTGCGCTCAATCGCAGCACCCCATGCAACCGCACTCTCAGTGGTGTCGCATGGACGCCAAACCATTAAATTCGGAATCAATCGTAGGCTCGCCACATGCTCCACAGATTGGTGGGTTGGACCGTCCTCACCTAAGCCAATGGAGTCATGCGTAAACACAAAGATACTCCGCAACTTCATCAATGCAGCCATGCGCAAGGCATTACGACTGTAATCTGAGAAGGTAAGGAATGTACCGCCAAATGGAATATATCCACCATGCAAAGCGATGCCATTCATGATGGCGCTCATGCCAAACTCACGCACACCATAATTAATATGGTTACCCCATTGATCTGCGCGCACTGGTTTAGAGGTAGACCAATTGGTTAAGTTAGAACCCGTTAAGTCGGCAGAGCCTCCCATAAATTCTGGTAGGGCTGGGGCCAAAGCTTCAATCGCATTTTGACTTGCCTTACGAGTCGCAATGGTTTCCGCTTTTGATTCGCAAGTCTTGAGATAAGCATTCAAAGTGGCTGAGAAATCTTGCGACAAATCACCCTGCATGCGACGCTGTAATTCAGAAGCGAGCTCAGGGTATTTATTCCGATAAGCTTGGAATTCTTTATTCCACTCATGCTCAGCAGCTTGGCCGCGCTTCTTAAAATCCCAAGCTTCATAAATATCTTGTGGAATTTCAAACGGAGCATAAGGCCAATTTAAGGCAACCCGGGTTGCAGCAATTTCAGCGGCACCTAATGGTGAGCCATGCACTTTATCGCTACCCGCCATGTTTGGAGAGCCTTGACCAATCGCAGTCTTACAGCAAATTAAGGTTGGCTTATCACTCTTCTTTGCTTTGGAGATTGCACTCGATACCACTTCTGCATTATGACCATCGACATCACGAATCACATTCCAGCCATAAGCCTCAAAACGCTTTGGCGTATCTTCATTAAACCAAGAAACGACTTTGCCATCAATCGAGATACCGTTGTCATCCCATAGTGCAATTAGCTTATTGAGTTTGAGCGTTCCAGCCAAAGAACACACCTCATGGCTAATACCCTCCATCAAACAACCGTCACCTAAAAATACATAAGTGTAGTGATCAACAATCTGATGACCAGGGCGATTAAATTCTTCTGCTAATAATTTTTCTGCAAGTGCCATGCCGACTGCATTAGAAATCCCCTGACCTAAAGGTCCGGTAGTCGTTTCTACACCTGGAGTAATTCCGTATTCAGGATGGCCAGCAGTTTTACTATGCAACTGGCGGAAATTTTTTAACTCTCCGATCGGCAAGTCATAACCGGTCAAATGTAATAAGGAATACAACAACATTGATCCGTGACCATTAGATAAGACAAAACGATCACGATTAATCCAATGCGGATCTGTCGGATTATGTTGTAAGTGCTCATTCCAAAGACCGACTGCAATATCAGCCATGCCCATCGGCATTCCTGGATGACCAGAATTTGCCTGTTGAACTGCATCCATGGATAAAGCGCGAATGGCATTAGCCATGCGAATTTGAAGGTTTGACATCGTAAATTGGGTCTCTAGAAAATTAATTAGCTATATTGCAGTAATGCCTCAATTTTATCTTCCCGGACCATGGGAATCCCAAAAGCCAAACTTGCTGACTCCTGAGCTTGCTCATCATTTGCGGGTGCGTCGCATCCAAGTGGGTGAATTCTTCCCTATCTTCGATGGAAAAGGCCAGGTTGCCCAAGCAAAACTGCTTTCCTTGGGGAATAAAACTGGCGAGGCAGAACTGAGCGACATTCGCCAAGATACCCACCGCGAGAGCCCTTATGCAATTACCTTGGCACAAGGGCTTGCTGGCGGGGACAAGATGGATTGGATCGTTGAAAAGGCTATTGAGACGGGTGCCCAGGTGATTGCCCCTCTGCAATGTGAGCGCTCAGTGATCAAGTTAACGCGCCCGAACGATGCAGAACGCGCGCAAAAACGCCTTTTGCATTGGGAAGGGATCGTTCAAGCTGCCTGCGAACAATGCGATCGCACAGTACTTGCTGCCTTAGAACCAGTACAAACTTTTGATCTTTACCTTCAAAAGCCACAGAAAACCACACTTAAGCTACTTTTAAGCCCAGATACCGATAAAAGCCTCTATTCAGTCCTTATAAATACTCCGCCTCAAGACCTGATTCTGATGATTGGGCCAGAAGGTGGTCATTCGCCAGAAGAAGAGGCGCAGGCCCAGCTGGCAGGCTATCAAATTGTCTCCTTGGGGGATCGGGTCTTGCGGACAGAGACTGCTGGCATCGTGGCAATCACGGCCGTACACAGTATTTGGGATCCAGAAATGCAAAATCGCCTCCGGTAGAGGCGATTTTTACTGTTTTTTAATGCTTCTTACTTAGTTACTTAGGCAAAAGAGTAGAACACGCGATAAGGCGTTCGACGCTCAGACCAGAAATCCACTGCATCCCTGAAAACATCCAAGAGCGTCTCGCGAGCCTCTTTGTCAAACTTCTGGGTGCAAGGCAAACCTTCTAGCACCACCACAAAACCGGGCTGTGGGCCAGACTTATCAACGGTAGTCGTCAAAGCATCCAACAAAGGATCAAAATTCTTTGCCTGTTGCTTGGTAAATGTGTAAGCAATGGCAATTGCCTCTAGAACCTCACCTTTTGTCATTGCATTTGCACAATTGGCGTAAATAAAATGCTGGCCAAGCTCGGTAGCCGCTTCCTGTAGATCAGGAGTGCGGAAGGCACGAATGGATTGCACGATGTTAGTGCGCACACTGCGCAACATTGCCGGCGGTCCGGCATCGCGAACGGCCAAGGCGGCACGCCAAGAAGCTGTCACTTTTTTCCCCGAAACTTGATTTGCTGCATAGGTTTGTAAACGAGATAAACCGCCCTCTGCGTAGATATTGGCAGCAAAAGATTCTGGTTCGAGTCTATCGTTGCTATCCCAGCCTTCGGCTCGACTTTGTTCTTCGAAGCCCACTGTAGTGCTGTTTTCAGAGCGATTATTCATGATGGGTGCTAGGTTACCCTTAACCCGCAATCAAATCAAGCCCAATTACAGTAGGTTTTATATAAACCACTGATTTATATAGTAATTATTTATGTCAGTTAACACTAACTAACATAAATATTTACGATTAAATCTAGATTAAGCTACACCTCTGCTGTTGCTGGCCGCCTCAACCACTGCCAAAGTGGTCAGATTCACAATACGACGCACGGTAGCTGCTGGCGTGAGAATATGAATCGGCTTAGCCACTCCCAAGAGTAATGGTCCGATTGCAATGCCGTTACCGGCAGCAGTCTTCAATAAGTTATAAGAAATGTTGGCAGCATCAATATTCGGCAGAACTAGCAAATTGGCACCGCCTTTCAATGGAGATGAAGTGACTGCGCCAGCACGGATGGTTTCATCTAAAGCGCTGTCTCCATGCATCTCGCCATCTACTTCGAGTGCCGGATCTGCCTTTTGAATCAAAGCCAATACTTCGCGCATTTTGACTGCTGATGGAGCGCTACTAGAACCAAAATTCGAATGAGATAAGAGCGCTACCTTGGGTTCGATACCTAATTTACGCATTTGGCTTGCCGCCATGATAGTCAGGTCAGCCAACTGCTCCGCACTGGGATCGATATTCACATGGGTATCCACCAAAAATACTTGGCGACCTGGCAAGATCAGTCCGGACATTGCACCATAAACCTTTGCGCCAGGTTCACGACCAACTACCTCATCGATGTACTTCAAATGCGTAGCTAAGTCACCGACGGTTCCACAAATCATGCCATCAGCCATGCCTTTGCTAATCATCATAGATCCAATTAAGCTGTTGCGGCGACGCATTTCTAACTTAGCAAATGATTCCGTAACGCCCTTACGCTCATTCAAGGCTAAATAGGATTGCCAGAAATCTCGGAAGCGTGAATCATTTTCAGGATTCACGATGTCAAAATCTTCGCCAGCTTTAATCCGTAAACCAAATTTCTCAATGCGATGTTCAATCACTGAAGGGCGGCCAATCAAAATCGGAGTCGCTAAATGCTCATCAATCAGGATTTGTACGGCACGCAATACGCGCTCATCTTCACCTTCAGCAAAAATGATCCGCTTTTGATTTGCAGGTACCTCTTTTGCGATATTAAACAGAGGTTTCATCAACGTACCAGAGTGGTAGACAAATTGTTGTAGCTGATTGCGGTAAGCGTCAAAGTCTTTAATCGGGCGTTGAGCAACACCATCGTCCATTGCAGCCTTTGCAACCGCAGGGGCTATCACCGTAATTAAACGCGGGTCAAATGGTTTTGGAATCAAGTACTCAGGACCAAAAGATAAATTCTCAATGCCGTAAACAGAGGTCACGATCTCACTCTGCTCAGCTTGAGCCAGCTCCGCTACAGCCTTGACGGCCGCCACTTCCATGCCGCGGGTAATAGTGGTGGCACCCACATCCAGAGCACCACGGAAGATAAAAGGGAAACATAAAACGTTATTGACTTGATTTGGGTAATCGGTGCGGCCCGTCGCCATGACTGCATCTGGACGAACTTCTTTTACTTCTTCCGGAAGAATCTCTGGCGTGGGATTTGCCAAGGCATATACCAATGGCCTAGGGGCCATCTTCTTCACCATGTCTTGCTTGAGAACACCCCCAGCAGACAGACCCAAGAAAATATCAGCACCTTCAATGGCTTGATCCAAAGTTCTCAGATCCGTCTCTTGGCAAAAAGGCTCCTTCTCTGGATCCATTAATTCTTTACGACCTTTATAGGCCACACCAGCCAAGTCAGTCACCCAAATATTTTTACGCGGGATGCCCAGATCAACCAATAAATCTAAACAAGCCAAAGCAGCAGCACCAGCACCAGAGGTCACCAACTTCACATGAGCCACATCTTTACCAACAACCTTCAGACCATTCAAAATAGCTGCAGCAACCACAATCGCCGTGCCATGCTGATCATCATGAAAGACTGGAATCTTCATCCGCGCCTGTAACTTGCGCTCTACGATAAAACAGTCTGGTGCTTTGATATCTTCTAAGTTGATGCCACCGAAAGTAGGCTCAAGCGCAGCAATAATTTCCACCAACTTTTCTGGATCATTCTCGTTTATCTCAATGTCAAATACATCGATGCCAGCAAATTTCTTAAAGAGGACCGCCTTACCTTCCATCACTGGCTTACTTGCCAATGGTCCAATATTCCCCAAACCCAGTACTGCAGTTCCGTTTGTAATCACGCCGACTAAGTTCCCACGCGCTGTATAACGAAAAGCGTTGGCAGGATCTTTGGCGATTTCTTCACAAGCCGCTGCAACACCAGGCGTATAGGCAAGAGCCAAGTCTCGCTGATTCGTTAACTGCTTGGTTGGGGCAATTTCGATTTTTCCTGGAACTGGAAACTCGTGATAGTGGAGAGCAGCCGCTCTGAGGTCCGCTATTTGTTGCTCTTTACTACTATTACCTGGTTTACTCATCAGTTCACTCATCAATCAGATGTCTTCAAGCGTTTAATTCTATTCCTCTCCGATGAAAGACTCCTAAGAGCCATAAAATGGGGCATGCAATCTAAAACCTCCTCACTTGGCGAATTTGCTCTGATTCAGCGTTTTTTTAAAACACAATCAGACCGGATGCTGGCATCGAGCCCGGGATCGGTGCAGCTTGGTATTGGCGATGACTGCGCAATGATCACAAGTGACCCTCAGGAAGAAATGGCCATTACTAGCGATATGCTGGTCTCAGGACGCCATTTTTTTGAGGATGCCAATCCCGAGTGGCTTGGCTGGAAAGCCTTAGCAGTCAACCTCTCAGACCTAGCTGCAATGGGTGCTAAGCCTTTAGGCTTCACACTTGCATTGGCGTTACCCGAAGTCAACCCAGCTCATTTAGAAGCCTTCAGCAAGGGTTTATTTGCTATTGCCAGCCGTTACTCTTGCCCTCTGATCGGTGGCGATACGACTGCTGGCCCGTTCAATATTTGTATAACTGCTTTTGGCAGCACCCCCAAGGACAAAGCGATTCGAAGATCAGGAGCTTTAAATGGTGATGACATCTGGGTCTCTGGGACAGTAGGCGACGCCAGACTTATGCTTGCTGCACTGCGTCATGAAATTCATTTACCGCGGGATGATCTGACCCTGATTGAAGCTCGCATGCATCAACCAAGTCCGAGGGTTGAGCTGGGCATTGCTCTGCGAGAAATTGCCCACTCTGCTGTCGATATCTCCGATGGTCTCTTTGGAGATTTGAGGCATATCTTGCAGCAATCCAATAAGGATGCCGAAGTCTTTTTAGATCGACTTCCTAAATCCGCCACACTACTAAAGCAATCGGCTGATATTCAAAACCAATATGCTGCTAGTGGTGGAGATGATTATGAACTCTGCTTTACAGCTCCTGTCAGCAAGCGAGAGGTGCTTAAAAAGATCAGTGCAAACTTACATCTTCCTCTCACAAATATTGGCAGTGTTAAGCCCATGCAACACGACGCATCTGAGATTCACTTGATTAATCACCAGGGCGCTAAGCTAAGCCCCGAAGAGGCCAGTCCTCTGCTTCAATCTTTTGACCATTTCGCATGAATACGCCATCTCCTATTTCTTCAACACCAATCCCAAGCTTCAAGTGGGTCTATAGCAAGCCCGAACGTATCCTCGCATTTGGTTTTGGTAGTGGACTAGCGCCATTCGCCCCAGGCACAGCTGGAACACTCTGGGCATGGGCGGCATTTTTGGTTGGGGATTATTTTTTATCTACCCAAGTATTTCTTTGGATCATTGGTGGAGGCATTCTGCTGGGCTGCTGGATTTGCGGTCAAGTGAGCGAAGAATTAGGAAAAAAGGATTTTGGCGGAATTGTGTGGGATGAAATAGTCGCTTTTTGGTTAGTACTAATGTTCATCATGCCTACCCATCTTTGGATGCAAATTCTCGCATTTGCCCTCTTCCGATTTTTTGATGCTGTTAAACCCGGCCCCATCGGTGCGATTGATCGCTACTTTAAAAAAGCAGAGGGTAATAATGACGCTTCACCATCAAATTCAATACAAATTCTGTGGCGTGGTTTCGGCATCATTGCCGATGATTTAGCGGCTGCGTTTTTTACTCTCATCTCCATCGCTATCTTGCAAGCTGCACTTCACTATTTCTCATGACAAATCATCTTGACCCACAGCACGAATCTGCCAGGACCCTCGCTAGCATCCTCATTCAGCGTGGATGGAAAATCGCTTTAGCTGAATCCTGTACAGGTGGCTTAGTTTGTGCCACCTTGACTGACCTTGCAGGCTCTAGCGATTGGTTTGAGCGGGGTTACATTACTTATAGCAATGAGGCTAAAACAGAATGTTTAGGCGTTCCCGCAGAGACCATTGAATCCTTTGGAGCGGTTAGCGAACCCGTTGCAATCGGAATGGCAGAGGGTGCGAGACTTAACGCCAATGTCAATGTGGCTATCTCGATCACGGGTATCGCTGGGCCAACAGGAGGCTCGCCAGACAAGCCCGTTGGAACCGTATGCTTTGCTTGGACAATCAATAAAAATATTACTCATGATGCAATTGAAACTACCTCAATAACCCAGCAATTTTCCGGTAATCGTCAAGCAGTGCGAGAGCAAGCATGTGATTACGCAATTTCCAGATTAGTTCGACTGCTCCAATAAGCAGAAGTGATTAGTTCATCCAGCCTTTATGACGGAAGTAGCCTAAAGGAATAATCGCTGAGATTACCATCGAGAGAATGGCAACCGGATAGCCCCATGTTTGCTCCAACTCTGGCATGTAGCGGAAGTTCATACCCCAAATACTGGCGAGCAAAGTAGGCGGCATTAAGGCGACAGATACCACCGAGAAGATCTTAATGATCTTACTTTGGTTCAAGTTAATAAAGCCCACCGTTGCATCCATCAAGAAGTTGATCTTATCGAACAAGAACGCAGTATGGTTTTCTAATGAGTCGATGTCGCGCAGAATTTGGCGCGCCTCTTCTTGTTGCTCATCGGATAACAATTTGCTACGCATCAAGAATGATAATGCGCGACGGGTATCCATTACATTACGACGAATACGGCCGTTGGTATCCTCTTCCTTAGCAATCGTCTCTAAAACCTCAGCAGCGTCCGAGTCGGTAATTTCGTCTGACAAAACACGCTTACCTGCTTGCTCTAAATTTTCGTAAACTTCTTCTAGAGCATCTGCAGAGTATTCAGCATCAGTGGAATATAAATCTAGTAATACGTCTTTCGCATTGCTGACTGAACCTGGACGCAAACGTGCACGCAAGCGCACTAAACGAAACACCGGTAAATCTTCATCGTGAATAGAAAACAAGACTTGCTTGGTCAGGACAAAAGCAACTCGCACGTTGCGAGAAGTCTCTTCCTCATCTAGTAAGAAATCCGTACGAATGTGGAGGTGGCCATCATCAGCCTCAAAATAGCGCGCAGAAGCTTCCAAGTCGCCCAAATCATCTAATTCGGGGAGAAGTACGCCAAAAGCCTCTTTAATCCAGAGGAGCTCTTCCTCTTCTGGATCAACGACGTCGATCCAGATCGGGTTGGAGTATTCCAACAATTCATTGCGATCTTCCACTTGCTCTTGAGAGAGGCGGCCATTTTGCAGGACGAACAAGTTGATCATGGTGAACTCCTAAGGAATGTGCGCTAGTTTATCCTATGGAGATAACAGTTTCGCTAAAATAAGCTTAAATCAGATGAACTCCAGCTCAAATACCTTTTCTCAACAACTCCAATCTGCGTGGGCTTCCCAAGGCAGCATGTTGTGTGTGGGATTTGATCCAGATCTCAAGCGCATGCCCGCAATATTCCAAGGTAAGTCTGAGGGCATTTATGAGTTTTGTCGTGAGATTGCTGATGCCACTGCAGATACGGTCTGCGCCTTTAAGCCCCAGTTCGCTTATTTCGCATCCCAATGGGCGGAGGCGCAACTTGAGAAATTGGTTAAGTATCTGAAGGACAAGTATCCCCATATTCCGGTCATCCTGGATTCCAAGCGAGGAGATATCGGCAGTACTGCAGATCACTATGCCATAGAGGCTTTTGAACGCTATGGAGCAGATGCTGTGACCGTTAGCCCCTATATGGGCTTTGACACTATTGAGCCCTACCTGAGACATGCTGGCAAAGGCGTCATTGTCTTGTGTCGTACTTCAAATCCAGGGGGCTCTGATCTCCAGTTTTTGAATATGGCCACTAGTGGCGAACCTCTCTACCTACATGTAGCCAAGTTAGCCGCACAGGAGTGGAACACCTCTGGACAAATTAGTCTAGTAGTGGGAGCCACATTCCCTGAAGAAATCGCCAAAGTACGTAAGATTGTTGGAGAGATGCCCTTGCTCATTCCGGGGATTGGTGCTCAGGGCGGGGATATCGATGCGACCGTGAAAGCGGGTGGCATTCCCAACAAGCCTGGCACAGGCATGATGATTAATTCCTCAAGAGCCATCTTATACGCTAGCTCGGGTAGTGATTTTGCCGAAGCTGCTAGAAAAGTAGCCATCACTACTAGGGATGCATTAAGGGCTGCGGCTGGGGCTGCAACTCATAGCTCAATCTAACGCGCTTTGGATTTCTGCAGGGGCGCTAAAGCCACCTTATCCATATTTTCCAAAATAAAGTCTTGCCGTGTGGGGAAGTGAATCCTAGCTTTGCGGCAATATTGTGTCTTATCAAAACACTTCGGCGCAGGTAAGGCGGATGCTAGGGCAGCGGCCTGCTCTCGATTCAGTGAGGCCGGACTAATGCCATAGTAGTGCTGAGCTGCTGCACCGATGCCAAAGATACCCTCACCCCACTCTACAGAGTTCAGATAAATCTCATAAAGTCGTTGTTTAGGTAGCATCAGCTCTAGCAGGCCGGTGATGATCAGTTCTTGTACCTTGCGAAAGTAATTCTGCTCAGAAGATAGAAACAAGTTTTTTGCCAATTGCTGCGTAATCGTAGAACCACCACGCAAAGCAGTTTTTGATTTACCACCACTCTGCTGATTCAGTTGAGCATTTTTAACCCACGCTTTTTGCATATCCTCAACCCGAATCCCCATGTGCTGGAAAAAAATATCGTCTTCACTGACCAAAACAGCGCGTTTTAAATTAGCAGAAATTTTGTCATAAGGAACCCAAGATGAGTAGACCGGACAAGACCAATTCAATCCACAAAGACGCCAGCGCTCGGCGCGCTGAAAAGCCGTACTACTCGGATCAAGAATGGTCCATAGTCCAATCTGAATCACAAAGTAAATTTGCATGGCGATAAAACCACCAAGCACACACTTTAAAAAGTATTGAAGCCAGCGCACTAAAGCTTAGCTCCAGCCAATTAAGCGCGAAGTTCCGCCAACACTGCGCGAGGATTGATTGCTTCAGTCAGGTGTGCACCGCGCCAGATTAAGAAGGCATCTGCAGCCTGCTCTACCAACATACCCAAGCCATCGCTCACGCGTGCCCCCCGATGCAACGCTTGTTGCATCAAAGGAGTTACTTTCCCATAGACCATATCGTAGGCAAATGATTGGGGAGTGAAAATATGGCTTGCCGCTAGATCACTCAGCGCAGACTCATTAGATAGTCCAGCTGCAGTAGCATTAATAATGAGATCAAAAGCAGTAGGCATTCTATTCGGATCTTCCAATGCATCTAAATTAGCTGCTTGTAAAGAAACTTGGTGGGATTGCGCCAATGGACTAAACAACCGAACCAGTTCGTCAGCCTTAGAGTGAGATCGATTCACAATCAGCAACGCTTTTGGTGATTGCGCTAACAATGGACCAAGAACGCCCCTTGATGCTCCGCCCGCTCCTAACAATAAAATCCGCGAACCTTGCAGTTGGATGCCTTGAGCTAACAAGTCTCTCACTAAGCCAGCACCATCAGTATTGTCACCAAAGATTTTGCCGTTTTCGATGTGCAAAGTATTTACTGCGCCTGCTAATTGAGCGCGAGCGGTTAATTCATCGGCAAATGACTGGGCGTCTAACTTAAAGGGGACTGTGACATTCATACCCTTGCCGCCATTGGCAAAGAAAGATGTTGCTACGGCCTTGAATTCATCAAGTGCTGGCTGCAAAAGACCATAATGTATTTTTTGTTTTGACTGTTCAGCAAATCTGGCATGGATAGTAGGCGATTTACTGTGTGAGATAGGATTCCCAGCAACAGCATAGACATCCACTCCAGGAAATTGAGCGGGATCTGTGTGCAAGTCGTTTGAATGGGCTGGGTTCATATTGGCTACAGGATAAGCGAAATTATGGTCGCAACTCTAGACGATCAGAACTATCTCGCGTGAACTCAAAAGTCGAGATCCAATCCAAGACATCAATCTGATTTCGCATCTCGACTGGAAACAGCCCAAATGGGGCGGATGCTCGAACAATCGCTAATGCTTGTCGGTCCAGCTCAGGATTGCCAGAACTACGCCCAATACTTAAGCCTTCCTTGCCCTCAGCATTATTCGTAATGCGTCCTTGGGCATCCACACTCACAACAATGACCAAACTCCCATACAAAGGGCGGCCATTCGCGCGTGGGAAAAAAGCACTACCGTAAGCTTCAATTTTTTGACGCATCGCATCGTAGTACTGGGCAAATACAACCGCCTTCGTGCTGGCACCAGTTAATACCTTACGACGTGGCTCACGCCCATTTACTTGCAGGCGCTTTGCTAATTCAGCCTCTAAAGAGTTCAGTTGTGATGCCAGCTTTTGATCGTCACCGCTCTTGCGACCGCCTGATTGGGCTCGATCTGCATCCAACTTAGCCAACATTTGCCTTTGTTGCTTTTCTAAGACTTCAAGACGCGCTTCTGCACCCAGTCTTGCTCGATGCAATGCTGTAGCTTCCTGATTAGGCGTATTGCCGCCCCCATTTAAATCTGCTTGGGCTAGCTTATTCGCTTGCTGGGGTGCTACTTGATTGCTGGCATTCACCAAAACCACACTCAGCGGTGTATTTAAACGCCGATTCTGAATCTCGCCAATCCCCCAACGAAATGACAAAAATATGAGATGCAAAAGGATAGAGAGGCAAAGCGCCATCCGAAATGGATAACGCAGCCAAGCCCCCTTGAAGGACCCTGCA
The DNA here is from genome assembly GCF_018882095.1 of Polynucleobacter sp. CS-Odin-A6. Taxonomy (GTDB): domain Bacteria; phylum Pseudomonadota; class Gammaproteobacteria; order Burkholderiales; family Burkholderiaceae; genus Polynucleobacter. The sequence continues at coordinate 304,512 of NZ_JACVPD010000002.1, forward strand.
CACTGTCTCAACCTAAGCGGGACTTGCATCACTCTCAGGAACTTCTGGAGTTTCAATGTGAACGATGCGCACACCTGCAGTGAGCTGCAGAAGATCCACATCGGCAATACTTACCTCAGCACGGGTCATACGCGGACGTGTCGCTAACTCGGGTACTGGCAAATGCAAAGGGATAGGCTCGACTCGTGACATCCCTTCTTTGAGATGTCTCACAAATATCTGTTTCGGAATCTCATCTTGAGCCATCCAACGTAAGCACCAGTATTTCTCCAAGCGATCTTGATATTCAGCATAAGCGGAATAGCATGCCTCAAAGTCAGCAGCGATACCCATCAAGGCTGCATCTCTTGGAGGGAAAGGCGCCACCATCTTGGCAGTAATGCCATGCTTCGCTATCGCGATTAACTGCCATTGGTTAACTAAATCAGAGTAACGGCGTAATGGCGATGTGCACCAAGCGTAGTAATCTAAACCCAAGCCCTCATGTGGGCCAGGCGTTGTCTGCATACGAGTGCGTAATGGACCCCAGCCCTTTTGTGTCCGGAATAAGCCTGGTATGCCGTGGTCAGCTAGTAAACGCCCTGAAGCACTATTGCAATAAATCATCCACTCGGCCACGATCGTATCCAAGATAGAGCCCCGTTGGCGCGGCGTGATCTCTACTCTTTGTGCACCATCAACATCCTGGATTTGAAAATGAAAATCTCTTGCTAGTGCCTGAGGATCAAGCATGCCGAGTTGCTCAGCACGTAATCCATTAGTGACACGCTGCTCTTGACGTCCAGCATGCAATAGCTTGGCCGCTGTCCACAAGATACTGAGCTCTTGTCGATAAGGATAGTGAGCAGCTTCATCAATTAGACTTTCTTCTGTGACGAGATGCTCTAAGTTTTCGAGGCGCAGATTCGATCCCATCGGCACCATTTCAGCACGTAATTGCAAGGTCTCTTTATCCACTACTCCGGCAAGATCAATATCAACGTAAATCGATAAAGCGGGGCGAGCAGCGCCCTCATCCAATGAGAGTTGTTGGATTACGGCATCCGGCAACATCGTGATCTTGTCGCCTGGGAAATATACCGTGGACATACGAGCTCGTGCCACCCGATCCAAAGCATCATCTTTAGTAATGGCTAATCCCGGTGCTGCAATATGAATACCAATCCGATGGCCACCCTCAGCGAGTGGCGTGACCGACAACGCATCATCAATCTCAGTGGTACCTGAATCATCGATTGAAAAGGCTGTTACATCGGCTAAAGGTAATTCTGAAATAGCAGCATCTAACACTGCTTGCTCTAGCGCCAAGCCCGCCTGATGAGCAGAGCCATGAGGGAAATGGGCCTTTAAGAACATGTTTTGGTGATACTGCAAAGGCGAGTCAATTGCTCCACAACGAATCATTAATTGTGCAGGCGACTCTCCACACTCCGTGCAGGCTGCAATCAATGCCTTGTAGGCAGAAGTATTTTTATCTGGCGAAAACAGCAGTTGGTTGGCTTGAGACTTGAGGGCCTCAGGGAATATGCCAGAAACTAACTCCTGTTGCCAAGCCGTCTGTTGCTCTAATTCTTTTTGCTTACGCTCAAGCGCGGCTAAGCCAGCTTGCAACTGTTCAAGCGGCGCACGCTGAAAACGCCCCCGTCCTTTGCGTCGAAAAAATACGGGCGCACCTTGCAAAGCAATTGCTAATGCAGTTTCTTGGGATATGGAGGCCTGTGCACCAAAGTACTCTTGTGCAACATCTACCAAGCCAAACTCTTCCTCAGGGGCGCAGTCCCAAAGAAATTGCAGATCGATCTCTTTAGATAAAACACTCGCCTGATCCATTAAGGCTTGCGGTTCTGGCTTCTCAAAACGCAACCAAACTTCTTTGGCTTTCAATTTGATCTTCTTGCCAGATAGGCTTGTGGCCTGCCAGGACTCAGCATCTCCAGTGCCCGAAGCAGACTGGACTGTGGCAACCTTAATATCGCCACCCTCTTCGTATAAAAGATGCATGCTTAGAGAGAGATCCCGCCGCTGGCTTCAAGTGCAACCCCATTCACATAGCTAGCTTCATCGCTGGCTAAAAATAAATACACATTTGCCATTTCTTCTGGGGTGCCTAAGCGGCCTAACCAACTACGACTCTCAATATCCTGCAGGATTTTTTCAGGCATCGCTTTTACCATCTCGGTTGCAATAAATCCTGGGCAAACCGCATTCACCCGAATCCCTTTTGCACCCAATTCACGAGCCCAGGTTTTAGTGAACCCAATCACACCAAACTTCGTAGCTGAATAGTTTGTCTGACCGAAGTTACCGTAAATACCAACCACACTAGAGGCATTGACAACGGCACCCTTACCCGCTTCCAGCATATGCGGAACGACTAATTGAGTGCAATTAAAAACACCCTTTAAGTTGACATCAATCACCGTATCAAATTGGGCTTCAGTCATTTTGACTAAGCGCGCATCTTGAGTGATGCCGGCATTGTTGATCAAAACATCGATACGTCCGTGACGCTGCATGATTTGATCCACTGCAGCTTCGATGCTGGCGCGGTCCGTCACATTGACAACATACGCTTCAGAGCCAGGAATTAGGTCGACCGCTGCTTTGACTGCATCTGGATTAACGTCCGCGATCATAACCTTGGCACCCTCTTCAGAGAATCGCTTCGCCGTGGCATAGCCAATACCCTTTGCTGCGCCAGTAACAATAGCTACCTTATCTTTCAATCTCATGCTCATTACTCCGCTTTCTTTTCTATTGTGGCCAATATTTTTTGATGCACACCACCAAAGCCGCCGTTACTCATTACTAGAATGTGATCGCCCGGCTTCGCTTCATGCGCTACAGCATTTACCAAGACACCAAGATCATCAAAGCTTAATGCACGATCTTTTTCTATGGCATTTAATGGCGCTAAGACTTCATTTAAATCCCAGCCCAAAGATTCTTTACCAGCACTAGCGCCATACGCAAAGACCTTATCAGCTGCCTCTAAGCTGTTAGGAAGCTGTGCTTTCATCACGCCTAACTTCATCGTATTTGATCGCGGCTCTAAAACCGCCAAAATCCGAGACTTCCCAACTCGTCTACGTAAGCCATCGACAGTGGTGGTGATCGCTGTTGGGTGATGCGCAAAGTCATCATAGACTGTCACATCATTTGCAACGCCAATAGTCTCTAAACGGCGTTTTACATTCTTAAACTGGATCAAGGCACGGGCAGCATCCGCTGGTGAAATGCCAATGTGATTTGCGCAGGCAATTGCTGCTAGTGCATTGAGCTGATTATGGCGTCCCATGACTCCAGAGTCTGGCGCCCATTCGACAGCTGCTACCTCCTTGCCCTTATGCAGAACAATAAAACCATCAGCCTCTTGAGAAATCAATGACCAGACATTGTTTTTATCTTGTCCGAATCTTTCAATAGGCGCCCAAGCGCCTCGGGTAATGACTCTATCTAAAGCAGGCTCCTCACCATTGACTACTACCCGGCCATTGCCTGGAACCGTACGAACTAAGTGATGAAATTGGGTTTCGATTGCAGCGAGATCCGCAAAAATATCAGCATGATCAAACTCCAGATTATTTAATAAAGCCGTGGAGGGACGGTAGTGAACAAACTTGCTGCGCTTATCAAAAAATGCAGTGTCGTATTCATCCGCCTCGATAACAAAATATTTGCCCTCACCAAGGCGCGCCGACACAGTGAAATTCAGTGGCACGCCACCAATTAAATATCCAGGCTGGTAACCGTTGAATTCCAGAATCCACGCCAGCATTGCAGAAGTGGTTGTTTTGCCATGAGTGCCTGCTACTGCCAGCACATGCCTGCCAAATATCACTTGCTCACCTAGCCATTGGGGTCCAGAGGTGTAAGGAAGACCTTGATTGAGTATGGCCTCCATCAATGGATTGCCACGAGAAACCACATTGCCGATCACAAATAAATCCGGCATCGTCTCAAACTGTAATAATTGGTCAGGCGAGAATCCCTCAATGAGCTCGATGCCCTGCGCTTCAAGCTGAGTGCTCATTGGTGGATATACATTGGCATCACAACCAGTAACGCGATGTCCGGCTTGCCGCGCGATTGCGGCAATGCCGCCCATGAAAGTACCGCAAATGCCTAAGATATGAATATGCATAGGCAAATTTTAGCTAAGGAGTTGTAATGAACCGAAGACAGTGGATCAGTTTTGCCGGAATTGGCCTATTGGCACTGATCGCAGGAGTGACTACTTCGCAGTGGATTTATAAAACGAGTCTAGCCAGTGACCCTGCGATTCAGGCTTTTTTTGCGAACTCTTGGCAAACGCCCGATGGAAAACCGGTAAATAGCGACCAATGGCGAGGAAAAGTCCTCGTAGTGAACTTTTGGGCCTCTTGGTGCCCCCCTTGTGTCGAAGAAATGCCTGCTTTAGACCGGTTACAGAAAGAATTTTTGTCTCAAAATGTGCTAATTGTCGGCATTGGTATTGATTCACCCTCTAATATTCGTGAATTTCTTGAAAAAACACCAATTTCCTACCCGATCGTTGTAGGGGGTTTGGAAGGCAGCAACCTTTCAAAACAAATGGGGAATGCTCAGGGTGCGCTTCCCTATACTGTCATCATTAAGGCAAACGGCCAGGCTAGTAATAGCAAATTAGGGAAGATAAGTGAAGAAGAGCTCAGAAATCAGATTAAATCTGCTTTATAAGATCTTTTATTGAATTTTATTCCTCACTGTTTTTACTAAAATCCCTTGTTTAACTACTAAATTTAGTTCTATTTCCCTTAAAAATACGATGAAATCTTATTTTTGAGTCACTCTTTTTTGCTGAACAGGGTCTTCCGGAGGTATACTTTCATTCTCTGAACGATGAAATAATTTCACAAAATAAGCAGTTTTAGAGCAATGCTTAATCTACTCAATTAACCCTAACTGCCTCTAAAAATATCGATCTATGTCGAAAAATACCTCAATTCTCGTTATTCAAGGTCCAAATCTCAATTTGCTGGGAACCCGTGAGCCTGAGGTTTACGGTAAAACCACCTTAGAAGACATCCATAACAAACTGGGCATCATTTCTAAATCTCATTCGGTTGAGCTGTCTACCTTCCAAAGCAATCATGAGGGGGAGCTGATTGACTGCGTTCAGAAAGCCAAACGGGATGGAGTGGATTTCATCATCATCAATCCTGGTGCTTTTACCCATACTAGCGTTGCTCTGCGCGATGCCCTCGCTGGAGTTGCCATCCCCTTTATTGAAGTGCACTTATCCAATATTCATCGACGCGAAGAATTCCGAAAGCACTCCTACCTATCCGATATTGCCACTGGTGTGATTTGCGGCCTTGGGGCAATTGGCTATGAACTTGCTCTTGAAGCCGCTATAGCTAATTTAGAAAAATAACAATTCATTCAGAATGACATAAGAGGAATCCTCAATGGACCTGAGAAAACTAAAAACCTTAATTGATCTCGTTTCTGAATCAGGAATCTCTGAATTAGAAGTGAACGAAGGTGAAGATCGTGTACGCATCGTAAATGCCGGATCTGCAGCCCCTGCGGGTCAAGTGATCTATACCAACCCAGCGCCAACTCAGGCTATACAAACTTTGACTTCTGTTGCAGCCCCTGCTCCTGCAGTTGCCGCAGCGGAGGAAGCGCCTGCAGAAACTGGTTTCGTGGCTCGCTCACCGATGGTGGGCACCTTCTATCGCGCGCCGAATCCAGAATCCCCTGATTTCGTCAAAGTAGGCGATACAGTCAAGGTCGGTCAAACACTCTGCATTATTGAAGCCATGAAGCTGCTCAATGAAATTGAATCCGAGCAAGCTGGCGTCATTAAGCAAATTCTGTGTGAAAACGGCCAGGGCGTCGAATTTGATCAGCCACTGTTCATCATCGCTTAATGGTTTTCCCATTGATCATCTCTAGATCTATCCAATGCAATCCTACTTAACTCAGAGCGGACATGTTCGATAAGATTCTGATTGCCAATCGCGGAGAAATTGCTCTCCGCATCCAACGCGCCTGTCGCGAGCTGGGAATTAAAACAGTTGTCGTGTTCTCCACTGCAGACAAAGAAGCCAAATATGTGAAACTTGCAGATGAAGCGGTTTGCATCGGGCCAGCACCATCGCCTCTGAGCTACCTCAACATGCCGGCTATTATTTCTGCGGCAGAAGTGACTGATGCTGAAGCGATTCACCCAGGTTATGGCTTTCTCTCTGAGAACGCGGACTTCGCTGAGCGCGTCGAGAAATCGGGTTTCGCATTCATTGGCCCCACTGCGGCATCGATTCGTCTGATGGGCGACAAGGTGTCCGCCAAGCGCGCCATGATCAAAGCAGGCGTTCCCTGCGTACCTGGATCTGAAGGTGCATTACCAAACAATCCAAAAGAAATTATTGCAACTGCAAAACGCGTTGGTTATCCAGTTATCATTAAAGCGGCAGGTGGTGGTGGTGGTCGCGGTATGCGCGTGGTCCATACCGAGGCAGCGCTTCTGAATGCGGTCAACATGACCAAAGAAGAGGCTGGTCGTGCTTTTGGTAATCCAGAAGTCTATATGGAGAAATTTCTGGAGAAACCGCGTCATGTAGAAATTCAGATTTTGGCGGATACCCATGGCAATGCCATTTGGTTAGGTGAACGCGACTGCTCGATGCAGCGTCGGCACCAAAAAGTGATTGAAGAAGCACCTGCGCCAGGCATTGACCGTCGCTTAATTGCTAAAATTGGTGAGCGTTGTGCGGAAGCTTGCAGAAAAATAGGTTATCGAGGCGCTGGCACCTTTGAATTCTTATTCGAAGATAACGAATTCTTCTTCATTGAAATGAATACCCGAGTTCAAGTAGAGCACCCCGTGACTGAAATGATTACCGGTGTTGATATCGTTCAAGAGCAAATTCGGATTGCTGCTGGTTTAAAGCTCGGCTATCGCCAAAAAGATATTGTTTTCCGTGGACATGCGATTGAATGCCGTTTAAATGCGGAAGATCCATTCAAATTCACACCAAGCCCAGGGAAGATTGGTTCCTTCCATATGCCAGGGGGTCCTGGTATTCGCGTCGACTCACATGCCTATAGCGGGTATGTAGTGCCATCCAATTACGATTCCATGATCGGTAAGTTAATTGCTTACGGCAATACCCGTGAACAAGCGATCCGCCGTATGCAGATCGCACTCTCTGAGATGGTGATTGATGGCATTACGACTAACGTCCCTCTCCATCGTGAACTCATGCTGGATCCAAACTTTATTGAAGGTGGTACCAGCATTCATTATCTTGAGCATCGTCTTGAAGAGCAGGCCGCCAGTCGCGGCAAGTCCTAAAGTCAATTGATGCTCATTTGGAGTCAGCATGTCTTATCGTGAACTGATTTTCACTGTTTCAGCCGAGATTGCGGAGTCACTGGGTGATGCATTACTGGAAGTGGGTGCGCTTTCAGTCACTGTTGAGGATGCCGCTGCAGGGGGTTACGATGAAAACCCACTCTATGGTGAGCCGGGACTTTCACCAGAAGTCCAAGCTTGGGATCGATCATCCGTAACGGCGCTATTTAACTCTGAAATTGATGATTCTGATGCAGTGAATTTTATTCCTGAGCTATTAGCCTCACTCAAAGAGGCGGGATTCTACCTCCAAGTACCTGAAGAAAAGATCGTTGAAGAGCAGGATTGGGTTCGCTTAACCCAAAGTCAATTCGCTCCGATTCAAATTGGTGAGCGCATCTGGGTTGTCCCTTCGTGGCATGAGGCACCGACTGATCCAAATGCGATTTGCTTAGCGGTAGACCCTGGCTTAGCATTTGGTACCGGCAGCCATCCAACAACTCGCCTTTGCTTACTGTGGCTTGAAAAAAATACTCAACTCCAAAATCAAAGTCTTTTAGATTATGGTTGCGGATCTGGAATTCTGGCAATTGCGGCTGCAAAACTGGGGTGCAATCTGGTAGTGGGCACCGACATTGATCCACAAGCAATGGTCGCGGCCCGTAGCAATGCCGAAATCAACAATACGGTCATTCGTTTTGTTCTGCCCAACGAAAATGCCACTGAACTTGCAGCAGAGACTAAATATGACATCGTCATGGCCAATATTTTGGCTAATCCATTACAAGTACTTGCCCCTGCTTTAGTCAACAAGATGCGTTCGGGTGGAAAAATTGTGCTCTCAGGAGTGTTAGCTCGCCAAGCTGAAGAGGTTATTGCGACCTATAGCCAATGGCTAAACCTTTCTGTTTGGCAAGAAAGCGAAGGTTGGGTCTGTTTGCACGGTACACTGCCTGCTAAAGCTGATAATGCGAAGTCGGATGACAAAAATACAGCGGCTTTGATGCCGACTCAAAAAAAAAGTCTTAAATTCATTCTGATCAGTCTTTTTTGTCTCTTGCTAATTATTTTTGGCGAGCACCTTTCAAGAAATTCTCTACTACCAACCTTGGCAACTCGAGTTGATGGTAGCTCTCCCGCGATTGCAAACACTGCTTTTTCTCTTTTGCAGAAATTAGATGAACAATTGTGTAGCGCACTAGGGTGTATAAATCGCCCCGTAAGCGATTTTTCTGCTTGGAAAATAACTTCAGTCACTCTATCTCCTGAAAACGCGCGAGAGGGTCTTAAAAACGCTTTAAATCAATCCACACTGCAAGTGGAAATACAAAATCGTCTTGCGATAGCGGTTTTATTCCCTCATTTAGAAATTTCTCTCACAGATGCAGAGGAAATGGAGATCAAAACGATTCAATTTTCTCCGCAAGAATGGTTGCCTAGCACTTGGATGGATGCGCATCCTGATTTTTTAAAGCGAGGCGCTCCCTCTGGAGAAATATTTCGCTCAGAACTACCGATGACACTCCCGCAAAACGCTGCAGGCTATCGCGTCAGAATTTTTTACCCCTAAAACCAATTTCACGCCTATTTCAGCGCTCACTACAACCCCTTTTCCTAGAAAGTAATCATTTATGGCCAGCTTGATCTGTGGTTCTATCGCCTATGACACCATCATGAACTTTGAAGGCAAATTTGCCGATCAAATTCTGCCGGAGCAGATTCATATTCTGAATGTCGCGTTTTTGGTCCCAACCATGCGCCGAGAATTTGGTGGTTGTGCAGGCAATATTGCTTATAACCTGAAATTGCTTGGTGGCGACCCTATCATCATGGCAGCTGTAGGTGAGGATGCTACGCCCTACCTGAATCGCCTTCAGGAACTTCAGATTGATGCAACTCACATTCGCCAAATTGCCCAAGCGTTTACTGCTCAAGCAATGATCACCACTGATCAGGCCAACAATCAAATTACTGCCTTTCATCCAGGCGCCATGGATGAATCTCATTTAAACCAAGTTTCTGAAGTCATTACAGAGCGCAGCAAAAATGCAAAAGGTGCAGCTAAGTTTGGCATCGTTGCGCCAGACGGTCGCCAAGGAATGTGGGAACACTGCCACCAACTAGCCCAAGCAGGCATTCCATTTGTATTTGATCCAGGCCAAGGCTTGCCGATGTTTAACGGGCCAGAACTTCTAGAATTAATTGATATTGCCAGCTATCTTGCCGTGAATGACTATGAGGGTGAAATGCTCTCTCAAAGAACAGGCCTCAGCTTGGCAAAAGTTGCTGAAAGAGTAAAGGCGTTGATCGTTACCAAGGGTGCTGAAGGTGCAGACATCTACTTTGAGGGTAAATGCATTGCGATTCCGCCAGTACCAGCAGCAAAAGTGATCGATCCAACCGGTTGCGGTGATGCATTCCGCGGTGGCTTGCTATTTGGTTTAGAAAATAATATGGATTGGGAAACAACGGGTCGACTGGCGAGTTTAATGGGATCAATCAAAATTACCCATCAGGGACCACAAAATCACCAAATGAGCAAAGAAGCAATTGCCTCCCAATTTAAATCTGCTTTTGGATTTGCACTCTAAAGCGAATTTATTCAAGCGGCAGCAATAAAAAAGGGATCTCGTGAGAGATCCCTTTGAACTTCACACACCTAAAAGCAAAGCCTATGGGCGCGTGCCAGTTGGGAAGGGCCAAGCAGCAGCAGGATTCAACGTTGTTGAAGCGGCAGCTTTTTTAGCCACGGGCTTTTTTACAGCTTTGCCCGCTTTCTTCGCAGCAGGCTTACTTACTTTTTTTTTGCAGCTGGACGCTTTTTAGCAGCAGGACGCTTTTTAGCGGCAGGCTTCTTTTTAGCGGCTACTTTTTTAGCAGCAGGCTTCTTAGCAGCAGGACGCTTCTTAGCAGCAGCTTTTTTAGCAGCAGGCTTCTTAGCAGCTACTTTTTTCTTCGCAGCTGGTTTCTTCTTAGCAGCTACTTTTTTAGCAGCAGGCTTCTTAGCAGCAGCTTTTTTAGCAGCAGGTTTCTTTGCAGCAACTTTCTTCTTGGCGATTGCCATAGTAATACTCCTTCACGTGAGGATTAGTTCAAACTACCGATTAAGAAGACCCGACCATTCTTTTCCGCTTGGTCTTGCGACCAATTGGATCCGACGAGCGAGCCATTCATCGGCGCGCGGCTTGATGCTAGGTGCTGCACGCTAATGAATCTTGGAAAAAAAGCCGTGGCCCCAAAGGGCAACGGCTTCTTCAATTTGCTGGAAAAAACAGGGAGAGTAGTCCAGACACCCTTGAATAAGGGTTTTCGGATTTGAGTCTGGTTTTTTTGACTTTTAAAACTATCCAACCGTCTAATCTCCTATTTAGCCGGCCATGCGCTTTTATCTAACCACTACTCCCAACTCAGCGCACCGCCAGTTTGATACTCAATAACGCGTGTCTCAAAAAAGTTTCTCTCTTTTTTCAGATCAATCATTTCTGACATCCATGGGAATGGATTCTCTTCATTTGGGAACATCGCGTCAAGTCCTATTTGCAAACATCTGCGATTACAGATGTATCTTAGGTACCCTTTGAACATCGGCGCGTTCAATCCGAGCACTCCGCGAGGCATCGTATCCTCTGCATAACGGTACTCTAATTCGACCGCTTTTTCGAAGATCGATTTGATCTCATCTTTGAACGCAGAAGTCCATAACTGCGGGTTCTCCAGCTTGATTTGATTAATTAAATCGATGCCGAAATTGCAGTGCATAGACTCATCGCGCAAGATGTATTGATACTGCTCAGCAGCACCCGTCATTTTGTTTTGACGGCCCATTGCAAGTATTTGCGTAAAACCAACATAAAAGAATAATCCTTCCATTACGCAGGCAAAAACGATCAATGATTTGAGCAACATTTGATCAGTTTCTAATGTCCCAGTTTTGAAATTAGGGTCAGTCAACACATTAATGAAAGGAATTAAGAACTGATCTTTGGCGCGAATAGACTCAATCTCGTTGTACGCATTGAAGATTTCACTTTGATCTAAACCCAAAGATTCCACAATATATTGGTACGCATGAGTATGAATTGCCTCCTCAAAAGCCTGGCGCAATAGATATTGACGGCATTCTGGAGCAGTAATGTGGCGATAAGTACCCAAAACGATGTTGTTGGCTGCTAAGGAATCAGCAGTCGTGAAGAAACCCAGATTGCGCTTAATGATGCGACGCTCATCCTCAGTTAGACCGTTGGGATCCTTCCAAAGCGCGATATCGCGGTTCATATTGATCTCTTGTGGCATCCAATGATTTGCGCAACCAGCTAAATATTTCTCCCAAGCCCACTTATATTTAAATGGTACCAACTGATTTACGTCAGTCTTCGCATTAATCACACGCTTATCAGCAGCATTAACGCGTAATGCAGCGCCACTTACTGCAGAAACAGCTTGTTCGGTAATGCTAATAGCAACCTGATCTGGCTGCGGACGTTGCATCTCAGTCACCGCTGGTTGCGGTGTAAGCACAGCTTTCGCTAGTGCGGGGGCAACTTCTTCTTCCCAATTCAACATAACTCTCTCCTAATTCTTTTTTCTCGATCAGCAAGCAAAACGCTTACTGACATGCTTCACATTCATCAAAGCCGGCATCACCTGGACGCATTGTGCAGGCTGGACCATCTAATTCTTGCGCTGCCGCTGCATCGGTACCATTCACGCCACCACCACTAGATACAGAATTCAACTGGCCGCTAGCGACGGTAGACTTCTCAACGTGGGTTGCCGCCATAGTACGGAGGTAATACGTCGTCTTTAGACCGCGCAACCATGCCAGCTTGTAGGTGTCATCCAACTTCTTACCAGATGCACCACCCATGTAGATGTTGAGTGACTGCGCTTGATCAATCCACTTCTGACGGCGTGAGGCAGCTTCAACCAACCAAGTTGGCTCAACCTCAAACGCAGTAGCGTACAAATCACGTAAATCTTGTGGAACGCGATCAATCTTGGATAAAGTGCCGTCAAAGTACTTCAAATCGGCAATCATGACCTCATCCCACAGGCCACGATTCTTCAAATCACGCACCAAATACTCATTCACTACTGTGAACTCACCTGAGAGGTTCGATTTCACAAACAAGTTTTGGAATGTAGGCTCAATACAAGCGGATACCCCAATAATATTGGAAATAGTTGCGGTAGGTGCAATGGCAACGCAATTGGAGTTGCGCATACCGTGTTGCTTAATGCTGGCACGTAAACTATCCCAATTCATAGTGGAGGAGCTATCTACCTCAAGGTAGCCACCACGCTCTGCAGCCAACAAAGCAACTGAGTCTTGCGGAAGAATACCGCGATCCCACAGCGAGCCTTTATAGGTGGTGTAAACGCCACGCTCTTCAGCCAGCTCATTGGATGCCTTATAAGCGTAGTAGCACACTGCTTCCATGGAAGAGTCTGCAAACTTCACTGCCTCATCACTTGCATAGGGGATACGCTGCATGTGCAAACAATCTTGGAAGCCCATAATGCCCATACCTACTGGACGATGCTTCAAATTCGAGTTACGTGCTTTAGCCACCGCGTAGTAATTGATATCAATTACGTTATCCAACATGCGCATTGCAGTACGAATAGTTTTTTGGAGCTTCTCATGATCCAAAATCATCTTGCCAGAGCTATCGGTAGTCATATGGGCTGTTAAGTTCACAGAACCCAAGTTACATACGGCGATCTCAGTCTCGTTTGTGTTGAGAGTAATCTCGGTACACAAGTTAGAAGAGTGAACTACGCCGACATGCTGTTGTGGACTACGAATATTGCAAGGATCTTTAAATGTGATCCATGGGAGACCAGTTTCAAACAGCATACCTAACATCTTGCGCCACAATTGCTGGGCAGGAATACGGCGGAATGGCTTTAACTCACCAGCATCTGCTTTTTTCTCATAGGCAACATAAGCCTCTTCAAATGCTTTACCGTATTTGTCATGCAAGTCAGGTGTATTCGAAGGCGAGAACAGGGTCCACTCACCACCTTCCATCACACGCTTCATGAACAAATCTGGAATCCAGTTAGAGGTATTCATATCATGAGTACGGCGGCGATCATCGCCCGTGTTCTTGCGCAACTCTAAGAACTCTTCAATATCTAAGTGCCATGTCTCAAGGTAGGCACATACCGCGCCCTTACGCTTACCGCCTTGATTAACGGCTACCGCTGTGTCGTTCACTACCTTTAAGAAAGGAACTACGCCTTGTGATTTACCGTTAGTGCCTTTGATATGACTTCCCAATGCACGAACATTGGTCCAGTCATTACCCAAACCACCAGCAAACTTAGACAAAAGTGCATTTTCTTTTAAAGCTTCGTAGATGCCATCAAGATCATCATCCACTGTTGTCAAGTAGCAGCTGGATAACTGAGGACGTGTCGTTGCTGAGTTAAACAAGGTTGGCGTGCTGGACATGAAATCAAATGTAGAGAGGATTTCATAGAACTCGATTGCGCGACGTTCACGATCCATCTCATTTAAAGACAAGCCCATCGCAACGCGCATGAAGAATGCTTGCGGCATCTCAATACGACGCTCTTCAATATGCAAGAAATAGCGGTCATACAGCGTTTGCAAGCCAAGATAGTTGAACTGCAAGTCACGACTCGCGTTCAATGCAGCAGCTAGCCTTGGAAGATCGAACTCACGCATACGTGGATCCAACAACTCCGCAGAAATACCTTCATTAATATATTTAGCGAAGTAGGTGCTGTATTCAGCTTGCATATCGCCTTGCAATACCTCGCGACCCAAAATTTCTTTGCGGATCACGTGCATCAAGATGCGTGCAGTCACTTGGCTATAGGCTGGATCTTTTTCAATCAAAGTACGTGAAGCCAAAATGGCTGAGTCGTACACTTGAGCCATCGGCACGCCATCGTATAAATTCTTGATGGTTTCTGTGATGATTGGGCTTGCATCGATGTTATTTCCAAGGCCTTCACATGCTGCCTCAATAATCGTGCGCAAAGCAGCCATATCCAGCCACTTTTCTTCGCCGTTATCCAAAACCTTGAGACCGGATTCGCCAACCTGGGTAGCTGCTTGAGTTTCTTGAGAGATGCCCTGTTGTGTAGCACGCTCTTGATTGCGCTTTTCACGATAAAGAACATATGCACGCGCTACGTTGTGCTCACCACTGCGCATCAAGGCCAACTCCACTTGATCTTGGATATCTTCAATATGGAAAGTGCCGCCATTTGGACGACTACGCAATAAAGCGCGCACTACTGCATGAGTTAATTGCTCAACTTGTTCCCGCACGCGCGCAGATGCAGCACCTTGACCACCATTAACCGCCAAAAATGCTTTTGTTACTGCAATTGCGATTTTAGATGGCTCAAATGCCACTACAGAACCGTTGCGGCGAATAATTTTGTAATCTGATAGTTGGGTCGCTTGACCGCCACCTACTCCACCGGCAACAAAACCAGCAGAGGGGGCTTGATTCATCGCTTCCGATGGATTCATTCCTGGGCTATTTGTGCCGGCAGCCTGTGCTGCTGTCTGTGGGTTGGCATATGTCATATTTTTCCTGCTTATATATATAGTTATTTGGACAAAAATCTTTAAAAACAATGGGGTATTGCTATATTCAAACACTACATCTAGTGTCTTGAAGCGAATTAGCTACTAAGTATAGGGAAATATTTGGAATTTGGTAAGATATTTCTGATGAATATTTATAAGTATTTTTCCCTATATTTTCAATAAATTAGGATCTATTTTGGTGCGGATTTTGCAACCCTTTTTAGCCAAAGGGGAAGAAAGTGAGCTTGTGCTCACATACGAATTATCAGCCCTAGCGGGATCGCAGCCCAAAGGGTAATTTCTCGATAGAAATGTTGTTTTTAGTTTGAAATTTTTTCCAGTCAAACTGAATGCCTGGGTCAGTTTTTCTTCCTGGTGCAATATCGCTGTGTCCAGCGAACTGTAGATTAGGGTGAATAGCCTGAAGTTGAGAGCTCAGTTGAACCAGTGCATCATACTGAATTTCTTCAAAAGGGATCTCCGAATCTCCCTCTAACTCAATGCCAATCGAAAAATCGTTGCATTTTTCACGGCCAAAAAAAGAGGAAAGGCCGGCATGCCAAGCTTTATTTTGAGTGGAAACAAACTGAAAAACCTCGCCATGACGGGAGATTAAAAAATGACTTGAAACTTTCTGATCAGCAATCTCTTCAAAATAAGGATGGAGAGAGGGCTCTAGCTTGTTTTGGAAAAAATCCACGATTAATTGGGTGCAACTCTGGTCTGCAAAACCTCCGGGAGGCAAACTAATGTGATGGATCACCACTAAATCGGGGCTAATGCCTTCTGGCCTGGTATCGTAATTTGGTGAAGTGCGCCAGCGAGCAGAACCAAGCCAGCCCCCTTCATCCAATTGATGGAGATGCTCTTGGGAGCAGTAAAAGCGCCCATCGTGAGCGATCGCATTTGGCTGAGGTAGATGCACTTTGCAGCACTGACATTGCACCATTGCCTCTGGAGCGATAACGCTTTCCGCCTGACGAGACCGAGGATCAGAAGACTTGTTGAGAGTATTTTTTGCCTGTTTTTTACCCTTAAACCATAGGTAAAAAAGTCCGATACCCGCAATTAATAATAACCACTTAAACAAGGGTCATGCTTTCTGCAGAACCACTTCCAGTACAAACCGACTACCAACATAAGCGAGTAATAAGATAACGTAAGCGCTCAAAACCCAGCGAATTGCTGCCCAACCCCGTAAGCCGACCCACAAACGGGCTATCAGTAAGCCCGCAAACAAGATCCAGGAAACGAGCGCAAAAATCGTTTTATGATCAAGCACTAAAGGCTTGCCAAATAAAGCCTGTGAAAAAAATAGACCAGAGAAAACGGTCAGACTTAAAAGTGCAAAACCAACATAAAGTAAATTAAATAGCAGGCCTTCCATCGTCAACAAGGGGGGCAAATCTTCCAACCAACGAGCAAGACGACTATTAGGGACAATCGCTAATTGACGATGCAAGGCGCGGTCGTAAACACTCATCAGCATGGCCTGCATAGCCGCTAAACTCAATAGACCCACTGAAATTGTGGCCACAATAAAGTGCGCCTTGAACCAGGGGTCTGAAACTGCCACAGGAGAAATTAATACCCCTGGGAAAAAGATTGGGAGCAAAGAACAAAATAAAGCAAACAATATTGACATCCAAAGCAAGCTAGCGATTGGCAAAAACCAGGATTGGAACCAATAAAATATGAGTCCCACCCAAGCAATTAAAGACAAATCCTGTGCAAATCCAAAAACAAAACCTTGGGGTGTAAAGACGGAATCATGCAATTCAATTCCATGTACTATCAAAATCACGAAAATACCCGCTTGCACTAACCCAGCAGAAAGAGCAGATTCCTTGGTCAAGCTAGCTCTCTGGCTCAAAACGAGCAGTAAAAGCAAATAAAGGACTGGGGGAAGCCAGCCGTAACTTGAGTAACCTAAAATGTCCATACATAAAGTCTAATCGATAAATGCTAGAGAATCTCACCGACCGCCTATCTCGTGTTGTTAAAACAATGCGGGGACAAGCTCGCCTCACCGAAAGCAATACCGCAGAAATGCTGCGGGAGATCCGTCTGGCCTTGCTGGAGGCAGACGTAGCGCTTCCAGTCGTTAAGTCTTTACTGGAACAAATCAAATTTAAAGCCCTTGGTGAGGAAGTGGTTGGAAGCCTCAGTCCAGGTCAAGCGCTTGTCGGAGTAGTGCAACGTGAACTGGCTCAAGTCATGCGGGGTGACACCACACAAAGTGGCGACCTCAATTTAGCAACGCAACCGCCAGCGGTAATCCTAATGGCAGGTCTGCAAGGGGCCGGTAAAACTACTTCCGTAGGCAAGCTGGCCAAGTTTCTTCAAGAAAAGAAGAAAAAGAAAGTGATCACCGTTTCTTGTGACGTTTATCGTCCTGCAGCGATTGAGCAGCTAGAGACCGTCACAAAACAAGTTGGCGCTGAATTTTTCTCCAGCAATGTCAACCAAAAGCCGAGTGAAATTGCGGCGGCAGCATTAGATTGGGCGCGACGCCACTACTTTGATGTTCTCTTGGTGGATACAGCAGGGCGTTTAGGTATTGATGAAGCCCTAATGCAAGAGATCAAAACCTTGCATGCCAACCTCAATCCAATTGAAACCTTATTTATCGTTGATGCCATGCTGGGTCAAGATGCCGTCAATACAGCTAAAGCCTTCCATGAAGCTCTGCCACTCACTGGCGTCATCCTTACTAAGCTAGACGGAGACTCGCGGGGAGGCGCCGCACTTTCTGTGCGTCAAATTACTGGAGTACCACTCAAATTTATCGGTGTTGCAGAAAAAATGGATGGCCTTGAGGCATTCGATGCCGACCGAATGGCCAGCCGTATTTTGGGTATGGGCGATATCCTTGCGCTAGTTGAGCAAGCCCAGCAAAACGTTGATGTCGCTAAAGCAGAAAAATTAGCCAGCAAGATTTCTAAAGGTGGATTTGATTTAGGAGACTTTAGGGATCAACTGGTACAGATGCAGCAAATGGGAGGTATGGCCAGCTTGATGGACAAGCTACCCAGTCACATTGCACAAGCAGCATCCAAAACCAATTTGAGTGCAGCTGACAAGCAAACTAAACGCATGCGCGGCATCATCGATAGTATGACCCCAAAAGAACGGGCTAAACCGGAGTTACTTAAGGCTACTCGCAAGCGTCGCATTGCGGCTGGCGCGGGCGTCGAAGTACAAGAAGTCAATCGCTTGCTTACCCAGTTTGAACAAATGCAAACCATGATGAAACAGTTTAAGGGCGGCAAGATGGCACGCACCATGGCATCTATGGCCGCTAAAGGTGCCACCAAAGGACTTGGTGGGCTTTTTAAAAAGTAATCCTTAAACGAGGTTGAGCTTAAGCAATCAATTGCTTGGCTGCATCCACTGCACTAATCACTGTGGCTTTAGTTTCCGAGAGTGGGATAAGTTGAGACTCTGCATCAGTACGGCCTTTGAACTCTACCTGAGAGTCTGCCAAGCCACGATCTCCAATTACCACGCGATATGGCACACCGATCAGTTCCCAATCTGCAAACATCGCACCCGGTCTCTCGCCACGATCGTCAAGTACAACATCTACACCAGAGGCAATTAATTCATCATGAAGTTGATCGGCGGCGACTTTGACCGCTTCGGATTTGTCATACCCCATTGGACAAATTACCACCTCAAATGGCGCCATCGAAATCGGCCAGATAATCCCGCGTTCATCATTGCCCTGTTCAATTGCAGCACCTAGTAAACGAGTAACACCAATGCCGTAACAACCCATTACCATCGGCTGTGCTTTACCTTGTTGATCTAAATAAGTGCAACCCATTGCCTCTGAGTAACGCGTACCCAATTGAAATACATGGCCTACCTCAATGCCGCGACAAATATCCAGCACGCCTTTGCCATCAGGTGAAGGATCCCCTACAACCGCATTCCGTAAATCGAGCACCAAAGGTTCTGGTAAATCCCGGCCCCAGTTCACACCCGTTAAGTGATGACCTGCATCATTGGCGCCACAGACAAAATCAGACATATTGGCAACAGTCCGATCAGCAACAATCGTGACATCGGCGCTAACGCCAACAGGACCTAAATAACCAGCTGGTGCATTACATGCTTGCTTAATCTCTGCTTCACTTGCGAAGCGTGATTCAAGCATGCCTGGAATCTTGCTGGCTTTGATTTCATTGAGCTCATGATCGCCGCGTACTAGCACCATAAATAATTTGGCCGGACCTTCTTTTTGGTCAGCCGCAAACAATAGCGACTTCACTGTTTTATCAATTGGCAACTTTAAAAATTGGGCAACATCTACACAATTTTTTTGCTCGGGTGTTGCCACTTTACTCATAGACTGAGTTGCGGTAGCGCGTGCCGGAATTAATGAGAGTGACTCGGCGGCCTCTAAATTTGCCGCGTAATCAGATGTTGGGCAGTACACAATTGCATCTTCCCCGGTATCCGCAATTACATGAAACTCTTGACTGCCTGATCCACCGATAGCGCCGTTATCTGCAGTGACCGCACGGAACTTGAGCCCCATACGCTTAAAGATACGCGTGTAAGCATCAAACATGATTTCATAGGACTTCTTTAAGCCCTCAGTATCGCGATCAAATGAATAAGCATCTTTCATGCTGAACTCACGACCACGCATGATGCCAAAACGAGGGCGACGTTCATCACGGAACTTCGTCTGAATTTGATAAAAATTGATTGGGAGTTGTTTATAGCTTTTGATCTCATTACGCGCTAAATCCGTCACTACCTCTTCAGACGTCGGCTGAATTAAAAAGTCACGATCATGACGATCTTTGATGCGGAGTAATTCTGGCCCCATCTTTTCCCAACGGCCGGTCTCTTGCCATAACTCTGCCGGCTGAATCATTGGCATCAGCAATTCGATTGCACCTGCGCGATTCATTTCTTCGCGAATGATATTTTCTACCTTACGAATCGACTTCAAGCCCAATGGCAAATAGTTATAAATACCCGCGCTGATTTTGCGAATTAAACCGGCGCGCACCATGAGTTTGTGGGAAACCACCTCAGCGTCGGAGGGGGCTTCTTTTAGTGTGGCGAGAAATGACTGTGAGGCTTTCATGTATGGATATAATCAAATCATTGATTTTAAAGGATTTGAGGCACGATCTCATGCTTGACCGTGAAGGGTATCGACCCAATGTCGGCATAGTCCTCCTTAATAGCCATAACGAGGTTTTCTGGGGAAAACGCGTTGGGCAGCATTCGTGGCAGTTCCCCCAAGGTGGGATTCAACATGGTGAAAGCCCCGAGCAGGCCATGTATCGCGAATTGCATGAGGAAGTTGGCTTGCTACCAGAACATGTCCAAATTATTGGGCGCACTAGGGACTGGCTTCGTTACGATGTCCCAGAGGAGTTTTTGCGTCGGCAACATCCCTCCAAAACCCATCGGGCAAGCTATCGCGGCCAAAAACAAATCTGGTTTTTATTGCGTTTAGTGGGTCAAGATAGCGATATTCACCTACGCGCCTCTGAGCACCCAGAATTTGATGCTTGGCGCTGGATCCCTTTTTGGATTCAATTGGACTCTGTAATTGACTTCAAGCGCGAAGTCTATCAATTGGCTCTCTCTGAACTTGCTCGCTACCTATCCCATGGGATTCGCATGCAACAATTGGCTTGGGGATCTCCGCTGGATCTACTTCAATCCTTTTATAAGGATGAAGTAAATCAGCTCACAGAAGTAAAACCTACTGATAAGCCATGATGACACTCTCTATTCGTAGCATTCCACTCCTCCCCATTAGCTTGGCCTTTTGTTTAACTTTGGCGGGATGCGCAGGGGATCCCCTAGAAAGTGGCGTTGATCCATTTGCGCCAATGGTTTTCAAAGAGGGCGTAACTGCAATGCCTCTAAATCCACCAAATGCAACCACCATCCAACCTTTTTACGTATCTCAACAAACCATTTTTAAGTTTGCGGTGGATACCGACTCCATTTTGATCGGGAATGACGGTGTGACGAGATATATCGTTATTTTGACGAGCCCTAATGGCAACAGCCAAGTGCAGTATGAGGGTATTCGTTGTGATTCATTTCAGTGGCGTCTATATGGCACCTTTGAAAGTGGTACTTGGAAAGAAAATCCACTATCTAGTTGGCGGCCTATCCAAGATCGAACTCCAAATCGCTATCAAGCGGCCTTAGCGCAAGGGGCGTTCTGCAACTTTAATTCTCAAGAAAAGAACATCAAGACCATCATTAAATCGCTGAATCCCAATGGATTTACCGGTCAGACTAAGCCAACGAATTCATTTGGATTGATGAACTAGATTGGCATTGAATTCATTGTGTTGTGATTTCAATAGCTAAGTGGCGGCTAGATGAGTGCCTATCTTTTCACCATTCATCAATCGCGTAAGGACATCCAACTCGCGCCCGCATGCAATGACAGTAACCGCCCCAGTTTGAGCTGCCACCTTGGCGGCCAATACCTTAGTCAGCATGCCGCCTTTACTGAGCTCACTACCAGCACCACCCGCCATTTTTTCTAAGGTAGGATCCCCCGCCACTGCATCGCTTAATAATATGGCGCTAGCATCGCGTCTTGGATCTGCTGTAAATAAGCCACCTTGATCAGTCAAGATCACCAGCAAATCCGCCTGAATCAGATTAGCAACTAGGGCGGCAAGGTTATCGTTATCGCCGAATTTAATTTCATCGGTAACAACCGTATCATTTTCATTAATGATGGGAACTACGCCTAACTTCAGCAAAGTCTCTAGAGTACCCTTAGCGTTAGCATTACGCTCTGGATGCGCTAAATCCGCATTGGTTAATAGAATTTGTGCGCTACGTAAATCAAAACGCGCAAAACAACTCTCATAAACCTGCACTAAGCCCATTTGACCGACTGCAGCTGCAGCTTGTAGTTGGTGAATCTCTTGTGGACGCTTTGTCCAACCTAGACGTTGCATTCCCTCGGCAATGGCACCGGAGCTCACCATTAATACTTCATGGCCGGCACTTAACAAGGTCGCCATCTGCTCAGCCCACATTGCAATCGCAGCATGATCTAAGCCTTCGCCATTATTGGTGACAAGACTTGAACCCACTTTGACAACAATCCGTTTTGTTTTCTGAGTATTCATAACAAATGCGCAATCGAATGAGGGCTATTTAATCTGGGGCTTTGTCTTCTAGCGGAGCTTGATCTTGATAACGAGGATCAGCTGCACGCTCATCTGCATCGTCACGATCTTTGCGAACAGAATCCAAATAGTCCTGCAAAGAGTAGCAAAGCTTATCGCATCCTAGGCCTGTTAAAGCAGAAATCTCAAATACAGGTCCCTTCCACTTAAAGCGCTTAATGAAATCTGCCACTACTTTCTTACGATCATCCTCAGGAATCATGTCGACTTTATTCAACACCAACCAACGCGGTTTCTCAACCAAGGCTTCATCGTACTTACGTAATTCATTGACGATCGCTATAGCATCGGCTACTGGATCAATATTCTCGTCAAATGGGGCGATATCCACCAAATGCAACAGTACGCCAGTGCGTTGTAAATGCCTTAAGAAGCGATGACCTAGACCAGCACCCTCCGCGGCACCCTCTATTAGACCGGGAATATCCGCAATCACAAAGCTGCGCTCAGCCCCTACGCGCACCACACCTAAATTAGGATGAAGAGTTGTAAATGGATAGTCGGCGATCTTCGGACGCGCATTCGATACCGCAGTAATTAAAGTAGATTTACCAGCATTAGGCATGCCCAATAAACCTACGTCAGCCAATACTTTTAACTCCAACTTGAGTTTGCGACGCTCACCATCCTTACCATTGGTTTTCTGACGTGGAGCGCGATTCGTACTGCTCTTAAAGTGAATATTGCCCCAGCCACCAACGCCACCTTGGGCCAAGCAAAGACGCTCACCATGGGTAGTTAAGTCCGCAATTGGCTCACCTGTTTCGTAATCAGAAATAATCGTTCCAACCGGCATACGCAATTCAATATCGTCACCCGCGCGACCATAGCAATCCGCACCACGACCTGGCTCACCGTTTTTTGCGGTGTGAGTCTTGGCATAGCGATAGTCGATCAACGTATTAATGTTGCGATCGGCAGTAGCCCAAACGCTTCCGCCTTTACCACCGTCGCCACCATCAGGACCACCAAATTCGATAAATTTTTCGCGGCGCATAGAAGCACTTCCGGCGCCACCTTGGCCGGCGATGACTTCAATACGCGCTTCGTCTATAAATTTCATGAATAAAAAAGGCCTCGCAGTAGCGAGGCCTGTTCCTAAGAGTTAAATTCGGAGTGAATCTGAATCAAACGGGTCTCAGTCAGGCGCCTTATGAACGCGGGAGAACTGAAACCTGGGCCTTCTTCAAAGCACCCTTAACGCCAAATTCCACTTGTCCATCAACTAAGGCGAACAAGGTGTGATCTTTACCGATGCCAACGTTTGCACCTGGATGAACCCGTGTGCCACGTTGACGAATGATGATGCTGCCAGCATTAATTTGCTCGCCGCCAAATACCTTAACGCCTAAGCGTTTCGATTCTGAGTCGCGGCCATTTCGTGTCGAGCCGCCGCCTTTTTTCTGTGCCATATCTTTCTCCTGCTATTGAGCCGTAAGCCTAAATTAGGCTTTAATCGTGTTAATCAGAATTTCTGTGTAATTCTGACGATGGCCTTGGTGCTTTTGATAATGCTTGCGACGGCGCATCTTAAAGATTGTCACTTTATCGTGACGTCCCTGGGAGACGACAGTGGCCATCACAGCGGCACCATTAACCAGTGGATCACCCAATTTGAGTGAAACGCCTTCGCCTACGGCGAGGACTTGGTCAAGTGTGATTTCGCTGCCGATTTCCGCTGGTATCTGTTCTATTTTCAATTTTTCGCCTGCAGCAACTTTATACTGTTTGCCACCGGTTTTTATGACCGCGTACATGGTGTGAAACCTCAAATTAATTCTACATTTAAGCTAATCCACCCTGGATGAGCTAAGCCGATTATTATATCTTGCATGATGACTAGTGTCAAAACCAATGAATTAAGCCAAATTCTGGCCCCAATTGCCTTAGATTTCAAGGCTTTAGACGAGGTTATTCGCTTGCGGCTAGCCTCTAAAGTCGCTTTAATTGACCAAATCTCCAGTTACATCATCCAAGCAGGTGGTAAAAGAGTGCGCCCAGCCCTTCTGTTGCTGGTCAGTAAGGCCCTTGGAAACGATAAAGAAACCCCCCACGCCCTAGAACTAGCAGCAGTAGTGGAATTTATCCATACAGCCACCCTTCTGCATGATGATGTTGTTGACGAATCTACCCTCAGAAGGGGTCTAGAAACCGCAAATGCCGCTTTTGGGAATGCCGCAAGCGTGCTAGTGGGTGACTTCCTGTATTCCAGAGCATTTCAGATGATGGTGAAGCCCAACGACTTGCGGGTAATGGAAATTCTCTCGGATGCAACGAATACGATTGCCGAGGGAGAAGTTTTACAGCTTCTCAATATGAATGACCCTGAAGCAGATGAAGACAGTTATCTCCGGGTCATTCGCTATAAAACGGCTAAGTTGTTCGAAGCCTCCACAGAGCTTGGGGCCATTTTGGCTGAGGCCAATATCAGGCAAAGAGAGCAATCTGCCGCCTTTGGTCGCCACATTGGCACTGCCTTCCAATTAATGGATGATCTACTGGATTACACCGCTGATGCATCCCAAATGGGTAAAAATGCGGGCGATGACTTAAGGGAAGGCAAGCCCACACTACCGCTGATTTATCTTCTTGAGAATGGTAGCAACGAAGAGCAATTATTAGTACGCGCAGCCATTGAGCAAAATCAAGATTTGCCAAATGACGTCTTTGTACGAATTCTGAGTGCAGTTCAAAACTCAGGCGCTTTGGACTACACCCAAGCCGCAGCAAAACGTGAAGTAGATCTTGCGCTAGAGTGCATCAAAGACTTTCCGCAAAATCAGGCAACAGCAGCATTGCGTGCCTTGTGCCAATACTCTCTATCTAGACAGACTTAAGCACCAACACTTTTTACCCTAAGCTCTCGTGCGGTAATGCGGGCTTTTTCTGCTTCTGCGCGCAAACGTACAATTTCCTCAGGCAAAAGTCGATCTAAATTGGAATAATCTGATTTCCATGAAGGGTCAGTCGACCAGACTAAAGGCGACTGCATCGTAGTTTGTGGGCCTGAAGCATGCTCCAGAAGGTGCAAAGCCAATTCAAAATTAGCGTCTTGAGATTGAAGATTGTTGGGTAACGCCGCAGCATTACCTAATGGTAGATCGCTGAACAAAAAACGGGGCACTCCACAGTGCTCCACAATATCTTTTGCTGCGCCCATGATGACTGTAGGTATGCCAGCTTCCTCCAAATAACGCGCTAATAAACTTTGGCTTTGGTGACAAATAGGGCAATTGGGAATTAATACCGCAACATCAACCTGATCAGCACGCATCATCCTTAAAACCAGTGGCGCATCTATATCCAAGGTATGACGCTGACTACGATTCGTAGGTAGGCCATAAAAGTGTTTTGATAGGGACTTAATCAGTCCGGCCCCTACCGCCCGCTTCGCCGCATTTAATGGAAACCAGCAATTAGCATCTGTCATGTTCGCGTTGCGCCTATCAATACCTACGTGAGCAATGCGCAAATCATGCTCTCTATCGGTCGGTAGAATATACGGCTCATAAAACTTGGCAGCCGCATTGTATGGTGCCCCTGATCCCTGTGGACCCTTACTTAAATCAAAAGGCACAGCCGTAGTGACTAAACCTAAAACGGATTGATTGAGAGGTTTACCTAGTGGAGCAAAGGGAGTGTCAAGATAGTGCGCCCATACGTAGGGCGTTTCATATCCTAAGCCGAGATAAAAATTTCGGGTGCGTTCGATATAAGAAACGGGCTGATCCAATTCAGAGCTCTTAGCCATCAATACATCCCTGTAAGATATTACTAATTCAAAATTCACTATCGGGAGAATGAATTATGGCTCAATGGCTCAGATTTCAACATCAAGGTAAACCAGGCTTAGGACAAGTTCAAAGTGATCAGATCGCTGTGTATTCGGGCGATCTGTTTAATCAACCTCAATCTACCGGTGAAATACTAGCGCTAGCGGATGTCACCATTGATATCCCTTGCATTCCATCCAAAATGGTTGCCATGGTGGATAACTTTCATGCACTGGTCACTAAGCTCGAACACGCAGTGCCAGCTGAGCCTTTGTATTTTCTCAAAGGCAATAACTCTTTCTTAGCTGCCAATCAAATCATTCGTGCGCCAAAGTCCTATTCTGGGAAAGTAGTTTACGAGGGTGAACTCGGAATTGTCATTGGCCAAGCTTGCTACGAAGTAGATGAAGCGCAAGCAGCCAAAGCCATTTTTGGTTACACCTGTATTAACGATGTCACTGCCATTGAGATTTTGAATCGAGATCCTGGATACGCTCAGTGGACACGCTCTAAGAGCTACAATACCTTTGGTGTTTTTGGTCCGTATATCACCACCGACGTGGACCCAAGTAAGCTCACTATCAAAACCATTTTGAACGATCAAGAGCGTCAGAACTACCCCATCACTGATATGATTTTTGCACCAGCAAAATTAGTAAGCCTGATTTCTCAAGATGTGCCATTACAAGCTGGTGACATCATTGCCTGCGGAACTTCTGTTGGCGTTGGCTCAATGAAGCCTGGCAGCAATGTCAGCATCATTATTGATGGCGTTGGACGCCTAGATAATCGCTTCGAATAAAAAACCTCACCATGTTTAGTGGGGAGGTTTTTTAATGCTTCAATCTTAGAGATCGTTAGTCTAAATACAATTTTATTTTCTAGTACCCTGAAACTGATGGCAATGCCAAGCTACCTTTAGAGGCCTGAACATTTTCATCAAGATACTTAGTCAACGCAAAGACGGTGTCGAGGCAAGGTGTTGGTGTCTCGGTGATCTTGCCAAGCTCAATAACCGAACCCAACAAAGCATCAATCTCCAAACTACGACCAGCCTCTAAGTCTTGCAGCATAGATGTTTTGTGTTTTCCTACTTTTTCAGCGCCTGCAATACGACGCTCAATATCTACCCGGAAAGTAACGCCCAACTTTTCGGCAATCGTTTGTGCCTCGGCCATCATATTGCGAGCCAACTCTTTGGTGAGGGGGTACTGACAAATACCCTCGAGAGTGCCGTGAGTTAGCGAGCTGATTGGATTAAAGGTCATATTGCCCCACAATTTCAACCAGATTTCAGAGCGAATATCCTCCAAGATAGGTGATTTAAAACTTGCAGCCGTCATCATCTCGGACACCTTCTGAATACGCTCAGTTTGCTTGCCATCTAACTCACCTAGTGGAAAGCGATTCCCCTCGACATGTCGAATTACACCGGGAGCTTGAGTGAAGGTAGCTGGATAGACTACGCAACCAATAATATTGTTTGGGTTGATGGACTTCTTGGCTACTCCGCCAGCATCCACTGTTTCAACCGAATGATCTTGGTATTGACCGCCTAGCTTCTGGAAATACCACCATGGAATTCCGTTTTGCATCGGAATCAAAATTGTTTCTGGCCCCATGATTGCAGCCAAGTCTTCAATGATTGGCTCTACTTGATGCGCCTTCACCGCTAAAATAACAACATCAGGAGTTTCTGCTTCTCTAATTTTTTCCACCGCCTTTACTTGGGCAACTAAAGGCTCAGGCTGGTCATCCATAATTAATGCTAGGCCACGCTCTTTAATCGCAGCCAATGTAGCGCCGCGAGCAACCACCGTCACTTCATTGCCGGCACGCGCCAACATGACAGCAAGGTAACCGCCAATAGCGCCCCCTCCACCGATCACACAGATTTTCATAGGAATCCCATCAAGATAAAAAATTCTCAATTAATATCATATTAGAGAAGATGTTTTTGCAACGCAATAAATTGAATATCCAACTTAAGGATGCTCCTAGTTACTAGATACGTTAACTCGCTCTTAACTGAGTCCTAGGAACCAAACCACCCAAAAGCATGCCTGCAATGCTAGCCAAGAGCCCAGCCAATTGTGGAGGAAGAATAGCGTGGGGCGCCAGAATTTCGCAAGCAATCCAGACGGTAAGCCCTCCCAACACTGCCAATAAGGCTCCAAGCGAGTTAGCTTTGGACCAATACACCCCAAACGCAAGTGGTACAAAAGCAGCGACTAGGGTGACTTTGTATGCGCTCTCCACCATCTTAAAAATCGATAATTCGGAGTTAATCGCAAAAAAGGTGACGGCGAGTGTAAAACAGAGAACCGTAATGCGCATGACCTTCAATAGCTCGTGATCAGACAAGTGCTTAAAAAAGCCTCTCACAATGTTTTCAGCAAACGTCACTGAGGGTGCAAGCAAGGTGGCGCTCGCACAACTCTTAATGGCTGAGAGTAATGCCCCAAAAAACATAACCTGGGCAATCAATGGAGCGTGATTCAGGATCAGCTGAGGCAAAATCATTTGCGGATCAGTATCGAGGTATCGCTCCACCAAGCCTGGATCAATGATGGTTGCTGAATAAGCCAGGTAAAGCGGGACAAAAGCAAAGATGAAATACATTACCCCGCCCAATAAGGCTGCTTGTACTGCAATGTTCACATTCTTAGATGAGGTAATTCGTTGAAAGACATCTTGCTGAGGAATCGAGCCCAACATCATGGTGCATAAGGCAGCCACAAAGCCCAAAATGGAGGTGAGATTCATATCCGGCCAGAAATTAGAAAACTGTCCAGCCGCGGCTGCATGCTCAATTACAACGCCAACACCCCCCGTTTGAGCCGTCAGCTCGCCGCCAATATAGAGCATCCCCACCACAATGATGATCATCTGAACGAAGTCAGTGATCGCAACTGACCACATGCCGCCAAAGAGGGTATAAATTAAAACACTGCCCGCGCCAATCAACATGCCACCAGTTTGTGAAATGCTGCCGTCAGAGACAACATTAAAGACCAAACCTAAGGCTTTAATCTGTGCTGCAACCCATCCTAAATAAGAAACCACAATACAGAGTGTGACTAAAACCTCTACCGTACGATCATATTTTTCTCTAAAGAAATCACCAATCGTGAGCATGCGACGGTTATACAGATGGCGAGCAAAAAAGAGTCCGACCAAGATCAAACACATTGAAGAGCCAAAAGGGTCGGAAACAATTCCACCCAGACCCTCCTTCAAGAAAGTAGCCGGAATGCCCAATACTGCTTCTGAGCCAAACCAGGTGGCAAATACGGTCGCGGTAACAATTGGCAATGGAAGACTATGACCAGCTGCAGCAAAGTCCGCGGTGTTTTTAACCCGAAGCGCAGCCCAAAGACCGATGCCTACAGATACCACCCAATAGATGACGACAAACCAAATCAACATCGCCCAATTTCTCCTTCAGGTTTTTGAACAAATTATATGGCTTTGTTACTTATGTCATTTAATCAAGGAGCACCAGCTATGGCTGAGTCTGTCTGACATAATTCAGGGGTGAATTCAATCCTAGAGAACCAAAACACTGATATAGCCTATCAAAAAGCGATTCTGGGTTCTGTATCGCGTACTTTTGCGCTGACTATTCCCCTGCTTCCCCCTGCAATTGAAATCGTTGTGGGCAACACCTACTTGCTGTGCCGCATCGTCGACACAATCGAGGATGCGGCTCAAATTAGCCCAACAGAGAAGCAGGGTTTATCAAAACTATTCTTAGATGCTGTGCTTGGCACCATTCCAGTAGCGTCATTCGTAACGCCCTGTCTAGGGGCTTTGAAAGGCTATTCCAATAGGGATGAACTTGATTTAATTGCTCATACCCCAACTGTGCTGAGCATTCTCCGCACCTTTCCCAATCGTGATCAGGCGGCTATTAGTCGTTGCATTGCGATCATGTCTGAAGGCATGTCCCATTTTCATAGTCGACAATCACGTACAGGTCTTAAAGACCTCGCTGAATTTGAAGAATACTGTTATGTCGTGGCAGGCGTAGTTGGGGAGCTGCTTACTACGATCTTTGGTCACCACTCCCCTGAATTTGCGCAAAATATCGCTGGGAATGAGCGGCTCGCTTTAGCGTTTGGTCAAGCCTTGCAAATGACCAATATCCTAAAAGACTCGCCAGAAGATTGTGCACGCGGAGTTTCATGGAAGCCCGCTCAGATGAGTCAAACGGAGTTGCTCAAGATTGCCTACGAAAAACTACAGGACTCGCTTCAGTACATTACGTTGATCCCTACTAAAGAGGTGGGTATGAGGCGTTTCTGCTTTTTGGCATTCGGCCTTGCGGTCATGACCTTAGAAAAGATTGCTGCTAGACAAGAATTGAGCGATCAAGCCTTACTAAAGGTCTCTAGAAATAGAGTTTGGATTTTCTATGGCTTCACCAAAATCGCTGCCGGCAATAACTTCCTCATGCAATCATTTTTTTATACCGCCTCTGGTCGCTTGAGAAGACTTGCAGTAGAGGCAAATTAAGGTACACCTTCATGCTTTAAAAGCCATACTTTGACTTGGCGATAAAAACCAGGGCTATCTTCTTTCATAAAGCCCCCAAGCCCTTGTGCAGAAACTACCCTGTGGCAGGGGGTAATTAAAGGGTATGGATTGGCACCACAGGCAGTCCCAACTGCGCGAGGTCCACTATGAATCATTTTTGAGATCTCGCCATAAGTAATCGTATTACCCACCTGAATACTCTGAGCGACTCTCCAAACCTTTTGCTGGTGAGCAGTGCCAGCAGGCTTTAGGGGGAGGTCAAAAACAAATGCGGCATTGCTGAAATAGTGCTCGCACTGTTTTAAAAACGCTTTCGCTAATTGGTTGCCTGGGGCACTCAAGGCGGTATTTGGCAACAAATAATCAATTTTTGAGATCATCAAACTGCCATCCACCAACTCTGTTTTCGCACCTAGGCGGCCAAAAGGGGCTGATATGACGCAATATTCTGTGGATTTAGGGGTCAGCATCCAGAAGATTCTGACATAGATTGAAGAATGCGGTCATCCGTTTTTCCAAGATACCTATAGCTAGTGAAATCGCTCTTTGCTATATTGGTTGCTCCTTATTCTTTGCAGGCATAACTCATGGACACCTTTTTTGATGATTGGCCTTTTATTGGCCAAGTCGCATTAGTCCTATTTTTACTCGCACTCTCTGGCTTTTTTTCCATGGCCGAAACTAGCATGCTGTCAGCCAATCGTCATCGCCTGCGAGCTATGGCAAATGGCGGTAACGCTGGGGCTGCACTTGCCGAGAGGTTATTAAAAAGAATTGATTCGCTACTATCCGTTCTACTCATCTCCAATAACCTCATCAATACGATCCTACCCATCTTAGTTACCGGGATTGCGCTCCATATTTTTGGTGATAGCGGCCTAGTACTGTCGATCGCCACCCTAGTGGTTGCACTACTGATTATTATTTTTAGTGAGATCACGCCAAAAGTGATCGGGGCAGCCTTTCCTGAAAAAATTGCCAGCAATGTTGGCTTTGTCATCCTACCCCTCACCTTCTTACTAAAACCACTACTCTGGTTCATTAACAGCTTTGTATCGGGATTAATGAGAGTTTCTGGACTTCAAACCTCAACAGACAATAGAGTAATGAGTAAGGAAGAATTACGTAGTCTAGTACTTGAATCTAATCGCTTTGTCTCTACTCACCATCGCAATATTTTGCTCAATCTATTTAATTTAGAAAATATTTTGGTTGATGATGTGATGACACCTCGCTCGAAGATTGAGGCACTTGATCTCTCAAGACCGATTGATGAAGTAGTGCAGCAGCTAGAAACTTGTTATCACAATAAATTACCAGTCTGCGATGGTGACTCTGAACGGATTGTTGGAATTCTTTCAGTAAAAAAGGCACTTTCATTGCTAGGTAATCTAGAGCTTCATCACGAAGACTTTCGGGCTCTACTAAACGAGCCCTACTTTATCCCAAGCGGAACACCTGTTCTGCAGCAGATGCAATTCTTTCAAGACAACCAACAACGTTTAAGCCTAGTGGTTAATGAATATGGTGAAGTACTTGGTCTAGTTACTTTTGAAGATATTGTTGAAGAATTGATTGGTGAATTCACAACCTCATTCTCGAATCTTTCAAATGATCCTCGCTGGTTGGCAGATGGAACTTATTTAGCTAGTGGCACTGCTTCATTACGAGATTTAAACCGCCTTCTCAATCTAAACTTACCCTTGGATGGCCCGCGTACTTTGAATGGTCTTATCCTAGAAAAATTAGAGGCTATTCCCGATTACGATGTGAGCATTCGGATTGCGGGCGTTGTAATGGAAATCGTGCAGTTTGATGAGCATGCTGTAAAAACCGTGAAGTTATATAGACCTATCGCTAAACTGAATCCAGATTGAGCGAGCTTCTGCATGACTCTCACATCATTCGGACCTGGTATGAAATTGCTGTCAATGCACTAACTACGCGGGCTACTGATATCCATATTGAGGCAAGATCTCAAGAAACAGTAGTGCGGGTGAGAATAGATGGTCGCCTTGCATTACAAAACCAATATCCGATTGATTTGCACGAGCGTCTAATTACACGCATCAAAATATTAGCTCGTCTTGATATTGCAGAAAAGCGTCTACCTCAAGACGGGCGCCTGGCTATTGGCCATGACTTTAGCCATCCCAATATCGATTGCCGGGTATCCATCCTTCCTACTTTGCATGGCGAAAAGGCGGTAATCCGCATACTGCCTAGCCGCCTGGACGAGCTTGCGCTAGATCAAATCGGACTGCTTCCAGAGCAACTCGAGATATTTCACACTGCCATTCATCAGACCAATGGCTTAATTTTGGTGACAGGGCCTACAGGCAGCGGTAAGACACGCACCTTATATAGCTGCCTGAGTGCATTAAACCAAGTGCAACGTAATATTTGCTCTGTAGAGGATCCCATCGAAATCCGCCTTCCAGGTATCAATCAAGTTGCCTATCACCCAAAAGCGGGTTTAGATTTCCCTACTATTATTCGCGCCCTATTGCGCCAAGACCCTGACGTCATCATGATTGGTGAAATACGCGATGCCGCAAGTGCACAGCTCGCCATTCAAGCAGCACAAACAGGTCATTTGGTTCTCAGCACCTTGCATACACGCAATGCAATTGGAGCTCTCAGTCGACTCAACAGCTTGGGCATAGACCAAGAGTCCATTGAGTCCTGCCTGCGCTGTGTAAGCTCTCAAAGACTTGTCCGTAAACGCTGTGAACAGTGCCATCAGATTCCTAAGCGAGCTCCTTGCCATCTTTGCAAAGGTTCGGGATATTTTGGTCGCATTGGTGTTCATGAAGTTTTAGGCAGCAAACACTTACTGGAATCAAGTCACCCTCTGGATATTTACTCCGCAGGCATGGAATCAGTTAAAACAGGTTTAATCGACCAGATCTCTTTAAATTCAGAGCTGGGCACTTGGCATTAATGGGAATATTTTTTAATCAAAGACTCAGTCAGTCTGAGCAACTGCATTTCGCAGAACAAATGCTCTCCCTTCTTCAGGCTGGGCTCCCCTTGCTAAATGCCATTGCGCTATTAATTCAGTCTGCACCAAAATCTTGGCAGGCATGGTTAGAAGAGATCCGCTCTCTTCTTCAAAAGGGGCATAGTTTTTCTTTTTGCTTGAGTGCGCAAGATGGAAAATTTTCCCCAGAATTTTCAAACCTCATTAGAGTCAGTGAGCGATCGGGCGATCTAGGTTTAGCGCTTCGGACAATTTCCGCGCAACTGGAAGCACAAATAGAATTGCGCAGAAAAGTCCAGCAGTCTCTGACTTATCCTATGATCACTTTAGCCACCTCTTTCTTGCTGGTAATAGTAATGATGGTTTGGGTTGTGCCCGTTTTTAAGGAGGTCTTTGGACATTTTCAGGCGGAGCTGCCAGCGCCCACCAGAATACTCATTGTCATTTCTTCGGGTATCCAGGATTACTACTTAGAATTAGTGACAGCCACTCTAATTCTAAGTGCTGGCTTTCTATATGCATGGCTCAAATCCAGCGCACTCCAAAAGTCCTGTGATGCTCTCTTCTTGAGGATTCCATTTTTGGGGAATTTGTTTAGACTGGCAACGCTCAGCCATTGGTGTCGAACTTTAGGTCATTTATTGGAAACTGGCTTACCTCTGCCAGATGCGCTAAGAGTTACTGCGCAATCTTCTAATCACTGGGTAAGCCATGACTTTAGTGCTGAAATATTTAAACATCTGACTCGTGGATGGCCTTTGGGTGAGTCTCTTAAACGAGCAGACCCAAAGTCACGCCTACTTGATGTAGAGACCCTATTACTACTTCATATTGGCGCTGAAAGTGGCGGATTGGCTGAGATGCTAAATAAGCGTGCTACTACTTTAGGCTCACAGTTGAGCAGTCAACTAAATACCCTTAGTCAGAGCCTAGAGCCTGCACTGATTCTTTTTGTTGGAGTCATCATTGGCACTTTAGTCATAATCCTCTATCTACCCATCTTTAATTTAGGGCAAATTGTTTAATGGATCCCAAAGCCATCATTTGGATAATGAAATCCTTTTTGATCTTGGCCTTGCTTTACTTGGCCTATGTTGATTGGCGTACTTTTCGCTTGCCCAATGTCATTACACTGCCCTTGATCTTTTTAGGCATCGTTTTTAATTGCGTTTCAGACCTCTCCCTCACATCCCCGGCTTCAGCCTTACTTGGGGGGATTCTGGGTTATGGATCACTGTGGGCATTAAATGCTGGCTATCGTCTGCTCAAAAATCGCAATGGTATTGGCATGGGTGATGCAAAACTCTTAGCAGCCTTGGGCGCTTGGTTAGGTTTGCACTCTCTACCTACCATTCTCCTGATCGCCTCTATCACGGGGCTTATTGGTGGCATCGTTTGGCTCAAATGGAATCGGCACAATGTTGGGAACGCATTCCCTTTTGGCCCATTTCTAGCTTTTGCTGGCATCATTGAATTGCTATGGCCTCAACTCATTCAGACTTTGATCCTACCCAGACTGATTTAAAAGCTTTAAAAGGGAAAATACCCTTGATTGGCTTAACTGGTGGCATTGGTTCCGGCAAGACTGCCGTCAGCGACTTGCTAGGAGAGCTTGGAGCTGGAATTATTGATACAGACCTGATTTCTCATCACATTACCTCCTCTGGCGGTAAAGCAGTTACATTGATTACCGAGGCATTTGGATCTGAATTCATTGATCCTCAAGGCGCTCTGGATCGCCCTAAAATGCGCACCCTCGTCTTTTCAGATCCCAAAGCTAGGCAAACGTTAGAGCAAATTACTCACCCTTTGATTCAGCAAGAAACGGCAAAAAACGCTTTTAAACTAGCAAAACTCGGGGTTCCTTACCTAGTTTTTGTTGTTCCCCTCCTTATTGAATCCGGCTCATGGATAAAACTGATTGACCATCTAGTGGTGGTAGATTGCCCAGAAGAAACTCAAATAAAAAGAGTGATGCAGCGCAGCAATATGACTCGATCAGAGGTAGAAAATGTCCTTAAAGCACAAACCACCCGAGAGATCCGTCTAGCCGCCGCTGATGCCGTGATTAAAAATCAAGGCAGCCTGGAAGATCTCAAATCTGAGGTTTTCCATCTGCACCAACAATTGCTCAGAATTTAGGGAGAGCCCCTGAGTTCGTCATAGAATGTAGGCTTGTGATCGTCTACGAATATCCTTTCAATGAATTAGTCCGAAGCATGCTTCGGCTAGAGTACTTGTTCGCCCGCTTTAATCACTTCCTAAGATCTGATGATCCCGAGCTCCATCACAATGCAATTGCGATGTTATTTGATTTGGGCGACATTGGCTCTCGAGGTGACATTAAGTCTTTGTTGCTCAAAGAATTCGAACGTCAAAAATATACTTTGCAGGGCTTGAAGTCCTCTCAAAAAGTAGATCAGGAGGCGCTTTCACAAACGCTTACTGAAATTGATAAGGCTGCATTGAGTATTAATCAGTCGATGGGTAAGCCTAATGCGGTGATTAGCGAAAGTGAATGGTTGAATGCTATTCGAACGCGCTTAAATATTCCGGGTGGAACTAGTCCAATTGATTTACCAAGCTACCATGCTTGGAAAAATACTCCCTCGACTCAACGCAGGGAGTTATTAGAAAAATACATTGCGCCACTTTTACCATGGCAAGAAGCTTGTCAAATTTTCTTACGTCTACTCCGCCAATCTGGTGAAGCCAAGGATGTTGTTGGACATCAAGGCTCTTATCAACAAGCACCCTCCGGCAAGGTGTATCAACTGATGCGCATTGCCGTAGAGGATGACACCCTCTTTTCTGAGATCAGTGCTAATAAATACTTGCTATCCATTCGATTTCTAAAAGCAGATCGCGATAAAAAACCTCAGCTTCTCAATGAGGATGTGCCTTTTAGACTTACCCTCTGCCAGTTCTAAGCCCTTAGTAGTCTGAGCTTTTCGAGCATTGGCCATGCCGCTGGCAATAAGGGCTCCACTGTTGGAACTGCATCTCCGAGTAACTGCCAAGAAAGTAACTGTCCTTCGCATCCCATCGGTACCCCATTCCATTGCCGAATAATGCTGACATGTAAACGAACATAAGCATGTGGATAATCGTGTTCTAAAACAACTAACTCTTCGCTAGACTCAATTTCAATTCCAAGCTCTTCCCTTAATTCGCGTTTGAGCGCTGCAAATACAGATTCACCACTTTCAATTTTGCCGCCCGGAACTTCCCAGTAGCCTGCATAAGGTTTACCCTCTGGACGCTGGCCCAAGAGGTAGCGCCCCTCTGCATCCAATAAGATCCCAGCGGCAACTTCGGTAACGGGACGATTCAATTCACTCATCAAAAAAATAAATACCTAAACAGTATGTGACCCAGCCCAGTGCTTCGCGAACTGCCAAGCTACTCGGCCAGAACGTGAACCACGCTCTAATGCCCAAACCAATGCCTCAGCTCGCGCATCTTCTATCTGCGAATCACTTAAACTAAAATGGCGTAACCAATGGGCAACGATTTCCAAATACTCATCCTGTTTAGGCGGATAGAAA
Source organism: Polynucleobacter sp. CS-Odin-A6 (assembly GCF_018882095.1). Taxonomy (GTDB): domain Bacteria; phylum Pseudomonadota; class Gammaproteobacteria; order Burkholderiales; family Burkholderiaceae; genus Polynucleobacter. The sequence continues at coordinate 341,454 of NZ_JACVPD010000002.1, forward strand.
GAGAGCCACAAACCAAAACGCTCTGACAGTGAAATCTTTTCTTCAACTACTTCGCCCGGGTGAATTTCTCCATCATCACTATGAGAGTAGCTCAGATTGTCTTTCATATGCTCAGGCAATAGGTGACGACGGTTTGATGTGGCGTAGATCAAAATATTATCGACTTGGGCGGATACCGAACCATCCAATGCGGACTTCATAGCCTTATATCCAGACTCACCGTCTTCAAAGGAAAGATCGTCGCAGAAAATAATGAATCGCTCAGGCCGATCACCCAGCAAGTCAGTAATATCAGCTAAGTCTGCTAGATGTTCTTTTTCTACTTCAACTAAACGCAGTCCCTGAGTAGCAAACTCATGCAAGCTCGCTTTAATGAGCGAAGACTTGCCTGTACCTCGTGCACCTGTGAGCAAAATATTATTTGCTGGTTTCTTTTGAATGAAGTTCTTAGTATTGTCACGAATCGCATCGCGTTGACGATCAATATTTTTCAGATCTTCAAAGCTAATATCTGCTACATGTTTGACCGGCTGCAGAAATCCAATGCTACCAAAGATACTGTCACGTCGACGCCATCTAAATGCAGTGGAAGACTGCCACTGCTCTTCAGTTAACTGCTTTGGTAGAAATGTTTCCAAATGGCTCAGGAGCTGGTCTAGTTTTTCATTCATCTCATGTTTTCCTATGAGCGGTAGTCAGCATTAATGGAAACGTAGTCATGTGATAGGTCGCAAGTCCACATGGTCTGTTTTGCTGATCCACGACCCAAGTCAATTTTGACGGTGATTTCTGCTGCCTGCATCACTCTTTGACCATCAGCCTCTTGATACTCAGGATTGCGGCCACCATTCTTAGCCACCCACACATCACCAAGCCACATTTGCACTTGGTTTACGTCAAGATCAGTGATACCAGCGTAACCAATAGCAGCAAGTATGCGGCCCAGATTGGGGTCACTAGCGAAGAAGGCGGTTTTTACCAATGGTGAGTGAGCTACCGCCTCAGCAACCAATCGACACTCTTTCTCCGTCTTGCCGCCCTGTACATCAATCGTAATAAATTTAGTGGCACCCTCGCCATCACGCACGATCATTTGTGCTAGTTTGCGTGCAAGCTCTATTAAAGCAGTCCTTACCAGGCCATAACTAGGGTCATCAGTAGATTGAATCTGCACTGATGATTGGCCTGTTGCAATTATGATGAAAGAATCATTCGTTGAAGTATCACCATCTATTGTGATCGCATTAAATGATTGATCTGCAACTTCACGCGTCAAACTGGCCAACAAACCCGGTGCAAAGCCAGCATCCATTGCAATGAAGCCCAGCATAGTCGCCATATTCGGATGAATCATGCCTGCACCTTTGCAGATGCCGGTCATGGTGACAAGACCTAACGGCGTCTCCACTGCCAAAGAACTGGCTTTAGGCTGCGTATCGGTTGTCATGATGGCTTCTGCAGCATCAAACCATAGATCTTCACCTAAATTAGCAACTGCCTTCGGCAACGCATCAATCAATTTAGCAATCGGTAAGGGCTCTAAAATTACGCCTGTAGAAAAGGGGAGAATCTGCTCAGGGTTCAGCTGTAACTCTTTCGCAAGTGCAGCGCAAGTTGCTAGGGCATCTTTCATACCCTGATCACCTGTTCCTGCATTCGCATTACCAGTATTCACTACCAAAGCGCGAATCTCCCCCTTAGTGCCATCATGGGCTAGATGCTCTCGGCAAACCTGAACTGGTGCAGCGCAAAAACGGTTTAAGGTAAAGACACCTGCGACTTGGGAGCCAGCAGCCAAAGTCATTACCAGTAGATCTTTGCGATTGGCCTTTTTAATACCGGCTTCTGCAATACCCATCTGAAAGCCTTTGATAGGCTTCAGCTGATCTTTTAGGGGGGGTGGTAGGTTAACTGTCATGATCTGACAATTGTAGATGAGGCCCTGCAGAGCTGCAGAATTCGGCAGCTCTTTGACAATCAATAGACTAACTTAATGCGCCGCAACAGTTCTTATATTTCTTACCGCTGCCACAGGTACAAGGATCATTTCGACCAATCTTGGGCCCTGTACGCAGTGGTGCTGGCGCAATTTCAATTGCTGCACCACGATCACCTGTTGAGCCGGCAACCTCAAGGTCTGGATCTGAATGTTGGTATTGGACATCTGAGAGCTTAGCTAAATCTTCATTGATGGATTCAGAGGCTTCATCCAACTCACTCGCACTCCGAATTTGTACCGTCATGATACTTTTCGTCACATCACTCTTGATGACATTTAATAATTCACCGTAAAGCTCGAATGCTTCGCGACGGTATTCTTGTTTTGGATCTTTTTGAGCGTAGCCACGCAAATGAATGCCTTGACGCAAATGATCCAAGGCCGCCAAATGCTCCCGCCAATGGGTATCTAGGCTGTAAAGCAAAACAGATCTCTCAAATCCGGCAAAGGAAGCACGACCGGAGAGCTCGACTTTCGCATCATAGACTTCTTTTGCGGCCTGCAATACGTACTCAATAATCTGCCCGTCTTCCATCGAGGCAGCACTCTCAACCCAATTTTTCAGGTCGATCGTTAAACCCCAGTCATTCGCCAATATATTCTCAAGCCCTGCTAAATCCCATTGCTCTTCCATCGACTCAGGCGGAACATACAAGCCACAAATAGTACGCAGGATGTCTTCACGCAAATTAGCAATCAATTCGCCAACATCGTCGCTTTCTAAAACTTCATTTCTGAGGCGATAGGTTTCTTTACGCTGGTCATTGGCAACGTCGTCGTACTCTAATAACTGCTTACGAATATCAAAGTTACGACCTTCAACCTTGCGCTGAGCAGACTCAATCGAGCGAGTCACCATGCCGGCCTCGATAGGCTCTCCATCCGGCATTTTGAGGCGATCCATGACTGCGCGCAGACGATCTCCAGCAAAAATACGTAAGAGGGCATCATCCAAGGAAAGATAGAAGCGGGAAGAGCCGGGGTCGCCTTGACGACCTGCACGACCACGCAGTTGATTATCAATGCGGCGACTTTCGTGGCGCTCCGTACCAATAATATGTAATCCGCCAGCAGCTAAAACCTCATCATGCAGACTTTGCCATTCGTCTTGCAAAATCTTAATTTTGCTAGCCTTCTCAGCCTCTTGGAGCTGGTCATCCGCCTGGATTAAAGAAGATTGTTTACCTACATTACCACCCAACACAATATCTGTACCACGACCAGCCATATTGGTGGCAATCGTAATCATCTTCGGTCTACCAGCCTGAGCAATGATTTCCGCTTCACGAGCGTGCTGTTTGGCATTTAAGACTCGATGTGGCAATTCACGCTGATCTAGTAGGCTCGCAATTAACTCAGAGTTTTCAATCGAGGTAGTGCCAACCAGTACTGGCTGACCACGTTTAAAGCAGTCATCAATATCTTTGATCACTGCGTCGTAACGCTCGCGTGAAGTCTTGTAAATTTGATCTTGCCGATCTTTTCTTTGACTTAGGCGATTCGGTGGAATGACTACAGTCTCAAGGCTATAAATTTCCTTAAACTCGTATGCTTCCGTATCAGCAGTACCGGTCATACCGGCCAATTTGCCATACATCCGGAAATAGTTCTGGAAGGTAATTGAGGCTAAGGTCTGGTTCTCATTCTGGATCTGTACACCCTCTTTTGCCTCAACCGCTTGATGCAAACCATCTGACCAACGACGACCCTGCATTAAGCGCCCTGTGAACTCATCAACAATAATGACTTCATTATTTTGGACTACATATTGTTGATCACGGTTGTATAGGGTGTGTGCACGCAAGGCTGCATACACATGGTGCATTAATGTAATGTTTTGGGGAGCATATAAAGATTCGCCATCGTTTAAAGCGCCAAGCTCAACTAAGACTGTCTCCGCCTTGTCATGACCGCGCTCAGTTAGATAGACTTGCTGGGACTTTTCATCTACCCAATAATCACCTGGCTTTTCAACACCAGTGCCATCGGCTTTTTCCTCGCCGATTTGACGCTCTAAATAAGCAGGCAATGCATTAATTTTGATGTAGAGATCCGTATGGTCTTCGGCTTGACCAGAAATAATCAATGGAGTGCGTGCCTCATCAATCAAGATCGAGTCCACCTCATCAACAATCGCATAAGCTAGCCCGCGCTGAACGCGCTGACCAAAGTCTTGCACCATATTATCGCGGAGGTAATCAAAGCCAAACTCATTATTGGTACCGTAAGTGATATCGGCAGCATAAGCCTCCTGCTTAGTGGCGTGCTCCATCTGCGATAAATTCACACCAACCTTCATGCCCAAGAAATTGTAGAGGGTTGACATCCACTCTGCATCTCGCTGAGCCAAGTAATCATTCACAGTAATTACATGAACACCCTGACCGCTTAATGCATTTAAATATACAGGCAGTGTTGCAGTTAAGGTCTTACCTTCACCTGTTCCCATTTCCGCAATCTTGCCCTGATGCAATGCAAGACCACCCATCATCTGAGCATCAAAGTGACGCATCTTCATAACGCGAGTACTGGCCTCACGAACGACCGCAAAAGCTTCCGGAGCCAGGTCATCCAATGACTCACCAGCAGCCAAACGAGATTTGAACTCAGCAGTTTTTGCTTGCAGTGCAGCGTCATCCAAAGCTTGCAGGCTAGGCTCGAAAGCATTCACTTTAGCAACCGCTTTGCGATACTGTTTTATGAGGCGGTCGTTACGACTGCCGACCAAGGTTTTAAGAAGACCGATTACCATGGGATATTGAAGTAAATTAAGACCTTGAGTTTATCACCCGTACCCTATTTTTATATGAACTTTTCCTCCAAACCTAAGCCTATGAAAGTAGCCCATGACTGGCTGGACTACTTACGTGATTCCGAGGGGCTCGGTGGAATTTTGGCCAAAACGGAAGATCTAGCCAAACTCAAAGTGGCACTCAAGGCCGCTCTATTTGAGTTGGATTTAGATCACTTAGCCTCAAAAATGGAAGTTGGATGGCGGACTGGCAGTCAAAATGAGCTATTTTTATTGGTGGGTGGGGCGAGCATTGCTACTCGACTTCAGCAAGTTTTACCTAGCTTAATCAATGGTTTAGCTAAGAATGGGGTGGTTTGTTCGGTTATTAAAGTACGCCTAAAGCCAGCACCAACTACCTGGGACATTAAGCCGCGTGAAGGTCGCCAGGCGACAGAAAAAGCGAGGGGATTTAATGCGGTAGCAAGGGCATCTTGGGAGTCTTTGGTCGATAAGTTGGCTCCGGATTCCGACTTACGTAAGGCAGTTGAACGCCTTCTTCAAAACAAACCCAAGTAAAGATAGATAAAACCTCAGGAGGCGGTTTCAGAAAAAAAGGGGCTGACTCTCTTTGGAGTATGCCGCAGGAGCCTTACTTTCTGGAAAGCTTGTAATCTCATAAGCGCTTGGGTCCTCTAACAACTTTCGTAAAAGCGCGTTATTGAGGGCATGCCCTGATTTTTCTGCCACATAAGACCCAACAATAGGGTGCCCAACCAAGTAAAGATCCCCAATGGCATCCAAAATTTTATGGCGCACAAACTCATCTTCATAACGTAGTTCTTCGTTATTCAGGATGCGGTGCTCATCGAGCACAATCGCGTTATCTAAACTTCCGCCGCGCGCTAAACCCATTTCTCGTAATGCTTCAACCTCATGGGCAAAACCAAAAGTGCGCGCACGACCAATTTCACTTCGATAAGCGTGCTCAGCAAAATCTACTACAAAACGCTGACCTGTCTTATCAACGGCCGGATGCTTAAAGTCGATTGTGAAATCCAATTTAAAACCAAAGAAAGGTTCTAAGCGGGCTAGCTTATCGCCTTCTCGGACTTCAATTAGTTTTTTAATAACTAAAAATTGTCTGGGTGCATCTTGCTCTGCAATACCAGCAGACTCCATTAAGAATAGAAATGAGGCAGCACTACCATCCATAATCGGCACTTCTTCGCCATCTAGCTCAATGAATAAATTATCAAGGCCTAAACCGGCACAAGCCGAGAGTAAATGCTCGACCGTGGAAACGCGTACTCCATCTTTTTGAATAACAGATGCAAGGCGGGTATCGCAAACCGCCAGAGCGGTAGCCGGTATCACCGACTGCTCTGGGGTATCTACACGCACGAATACGATTCCTGAATTCACCGGAGCAGGCTTAATCGATAAAGTCACCTTGCGCCCAGAGTGCAAGCCAATCCCTACAGTTTTAATCGGGGTAGCGATGGTGCGTTGCTTCATGTTGGTCTTATCTCAATTCAGGAATCACTACTTAAAGTTGCTTTAAAACTGAAGCGGCATCGCTTACTTCAAACTTACCGGGCGCTTCACGATCTAAAGTTTTTACAATGCCATTTTCAACGATCATGGCATAGCGGTCTGAGCGAACTCCAAAACCACGAGCAGTCAAATCTAATTCTAGGCCCAGTTTCTTTGTAAATTCGGCACTACCATCGCCAAACATGCGAATCTTATTACCTACTTTTTGTTCACGTCCCCAAGCACCCATAACAAATGGATCATTTACTGAAATGCACCAAATCTCATCGACACCCTTTGCTTTAATCGCATCAAAGTGTTCAACATAACTAGGAACATGCTTTGCAGAACAAGTTGGCGTAAATGCGCCAGGCAATGCAAAGATCACTATTTTTTTACCAACAGTCAGCTTCTCAACTTCAAATGCATTCGGACCAATGGCACAGCCTTCAGTTGCTTCATCTAAAAACTCATACAGAGTGGCATTCGGTAATTTTTGTCCAACTGCAATCATAAGATCTCCAATTAATACATAGTTGTTATAAGCATGCCAACGCTAGCGCAGGATTCGTCGTCCGGAGGGGCGCTGCGCTGGCATTTCAACGTCTATTGTATGAGCTTTGCTTAGTCTGCTTGCTTACGTAAAAAGGCTGGAATTTCATAATAATCAGCCCCTTTATCCAACATCGATTTAGCCTGTGGTGAGCTATCAGCGCCTAATGTAGGGGCTGGAGCAGCTTCACGCGAACTGCGGAAAACCCGCGGCAAATCATATTGACTGTAATCAACACTGTTACTTGTTGCTTGAGTGGTCATTGAAGGCGCACTACCAGACCCTGTCATTGCTAACCCAGCACTGGTACTCAAAGCAGAATCCAAGCCTACCTTACTCATTGCAGCTGACGCACTTGCGGGAGCGAAGCTATTTAAGTCCGCCATGGTCGGCATTGCATCATGGGTACCCGTTGCTTGTCTCCAAACTACTTCTGGTTGATGACTTTGACGTGCAAGTGGGTTATTTAATCCTGTTGCAACTACAGTCACTCGCAAGGCATCGCCCAAAGATTCATCATAAACAGTACCGAAAATCACTGTGGCATCATCCGCGGCATAACCACGAATCGCAGCCATTACTTCGCGAGTCTCAGATAACTTTAAAGAACGGTTAGCAGTGATATTCACCAGAACGCCTCTGGCACCAGACAGATCAACACCTTCAAGTAATGGCGATGCCACTGCAGCTTCAGCAGCTAAGCGTGCACGATCCATGCCAGAAACGGTTGCCGTTCCCATCATCGCCTTGCCTTGTTCGCCCATGACTGTTTTTACATCCTCAAAGTCAACGTTGATTAAGCCTTGGACATTAATAATTTCCGCAATTCCAGAAACGGCGTTGTGCAATACGTCGTCCGCGCAGGCAAAGGCCTTATCGAACTCAGCATCCTCACCCATGACCTCAAAGAGTTTTTCATTGAGCACTACGATCAATGAATCCACATAAGATTCAAGTTCAGCCGCGCCATCTTCTGCCACCTTTAAGCGCTTGACACCCTCAAAATCGAATGGCTTGCTAATTACGCCAACTGTCAAAATACCCATTTCTTTAGCGACTTGAGCCACAATTGGCGCAGCCCCAGTACCAGTACCACCACCCATTCCAGCGGTGATGAACACCATATGAGCACCTTGCAAAGTATCTGCAATACGCGCACGTGCCTCTTCAGCAGATGCAGCACCAATTTCAGGCTTTGCTCCAGCACCAAGTCCACTAGAACCTAGTTGCAAATTCACAGATGCCTCAGAACGCTGTAAAGCGCCCGCATCGGTGTTCATGCAAATAAACTCTACGCCATTAACTCCACGGCGAATCATGTGCTGCACAGCATTACCACCCGCACCGCCAACTCCGACCACTTTAATAATGGTTTTGCCAGCTGTTTCTTGATCTAACATTTCAAATTCCATATACCCTCCTAGGCAATAAACGTACTACATTAACGACGACGAAAAAACTTAAAAATTTCCTGCAAACCATTCCTTCATGCGCGAAACAACACTTTGTAAAGCGCCTGATTGAGATACACGACGGCCTCGCAACAACTGCGCCTGACCTTCCATTAACAAACCGATACTGGTAGCAAATCGTGGGCTACGTAAGACTTCATGTAAATGACCGCGATATTCTGGAGTGCCAACACGTGCTGGACGCAAAAATACTTGTTCAGCAAGTGCAACCATTCCTGGCATTAAAGCAGTGCCGCCAGTAAGAACAATTCCTGAAGACACCATATCTTCGTAACCAGAGTCACGTACAACACCTCGCACCAAAGTAAATAACTCTTCAACTCGCGGTTCAATCACTGCAGCCAATGCCTGTTTAGACATTGGGCGTGGCTCACGATCACCCATCCCTGGCACATCAATCATCGTCGTGGGGTCTGCCATATCTTGGCGCGCAATACCATACTGAATTTTTAAATCTTCTGCATCGATAGTAGGGGTTCGTAATGCCATCGCAATGTCATTAGTAATTTGATCCCCTGCGATTGGAATGACGGCAGTATGGCGTATGGATCCTTGACAATAAATAGCAATATCCGTAGTTCCACCGCCAATATCAACCAATACAACACCAAGCTCTCTTTCATCTTCCGTTAATACCGCCAGACTCGACGCCAGCGGTTGCAAAATGAGATCATTTACCTCAAGCCCACAGCGACGCACACACTTCACAATATTTTGTGCGGCACTAACAGCACCAGTAACAATATGTACCTTCACCTCAAGACGAAGGCCGCTCATACCAATGGGTTCACGAACGTCTTCTTGACCATCAATAATGAATTCTTGAACCAGGATGTGAAGAATTTGCTGATCAGTTGGAATGTTGATTGCCTTAGCTGTTTCAAGGACGCGCTCAACATCTCCCGCACTCACTTCTTTGTCACGAATAGCCACCATGCCGCTAGAGTTGAAGCTCACAATATGGTTTCCAGCGATGCCAGTAAATACCTGAACAATCTGGCGATCAGCCATGACTTCGGCTTCTTCAAGCGCCTTCTGAATGGACTGGACAGTTGCCTCAATGTTGACAACAACACCTTTCTTTAGTCCCTTAGACGCAGTTTGGCCTACGCCAACAACATTAAATTGACCATCAGGCGCTAATTCAGCAACCAAAGCAACCACCTTAGAGGTGCCAATATCTAATCCGACCAATACATCGCGGTTATCTTTACTCATTCTCACTCCTCATTGCTTCTACTCATTTTTCTACTATCTATTTCATTCTTTTTCAGGCTTGCCGAAGCAAGATGCACTGCAAAGCCATTTGCATAACGAAGATCAATCGCATCTACGCGATTTGCCCATTTCTCTTGAACTTGTGGCCAATACTTAAACAATCGTGCTACCCGATCCTCAGTTAAGGTCTTGTCTGAATTCTCTTCATCTCTCCCGAATTCCACCTTCATGCCATTAGATAATTTGACATGCCAGGCATAGCGCTCGGAGAGAGCTAAACTTTTTACCTCTGTATTCCAGGGCTTGAACCAAGCATTCGCTTTCTCGTATAAGCGCATTACTTCTTTGCTAGCATCCTCTGGTCCAGAGAAATCAATTAATTGAATCCCATCGCCTATATCGGAAATACGACCTACAAAGAGTTCACCATGGGTATTCATCAGGGTATGACTATCAACTCCACCCCAAGTGCCAAAAGGCTTTTGCTCTTCAATACTTACAATTAATCCATTGGGCCAAACTCTGCGGACATTCGCATGACGTACCCAGGGCATTGATTCAAAGCCCCGCTTGACATCTTCCAGCCTGACACTGAAAAAATTGCCTTGAACCGTTTCTAATACTTGCTGCTTCACTACAGGCTGATTAATATGTTTTAGTGTTTGACCAACAATAGGCTCGATGACTACTTGGCGTAAGGTAAATACTGGCCGCTGGCTCAACCAAACAAGCATTCCAATACAAACCGCTGCCGCAAAACAGTACATCAAGAAACGACTCAATTTTTTCATCCGCTCTGGATAATTCCAAAGTGGGGATGCAAGCGAAGTAAATACCTCTCCGAATCCATTTAAGAAAGAGTTCAACTGACTCATGCTGACTCAGCACCTTTCCTCTTTAGTGTTTGACTGATAAGCCAAAGCACCAATTCTGCATAATCAATGCCAGCTGCTTTCGCTGCCATAGGTACCAAAGAATGTGATGTCATTCCCGGGGAGGTATTCATCTCAAGGAGATAGGGTTTGCCAGTTGTATGATCCAACATCACATCAGCACGACCCCATGTCTTGCAATCGAGAGCACGATAGGCAGCTAAAGCCAATTCTTGAACTGCAAAATTCACCTCTGGGGACAAGCCAGTTGGACATAAATATTGGGTTTCATCTGAAAAATATTTATTATGAAAATCGTAATTGGCCTGCGGAGGAATAATTTTTATCACTGGTAAAGCTTCAGCATCCTTGCCATAGCCAACCAATGGACAAGTGAGCTCATCACCAATGATGCAAGTTTCCGCAATTACTTTTTTATCCATTCCTGCCGCAAGCTGATAAGCGGCAGGTAACTCGTCGACAGATTTCACCTTAGTCAAACCCAATGATGAGCCTTCATGTGCGGGCTTAACGATCAACGGCAAGCCTAAACGCTGCACTACCGCGTTCCAATCACTATCGGCTTTTAATTCTTGAAACTCTGGGGTCGATAGACCGCTACTCAACCAAATACGCTTGGTTGCAATTTTGTCGATCGCTAAAGCAGACGCCAATACACCACTGCCGGCGTAAGGTAAATCTAGGAGCTCAAGTAATCCTTGAATCGTACCGTCCTCGCCGTAACGTCCATGCAATGCGATAAAGATACGGTTAAATTTTTCTTTTGCTAATTCAGTTGGACAACGTAATCCTGGATCAAATGCATGGGCGTCAACACCCTTAGAGAGCAATGCCTCTAAAACACCACTACCGGACATTAATGAAATCTCACGTTCGCCAGAGCGGCCACCGAGCAGAACACCTACTCGACCAAGAGAGTTCACATCTAAACTTGCGAGATCCCTCTTAACGCGCTCGCCCCATGACATAAATGCTTGATCTTGCTTAGGCATGCTTTGCCTCCGCTAACACATGGGGTAATCCAGAAATAGAACCTGCACCCATCGTAATCAACACATCTCCATCGCGGAGTAAGGCGCTTAATTTTTCTGGCATCTCAGACACTGTCGGAGCAAAGGCGACTGCGGTCTGATCCAGAGGGATCTTTAGAGTCTTGTCAACTGCAAGTGCCGCCTTCATAAGACTTTGCCCATCCGCCCCGGAAATCTTTGCCTCACCTGCTGGATAGACTTCGGTCAACACAAGTGCATCAAAGTTTTTGATAACCTGGACAAACTCACCAAAACAATCACGCGTGCGCGTGAATCGATGAGGCTGAAATGCCAATACCAAGCGACGGCCTGGATAGGCTCCGCGTGCTGCAGCTAAAGTAGCTGCCATTTCTACGGGATGGTGACCATAGTCATCTATTAGCGTAAAGCTGCCACCCGCTTCCAAAGGAATTTCGCCATATTTTTGGAAGCGACGGCCAACGCCGCCAAATTCAGATAACGCCTTAATGATTGCCTCATCACCGACACCCAATTCGGTTGCAATTCCGATGGCAGCCAATGCATTGTGAACATTATGAAGGCCGGGTAAATTTAACTGCACTTCTAATGGGCCTGGCTTATTACCATGACGGCGAACTGTCTTACGATCCACCGTAAAGTGCATACGAGTACCTTCAGCACGCACATTGCTAGCCCGAATATCGGCATCTTCTGATAAGCCATAACGCAATACCGGCTGAGATACAAACGGAATAATATCCCGCACATTAGCATCATCGATACATAAAACAGCAACACCATAAAAAGGCATACGCTGGATGAACTGTACAAAAGCTTGTTTCAATCTCGACATATCATGCTGATAGGTATCCATATGATCAGCATCTATATTGGTCACTACTTCCATAACAGGGAATAGCTGTAAAAAGGAGGCATCGGACTCGTCTGCCTCAACCACAATGAAGTCACCTTGACCTAAGCGTGCATTGGCACCCGCAGAATTTAACTTTCCACCAATCACAAAGGTGGGATCTAAGCCACCTTCAGCCAATACTGAGGCTACCAAACTGGTCGTGGTTGTTTTTCCATGCGTACCCGCAATCGCAATGCCCTGTTTTAAGCGCATGAGTTCACCCAGCATGACGGCGCGCTGAATCACTGGCACCCTAGCTGCACGGGCAGCTAAGACTTCAGGATTATTACCAGTCACTGCGGTAGAAATAACAACGGCTTCTGCAGTACCAATATTCTGAGGATCATGTCCAATATGAATCACTGCACCCAAGCCCCTTAAACGCTTGGTTACAGCACCTTCAGTCAAATCAGATCCAGAGACCTGATATCCCAAATTCAGGAGCACTTCGGCAATGCCGCTCATACCAGCGCCACCAATACCTACAAAATGAATTTGCTGAATAATATGCTTCATATTCCTACCCCCGCGCAGTCTGCACATACTTCGGCAACACGCTGAGTGGCATGTGGCTTGGCTAATGCATGGGCACGCTCAGCCATCGTCTTTAAATCTTGACGATTAAAATTTTGAATCATCAAGGCCATATCCTGGGGATTCAGATCTGCTTGCGGCAAAAGAATTGCTGCATCTGCATCTGACAGAAAGCGTGCATTTGCAGTCTGATGATCATCAATCGCATAAGGAAATGGGATTAAACAGGATGCAACACCGCAAGCCGCAATTTCTGAAACTGTCATCGCACCCGAACGGCAAATCACTAGATCCGCTTGAGCATAGGCAGTGGGCATGTCGTCTATAAATGGACGAATATCAGCCTCAAGACCTAGCTCCGAGTAGCGTTTTTGAAGTTCTGCCACATGTTTATCCCCAGCTTGATGAATTACTTGTGGTCGAGCTGATTTATCTATTAAGGCTAGTGCAGCAGGCACAGCATCATTTAACGCGCTAGCACCCAAGCTTCCCCCAACTACTAAAATGGATAGAGGGCCAGTACGCGCTTCATAACGTTTAGTTGGCGCAGCTACTGCATCAAATTCTTCACGGATTGGGTTTCCTACCCATTCAGCTTTAGTCATCACATCAGGGAAACCCGTTAAGGTACGCATAGCAATTTTGGCTAAGGCCAGATTGGCACTACCCGCCACTGAATTAGACTCATGCAGGACTAGAGGCTTTTTTAAGAGTTTTGTCATCAAGCCGCCAGGAAAAGTAATGTAACCACCCATTCCTAAAATAACGTTTGGATTTAGGCGGCGCATAATTTTCCAACTCTGATAGCTTGCTCTCGCCAGATTCAACGGAAGCATGAGCTTCGCTTTGAGGCCCTTCCCACGAAGTCCACCAAAATCAACCGCCTCAAAAGGGAAATTGCATGCCCTTACAAGGCGATATTCCATGCCATTTTTATTACCTAGCCAAGATACCTTCCAGCCACAGTGACGTAGATGTTCAGCAACAGCAAGGCCAGGGAAGATATGTCCCCCAGTACCGCCAGCCATCACCAAAATGGAAGGCTTGGTCATAACTTACCTCCCCGCATCAAGATTCGGCTCTCATAATCAATGCGAAGTAGCATAGCTATTGCAATCGCATTCATCAAAATTCCAGAGCCGCCGTAACTCACCAATGGAAGAGTTAAGCCCTTAGTGGGCAGCAAACCTAAATTCACACCCATATTGATAAAAGCTTGCCAGCCAATCCAGATCGCCACACCTTTGGCAGCAAGGCCAGCAAAACTACGATCCAACTGCAACGCAGTACGGCCGATTAAAAATGCACGACGTACGATCCAATAAAACAGAAAGATCATCACCACTACACCAACAAATCCAAGCTCTTCACCAATCACAGCCATGATGAAGTCCGTGTGAGCCTCCGGTAGATAGTGGAGTTTTTCAACGCTACCACCCAATCCCAAACCGAACCATTCACCACGGCCAAAGGCCATCAATGAATGGGTTAACTGGTAGCCTTTATTTGCTGCATTATCTGCCTGCCATGGATCCATAAAGGCTAGCATTCGTCCTCGACGAAAAGGCGATAGTGCAATCATGATTGCCCCACTCATAATGCCGACCAAGATCAAGCCACCAAATAATTTAGCATTGATACCGCCTAAGAATAAAATTCCAAAGGCAATTAAAGCTACTACTACAAAAGCACCCATGTCTGGCTCAGCCATGAGTAAACCCCCTACCAATGCAACAGCGATACCCATCGGTAACATGCCCTTAACAAATGAATGGAGATATTCTTGGCGTTGCACTGTATAGCTCGCTGCGAAAATGACTGCGGCGAATTTCATTAATTCAGATGGCTGAAAACTCAATAAGCCCAACGGAATCCAACGCTTAGCCCCGTTCACTCCCTTTCCAATTCCGGGGATCAATACTGCAATTAATAGTATGACTGTGATGCCAAAAATGACTGGAGAATATCGATCCCACACAGAGGTGGGAATTTTAAAAGCCCAGATACCTATCACTAACGCGATAGTCAACGAAATCAAATGGCGAATTAAAAAGAAGTTGCTACTGTAATTTGCGTACTTAGGGCCATCAGCTAAAGTGATTGATGCAGAGTAGACCATGACTAAACCAATCAGGGCCAAAGAGAGTACTGCCCAAACCAATAGCTGGTCGTAGTCCATCATGCGAGAGCGGGTTTGCTCAACACCAGATACGGCATCTCTTAAGCCGCTGCGGAAATTATCTATTCCACCTCTTGAGAAATTCCAGAAGCGGTCAAGACCCAAGCGACTCTCAGGAAATATTTTTTCCCTCAAATTCATGCATGAACTCCTTCGAACTGCATTCCTAGCTCTTGAACTTCTGCAACAAATGCTTCCGCACGGGCAACGTAATCGCTGAACTGATCAAAACTTGCGCAAGCTGGTGACAGTAAAACGATGTCGCCAGACTGAGCTTGCTTAGCGGCTTCGGCTACTGCATTTTGCAAAGTCTTACTCATGATGCAAGGAGCAGATTCCGATAAGGCCTCAGCGATGATCGGAGCATCCTTACCAATTAAGAAAACACCTTTTACAAATCGTGTTATCGGGTCACGTAAGGGACTAAAGTCTTGGCCCTTGCCTTCACCGCCAGCAATTAACCAGATTCGTTTATTTGAATCATTAGCACTTAAACCATTTAGCGCGGCAACTGTTGCACCTACGTTAGTGCCCTTACTGTCATCTATGTACTCGACGTTCGACACAATAGACACGCTTTGAACACGATGAGGCTCGCCGTGATAGTCACGTAAACCATGAAGCAATATATTCAACGGCAAACCAGCAGATCTTGCTAAGGCTAATGCAGCTAGCGCATTTAAAGCATTGTGACGACCACGAATACGTAAGGCATCAGCTGGTATTAAACGTTTCAGTCTTAATGGCTCGTCTTCTATCACCACAGCTTTGCGGCGACGCTTAGGTTGAAGCTCAAGATCCTCATCTACGTCAGCCCAAACTAACCAATCAATTCCACCTGCGCGCAGATCATGCTCAATTCCAAAGGTACCCTGTTCATTTGGGCGATTGGCACCAAAAGTAATGATGGATCGATTGGTTTTTTGCTCATCAGTCAGTAGACTCATCACCAATGCATCATCACGATTCAAGATGCAGACAGAATCTCGTCCAAAGATATTGGCCTTTGCATCTATATAGGCCTTCATATCACCATGCCAATCCAAATGATCTTGGGTAATATTCAATACTGCTGCTGCTGTAGCATTAAAGTTGCTCGTGTAGATTAACTGAAAACTAGAGAGCTCAAGTACCCAAATCTCAGGCATATCTGCGATTTGATCTGATGCATCCAAACACGACATTAGTTGATCTAAAGCTGCGGGGCTAATATTTCCAGCAACTGCAACACGCTTGCCAGCACGCTGACACAATTGGCCAGTTAATACCGTGGTGGTGGTTTTCCCATTAGTGCCAGTAATAGCCAAGACAGCGGGTTGATATTGCGAGTGATCTACTTGAGCCATCCGATCTAACGCTGCCAATGCTCTAGCAAAGAACTCTAGCTCACCCCAAATATCAACACTTAACTCCTCCGCTCTTGCCAAGAAAGAAGCTGTTGGCTCTAGCGATGGTGATAAACCAGGGCTAATACCGATGACATCAATATTTTTTAAATCAGCATTATCAAGAGAGCCAAAATATGCATCTTTGAGGCCAGCAAATTCCAAATCGCTGAGCCACGCTTTTTGCCGTTCATTCAGCTGTTCACGATTGCGCGTGTCTACAACACTAACCTTTGCACCATTTCGTAAACACCACTTAGCCATTGCATAGCCGGATTCTCCCAACCCCAATATCAAAAAATGTTGAGGCGCTTGATAGCGCTCATCTGTAATCAGTGCAGGATTAGCGAAGGCTTGGTCTAAGTTATGCATATTCTTTGGCTTACCGTAATTTGAGGCTGGAGAGGCCGATGAGAACTAATAAAATGGTGATAATCCAAAAACGTACAACCACTTGAGTTTCACGCCAGCCACCTAATTCGAAATGATGATGAAGTGGTGCCATTCTAAAAATACGGCGACCTTCGCCAAAACGCTTCTTGGTAAATTTGAACCAAAAGACCTGCAGCATGACGGAAACGGTTTCTGCGACGAAAATTCCACCCATTACAAAGAGCACAATTTCTTGACGGACAATGACAGCAATGGTGCCAAGTGCACCGCCCAATGCGAGCGCACCGACATCACCCATAAATACTTGAGCGGGGTGCGTGTTGTACCAAAGGAATGCTAGTCCTGCCCCACCCATGGCACCGCAAAAAATGAGTAGTTCGCCGGCACCTGCAATGTAAGGAAACAGTAAATATTTTGCATAAATGGCATTACCCATCACATAAGCAAATGCTCCTAATGCCGCGCCTACTAAAATCACAGGCATGATCACGAGGCCATCAAGTCCATCTGTCAAATTCACAGCATTGCTACTGCCCACAATGACTAAGTAACTTAGGATGATGAAGCCCATTACGCCTAGCGGATAGCTGACTTCCTTCATAAAAGGAATGAGTAAGTTTGATTTGGCTGGCAAATCTAAAGCGAAGCCGCTCTTAAGCCAATCAAAGAACAGCTGTAATACCTTTAGATTATTGACTTCAGATACGGAGAAAGCCAGATAAATTGCAGCAAATAAACCGATTAAGGTTTGCCACAAGAATTTCTCTCGCGAAGCCATTCCCTTGGGATCTTTTCGAGCGACTTTTCGATAATCATCAACCCAGCCAATTAATCCAAATCCAAATGTCACAATCATCACAATCCAAATAAAGCGATTTCTGAGATCTGCCCACAGCATGCAGGAAATAAAAATACCCAAAAGAATTAATACACCACCCATTGTTGGAGTACCTGATTTCACTAAATGGGTTTGGGGACCATCGGTACGCACTGCTTGACCCATCTTCAGTGCAGTTAATTTACGAATAACCCATGGGCCAGCGGCCAAGCCAATTAAGAGCGCAGTTACAGTCGCCATTACTGCTCTAAAGGTGATGTAGTTGAAGACTCTAAAAAATCCAAAATCATCTTGCAACCATTGGGCCAATATTAAGAGCATGTTTTAGCCTCCTTCAATAAGGCTTGCACCACACGCTCCATGCGCATAAAACGGGACCCCTTAACTAAAATATCTAAATGTTGATGCTGATTTAACTCTTGATCTGCTAAGGCAACATTGAGCTCTTCAAGCAATTGGTCCAAGCTTGTGAAATGCGCAGCCGTACTCACAGCTTGATTTTTCTGCGAACGATCAAAACCCTGTACTGCAAACTTGCATTGCTCTCCAAGTGCAAACAATTTTGTAATTCCCTGCTCCGCAGCATAGACTCCCACTTCTTCATGAAACTCAGGGCCTTGATCGCCTACCTCGCCCATATCACCTAGTACCAACCAAGAAGTGTTACCAGCCTGCTTCAGAGCATCAATTGCAGCCCTAACAGAATCTGGGTTGGCGTTATAACTATCATCAATCAAAGTTCGACTAGGGTTTAAGGGTTTTGATTGCATGCGGCCATTGACCGGAACAAAGGATTCCAAACCTATCTTAATTTTTTCAAGACTTAAACCAGCTGCCAGAGCAACAGCGCTTGCAGCAAGCGCATTACGAACATTGTGATTTCCTAATGTATTGAGCTGCACTTCAAACTTACCCAGCTCTGTTTTAATCTCCACTTTTCCATTGATAAGTAACTTGCCGGTTACAGAAGCGTTAGCGAAAGAGGCATCAGAAGCCAAAACAAAATCAATTACTTTGCGTCCGTCTGCAGCTTGATACCAAATATCAGTAAATTCAGAATCGGCTGGGAATACTGCAACACCATCCAAGGGGAGCGTACTTAAAGCAGTGGCATGCTCTTTTGCAACTGCCTCAACAGTTGCCATGAATTCTTGATGTTCTCGCTGTGCATTGTTAATCAGGGCAATATTAGCTTGGGTAATTGCAGCTAATTCTGCTGTCTCACCAGGATGGTTCATGCCCAACTCAATCACAGCCAAGCGATCGCTTGGACGCATACGCAACAAAGTTAAAGGCAAGCCAATGTCATTATTTAAATTGCCTGTGGTAACTAATGTGTACTCTTCACCAGTTGCTACCTTAAAAATTGAGGCAATCATTTCTTTTACAGTAGTCTTGCCATTTGATCCGGTAACCAATACCACTGGAATAGGAAATTGAGAGCGCCAAGCTTTTGCTAATTGACCCAAACCTTGCTTAGTGTCAGGCACACAGACTGCGGCTAAAGTTTTGGGGCAATTGTCTTTATTGCTAATTAGTGCTGCACCAGCACCTGCTAATGCTACTTCCGCCAAGAAGTCATGAGCATCAAACCGCTCTCCTACTAAAGCCACAAATAGCTCACCAGCCTCAATCTGACGGCTGTCACTTTCTACACGAGAAATCCTGATTGTCTGAGATGCCTCATCTGAAGCATGAATCAATTGGCTTCCTGGCAACATGGCATGCACGTCGGCAAGGGTCGTCATTGGCAAACTCATCTGCTACCCCCTGCACACAAACGAATATGCTCTTGATCAGAAAAATCAAATCTCTTGCCATTAATTTCTTGAGTAGACTCATGCCCCTTGCCCGCAACTAGAACAATATCCTTAATATCTGCATGACGAACTGCAGCCATAATTGCTGCCGCTCTATCAGGTATGGTTTGTACACGTATTAAGTCTACTGACATCCCTGCTTTGATCATGGCAATAATTGAGTCTGGATCTTCAGACCTTGGGTTATCGCTAGTAATGATGATGTAATCAGCACACTCTTGAGCAACTCGTCCCATTTGAGAGCGCTTTCCTGAATCTCGATCACCACCACAGCCAAAAACACACCACACTTTTCCACCCCTTTGGCTTGCAATGGGGCGTAAGGCGCTTAATGCTTTAGCAAGTGCATCAGGCGTATGCGCATAATCAACCACAATGAATGGGCCTTCGGCAGTCTGTGTTTTGCTGAGGCAAATAAGCTCCATGCGACCCGCTACAGGACTTAACTTTGCCAGGCGCTTAGAGATCTCTTCAGAACTAAAACCCTGGGCTAATAAGACTGTCCAAACAGCAAGGCAATTGCTTAAATTAAATTCGCCCAGTACTGGCAACTGAACAGTAGCCGAACCAATCTCATCACAGCTAAATTTAGATTGGTAACCAGTAGGCGTAAGAACCGTATCTTTTGAATAAACACAATTCAATCGATCGCTAAATTTTTCAAATCCAGCAAAAGTCTCTTTACTTAATGCATAGCCCCATATTTGAGGACCACCTGCAGCAAGGAGCCTGAGTGCCAACTCCCGCCCAAAGATATCGTCAAAATTGATAATGGCATTCTGAAGCTTAAACTGCTGGAATAGTTTTGCTTTTGCTTGCGCATACTCCTGCATTGAGCCGTGATAATCCAAATGGTCTTGGGTTAAGTTCGTAAATACCGCAGTATGTATATCCAATCCGGAAATACGGTCTTGATCCAGCGCATGAGATGATATTTCAATAGCCACTTGATGAGCCCCAGCATCGAGCAATTCTTTTAACTGGGTTTGCAAAAGTGGTGCATCTGGGGTTGTGTAACCGGTCTGAATAAGCGCACCAGGAAATCCTGTGCCTAAAGTACCCATTACCGCCGTCCGATGACTTGCATCATTCAAGGCCTGAGATAGCCATTGAGTAACAGTGGTCTTGCCATTAGTGCCGGTGACGCCAATGATATTTAATTTTTTACTTGGGTAGCCGTACCACTCTGCACAGAGTTTGCCGACTATAGTTGCTAGATTCTCCACAGCAAAACAGCAAGGACTATCTAAGTATTCATTAGCAACTGCATCAGCAGGATCAAATATGACTGCAGCTGCACCATTTGCCAAGGCGGCGGCTATGTAAGGACGGCTATCTTTCCGAGCGTTACCATGCCCAACCGCATACGCAAAGAAAATATCACCAGCCTCAATTTGACGGCTATCTGCGCTCACTTTCGCATCTACAGAAGTCAGATCGCGTAAATAAGAAATTAAAAGATGGGGATTAATATTCGTTGCCATCATCATCTTTTTAAAACCGCTGGCTGAACTTTTACTGAGGCAGTCTGAATATCTCTGAGATTTGCATCCTTCATCGCCCCCTGATTAATATTAATATCAGGAGGTACATTGAGGGCGCGTAACGTTTCACTCACAATGGTAGAGAAAACGGGTGCGGCAACATCCCCACCGTAATGACTTCCAACAGTCGGCTCATCAATCATTACCGCAACCACTATCCGTGGCGCACTGATCGGCGCAAGGCCTGCAAAATAAGCACGGTATTTATTGCCGTATGTCTTACCCACTAATTTATGTGCGGTACCTGTTTTTCCACCAACTCGGTAACCTTCGGCCTGAGCCTTGATTGCAGTTCCACCAGACTCTGTCACCGATTCCATCATGCTACGCATTGAGACGGCCGTCTTTGCCGAGATTACTTTAGTACCAGGCTTAAAGTTTGGGCTGCGCTCAATTGTTAGCGGCACTAACTCACCATCCCGCGCGAAAATTGTGTAGGCACGAGCAACCTGAAAGAGTGAAGCGGAAATACCATATCCAAATGCAATGCGCGCCTGATCGGTTGGAACCCATTTTTTATATGGATGCACTGTACCCGCGACCGCACCTGGAAAACCAATCTTAGGGACTTGACCTAAGCCAACAGAAGTGTAGAAATTCCACATTTCTTCTGCGGATAAATTATTCATTGCTATTTTGGCTGTGCCAATATTGCTTGATTTTTGAATAATTTGAGTAACTGTAAGATTATCGTAAGGATGGGTATCTGTAATTGGTTTTGGGCCAACTAAATATTTAGCGCCGATTACCATATTCGTATTGGGAGAGATAGCGCCTTTTTCCAAAGCAATGGCAACGGTTAAAGGTTTCATTGTGGAGCCAGGCTCAAAGGTGTCAGTCAAAACACGATTGCGCAATTGCTCACCATTCAATTTCTTACGATCATTGGGGTTATAGCTGGGGTAATTTGCTAGAGCCAAAATTTCACCGGTCTGCGTATCTAAGACCACTGCACCGCCTGCACTTGCATGGTGTTGCTCTACAGCACTCTTGACCGCGTTATAGGCAAGGAATTGGATTTTGCTATCAATTGAGAGTTGCAAATCTTTGCCATTTTGCGGTAACTGCAGAATAGCTACGTCTTCCACAACGCGACCAAGTCGATCCACTACTACGCGACGCGAGCCCGGATGTCCAGCCAATTCTTTTTCTCTGGAGAGCTCCATGCCTTCTTGACCAAGATCTTCAACATTTGTGAAACCAACGACATGCGCCATCGCCTCACCCTCAGGGTAGAAGCGACGATATTCGTTATTCAAGCCAATGCCTGGAATTTCTAATTGTTTAATTTGTTGTGCAATATCTGGATCAACTTGACGCTTTAAGAAAATCTGCTTACGTCCATCTTTTAACTTCTTACGCAAGTCTGATTCACTGATTTGCAATAGTTTCGCCAACTTTTGAACTTTATCTGCAGGTAAATCATCTGGTACGGTATCGTTATAGGCGATCACAGACTTTGCTTCTAAGCTCGTAGCAATAACCTGTCCATTACGATCCAGTATTTTTCCTCGAGAAGCGGGTAACTCTAGTTCGCGCTGTGTACCACGCACACCTTTAGCTTCATAAAAGGCATTTCCAGGTCCTTGAATCCAGAAAGCGCGAATCAGAAGCAACATAAAAACGAAGAACAACAAAAATAGCATCAGACGTGACCGCCACATTGGCAGTCGCAATACTAAATTGGGCGTAGTGGAGAAACCTACTGGTCTCATCTCGCCTCCTTCAGGTATAAAGTGCGCTCTGGAGATATAGGCACCATGCGCAACTGATTACGTGCAACGTCACGAATTCGCGCAGATTTAGAAAGATTGCGTTGCTCATACTCCAAACGTAGCCAATCTTGATTGAGTCTGCGCTCTTCAATTTGCGCACGATCCAAAGAAATAAATAATTTACGTGCGCGTTGCTGTGCTGCTACCAAAGACAGTGCGCAAAGTAATAGCAAAACGAGCAATGTAAGAGTAGCGCGATTCAACTATTGACTCCTAAACGCTTTTCAGCAACACGCATGATGGCTGAGCGAGCACGGGGATTCTCTCGAATCTCTTCCTCAGTCGGCTTAATACGTCCAATAATTTCTAAAGCGCTCTGCGGTAAGTCCCTGTCACGAACCGGTAGGCCACGAGGTACCTCCACCTTGGAATGTGCTTGGAAAAACTGCTTCACGATGCGATCTTCTAGAGAATGAAAGCTAATCACCGCTAGTCGTGCACCGGGTTTTAATAAGTTCAGTGCCGCCTTCAAGCCGAGTTCCAGATCCTCTAGCTCGTGATTGATAAAAATACGAAGTGCTTGAAAAGTTCTAGTGGCAGGATCTTGTCCAATCTCTCTTGTACGAACAACACTTGCTACCAAGCTTGATAACTGCAGGGTTGTTTTTGGAGACAATCCTTCTTCTCGCTTAGCCACAATCGCTTTAGCAATTTGAAATGCAAAACGTTCCTCACCATAAGTCTTAATCACCCGAGTGATGTCCTCTTGTGATGCCTGCTCCAACCATTCTGCCGCTGTCAAACCGTATTCTGTATTCATTCGCATATCGAGTGGGCCATCCTTGCGAAATGAAAAGCCGCGATGCGCTTCGTCCACCTGTGGAGAGCTGATCCCAAGATCTAACAAAATGCCATCGACGGATGCTGGCTCCGCGTACTGGTCCATCTGCGCGAAACTCTCGTGCACTATGCGTAGTCGTTGGTCGTTGATTTTTTCCGCGACTGCGATCGCATCCAGATCCTTGTCGAAGGAAATCATGCGCGCGTGGGAGGGAAGCTTTGCTAACAATGCCTGAGTATGACCACCACGCCCAAACGTTCCATCTATCAAGAGCAGGTTTTGTGATGTCTCGGAGGAGGGGATGCGCAGACCACTGATCAGTGCTGTCACCGCCTCGGCCAGCAAGACTGGGCGATGGGTTGTGTTCATTGCACCCTGTCATCAAAAATTAAATTGCTTCAGAGCTTCAGGCATACCTTGCGTAATGGCAGCCTGTTCTTTTGAAGCGTAAGTAGCCGCATCCCACAACTCTAGGTGACTACCCATTCCAAGCAGCATCACTTCTTTCTCAATGCCCGCGGCAGCACGTAACTCAGGACCCACCAAAATTCTTCCAGCGCTGTCTAGATCAACTTCTGAGGCATTGCCCAGAAAAATTCGGCGCCACCAATGGGCGTCCATTGGCAATTGCGCTACACGTGAACGAAAAGTTTCCCATTCAGGACGGGGGAATAAAAGTAGGCAACCATCAGGGTGTTTTGTGAGCGTGATTCGGCCCTCGCCTTGAACTAACAAGGCGTCACGATGCTTTGCCGGCACAGACATGCGGCCTTTTGCATCTAAATTGAGAGCTGACGCACCTTGAAACACCATTTACCCCACTTTTTCACACTTCCTCCCACACTTTAGAGGATCGCACCCAGAGGGTCAAGTGTTTTTGGGTAAATTTTTAGGAAATTTCCTAGTGATTACAAACACTTAGCGAGATGTGTTGATAAAATGGTGAATATAAAAATACTACTTGAAACAAGGGCTTGGAAAATATACTTAAGAATAGATCTTAGCTATTTATACTTATATTGAACCAATATACTGTATTAATACACAGTATATTAAATAAAAACAAGCAAAAAAGATTAATCTAAAGCTAGATTTTGTATGCAGTTGCCGTCATCACCTTAGACATTGCCTGCATTAACTTCTGAATTGGTTGTGGCAGGATCGCCGCGCCGGCAGAAATAGCCTCTTGTCCATGCTCAATTTCATCAATCCGCATTTGGTGAACAATGGCTCTAGAACGTTGATCTTCTACAGGCAGTTTTTCAAGGTGGCTCTCAAGATGATGCTGTACCTGTTTTTCGGTTTCAGCAACAAATCCGAGACTCCACTTATCGCCCGCTAACCCAGCTGCCAAGCCGATCGCAAAGGATCCCGCATACCAAATTGGGTTGAGGTAGCTTGCGTGAGAACCGAGCTCCTGCAAGCGGGTTTCACACCACGCCAAGTGATCCATTTCTTCCCGACCAGAAGAATCCAACATCTGCTGGATTTCTGGGTTGCGAGCGACTAATTTTTGGGATTGGTACAGCGCTTGGGCGCAGACCTCACCAACATGATTTACACGCATCAGTCCAGCAGCGTGTTCACACTCCTTACTATCTAACAAACTAGTGGATTGGGTGTCTGATCCAGGTGTTGGTCGATGGGCATGTGCACCCCCTAGCACCGAGCGCAGTGCGTTATCAAACTCAACAATGAAGCGATCAATCATAGGCGTCAGTATAGGGCGCTTAGACCAAAATCTCTGCCTTACAGCTCTGCTTTGTCTTTAAGCCTAATTCGGCCAAGAGTTCTCGGTCTTGTTCTGCCTCAGGATTGCCAGTAGTCAGCAGTTGCTCACCGTAGAAAATAGAGTTTGCACCAGCCTGAAAACACATCGCCTGCACCGCTCTGCCAAGCTCTTGGCGTCCGGCTGATAGACGCACTCTGGCCTTGGGCATCGTAATGCGAGCTACGGCAATCGTTCTAACGAATTCCAGTGGATCTAAGGGCTCCTGATTTTCCAAAGGCGTTCCTGCGACAGGAACCAAATGATTAATTGGCACCGACTCGGGATACGGACTTAAATTGGCTAAACGGGCCAAGAACGCCGCGCGTTGCTCGCGGGACTCGCCCATCCCAACAATGCCACCACAGCAAACGGACATGCCGGCAGAACGCACATTAGAAATCGTATCCAAACGATCTTGATAACCTCGGGTAGAGATCACTGAGCGATAAAAGTCCTCGCTGGTGTCCAGATTGTGGTTATAGAAGTCTAAGCCAGCATCTTTAAGGGCCTGAGCCTGATTGGCCTCTAACATCCCGAGGGTGGCACAGGTTTCAAGACCTAAAGCCTTTACGCCTTTGATCATTGCGGTGACTTTTTCAATATCGCGATCCTTAGGCTCCCGCCAAGCTGCACCCATACAAAAACGATTCGATCCAGCCGCTTTAGCAGCTTTGGCCGCCTCAATTACTTCGTCTAGATCCATTAATTTATTGGCTTTCACATCAGTGTCATAGCGGGCAGCCTGGGGACAATAGCTGCAGTCCTCTGGGCAACCACCAGTCTTAATCGACAACAGGGTTGCCAACTCCACATCACCATCAGGAAAGTGGGTGCGATGCGTCTCTTGTGCCTTGAAAATCAAATCACTAAATGGGAGAGCAAAAAGTGCCTCAATTTGGGCAACTGACCAAGCGCCAGATGTATCACACTCATCCCGTAAAACCTTTTGGGATTTGACGTGGGTAAGGGGTTTTTCATTAGTTTGGATGGCCTGCATGGTCGAATTCCGGGAAATAGATCAATTCAAGTCACTAACATAACAGATACAGGTCTTCATTAGGAAAAACTAGTGGTCAAATACCAAAGATGAAGCCAACTTCTGATTTAAAACAAACCACTCTAGTTGATCGCAGCCTAGATGCAGTTTGGCATCCTTGTACCCAGATGAAACATCATGAGTCATTGCCATTAATTGCCATTACCAAGGGTAAGGGTGCTTGGCTCTATGACGAAAAAGGGGCTGCACTCCTTGATTGCATCAGCTCTTGGTGGACCAATCTATTTGGCCATTCCAATCCTCCGATTAATCAAGCCATCAATGCGCAACTCGAAAAAATTGAGCATGTGATGCTGGCGGGATTTACTCATCCACCCGTAGTGGCACTGTCGGAAAAATTATCAGCTTTAACCCAAGGAAACTTAGGACATGTGTTTTATGCATCCGATGGGGCATCTGCAGTAGAGATTGCATTGAAGATGAGTCATCACTTCTGGCGGCTAAATAACCAAGCGCAAAAGAAAAAATTTGTTTGCCTAGAAAATGGCTATCACGGCGAAACCCTAGGTGCGCTAGCGGTTACTGATGTCGCCATCTTCCGCGATGCCTATGGCTCGCTACTGCAAGATGTGTTTACTGTGCCTTCGCCTGACGCAAGAAAAGTGCTTGCAGGTGAAAGTTCGGAAGATGTAGCAAGGCGCGCTGCTAAAACATTGGCAGAGTTGCTGGAAGTAGAGCATGACAACATTGCAGCCATTATTGTTGAGCCACTAGTTCAGTGTGCAGGTCAGATGGCGATGCACTCACCAGAATATCTTCGCTTAGTACGATCACTTTGCGATCAATTCAACATTCATCTCATTGCTGATGAGATTGCAGTGGGGTGCGGTCGCTCAGGAACCTTTTTTGCATGCGAACAAGCGGGAATCTGGCCGGACTTCTTAACCCTGTCCAAAGGGATTAGTGGCGGCTATCTTCCACTATCGCTTTCCATGACAACCGATAAAATTTACCGCGCATTTTATGGCGATCAAGCGCGGCAAGGTTTCTTACATTCACATTCGTACACAGGCAATCCGCTAGCATGCGCTGCTGCCCTTGCCTGCTTAGAGATTTTTGAAACTGATTCGGTTCTCGAAAAAAATATTGAGCGTAGCAGTGACCTTGCAAATGCTTTTGCTTGGGCAAAAGAAGATGCTCGAATTGAGCATTGGCGGCAGCAGGGGATGATTTTGGCTTTTGATGTCAAGATTGAAGTCTTAAAAAATCCGACTACTTTTTCACGTGAGATGTTTTCTTCAAGCCTTAAGGAAGGCCTACTGATCAGACCAATCGGTAATACGGTTTATGTGATGCCGCCATACATTCTTTCACCCGAAGAGGCCATGAAGATGGGAAGCTCTGTAAAACACGCTTTAGAACAGGTGCTTGCATGAGCAACAGTTTTAGTGCGCTCGATATGGCAGAGCATCAAATCGCCGACCTAGATACAAAGCTACTGCGGCGAAAGTTGCGCACTACTGAGTCTCCATGTGACACCAAAGCCCGCATTGGCCAGCGCGAACTGAAAACCTTTTGTAGTAATGACTACTTAGGCCTAGCAAACCATCCTGAGTTAGTGTCCGCAATTGCGGAAGGTGCAAAACTATATGGGGTTGGGAGCGGGGCATCCCATCTCATTAGTGGCCACAGCATTGCACATGACTTACTGGAGAAAAAATTAGCTACTTTTGAGAGCGCTCATATTAGCGATGTAAGAGCCTTATTTTTTAGTACTGGCTACCTTGCCAATGTGACTGCGATTACCGGTCTAGCTAGACTTGCGGGACCAAGTGAAGTCAGCATCTATTCAGCCAAACTCAATCATGCTTCACTGATTGATGGTGTTCGTCTCGCTAGCGCTCAAACTAAAGCTCAGGTGAC
Source organism: Polynucleobacter sp. CS-Odin-A6 (assembly GCF_018882095.1). Lineage (GTDB taxonomy): Bacteria > Pseudomonadota > Gammaproteobacteria > Burkholderiales > Burkholderiaceae > Polynucleobacter. Next base: position 369,701 of record NZ_JACVPD010000002.1, read on the forward strand.
ATTGTTTGATCACCAAAATCTCAATTTTCTTGAGGAGGTATTGAAGCATGATGTTCACCCACTAAAACTGATTGTGATTGATGGTGTCTTTAGTATGGATGGTGATATTGCACCAGTGGAGAATTTGATTCAAATTGCCGAAAAATATGATGCGCTACTCATGGTGGATGATGCCCATGGATTTGGTGTACTTGGCCAACAAGGTCACGGTATTTTGGAGCAATCTGAAGTTCATTCGGAAAGAATTATTTATATTGGCACACTCGGTAAGGCGGCAGGTGTTAGCGGGGCTTTTATTTGTGCGGCTGCGCCTTTTATTGAATGGCTAATTCAAAAAGGTCGCCCCTATATTTACAGTACCGCAACACCACCGGCGATTGCGCACACACTGCTTACCAGTCTTGAGCTTATCGAGAGCGATGAAGGCATTAGTCGTCGACAACAACTGAACCAACTCATTCAAATTTGGCATGATGAAATGAAATTCACCCATTGGGAAAAAGTGCCTTCATTTACGCCGATACAGCCTGTGATTCTTGGAAGCAATGCCAACGCATTAGCTGCGGCTAAGTTATTGGATGAAGTGGGTTACTGGATTCCGGCAATTCGTCCGCCTACGGTTCCAGTTGGTAGCTCTCGCCTACGCATTACCTTTTCTGCTAACCACAGCGTTGAAGATTTACGAAAACTCATCAAGACATTAAAGATGATTGAGCAAAAAATAGAAAGTGGGTCATGAGATCAAACTCTCCCACGAGTTTTTTTATCGCCGGTACTGATACAGAAGTTGGAAAAACTTTAGTGACTGGTGCGCTCATTCTTAAACTTCGAGAAGCTGGCCTACATTCAGTAGGTTTTAAACCGGTCGTTGCAGGCACTTATATTGACTCAAGTAAGCAAAAGTTAAATGAGGATCTTGAGACATTACGAATTGCTTCCGGACTAAATCCACATGAGCAATGTCTTTGCCCTTATGTGCTGGATGAGGCAGCAGCACCCCATCTTGTTGCCGAGCGGCATGGAATATCGCTGGATGCCACCATCATCCTAAATTCTTTCAATGTATTGACTCAAAACTTTGATTCAGTCCTGGTTGAAGGTGCGGGCGGCTTTTTAGTGCCCTTAAATGAGCAGGAAGATTTAGGTGATCTGGCTCAAGCTATGGATTTACCCGTCATCCTAGTCGTTGGAATGCGTTTGGGATGCATCAATCATGCCTTACTCACATGCGAAGCAATTCAATCCCGTCAACTCACCATTGCAGGATGGGTTGCTAATACACTTTTTAATGAAATGCCGCTTCTGGAAGAGAATATCCAGACCTTGAAAGACCGAATATTTGCCCCATTTTTAGGCACTATTCCGAGCCTTTCGCCGCTGCTCACGAAGCCAGAGAATGCCCCTTACTCCATAGAGGCCTTACGTTTTGCTGCAGAGCACATCAGGCTGCCTGAGTAAATCAGATAAGATGAAGCCATGCGATTACTTCCAGAAATTATCGACTCCGCATCTGCCATACAAGAGATTCGCCGCAATATTCATGCACATCCAGAATTGCGCTTTGAAGAAAATCGCACCTCCGATCTCGTAGCAGAGGCACTTTCGAGCTGGGGCATTACGGTATATCGCGGCATGGGTAAAACCGGAGTGGTTGGCAAGCTCGATGGTGACTTGGGTACAGGCAAGATGGTGGGTCTGCGTGCCGACATGGATGCCCTGCCATTACAAGAACACAATACCTTTGAGCACACCTCAAAAAATCCCGGAAAGATGCATGCTTGCGGTCATGACGGCCACACTGCAATGCTCTTGGGTGCCGCTCAATACCTATCCAATCATCGAGATTTCAAAGGCTCAGTAATTTTCATTTTTCAGCCGGCCGAAGAAGGTGGTGCTGGTGCACAAGAAATGATTAACGATGGACTCTTTAAGCAATTTCCTTGTGATGCCGTTTTTGGTTTACACAACTGGCCCGGTCTTGCAGAAGGTCATTTTGGGGTGACTCCAGGACCAATGATGGCCTCAAGCAATACATTTGAAATCACCATCCGCGGCAAAGGTGGTCATGCTGCCTTGCCACACAATAGCGCTGACCCTGTATTGGCAGGCGCTCAAGTTGTTCAAGCTTTGCAGAGCATCATTACGCGCAACAAGCGCCCCGTAGATGCAGCCGTTTTATCCGTTACCCAATTTCATGCGGGGGAAACAAGCAACGTCATTCCGGATAGTGCTTTTATTGGTGGCACGGTTCGCACATTCACGATAGAAGTGTTGGATTTAATTGAGCAGCGCTTACGAGAAATCTCCCATCACGTAGCCAGTGCATTTGATTGTCAAGCAGAGGTGAGCTTTGTCCGAAGCTATCCCCCACTAATTAATCATGAGAACGAAGTCGTGTTTGCGAGCGCTGTGATGAACGAACTCGTTGGGGCGCAGAACGTCAATACCGCCATTGATCCAACCATGGGAGCCGAGGACTTTGCATTCATGCTGCTAGAGAAACCAGGTTGCTATGTTTTCTTAGGCAATGGCGACGGTGATCACCGCGCCGAAGGTCATGGCATGGGTCCATGCCATCTACACAACCCATCCTATGATTTCAATGACGCATTAATACCAGTGGGCGTGAGCTACTGGGTCAAGCTAGCGCAACGCTACTTAGAAACAAACTAACTCATTACTAACTAATTATTAAAAGTAAAGAGTTAAGAGTTCGTAAATTTAGCGGGGCGCTTTTCCAAGAATGCGGCCATACCCTCTTTTTGATCATTGGTCGCAAAGCACGAGTGGAACAAACGGCGCTCAAAATGCATCCCTTCTGATAGCGTAGTTTGGTAAGCGGTATTGATTGATTCTTTAACCATCATTGCAGTCAGCAAGGGCATGTCAGCAATTGTTTTTGCAATGGCTTTGACTTCCTTTAATAGATCCGCTTGGGGGAAAATTCGGGCAACTAAACCAGAGCGCTCTGCTTCTATTGCATCCATCATGCGGCCAGTCAAAGCCAAATCCATGGCCTTTGCTTTAGAGACTGCCCGTGGTAATCGCTGAGTACCACCAGCGCCAGGAATAATGCCCAACTTGATTTCTGGCTGAGCAAACTTTGCATTATCAGCAGCCATAATGGTGTCGCACATCATCGCTAGTTCACAACCTCCACCAAGCGCGTAACCCGACACTGCAGCAATAACCGGCTTACGTACCTTCTTCATCTCTTCCCAGTTGCGCGAGATAAAGTCACCCCGATAAACATCACGCAAATCACGTTTCGCCATACTGGCAATATCTGCCCCAGCGGCAAACGCTTTTTCACTTCCGGTCACAATAATGCAGCCGATATTGTCATCCGCATCAAATCCCAACAAGGCTACGCCTAATTCATCCATCAACTCGTCATTGAGCGCGTTTAATACTTGCGGGCGATTGAGAGTAATGACAGCAACCTTGCCATCCACTTCAGTCAATATGGTGTTGTAAGTCATGGATCTCTTTCAAAAATGATTTGTTCAGCGTGGCAACAATAACCACATCTTGCCATCTTGCTTCATGCGTCCTGCTAATTCTCCAGCAGAATCTCCTGATCCCCAATAGTAATCCGCTCGCACCCCGCCCACAATGGCTTTACCCGTATCTTGGGCCATCACTAATTTTTGTAAGGCTTGGCTGCTTAAAGGCTTAGTGGTGCTCAGAAATACTGGGGCGCCCAAAGGCATCGCCTTTAAATCAATCGCGATACTGCGTTCAGATGTCAATGGCACTCCTAAAGCACCATTCGGACCAAGATCAGCACTGACGTTACCTGGCAACTCCTTAAAAAATACAAAACGCGAATTGGCATTTAGCATCTCCTCTACACGGCCAGGATTTCGCTTGGCCCATGCAGATATCCCTTGCATCGTTGCTTCGCCACGAGTAATTTCTTTACGGTCTAACAACCATTGAGCAAAAGACTTAAATGGTTGATCGTTCGTGCCGGCATAGCCTAGGCGCAACACACGCCCATCTTCAAGCCGAATCTTTCCGGAACCCTGGATTTGCATAAAAGCAGCGGCAACAGGATCTTGAACCCAAGCAAGCTCAGAACCTCGCAGGACTCCGGACCCCATTAACTCAGCACGTGTCGGCGCAGGGTTTGGTTTAGCGCTCTTCCATGCAGTAGGAAGACCATACAAAGGAACGGTGTAATTCGCAGTTCGAGTCTGCGAGCCATTCATAACGGGCTCGTAATAACCGGTAATCAGGCCAGATTCATTACCGGTGGCGCTATTGCGCACTTCGAATACCTGAAAGTTGGCCTCAAAATACTTGCGAATCGCTTGTCCATCGCGTCCCGAAACACTATTGGCTTGAGCGCAAACGGAGCGCCAATCAATCTCGCTACTCCGTTTACGTAAAGCCTCACAACTCTTGAGCCAAGCAGGCCAGGCTTGCGTTAATTCATCTTCTTGCCAGCCGGGCAAAGATTGCCATGACGCTGATCGAAAGTTGGCGATCGGGGAGCTGAAAGAGCTTGGGGCAGTACCACTAGAGCGGTAATTAGACCCTCGGGTGGAAGGGGTGGAGCAAGCCGCCAATAGGCTGGTAATGGCTATAGCGAATACACTGCAGACAAGGATTCGCGTGGCTTTCCCGCGACATACTAATTTGGATATAAAAATCATGATTGCCAATTTACTCGATGAATACCCCATGATCTTATTTGCTCTAGAGGGGGGACTTGCTTTAGCCCTTCTCCTATTTATTGTCCTTTGGACTGGTAAGGGCAAAAAGTAATGTTTTACTGGGGTCTAATGCAAGGTTCTAGGCATGACTAGGGCAAATTCTGGAATCGGGGCCTGGAAAAACTGGGCTTCCTCGGTTACGCAGAAGTACTCCCCACGCATCGTGCCAGCTGGGGTCGGCAACGTTGCCCAACTGGTGTACTCAAACTGCTCTCCGGAGCGAAGCAGGGGTTGTTGGCCTACAACGCCTAAACCACGGACCTCTTGGACATCATTATCCCCATCAGTAATGAACCAATGGCGCGCAATCAGCTGAATACTCGCCGTGCCAGAGTTTCTAATAGTGACTGTGTAGGCAAACGCAAACTGGCGATTATCAGGGTCAGACTGGTCTGGCAAGTACTGAGTTTTGACCGTAATAGTGATTTCGTGAGGATTCATGCTCGAATTCTGCTCCATCCTAGAGCCAACTGCAAGCTAGAATCTAGGGATGGATAGCCAGAAATCACCCTCAAAGAGCCAGTTTGTCATCGCCCCTTCCATTTTATCGGCTGACTTTGCCTGTCTTGGCAAAGAAGTTCAAGATGTTCTGTTGGCGGGGGCTGACTGGATTCACTTTGATGTGATGGACAACCATTACGTTCCTAACCTGACTATTGGCCCATTGGTATGCGAGGCCATTCGTCCGCATGCAATAAAAGATGGCAGGCCAGCGATGATCGATGTCCACTTGATGGTGGAGCCAGTAGATCGCCTGATTCCGGATTTTGCAAAAGCAGGAGCGAATCTGATTAGCTTTCACCCCGAGGCAAGTCCACATGTGGATCGCACTATTAACCTCATTCGTGATCAGGGATGTCAAGCAGGACTGGTTCTAAATCCTGCGACACCGCTTCACCACCTAGATCACACTTTGGAATTACTCGACCTCGTTTTACTCATGTCAGTAAATCCTGGTTTTGGTGGTCAGTCATTTATCCCAAGCACTTTGCAAAAGATTGCTCAAGTACGTGCTCGCTTAGACCGTTATGAACAAGAAACAGGACGCCACATTCGCCTCGAGGTCGATGGTGGCATTAAAGTCGACAACATCGCAGAAATAGCCAAAGCGGGTGCGGATACTTTTGTTGCTGGCTCCGCAATCTTTGGCAAAGAAAATTATGCTGATGTCATTAAAGCGATGCGTGCAGAACTAGCGACGTCAGGAAAAGCGTAATGCAGCATGAAGAATTTCTTGCCCTAGCAAAACAGGGTTTTAATCGCATTCCCTTAGTAAAAGAAGTGTTGGCAGACTTAGAGACGCCTCTATCGCTTTACGTCAAACTGACACAAGCCTTTGGTCAAAAAAATACCTACTTACTTGAATCCGTTCTCGGTGGCGAGCGCTTCGGGCGCTTCTCATTCATTGGCTTGCCAGCTAAAACAGTTTTAAGAACTGTGGGTATGCCAGATGCCCCACTCACTGAAGTCCTTTTTAATGACCAAGTCATTGAAACCAATCGTGACAATCCATTAGACTTTGTAGACGCCTACTTTAAGCGTTTCAAGGTTGCCGTTCAACCGGGGTTGCCCCGCTTCTGTGGCGGTCTTGCAGGTTACTTTGGATATGACACCGTACGCTATATTGAACCGCGCTTAGCCAAATATCAGCTACCGGATGAGTTGGGCGTTCCAGATATTCAGCTGATGCTCACTGAGGAGTTAGCAGTGATTGATAACGTTGCTGGTCGCATCTATTTGATTGTGTATGCCGATCCTAGCGCTGTAGGTAGCTTTGAGAAAGGTCAGGCTAGATTACAAGAATTACTGGCTTGCTTAAGTAAGCCAGTCAGCATGCCAGCCTCATTACCAAGCACTAAGACAGAATTGATTCGAAAGTTTAAAGCGGCAGATTTTGAAAATGCGGTACGCAAAACTAAAGAATATATTTTGGCTGGCGACTGCATGCAGGTGGTGATTGGACAACGCATTAGCAAACCTTTCACAGACTCACCACTCGCTCTCTACAGAGCGCTACGCTCGCTCAATCCTTCGCCTTATATGTATTTTTACGACTTTGGCGACTTGCAAGTTGTAGGCTCCTCACCAGAGATCTTAGTACGCCAAGAGCAGCGTGAAGCACAGAAAATAGTCACCATTCGTCCGCTTGCCGGTACGCGCCCACGGGGCATCACGACTGAAGAAGATGAGCGCCTTGCAAAGGAATTACTGGCTGATCCGAAAGAGATTGCTGAGCATGTCATGTTGATCGATCTAGCTCGCAACGATGTCGGCCGAATTGCCAAAACAGGCACCGTTAAAGTAACGGATTCGATGTCCATCGAGAAGTACTCTCACGTCCAACACATTGTGAGCTCTGTTGAAGGCGAATTATTAGACAATATGAGTAATATGGATGTCCTACGCGCGACCTTCCCAGCAGGGACTTTATCGGGCGCCCCAAAAATTCGGGCGATGGAAATTATTGATGAAATGGAAATTGTTAAACGCGGTGTGTATGGTGGTGCGGTCGGCTACCTCTCCTTCTCTGGTGACATGGATGTCGCCATTGCCATTCGCACTGGCGTGATTCGGGATGGCGTCTTGCATTCTCAAGCGGGTGCTGGTGTTGTGGCAGATTCGGATCCTACCGCCGAATGGAAAGAAACTGAAGTCAAAGCCCGAGCAGTTTTAATGGCAGCTGATTTAGTGCAAGGAGGACTCGATGCTCCTCATGATTGATAACTACGATTCGTTTACCTATAACCTCGTTCAATACTTTGCAGAGCTGGGAGAGGAAGTAAAAGTATTACGTAACGATGAGATTGCGGTTGAAGGCATTGCCAACCTGAAGCCTGCACGCATTTGTATTTCACCTGGACCCTGTAGTCCTGCAGAAGCCGGTATTTCTGTAGCTACGATTCAACGCTATGCAGGACAGATTCCGATTCTGGGAGTCTGTCTTGGGCATCAAGCCATTGGCGAAGCCTTTGGTGGAAAAATCATTCGCGCTCAAAAAGTAATGCATGGCAAAACGGATGATATTTATCACACTGGGGTAGGTGTCTTTAAAAACCTACCAAATCCCTTTAAGGTAACGCGCTATCACTCCCTTGCAATTGAAAAGAGCTCTTTACCTAGCGTTCTTGAAATCACCGCCACATCCTCTGATGGTGAAATTATGGGTGTACGCCACAAAGAACTTGCGGTTGAAGGCGTGCAATTTCATCCAGAATCCATTCTTTCTGAGCAGGGTCATGCGCTCCTCAAGAATTTTCTGCAAGCTAAATAATTACCATGCCAATTACCCCACAAGAAGCATTGCAACGCTGTATTGAACACCGCGAGCTCTTTCATGATGAGATGGCGGCGATGATGCGCTTGATCATGAGTGGTGAGATGCCCCCCGCGTTGGTGGCAGGACTATTGGTTGCCCTGCGCACCAAAAAAGAGACTGTGGGTGAAATCGCTGCAGCTGCTCAAGTTATGCGTGAGTTTGCGACACCAGTTCATATAGAAGATAGAAAAAATTTAGTCGATGTAGTTGGTACTGGCGGAGATGGTGCGCACACTTTCAATATTTCTACGGCAGCCATGTTTGTTGCAGCAGCTGCAGGTGCAAAAATTGCGAAGCATGGTAATCGTAGTGTGAGCAGTAAATCGGGTAGCGCCGATATTCTAGAATCTTTAGGTGTGAAGCTATCACTTTCTCCCGAGCAAGTAGCAAAATGTATTGCAGAGGTTGGGGCCGGCTTTATGTTTGCCCCTAACCATCATCCCGCCATGAAAAATGTAGTACCTATACGTAAAGATTTGGGCGTGCGCACCATCTTCAATATCTTGGGCCCATTAACTAATCCAGCAGATGCTAAACGCATCCTGATGGGCGTATTTCATGCGGATTTAGTCGGCATTCAGGCGCGTGTATTGCAAGCGATGGGTATGGACCACGCACTAGTGGTTTACGGCCGAGATGGTTTAGATGAAATCTCTCTTGAAGGCCCAACCTTAGTCGGTGAGCTCAAGGATGGCGTAGTCCGCGAGTATGAAATTCATCCAAAAGACTTTGGCTTGAACACAGCGCTGACCAATAGCTTTAAGGTAGCCAATGCCGAGGAGTCTAAAGCCATTGTTTTAGATGTTCTCAATCAAACTCCAGGTCCGGCAAGCGATATTGTTTGCTTCAATGCAGGCGCAGTCCTTTATGTAGCCGATGTCGCACCAAGTATCGCTAGTGGCATTCAGATGGCTCAGGCCGCGATTGGATCAGGTGCAGCCCGTCAAAAGCTAGACCAATTTATAGCTGCAACCCAACATTAATTAAGATCTTCATGAGCGACATCCTCGACAAAATTATTGCCACTAAAAAGATTGAGCTTGGTGCAGATTCAGTCAAAATATCTTTAGCAAACCAGCGTGATCTGGCTGAAGAAAATAATCGCACTGTTGCATTACAGCCGCGCGGCTTTATTCAATCCATCCAGAAAAAAATAGTCGCTGGCAAAGCTGGTGTGATCACAGAGATTAAGAAAGCGAGTCCTAGTAAAGGCATCTTAAGGGAACATTTTGATCCAGCCGAGATTGCTCAGTCCTATGAAAAACATGGTGCAGCTTGTTTATCGGTTCTGACGGATAGGGATTATTTCCAGGGATCCAATATCTATCTTCAAGCAGCCAGAGCTGCCTGTAGCATTCCGGTGCTGCGTAAAGACTTTACGATCGACCCCTATCAAGTCTACGAAGCAAGGGCTATTGGTGCTGATGCTATTTTATTAATTGTGGCCTGCCTTGAGCTCAATCAAATGAAAGAGCTTGAAGCCTGTGCGCATGAGCTTGGCTTGGATGTATTGGTTGAAGTGCATAATGCCTCCGAATTAGAGCAGGCCTTAAAGCTCAAAACACCTTTACTTGGAATCAATAATCGCAATCTTAAAACCTTTGAAGTAACGCTTCAAACTACACTGTCATTACTCTCAATGGTTCCTACTGGAAAAACCTTGGTTACCGAATCAGGCATTATGAGTCGCGCTGACGTGCAACTCATGCGTGATCATCAGGTGAATGCGTTCTTAGTGGGCGAAGCCTTTATGCGTGCAAGCGATCCTGGAGTCGCTTTGAGTGCGCTATTTAGCTAAAGCGCTTTAATCCCCCCCCCCCGCTTTATCAGGTTTAAACCATACTTGATCAAAGCGATGAGCAGTAAAGTTCCGAGGACATCTCCAATAAACATCACCAAGAAGTGATTGATGCTTCCAGCCTGGTCAAGTCCTCGCGAAGAAAACCACCACTGATGCAAACCAGCGCTTAAGAGGGCATAAATCAAAATACATGCCATCAATTTTTGCAATGTGAGCCCACTAAGATCAGATGAGATTTGCACATTGCTCGCTACAAATATTTTGGCCAAGTAAGGTGCAAAACCTGATATCAAGCCTACGCCGATGCAGGTTGTGAGATCAGGCGGTAATTCACCGAAATAACTAATTAGAAAAGAAGCAATGGCAATGCCAATAGCGCCTGATAGGCCAAAAACGAGTGTTAGAAATAAACGTAGACCAGCAGGAAGATAAATCCAGTTCACTCCCAAGCCATAAGACAAGTCGCTTGTAATCCAGTTATTGAAATAGAAGAGGGCTGCGTAAGTTAAGGCGCTAACTAAAAAACCGGTTATCCATTCTGGGAGGATATTTTTCATCAATAGCAGCAGATTTGGCTTTAAATTAGTATTTTAATATCACCCTTCAAATTATTTCGGAATATACTAAGGTTTACCCTTGGGCTATAAGCCCTAAAATTTAAGCAATCTTTAATTTAAAAAATGTTAACCACTAAACCCTCTTACTACATCCGATTTTTAAACTTAATCGATGCCCTGGACCGTATGAATCCAGGCAAGAAACTGGATTCGATTGAAGAAAGTTTGTTGGATAACATCCTATTGAGCTTTCATGCCAAACAGTCAATTTTGGTGGGTGATCTTATTTCTATGGCTGAGATTGGCTCCCAGGCTACGCTTCACGGGCGTCTCAAGAACCTGAGTGCGATGGGTTATATCAAGATGATTGCGAATGAAGATGGTCGTAAGAAAGAAGTAATTCCGACCAAGAGCGCTATCAAGCGCTATGAAGAGATTTCTAAATGCCTAGAAAAGGCAGTCAAAGCAAGTTAAAGCCCCGTTAATGGTGGTTACCATCGCGCTCCACAGATGGAAAAGCAAAAAGCACTTAGCAAACTAAGTGCTTTTTTATTAACAGTCTCTGTTTTAAACGTTAAATAAGAAGTTCAGTACGTCGCCATCTTTTACAACATACTCTTTACCTTCGGCACGCATCTTACCGGCTTCTTTTGCGCCAGCCTCACCTTTGAACTGCACAAAGTCTTCAAAAGCAATTGTTTGCGCACGAATAAAGCCACGCTCAAAATCGGTATGAATCACCCCAGCAGCTTGGGGAGCAGTGTCACCTTGGTGAATGGTCCAGGCTCGAACCTCTTTCACGCCCGCAGTAAAGTAAGTTTGTAAGCCCAATAATTTGTATCCCGCACGAATCACACGATCTAATCCTGACTCTTCCATACCGAGGTCGGCCAAAAACTCAATCTTGTCCGCATCATCTAAATCAGCGATTTCTGCTTCAATTGCAGCGCAGACTGCCACCACTGGGGCACCTTCTTTAGCCGCATGTTTTAAGACTGCTTCTAAATGGAGATTATTGGTAAAACCATCTTCTTTGACATTGGCGATATACATCGCTGGCTTTGCGGTAATTAAGCAAAGTGGCTTGAGGATTAGCTGTTCATCTTCGGTCAGTTTCATACTGCGTACGGGGAGCGCTTGATCTAGGTGTGCTTGCACCTTAGTGAGCACGGCCACTAATGCAGCAGCATCTTTGTCATTTCCTGACTTGGCAGCCTTAGTGGAGCGCTGGAGTGTTTTCTCAACCGTGGTTAAGTCAGACAATGCCAGCTCGGTATCGATTACGCCAATATCGGAGATGGGGTCAATTTTTCCGGCGACGTGAATGACATTAGCATCCTCGAAACAACGCACCACATGAGTAATGGCGTCCGTTTCCCGAATATTCGCTAGAAATTGATTCCCAAGCCCCTCCCCCTTGGATGCTCCGGCCACCAGACCGGCAATATCGACAAATTCGACGGCTGCAGGGACGATGCGTTCAGGACTGACGATCTCAGATAGGGCAGCTAGACGGGGATCAGGAACCTCAACCACGCCTACGTTTGGCTCGATTGTGCAGAAAGGATAGTTCTCCGCCGCGATTCCAGCCTTGGTAAGCGCGTTAAAGAGGGTAGATTTGCCGACATTAGGCAGGCCGACGATGCCACATTTTAAAGACATGCCCGTATTGTAAAGGGCTAGTTTCGATATCATCGAGTTATGTCAGATGTTCACCAAAATACCCCCGTCAAATTACCTAAAAATACCTCTCCGATGAGAGTCGTTGATGTCGTCGTTGTGGGCGGAGGCGTCGTCGGCAAGGCTTGTGCACTAGGCCTTGCTCAACTTGGGCTTCAAACCATTCAAATCGCTCCCGACCTAGATCAGACCATTCCGGCCCCACAAGGCACTGAATGGGGTCAGCGTATTTATGCTTTTTCTCCAAGCACCCAGAAATTGCTGGCCCAATTGCAATTGTGGGATGCCCTTGATCAAGGCCGTATGCAGCCCGTCCGGGATATGCGAATTTTTGGCGATCGTGGAGAAAAGCATGACCAACTGCACCTTTCTGCCTTCGAAGCAGGAACGCCTCAGTTGGCTTGGATCGGTGAATCCAACATCATTGAGCACACTCTAGATCAAGCTTCACGCTTTCAAAATAAATTAGAACGCATCACCGGTGTAGTGGAACGCATTGAAGTGGACTCTACGGAGGCAATACTTCACCTCAACAATGGTGCTACCTTGCAAGCCCAACTCGTCATTGCTGCTGATGGTGCCAACTCACCTATTCGCACTGAATTAGGCATTTCAATCAAAGAAGAAAGCTACTCACAAAGTGCTGTGGTTGCTAACTGGAAATGTACTCATGCGCACCTAGAAACTGCCTATCAATGGTTTTTATCAGGTGGGGATATTGTGGCGATGTTACCGCTACCGAACAAACAAGTCTCCATGGTGTGGTCAACCTCACCTGAAAATGCTGCAGATCTTCTCAAGCTAGATCAAGCAGCCTGGTCGCAAAGATTTTCTTCGATTGCCAATGGCGCGATCATTGACCAACTTGGCACGCTCACTCTCAACTCCATGCCTGCAGCATTTCCCCTCAGAAGAATTCAGGCAAGTCGTTTTATTGGTCCAGAAGTAAATCCCAAGGTTGTGCTGATTGGAGATTCAGCCCACGTCATGCACCCCTTAGCGGGACAGGGCCTGAACTTAGGGTTGAGGGATGTTGCTACCCTGCTTCATATTTTGGGCAAACGAGAATCCTTTCGAATGCTGAACGATAAAGTACTTTTGCGTCGTTATGAACGTCAACGTCAGGGCGATACAAGCGCACTCTTGTGGGTGACAGATAAACTCAAGAAGTTATTTTCAGCCAGCAGTGGCACTGAAAAGCAATTACGTAATTGGGGATTAGGTATGGTGAATCGTAGCCACTTTATTAAACGGCGCTTAATTGAACGCGCTCTCGGAGACATTGATTTTGAATAAACACTTTTCTACTATCGCTCTTGTTAGCCTCCTTAGCCTCCTTAGTCTCCTCAGCCTTTTTGTAGGAACAGTTCAAGCGCAATCAGATCAACAAATTCGATCTGATCTCCAAAAGAAGGTTGGTCCAACTACGAAAATTAAAAGTGTTTCTCCCTCGCCTATTACTGGTATTTATGAAGTGCTAGTTGGAAATGAGATTTTTTATACCGATTCCAATAGCAAATACCTAATCCAAGGGGAAATCATTGAAATTGCTACGGGAAAAAATATTACCGAGCAAAAGCAAGCTGACCTCAATCGCATTAAATGGTCTGAGCTAAACCCATCCAATGCCTTAAAAGTAGTCCGCGGTAATGGCGGCAGACAGTTAGCCGTTTTTTCTGATCCCAATTGTGGATATTGCAAACGTTTAGAGAAATCTTTGCAGCAATTAGATAACGTCACGATCTATACCTATCTCATTCCAATTCTGTCTGCTGACTCTGCACAGAAATCCAAACAAATTTGGTGCTCTGCTGACCCACAAAAAACCTATATCGATTGGATGATTAATGGTATTGCGCCGAGCGGTAAAAGTGATTGCACTACGCCGCTCGATAAAAATATGGCTTTCGCCAAAACATATGGTGTTACTGGCACACCTACCCTCTTCTTCACTGATGGCAGTCGCTTTCCAGGTGCCGTACAAATCACCGATATCGAAAAGAAATTTAGTAGCCTGAAGTAAAGCGATGAACACCATGAACACCTCTGATTTACCTGAAATTCAATATACGATTTGGTCTGCAGATCTACATGGCCACCGTTTTCAGGTGAAGTTACGGATTGAGAACCCAATGCCTGATGGGCAAGTTTTACAAATGCCTGCCTGGATTCCGGGTAGTTATTTGATTCGGGATTTCAGTAAGCAAATCGAAACTATTGAAGCCTTTGCGGTAGGCAAGCCCAATGAAGCGTTAGTGCTTGAGCGGATTGATAACGATCAGTGGCGCCTACCCAGCGTAGTTGGTCCCGTAGACATTCTGACAACGGTATATGCATTTGATCCCTCGGTACGCGCTGCTTATCTGGACACTGAACGGGCATTTATTAATCCCAGTAGCTTATGTTTGAGCGTCAAAGGCCAAGAGGGCTTACCTTGTGCTTTAGTGTTGATACCACCCAAAGATGCCTCTACCATTCATTGGACTGTGCAGACTGGATTACGGCCGGTCAAAATAGATTTACAGGGCTATGGCTTTTATCTAGCCAAGAACTATGATGACTTATTGGATCATCCGATTGCGATGGGTGAGTTTCAGATTGCCCACTGGAAATCTAATGGTGTTTCACACAGCATGGCGATCCAAGGCTGTGTTCATGAGATTGACCTTGAGCGTTTAGCTACAGATCTCCAAGCAATTTGTACTTGCACAATCAATCTATTTGAGCCCAAGACTAAAACAGCTCCTTTCCAAAACTATCTATTTTTAGTCAATGCAGTGCTTGCCGGATATGGTGGACTCGAGCATCGCAATAGCACCGCTCTGCTTTGCCCTCGCGATCAGATTCCCCAGGTAAATACCCCACTAGATGAAACGGCATATCGTGAATTTTTAGGGCTCTGCAGTCATGAATACTTTCATACCTGGCTAGTGAAGCGCATTCAACCTAAAGCATTTCAGCCTTACCAACTGGATCGCAGAAACCATACTCGTCTGCTTTGGTTGTTTGAGGGCTTCACTAGTTATTACGATGATTTACAACTCTTACGTAGCAAACGGATTGATCTCAAAACCTACCTGAAGCTCGTAGTGAATAATTGGAATGCCATTCTGCGTGGCCCAGGAAGGCTGAAACAAAGCTTAGCTGACAGCTCCTTTGATGCCTGGACCAAGTACTATCAGGCCGATGAGAACACACCAAATGCAGTAGTGAGCTATTACGGTAAAGGTGCACTACTTGCCCTGGGACTGGACCTGAAGATTCGCGCATTTACAAATCATCGTCAATCTTTAGACGATTTAATGCGTCTAATCTGGCAAACCCATGGAGTCACCTTAGAGGGTATTGCTGAAGATGGTTTAGACGAGTTGATTCATCAACTCCTTGGCAAAGCCTTCAAAAAAACTTGGAATGAATTCAAGTCACGCTATATTTTTGATGTAGAGGACATTCCCATTCAGCAGTGGTTTGACCCAAAAACCATTTCGGTTCAACTTCAATCCCATTCCAATCTTGAGCAAATCAAATTGCAACTGGGCTTACGTCATAGCGATACCAACGGCTGGTTAAAAGTAACGCATGTATTAGATGGTGGGGCTGCACAACTCGCAGGGCTGGCTCCAGGTGATCTGCTTGCTAGCATCAACGGTGAACGCATTACAGCTGCTCGTTGGGAAAAGGTTTTATCTAGCCTCATCCCAGAACAGCTGATTCAGATTTGTTTTTATCGCGATGATTTGGAACACGAGTGCATGATGGTGCTTGAGGATGATCAATTACCCACTCAATATGCTTTGACTCCTACTGAGTAATGCCCTTATTTTCTGCAGCTGATATTCCCGAAGACTGGCGCGCTCTGCTTGGTGATTATTTTGAATCGCCGGAGTGGCAAGCACTACAAACCAATCTACGTTCCGAACTGAATCAAAACGCAGATCAAATTCGACCTGAGCCACAGAATTTCTTTAAAGCGCTTGCACTAACCCCGTTAGCTAATGTCAAAGTGGTGATCTTAGGACAGGATCCGTATCACTCTCCCGGACTCGCACAGGGATTGGCTTTTTCCATCCCCAGAGATATCCCAAGCAACTCCCGGCAATTTCCTAGCTCACTACGCAACATCAGTAAAGCACTTGCGATTGAGGGTTTTGGGGCTCTGCCTCACGGCGATCTTCATACATGGGCTGAGCAAGGTGTACTTCTCCTGAATACCGCTCTGAGTGTGAAATTAGGAGAAGCAGGTAGTCATACCAACCTTGGCTGGAAACCCCTCATTGATAAGCTTATTAGTGCCTTAGCGCAGCAAAAGCCACACCTAGTGTGGATGCTCTGGGGTGGACATGCTCAATCTAAGCTCCCTCTCATTGAATCAGGCATTGATCCATTAATTTTGCAATCCTCACACCCATCCGGGCTGGGGGTCTACAAAACAGATCGTCCGTTCTTGCAGCCAGGTGGAAAAGTAAGTTGCGGTCATTTTGCGAAGGCAAATGAATGGCTATTGAAGCACCAAGAGTTACCCATTGTCTGGATTGAACCAAACCCTGAAACCGCACCTCAAACCACTTTATTTGATTAATTACTTAACCGCGGCAGCATATAAGCAAGCAGCAAGGCAAGAAGCCACCACAGCGCTTAGCCACTCCAGCATCTGTCCTAACTGAAATAGCCCTAAAAATTGCCCCGCATAGGAGCTAGTTACGGCAACTAGGAAGCCAATCAAAAAAGCTACGAGGATTTTTTTAAGTTGTCGTTTGGCTATTTTCGCCCTCGGGTAGAACACCCAGGCAAATACACCAGATAAGCCACCAATCACCAGAAAAGCCAAAAATCCCATTGCGCCCCCATGAATGCCATCTCAAATCTATAATCACCATTATGAAGTTGTTGACACTTGGCATCAATCATCACACAGCGCCGGTCGCCATTCGGGAAAAGGTCGCCTTTGACCCCGCATTTCTTCAGGAAGCGTTGCACGATCTTCGCCAACATCTCGTTGGCGCGAATCAAGCCGGCCTGCCCGAAGCCACCATCTTGTCAACCTGTAACCGTACCGAGGTGTATTGCGCTGCCAATGATGCAGATGCAGCTAGCCTCTTGCATGAAGCGACTTTTGACTGGCTAGCCAAAACACAACAAGTAGCCCCAAGCAGTTTAGAGCCCCACATTTATTCTCTCCCGCAATCCGATGCCGTACGTCATGCCTTTAGAGTTGCCTGCGGATTAGACTCCATGGTGATTGGTGAGACCCAAATTCTGGGTCAAATGAAAGATGCTGTACGCACTGCAAATGATGCAGGCGTCTTAGGCACCTATCTCAATCAACTCTTTCAAAAAACATTTGCTGTTGCCAAAGAGGTAAGAGGGTCTACAGAAATCGGTGCTCACTCTATCTCCATGGCGGCCGCCTCAGTTCGCTTGGCAGAACGCATCTTTGAAACCATTGCCGACCAAAGGGTATTGTTTATTGGTGCTGGCGATATGATTACCTTATGCGCTACCCATTTTGTTGCACGCAAACCCAAAGGGGTTGCAATTGCCAATCGTACGATTGAACGTGGCCAAGAATTAGCAGACTCAATCTCTATTCAGGATGTTGAAGCAGAATCATTAAAACTCTCTGAGCTGCCAAGCCGCCTTCACGAATTTGACATTGTTATTTCGAGTACCGCATCTTCACTTCCTATCATTGGCCTAGGCATGGTGGAGAGTGCATTGAAACAACGCCGCCGTAAGCCAATAGTCATGATTGACTTAGCAGTACCGCGCGACTTTGAACCAGAAATATCCAGGCTGGCTGACGTTTACCTCTATACAGTTGATGATTTAGGTACCATGATTCAAACGGGCGCCTCTTTACGTCAAGCGGCAGTTAGTCAAGCTGAGGCAATTATTGAAGACCGTGTCGGCAATTTTATGCACTGGATGCAAGGTCGTAAGACAGTACCGCTCATTCAAGATATTCAACAGCAAGGTGAACACCTCAGGCAACTAGAACTCGATCGCGCCATGAAACGATTAATGCGTGGTGATGACCCTCAAGAAGTGCTGAATGCCATGGCGCAAGGATTAACTAACAAGTTCTTGCATGGCTCATTGCATGCTTTACAACACTCCAATGGCGCTGAGCGTGACGCCCTGATTAAGTTGCTACCTAAATTATTCACCTCACACTCTAAGCCAGAAGACCATTAGATGAAGCCCAGCATGCGGGCTAAGCTAGACCACCTAGATACGCGCTTAGCCGAACTCAATTCCTTATTAACTACCGAAGAGTCCACCAAAGATATGGACAACTATCGGAAGCTCACACGTGAGCATTCTGATATTGCAACGGTAGTGGAGCAATTTGGCCTATACAAACAGGCTGAGGCAGACGCACAAGCTGCTGAAGAGATGCGCAAAGATCCTGAAATGAAAGAGTTTGCCGATGAAGAGCAAAAGCAAGCTCAGGTCACCATGGAAAAGCTTGAGGGAATTTTACAAAAACTCCTGCTACCCAAAGATGTCAACGATGAACGTAATGTCTTCTTAGAAATTCGTGCAGGTACTGGTGGTGATGAGAGCGCACTCTTCGCTAGCGACCTTCTGAGAATGTACACGCGCTTTGCGGAGCGCCAAGGCTGGAAGGTGGAAGTAGTGAATGCCGCTGAATCTGACCTAGGTGGCTTCAAAGAAGTGGTCTTGCGTCTGGTTGGCCAATCGGTTTATTCCCGTCTCAAATTTGAATCTGGTGGCCACCGTGTTCAACGTGTGCCCCAAACAGAAACTCAAGGTCGTATACATACGTCAGCTTGTACTGTGGCCGTGATGCCTGAGGCAGATGAGCTTGAGGCCGTAAAAATTAACCCCGCCGAACTGCGCATCGATACTTTTAGAGCTTCGGGTGCTGGTGGTCAGCATATTAATAAAACAGATTCGGCAGTACGCATCACTCATTTACCTACAGGCACAGTGGTTGAGTGCCAAGATGATCGTAGTCAGCATCGCAATCGTGAACAAGCGATGAAAGTATTGGTGTCCCGCATTATGGATGCACGCGAACGTGAAAAGCATCAACTAGAAGCCCAAACCAGAAAGTCTTTGGTGGGCACAGGCGACCGTAGTGACCGAATTCGTACGTACAACTTTCCACAGGGTCGAATTACCGACCATCGCATCAACCTGACGCTCTATAAAATTGATGCCATGATGGATGGAGATTTGGATGATCTTTGCAATGCGCTCGCATCTGAACATCAAGCAGAACTGCTTGCAGCATTAGGTGATACTTAATTTAGCCTGAAGATGAGTGCTAGCCAACCATTGCGCCTCTTACTAAGCAATTGCGCATTGCCTGCAAATGAAGCTCGCATCCTGCTGAGCCATATTCTAGAAAAACACTACCAGCTTCCTCGATCAGCCTTGCTATCCCATGATGATATGACCCTGAATGAGAGAGCGGGTACTGAATGGCAATCCCTAGTCACCAGAAGAATAAATGGTGAGCCGATTGCCTACATCTTGGGTAAGAAGGGATTTCACAACATTGAACTGATGGTAGGGCCCGGGGTACTAATCCCGCGGCCTGAAACGGAGCTGCTGGTTGATATCGCCCTTGCTGAAATCGCCAAACTCAATAGGCCATGTACAGTTCTGGATTTGGGTACGGGATCAGGGGCAATTGCACTGGCAATTGCAAGCGCTGCCCCACTAGCCTCCGTTACGGCAAGTGATGAATCCACAGATGCTTTAGCTATTGCAAGACAAAATGCGGAAGCATTACGGTTGGACTCTCAAGTCCAGTTTATGCAGGGTAGCTGGTATGAAGCGCTTGACCAAAATAGTCTATTTGACATTATTGTGAGCAATCCTCCCTATATTGCCAATCGGGATCCTCACCTTACTCAGGGGGACCTCCGATTTGAACCCGCAGCAGCTCTCACGGATTTTGCTAGCGGTCTAAGCTGCCTAGGGTTCATTATTTCGGGGGTAGATAAATACCTAAAGCCTAGCGGTCTAATCGCTGTAGAGCATGGGTTTAACCAATCAGACTCTGTAGTCAATCTTATAAAAGTAGCCCAACTCCAGGAGATACAAGTCCATCGAGATTTAGCTGGACATTGCCGAGCTGCATCAGCCAGAAAAAAAAATAAATGATGTCTCCAGAAGTGGTCCAACTTCTCCGAGAGGGAATCGCCGCACTAGGCGGCAAAAATTACTTAGAAGCAGAAAGAAATTTTAGGCTTGCTGAATTAATAAACAGCGATAACTGCCTTATTCGAATTAAAGTAGGGACAATTTATGCTCAGCATGGTGACTTCGAACAAGCAAAAAAATACCTCCTTGAGGCCTTAGCACTCGAACCAAATAACATAACCATTTCCTACAACCTTGGGCTAGTCTTTGCTATGGAAAATAATAATGAAGAGGCTCTCCATTACTACGATCTAGCAATTAAGACTGATCCTAATAATATTGAAACACTAATTAATAAGGCGCTGGTGCTTAATGAGCTAAAGCGCTATGAAGAAGCAATCGTAACAATCAATTCTGTGATTAGACTCAATCCCAATATTGCAGAAGCTTGGTCAAATCTTGGAGTTTCATATCGCCACCTTAGTAGGTATGCAGAGTCCTTGGACTCCTATAACCGAGCGCTACAGCTCAACCCAAAATTACCAACCACCCTTTTTAACAAAGGTCTAGTACTGAACTTGCTAAAGCAATTCTCCGAAGCGTTTGAGTGCTTTAAGGCATTTATTCAGATTCAGCCAAATCATGCTCAGGGCTGGCTTTATCTAGCTCATGCTCAAGAAGAGCTGAATCTACTTAATGAAGCACTTAGATCTTACGATGAAGGATTGAGGCTAGACCCAAGCTATCCAGAAGCATGGTCAAATCGCGGAAATCTGCTTGGTAAATTATCTCGCCAAGAAGAAGCAATTCCATCCTATGACAATGCTATTAATTTAAGGCCTGAGTATTGCTCGCCCTGGGTTAATAAAGGCCATACTTTATTCGAGCTTAATAAACATAAAGAAGCTCTTCAGTGTTACCAAAAAGCATTTGAAATTGACCCAAACTTTGATTATCTAATAGGTGCGCTTGTTCATAGCATGATGAGAATGTGCGACTGGATTAAAAGTGATCGCCTAACAAAAAAAATATTTTCAGAAAGTTCAAAGAATAAAAAATTAATTTCCCCTTTTTTCATACTAGGATTAACTGATAGACTTACTCTCCAGAAAAAAGCAGCTGAAATCTATGCCGAAAACACCGGGCCGAAAGAAGCATTGCCCCTGCTGAGTCCACGTAATAATGATGACAATAAAATACGCCTGGGCTACCTATCAGCCGATTTTTGTATGCATCCGGTTGCAATCTTAACTGCAGAAATTTTTGAGTTGCATGACCGAAACAGATTTGAAGTCTATGGCTTCTCATCTAAAAAAAATAATGCCGATAAAATGCAGCAGCGTTTGAGAGCCTCTTTTGATCAGTTTATTGACGTCGATACACTAAGTGATATAGAAATTGCTAATAAATTCCGATCTATGAAAATTGATATTGCAATTGATTTAGGTGGATTTACAAATGGCAGTCGAACTAGAGCTCTAGCCTATCGAGCAGCGCCTATTCAAATTAATTATTTAGGATTCCCAGGAACAATGGGGTCTAGCTATATCGATTACATTATTGGAGATCAAGTAGTTATTCCAGAAAACCTTAAAGATAGCTATTCAGAAAAGATTATTTATCTGCCAAACTCTTATCAAGCAAACGATTCAAAACGAAAAATTTCTGAAATAGTATTTTCTAGGCAAGACTTTTCGCTTCCTGAAGGGGCATTTGTGTTTTGTTGCTTTAACAGCCCATACAAAATAACTCAGCAAAGCTTCTCCTCGTGGTTGATGATCCTGAAAGAGTCTCCAAGTAGCGTACTTTGGCTACTAGAAGATGAGATTGATATTTCCTATAATTTGCGATCTGAAGCTGAAAAAAAGGGCATTAACCCCAATCGCTTGATTTTTACCGGCCGATTGCCGCAAGAAGAGTACTTGGCCCGCTATAGACTCGCTGACCTTTTTTTAGATACGCATCCGTTTAATGCAGGAACGACTGCTAGTGATGCCCTGTGGTCTGGACTGCCTGTTTTGACCTACCCTGGGGAAGCCTTTGCCAGCCGAATGGCTAGTAGCCTCCTATCAGCCCTCAACCTACCTGAACTGATTGCGAATTCTGAACAAGACTACATAAATTTAGCTGTTGAATTTGCTAATATTCCAGGGAAAACTTTACTTGTTCGAGACAGGTTGGCCTCCAATCGATTATCAAGCCCTTTATTCGACTCACAACTATTTACTAAACATCTAGAAAGCGGTCTCACTCAGGCACATGAGCGATACTGCAATAATTTAGTCGCAGCAGATATTAAGATTAACCCATAAAACCAAATGCCTTAGAAGTTTTATAATTACTTACTCAATTTAGATGCAGCAGACTCCTTTATTAACCCCTTATTAGGCAAGAAAATTATGAGTACTCAAGATAAAATTAAAGAAATCATTTCCAATCATCCCGTTGTATTGTTCATGAAAGGCAATGCTCAGTTTCCGCAATGCGGCTTCTCCGGAAATGCGATCAATATTTTGCGAGCTAGCGGCGTTGAGACCCTTCATACAGTCAATGTTCTAGAAGACGAAGCAATACGCCAAGGAATTAAGCAATTTGCTAACTGGCCAACGATTCCGCAGCTCTACATCAATGGTGAATTTATTGGCGGCTCAGACATCATGACGGAGATGTTCGAAAGTGGTGAGTTGAAAAAGCTTGTGCAAGGCTAATTACTCAATGAGTGAAAGAATGGGCGCTTATCAGTGACCTTTGATTTAAGCTCTCTTCTTCTATTCGGCTTACCCTTAGGTTTATGTGCTGGACTTTTAGTCTATGCACTGAATTTACGCTCAGCACTAAGTCGTGTTGAGCACCAAAATGAATCTGAAGCTCATTTAGCGATTAGCTTAAGAGCAGAGCGTGACCAAGCTGTACAAAATGCAATTCGCCTAGAGGCTGCATTAGATTCCGAGCGCAAACAGGGGCTTGGCAGAATTGAGTCGCTCAATGAGGCTAAAGAAGCCCTTACAAGCCAGTTCAAGAATCTCGCCAATGAAATTCTGGAAGATAAGTCTAAGCGCTTTACGGAACAAAATGTAGCCAATTTAGATGCCTTGCTTAAGCCTCTACAAACTAAGCTGACGGAATTTAAAGAACAGGTAAATACTTCTTATGGCAATGAGGCACGTGAGCGCTTTGCCCTTAAGAATGAAATCGAGCGACTCGCCAATCTCAATCTACGCATGTCTGATGAAACCCGCTCCCTTACTCAGGCACTCAAGGGCGACTCTAAGGTACAAGGTAATTGGGGTGAGCTCGTTTTGGAATCCATTCTGGAGTCCTCAGGCTTGCGTAAGGGCGAGGAGTACTTAGTACAAGATAGCCATACCCAAACTGATGGCTCACGTCTTCAACCCGACGTTGTCGTCAAGCTCCCCGAGGGCAGGAGCTTAGTGGTAGATAGCAAGGTTTCTATTACGGCTTATTCGCGTCATGCTGAAGCCTCTGACTCAGCAGTGGCTGAACAAGAGTTAGCCGCCCATATCCAATCACTACGTCAGCACATACAAGGGCTTTCGAGCAAAAACTATAGCTCCCTTTATGGTATTGGTTCAGTAGACTTTGTACTGATGTTTGTGCCGATCGAACCCGCATTCTTATTGGCACTGAAGACCGCTCCCAATCTTTATCAGGAAGCATTAGCAAAAAATATAGTTCTAGTGTGTCCTAGTACGCTGATGGCAACACTTCGAACCGTCGCACACCTGTGGAGACAGGATCATCAAAATCGTAATGCGTTAGAAATTGCCAAGCAATGCGGTACGCTCTACGACAAGTTTGTTGGCTTTGTGGATGACCTTGAAAAGCTTGGCCAAAGATTAGACCAAGCACAAACTAGCTACCACGATGCTTTCAATAAACTGAAATCAGGTAAAGGTAATCTCATTCGTACTGCGGAGAAAGTGCGTGAGCTCGGTGTCAAACCTAGTAAAAATCTTTCAACACCACTCATTGATTCGTCAACAGATTTCGAATAAAAAAATTGACTGATACTAGCGCGTCAGAAACACAAACGTCACCCCATTCCTATAAAAAAGTAGCCATTGCTGCATGTTTTGGAACTTTTCTAGAGTGGTACGATTTTCTGACCTTCGCCACTTTGGCGGTCATTTTTGGTCCTCTCTTCTTTCCCTCTAGCGATCCCAGCACAGGCTTATTAGCTAGTCTGGCAATTTTCGGAGTTGGTATGGTTGTGCGTCCCATTGGGGCGGTCATTTTCGGCAGCATTGGGGATCGTATTGGTCGCCGCCCTGTTTTCATAATCACGATCACCCTCATGGGATTTGCAACGGTCTGCGTCGGTTTTTTGCCAACCTATGACCAAATTGGAATCTGGGCGCCTATTCTTTTAGTGAGCCTAAGACTGTTACAAGGCCTCTCTGCAGGCGGTGAAATTGGTGGTAGCGCCGTCTACCTCACAGAGCATGCCGGAGATACCGATCGTGGCTTTAAAACCAGCTTCCTGCAACTCATGGGTCCGCTAGGCATCCTGGCCTCCACCTTGCAAATTGCCTTACTTCAACATTGGCTGACACCCGAAGCTTTTCTATTGTGGGGTTGGCGTGTGCCTTTTTGGATTTCACTTCTCCTGCTCATTATTGGCTTTGTCCTCCGCAGATCTTTAGAAGAAACGCCAGTGTTTATTGAGTTGTCGAAAGAAAATAAAACAAGAGAATGGCAATTACTACATAACTTTAAAGATTCTGAAATTCGCAAGCGAATGTTTCTCCTTTTTTTCTGTGTTTCATCGAGCGGGGCGATATTATTTTTTTGTGTACAGGTATACACGGCCATCTTTTTAAAGACCTCTGTCAATCTAGTGCCCGAACTTGTTGATCAACTCAGCATCTTTGCAACAATTACACTATTTCCACTCACCATTTTTGCAGGATGGCTTTCAGATAAGGTAGGTAGAAAACCTGTTGTCGTCAGCGGGCTAATCTTAGGCGCCCTCTTGATGCGAAGCGCTTACCTTGGGATGCAGCACCTTGGAAATACTTTTTCTCAAAACAGTGATCTCGGCTCACTACTGGGAATTGCTATGATTTTGACTGGGCTTTCTCTTATCCTGGCGCTCGTAGTTGGACCACAAACTGCACTACTAGCGGAGCTCTTTCCAGCCAGAAACAGAAATAGCGCTGCAACTCTGCCGCATAATCTCGCGGCAGGATGGATTGGTGGATTACTTCCACTTATCGTTACCTGGCTAAATCAACAATGGGGGGACAGCCTTGCTGGACTCTGGTATCCGGTTGGGTTTTTAGGTCTGGCAGCCTTTATAGCAATTTGGTTCTTACCAGAGACCTCAAAAGAAAATTTGGCAAAATAAAGTGCTAATATCCTCAACATGGACCCCGTAAAGAATATTCACGTCGTCGAAAATATTATTCCGATTGAGCAACAGGATTCTCTTGAGAAAAAGTTATTAGGGAATCAATTTCCACTTTTTTTGAATACCAAATCAGTCTTTATTGATGATCAAACGGGATTTTGGGATAGCAATACAAAAGAATCTGTAAGACTGAATCACTGCTTTGTGACTGAAGGTAAGCTAGTCTCAAACGAATGGGATCTAATTGAATCCCTGGCATTGGCTATAGTCAGTAAACTCGGCATCCCACCAAAAATGTCTAGCTGCAAGCTGAATGTGAATTTTCCCGTGGTTGATTTTTCTGAGAAAAATTACTACCCTCCTCATTACGACACCACCGACAAAGGAATTGTTGCTATTTATTACGTTAATGATTCCGATGGGGATACGCTCTTCATGAAAAATGAAAAAGTTGATGGTGAGTACCCCATTATCTTTTCTTTTACTCCAAAAAAAGGAACGCTGGTTTACTTCCCAGAAAACCAATTACATGCCAATAGGTCACCAAGGGTGACGCCGGCTCGGTGTGTCATTAACTTCAATTTTCTAGAAGATTTTTAAACAATTAGCTGCTAAATCTGATTGAGGCCATCCGATAAGCGAGTGGCAATCATTTTTTTATATCGGGTCCACCAGTCAATACACTCGGTCTGTAGTTGGATAATCTTTGCTGGATTCGAATCAAATAGACCCCTCATTTGCTCCAGATAGCTAGGTAGTTGTGCCCATGAGTCAATGATAGGAAATGGGACCGGGCCAATCGAGGCCAAAGCGTCTTCTGACATTAAAAAGTCATGCTTTAGTGAGATTGGAATTGAACCTGTTTCCAAGGCATCATAAAGACGAATAGTCTCAGGCGAATTGCCAGCAGGACATGGAGCAAAGACACTATCCTCCAAAATTGCGGAATAGAGTCCAACGTTATAACCAGCAGCAAAGCCATTTGATGGCATCACAAATAAGTTCTCGCCACACATTGGAACAGCCTCAGAAAAACTCTGGCGCTCTCCATGATATGAGGCCGCATTATTAATCCACCCTAAAAAAGCAGCAAGGGCCCGGCGCTTATCGGCCGGCTTAAGGTTAACAGCCGCTCGTGGACCCACTCCTGTTCTAAAACCATTCGGGACCCACATGATCTTGGGCGATTGAGAAACCTTGGGCACAATATGAGAAAAGTAATAATTCCTAATTACGAAATCACATGATGCATAGAGATCTATATTTTTATTAGCCAGTTCATCGCCCATATGAAACAGGGCTACTTTATTTCCAGCTAATTTAAGTGCCTGAATTAGTCCAGCATCAATTTCACCTAACTCTAGATAAACCACTACAGAATTCTGAATTTTTTTAGGATCAAATCCTGGGCTATACGATGCACCGCCTAATAAATTATTTTGAATAAACCATGTCTCAAGAGCAGCATTTAATGTGTCCGGTGTCGCAACGATCTGAAATGAAGTCATCATTATTAGCCACTATGATATTGAATGATGGAATCCTTACTTTGGTAGTAGGCAGTCATCTCATCAAAAAACGGAGGTGGGTCAGAATAGTCATGCCATATCTTAATTGGCCCAAAGAAACTACGATGCCACATGGGCCTAAAGTTCCAATTCAAAGGCAGCACGAAAGGATTGAAGCCTGTATTTTCAATAGCCAATGCGAATGAGCCTTGGTCATTCGCAGGCATTGTGCTAACACCCTGCTCCCCCAAAACAAGCATTGACGAATCTATAGTGCCTGCGAGCTTCTTCCATTCGTCAAATACGGAAACTGCTTTTTTAGTAAAAAAGATAACGCCAGTGTTGTACTCGATTTCATCGCCCGTAAATAGGTTTGGGTAGCGTCGCCCCCAGGGAGACTCACAGATAGAAAGCGCTAAACCAAACTGGTCAGCCTTTTCAAATCCAAAGCTTAGATCACCCATAACAACCGTATCTAGATCTAAGAACAGGGTTTCATCAAAAGGCGACAAATCCATCATGGCAGCCTTCTTATTTAGGCTGCTTGGATCACCACTAGGAGCATCAACTTTGATAATTTCATGCGATAAATTGGGATGATATTTTTTCACTGAAGCCTTTAGGCGCTCAATAGGCAGTTTTGCTTCATCTCCCCAATAGATTGAAATAATTCCTCTAGACATGTAGCACCCGTAAGGTTAAAGGCAAATTAAATGAATAAAACTGATGTTTTGGATTGTAGATGAATAGTTGTATATGCCTGAAAGTTTTTAGTTAAACTTAAAGCAATAACTTTACAGCACAAAAATGAGTAAATTAGCAGCCATCATTATTGACACCTATCCCAATAAGCATTTGGCTGTAGTTGCAATCCACATGGCGCTGCAATTACCTAATGTAGGGAAGATATACACTTTTTCTGATGAGCCATTTTTTGATGGGGCTCACTTCATTAAAATTCCAAAACTTTCGAATAATAATGACTACGGATCAGTCGTATTTAATGCAATCCCAGAGCATGTAACCGAAGATCATTTCCTCATTATTCAGTGGGATGGCTTCCCCCTTTTCCCCCAAAATTGGAGCGATGAATTCTTAAAGTATGACTATATTGGCGCTCCACTGGGTGGGTGGGTAGGCAATGGCGGTTTTAGCTTGAGGTCACAAAAGTTGATAAAAGCAATCAAAGCCTTGGGAATTGGGATCGATCTCAGCAACCCCGATGATCAACCAGAGGATAGAATTATCTGCACTAAATTTAGAAGTCAGCTCGAATCGCGGGGTATTCAATTTGCACCTCTGGAAGTTGCTGAGAGGTTTTCTTTCCAGGCTGGCCCCGTAAGATCTAATATGCTGGGATTTCATAGTGTAGATAACTTCCCCTTTTTTATTCCAGAGTCAGAGCTTCTAAAGGTCACCGATCAAATCATGGAAAGAATTTTTCAGCCGATTATGGTTTTACGATACCTGCGGACCTGTATGCAGGAGAATTACTCCCAATTATTCTCTGCAAGCGTCCAAAATTACATCCACAAGCCCAGCCTAATTAAGGCAATTGAATTAGAGATAAAAGAAAATCCAAAAAGTGATTTACCAACCTTAATTAAACAACTGAATTCCAAAAGCTAAACCTGCAGGATAAGCTTTCTCATTGCAACCTTTAAATGCTCACCGTCCCAAGTTTGCTCTTCAATGCGGAAGTAGCCATTAAAACCATACATAGCAGCTAAACGGTTTTGGTCATCAAAGTATCTTGGAAAAGTTTGTTCTGTAATGATATTTACGTGTGTTGGATCACGCCAAGCGGACTCTTGCGGAAATGCTGGCGTCAGAGATAAAAATAAACCCCCGGGAACTAAGACCCTATAAATCTCATTCATTAACTCGACGAAGCTAAATCTTCGATGAGGGGCATATATCACTCTAGGAATATGCTCAATAAAGTCAAATGCACTAACACATTCGAAATAATTATCCGCAAACGGTATTGGCTCAACTGCTAAATCTGCCTTATAAATTTTTGCCTCAATATCATCTCGAATATCAATGCCGTATATCTCATCTAGATTAAGTGGATTTTTTGGGTTAGGGCCGCAGCCAAGATCTAGTGTTCGCGTCATTTTGTTATATGCTGTTGGTGAAAAAATCTAATTAACTTTTAAAAAAATCATCTATATTTTTTTAAAAGTGATTCAAGTATGGAAATACTTGGCCGACCCGAAAGGATGGGCACTAAAATCTTAATCTCCTCTAAGGGCAAATCCCACCAAGCAAACTTCAAAAGAAGTTCAGCATATTTTTCTTCGAACCGCTTCTTAATTACCTTTGCCGGGTTGCCACCAACGATTAAGTAATGGTCGACATCTTTGGTAACCGTAGAATTCGCAGCAATAATTACACCATTACCAATCTTAATGCCCGACATTATTGTCACACCCTCACCAATCCATACGTCATTACCAATCTCTACTGGGCCCTTACTTGAAGGATGTCCGATAATATTTTCTCCGCCCAAATCCTGTTGATAAATATGTCCGAAAGGGAATGTGCTGATCCAATCAGAACGATGATTACCACCGAGAAAAATTTTTACTGATGCGCCAATTGAGCAAAAGGCTCCAATGCTCAATGCCGCTCCTTCGCCCCATTGCCTGATATTTATATTTTCATGGCCATAGGTGAACCTACCCACACTTACCGGACTTTTTCCCACATGCGTCGTTCGCTTTTGTTTATGAGGCATATGAAAATATGATCTTCAATAGCATACAAACCGCTTAGCTCAGAAAGCAAACCGCTGTTTTGCGGAATGGGGGAATATTAAGAATGGTGCCCCTTGTCCGACTCGAACAGACCACCTACTGATTACAAATCAGTTGCTCTACCAGATGAGCTAAAGGGGCAACGAAAAACATTTTAACCTATTTTACAATCGTCAAGGACGGCCGATTGGCTTTCGGCTTTTTAGCCTGTCCCGCAATACCTTTACCTGTTTTATCCGCTGTATTTTTGGCAGCATCAAATGGGAAAGACATACCCTGTCCATTTTCTCGGGCATAGATTGCCAGAACATGAGTTACGGGAACCATAATCTTCCTGGGAATTCCGCCAAATCTTGCCTGAAAGCTAATCCAATCATTATCCAAATTGAGCTGGTGACAAGCCTCTACTGAAAGATTGAGCACAATTTCGTCATTCTTTACAAACTCCATTGGCACCTCAACACTAGAGTCTACAAACACCGCCATAAATGGCGTAAAACCAAAATCCGTACACCACTGATGTAGCGCACGGATTAGATAGGGTTTATTGCTTGGAATATCAGACATGCTTAGAGCCGCCTGAATAATGAGCCGCTTAGCGGCGCATTACCTTTTCTGAAGGTGTCAAAGCTTCAATATACGCAGGTCTACTAAAAATACGCTCCGCATACTTTAACAATGCGGCAGCGTTACGTGATAGATCAATGCCGTAGTGCTCCAAACGCCACAATAAAGGAGCAATTGCAACGTCAAGCATGGAGAATTCTTCACCTAACATGTACTTATTCTTTACAAAAATAGGCGCCAACTGAGTCAAGCGGTCACGAATAGCTAAACGCGCTTTTTCATGGGTTTTCTCAGCAGCTTTACCTTTTTCATTTTCTAAAGCAGCTACGTGAACAAAGAGCTCTTTCTCAAAATTGAAGAGGAAGAGACGTGCACGTGCGCGTGCAACTGGATCAGGCGGCATCAACTGAGGATGAGGAAAGCGCTCATCAATATATTCATTGATGATGTTAGATTCATAAAGAATCAAGTCTCGCTCAACCAAGATGGGAACTTGCCCATAAGGATTCATCACCGAAATGTCTTCTGGCTTATTAAACAAGTCAACATCACGGATCTCAAAGTCCATGCCTTTTTCAAAAAGCACGAGACGGCAGCGTTGTGAGAATGGGCAGTTTGTGCCTGAGTACAACACCATCATAAATTGATTCCCTTAAATATCTACTTCAATACAGCAAACGCATATTAATCTGCGACTTTAAATCCAACTACATCTTTTGCTTAGTGGATATCTTTCCAATATGCCTTATTCAAACGCCAAGCCAACAAAGTGAAGATTGCCAAGAAAATCAGCACTATTACACCCAAACGCTTACGCTCGAGTTGAACTGGCTCAGCCATCCAGGATAGGAATGATACTAAGTCGGCGATGTTATCGTCATACTCTTGTGACTTCATCGTCCCAGGCGTTAACTGCTCGAAACCCACAAACACCTTTTCCATTTTGTCTGCATCGTGAGGATCTTTACGCTCTTCAAACTTGGCAGCACGCTCACCTTGCAACTGCCAGAGAACATGTGGCATACCCACGTTTGGATAGACCAAGTTATTCCAACCAGTCGGTGTAGTGTCATCTTTATAGTAAGTACGGAAGTAGGTATAAAGCCAGTCTGTACCGCGTGCGCGCGCTTCTACGGAAAGATCTGGTGGAGTCTTGCCAAAATAAGCCTTACCGTCTTTCGCTGACATAGAGATTGTCATGAGATCACCGACTTTAGCATCCGTCAAAATCAAATTGTCTTTGATCTGCTGGTCGGTTAAACCGATGTCACGTAAACGGTTATAACGCACGCTGCCTGCGGCATGGCAGCCAGAACAATAGTTTACAAAGATCTTGGCGCCATTTTGTAATGAAGCATTATTGCTGACACGGTTTGGTGCTGTATCTAATGGGAAACCACCCTCATTGGCTTGAGCATTTATACCAAAACCAAGGGCGGCAACCAATAAAGCTGCTTGGCAGATTCCCACCAAAGTTTGCAGAATTTGTTTCATACTTATTCCTAATATCTCAGCGTAAATTAATGGGGCGCAAAAGTAACGCGTGTTGGAACTGGCTTAAACGTGCCAAGCGTACTCCAGAACGGCATTGCTAAGAAAAAGCCCAGATAATAAATAGTGCAAATCTGTGAAATCTTTTCATACAAGGGTGATGGCGGCTCGATACCCAAGTATCCCAAAATCACAAAGGTCACGATGAAAGTTCCATAAATATATTTATGGAACTGTGGACGATAACGAATGGATTTGACTGGGGAGTGATCTAGCCAAGGCAAGAAGAACAAAATCACAACAGAACCACCCATGATCACCACACCCCAAAATTTCGCGTCAAGCGCATAGAAGGCAGCTGCCAAAACCACTGCGATAGCTACGCAAGCACCCTTCACCTTAAGATCTTTTGATTTCAGGGCAAACATCCCTAAGATCACTGCTAAGAAAATCCACAAAGGCAGCAAAAAGTTGGTAGTAGTAGCGCGCAACATGGAGTAGAACGGCGTGAAATACCAAACCGGTGCAATATGCGTTGGGGTCACAAACGGATTTGCTGGGATGAAGTTATTAGCCTCTAAGAAGTAACCGCCCATCTCTGGTGCAAAGAAAACAATTGAAGCAAAGATGATCAAGAAACCGCCTAGATACATGACGTCATGAACGCTATAAAACGGGTGAAAAGGAATTCCATCCAAAGGAATCCCTTTTTCATCAACTGTATTCTTAATTTCAACACCATCTGGATTGTTTGAGCCCACTTCATGCAATGCCAGAATATGTGCGGCAACCAAACCAATCAACACCAATGGAATGGCAATGACATGGAATGCAAAGAAACGGTTGAGGGTTGCATCACCAACCACATAGTCACCACGCAACCATAAGGACAAGTCTGGACCGATGAAAGGGATTGCAGAGAATAAGTTCACGATAACTTGTGCACCCCAATAGGACATTTGACCCCAGGGAAGCAAGTACCCAAAGAATGCCTCGCCCATTAAGGCCAAGAAAATTGCGCAACCGAAGATCCAAATCAGTTCACGCGGCTTACGATAGGAGCCATAAATCAAACCACGGAACATATGCATGTACACCACGACAAAGAACATCGAGGCGCCAGTCGAGTGCATATAACGGATCACCCACCCAAATGGCACTTCACGCATGATGTATTCTACAGACTCAAATGCCTTAGCGGCATCTGGCTTGTAGTTCATGGTTAAGAAAATGCCAGTAACGATCTGAATCGCCAGAACGACGATGGCTAACGCGCCAAAGATATAAAAGAAATTCAGATTTTTAGGTGCGTAGTATTCGCTCATATGACGCTTGAACGCTTCTGTCACCGGTAAACGTGAATCAACCCATGCCATTGCCTTCTGAGCAATAGATGCATTTGCTGGAACTACTTTTTCGTGAAATGCCATTTATCTCTCCTTAGGCCTTCTGATCATCGCCGACCAGAATCTTGGTATCGCTCAAATACATATGTGGCGGCACTTGCATATTATCTGGTGCTGGTTTGTTTTTATAGACACGGCCCGCCAAATCAAAGGTTGAGCCGTGACATGGGCATAAGAAGCCGCCTGGCCAAGTATTTGGCAAGGAAGGTTGAGCACCTGCCTCAAATTTCGGCGTTGGAGAACAACCTAAATGCGTGCAGATACCCACTACAACCATATATTCAGGCTTGATAGAACGCCATTGATTCTGGGCGTAGGGAGGGGTATATAAGGCTGGATCCCTTAAAGAATCAGGGTCTGCCAGCTCTGCATCGATTTTAGAGAGTTCGGCCACCTGCTCTGGTGTGCGACGGACCACCCATACAGGCTTACCACGCCACTCCACCATCCGCATCTCATCCGGCTGCATACCGGAAATATCGATCTCGACTGCAGCTCCAGCGGCCTTTGCACGTTCGGAGGGCTGAAAACTATCGACAAAAGGGTAAAGGGCTGCTGCTGCGCCGGCGCCGCCGACCGCTGAGGTAGCGATCAACCATTTACGACGATCCTTGTCCATGCTTGGCTTGTCACTCATTTACAAAATTCCTTGGAAGAGCATTTATAGGTGAAAATTACTTAAAGGTAAGATTTTAAAGTAAAAAGTAGGGTTAGGTGGAAGGTTATGGGGAAAATCTCGGTTTAATCCATATTCAAACAAAAAGGAGGGCATTAATGAGTGTTTTAAAGGAATTCCGGGACTTCGCTGTCAAGGGTAACGTGATCGACTTGGCAGTCGGGGTCATTATTGGTGGCGCCTTTGGAAAAATCGTCGATTCCTTAGTAAATGACATCGTGATGCCTGTTATATCAACCCTTTTGGGTGGTCATATCGACTTTACCAACCTCTTTTTAGTCTTGGGCAACGTTCCAGACGGGGTGCCCAGAACCTTTGATGCGCTCAAAAAAGCTGGGATCCCTATTTTTGCTTACGGCAACTTCATCACGATTTCAATCAACTTCATCCTTCTCGCCTTTGTCATCTTCCAAATGGTCAAGGTGGTTAATCGGGTTCGACTCATGGATGCGCCCCCATCACCGCCGGAGCCCTCAGAACCAGAGGACACGATTTTGTTGCGTGAAATTCGGGATAGCCTGAAAAAATAAATTAATGTTGAGCGCAAAATCAAATTACATAAGTAGACCTAGGTTAGGAATCTAAAGTAAAAGAGGTGGCACTCAAGATTCAGGTTGAAATAAGGCGAAAACTGAGATTAAGAAATTGATGACAGCAAACATATTTAGCATCATTAGCCAAGGGGTTGATCAATTTCAAATAGGCAATCTCGATAATGCGGAAAGATTAATCTCTACCGCCTTAAAAATACAGCCCAAAAATCCAGATGCACTTCAAATCTTAGGTGTTATCAAAAATTTAAAGGGGGAGCATGAAGAGGGGGTTCGACTCCTCAAAAAAGCAATTAGTCTTGACCCTAGTAATGGATTTATTCATATGAACTTGGCTAAGGCTTTATCAGATACCAATAAAGATTTTTATGCCCTGCCTCATCACCAGCAGGCCATTCGAACGATGTCTGAAAATCCAAATGTTTGGCTAAATTATGGAGTTTCACTCGTGAAACTCCATAGGCAAGAAGAAGCTTTGGTTATCTATGAGAGTGGTCTTAAATTGCACTCCAATACTGCAAATCTCTGGATTAATATGAGCGGTGTTCTTAACGAATTATTAAGGCATGAAGAAGCTATCGCTGCCGCACAACAAGCTATAAGCATTGATTTAAATCAAGCAGAAGCATGGTGTAATTTAGGGTCAGCATTAAGCTCTAAAAATAAATTTTCTGAATCTCTAGAGGCGTTTGATCATGCGCTAGCCTTGTCACCAGACCTTCTTGATGTATGGATTAATAGGAGCAAGGTCCTTCTATCGTTAAATCAAATTGATGAAGCAATATATTCATGCCGCCGAGCATTAGAAATTGAGCCAGAATCAGCGGCAGCATGGCTCTACCTAGGAAATGGACTGCAAGCAACATTAAAAGTTAAAGAATCTATTGAGGCCTATTGCAAATCATTGGAGAGTAATCCAAATTCTGCGACAACTTTATCTAATCTTGGGGTCAGCCTAAAATTCAACAAAGACTTTGAGGATGCTAAGCGAGTACTTGAGGAGGCGATCGCAACGGGGGATGAAGTTGACTATTTGCTGGGTAACTACCTAAGCGTCCTAATGCATCTTTGTGATTGGGAGAATTATGATTCTCTCTGTGAAAAAATTACGCAGAGCCTCTCCAGCGGTAAAAATGCAATTATGCCGTTTGACATTCTATCCACGCCGATAGATCTCTCAATTCAAAAAAAATGCGCTGAGCAGTTTGTTCAAAAATGGGTTCAACCTCATGAATTGAAAAATTTATCAACATCAAAAATAGCGCAGAACGAAAAAAAGCGTATCGGCTACTTTTCTTTCGATTTCAAAGAGCATCCGGTTGGCATATTGATGAGTAATATTATTGCGCTTCACGATCGATCCCAATTTGAAATTTATGGCTTCTTTCTAAATAATGAGACTGGAGATGATATTGAAAAGTCTCTACTGGAGTTATTTGATCAATCCTTCAACTTAGCCCGCCTATCAGATCCTCAAGCGATAGCCTTGATCAGAGATCAAAAATTAGACATCGCAATTGACTTAAGTGGACACACTTCTGGCGCTAGAATGTCATTATTCTCAAAAAGACTTGCGCCAATTCAAGCAAATTTTTTGGGATATGCTGGTACAACGGGTACAAAATTTTTCGACTATTTAATTGCAGATCAAATTGCAATACCATCCAGTTATCAGACCGAATTTACTGAAAAGATAGCCCACCTTCCCAACTCTTTTTTTCCTGTAAATCTAGAATTTACAATTAATGACCTTGGAAATATTCCAAGTCGGAAAAGTCAAAACCTACCCGATCAGGGGGTTGTATTTGGTTGCTTTAATAATGCCTATAAAATTTCACCCAAAATCTTCATTACATGGATGAGCATATTAAAAGAGGTTCCTAATAGTGTTTTGTGGCTCTCTCAAATGCCAGAAAAAACTATTGAAAACCTAAAACGTGAAGCGCAACGCTCTGAGGTTGATCCTGAGCGACTAATTTTTGCGATTCGCACACCCAGCAGAAAAGATCACCTAAATCGCTTAAGGCTGATGGATCTTTTTTTAGACACCCCTCATTACAATGCTCACGCTACAGCAGCTGACGCCCTTACTTCAGGCGTTCCAATAATTACATTACTAGGCGACTCATTTGCTGGCAGAGTAGCAGCTAGCCAACTTACTGCCGCCAATTTACCAGAGCTAATTACCCATTCTTTGGAAGAGTACTGTAACAAGGCAATCGAGCTTGCTCAAAAGCCAGAAGAGTTGGCGCTTCTGCGTAAAAAACTCGCTGCAAGTCATCTGACGGCCCCATTATTTAACTCCAGTAAATATGTTCGGGATCTAGAAGAGCTCTACTTAAATATGGCTAAATCAAGCCAAGGTCAACTTGATTGAAGATATGAAGACAAGAATCACATACTGTAATTGCCGTTAATAGATTCGTATACAGACTCAAGCTCTGATGTATATGCTTTGGTATCAAAAAGGGGGCACTTCAGCCTGTTTTGACTAATTTTACTTACGATACTTCCGAGTAAATTTGCATCCGTTGCCAATTCGTATGCCCTTGATTCATACTCTTCTAGAGAATAAGTAATTAACTCGGGCGCACCAATTGAAATAATTAGACTGGCTGCCACTCTGCCAGCAAATGATTTGCCAAGGCAAGTGAGTACTGGTACCCCGCACCAAAGAGCATCACTAGCAGTTGTATGCGCGTTGTATGGAAGAGTATCTAAAAATAAATCCATAGAACGTAAGCGTGCTAAATGTTCTGAAAGCTCCATTCTCCGAGCAAATACCAATCGCTCTGGCGAGATATTATTTTCAGCTGCACGCTTTCTCAAATTACTTGCTGCCATTGGGTTATCTTCAAATAACCAAAGGACACTTCCCTCGACTCTTGATAGTAATCGCATCCAAATCGCAAACATTGTTGGTGTAATTTTGAAATTATTGTTAAAGCATCCAAAAACAAAGCCCTTATGAGGAAGCCCCAACTCAGCCCTCGAGAAGTTTCGTTTTGATATTAAACGGGCTCTATCATTTGGCTGATAGGTATTGCGCATGTAAATAACTTTTTCAGAGTAATATTTGTGTTGTGACTCAGGAATAAGAATTGAATCCGCAATGATGTAGTCATAACAAGATGCTCCCATGGTCCCCGGATACCCTAAATAGTTAATTTGAATTGGCGCAACACCTTTAGCAAAAACCTCCACACGGCTGTGTTCTGTATGGCCAGTTAAATCAACTGCAATATCAATCTCTAAATTTCGTGCGATATCTACTATTTGCTGAGTACTCACACAGCTAAGCTCTATAAACTTATCAAATGTACTTTTTAGCCTCAATCTCATTTGATCATCATCACTGGGCCCAAATGCAAAAGCATAAATTTCAAAACGATTTCTATCATGCTCCTTAAATAAACCGGCAGCCAAATGTGCAACGGGATGATTTCGAAAATCTGCGGAAAAATATCCAATACGAATTTTTTTATGACCCACCCTCTCCCTTAGCGGAGAAACACTAATAGATTCAATTTTCTTATTGATCCAAATTTTTGCAGCCTCTAAGTGGGCGCTTTCATCATCTGATATTGCTAATAATGTAAATGGTGAAATAACTCTTTTCTCGAGTTTTATTTTTTCCAATAAACGACTAACTTCATCCTGATAATTAGTCCAATCGCAAATGGAGATATTAAGATGCAATAACATTCCCTCTAAAAAATCGTAATCAGGCTTAATACTCAAAGCTTTTTGGTACGAGGCAATTGCTTCGTCGTAGCGCTTTAAATCTAAGAATACCGTCCCTTGATTAGACCAAGCCTCTGCGTAATCAGGCTTAATGCTCAAAGCTTTTTTGTACGAGGCAATTGCTTCGTCGTAGCGCTTTAAATCTGAGAATACCGTCCCTTGATTAGACCAAGCCTCTGCGTAATCAGGCTTAATGCTCAAAGCTTTTTTGTACGAGGCAATTGCTTCGTCGTAGCGCTTGAGTAAACGTAATGCTATTCCTCTATTAACCCAAACTTCTGCAAACGATGAATTAATGCCAAGGGCTTCTTCTGAAACTAACAATGCGTCGTGAGGACGAAATAGCTTGTTTAGGATAAATATTTTGTTGTTATGCGCCTGAACATATCCTTTATCTAAAGCAATAGCCTTTTCGATTGCTTCAAGCGCATCATCATTTTGATTTGTATCTGCTAGCAACTTAGAATAATTAAGCCATACATCTCGATGTGGAATATTAATCTTTATAGCTTCTAAGTAGCAAGCTTTTGCTGATTCGTAATCTTTTAGACCCTCAAGAAGTACAGCCTTATTTAGCCATGCTTCTAAATATTGATTGTTTAAAACTAAAGCCTTATCGTAATACTCAATAGCTTCCATTGACTGGTGCAACTCCTCATAGAGTCGACCAAGATTAAAGTACAGTTCGCTTGAACTAGTATTCAGTTGAGCTGCCCTTGACAGCGATTGCAATGCCTCTTTAGATCTACCAAGGAGGGCAAGCGCCGCACCAAGGTCATGATGGGCTGCAAAATATTGCCCATCCTTTAGAGTCGCCCTCTCAAAAAAGTTTACAGCATCGGTATAAGCGCCTCTTTCCAAATATAAGGAGCCCAAATGGTAATTTGCCTCGGGGGAAGAGCGCTCATCAAAGCAGGCCTTAACCAAGAAAATCTCACCATCCCCTTGATTTCCCAATGAAAATTCAACATAGGCCAGTAATTCGTTTGCACGAGAATGATTGGGGCTTGATTGAATTAACTTATGCAACAAGCTTTTAGCATTTTCAAGGTCATTTTGACCATAATATGCTGTAGCCTCAGATAAGATTTTTTCTGCTGCCAATGGGTCTAATTTTTGCATGGGCTAATTAAGCACTTTTTCTAAGGTTTGCCCTAGAGCTAGCTATATGATTTAACAATGTTAGCATTATTATTAACAATAAATTGCTCTCAGGGCCTAGGTGAACACAGACATTCAATTTTCTAAAGCAAAAGAATATTTTCAAGCCGGCTTGAATTTTTTTGAGATTGGCGATTATGAAAAAGCAAAAATTGAGTTAATCAAAGCTTATGAGCTCATACCTGATCGCCCCTCAATTTTGGCAAATCTTTCGGCAACCTTAATAAAACTTAAAGAATGGAGTAAGGCTCGCAATATTTGTGAGGAGCTTCTTGAGTTTGATCCACTAGACCCTATTGGCTGGCTCAATTTAGGAGTTTGTGTTGCCCATGAGGGTGATGCTGACTCAGCGATAGGGCACTTTACCAAATGTCTAGAAATCGATCCAAATTTGATTGCCGCATGGTCGAATAAAGGACATGCGCATCAGGAGAGAGAAGAGTTTGAAATTGCTGATTTCTCGTATCAAAAAGCACTTGGGTTAAATCCGTACTATGAAGACGCTCTTATTGGTAAAGGTAATTTACTCAATGAGTCCAAATACTATAACGATGCTCTTGAATGGTTTAATACAGCTCTCATCACGAATCCCAATAATCATCTTGCCAAATGGAATAAAGCTCTCTCTCTACTCAGATTGGGAAACTTCGAGGCTGGCTGGCCTTTATTTGAATCGCGCTGGCATATTCCAGGAATGATGGAGCATAAACCAACTCTTGCCGCACCACTATGGCTTGGGCAAGAATCTCTAGAGGGTAAGACGATTTATATTTATGCAGAGCAAGGCTTCGGGGATACGATTCAATTTAGCCGTTATTTACCCCTTCTTGAAAAAGAAAAAAATGTAAAAGTGATATTCGGTGCTCCAAAATTACTTGCCCCCCTAATGAAAAGTCTCAGCCCAACAATTAGGGTTGTCGA
The DNA here is from genome assembly GCF_018882095.1 of Polynucleobacter sp. CS-Odin-A6. Lineage (GTDB taxonomy): Bacteria > Pseudomonadota > Gammaproteobacteria > Burkholderiales > Burkholderiaceae > Polynucleobacter. Next base: position 410,052 of record NZ_JACVPD010000002.1, read on the forward strand.
CCAGGAAAATTTTTCAGAGAAGAGTTGCGAAAAAATTGATTTTCAATGTCCCATCATGAGTCTTGCGCTATCATTTGAAACAACATTAGATAGCATTCCCGTATCTACTACCTATCTCCATATTGATCCAATAAAGAAAGCCACCTGGGCCAAAAAACTGGAAACTTCAGATGGTAAGCCCAAGTTGTTAAAGGTTGGGGTAGCCTGGCGAGGCTCTGGAAAATACGCCAATAAAATAAGTGAGAAAAGGAATATCCCCTTCCCGCTCATTGCGAATCTTGTCTCCAATTTAGCATTGGATGATATTGCGTTTTATGCCATTCAAGCTGAGTTCGGGTCTGACACTGATTTTAAAGCGCCCCATTTAAAAGGTCTGAACATATACGCAAATGAGTTAACTGATTTTTCAGATACAGCGGCCTTAATAGCCCAACTAGACCTTGTTTTATCAGTAGATACTGCTTGCGCTCACCTTGCTGGCGCTCTTGGGGTGCCCACGCTGTTGCTAATTCCAGATCCTCCTGATTTTATGTCGCTAGTCGACTGCGATAAAAGCCCCTGGTACCCCAATACCTGCTTGCTAAGGCAGGACAAAAGAGGGGATTGGGGGAAGCCTCTCAACGAGGTCAAAGAGAAAATATTATCAATAGCAAAAAAACGCTCTATGGGCGAGTAAGATTGTCTAAACTCAAGCGTAATGAAACCCCAACCCAAGAGCTAATTCATGAGTAGCAATAGCGCCAATCAATTACTTACTCAAGCAGTATCTCACCATCAAAAAAATAATTTAGCTCAAGCTAGATCTCTTTACGAACAATACATTACGATTGACCCCAATAACTTTGACTGCTTATATTTCTTAGGTCTTCTCTACGCACAAATCGGCGAATTCCAAAAAGCTATCGAAGTATTAAGAAATGCAAGTTATCTGAACTCTAATCATGCAGCAACCTTCAGCACTTTAGGGTTTGCACAGCTGGAATTAAAAGAATATCTCCCCGCTATAGATAACTTAAAGCGGGCCATTCAATTACAACCAGGCTTAGTAGATGTACATTACAACCTTGGAAATGCCCTGCAAGACACTCACCATCATTTGGAGGCAATTAAATCGTATGATGCGGCACTCCAATTACAAAAAAATAATCCAAGCATTTACTTTAATAAAGCAAATTCCTTGCGATATCTCAAAGAATTTGAGGCAGCAATTAAAGCCTATGATCAGGCGCTTGTTATTGAGCCTAATTTTGTCGAGGCGTATAGCAATAAAGCAGGTTGTTTAGAGCAAATTGGGGCTTATGAGGGTGCTATTACAGTCTGTAAACAAGCTCTTTCCATTAATCCTAACTTTGCCACCGCCCACTGGAATCTGGCTTTTTGCTACCTATTGCTTGGCGACTTTGAAAACGGCTGGAAAGAGCATGAATGGCGCTGGTCTAGCCCTGATCTCCCAATCAATCAAGAGCGCAGAAATTTTGATCAGCCATTATGGTTAGGGCAAGAGTCTTTATTAAATAAAACTATTTTCTTGTATGCAGAACAAGGGCTTGGGGATACGCTGCAATTTTCCCGATTTGCCATTCAAGTTAAACAGCTTGGCGCGAGAGTCATTCTTGAAGTTCAAAAACCTTTAACTTCACTGCTTTCTAGCCTTGCAGGGGTTGACCAAATTATCTCCAAAGGCGAGACAGCCCCGGCATTTGACTTTCAATGCCCATTGATGAGTCTTCCTTTGGCCTTAAAGGCCTACTCAAAGGAGGCCATGAATAGCTCTGTGCCATACCTCCAGGCCTCTAAGGAAAGCCTTTCTAAATGGGAAAATAGGCTGGGCAAAAAAACGAAGCCGCGGGTTGGAATAGTGTGGAGTGGCAATCCAGATCATCACAATGATTGGAATCGAAGCATTCCTTTGAATGAATTCATCAAGCTGGGCTCACCCCACTATCAGTTAGTATCAGTCCAGAAAAATATTAGCACCGCTGATCACGCACTTCTTTTAGATCATCCCGAAATATTACATTTTGAAAATGATCTGAATGACTTTCTCGATACTGCTGCCCTTTGTGAATTGCTAGATTTATTGATTACGGTTGATACTAGCGTGGCACACCTGGCGGGAGCCCTTGGAAAAGAAACGTGGATATTGCTACCTAAAAATCCTGACTGGAGATGGTTGCTCATGAGAGTAGATACAGATTGGTATCCATGCGCTAAACTTTTCAGGCAGGAAGCACTTCTTAATTGGTCCCCAGTAATTGATCGAGTCAAAAGAGATCTCGCTCTACACTTTCCTACCTAAACTTCTCTCTCACAGGTAAACCTGCTACTAACTTCAATAAAAAAACCCACTGTATTTCCACAGTGGGTTTTTAACTTCTTTTACTTACTGCTGCTACGTCTTAAAAACTAATCTGCGCTAGCTTACGCTAGCATTAAATTAGAAAGTGTGACGTGCGCCAACAGCGTATTGGTTACCGTTTGTGCCAGAACCAGCTACAGATGATGCAGATGTAGAGGTTGTGGAACCAAATGCAGCGTACAAGTTTGTGCGCTTGCTAAGGTAGTAGTTAGAACCAATTTGATATGCAGTGAAGTTAACAGTTGCAGGTGCTACGCCAGCAGCAGAATCAGCACCTTTGTAGCGACCGTTACCAATGCTTGCCCAAGCCTCAATCGTAGGAGTAATGTAGCTACGTACACCAATCTGCTGCGCATTACGGTTAAATTGAGTAGAGCTTGATGTGGCTGTGCCAGATACAGTTAGACCTGAATTCTGGGTAACTTTACGACCGATCCACTGACCGTAGGCTTTCAAAATACCGAAGTCATAAGTAGCACCAACATACTGTTGCTTGTCAGCTAAGTTAGTAAATGCCAAGAGGCCAGCTGTTGTAGTAATAGCAGCTGCACTTTGTGCATACACAGGAGAATTAGCACCGCCGATATTCAATGAAACAGCAGCAAAAGAATCAACTCCAGAAGCTTTAACGCTGAAAGACTGGTAGTTAGCCGTTACATACAGCTTTTGCCATGTGTAGTTAGCACCCAAAGCCCAACCATTCCAGTTGTTGTTACCACCAGATGAACTAGTAACTTGTGTTGAATTGGAATTATTCATTGCGTACATACCTTTTACTTGGAAACCAGCAAAAGTATCTGATGCAGCTGTCAAGGCGTTAGAGGCACGGTTTGTGAAGCCAATGTTTGTAGATTGACCAGACTCAGCACCAGATTGATTGCCGCCAACATAGATTACGCCACCAGTCATATTCATATATGCAGTTGGGTCAGTCTTTGCAGCTTCATCGAAGATTGGAGTGTATTGACGACCAAACGCGAATTGTCCAAGTCCATTCTTTTTCAAACCAACAAATGATTGACGGTTGTTCAATGCAGAGCCGCTATCAGTAGAAGTGCCTTGAACCGCATCAACAGCTGTACCGCCAGATAAGTTAGCGTTAGCAGGTGTCAAACCAGCTTCAACAGTGAAGAATGCGCTTGTACCGCCGCCTAAATCTTCCATGCCTTTGAAACCTAAACGGCTAGTAGACTCAGCGCCTTGGCCGAATTGGCTTGTTGTAGTTTTAACGTTGCCACCAGTAGTACCTGCATTACCGCCGGTTTTGCTGTAAGCGGTAGCATTTGAACCAATAAAGCCAGCATCAACAACACCGTAAACGGTTACGCTGGACTGTGCTTGAGCAGCGCCAGCGATAGCTGACATAGCTGCAACTGCGAATAGCGATTTTTTCATTCTTTAAATCTCCATAAATTGAAAGTAATGCCCAAAAAAAATGGGACTTACGAATTTTGCTTGCAATGCCTTCCTAGACTGGAGGTAAGGGTATTTAGAGGATCTTTTTGCTTGTCAAAAGGTAGTTTTCTGGCTTTCTTCGTTGTATCATGGCAACAAGGTCATCCTTTTCGGGTGTTTTAGGGCCTCAGATGGCAGAATTGTCATATGGCAAGCCGCGAATTCTTAAAAATCCTGCAATCAGCCCGTTTGGGTGATGTTTTAGCACAACAAAGTTTAGCTTCTGCCTATCTAACTGGGGCCTTGAAAACCCCAATACAGCCAGCCAATGCCCTAATTTGGCTCGAAAAATCTTATTTTTCCATTCAAAATCAATTACTTATCAACAAGACCCCTAGTAATGCCGAAATTTTGGAGCTGGAACACTCTAATAGAGAAGTTCAAGAGATCCTTGAATTAATTGCCACGGTCCCACTGGCGGCCACCTTTAATTCTCCTGCCTTTGCCTTTGGTTGGAAATCATTTTGGGAGTTAACCACGGCGAGCATTCCTGCAAGTTACGCTGCGCAATGGCAACTTGCGGATTTACTTTTACATCCAGAGAAAAAAGAGCTTCAGTCGGAGCTTGCTCAGTGGATTTCCAGGCAAGGAGGTAAGCGTGATTTTTCTGCACTTCAAAAAATTGCCAAAGGCTTTCTTCTCAAACTCACTGAGACAGAAACGTCTTTTACTAACTCGGCAAAAGAACTTCTTATTAAGTTGCAGCCGAAAGATGAGGCCCTATCTTCGCTTTGGAATACTTGGCTTGCTGAAAAAAATGAAAGCGCTCTTTTACAAGCTGCTGAACTTGGCCTTACCGCCGCTAAGCTAACTCTAGGTTTGAAGTTAGCACAATTTGAAGTTGGGTCCAATGTTGGGAAGCCTGTTGGCGATGTCATTGATAAATCCAATGCATCTCTCAAAAAAGCAGCCTACTGGCTAGAACTTGCTGCTAAGGATGGGGAACGGGATGCTTGGTTTGCTTTGGGCGAGATCTATCGTCGTCCGCAGTTCTCGGGCTACAACGCCGCTGAAAGCGATCGCTGTTTTGATCGCGCCGCTGATTTAGGTCATGCACAAGCACAGTTTCGAAAAGGGGCTAATTTGTGGCGTAAGCGGCAAAAGATTGAAGAGAAAGTTCGTGGACTACAGGCCTCTTATTGGGTTTGGCAGGCTCACCAACAAGGCATCCTAGAAGCTCAAGAATTGTTAGGAAAAATCCTGGAGAGCGTTTCTAATCCTCAGAATAATGATTGGTTTGACTTAGCGAGTTATGCTGAAAAGACTTTAAATCATCATGCAGAGCATCAGTTAGATGCTGAGTGGATCTTGCTCTGTCACCGAATTATCATTGCGAATCAATTTAATTTGAGCAAAGCAGAATTACTACTTTGTGAGGTAGGGCAGTTACAACATGAACATTGTATTGTTGTGGATATTCGTCATGAGCTGCCAAAAATACTGCCAAGGTTAATTCAAATAGACAATACGCAGCAACGCCGCTCTTTACTTGCTGCCGGAAAAGCATTTGCAGGAAGCGAATTAGAGCAAGAGGGTAATTTACGACAAAGACGTTATCGATTTGATCGAGTAACCGAGTGGCTTAAAGCCACATTCTCGCAAGATCAAGCTGTTGCTTGAGGATCTGTACCTTTAGATTCACCATCTTGGGGACCGTCATTCTCTGAAGGCTTCGGAGTATAGAAGCGGGCTATCAGCAAACCTAACTCATAAAGCAAGCTCATAGGCACAGCCAAAAGTAGCTGGGACAACACATCTGGCGGTGTCACTACCGCAGAAATCACAAAAGCGCCAACGATTACATACGGACGAATCTCTCTCAGCTTAGCGAGCGAAACTATTCCCATGCGAACGAGTACCACAACCACAACTGGCACTTCGAAGGTGATACCAAAGGCCAAGAAGGTCGTCATGGCAAAGCTGAGATAGTTATCAATGTCAGTAGACATCTCCGCGCCCAAAGGAGCGTTGTAACTCGCCATGAAATTAAATACCGTTGGAAAGACCAAGAAGTAAGCAAATGCCATACCAAAAATAAACAGGCTGTAACTACTCACTACCAAAGGTATGATCAATTTACGTTCGTGTTGATAGAGTCCTGGCGCAATAAAAGACCATAACTGGTACATCACAATAGGCAGCGCAATCAAGAAGGCTACTAGCATCGTGACTTTCATTGGCACAAAGAACGAGCCTGTCACATCAGTCACAATCATCTTGCCACCAGCAGGTAGAGCCTGCAGAAGTGGCTGCGCAAATAAATGAAAAATATCTGGAGCCCAGTAGACCAGACAAACAAACACCGCAATAATAGCTATTGCTGACTTGATGATGCGATCACGTAACTCAATTAAATGCGATAGGAAGGATTCCTGCAAGCCCGAGTCTTCTGTTGAGTTATTTTCCGTCATTGGATACGGGTCACTTATTAGCGCTGTGATGAAAGCGCTTCATCCGAGCGGCGCCGGATTGCACGCGCGTACGAATACCAGCGGAATGCTTAAACCAGACTGGTCTAGCGGCACGTCTTACACCCCAGCTCTTGCGTCCTTGGCGCATCGACTTACGAAATACTTCTTTTTCATCGAGTGGGGCTCTAGCGAAATTATTGTCAAAAATGTCCGCCTGGTCACTCAGATTAGCGCCAGCTTCTTGAACTGTTGACTGAAGCGAGTTTTCTACATCCTTAAGTACTGAAGTACTTTCTTCACGCAGTTTTTTGAACTCTTCAATGTCCATCTGGCGACTCACTTCAGATTTAACGTCAGCCATGTAGCGCTGCGCTCGTCCAAATAGATTGCCTGCCATACGAGCAATCTTCGGAAGACGCTCGGGACCAACCACCACTAATGCAACTACTGCAATAAGTGCAAGCTTTGATACTCCGAGATCAATCATGTAAAAGACGCATTATTTCAATCAACTATTACTTATTGATGTCTTTAGCATGCACATCTACTGTTTTTTCTGCTGCTGTAGTGGCGGTAGCGGTTTGCTGAATCTGCTCTTTTGACTCTTCGGCGCCATCATGCGGTTTGATGCCATCCTTAAAGCTTTTAACTGCGCCACCTAAGTCAGCGCCAATATTGCGTAGTTTTTTGGTACCGAATACCAACATCACGATCACCAAAACAATCAACCAGTGCCAAATGCTAAATGAACCCATTTTTAATCTCCTCTGACTATTTGTTACAGGGGCGCGGACCGCCCATCACATGCAAATGCAAGTGATAAACCTCTTGCCCACCATCTACGCCATTGTTCACTACTAATCTAAAGCCCCCCTCTTTTCCAGGACGGCAACCCTGTTCTTGAGCGAGGCGTGGTGCTAATTCCATCATTTTACCTAGCAACGGCGCATCTGCGACTTCTACAGACGCCAGCATAGGGATATGCTTTTTCGGAATCATCAAGAAATGGATTGGCGCAGCCGGGTTGATATCCTTAAAAGCATAGATTTCTTCATCCTCGTATACCTTTTGGGACGGAATTTCGCCTTTAGCAATCTTGCAAAACAAGCAATTTGGATCGTGGCTCACGCTTTGGCCTCTCTTTTGCTTATTTATTCAGTGCCAGCCGCTTTTCGGGCAGCTTTTTCTTCAATACCTGAAGTGCCCAGACGACGCTCTAACTCTGCAATCACATCTTCTGGCCGCAATCCAAACTGAGACAAGGCAATCAGACAGTGAAACCACAGATCGGCCATCTCGCCTACGAGGAGCTTTTGCTGCTCGGGCGCTAAATTGGCATTACGGGCATCCTTGGCAGCCATCACTGCCTCAGTGGCCTCTTCACCAATTTTCTTCAAAATGCCATCATCACCCTTAGAAAAGAGTAAGGCAGTGTAAGAAGTACTCGGATCGGCCTTCCCAGCCTTAAATGCATCTCGACGCTGATCTACTACATCTGCCAGATGGGCTAAAGCAGCATCTAAATTAGAAAGGGTATTCATTGGGCTAGTCATAAATCGATTTTATGTCTTTTATTGCCAGGAAGACAAAGAAGCGCTTATTTATGGTCCCTAGACTCATCAACCCAAGTAGATTTTTCGGAATCCCACCGCTGAAAGAAGCAGCTATGCTGGCCTGTATGGCAAGCAATGCCATCTTTTTGCTCCACTAACAAGACAATCGTATCGCCATCGCAATCTAAGCGGATTTCTTTCACTTTTTGAGTATGGCCAGATTCCTCACCCTTATGCCATAGCTTTTGTCTGGAGCGCGTCCAATACACCGCCTCTCCCAAACGCAGAGTTGCCAATAAGGCATCTCGATTCATCCAAGCCATCATCAGAATATCCTTACTGCCAATCTCTTGAGCAATCACAGGAACCAAGCCCTGCTCATTCCAGCTAACAGCATCAAGCCAGGTGCCGGCTTCTAAAAATTCGATTGGGGTGAAGGCGCTCATGAATATCTTCTTTGAATGTGTTGTGCTGCGCTTTAAATGCGAACCGGAATGCCCTGGCTCGCCATATACTCTTTTGCTTGGCCAACAGTGTATTCACCATAGTGAAAGATGCTGGCAGCCAATACTGCATCGGCATGACCTTTCGTAATACCATCAACTAGGTGCTGTAAATTCCCGACCCCACCGGAAGCAATCACTGGGATACTGACTGCATCACTGACTGCTGCAGTTAACTCCAGATCGAAACCATCTTTACTACCATCACGGTTCATACTCGTAAGCAAGATTTCACCAGCGCCACGTTTAGCCACTTCAGATGCCCAAGCAACGACATCCATACCAGTGGCAGTTCTGCCACCGTGAGTAAATACTTCCCAATGACCTGCATCAGTTTTTTTAGCATCAATCGCCACCACAATACATTGCGAACCGTAATACGCGGCAGCATCAGAAACCAAATCGGGGTTTGCTACTGCAGAAGAGTTCATGCTGACCTTATCAGCGCCAGCATTGAGTAATCGACGCACATCTGCTACAGCTCGTACACCACCGCCTACAGTCAGCGGAATAAATACTTGGGATGCAACATCTTCAATGATGTGCAGTATCAAATCACGCCCATCTGATGTAGCAGTAATATCTAAGAAAGTGAGTTCGTCTGCACCTTGGGTGTTATAACGTTTTGCAATTTCTACGGGGTCGCCAGCATCACGTAAGCCAACAAAATTCACGCCCTTCACGACGCGCCCTGCAGTGACATCAAGGCAAGGGATGATTCGTTTAGTGAGCACAGATACGCACTTTAGATCATTTTCGGCGCGAACTTCAGAGTTAACTCATCAGCATAGGTTTGCGCCGCAGTTAAATCTAAATCACCCGCATAGATAGAGCGCCCTGCAATGACACCCATAATGCCTTCAGCTTCGGCCGCACAGAGGGCTTCAATATCTTGATTATTCGATAAGCCGCCGCTGGCAATCACCGGAATTCGAATCGCTTGTGCCAGCTTAATAGTGGCATCCATATTGATACCCTTAAGCATGCCATCGCGACCAATATCGGTATAGATGATTGCCTCTACGCCATAGTCTTCAAACTTCTTGGCGAGGTCAATTACTTCGTGACCACTAATTTTGCTCCAGCCATCAGTTGCTACTTTGCCATCACGCGCATCTAGACCGACCATGATGTGCCCAGGAAAAGCAGTACAGGCATCCTGAACAAAACCAGGACTTTTCACTGCGGCCGTTCCAATAATGACCGTACTAATACCGTCATCTAATAGACGCTCGATAGTTTCTAGGTCACGAATGCCGCCGCCCAATTGAACGGGGATCTCGTCACCTACTGCTTTGAGGATGGATTTAATAGCAGACTCATTTTTGAGCTTGCCAGCAAAGGCGCCGTTCAGATCAACTAGATGTAGGCGACGCGCTCCCTTACTGATCCAGTGTGCTGCCATTGCGCCCGGGTCTTCAGAAAAAATGGTGGCTCTATCCATATCACCTTGCTCGAGTCGAACACAGTGGCCATCTTTTAAATCAATCGCGGGAATCAGCAGCATAGCGGTAGGTTAGAAAAATATTAAGGTTGCCAAGAAACAAAGTTTTTGTAGAGCTTTAACCCATATTCTGCACTTTTTTCTGGGTGAAACTGCGTTGCAAAAATATTATCCCTTGCAACGGCAGAAGTAAACCAGTTGCCGTACTCTGTTGAACCCGCGCTATCTTCCTGACGCTGCGGTACGACATAGTAGCTATGTACAAAATAGAAGCTCGTCAAATCCGGAATGTCTTCCCAAAGGGGGTGCTGACGATCCTGGCGAACCTGATTCCAGCCCATATGCGGCACTTTATAAGCAGAGCCATCTGGCTGTAATTTGCCGGTCAGCTCAAAACGCCTTACTTCCCCTGGAATTAAACCCAAGCAGGGTGTCCAAGGCGCATTAGATGTCGCCCTTACTTCAGCACTTTGATCAAACAACATCTGCTCACCAACGCAAACACCGAGCAAAGGCTTATTTTTAGCAGCATCAAACAGCGCTTCTAATAAGCCCGACTCCTTTAGATGCTTAATGCAATCTGGCATAGCGCCTTGTCCTGGCAACACTACCCGCTCAGCGGAAAGGATTTCTTCTGGGGTATGCGCAATCACTACATTGGCGTCTGGCGCCACATGATGAAAAGCTTGATATACGGAACGCAGGTTACCCATTCCAAAATCCACGATCGCAATTGTCTGCGCCAACGATTAGCCTATGTTCTGAAGTATTTTGTGGCCATCTTTTACTCAAAACTAGAAATTTTCTAGCTTAGAGACTGCCCTTAGTAGAGGGCACAACGCCAGATGCTCGTGGATCAAGCTCTAAAGCCATGCGAAGCGCACGCCCAAAGGCTTTGAATACGGTTTCAATCTGATGGTGGGCATTGATACCCCGCAAATTGTCAATGTGCAGTGTCACGCCAGCATGGTTCACAAAGCCACGGAAAAACTCAATACTGAGGTCCACATCAAAGTCGCCGACACGCGCACGCGTAAAAGGAACATTGAACTCCAAACCTGGACGACCGGAAAAATCGATTACAACACGCGAGAGAGTTTCATCTAAAGGGACATAGGAGTGGCCATAGCGGGTAATGCCCGCTTTATCGCCCACTGCCTTAGCAAATGCTTGCCCCAGAGTGATGCCCACATCCTCAACGGTATGGTGATCATCGATGTGGGTATCACCTGTTGCGACCACTTTGAGGTCAATCATACCGTGACGGGCAATTTGATCGAGCATATGGTCCAAGAAAGGAACGCCTGAGGCGAGCTCAGCCTTGCCTGTGCCATCTAAATTGATCACAATTTGAATTTTGGTTTCAGAAGTGTTTCGGGTAACGTCGGCTTGCCGCATGCTTCAGTGCGCCGCGAGGCGAAGTGTTGATTGAAGCCTCATAATATCATTCCTAGTCTAGATATAAATGCTGATTTTGATAGCTAGCGTTTCTTTACTTTTGCTGTTTTGCTGTTTTTTTAACCAGAGTCCCTCATGAGCCGTTTTTGGAGCCCCGTTGTTCAGACCCTTACCCCTTACGTTCCTGGGGAGCAACCGCAAATGGAGCGGCTGGTAAAGCTCAATACCAATGAGAGTCCTTACGGTCCATCACCTAAAGCGCTAGCGGCCATTCATCAGCAAAACAACGATGATTTGAGGCTATATCCAGATCCTGAAGGGGCGGCTCTGAAAAAGGCTATCGCGGATTTACATGGCCTAGAACCAAAGCAGGTGTTTTTAGGAAATGGTTCGGATGAGGTCCTCGCCCACGTCTTTTTAGGCCTCCTCAAGCAAACGAAGCCCGTCCAATTTCCAGATATCACCTACAGCTTCTACCCGGTCTATTGCAAGCTATTCGGTATTGATTATCAAACCGTCCCTCTGGGATCCCATTTTGAGATTCAGTCGGATGAATTCAAGACCCCTAATGGTGGCATCATTTTCCCGAATCCAAACGCTCCTACAGGGCGAGCTATTCCTCGAGCCGGGATTGAAGCCCTGCTGGGCAGGAATACAGACTCCGTCGTAGTCATTGATGAGGCCTATGTAGACTATGGAACCGAATCCTGTATCCCGCTCCTACGCGGAAGTACTTGCCCTGAGAATTTATTAGTTGTTCACACGCTCTCTAAGTCGCGTGCCTTGGCGGGTTTACGTGTTGGATTTGCAGTAGGACACCCTGCTTTAATTGAAGGTCTAGAGCGCGTAAAGAATAGTTTTAATTCCTATCCACTAGGTCGCTTAGCACAAGCAGGAGCCATCGCCGCAATACAGGATCAAGCGCACCTAGAAGCCACCTCGGCAAAAGTGACTGCCACTCGTGAACGCTTAGTTAACGAACTGACTTCACTTGGATTTAATACTTTGCCATCGACAGCCAATTTTATTTTTACCCGCCACCCAAAGCACGCTGGCGTGAATTTATATCAGGCCTTACGTGACCGCGGCATTATCGTGCGTCACTTTAAGTCATCACGGATTAAGGAATTTTTGCGCATCACGATTGGCACTGATGATCAAACGAATGAATTAGTTGCAGCCTTAAAAGCAATTCTGGCTAGCGCTTAAGCTAGTCTTTCAGGCGCATCTCCGCTGCACGCGCGTGAGCTGTTAAGCCTTCGCCATGAGCCAGAGTACTGGCTACAGCGCCGAGTGTTTGAGCTCCTGCTTCACTGACCTCGATCATGCTGGAGCGCTTAATAAAATCGTACACACCCAGTGGCGAAGAAAAGCGTGCAGTGCGTGCGGTTGGTAAAACATGGTTCGGGCCAGCACAATAATCACCAAGCGATTCGCTTGTGTAATTACCCATGAAGATCGCACCCGCATGACGGATGAGTTCGGCCCACTTGCGTGGTTCAGTAGTACAAATTTCTAAATGCTCAGCAGCGATGTCGTTGGCAATTTCGCACGCCTCAGCCATGTCTTTTACCTGAATTAATAAGGCGCGATTGGTGAGCGATGCTTCAATGACTTTTTTTCTAGGCATCTCAGGTAATAACTGATTAATGCTGGCTTGTACCCGCTCTATGAATTGTTCATCCGGACAAAGCAAGATGGATTGCGCCAACTCGTCATGCTCTGCTTGAGAAAACAAATCCATTGCGATCCAGTCGGGATTACTGGTGCCATCACAGAGAATCAAAATTTCTGAAGGGCCGGCGATCATGTCAATGCCAACAGTGCCAAATACCCTGCGCTTAGCAGCAGCAACATAGGCATTGCCTGGCCCAACAATTTTATCGACTGACGGAATCGTTTTGGTGCCGTAAGCCAAAGCTCCAACTGCTTGCGCACCACCGATCGTGAATACACGATCAACGCCAGATAAGAAAGCGGCGGCTAAGACCAGCGAATTACGCGCTCCATCTGGAGTTGGAACCACCATGATGACTTCACTCACTCCAGCCACTTTTGCGGGAATAGCGTTCATCAAGACGGAAGACGGATAAGCAGCTTTACCGCCAGGTACGTAAATTCCGACACGATCCAAGGCAGTCACCTTTTGACCTAAGCGCGTGCCATCAGCCTCTTCGTACTCCCAAGAATGACAACCCGCTTCAATCTTTTGCTTCTCGTGATAAGCGCGGACTCTCTGCGCCGCAATATCCAACGCATTTTTTTGTTCGGCTGATAAACCCTCGTAGGATTTTTTTAATTCTTCTTGAGAAATCTCTAGCTCAGCAACACTCGCAACATCTAGCCGATCAAATTGTTTTGTGAAATCCAGAACTGCAGCATCACCCTTGGCCTTAACTTGCGCCAACACGCTCACTACAACAGCGTCTATCGCATCATCATCCGCCATTGGCAATGAGAGACTAGAGAGTAGGGTTTCTTTAAAACCTGCGTCTTTACTATTAAGGCGTTTGACTTTGACTTCTGCGGACATGGGGATTTTCGGCTTTACTTCAACAACTCAAAGAAAGGCTGCAACTGAGTACGCTTTCGCTTATAGGAGGCTTGATTAACCACTAAGCGCGCACTGATATCGGCAATGGGCTCCACTTCAACTAATCCATTAGCGCGCAGGGTATTGCCTGTGGACACCAAATCCACAATGGCGTCAGCTAAACCAACTAATGGCGCCAACTCCATCGAGCCATACAAATGAATCGTATCAATGTGCACGCCTTTATTAGCAAAGTGCTCACGTGCACAGTTGACATACTTGGTTGCCACTTTTAAACGCGATCCCTGCTTTACCGCAGCAGCATAATCAAAGCCTTCTTTAACAGCTACCGACATACGGCATTTAGCGATGTTCAGGTCAAAAGGGACATACAAACCATCTGTGCCCTTTTCCATCAACACATCTAAGCCAGCCACCCCAAAATCAGCGCCACCAAATTGCACATAAGTAGGTACATCTGAAGCACGCACAATAATTAAGCGGACATCAGAATTGGAAGTTTCAATAATGAGTTTGCGCGACTTTTCAGGATCCTCAAGCGGACGAATACCGATCTTCGATAAGATCTCCGTAGTTTCTTCAAAAATGCGCCCCTTCGAGAGGGCTAACGTTAACTTCATGCCCTAATTATCCATCAGCCTTACTTCACGCGCTGAATGTTGGCCCCCAAGAGGGTCAGCTTTTGTTCCATACGGTCATAGCCACGGTCTAGGTGATAAATACGGTCTACCTGAGTTTCGCCATGGGCAGCCAAACCGGCAATAACCAAACTCGCAGAGGCGCGGAGATCAGTCGCCATCACAATTGCACCAGAAAGCTTTTCTACACCCTGAGCAATCGCGGTATTACCCTCAATTGCAATATTTGCACCTAAGCGATTCATCTCCTGGACGTGCATAAAGCGGTTCTCAAAGATGGTTTCGGTGATGGTGGCATTGCCCTCGGCAATCGCATTTACAGCCATTAACTGGGCCTGCATATCCGTTGGGAAAGCGGGGTATTCAGAGGTGCGGAAGCTCACTGCCTTCGGACGCCCCTTCATTGAAGCCTTAATCCAATCTGGCCCCACTTCCATTTCTAAGCCTGCGTCTTTTAACTTAACGATCACCGCATCTAAAGTGTCTGGACGACAGTGCTTCAACAGCACCTCTCCACCAGCAGCTGCAACTGCGCACAAGAATGTGCCAGCCTCAATGCGGTCAGCGATGACTGTATGCTCTGCGCTGTGCAGCTTTTCAACACCCTCAATTACCAAGCGGTCACTACCAATACCGGTAATCTTTGCACCCATTTTGACCAGCAACTCAGCCAAGTCACCCACCTCAGGCTCACGTGCAGCATTTTCTAAAATGGTCGTCCCGGATGCTAAGGTGGCGGCCATCAATAAATTTTCAGTGCCAGTCACTGTAATCATGTCGGTCAAGATCGAGGCACCCTGTAAGCGGCCAGTAGTTGATTTAGTTTCCGCCTTGATATAGCCGCTCTCAATCTGAATGGTGGCGCCCATCGCTTTTAGGCCTTTAATATGCTGGTCCACTGGGCGTGCGCCGATCGCGCAACCACCTGGCAAAGAAACCTTAGCACTATGCATTCTGGCAAGTAATGGGCCAAGCACCAAAATAGAGGCCCGCATGGTTTTCACCATCTCATACGTTGCTTCAGAGCTTTTAATATTCGCCGCATTCAGCACCACATGATTACGATCATGTGCATCTGGGAACGATACGGTGACACCAATTTCCTGGAGGAGTTTGAGCATTGTCCGCACATCTTGCAAATCAGGAACATTGCGTAAGGTAATCGGTTCATCGCACAGCAAGCAAGCGCACAGAATCGGCAATGCTGCGTTCTTTGCGCCAGCAATAATCACTTCACCCTTGAGCGGAGTGCCGCCAACCATTCGTAATTTATCCATCCATCAATTCCAGTAAAAAGCGAATACAGTCATCTAAGTTGCCGAGTTTTTTGCGAACTCTTCAGGAGTAAACGCTTTGATTGATAAAGCATGTACTTCTGCCTTCATCCGATCGCCCATGGCGCTGTATACCAATTGATGGCGCTGAATGAGGCGCTTACCTTCAAACTCGGGGCTCACGATGGTGGCAAAAAAATGCTGACCATCCCCATCTACTTTGACGTGGGTACAGACAATACCTTGCTGTATATAGCCCTCAATTTGCTCTGGGGTTGGGAACATCACGATCTCCTGATTTCTAATGTTTCTGATATTTCAAATATCTAATAACTCAAAACAACAACTAATTTCTTAACTTGTAACCCTTTTGCAGCAAGCGCAAAGCCATTGCTGAAACTAAGACGAAGAAACAGACAACAATTGCCAAGCTATCCCAAGGGGAGATATCGGACACTCCAAAGAAGCCATAACGAAATCCATCAATCATGTAAAAGAATGGATTTAAATGAGATACCGCTTGCCAGGATGCAGGCAAAGAGTGGATGGAATAAAACACACCCGATAACATCGTCGCAGGCATGATGATGAAATTCTGGAAGGCGGCCAATTGATCGTATTTATCAGCCCAGATACCCGCAATTAAACCCATACTACCCAAAATTGCCGCGCCCAAAAGAGCGAATATCAATATCCACAAGGGGTGCTCAAATGCCGGTGCGGCGAACCAGACAGTAATCAGCAATACGCCAGCGCCCACTACGATGCCACGAAATACTGCGGCTAAGACATAGGCAGCATAAAACTCGAAATGACTAAATGGGGCTAACAAGACAAACACCAAGTTTCCAGTCACCTTGGATTGAATCAAAGAAGAAGAGGTATTCGCAAACGCATTTTGTAAAACACTCATCATCACTAAACCCGGAATCAGAAAGGCGGTGTAGTTCAGTCGACCATACACCTCTTTACCCTCTAGTACGTGCCCGAAAATCATTAAATACAAAACAGCTGTCAGTACTGGTGCAGCTACTGTCTGAAACCCTACCTTATAAAAACGTTTAATTTCTTTTCGCAATAGCGTTGGGAAACCGCTTCCATAAGCAATTGGCAGTTTATCCAAAGTGGACTTCATCGAGCGCCTCCCGACATAATATTGACAAACACATCCTCAAGATCCGTTTTACCTTCTCCATCTTTTTTAACCGAGCCGTACTGGCTGAGCAAATTAGCAGTGGTATCCAGAGCGACAATCTTTCCTTGTTTGAGCATGGCAATACGCTGGCAAAGCGCCTCAGCCTCTTCTAAATAATGAGTTGTGAGAACAATCGTGTGCCCATCTTGATTGAGTCGACTGATAAATTGCCAAAGCGATTGGCGCAATTCCACATCAACTCCAGCAGTAGGTTCATCCAGAATAATGACGGGTGGACGATGAACCAAAGCCTGCGCCACCAATACTCGCCGCTTCATACCACCAGACAAAGAGCGCATATTACTATCGGCCTTACCAGTGAGATCCAGATTAGCCATGATCTCATCAATCCAGGCATCGTTATTTCGAATTCCAAAATATCCTGATTGAAACTGCAAGGTCTCTCTTACAGTAAAGAAAGGATCAAATACCAACTCTTGTGGCACTACTCCCAACATTCTGCGTGCCTCGCGAAAGTGGCTTTGTACATCAGCGCCCATAATTGCTGCATGGCCGCTATCCGCAGTAACCAAGCCAGCCAAAATAGAAATCAGTGTCGTCTTGCCTGCACCATTGGGGCCAAGCAAGCCGAAGAACTCTCCTTGCTCAATGGATAAAGAGACATGGTCTAGCGCTTGCAGCGCGCCATAATTTTTTGATATGTTGTCAATCGAGATTCCAGCGTGCATGCTATGACAAACCTAGCAACTCGGCAACGCCATAAAGGCCAGCCAACACCGTTAATTTTTTAGGTGCATTTTTTACGCAAATTTGTCGATCATCTAACTGTAACTTTTTCTGCCATGCCAGCAGGACGGTTAATACCGTAGAGTCAAAATCTTTTAAGCTTGCGCAATCTATCGTGCTTAAGGTGGGAAGATTGAGAAGTCCATCACTTTCCAATTGCACGGCATTGTCTTGTGTCACTGAAACAGGTAATAAAAATGGCATCTTTTACTTAACTTTACTGAGTCATTAAGTGGTGGGCTTTGCAGCTGCAAGCTGCTTATTCCGCTCTTGTAAAAACTTCACAAGACCCTCGATACCGTTTTGACTAATTTGGTTGGAAAACTGATTGCGATAAGCCTCAACCAGCCACACACCCATGATGTTCATGTCATACACTCGCCAACCATTAGCTGTTTTCTCGAGACGATAATCAAGAGGTATAGGGTCGCCACGACCAATTACCACAGTCTTCACTACGACTTCTTTATCGTCAGGTGCAGCGCGCAAAGGTTTAAATTGAATGGTTTGATCACGTAGCTGACTGAGTGCGCCAGAGTAGGTTCGGATGAGTAGACTCTTAAATTCGCTCACTAATTGGGCTTGCTGCTCAGGAGTTGCTTTTTTCCAATTGGGACCCATTGCCATTTCAGTTGTCCGACGCATGTCGGTATAAGGAAGAATCTTCTTGTCGACTAAATCAACAATACGCGGAATATTCCCTTTTTGAATCTCGGGATCAGACTTTACAGAGGCCATCACATCAGAGACAACAGCCTTAATCAGACCATCTGGCGTAGATTGGTCTACTGCTTGAGCGCGTACGCCAGCAGCAAATAAAAACCCGCTAGCTAGTAACACGGCAAAGAATTTTTGGGTGATTTTTTGGGTTTTCATGGTTCCTCAATTAAAGCTGCTCTTTGAGAGCCATTTTAGCCCTTTAAAAGAATCTAGCTAGGCTTAGGCGCCTTTATTCGTAGGGGTTCTGATATGGAGGCATTACGACCTCCTCATCTTCGCGACCTTCATTGATTTGGTATTCCCGCCTCTGAATGTAGGCGTCGCGCAGGAAACTGTATTTATCAAGAGCCGCTCCGTCTAATAAGTCGCCCGCTTCGTAATAGGTATTGCGTGCATTAATCACCCGCAGGCCGGTAATACTATTTCGCAAGCCAATATCTTTGACAAAGCTAAATAAGTAATCCGACTCCAAGTCGGCTCCAGTGCCAAAGGTATCGCGCACACTACTAGGTCCAAAGAATGGCAAAACGACATAAGGACCAGATGGAATGCCCCAGACGCCAAAGGTTTGGCCCCAATCTTCTTTATGTTTTGGAAGGCCACCGGGAGTGGCCATATCAATTAGACCGCCCAAACCAAAGGTAGTATTGACTACGACGCGCATCAAATCGCTAAAGGCATCAGCAGGCTTACCCTGCAATAAATTCTGCAAGGCAGTGTAAATATCATTGTAGTTACTAAAAAAGTTGTAAATCCCGTCTCGCACAAACTCGGGCAATATAAAGCGGTATCCCCTAACGACTGGCTTAAGCAGGTAAGCGTCTAAGCCTTCATTAAATTCAAATACGGAGCGGTTGAATGGCTCCCATGGATCACTTGGGGAGGGCTGAACCCCAGCAGGAATAGATGCGCAGCCAACCATCATCCCAACCCAAGAGAGAAGCAATATACGCTTGAGCTTTGATAAGAACGCCACTATTTTGCCGCGCCCTTATCTTGACCACTATCAGCCGCTTTGTTGTACAAAAACTGACTAATCAGATTCTCCAAAACGACTGCAGACTGGGTTTGGGTGATCTTGTCTCCCGCAACCAACATCTCATCCGAACCACCAGCTTCAAGGCCAATATATTGCTCACCCAACAAACCTGAAGTCAAAATTTTCGCCGCAGAATCTTTAGGGAACTTATAGATGTCTTCAACGGTCATAGTGACAGTGGCTTGATAAGTTTTGTCATCAAAAGAAATGTTGCTAATGCGCCCAACGACCACTCCCGCACTTTTAACGGGTGCACGCGGCTTTAAACCGCCGATATTGTCAAAGCGAGCAGAAATTTTATAGGTTGGCGCAAAGGAAACGGCATTCATATTGCCAACCTTCAAGGCAAGGAATAAGGCAGCCAATAAGCCAATGGCTACAAAGATCCCAACCCAAACATCAATTGCACTTTTTCTCATAAGAGCCCTAGTTTAGTCTTTCTAATTCGAGAACATCATCGCGGTTAGCAAGAAATCTAATGCTAAAACCGATAAAGAAGAGATCACCACAGTACGGGTAGTCGCTTGTGAGACCCCTTCAGGGGTTGGCTTTGCCTCATACCCTTGATACAGGGCTATAAAAGTCACAGCCACACCGAATACCAGACTTTTAATTAGGCCATTACCAATATCTGAAAAGAGATCGACCCCACCTTGCATCTGTGACCAGAAAGCACCAGAATCTACGCCAATCAGAGGCACGCCAACAAGGTAGCCACCGAGCACACCAACAGCAGTAAAGATCGTTGCCAAAATCGGCATAGAAATAATCCCCGCCCAAAGACGTGGAGCAATCACCCTACTCAAGGGATCCACTGCCATCATTTCCATGGCGCTCAATTGCTCTCCGGCTTTCATCAAACCAATCTCTGCAGTCAGTGATGTACCGGCACGGCCAGCAAATAACAAAGCAGTAATCACTGGGCCTAATTCCCGTGTCAGTGACAGGGCAACCAATAAACCCAGTGCCTGCTCCGAGCCGTAACGATTCAGAGTGTAATAGCCCTGTAAGCCCAAGACAAAGCCAACAAATAAACCAGATACCGCAATGATCACAAAAGAGTGATTGCCCACAAATAAAATTTGATCAGAAACCAAACGAGGTCTTTTCAATAAAAAACCTGAACGGCAAATAATCGCAGCGAACATCCGCGCAGCAAGCCCAAGACTGGTTAAGTTACGACGAACGAAAAATCCCAGATCGCCGAAGAGACCCGAAGCCTTATTAAGAATGCTCATTTGAGACGCACCCCAAAATCTTCTTCAAGGCTTTGGCCAGGGTAATGGAATGGCACTGGACCATCAGGCGAAGCATCCAAGAATTGACGCACAAACGGATCGGTTGAACGGCTCAACTCTGCTGGAGTGCCCTCTGCACCGATGCGACCATTCGCTATAAAGTAAACATAATCCGCAATCTCAAACGTCTCTTCGACATCATGCGTTACCAATAAGCTGGTAGCACCCAGGGCTTGGTTCAAGTCCCGAATCAAGCGCGCAGTAATACCCAGAGAAATGGGATCAAGACCAGCAAATGGCTCGTCATACATGATCAAGGGTGGGTCAAGCGCAATCGCTCTTGCCAATGCAACACGACGTGCCATGCCGCCAGAAATTTGTGAGGGCATTAAATCCCGTGCTCCACGCAAGCCAACTGCATTGAGTTTCATTAGCACTAAAGAACGTAATAGCTCTTCAGTGAGATTGGTGTGTTCACGTAAGGGGAATGCCACATTTTCGAAAACGCTCAGGTCAGTAAAGAGTGCGCCGAACTGAAAGAGCATACCCATGCGACGACGGGCGATCATGAGTTGCGCACCATTCATCTTGCCAATGTCTTGCCCTTCAAAAAGGACTTGGCCTGATTGGGCAGTAAATTGACCACCTATTAATCTGAGAATAGTAGTCTTGCCACAACCAGAGCTACCCATCACGGCAACGACCTGACCACGGCGGAACCTCATATTGAGTCCCGATAAAATTTGTCGCTCGCCCGGGGCATAGGAAAAGTTGACGTCTTTAATCTCAACGACAACTTCGCCATTAGAGCCACTAACGGTTTTTTGTTTTTCTTCCAATGAGTGGGAGCGGCTGGTGTTCATATCCTCGATATTATCGCGGCAGAACAGATGACCCCATTAAATACTCATCTACTGCCTGGGCGGCTTGACGACCCTCACGAATAGCCCAAACCACCAAGGATTGGCCACGACGCATATCACCTGCAGCAAATACCTTGGGAACGTTGGTTTGATAGGCATTTTGACCGTCTACAGTGGCTTTTGCGTTACCACGAGCATCTTTTTCAACTCCAAAAGCATTGAGGACCTGAGCCGCAGGAGACACAAATCCCATCGCCAAGAACACCAAATCTGCCTTAATTTCAAATTCAGAGTTGGGCATCTCTGTCATCTTGCCGTCTTTCCACTCTAAACGGACACAGATCAATTTCTCTAATTTGCCGTCTTTACCTTCAAAACGCTTAGTGGCTACAGACCAGTCACGATCACAACCTTCTTCGTGGGATGAGGATGTGCGTAACTTGGTTGGCCAATAAGGCCATACCAAAGGCTTGTTCTCGACTTCTGGTGGCTGGGACATTAATTCAAATTGGGTGACTTTGCTAGCCCCATGACGATTAGAGGTTCCGACGCAATCCGATCCCGTATCACCGCCACCAATAACAACGACATTCTTACCTGCCGCAGAAATCATATTTTTGAAATCGCCTGCGTTTTCTTTGTTCTGAGGAATCAAAAATTCCAAAGCGTAATGAACGCCAGCTAGATCACGGCCAGGCACAGGCAAATCCCGAGGCTGCTCCGATCCACCGCTAATGACAACGGCATCAAAGTCTTTCATCAACTGATCAGGCGATACCGTTTTTGTGGAGTAATTGATTACTTCAGCACCAATCGCTTCTTTACCAACAAATACACCCGTCTCAAATTTCACGCCTTCAGCTTGCATTTGCTCAACACGGCGATCGATCAACCACTTTTCCATTTTAAAATCCGGAATGCCGTAGCGGAGCAATCCGCCAACACGATCATTCTTTTCAAATACAGTAACGTCATGACCAACGCGGGCCAATTGCTGCGCAGTCGCCATACCAGCAGGGCCACCACCAACGACAGCTACTTTTTTACCCGTTTTAGATTTAGGCGGCTGAGGCTTAACCCAACCATTTTCCCAGCCCTTATCAATAATGGCATGCTCAATCGACTTAATGCCAACCGCTTCACTATTGATCGCCAAGGTACAAGCAGACTCGCAAGGTGCCGGACAAATACGGCCCGTAAACTCAGGGAAATTATTGGTAGATTGCAAAACATCTAATGCATTTTTCCAATCATTATGAAACACTAAATCATTGAAATCGGGAATGATGTTATTCACTGGGCAACCGCTATTACAAAACGGAATGCCACAATCCATACAGCGCGCACCCTGTATCTTCGCCTCATCATCTGTCAATGCGGCAACGAACTCTTTGTAGTGATGCAGGCGTTTAACGGGAGCTTCGTAAGTTTCATCTACGCGCTCAAACTCCATAAATCCAGTGACCTTACCCATATCGAATCCTTAGTATCTTTTCTTTATATCTTGATTAATTAAGCAGTGACAGTATTGTTTTGCGTTTTTTCCCACAACTCACCTAAAGCCCGTTTGTATTCAGTAGGTAACACTTTCACAAAACGACCGCGGGCATTTTCCCAATCAGCTAAGAGTGTTTTGGCACGCTCTGAACCGGTATGACGGAAATGACGCTCAATCAAACCTTTCAAAATTTGCTCATCTGTCATGCGCTCACCACCATCCTTCACATCAACTGGGGCGTGCCACGCGGACTGAGGCATCTTGGCGATCTGCTCGGCAGAAGGCAGTACCTTTTCTAAAGTAGCCATGCTGGTATTGCAACGTTTCTCAAAGAGGCTATCTTCGTCGTAGACATAGGCGATGCCACCGCTCATACCTGCGGCAAAGTTACGGCCAGTTGCGCCCAAGACCACGACAGTGCCACCAGTCATATATTCACATCCGTGATCACCGGTACCCTCAACGACTGTGGTTGCACCAGAATTACGCACTGCAAAACGCTCGCCAGCAACACCATTGAAGAATGCCTCACCACCGATTGCACCATAGAGCACGGTATTACCGACAATAATGTTCTTTGCTGTATCGCCACGGAACTCATGGGACGCTCGCACAATCACCCGACCACCAGATAAACCTTTACCAACATAGTCGTTAGCATCACCAACTAAATCTAAAGTAACGCCGCGCGCCAAGAAAGCCGCAAAGCTTTGACCAGCAGTACCGTTTAATTGAATATGAATAGTGTCATCCGGCAAACCGGCATGACCATAACGTTGAGCGATTTCTCCGGAGAGCATTGCGCCAACGGTACGGTTCACGTTTTTCACTGGAACGATGAAGGAAACTTTCTCGCCGCGTTGTAATGCAGGCTCACTCTTCTCAATCAGAATGTTATCTAAGGCGCTGCCTAAGCCATGTTCTTGAGTCAGGATTTGATAGCGTGGAACATCTTTCGCTACCGCTGGCTCAGCAAAAATCTTACTGAAATCTAAGCCATGGACTTTCCAATTCTCAATACCTTTACGGGTATCCAAGAGATCAACACGACCAATTAAATCATCAAACTTCCGAATGCCGAGTTGAGCCATAATCTCGCGTACTTCTTCAGCAACGAAGAAGAAGAAGTTCACAACATGTTCCGGTTTGCCAGAGAACTTCTTACGCAATGCGGGATCTTGAGTAGCAACGCCGACTGGACAGGTATTCAAATGACACTTACGCATCATGATGCAACCTTCTACGACTAATGGCGCTGTAGCAAAACCAAATTCATCTGCGCCTAACAAAGCGCCAATCACAACGTCGCGACCCGTTTTCATTTGGCCATCTGCTTGAACACGGATACGACTACGCAAGCCATTGAGCACTAAGGTTTGCTGTGTTTCAGCCAAGCCCAATTCCCATGGGGAACCAGCATGCTTAATAGAAGATAGCGGAGATGCGCCAGTACCACCATCATGACCAGCGATCACCACGTGATCTGCCTTGGCTTTTGCAACGCCAGCAGCAATCGTGCCAACACCCACTTCAGAAACCAACTTCACTGAAACATCAGCCGCTGGATTCACATTCTTCAAATCGTGAATCAATTGCGCAATATCTTCAATGGAATAAATATCGTGATGCGGGGGAGGAGAAATCAAACCGACTCCTGGTACAGAGAAGCGTAATTTACCAATGTAATCAGAAACTTTACCGCCTGGCAATTGACCGCCTTCACCAGGCTTAGCGCCTTGCGCCATCTTGATCTGAATCTGATCAGCAGAACGCAGATATTCAGTGGTGACACCGAAACGGCCTGAAGCAACCTGCTTAATTTTGGAGCGTAAAGAATCACCTTCAAGCAAAGGGATGTCCGCTTCAACCACATCGTCACCCAAAATACTCGCTAAGGTTTCACCCTTCTTAATTGGAATACCTTTGAGTTCATTCACATAGCGATTGGGATCTTCACCACCCTCACCGGTATTGGACTTACCACCTATACGGTTCATAGCAATGGCCAAAGTCGCATGTGCCTCGGTAGAGATAGAACCTAAAGACATCGCGCCCGTTGCGAACCGTTTAACGATCTCTTTTGCGGACTCTACTTCATCCAATGGAATCGCTTGCGCTGGATCAAGCTTAAATTCAAACAAGCCACGCAATGTCATTTGACGCTTGGTTTGGTCATTGATGATGTTTGCATACTCTTTATAGGTTTGGTAGCCCTTATCAGCCCCAATCCGTGTGGAGTGTTGTAACTTCGCAATCGTATCTGGCGTCCACATGTGATTTTCACCCCGAATACGGAAAGCATATTCACCGCCAGCTTCAAGCATATTGCTTAAGACTGGGTCACTACTAAAGGCAGATTGATGCATACGCAATGCTTCTTCCGCTACCTCAAACACACCGATACCACCAACATTAGATGGCGTACCTTTAAAGTAATGATCAATCACTTCTTTATTTAAACCAATGGCTTCGAAAATCTGTGAGCCGGTATAAGACATGTAAGTAGAGATACCCATCTTGGACATTACTTTTTGCAAGCCCTTACCAACTGCTTTAACAAAGTTCTTAACCGCTTTTTCAGCAGATAAATCACCGGATAAACCTTTGGCCATCTCAGCCAGCGTTTCCATTGCTAAATAGGGATGAACTGCTTCAGCACCATACCCAGCTAAGAGTGCAAAGTGATGTGTTTCACGCGCACTACCCGTTTCAACAACCAGGCCAACGCTAGTACGCAAGCCTTTTTCAACTAAGTGCTGATGGATAGCAGAGGTTGCCAATAATGCTGGAATAGCTACATGCTCTTCATCCACCTGACGATCACTCACGATCAAGATGTTGTAGCCGGAGCGAACCGCATCCGCTGCTTCAGCACAGAGAGAAGCTAAGCGTGCCTCAATGCCGGCCTTGCCCCAAGAAGCTGGGTAGCAAATATCCAACTCATATGAGCGGAATTTACCATTCGTGTAGTGACCAATATGACGAATCTTTGTCATATCGTCAAAATCTAAAATCGGCTGATTTACTTCTAAGCGCATCGGTGGGTTGATATTGTTGGTATCTAACAAGTTCGGCTTAGGGCCAATGAAAGACACCAAGGACATCACCATGTTTTCCCGGATGGAATCAATCGGAGGATTGGTGACCTGTGCAAAGAGTTGCTTAAAGTAGTTATAGAGCGGCTTGTTCTTTTCAGATAACACTGCCAATGGGCTGTCGTTACCCATTGATCCAATGGCCTCTTCACCATTCATGGCCATTGGCGCCATGAGGTACTTGATGTCCTCTTGGGTATAACCAAACGCCTGCTGGCGATCTAGTAATTTTGCGGCAGGACGAATGGTATTTTTTTCGTCTACTAAATCTGCTTTACTAGCATCGACCTCATCGAGCTTGACGCGAACTGCATCAATCCAGCTCTTGTAAGGTTTTGCTTTTGAAACAGCATCCTTGAGCTCCATGTCGTCAATAATCCGACCCTGCTCCATATCAATCATGAACATCTTGCCAGGCTGTAAACGCCATTTTTGGACAATCTTGCTTTCGGGAATAGGCAGCACACCTGCCTCCGAACCCATAATGACTAAGTCATCATCAGTAACGTAGTACCTTGCAGGACGCAAGCCATTGCGGTCCAAGGTGGCGCCAATTTGGCGTCCATCGGTGAATGCCATTGCAGCTGGGCCATCCCATGGCTCCATCATTGCAGCGTGATACTCATAAAATGCGCGACGGTTATCGTCCATCATGGTGTGCTGCTCCCAAGCCTCTGGAATCATCATCATCATTGCTTGTGCTAAGGGATAACCTGACATCACCAATAACTCTAAGCAGTTATCAAAACAGGCTGTGTCAGATTGGCCTGGATAAATCAACGGCCATAATTTTTTCAGATCATCACCAAGCACTGGGGAACTGATCGCACCCTCGCGTGCATTCACCCAATTGACGTTACCCTTAACGGTGTTGATCTCACCGTTGTGCGCAATCATGCGGTAAGGGTGAGCCAACTCCCATGCTGGAAAGGTGTTTGTGGAAAAACGTTGATGCACTAATGCCAACGCAGAAATCGTCCGCGGATCTAGTAAGTCTTTGAAGTACGCCCCCACTTGATTTGCTAACAGCAAACCCTTGTAAACGATGGTGCGCGCTGACATCGACGCAACAAAATATTCTTTGCCGTGCTTTAAATGCAAGTCTTGAATGGCGTGACTTGCTGTTTTTCGAATGACATACAACTTGCGCTCTAGCGCATCGGTTGTCATGATGTCGCGCCCACGTCCAATAAAGATCTGACGAATAAATGGCTCCGTCATTTGTACCGTTGGAGACATCGGCAATTTCACATCGATCGGCACATCTCTCCAACCTAAAACTACTTGGCCTTCTAAACGTACTGTGCGCTCCAACTCTTGCTCACAGGCTAAACGGGAAGCATGCTCTTTTGGCAAGAAAATCATGCCAACGCCATACTCCCCATACGGTGGAAGCACGATGCCTTGCTTAGCCATTTCTTCACGATATAAATGGTCAGGAACCTGAATCAAAATACCAGCACCGTCGCCCATGAGTGGATCGGCACCCACTGCGCCTCGGTGATCCAAGTTTTCGAGAATCTTTAATCCCTGTGCCACGATCTCATGGGACTTCTTGCCTTTGATATGTGCGACAAATCCTACTCCGCAAGCATCATGCTCATTTCGTGGATCGTAGAGACCTTGAGCGGTTGGACGAAGATCTGTATTCATTTGTGTAGTCATGGTGTTTGCATGTGCCTTAAGGGCGTTATTACTTTTGGAGGATCAAATATAGGGGAATACCCATATTGATGCAATAGAAATAAAATGAGTCTGTCCCATTTAAATTGGGGTATGACCTCAATAAATTGCTAATAAAGGGACAGAGTCAAGAATTGATTAAGGCGGCGTAAGAAGCTAGATGCTCGGAATTCTATTTAAGCCATTGAATTAATTAGGATTAATTTTCTTGGGCGACCGCGGTAACGAATGAGTGCTTGATCAGGATTGTCTTTAAAAAGCTTTCTGGCATAAATATCGCTTACCCATGGCTTGGATTTAATCAGTGCCTCAGTAATTTGCTGATCCTCCCAATGGGGGGCACCCTCCTTTACAAAACCTGCCCAAGCCATTTGCCGTTCAAAGGGGGTATTACCCAACTTCCAAAAGTGCTGGTGATCCACAAGCCATGGCTCTGCGTTGCCACCGATATGAGAGGCAAAGCTGGTCCAGGAGGAATCCTGAGGGTTGGATTCGAAGCCGGCCCTAACGGGATTGAGCTCTATATAGCGCTGACAGCGTAAAAAATAATCAGGGTCTATTAAAGAGGAACGATATCGCCCCTCCCAAATCGTTCCGGAGCGATGATGTTCTTGATTGAAATACTGAGCATAACGCCGGCCTAAAGATTGCATTGTTTTAGCAAGCGAGTCAATATTCTGCGGAGTAATCAACAGATGGACATGATTCGGCATTAAAGCAAAGGCATGTACAGTGCTGCCAAATTGCTTAGCCGCTTCTCGCAACCAATCTAAATACCTGCGGCGGTCAACATCACTAAAAAATAACTGCTCTCGATTATTGCCTCGAACCATGACATGCATTGCTTGGCCGGGAATAATCGTGCGGGCTTGCCTTGCCATGACTAAAACGAACTATTGCAGCTCGCGTACGCCGCCATTATTTGAAAACTCAGGGATAAACCAATCCCCATCCACTTGATTAACGCCCGCAGGCACTTCTCGCCCAAGTTGTGGTTGATCCCGCAAAGCAATTCCCATATAGGAAATCCACATCGGCAAAGCAAGACCGCCACCAGTTTCACGATCACCTAAGCTGACAGGCTTATCAAATCCAATCCAAGCAATAGCGACAACTTTAGGGTTGTAGCCGGCAAACCAAGCATCATGGGAGTCGTTCGTTGTTCCAGTTTTACCAGCGATGTCATTACGACCCAGTTTTGCTCGCGCACTTCCTGCTGTACCAGTCTTGGTTACTTCCTGCAACATACTGTCCATTACAAACGCAGTTCGAGCATCCAACACTCGAGTAGCATCATCACCCGCATGAGTAGGTTTTGCTTCAAACAAAACTGCCCCTTTCGAATCCGTCATCCTATTGATTAAGAACGGATCCACACGATAGCCGCCGTTAGCAAAAACGCTATAAGCAGAGGCCATTTGCAATGGCGTTACAGAGCCAGCACCCAAGGCCATTGTTAAATAAGGGGGATGTTTTTCAGCCTCGAATCCAAAACGCTGAATGTAGTCTTGTGCATAAGAGGGGCCAATTGCTCGGATGATGCGTACTGAAACCAGGTTCTTTGATTTAGCTAAGGCAGTCCGTAAACGCATCATGCCTTCGTACTTCCCATCATAGTTCTTAGGCTCCCAAGCTTGACTACCTGTTTCCATACTGCCGATAGAGAGCGGCGCATCATTTACCATCGTGCTTGGAGAAAAACCTTTTTCGATTGCCGCAGCATAAACAAATGGCTTGAATGAAGAGCCTGGCTGACGTTGTGCCTGAGTCACATGATTAAATTGATTACGACGAAAATCAAAGCCGCCAACCAATGACAGAATCGCGCCAGTCTCTGTGTTCATAGAAACAAAGGCAGCTTCCACTTGAGGCAATTGTGCCAACTTCCAAATCCCTTCATCCTTCAACAGCCGGACGATTGCTCCAGGGCGTAAGCGTTTTTTTGGCTGCGCACTATCGGTTAAAGAGGCGGCGGCCAGCTTCATGCCCTCACCCTTTAATGTGATCGTATCCCCCGTAGAAATCATCACCTGCATTTCTTTTGGCTTGATCTCGAGAACCACCCCTGATTGCAAATCATCTAACTGTGGGTAGGTTAATAAAGCTTCATCAATTGCACGCTGGCGTTTGATATTTTCTTCCGGGAGCTCAATAAATCCATCAGGGCCCCGATAAGCATGACGCAAGTCATAGTCAAAAATACCCTTACGAACTGCTTTATATGCCGCATCTTGATCGGCTTTTAATATCGTGGTGTATACATCTATTCCCTGAGAATAAATTGCTTCGCCGTATTGTGTGAATAGCAGCTGGCGCACCATCTCAGCGGCAAAATCAGCACGAGTACTAAATTCATTTCCGAGGCCACGAATGCGCAATTCTTCTGCCATTGCAATCTGATACTGCTCTGGGGTGATGTAAGATAAATCACGCATTCGCTGCAAAATATATTCTTGGCGGATTTTTGCCCGACGGAAATTGCTTACTGGGTTATAAGCCGAAGGGGCTTTAGGCAAACCAGCCAACATAGCAGACTCAGCAATCGTGATGTCTTTTAATTCCTTACCGAAATAGATTTGGGCGGCACTAGAAAAACCATACGCTCTTTGACCCAAGAAAATCTGATTCATATAAATTTCAAGAATCTTATCTTTGCTTAACTGAGATTCAATTTCCCATGAAAGCAAAACTTCGTAAATCTTACGACTAAAGGTTTTCTCATTGCTTAAAAAGAAATTGCGGGCTACTTGCATTGTGATCGTTGATGCACCTTGAGATAGATTACCTCTCAAATTAGTGAGGGCGGCCCTAACGATTCCCACATAGTCCACTCCTCCATGGGAGTAAAAACGATCGTCCTCAATGGCTAAGACTGCGTTTCTCATCGTCATTGGGATTTCATTCAGAGGAATGACCTTGCGGCGCTCTTCTCCAAACTCACCAATCAAGACCTTGTCAGCTGTATAGATTCTTAAGGGTGTTTTTGGGTTGTAATCAACTAAAGCTGAAATCTTTGGCAGATTGGGTTTTGCTATCAGAAAGGCATAGCCCAGGAGCAAGGTAAACACCACCGCAAAAACCATGCACATAATCAGCAAGGCTTTTATAAGGGGATTACTGCCTGATGTATTCGCTGGAGAACGCTCCGCTCTATTCTGACCAGGACGTCTATCAGGCTGTCGGTTAAACCGGCGATTTAAAGGCGGCTTGTCTTTTGGGGGTAGAGCCATAGAATCAAATTATAGGGTGCTTGGTCAATTTTCCCGAAAGCGCTAAGGTCCCTGTTTGAAAAACTACGAGGCAGATTTTTCTGACCTTCAATTCTGCCTTATCTGATCGTTTTTCATCGGCCCAGAGCAAACAATATTGCATGCCTCCACGCCATATCTCCCCCCAGTCCTTTGATGACATTCTGAGTGAATTAGGGGACGATCCTGCCATTCCAGATCCACATGGAATTCGTAAGTCCTCGGCCTCACCAAGACCCTCACCTGAGAGCCAGGTGAAGTCAAAATCACCGTCGTTTTCTATTCCCAATATTGGCTTTAGCGAGCTTAAAGCTGCCCCTATTTTGATGATGGGAGCGGTCATCTTTATGCTCACTATCACAATGGTATTTTTTCTCCTTGAGTCCAACAAAGCCAGCTCTGAAGAAGAGCTCAACGTCTTAAAGAGCCAAATATCCACATTAAAAAATGAGCTTGTGATGGCTCAAGATGACTGGCATTCTGAACAAGAGAATCTATATATTGCAATAGACGAAATAGAAGTGAATGTTCACTCTATACAAGTGAAGCCCCCAATATTAGCACCCCAAAATAAGCCAATTACCATCCCACATGAGGCGGAACTGCGTCGTTGGAGATACCTGGGTCTCACTCGAATGGGGGCAACAGAGCAGGCCTTTTTTCACAATGGCAAAACTACGGTGATGGTCGGTAAAGAGGGCTTGGCTTTGGGTGAATGGCGCCTCACTCAAGCAGAAAAGGCGTTGGCCAAACTGACCCATCCCAAAGGCAAATCCATCACCTTGAAGTCGACCAAATCGGAATGAACTTATTGAAAATCCCTCGACAAATCCCTTCTTTTTTGTTCGTCCTATTACTGGTTTTGCTACTAAACACGGCCCGAGGAAATCAACCAGAATTGAGCTCTGCAGGCACTTCAAAAGAAAACCGTATCAGCCTCCAATTTAGCGAGATCGAGGTAACTGAGCTACTGCAGGTATTAGCCAAAATGGGAAGTTCGAACTTTCTCTTGAGTGAATCTATTCAAGGGAAGATCTCAGTCGACCTGAAAGATACACCCTGGACAACTGCCCTCCACTCCATCCTTGCCAGTAGAGGATTGAGACTTGTCAGAAATGGGGATATTTATTGGATCGGTCCCCACGCAGAAATTCAAAGTTTCCAGAAGTTTCGGCGGGAGGATGCTGCCCTACCCTTTGGCGGCGATCATATAAATAGCCCTCGTCAAATCCTTATAGAAGCTCGCATCGTCGAGGCAGATCAACGATTTGCCCGTGAACTCGGTGTCAAGCTGGGATATCAAGCTAATGGCATTGGCAATCATCCAGAGCA
Organism: Polynucleobacter sp. CS-Odin-A6; assembly: GCF_018882095.1. Classification (GTDB taxonomy): domain Bacteria; phylum Pseudomonadota; class Gammaproteobacteria; order Burkholderiales; family Burkholderiaceae; genus Polynucleobacter. Next base: position 442,299 of record NZ_JACVPD010000002.1, read on the forward strand.
AAATGCAAGCGCTAATCTGAACTTTGCAGGCACTGGTTTGGCGGGCTTCAACCCAGCCACCTTAGCCGCGACCTTGGTTTCTAAAAACGCAGCCCGACTCTTGCAAATGGAGCTTTCCGCTTTGGAATCGGATGGTCATGGCAAGATTCTTTCTAATCCCCGCATCATGACCGGTGATCAGGTCAAGGCGACTATTGAACAAGGAACTGAGCTTCCTTACCAGGTGAGCACTCAAAGCGGCAGCAAATTGCAGTTCCGTAAGGCCAATTTACGATTAGAGGTTTTGCCCAAGATTCATCCCGATGGGAAGATTTCCATGTTGGTGAGCATTAATAAAGACACGGTTGGCATGAAAACGGAGCAGGGATATGCAATTGATACCAAAAACCTCAGCTCTGAAGTCACCGTAGAAAATGGGGGCACAGCCATTATCGGCGGTATTTTTCAAACTACTGAACGAGACGATGAGATCAAAGTACCCCTGCTAGGCGATATCCCACTAATTGGGCATTTGTTTCGCCATAAATCTAAATTAGCAGATAAAACTGAACTATTAGTCTTCTTAACTCCTACGGTCCTAGATAAACCCTAATAAAATCAGAGGGTGAACTCCTCATCTAACAATATATTTTTAATTGGCCTCATGGGCGCCGGAAAGTCGACCGTAGGCAAATTGCTTGCTAAAAAGTTAGGTCGTCGCTTTTTGGATGCTGATCATGTCATTGAGGATCGTTGTGGCGTGAAGATCCCCGTCATCTTTGAAATGGAAGGTGAGGATGGATTTAGAAAGCGTGAGGCTTTGGCAATAAAGGATATTACTGCCGAACAAGATGTTATTTTGGCAACCGGTGGTGGTGCCATCCTGCTTCTAGAGAATCGTCAACTTCTCAGCAAAAGAGGCACCGTCATTTATCTTCACGCTAATCCGCTAGAGCTTTGGCATCGCACCAAAGCCAGTGAAAGTAGGCCACTACTCAAAAATGGTGATGCAAAAACGATTTTAGAAAATCTATACGCTATTCGCGACCCCCTTTATCGAGAAATCGCTGACTATGTCATTGAAACTGGGAAGCCCAGCGTCAACCAATTGGTCAACACTTTAATCATGCAGCTTGAACTTTCCGCTTGAACTTATACATGAAAACATTAGAAGTTAATCTAGGCAGCCGCAGTTACCCCATTCATATTGGTACGGATTTAATAGATCAACCAGAACTATTTAGTGCTTTTGAAAAAGCGACCTCAATTTATATCGTTACCAATACTACCGTTGGTCCCTTATATGCAGAGCGTCTCACAAAGACCCTAGAGAAACTGGGTAAGCCTGTTAGAACGATTGTCTTGCCCGATGGGGAGTCATATAAGGACTGGAAAAATCTTCAACTGATTTTTGATGATCTTCTCCAATTTGGCGCGGACCGTCAAACCATGCTGGTAGCACTTGGTGGCGGAGTCATTGGAGATATGACCGGCTTTGCCGCTGCGAGCTTCATGCGCGGCATTCGTTTTGTTCAGGTACCAACAACCCTATTAGCGCAAGTCGACTCTTCCGTTGGCGGAAAAACAGGCATCAACCACCCGCTTGGAAAAAATATGATCGGGGCATTTCACCAGCCAGTAGCCGTGATCGCCGATCTCAATACACTGAAAACCTTACCGGCACGCGAGCTCTCAGCAGGACTGGCAGAAGTGGTGAAGCATGGCGCCATTGCCGATGCTGAGTTCTTAAGTTGGATTGAGGCGAATGCACAGTCTTTATTGGCATGCGATACGACGGCCATGGCGCATGCCGTTCTGCGCTCTTGCGAAATTAAATCCGCGGTAGTATCCGCCGATGAAAGAGAGGGCGGCATTCGTGCCACACTCAATTTTGGACATACTTTTGGACATGCAATTGAAGCGGGTATGGGTTATGGCGAATGGCTCCATGGCGAAGCCGTTGGCTGTGGCATGGTAATGGGTGCAGACTTATCACGACGCCTGAACCTCATTACCCAAGACGAAGTTAATCGTTTGATGCAGATTATTCGATCCATGAATCTGCCAACAGAGCCACCAAAGTTTGGTGCGCCGCGTTATATGGCGCTAATGCAAGTGGATAAAAAAACTGAAGGCGGTCAAATTCGTTACGTCGTTTTGGAAAGAATTGGCAAAGCGCAAATTAAGAGCGTGCCAGATGCCCAAGTTATGGAAACTTTAGCGGCTACTGGCGCGATGTAATGTCTTCTGAGGTCTTATTTTTGAATTAAGCTAATCGTCACTGTTTGGCCAGCCTGAGTGCTAGCAAATTCGGATAAATCACTCAAGATTTCATGCCCTGTTTTGGTATCTAGCCATAGGGGATTAGTTAAAGTGCCAGCCCAACGATAGTGATAACCGCCTGATTTGGCTGCAACCCAGATCTCGTGCAAAGGCGCCTGTGTATTGACTACGATGACACTGCGATCCTTAAACCGAATATTGATGACGTTTCCGCCCTGACGCTCCACATCGAGGTCTAAATCCAGTGCATCATCCGCTGTTTCTAAAGCAACCTCAATCGACTGCAATAAATGACTTCCCAGTTGATAAAATTGCTTATCGTCAATGGTTTCGACGGCTTGATTGTTTGGCTTCATATTGGAGTCCTGCATGCTATATTCAATCATTCGTTTTAGAGACATTCATGATAGCGATTCTTAAAAGTACTCTCGGCATTAGCCTTCTTATATCCCTTGTTGGATGTGGGGTTAGAGGGCCACTATATTTACCAAATGTACCACCAGCTCCTATGCCGCCCAGCGAGCCAGAGCCTAAGGGGAAGCTTTATCCACCCCAAAGCCCTGCTGCAATTAACCCATCCTCGGCCAAGCCATGACAACTAAAGTAATTCCACTCCCCGATTTAGCGGGTTTTAGCGAACGTGATGGTTATTGGTACGCTGAAGAAATTCCTCTTGCAGATTTAGCAAAAGAGTTTGGCACTCCCTTGTATGTTTATAGCAAAAAAGCGTTAACTGAAGCTTATCAAGCTTATGACCGAGCCTGCGTGGATTCCGCCGGCAAACGACGTGCTCGCGTTCACTATGCGATGAAGGCAAATAGTAATTTAGCAATCATCGATTGTTTTAAAAAATTAGGTGCTGGCTTTGATCTAGTTAGCGGCGGTGAATTGGCTCGCGCACTTACAGTGGGTGCAGATCCAAAGAGCTTAGTGTTTGCAGGTGTTGGTAAATCGGCAAACGAAATTACCCAAGCACTACAAGCGGGTGTGAAATGTATCAATGTGGAATCGATCGCTGAGTTGCGCCAAATTAATCGCGTTGCTACTAAACTTCAATGTCGTGCACCAATTTCCTTGCGCGTGAATCCAGATGTCGATGCGCAAACCCATCCCTATATTTCTACCGGATTAAAAGATAATAAATTTGGAATCGCTTATCACGAGGTCTTAAATGCCTATCGTGAAGCTGCACTACTGTCACAAATTGATGTAGTTGGAATTGACTGTCACATTGGTTCCCAGATCACCACCACAGCTCCTTATTTAGATGCACTCGATAAAGTACTGGAATTAGTCGCTCAATTGAAAAAAGAGGGCATAGAAATACATCACCTGGATTTGGGTGGTGGTCTAGGCATCTCTTATGGTGAAGATCATCCGCCCGATATCACAGAGTTCACCAATACCTTGCTGAATAGGGTTGCAGATCGTGGCTTTGGGCATCTGGATGTGGTTTTAGAGCCTGGCAGATCCTTGGTGGGCAATGCTGGCGTGTTGCTGACGCAGGTGGAATACCTGAAGCCTGGTGCCGAGAAAAACTTTTGTATCGTAGATGCAGCCATGACAGAATTAATGCGGCCAGCCCTGTATGAGGCCTATCACGCCATTGTTCCTGTTGAAACTAGAACAGTTAAAAGCACTACCTATGACATCGTGGGTCCAGTATGCGAATCTGGAGACTGGCTAGGAAGAGATCGTACGCTGGCAATCGAAGAAGGCGATCTGCTAGCCATTCTGTCTGCAGGAGCTTATGGTTTTGTGATGGCCTCTAACTACAACACCAGACCGAAACCTGCAGAGATTATGGTTGATGGAAAAAATGCTTTCGTCATTCGTGCTCGTGAAAATATTACCGATCTTTTTGTTAGCGAAAGTATTTTGCCTAGTTAAATACTCAACGTAATATTGAGATGATGTATCAAGCAAGGCAAAAAAAATCCCGCCACTTGAGCGGGATTTTTTATTTGGTACTAAATACTCTAATTAGTGCAAGCCTGCCATGTAATCAGCAACTGCTTTCATTTCTTGATCAGAGAGCTTACCGGCAATACTATTCATTTGAAGATTTTTACGCGTGCCCTGATTGAAATTCATTAATTGAGTATATGAATATTCAGCCCACTGTCCGCTTTGACGTGGATATTGCGATGGAATACCTGCCCCATTCGGGCTATGGCAGCCAGCACAAGCCTGAACACCCTTCGAGGCAATACCGCCACGGTAAATACTCTGACCCAACAAAATAGTTTCTTTATTTTGCGCTTCACCTTGGGATGGCGCCTGCTGAGACAAGTAGGTAGCAATATTAATCATATCTTGATCATTTAAGGGCATTGCCATGCCCATCATGATGGCGTTAACCCGGGTACCCTCTTTATAGCTCTTTAACTGCTTTACTACATAGGCTGGATGTTGTGCAGCTAATTTGGGCCATGTTGCTACGGCGCTCTGACCCTTAGGGCCGTGGCAAGTGATACAGGCCACAACGCCGCGAGTTGCATCACCAACGTTATACAGGGCTTCACCAGCTGCAGGGTCAGCCTTAGGCTTACCTGGAACAGCTGGGGTCGCTTCTGCTGCGGGGGCGGTAGGGGCAGGATTTGCCGCAAATACTGGCGCTGCAAAGGCGCTAAGAGTGGCAATAGCTAGGGCCAAAAAACCGGCACGAAAGCCAGTTAATTTGGAGATTTGGGTGTATTGACGCATTATGTTTACCTTGGCAAAAATTCTTAAAAGTGTTTGGGCCTCATATTTATAACTTTTTACCCAACACCATGAATTATTTCATGATTTTACAATAGCTTCAGGACATGTCTAAACTCTTTCAAGCCCGTTTCGCCACCACCGTCAATGACACCCATTGTTTGCCTGCTACCCAACTCCGAGAGGTGGCTTTTGCCGGACGCTCAAATGCGGGTAAATCCAGTGCTATTAATGTGCTTTGCAACCAAAAAAGGCTGGCTTTTGCCAGCAAAACCCCGGGACGCACCCAACATATCAATTATTTTGGCCTTTTTGCCAAAGATGATCTCTTGGCCTACTTAGTGGATTTACCGGGATATGGCTATGCAGCAGTCAACCGCGAGACTAAATACCACTGGAATGCCCTCCTCAGCGATTACCTACAAGAGCGTGAGCAGTTAGTAGGGATGGTCCTGATTGTGGACTCTAGGCGCGGCATTACCGATCTGGATGAACAAATGATTCAGTGGTTTGTACCCACCGGCAAGCCGATCCATGTTTTGCTGAGTAAGTGCGACAAGCTCAATAAAAGTGAATGTAAGCATGCGATTGAAGCAGTTCAGAAACAATTACAGCAGTACGACCCAGCCTTACCAGATGGGACCGGTGACTCTAAACAATTGACGGCCCAATTATTTTCAAGCACTAAGCGTATTGGCCTTGAAGAGGCTGACGATATTATTATTAAGTGGTTATTTGAAGCGGAGACTCAGGAAGATGAAATCACAAGCTAACTCTTTATTGCACTTTCCAGCCCATCGCCCTCGCCGAATGCGTCGTGATGATTGGTCACGTCGCTTAATGCAAGAAAATAGTGTTTCAGCGAGCGACTTAATTTATCCCGTTTTTTTACTTGAAGGCCAAGGCCAATCTCAATCAGTCGCTTCAATGCCTGGCGTTAATCGCATTTCTTTAGATTTACTTTTTTTAGTTGCACTAGAGTGTGTCGATTTAGGAGTACCAGTCTTAGCACTCTTCCCCGTAATTGATACCGCGCTTAAAACGCCTGATGGCAAAGAGGCCTTTAATCCTAATGGACTCATTCCAACTGCAGTTCGTGAGCTGAAAAAGCGTTTCCCCACCTTGGGCATCATGACTGATGTAGCACTTGATCCGTACACTAGTCATGGACAAGATGGAGTGTTAGATGAGCAAGGTCGCATTCTGAATGATGAGACCACTGCAATTTTGGTTCAACAGGCCGTTGCTCAAGCTCAAGCTGGTGTAGATATTGTTGCACCGTCCGATATGATGGATGGCCGTATTGGGAAAATTCGTGAGGCGCTAGAGGAACATAAGCTCATCCATACACGCATCATGGCTTACTCCGCTAAATATGCCTCTGCTTTTTATGGTCCATTTAGGGATGCCGTTGGCTCAGCAAAAAATTTAGGTAAGGCTGATAAAAAAACCTACCAAATGGATTGCGCTAATACGGATGAGGCTTTGCGGGAGGTGGCACTAGATATCAGTGAGGGTGCTGATATGGTCATGGTCAAGCCCGGCATGCCTTATCTAGATATTGTTCGTAGAGTACGCGATGAATTTAACTATCCCACCTATGTCTATCAAGTGAGTGGTGAATACGCAATGCTCAAAGCAGCCGCACAAAATGGTTGGCTAGATCACGATGCGGTGATGATGGAGTCCCTACTCGCATTCAAACGTGCTGGCGCTAATGGCATCTTGACCTATTTTGCTCTTGAGGCTGCGCGCCTACTAAAGACAAGTAAATAATGATTCAAGCAAACATGAATGGGTTTAACGCCTACTCATGTTTAGAGTGATTTAATTGCCTAGTACTTTTTTCAGGCGCTCAGCAAAACGCTGCGGTGGCATATACCCAATTACACGTTGATCTTTCAACTCTACAGAATTGAAATCAAAGATCAAAATTCCAGGCGGTCCAAATAATCCGAAACGTTTCAATAAAGCCTGATTCTCGGAACTGTTCTTAGTTACATCAGCTTGCAGTAAAACAAATTTCTGCAGCTCTTGATTTACCTCGGGGTTAGCAAAAGTATTAAGCTCCATCTCCTTGCAAGAGATGCACCAGTCTGCATAAAAATCCAATAAGACGAATTTCTTCTGCTCTTTTGCTTGGGTTAAGAATTGATCTAACTGCGCACTAGATTCAATCACAGCAAAATTAGCATTTCCAATCTGATGTTGGCGCTGCCCATTGGTCGTGATCCTACCTGCTTCGTTACCACCATCTTGTAATAATGGTGAAGCAATCCATGCTGCGGTTGTTACTAATAAAACGCCTAATGTTCTTTGTAACCAAACCATCCAAATACCGGTTGATGGAATCAAGATGCGCGCTTCAATCGCAATAAATAGTAGGGGCAAGCCCATGCCAAGCGCCATTACAAAGAGTAATCCAGCCCCCAAGCTCATCGATCCTGTTTGGGCAATAAATGCGAGGACTCCAGCCAGGGGCGCTGTAATACAAGGACTCGCAACTAACGTGGATATACCGCCTAGGGCAAAAGCACCCGTCACACTCCCACCTTGATGGCGTCCAGCTAAACGGTCAATTTGCTGATGCCAAGACTGAGGTAGTCGGAGGTCATATAAACCAAAGAGACTTCCTGACAATGCCAATAGCAACAGTGCAAAACCAATCAGCGCTATAGGGCTCTGCAGCGCTCTTTGAACACTTCCACCCAGCGCTGCCATTAAGACGCCAGCCAAGGCATAGACACAGGCCATACCAAGCACATAGGCCAACGCTAAGATACTTGCTCGACCCTTGCTGATCGATTTACTACCTTGAGTTCCAAACACCACGCTCGATAGAATAGGGAGCATCGGCAGAACGCAGGGAGTAAATGCTAAAGCCAGGCCAAGAATAAAGAAGGCGAGGAATAAATATCCTGTTGGCGTACTCTCTAAAAAGCGACTAATAGCATTAACATCATCCCGCTCACGCCATACATCCAATAAGCTTAATTTCTCCTTAGATGGAGAAGCACTTGCAGCTCCATCCAACATCTCCGGAATGGGAGCAGCCTTCACCCCAGGGCCTGCAAGTAAAAATTTCAGGGTCATGGGCGGATAGCAAATACCCGCTTCAGCGCAGCCTTGCAATTCGAGCTCTAGATAGGCCGGCTTACCTAGCTCTGCTTTTTTGTCCATTGTGATAAGAAATGCTTGTTTATAAATTTGCATTTTCTTCTGAAAAGTCTCATCAAACTTTTCCACGCCTTTAGGAAGTGATGCTTTCACCCCCTCTAATTTATTGGGCTGAGAGCCTAGCCTCAAATGTAGTGATTCTTGATAAATGTAATAACCCTTAGCTGGAATAATTTCCAACTCAATGTCATTGGTATTTGGCGCCCAAGTTGCTTCAGCTTGAAACGCTTTTTCAGGTGGCAGAAATTCTGGGGCGGCAAAAGCGCCTCCAATCATAAAAAGGATCGCTGCTATAGCTGGAATAATTTTATTAATCAATCTCATGGCAATGACTTTACCTCTGCTTCTACCCAATTACCATATTGAGCACTATATTTCTCGGGGGTGTATGCAATGAGCTCCGGTAGATCATAGGGATGCTGACTTTCAATAAAGTGAGCTATTTCATCCCACTTATCTAATACTGTCTTAGCAGAGAGTAGCACCTCAAACTCTTCGCAGATCTGACCCTCCCAACGGTATATCGAATGGATCCCCTGCTGCATTTGCACACAAGCAGCTAGGCGGTGCTCAATCAGTTGGCGGGCCATTACTTGGGCATCTTCCAAGCGCGAGAAACTGGTCACTACAATTAGTATTTCAGACAAATGATCTTGTGTCATTGTGCATTTATAACCGTAAAAATGAAAAAAGCCAGACCGCAGCCTGGCTTTTATTCTTACTAAAGGGCTTAAGCCTCTTCAGCTACAGCTGTTTCTTCAACATCTGGACGATCAAGTAGCTCAACCAAAGCCATTGGTGCATTGTCACCATGACGGAAGCCGAACTTCAAAATACGAAGGTAGCCACCTGGGCGAGTTGCGTAACGTGGTCCAAGCTCTGTAAAGAGTTTAGTCACGATATCGCGATCGCGTGTACGGTTGAATGCTAAGCGGCGATTTGCTAAGCAATCTTTTTTACCTAAGGTAATCAAGGGCTCAACAACCATGCGTAATTCTTTTGCTTTTGGCAAAGTGGTTTTAATCACTTCGTGCTCCAAAAGAGAATTGGACATGTTGCGCAGCATCGCTAGGCGATGTGATGATGTTCTGTTTAGTTTGCGTAAGCCGTTTCCGTGACGCATGATGCTTCCTTTCTAATTATTTCTCGAGGTTAGCCGGAGGCCAGCTTTCGAGTTTCATGCCAAGACTTAAGCCACGAGCCGCCAATACATCCTTGATTTCATTCAAAGACTTACGACCTAAATTAGGCGTCTTCAACAACTCATTTTCTGAACGTTGAATCAAGTCACCGATGTAATAAATATTCTCAGCCTTCAAGCAGTTAGCAGAGCGCACTGTGAGCTCGAGATCATCCACTGGACGCATCAACATTGGGTCAACCATTGAAGAGCGGCTTGGTGCGAGATCGCCAGAAATTTCACTGCTTTCTAAAGCTGCGAATACCACTAACTGATCAACCAAAATCGTAGCTGCCTGACGAATTGCTTCTTCAGGAGACAACACACCATTTGTTTCAATCGTCATTACTAGGCGATCAAGGTCAGTACGTTGTTCAACACGAGCAGACTCCACAGCGTAGCTAACGCGACTTACTGGGCTAAATGAAGCATCTAATACGATACGACCAATGATCTTCGTAGTTTCGTCGTTGTATTGACGTACATTACCTGGAACATAACCGCGGCCTTTTTCAACTTTAATCTGCATATCTAACTTGCCACCAGCGGACAGGTGAGCAAGTACATGGTCAGGGTTCATGATTTCTACATCATGTGGCAAGTCCATATCTTTTGCAGTTACAACGCCTGGACCTTCTTTGCGCAAGTTGATGGTGACTTCATCACGTGATTGCAACTTGAATACGATACCTTTGAGGTTCAACAAAAGGTTAACAACATCCTCTTGAACTCCATCTAATGTGGAGTACTCATGAACAACACCAGCGATGGCAACTTCAGTTGGAGCATAGCCAACCATGGATGACAACAAAACACGACGTAATGCATTGCCGAGTGTGTGGCCATAGCCACGCTCGAACGGCTCCATAACAACCTTTGCTTGGTTGGCAGTAAGCGCTTCAACAGAAATAATTTTTGGCTTGAGCAAATTTGTTTGCATATTTTTTCCTTGAGAGTACCTAATTAGCGTGAATACAATTCGACGATCAAACTTTCATTAATTTCGCCGCTAATGTCTTCACGGTCAGGCACCTGCTTAAACGTTCCTTCCAGCTTCGCCGCATCGACTGATACCCAGCCAACTGCTGCCATCTGCTGAACCAAATTGAGTGACTCTGTAATACGTGTTTGCTTCTTCGCCTTTTCGCGAATCGCAACTACATCACCAGGCTTAACCTGAATAGATGGAATATTTACTGGGCTACCATTGAGCATTACTGCGCAATGAGAGACTAACTGACGTGCTTCAGCGCGAGTGGAACCAAAACCCATGCGATAAACAACGTTATCAAGGCGTGACTCCAACAGCTGGAGTAATGTAGAGCCAGTATTGCCCTTACGACGCTCAGCTTCTGCGAAGTAACGACGGAACTGACGCTCCAAAATTCCGTACATACGTTTAACCTTTTGCTTTTCACGCAATTGATTGCCGTAGTCAGATGTTCTTGAGCCAGATGTACGACCATGTTGACCAGGCTTAGTATCTAACTTGCACTTGTCTGACAGGGCGCGACGTGCGCTCTTTAAAAATAAGTCGGTACCTTCCCGACGTGCTAACTTGGCCTTAGGCCCTAAGTAACGTGCCACGATGCTTTCCTTTCATTGCCGCAGTCTTGCGACTAGCGGTGAGTTCACCCTTTAATTCAGATGAACAGTGGGCTTTAATAAAAAAACTACTAAACTTGTACTACCAGCTTCCTAACTTAAATACGACGACGCTTAGGAGGACGGCAGCCATTGTGTGGAACTGGCGTTACGTCCTGAATCTCAGTGATTTTGATACCCAAAGAGTTCAATGCACGAACTGCCGATTCACGACCTGGGCCTGGGCCTTTGATCTGAACTTCTAAATTCTTAATACCGCATTCAACGGCAGCTTTACCAGCAACTTCTGCAGCTACTTGGGCAGCAAAAGGAGTTGATTTACGTGAGCCTTTGAAACCTTGGCCGCCGGAAGTTGCCCAAGAAAGCGCATTTCCTTGACGATCAGTGATCGTAATAATGGTGTTATTAAATGAAGCGTGAACGTGTGCGATGCCGTCAGCAACGTTCTTTTTAACCTTCTTGCGTGCGCGCTGTGAAGCTGCGGAAGCGGATTGTTGTTTTGCCATGTCAATAAACTTTCTTGATTATTTCTTCAGTTGTACGCCGGACTTACGTGGGCCCTTACGGGTTCTCGCGTTAGTCTTAGTACGTTGACCACGAACAGGCAAGCCTTTACGGTGGCGAACACCGCGATAGCAGCCTAGGTCCATCAAACGCTTGATGCTCATCGTCACTTCACGACGAAGGTCACCTTCAGTGATAAATTTACCTACTTCATCACGCAACTTTTCCAAGTCACCGTCAGTTAGATCTTTAACTTTTTTGTCGATAGCAACACCTGTGGTCTGGCAAATTTTGCGCGCACGAGTTGTGCCAATGCCAAAAATTGCTGTCAAACCGATGACAGTGTGTTGATGATTTGGGATATTTACCCCAGCGATACGTGCCATGAGATTTCCTCTTAATTAACCAGATCAGCCTTGACGCTGCTTGTGACGTGCGTCTGAAGAACAGATCACACGCACAACGCGTTTGCGCTTAATGATCTTGCAATTTCTGCAAATACACTTAACGGATGCTAAAACTTTCATAACTCACCTCTTAAAAATAGGTATAACTTAATCTTTACTTCGCTCGGAATATGATTCTGGCGCGGGTCAGGTCGTATGGAGTTAACTCCACCGTCACCTTATCTCCTGGCAGTATGCGAATGTAATGCATCCTCATCTTCCCAGAAATGTGCCCTAGAACCACATGTCCGTTTTCTAGCTTCACGCGAAACATTGCGTTTGGCAAATTCTCAATAATTTCTCCCGCCATCTGAATTACATCGTCTTTAGACATTCAGTTAAGCGCCCATCTTAAAGTTAGCTTTTTTCATTAAAGAACCATACTGTTGCTGCATTACGAATGACTGAACTTGCGCCATAAAATCCATTGCAACAACGACAATAATCAACAATGAAGTGCCACCAAAATAGAATGGCACGTTGTACTTCAATACTAGAAATTCTGGCAGTAAACAGACCAAAACCATGTAAATTGCACCTGCTAAGGTCAATCGAACCAAGATCTTATCGATATAACGGCCAGTTTGATCGCCAGGACGAATACCCGGAACAAATGCTCCGCTCTTCTTCAAATTATCTGCAGTTTCACGGCTATTGAAAACTAAAGCTGTATAGAAAAAGCAGAAGAAAATAATTGCTGCAGCGTAAAAGATGGTGTAGACCGGTTGACCAGGCGCCAATGTTGCAGCCAAGTCTTTAATAATCCTGCTAAACATATTGGTTGGCTCGCCTGATGTAAACCAGCCAGCAATCGTCGCTGGGAACAAAATGATCGATGAAGCAAAAATTGGGGGAATCACACCAGCCATGTTTAACTTCAAGGGGAAATAAGATGACTGACCACCATAAATCTTATTGCCAACTTGACGCTTAGCGTAATTCACTAAGATGCGGCGTTGTCCACGCTCTACAAATACTACAAAATAAGTTACTGCTATACAGATCACCACGATCAGCAATGCAGACAGGATATTCATTGAACCAGTACGCACTAACTCTAGCAAGCTACCAATAGCGGTAGGTAGGCCCGAAACAATACCACCAAAAATAATGATGGAGATACCGTTACCAAGACCACGCTCAGTAATTTGTTCGCCGAGCCACATCAAGAACATCGTGCCAGTTACCAAAGTTACTACTGTATTTAACTCAAACATGAGGCCTGGATTAATCACCAAGCCGGGTTGCGCTTGTAATGCAACAGAAATGCCTAATGCCTGGAATGTGGCTAGCAATACAGTGCCATAACGGGTGTATTGAGTAATCTTTCGCTGTCCTGCTTGACCTTCTTTTTTTAATGACTCTAATGAAGGAATAACGATGGTCATTAACTGCATGATGATCGACGCAGAAATATACGGCATGATTCCTAAAGCGAATACAGTAAAGCGAGATAAAGCACCGCCTGAAAACAGGTTAAACATGCCCAAGATGCCGTCTTTTTGACCTGAAAACAATTGCGCTAACTGGTCCGGATCAATACCTGGAACAGGAATATGCGCACCTAAACGGAACACGAGCAAAGCCAATACCAAGAAAATCAAGCGTTGACGTAATTCGCCAAACTTGTTTCCTGATTGAGCAGTATTTGCTGAGTTGTTAGGTACGAGTGCCATCTTTTACTGAAAGCTAGTTAAACCAGATCCACTAATTTGCCGCCAGCTGCTTCAATAGCTGCTTTTGCACCAGCAGTAGCTGTGATGCCTTTTAGTGTTACAGCAATGCTGAGTTCACCGGTCTTGATCACTTTGACTGAATTGATCTGCTCGCCAGCAAAACCATGGGCTCTGAGAACTAACAAGTCCACTTCTGGCAAATTAATTTTTGCTAAATCATTCAAAGTAATCTGGCCAACGTGACGGCGCGTCAATGACACGAAACCGCGTTTTGGTAGACGACGATACATTGGCATCTGACCGCCCTCGAAGCCAACCTTGTGGAAACCACCTGAACGTGACTTTTGACCTTTATGACCACGACCGGCTGTCTTTCCAAGACCAGAACCGATGCCACGACCTACGCGACGACGATTTTTATTGGAGCCCGGTGCGGGTTTGAGTGTATTGAGTTGCATATTCTTTTCCTATTTGCTTGCTAGTTATTAACTAACGACCTTAACTAGATAAGAAACTTTATTAATCATTCCGCGAACAGCTGGTGTGTCTTCTAATTCTGAAACAGAATTAATACGACGCAGACCCAAGCCACGAACGGTTGCACGATGGCTTTCGCGCGTGCCGATCAAACTGCGAACTAATTGCAATTTGACTTTAGAGTGAGATGTTGTCATTTGTAGATTCCTAATCTGGTGGTCTTAGCCGAGAATCTCTTCTACTGATTTACCGCGCTTGGCAGCAATCTCAGCAGGAGTACTCATCTTGCTCAAACCATTAATCGTTGCACGAACTAAGTTGTAAGGGTTAGTAGAGCCTAGTGACTTGGCAACTACGTTAGTTACGCCCATGACATCAAAAATAGCGCGCATTGGGCCGCCAGCAATGATTCCAGTACCGTCTTTAGCAGGAGAAATCAAAACACGTGAAGCACCATGTTGACCGGTAACGGTATGCTGCAAAGTGCCCTTACGCAAAGAAACTTTAATCATTTTGCGACGCGCTTCATCCATTGCTTTTTGAACAGCAACTGGAACTTCTTTGGATTTGCCTTTGCCCATGCCGATACGACCATCGCCATCGCCAACAACAGTGAGTGCAGCGAAGCCGAGAATACGACCGCCTTTAACCACTTTAGTTACACGATTAACCGCAATCATCTTCTCGCGAAGACCGTCATCACGCTCTTCGTTTTGCATTTTGTTTTGCATTTTTGCCATGTTTTTTTCCTAAACCCTGTTAGAACTTCAGGCCGGCTTCACGCGCAGCTTCAGCTAAGGCCTTGATACGGCCGTGATAACGATGACCGGAACGATCAAATGCAACATCAACAATGCCTGCCTTAACAGCACGCTCAGCAACTAACTTGCCGATTTGTTTTGCCGCTTCAGCGTTACCGCCGTTTTTGATCGCTTGGCGCAAATCTTTTTCCATTGTTGAAGCAGCAGCCACAACTTTGGTTCCACATGGGCTATATACCTGTGCAGAGATATGTGTATTGCTACGGATCACTGTTAAGCGATTGGCCAAAGCTTCGGCAATGCGAATGCGAGTCTGCCGAGCGCGTCTTTGTCTGGATTCGTCTTTATTCATTTTCTAATCTCGCTTACTTCTTCTTAGTTTCTTTCAGATGCACAACTTCATCCACGTAGCGAACACCTTTGCCTTTGTATGGCTCGGGTGAACGGTATGCGCGAACTTCAGCAGCGACCTGGCCAACTTGTTGCTTGTTGGAGCCTTTAATAATGATTTCAGTTTGACTTGGAGTCTCTGCCTTTACACCCTTTGGCAGGTTGTAAATAATGTCGTGCGAGAAACCCAACTGCAGCTTCAGTGATTCGCCTTGAGCAGCAGCGCGGTAACCAACGCCTACCAAGCTGAGCTTGCGCTCAAAACCAGTAGTGACGCCAACAACCATGTTGTTAACTAAAGCACGGGCTGTACCTGACTGCGCACCAGCTTCTGGTGTGTTGTTATTTAAAACAACTGTCAATACGCCATCTTCTTGCTTCAAACCAACTGAAGGATGCAAGTTATGTGTCAAAGTGCCTAATGGGCCTTTAACAGTAATGTTTGCACCGTTAATGCTGATTTCAGCGCCCTTAGGGACTGGAATAGGTGATTTACCAACGCGGGACATATTTCTCTCCTTACGCGACGTAGCAAATAACTTCGCCACCAACACCGTTTGCACGGGCTTTGCGGTCTGTCATTACGCCTTGTGGGGTTGAAATAATTGCAATGCCTAAGCCATTCATCACTTCAGGAATGTCATGGCGACCTTTATAGATGCGTAGACTTGGTGTTGACACACGGTCGATGCGCTCAATAACAGGGCGGCCTGCGTAGTATTTAAGTTCAATGTGAAGCACTGGCTTAGCCGCTTCACCTTTGATTTCAAAACTATCGATATAGCCTTCATCCTTCAAGACTTTTGCAATAGCTACTTTAACTTTTGACGACGGCATCAAGACTACGGGTTTCTGCACTGCTTGCGCATTGCGGATCCTTGTCAACATGTCGGCGATTGGATCGCTGATACTCATGAGTTCTCCTAATTCTTTCGCCGCTTACCAGCTGGCCTTGGTTAAACCGGGGATTTCGCCACGGAAGGCGATTTCACGAATTTTGCTACGCGCTAGACCAAACTTGCTGAATACACCGCGCGGACGACCGGTTAATGAACAACGATTTCTTTGACGAATCGGGCTTGCGTTACGTGGAAGTGCCTGTAGCTTTAAGCGAGCTTCATATCGCTCTTCGTCGCTGCGGGATTGATCAGCAATGATTGCTTTGAGTTCAGCACGCTTAACAGCGTACTTCTCTACAGTTTTAGCGCGCTTATTTTCGCGCTCAATTAGGGATAGTTTTGCCACGTTAGCCTCTTAATTGCGGAAAGGGAATTTGAACGCTGCTAACAAAGCTTTTGCTTCTTCGTCAGTTTTAGCGGTCGTCGTAATACTGATATTGAGGCCACGGAGTGCGTCAATTTTGTCGTATTCGATTTCAGGGAAAATAATTTGCTCTTTAACGCCAATATTGTAGTTACCGCGGCCGTCAAATGCTTTACCAGAAATTCCGCGGAAGTCTCGTACGCGTGGCAAAGCTACAGTCACAAAACGATCTAAAAATTCGTACATACGCTGACCGCGCAATGTCACCATGGCGCCGATTGGGTAGCCTTGACGAATTTTGAAACCAGCAATCGCTTTTTTCGCTTTTGTTACAACTGGTTTTTGACCTGCAACTTTAGTCAAATCACCAACGGCATTTTCGATAATCTTCTTGTCGTTCACCGCATCGCCCAAGCCCATATTGAGGGTAACCTTAGTGATGCGTGGAACTTCCATGACCGACTTATAGCCAAACTTGGCCTTCAGATCAGCAACAACTGTTGCTTGATAGTGTTCTTGAAAACGTGTACTCATAATTTTTCCGTGCCCCTTACGCGCTTAATGTTGCGCCAGTGGTTTTGAGGAAACGCTGCTTTTTACCATCCACGAGTTTGATACCAACACGTGATGGTTTGCCGTTACCGTCAACCACAGCCACATTAGAAATGTGAACAGGCATCGTCTTGTCAATCATGCCGCCAGTAATACCGGCTGCTGGATTTGGCTTGACGCTCTTTTTGTATAGATTTACGCCTTCGATCACTAATTTGTTCTCGAGAACGGCTGTAACAGTTCCTTGCTTGCCTTTATCGCGGCCTGTCAACAGAACTACTGAATCACCTTTACGAATCTTTTTCATATCAGCCTCTTAAATTACTTCGGGGGCGAGAGAAACGATCTTCATGAACTTTTCAGTACGTAACTCGCGCGTAACTGGTCCAAAGATACGTGTGCCAATTGGCTCTAACTTTGCGTTGAGCAATACCGCAGCGTTGCCATCGAACTTAATCAATGAACCGTCTGGACGGCGTACACCCTTAGCAGTTCTCACTACCACGGCGTTATAGATATCACCTTTTTTCACACGGCCACGTGGAGCAGCGGACTTTACAGTCACTTTAATGACATCACCGATACTGGCGTAACGACGCTTAGAGCCGCCCAATACCTTGATGCACAAAACTTCACTGGCGCCTGTGTTGTCGGCGACCTGTAATCTACTTTCGGTCTGAATCATTTTTTAATCCCCAACTTGTTAGCCAAAGGCAAACAGTCTTGGTTCCGTCTATGGGCTTTAACGAAAGTTATCACCCGGAATTAATGAAAAAACACTGCTTCTCCCAATAAAACCAGAGAAGCCTTCTATCTTACTACGTAAAACAGGGATTTGGCAAGAAAGTTCGCCAAAATCCCTAATATTTCTTTAAATACCTTTTGATTCTTGCACTAAACGGGTAACAACCCATGATTTGGTGCGTGAAATTGGTCTAGATTCAGCAATTTCAACGGTATCACCCATCT
Source organism: Polynucleobacter sp. CS-Odin-A6 (assembly GCF_018882095.1). GTDB lineage: Bacteria > Pseudomonadota > Gammaproteobacteria > Burkholderiales > Burkholderiaceae > Polynucleobacter. The sequence continues at coordinate 460,264 of NZ_JACVPD010000002.1, forward strand.
TGTATTGACCAGCTTCGTCATGCGCATGGTATTTTTTGGACTGTCCAACATATTTGCCATAAAGCGCATGTTTTACTTGGCGCTCAACTAGCACAGTCACCGTTTTTTGCATTTTGTCGCTAACGACACGACCCACAAGGGTGCGGCGCAAGGGTTTAGATAACTCTGTCATATCCCTTTTTCCTTATTTCTGTGCAGTTTTTTGAGTAATAAAAGTCTTCACGCGAGCAATTTCACGCTTAGTTTTACCCAATTGGCTGGTATTAGTGAGTTGCTGAGTGCCCTTTTGCATACGGAGTTTGAAGCTAGTCTTCAAGAGCTCTGTTAATTCTGCGTTTAAGGCAACCAGATCTTTGGATGCTAATTCTGTCTTTTTCATAATCTCTATCCCGATCAACCTAAGTGGCGAATCACGAAAGTGGTTTTCAGTGGTAATTTAGCCGCAGCAAGCTTAAAAGCTTCGCGCGCCAAAGTTTCATCCACGCCATCCATCTCGTACAAAATCTTGCCTGGTTGAATTTCTGCTACGTAGTACTCTGGATTACCTTTACCGTTACCCATACGTACTTCAGCCGGCTTTTGCGAAATTGGCTTGTCTGGAAAAATACGGATCCAGATACGTCCGCCACGCTTAATGTGACGTGTCATTGCGCGACGTGCAGATTCAATCTGACGTGCAGTCAAACGACCGCGGCCAATGGATTTCAATCCGAAGTCACCGAAGGCTACTGAACTACCGCGTGTCGCCACGCCAGTATTACGTCCCTTTTGTTCCTTACGATACTTGCGACGCTTTGGTTGTAGCATGCTTACTCTCCTGACTTCTGCGCTTCAGCACTTGTGGCTTCTACGACTTTCGGTGCACGCTTTACTGCTGGCTTGGTAGCAACCAATGGCTTACTGTCAGTCGCTGGTTTGCGTGCGGTTGTTTTAGCGGGTGTACGACGAGGCTTCTTCTCATCAGCCACCGGCTCTACTGTTACCGCTGGGGCATCTGCGCCGCGGCCTAATGTATCGCCTTTGTATACCCAAACTTTTACACCGATGATGCCGTAGGTTGTTTCTGCCTCTGAAGTGGCGTAGTCAATATCGGCTTTCAATGTATGAAGTGGAACACGGCCTTCACGGTACCATTCGCGACGGGCAATTTCTGCACCGTTCAAACGACCAGAGGACATGATCTTGATTCCTTGTGCTCCAAGACGCATTGCATTTTGCATTGCACGCTTCATTGCGCGACGGAACATGATGCGCTTCTCTAACTGCTGAGTAATAGAGTCGGCGATCAACTGCGCATCTACTTCAGGCTTACGAATTTCTTCGATATTTACATGGACCGGAACACCCATACGCTTTTGTAATTCGCGGCGGAGTACTTCAATATCTTCACCTTTTTTACCAATCACAACGCCTGGGCGTGAACTGTAAATAGTGATACGCGCATTCTTTGCAGGACGCTCAATGATTACCTTACTAACAGACGCATTCTTCAACTTCTTTTTCAAATAGATGCGGACATCAACGTCCTCTTTGAGCATCTTTGCAAAATCAGTATTGTTTGCATACCACTTTGATGTCCAGTTCTTCGTTACCGAGAGTCGGAATCCGGTTGGGTTTATCTTTTGTCCCATATCTTCCCTTAGTTACTCAAGGTCACGGTAATGTGACATGTTTGTTTTTCAATTTGATTCCCACGGCCCTTAGCGCGTGCTGTGAAGCGCTTCAAGGAAGTACCCTTATCAACAATAATTGTTGATACCTTGAGCTCATCAATATCAGCACCTTTATTGTGTTCAGCGTTGGCCATTGCAGACTCAACTACTTTTTTCACAATGAAGGCAGCTTTCTTAGGGCTGAAATTCAAAATGTTTAATGCGCGCGCAATTGGCAAACCACGTATCTGGTCAGCGACCAAACGTGTCTTTTGCGCAGAAATGCGGGCGCCTTTGTGAATAGCTTTAACTTCCATCATCATCCCCTTACTTCTTCGTTACTTTCTTGTCAGCAGCGTGACCTTTGAAAGTACGGGTCAAGGCAAACTCGCCTAACTTATGACCCACCATGTTTTCTGATACATAAACCGGAACGTGTTGACGACCGTTGTGTACAGCAATCGTCAGACCAATAAAGTCTGGGAGGATTGTTGAACGGCGTGACCAAGTTTTAATCGGCTTTTTGTCTTTGTTGGCTTGTGCGACTTCAACTTTACTTACTAAGCTGGCTTCGCAGAATGGGCCTTTTTTAGCTGAACGTGTCATATCTATTTATCCTTATCGCTTAACGTTTTTGACGACGTTGAACGATCATCGAAGTTGTGCGCTTATTGCGACGTGTACGATAACCTTTGGTTGGTGTGCCCCATGGGGATACAGGTACACGGCCTTCGCCAGTTCTACCTTCACCACCACCGTGTGGGTGATCTACTGGGTTCATTGCCACACCGCGAACGGTTGGACGAATACCACGCCAGCGATTTGCACCAGCTTTACCAATCACGCGCAAGCTGTGCTCTTCATTACCAACTTCACCAATAGTGGCGCGGCAATCGATCAAAATACGACGTACTTCACCTGAGCGCAAACGCACCTGAGCGTATACACCTTCGCGAGCTAACAACACTGCAGAACCACCAGCGGAACGGGCAATTTGAGCACCTTTGCCTGGCAACATTTCTACACAGTGAATTGTGCTACCTACTGGAATGTTACGAATTGGCAAGTTGTTACCAGACTTGATTGGGGCTTCAGAGCCGCTCATCAATGCCTGACCAACAGTCATGCCTTTTGCAGCAAGAATATAGCGACGCTCACCATCCGCAAACACGATCAATGCAATGTTTGCACTGCGGTTTGGATCGTATTCCAAGCGCTCTACTTTTGCTGGAATGCCATCTTTATCATTGCGCTTGAAATCCACAACGCGATAGTGATGCTTATGACCACCACCTTTGTGACGGGTAGTGATATGACCATTATTGTTACGACCCGCTTTTTGGAACTGGGGCTCTACCAACGCTGCAAAAGGTTTACCTTTATGCAGGTCAGGATTGACCACCTTGACCATTGAGCGACGACCTGGTGAGGTCGGTTTTGTCTTCATCAAAGGCATGATTAATTCGCCTCCGCTTCAAAGTTAATTTCTTGACCTGGTTTCAAGCTAACATAGGCCTTCTTAGTGTGGTCACGACGACCTTCAAAACGGCCATAGCGCTTTGGCTTACCCTTTTGATTCACGATTTGAACAGAGTCAACTTGCACTTTAAAGAGCAATTCAACCGCTTGTTTCACATCGCTCTTATTCGCGTCGCGTGTTACTTGAAATACTACTTGTTCGTTTTTCTCTGCAACCATGGTGGCTTTTTCAGAGATAACCGGTCCAAGCAGAACCTTCATCAAGCTGTGATCGTTTTTACGGACTTGGCTCATTTCAGCAACTCCTCAATTTTTGCGATCGCTGCTTTGCTTACCAATACTTTTTTGTACTGGACTAAAGCTAATGGATCAGCGTGCTGTGGCTCACATACAGCAACCTTATGCAGGTTGCGTGATGCCAAGTACAAATTCTCGCTAACCTGATCAACGATGATCAAGACTGAATCCAATCCCATTGCTTTAACTTTGTCAGCTAAAACCTTGGTCTTTGGAGCATCAAGAGTAAATTGGTCAACCACATTTAAACGACCTTCGCGGGCTAACTGAGACAAAATCGATCTCATACCAGCGCGGTACATTTTCTTGTTTACTTTTTGGCTGAAATTTTCTTCAGGTGAATTCGGGAATATACGACCACCTCCACGCCATAGCGGGGAAGAGCTCATACCAGCACGTGCACGACCAGTACCTTTTTGACGCCAAGGTTTTTTGGTTGTGTGCTTAACTTGCTCACGGTCTTTTTGCGCACGATTACCGCTACGTGCATTCGCTTGGTAAGCCACAACCACTTGGTGTACTAATGCTTCGTTATATTCGCGCTCGAATACTTCTGGCGAGGCTTGCACACCCGCGCCTAAAGTTCCGTTGTCTTGGAGAAGCTTAAGTTCCATATTCGCTCTCCCTTATTTCTTCTTCAACGGTGTCTTCACCGCTGGAGTAACAATCACTTTACCGCCTGGGGCACCTGGAATGGCGCCTTTAACCATGATGAGATTACGTTCTGCATCAATGCGTGCGATGACTAAATTTTGTACAGTACGTGTCTCGTCACCAAGGTGGCCTGTCATGCGCTTACCTGGGAAAACACGGCCTGGATCTTGCGCCATACCGATAGAACCTGGCACGTTATGTGAACGTGAGTTACCGTGTGACGCACGACCTGAAGCGAAGTGATGGCGCTTGATGGTACCGGCATAGCCTTTACCAATCGTTACACCCTGTACGTCCACTTTTTGGCCAGCTGCAAAGGCAGTGTCAGCAGGAATAACTTGTCCTGGTGCCATTTCTGCGATTTTTGCAGCATCTAATTGAAATTCATTGAGACCGTTACCAGCCATCACCCCTGCTTTAGCGAAGTGACCAGCCATTGCTTTGGTAACGCGAGTAGCTCTACGTGTGCCATGTGCCAACTGGATAGCATCATAGCCATCAGTTGCCTGGGTCTTGATTTGAGCGATTCTGTTGTCGCTCACGTCAATTACGGTAACAGGAATTGCTTCCCCTTCGTCCGTAAATAGACGGGTCATGCCGATCTTGCGACCGATTAAGCCTAAGCTCATATTCATGCTCCACGCCGACTTCGATTGGTCGGCAAAATTAATTTAAGTGATTTACAAGTAAAAGTACTTCTAAATCAATAAGTTGCAACGTTTTTAATGCTGATAAAACTTTAAAATTCGTCCAAATAATTGAGCGAAGCCTTAGATTCTATCCCGAAAGTCCAGTCTTGGCAAGCGCAAAGACTGGAAATACCCAATTACTGCAACTTAATTTCGACGTCCACACCCGCTGGGAGGTCTAATTTCATCAAGGCATCCACTGTTTTCTCTGTAGGATCAACGATATCCATCAAACGCAGATGGGTACGAATCTCTAACTGATCACGGGAGGTCTTGTTCACGTGTGGTGAACGCAGAATGTCAAAACGCTCAATACGTGTTGGCAAAGGGACTGGACCCTTAACAACTGCACCAGTACGCTTAGCTGTATCAACGATTTCAGCAGCAGACTGGTCGATTAAACGGTAATCAAATGCTTTAAGACGAATACGAATTTTTTGGTTTTGCATATTAATTCCAAAGAGCGTTGCGGTGCTGCCGCGTTATATTTCTAAAGAGCACGGTGACATCTGCAGCACAGATGTCACCGGTTAGCAAACCGCTAAATAATATTTATTTCTACCGCTTTAAATCTAATTACTTAAGCCAAAATCTTCGAAACCACGCCGGAGCCAACAGTTCGGCCACCTTCACGGATCGCAAAACGCAAACCTTCATCCATCGCGATTGGGGCGATGAGCTTGACGGTAATTTCTACGTTATCACCTGGCATGACCATTTCTTTGTCTTTTGGCAACTCGATTGACCCTGTTACGTCCGTAGTACGGAAGTAAAACTGAGGACGATAGTTGTTAAAGAATGGGGTATGACGACCACCTTCATCTTTACCCAAGATATATACCTGAGCAGTAAAGTGAGTATGTGGTGTGATTGAACCTGGCTTAGCCAATACTTGGCCGCGCTCAACTTCTTCACGTTTCGTGCCGCGTAACAAGATGCCGACGTTATCACCTGCTTGACCTTGGTCGAGCAATTTGCGGAACATTTCAACACCAGTACATGTGGACTTTAAGGTTGGCTTGATACCGATGATTTCGATCTCTTCGCCCACTTTGATAATACCGCGCTCAATACGGCCTGTTACAACAGTACCGCGACCAGAGATGGAGAACACATCTTCTACTGGCATCAAGAAAGCGCCGTCAACAGCACGGTCTGGCGTAGGGATAAATGTATCGAGTGCATCAGCTAACTTCATGATGGCTTCTTTACCCATAGGGCCTTCGTCGCCCTCTAAAGCCAACTTAGCAGAACCTTGAATAATCGGAGTGTCATCACCAGGGAATTCATACTTAGTCAGAAGCTCGCGCACTTCCATTTCAACTAACTCAAGTAATTCAGCGTCATCGACCATATCGCACTTGTTCAAGAACACGATGATGTATGGAACACCGACTTGGCGTGCCAAGAGGATGTGCTCACGCGTTTGTGGCATTGGGCCGTCCGCTGCAGAGCAAACCAAAATAGCGCCGTCCATCTGAGCAGCACCAGTAATCATGTTCTTGACATAGTCAGCATGTCCTGGGCAATCGACGTGAGCATAGTGACGGTTCGCTGTCTCATACTCGACGTGCGCAGTATTAATCGTAATACCGCGGGCTTTTTCTTCTGGAGCAGCATCGATCTGATCGTATGCTTTTGCTTCGCCACCGAACTGCTTAGAGAGCACGGTTGCAATTGCTGCAGTTAAGGTGGTTTTACCGTGGTCAACGTGACCAATAGTGCCTACGTTTACGTGCGGTTTTGTCCGCTCAAACTTTTCTTTTGCCATTTTTTTGTCTGCCTTCTTAGCTAGTCAATATTCAAAATAATGTGGATAAATTACTTCGCTTTAGCAGCCATCACTGCTTCAGCAACGTTCTTAGGTGCTTCGGAATAATGCTTAAATTCCATGGTGTAGGTAGCGCGACCTTGGGTCAACGAGCGCAAGCCAGTTGAGTAACCAAACATCTCTGCCAATGGCACTTCAGCGCGTACGATCTTACCGCCCCCTGGAATGTCATCCATACCTTGCAAAATACCGCGACGGGATGAAAGGTCACCCATTACGTTACCCATGAAATCTTCTGGCGTTTCTACTTCTACGGCCATCATTGGCTCAAGCAACACAGGGGCCGCCTTACGCATACCGTCTTTGAATGCCATCGAGCCCGCCATCTTAAATGCATTTTCGTTGGAATCAACATCATGATATGAGCCGAAGAACAATGTTGCCTTGATATCTACCACTGGATAGCCAGCCAAAATACCGGAGTTCAATGTTTCACGAATTCCTTTTTCTACTGCAGGAATGTATTCACGAGGAACTACACCGCCCTTAATAGCATCAACGAATTCAAAACCTTTGCCTGGTGCTTGTGGCTCAAGCTTCAAGACCACGTGACCATACTGTCCACGACCACCGGATTGCTTAACAAACTTGCCTTCGATCTCTTCGCAAACCTTACGAATTGTTTCACGATAGGCTACTTGTGGTTTACCAACAGTGGCTTCAACACCGAACTCGCGACGCATACGATCAACCAAAATTTCTAAGTGGAGCTCGCCCATTCCAGAAATAATTGTTTGACCAGACTCTTCATCCGTTTTCACGCGGAATGAGGGATCTTCTTGAGCTAAACGATTCAATGCCAGACCCATTTTTTCTTGGTCAGGCTTTGTTTTAGGCTCAACTGCTTGTGAGATCACTGGCTCTGGGAATACCATGCGCTCCAAGATAACAATGCTATCTGGATCACACAATGTTTCGCCTGTAGTTGCGTCCTTTAGACCAACTGCAGCAGCAATATCACCTGCGTAAACCTCTTTGATTTCTTCGCGTTGGTTTGCGTGCATCTGCAACAAACGACCAACACGTTCTTTCTTACCCTTGATTGGGTTGTAGATCGTATCGCCTGACTTCATCACGCCTGAGTAAACGCGGAAGAAAATCAGCTGACCAACAAATGGGTCAGTCATGATCTTAAATGCCAATGCAGAGAATTTTTCCTTATCGGAAGCTTCACGAGTTGTCGGTGTGCCATCTTCCAATTCGCAAGGAACTGGTGGAACGTCTAACGGGGATGGTAACAACTCCACTACCGCATCCAACATTGCCTGAACACCTTTGTTTTTGAAAGCAGTTCCGCACATCATTGGAATGATTTCATTAGCAATCGTACGTTGACGCAAGGCTGCTTTAATTTCATCTTCGGTCAACTCTTCGCCGCCAAGATACTTTTCCATCAACTCTTCTGAACTTTCAGCTGCGGCTTCAAGCATCTTTTCACGCCATTCGTCAGCAGACGCTTTTAGCTCGGCTGGAATTTCTTCGTAGCTAAATTTAGTGCCTTGTGATTCCTCATCCCAATAGATAGCCTTCATCTTGACCAAGTCCACAACGCCTTTGAAGTTTTCTTCAGCGCCAATCGGAATCTGGATCAATATCGGGTTTGCCTTAAGACGTAACTTCATCTGGTCATAGACCTTGAAGAAGTTCGCGCCCGTGCGGTCCATCTTGTTTACAAAGGCTAAACGGGGAACCTGATACTTGTTTGCTTGACGCCAAACAGTTTCAGACTGGGGCTGTACACCACCTACTGCACAGTAAACCATGCAAGCGCCATCCAAAACGCGCATTGAGCGCTCAACTTCGATGGTGAAGTCTACGTGTCCTGGGGTATCAATAATATTGATACGGTGCTCTGGGAAGTTGCCTGCCATGCCTTTCCAGAACGTTGTAGTAGCAGCAGAAGTAATCGTGATACCACGCTCTTGCTCTTGCTCCATCCAGTCCATGGTTGCAGCGCCATCATGTACTTCACCAATTTTGTGATTAACGCCGGTGTAGAACAAAACGCGCTCTGTAGTTGTGGTCTTACCTGCGTCAATGTGCGCAGAAATACCGATATTGCGGTATTTGTCGATGGGGGTTTTACGTGCCACTGTTGGTGCCTTTTCTTTACTATTGGATTAGAAGCGGAAATGTGAGAAAGCTTTGTTAGCTTCTGCCATACGGTGAACTTCTTCACGCTTCTTCATTGCGCCGCCACGACCTTCAGCAGCTTCTAATAATTCATTGGCTAAACGTTGTGCCATTGATTTCTCACCGCGCTTTTTAGCGGCTTCACGCACCCAGCGCATTGCCAAAGCAGAGCGGCGTGATGGGCGAACTTCAACAGGAACCTGATAGTTAGCACCGCCAACACGACGACTCTTCACCTCAACCATTGGCTTAACATTGCCCATAGCTGTAGAGAAAATTTCGAGCGGTTCTTTATTTGCTTTTTTCTCGATGTGATCAAAGGCACCGTAAACGATACGCTCTGCAACCGATTTCTTGCCGTCCAACATCAGGACGTTCATAAATTTAGCGACTTCTACATTGCCGAATTTTGGATCCGGCAAAATTTCCCGTTTGGGAACTTCACGACGACGTGGCATAACTACTCCTTCAGTTCAGTTAGGGATGATCCAAATGGATCATCCACTCCAGTTGTCCTACTATCTAAGAAAAATTCTTAGACGGAACAACCACTTACTTGTCTTTTGAGTCTGACAAACAACGACTTACTGCGAATACTTGAAACTGCTATTAAGCAGCTTTCTTAGCGCGCTTAGCACCATACTTGGAACGAGACTGCTTACGGTCTTTAACACCTTGCAAGTCAAGTGAACCACGAACGATGTGGTAACGAACACCTGGCAAATCCTTTACACGACCACCACGAATCAACACTACTGAGTGTTCCTGGAGGTTATGGCCTTCACCACCAATGTATGAAATAACTTCAAAACCATTGGTTAAGCGAACTTTAGCTACTTTACGTAGCGCAGAGTTAGGCTTTTTAGGAGTGGTTGTGTACACACGTGTACATACACCACGGCGCTGCGGGCTGTTTTGCAGCGCAGGGCTCTTGCTTTTAACGGTCAGCCGACTTCTTGGCTTACGTAATAATTGATTAATTGTTGGCATAAAATAGCTCGGTTAGTACTTCTTTGTTGCTTTCTTCAAGAAAATCAATGACTTAGATAATTTCTAGGTCAAAAAGACCCTCTTCTGAATCAGTAGAACTCAGCATTCTAGCTTGGCCAGCCTTTTCCGTCAACCAAATGGGGAAAAAACTGGCCATTTCTAGCCAGAAACACTAAATTAGCTTGGATCCGCCTCTGCAGCAGGAGCAATCACTTCAGCCTCTATTTCTACAGGCATATCAGCCATTGCTTCTTCTTCAGCAGCAATCATTTGAGCGCGGTCACGGTCAAATTGCTCTCTGACCTTGCGAGCACGGCGATAAGCCAAGCCCGTACCGGCAGGGATCAAACGACCAATAATGACGTTTTCCTTGAGGCCACGCAGTGTATCGGTCTTGCCCATAATGGCGGCTTCGGTCAATACACGGGTGGTTTCTTGAAAAGAAGCCGCTGAAATGAAGCTGTCTGTCGACAAGGATGCCTTGGTAATACCTAGCAACACATTCTCGAACTGAGCTGGGCGCTTACCTGCAGCAATTACTAAATCATTGGCGTCATACAGTTTTGAGCGCTCAACTTGCTCACCGGTGATGTAGGCAGTATCGCCGCCATCCGTAATTTGCACGCGACGCAACATTTGACGCACGATGACTTCAATGTGCTTGTCATTAATCTTCACGCCTTGCAAACGGTAAACGTCTTGAACTTCATCAACGATGTAGATCGCCAACTCTTCAATACCTCTGAGAGTCAAGATGTCATGTGGATCAGCAGGGCCTTCCACAATCATCTCGCCCTTGTTCACAACTTGACCGTCGTGAACCAGAACTTGCTTCTCTTTCGGAATCAAAAATTCATTCGCTTCGCCGTCCATATCGGTAATCACTAAACGCTGCTTACCTTTGGTTTCTTTACCAAAGGAAACAGTTCCAGTAACTTTAGCCAATACAGCAGCATCTTTTGGTGAACGCGCTTCGAACAATTCAGCAACACGCGGCAAACCACCGGTGATGTCACGAGTCTTCTGCGATTCGATTGGAATACGCGCTAATACTTCACCTACTTCAACTTTTTGACCATCTTTAACAGTAATCAAAGCACCCACTTGGAGGCCAATGTTTACTGGGTGATCCGTACCTGCGATCATGACTTCTCCGCCCTTAGCATCAACCAGGTTGATCATTGGACGAACACCTTTGCTTGCTGCAGAGCGACGCTTACCGTCAATCACCACCAAAGTGGAAAGACCGGTTACTTCGTCAACCTGCTTAGCAACGGTAACGCCTTCTTCAACGTTATCGAAGCGAGCGATGCCAGCGTATTCAGAAATGATTGGGCGTGTTAGTGGATCCCAAGTCGCTAAGCTTGCGCCTGCCTTGACTGCCGCATCTTCTTTCAACAAGAGAGTTGCACCGTAAGGTACCTTATGACGCTCGCGCTCACGACCATTGTCATCGACGATCAAAGCCTCGCCTGAACGTGAAATCACGATCTGCTCACCCTTGGCGTTCTTCACAACACGCATCGTGCCGGAGAACTTCAGTGCACCGTTCGACTTGGCTTCAATATTGCTTGCAACCAAGGCACGTGATGCTGCGCCACCGATGTGGAAGGTACGCATAGTCAACTGTGTACCTGGCTCGCCGATAGATTGAGCAGCGATTACACCGACTGCCTCACCCACATTGACCAAACCACCGCGACCTAAATCACGACCATAGCACTTAGCGCATAAACCAAAACGAGTTAAGCATGACAACACCGTGCGCACTTTAACTTCGTCAATGCCTAAGGCAACAATTTCATCGACATGGTCTTCGTCGAGCAAAGTGTCATTAGGAACAATGATTTCTTGCGTATCTGGATGAACGATATCGCCGATACAAACACGACCCAAAATGCGATCGCGCAATGCTTCGATAATTTCGCCGCCTTCAACAAGCGCCTTCATTGTTACGCCAGAAGTTGCGCCGCAATCATCCTCGATGACAACTAGATCTTGTGTTACGTCGCACAAACGACGTGTCAAGTAACCCGAGTTCGCTGTCTTCAATGCCGTATCAGCCAAACCTTTACGAGCACCGTGAGTTGAAATGAAGTACTGCAATACATTTAAGCCTTCACGGAAGTTCGCAGTAATTGGAGTTTCAATAATGGAGCCATCCGGCTTCGCCATCAAACCACGCATACCGGCTAACTGACGAATCTGCGCTGCAGATCCACGCGCACCAGAGTCCGCCATCATGTAGATGGAATTAAAGGATTCTTGACGAGCTGTCTTGCCATTGCGGTCGAGTACATCAACGTGTGACAACTCATCCATCATCGCCTTACCAACTTGATCGCCAGCAGCACCCCAAATATCGACTACGTTGTTATAACGTTCTTGATTGGTTACGAGGCCTGACATGAACTGCTTGTCATATTCCTTAACCTTATTGGTTGCATCATTAATAATGCGCTCTTTAGAAGTCGGGATCAGCATATCGTCGATCGCGATCGAGATACCCGCCTTAGTAGCTAAGCGGAAACCAGACTGCAAGAGACGGTCAGCAAAAATAACCGTTTCACGAAGACCACACTTACGGAAGGAAGTGTTGATCAGGCGTGAAATTTCTTTTTTCTTCAAAGGCTTGTTAATTTCCTCGAAAGACATGCCTTTAGGCAAAATTTCTGACAAGATTGCACGACCAACTGAAGTTTGATAAATCGATGTCTTTTCAGCAAAACGGGCATCGCCCTCTGCCTTCTTGTCCACGATTTCATGTTCAGTTATACGCACAGCAACGCGGGAGGCCAATTCAACCTGGCCAGCTTCGTATGCACGCACTACTTCAGTAATGTTGGCGAAAACCATGCCTTCGCCCTTACCGTTGATCTTGTCACGAGTAGCGTAGTACAGACCCAACACCACGTCCTGTGAAGGAACGATCGATGGCTCGCCGTTAGCAGGGAACAATACGTTGTTCGAGGCCAACATCAAGGTACGCGCTTCCATTTGTGCTTCGAGCGACAAAGGAACGTGAACCGCCATTTGGTCACCGTCAAAGTCGGCATTGAATGCTGCGCAGACTAGTGGGTGTAATTGGATCGCCTTGCCTTCAATCAGCATTGGCTCGAAAGCCTGAATACCAAGACGGTGCAAGGTAGGCGCACGGTTCAACATAATTGGATGTTCACGAATCACCTCTTCGAGAATGTCCCAAACGATTGGAGTCTGACTTTCAACTTCTTTCTTCGCGGCCTTAATAGTGGTCGCGATTCCTAAAGTTTCGAGCTTATTGAAAATAAATGGCTTAAACAATTCCAAAGCCATCAGTTTTGGCAAGCCGCACTGATGTAGTTTCAGTGTTGGGCCAACGACGATGACTGAACGACCAGAGTAGTCAACCCGTTTACCCAGCAAGTTTTGACGGAAACGACCGCTCTTACCTTTAATCATCTCAGCCAAGGACTTGAGAGGACGCTTGTTAGCGCCAGTCATGGCCTTGCCGCGACGACCGTTATCGAGCAATGAGTCAACCGCTTCTTGCAACATGCGTTTTTCGTTACGAACAATGATCTCTGGTGCGCGCAACTCTAACAAACGCTTGAGACGGTTGTTACGGTTGATCACGCGACGATAGAGGTCGTTCAAATCGGAGGTAGCAAAGCGACCGCCATCCAATGGCACCAATGGGCGCAATTCAGGTGGCAATACTGGCAATACTTCCATGATCATCCAGTCAGGTTTAATCCCTGAAGTCTGGAACGCCTCAAGCACTTTTAAGCGCTTAGCGTATTTCTTGATCTTGGCATCGCTACCGGTGGCTTTTAAGTCTGCACGAATAGTTTCCACTTCACGGTCAATATCAATACCGCGCAATAGATCGCGAATACCTTCAGCGCCCATGATGGCAGTAAATGCGCCGTCACCATACTCTTCAGTCTTGGCAATGTACTCATCTTCAGACATGATCTGGCCGCGCTTCATGGCGCCTTCAGGTGTCATGCCTTCGTCGACGACTACATAGGCCTCAAAGTACAGAACGCGCTCAATATCCCGCAAAGTCATATCGAGAACCATGCCCAAACGGGATGGTAATGACTTCAAGAACCAGATGTGGGCTACAGGGGCCGCCAACTCAATGTGGCCCATGCGCTCACGCCGTACTTTAGCAAGCGTCACTTCAACGCCGCACTTCTCGCAGATAACACCGCGGAACTTTAGGCGCTTGTACTTACCGCATAGGCACTCGTAGTCTTTGGTTGGTCCAAAAATCTTGGCGCAAAACAGACCATCACGCTCGGGCTTAAAAGTCCGGTAGTTGATAGTTTCTGGTTTGCGTACTTCACCAAAAGACCATGAGCGAATTTTCTCAGGGGATGCAAGACCAATCTTGATGACATCAAACTGCTCATCACCCTGCGTTTGCTTAAATAAATCGAGCAATGCTTTCATATCAGTTGCGCTCCATGTCAATGTCAATACCCAACGAGCGGATTTCTTTTACCAGCACGTTGAAGGATTCGGGCATGCCAGCATCAATTGTGTGCTCGCCCTTGACGATGTTTTCGTAAACCTTGGTACGGCCTGCGACGTCATCGGACTTCACTGTCAGCATTTCCTGCAAGACATATGAAGCACCGTATGCTTCGAGGGCCCAAACTTCCATCTCACCAAAGCGCTGACCACCAAACTGGGCTTTACCGCCTAGTGGCTGCTGCGTTACTAAAGAGTAAGGTCCGGTTGAACGGGCATGCATCTTGTCATCTACCAAATGGTGGAGCTTCAAGACGTGCATGACACCCACTGTCACTGGACGCTCAAACTGATCACCAGTACGACCATCGCACAGAATCATTTGCTGGCGTGATGGCGTCATCTTTAAAGAAGTAGCTACTTCCTGTGGATATGCCAATTCAAGCATGCGGCTGATTTCTGCTTCAGTTGCACCGTCAAATACGGGAGTAGCAAATGGCAAACCTTGGCGTAAATTCTCAGCCAAAACGGTAATTTGCTCATCCGTAAAGTTATCGATGTCTTCAATGCGGCCAGTTTCGTTGTACAGCTGCTTCATGAACTTACGGAGCTCAGCTTGCTTTACTTGTTGACGAACCATCTCATCAATTCGCTTGCCGATACCTTGTGCAGCCCAACCTAAGTGGGTTTCCAAGATCTGACCTACGTTCATACGAGAAGGAACACCTAATGGATTCAAGACAATATCCACAGGACGTCCGTCTGCCATAAACGGCATATCTTCGGCAGGAGCAATTTTAGAAACTACCCCTTTGTTACCGTGACGACCGGCCATCTTGTCGCCAGGCTGTAAACGACGCTTCACGGCCAAGTAAACCTTGACCATCTTTGTCACGCCAGGCTGCAAGTCATCGCCTTGAGTTAACTTGGTGCGCTTCTCTTCAAAAGCCTCATCAAACTGCTTACGCTTTGCTTCGATAGAAGACTTGATTGCCTCAACTTGAGAAGCAACTTCATCATCCGCAGGACGCACATCGAACCAATGGTATTTTTCTAGATCAGCAAGATATTCCTTGTCGATCTTAGTGCCTTTAGCTAATTTCTTAGGGCCCCCATTAGCAACTTTGCCAATCAACAGCTTTTCTAAGCGCATGAAGGCATCGCCTTCAACAATACGCAACTGGTCATTTAAGTCCAAACGGTAGCGTTGTAATTCTTCTTGAATAATTGCTTGTGCACGAGCATCGCGTTCAATACCTTCACGAGTGAACACTTGAACATCAATGACGGTACCAATCATTCCTGAAGGAACGCGTAAAGAGGTATCTTTAACATCAGATGCTTTTTCACCAAAGATCGCACGGAGTAACTTCTCTTCTGGAGTGAGAGTGGTCTCACCCTTTGGAGTAACTTTACCTACCAATACGTCACCAGCTTCAACTTCAGCACCAATGTAAACAATACCGCTCTCATCCAAACGGGAGAGTTGTGATTCTGCCAAGTTGGAGATATCGCGCGTAATTTCTTCTGAACCTAGCTTGGTATCACGAGCAACGACTGACAACTCCTCAATATGAATCGAGGTGTAACGGTCGTCAGCAACCACCTTCTCAGAGATCAAGATTGAATCTTCGAAGTTGTAACCATTCCATGGCATAAATGCCACAGTCATGTTTTGACCCAAAGCCAATTCACCTAAATCGGTAGAAGCGCCGTCAGCAACAACGTCGCCACGGGCCACACGATCACCAGCCTGAACGATTGGACGTTGGTTGATGTTGGTATTTTGGTTTGAACGGGTGTACTTGATGAGGTTATAAATATCCACACCCACTTCACCAGCCGCTGTCTCGTCATCGTTTACACGAATCACCACACGGTTTGCGTCAACATAATCAACGATACCGCCACGAGATGCCAAGATCACAGTACCAGAGTCAATTGCAACAATACGCTCTAAGCCCGTACCAACCAATGGCTTATCTGGACGCAAGCAAGGAACTGCTTGACGCTGCATGTTCGCACCCATCAAGGCACGGTTCGCATCATCGTGCTCTAAGAATGGTACTAGTGAAGCAGCAGCAGAAACGATCTGACTAGGGGCAACGTCGATGAAATCAATACGCTCCGGGCTAACCATCATGGTTTCGCCAGCTTGACGCGCTGAAACCAATTCATCGGCCAATTTACCGTTCTTATCAATCGTCGCATTTGCCTGAGCAATGATGTACTTTGCCTCTTCGATAGCGGAGAGATACATTACTTCATCGCTCACTTTGCTATTCGCTACCTTACGATATGGCGTCTCAAGGAAACCATGCTCATTTAGGCGTGCAAACAAGGCAAGCGAGTTAATCAGACCAATGTTTGGTCCTTCTGGAGTTTCAATTGGGCAAACGCGTCCATAGTGAGTAGGATGCACGTCACGCACTTCAAAGCCTGCGCGCTCGCGAGTCAAACCACCAGGTCCCAATGCAGAAATACGACGCTTGTGCGTGATCTCTGAAAGTGGGTTGGTTTGGTCCATAAACTGGGACAACTGCGAAGATCCAAAAAATTCACGAATCGCTGAAGAGATTGGCTTGCTGTTAATCAAATCATGCGGCATCAGGTTTTCAGTTTCAGCCTGGCCGAGACGCTCTTTCACTGCACGCTCAACACGTGACAAACCAGCGCGGAATTGATTCTCCGCTAATTCACCAACGCAACGTACACGACGATTACCTAAGTGATCGATATCGTCCACTTCGCCTTTACCATTACGTAAATCAACGAGCAGCTTAATGGTGTCAAGAATATCTTCGTTTGACAAGACCATGAGGCCTTCCATCTCAGCACGGCCGAGACGGCTGTTGACTTTCATACGGCCAACGCGAGATAAATCGTAGCTATCTTCGTTGTAGAACAGGCGCTGGAATAAAGCCTCAACCGCATCTTCGGTTGGCGGCTCACCAGGACGCATCATGCGATAGATGGCAATACGGGCAGCCATTTGATCAGCAGTTTCGTCAGTACGCAAGGTCTGTGAAATGTATGCGCCAGAATCCAAATCATTGGTGTAGATTGTTTCCAATTGCTTGATGCCGGCATCACGCAATGTAGCTAACAACTCTTCAGTGATTTCATCATTAGCGTATGCCAAGATTTCACCAGAGTCTGGATCAATGATGTTACGGGCAACTACGCGGCCAACTAAGTAGTCATCTGGAACAACGATGTTCTTGGTTTTAGCAGCTTCAAGTTCACGAATATGTTTCGCATTGATACGCTTATCTCTTTGAATGACAACTACGCCATTCTTATCCAGCACATCAAAGTTAGCCATCTGACCACGCAAACGCTCCGGAACAAATTCCATTGATGCGCCATTTGCGCTCAATGCAAAATGATCAAAGTTAAAGAAGTTAGCAAGAATCTGCTCGTTGTTTAAACCAATTGCTTTGAGCAAAATGGTTACTGGCATCTTGCGACGACGGTCAACGCGGAAATACAGAATATCTTTTGGATCAAATTCGAAATCGAGCCATGAGCCACGGTAAGGAATAATGCGTGCTGAGAACAGCAACTTACCTGAGCTATGGGTCTTACCTTTATCGTGCTCAAAGAACACGCCTGGGGAACGGTGTAACTGAGATACGATCACGCGCTCAGTACCGTTGATAACAAAAGAACCGTTATCTGTCATGAGTGGAATCTCACCCATGTAGACTTCGCTCTCTTTTACCTCTTTCACCTTAGTAGGCGCTTCGCGATCATAAATAATCAAGCGAACTTTTGCGCGTAAGGCAGAGTGGTATGTATAACCCCGTTGTTGACATTCTTTAACGTCAAATGGTGGCTGTGCTAATTGGTATGACACGTATTCCATACGTGCATAGCCATTATTGGACACAATTGGGAATGCTGATGTAAAGGCAGCTTGAAGTCCCTCTGTAAGACGAGACATGGCTGGCTTTTCAGCCTGTAAAAATTTAGCGTAGGATTCCAGCTGAGTTGCGATCAGGTACGGAACCTGGTGGTTGTTTACTCGCTTAGCAAAGCTTTTACGGACTCGCTTGCGTTCGGTGAAGCTGTAGTTCATTTCATCTCCGAATTCAGCGACTGTACAAAGATTTGGCGATTGGCCACTACCAATCACTGGCGGACAACACTAAATCAATCGATCTAGTGTCCGACCAAACTTGCATTCTGCAGTCGTATCAGAAGGCAAACCCGATTTCAATCAGAAATGAAATCGGGTTTGACCACTAATGGTCAAACCCAACATGGCTAATGCTCCTGATACAGAAGCATTAGCGCAGTGTGTATTACTTAATTTCTGACTTAGCGCCAGCGTCGTCCAACTTCTTCTTGGCTTCTTCAGCTGTCTTCTTATCAACAGCTTCTTTGATTGGCTTCGGTGCGCCATCAACCAAGTCTTTAGCTTCTTTCAAACCAAGACCAGTAATTTCACGAACAGCTTTAATTACTGAAACTTTATTTGCGCCAGCTTCGAGCAAGTTCACAGTAAATTCTGTTTGCTCTTCAGCAGCAGCACCGCCGCCAGCACCAGCAGGACCAGCAACAGCCATTGCTGCAGCTGATACGCCAAACTTCTCTTCGAACGCCTTAACTAAGTCATTCAAATCCATTACGGACATGCTACCTACTGCATCAATGATTTCTTCTTTGGTAATCGCCATTTTTAGCTCCTAATACTTAATAGTTAATCTGTCGCTTATTCAGCGGCAGGGGTTTCACTTGTTTCTGTTCCAGCTTCTGGGCTTGCTGCTACAGGCTCTGCACTTGCCTCTGGAGCGGCGGCTTCAGCTACTACTTCAGCTGGGGCTGCTACTTCTGCTGCAGGTGCTGCAACTGGAGCAGGTGCTCCTGCTGCTTTTTGAGCTGCTACTGCGCCCAATACGCGAGCCATTGCAGATACTGGGGCCAACATGACGCCCAACAACTGTGATAACAACTCATCGCGGCTTGGAATAGACGCGAGGGATTTAACGCCCGCTACGTCCAACAACTTGCCGTTGTATAAGCCAGCAGTAATGACTAGCTTGTCTTGAGTCTTAGCAAAGTTCTGCAATACTTTTGCCGAAGCAATTGGATCAGCAGAGATGCCGTAGATCAAGGGGCCAACCATCGAATCAGCAAGAGGCTCAAACTGTGTGCCTTGTGCAGCACGGCGTGCCAATGTGTTCTTCAAAACGCGAAGATAGACACCTTGGTCACGTGCGCTAGCACGTAGCTTTGTCAATTGCTCTACTGGAATACCACGGTATTCAGCGAGCACGACTGTTTGAGCTCCAGCCAATTGAGCGCCGACATCAGCAACAATCGCTTTTTTGTCTTGTACATTCAAAGGCACGGTTTAACTCCTAAAAAACCAACTGTTTCCAGTTGGGGTTACACACCAGCGTCTGATCATTTGTCACAAGAGTCTTGTGAAATCTTTTCAGGGTCGCCATCTGCGTTGGCTCTTACTTTCGTAACAATTAAGAATGTATTTCTTTACGAGCAAACAATTCACCAACGGTCTTTGATGTTCGACTCTCACTCAAAGAGCAAAAGCCGACCCAAAGTTCTTTTTTACAAGCGGATTGAATTCTTTTTACTGCGCCGCTTGAATCGATGCTTGGTCTACACGTACGCCTGCACCCATCGTGCTGCTTACGGCAACCTTCTTTAAATAAATACCCTTAGATGCAGGTGGCTTCGCTTTGTTCAAAGCCTCCAGCAATGCGAGTAAGTTGGATTTCAATGCAGCTGGCTCGAATGAACGACGTCCAATACTGGCGTGCACAATACCGGCTTTGTCCACACGGAATTGCACTTGACCTGCCTTTGCATTTTTCACTGCAGTAGCTACGTCAGGAGTAACTGTTCCTACTTTTGGATTAGGCATCAAACCACGTGGGCCCAATACTTGACCTAAAGTACCAACAATCTTCATTGTGTCTGGAGATGCGATCAAAATATCGAAATCGATTTTGCCGCCTTTAATTTGTTCAGCCAGCTCTTCCATGCCAACGATTTCTGCACCGGCAGCTTTAGCTTGTTCCGCTTTTTCGCCCTGTGCAAAAACAGCTACACGAACATGCTTACCTGTACCAGCTGGGAGCACAACTGCGCCACGCACAACTTGGTCAGATTTCTTCGCATCAATACCTAATTGAACCGCAACATCAATAGACTCATCGAACTTAGCAGTTGCACACTCTTTAACAAGGTTTAACGCATCTTCTAATGCATAAAACTTATTGCGATCAACTTTAGATTCGATTGCTTTTAAACGCTTAGATAACTTAGTCATGATTAGAGGCCTTCCACTGTGATGCCCATGGAGCGGGCGCTACCAGCGATTGTTCTTACAGCGGCATCCATATCAGCTGCTGTCAAATCTGGCATTTTGGCTTTAGCAATTTCTTCTGCTTGAGCACGGGTAATTTTTCCTACCTTATCGGTATGAGGACGTGGTGAACCTTTTTCGATCTTTGCAGCCTTCTTAATCATGATGGTCGCTGGAGGCGTCTTCATGATGAATGTGAAGCTCTTATCAGCAAAAGCGGTAATCACCACTGGAATTGGTAGGCCAGGTTCCATGCTCTGAGTTTGAGCATTAAACGCCTTACAGAATTCCATAATATTGAGACCGCGTTGACCCAAAGCTGGACCTACGGGAGGGGATGGATTTGCTTTACCTGCAGGGATCTGCAACTTGATAAAGCCAATAATCTTCTTTGCCATTGATTGCTCCTAAAAGCGCGCCTTACCTCATTAGGAAAGACCGCTGTTGAGTAAACGCTTCACTAGTTTTTGGCTTTCTAGATCAGCTCCTCGGTTATTACTAACCTCTTCAAACCTACTGCCACCACTAAACAGGGCTAAGCCCTTGTTTTTACATCTTTTCTACTTGCCCGAACTCCAGCTCAACTGGGGTACCACGGCCAAAAATTGTAACAGAAACGCGCAATCTTGACTTCTCATAGTTCACTTCTTCAATATTGCCGTTAAAGTCGACGAATGGTCCCTCTTTAACGCGAACCATCTCACCAACCTCAAACAAGGTCTTCGGCTTAGGTTTATCCACCCCAGCCTGCATTTGATCCATGATTTTGGTGACTTCGGCAGTCGAAATCGGGCTTGGGCGGTTTCTTACACCCCCAACAAAACCAGTCACTTTTGGCGTGTTTTTGACCAAATGCCAGCTTTCATCCGTCATTTCCATCTCAATCAGGACATAACCTGGGAAGAAACGACGCTCAGAAACCGATTTCGTGCCAGATTTGATTTCCACAACCTCTTCAGATGGAACCAAAATACGGCCAAATTTTTCCGGCATACCAGAACGCGCGATGCGCTCTTCTAAGCCTCTTTTAACGCTTTTTTCCATCCCTGAATAGGCATGGATGACATACCAGCGCATATTGCCAGTGGCTTGTGGGTTGGAGACCAATTCAATATCAATCATTTTTTCTCACTCACTTCCAGCCAAGAAAGACTGAAAAAACTAGCCATTCAATTAATTTGTCGGCAAACCACAAAAATAAGGACATGATCAGGACAAAGCCAAATACGACTAAAGTCATTTGGGTAGTCTCTTTACGAGTTGGCCAAACAACCTTCTTTACTTCATACCAAGAATCTTTTGCATAGGCTATAAAACGACGCCCATCCGGTGACATCGCCACAATCAAAACTGCAACTGCAATGCCACCAAACAAAACTGCTAAGCGCACCAACATAGATTGGTCGGCCAGCGTGTAATAAAGCACTAACGCTGCAACGACAATTAAAGCAGCGAGTATGGATACCCAGCTACTTTTTTCTTCAGAGTGACTTACTGTTTGTTGAGACATATTACTTTCAGTTCAAATCGTGGCAGGGGCGGAGGGCATCGAACCCCCAACCTTTGGTTTTGGAGACCAACGCTCTGCCAATTGAGCTACACCCCTTTATAAAAACGCATTACAACTTAAAACTATTAAGCCAAAATCTTCGAAACCACGCCGGAGCCAACAGTTCGGCCACCTTCACGGATCGCAAAACGCAAACCTTCATCCATCGCGATTGGGGCGATGAGCTTGACGGTAATTTCTACGTTATCACCTGGCATGACCATTTCTTTGTCTTTTGGCAACTCGATTGACCCTGTTACGTCCGTAGTACGGAAGTAAAACTGAGGACGATAGTTGTTAAAGAATGGGGTATGACGACCACCTTCATCTTTACCCAAGATATATACCTGAGCAGTAAAGTGAGTATGTGGTGTGATTGAACCTGGCTTAGCCAATACTTGGCCGCGCTCAACTTCTTCACGTTTCGTGCCGCGTAACAAGATGCCGACGTTATCACCTGCTTGACCTTGGTCGAGCAATTTGCGGAACATTTCAACACCAGTACATGTGGACTTTAAGGTTGGCTTGATACCGATGATTTCGATCTCTTCGCCCACTTTGATAATACCGCGCTCAATACGGCCTGTTACAACAGTACCGCGACCAGAGATGGAGAACACATCTTCTACTGGCATCAAGAAAGCGCCGTCAACAGCACGGTCTGGCGTAGGGATAAATGTATCGAGTGCATCAGCTAACTTCATGATGGCTTCTTTACCCATAGGGCCTTCGTCGCCCTCTAAAGCCAACTTAGCAGAACCTTGAATAATCGGAGTGTCATCACCAGGGAATTCATACTTAGTCAGAAGCTCGCGCACTTCCATTTCAACTAACTCAAGTAATTCAGCGTCATCGACCATATCGCACTTGTTCAAGAACACGATGATGTATGGAACACCGACTTGGCGTGCCAAGAGGATGTGCTCACGCGTTTGTGGCATTGGGCCGTCCGCTGCAGAGCAAACCAAAATAGCGCCGTCCATCTGAGCAGCACCAGTAATCATGTTCTTGACATAGTCAGCATGTCCTGGGCAATCGACGTGAGCATAGTGACGGTTCGCTGTCTCATACTCGACGTGCGCAGTATTAATCGTAATACCGCGGGCTTTTTCTTCTGGAGCAGCATCGATCTGATCGTATGCTTTTGCTTCGCCACCGAACTGCTTAGAGAGCACGGTTGCAATTGCTGCAGTTAAGGTGGTTTTACCGTGGTCAACGTGACCAATAGTGCCTACGTTTACGTGCGGTTTTGTCCGCTCAAACTTTTCTTTTGCCATTTTTTTGTCTGCCTTTAGTTAACTCTTAAACCAACACACGAAATTAAAATTAATACAAATGAAGCCTGGTGCCCATGGGCAGGATCGAACTGCCGACCTCTCCCTTACCAAGGGAGTGCTCTACCACTGAGCCACATGGGCAAAACTCAATCCATTACTACAAATTCTGGAGCGGGATAAGAGAATCGAACTCTTGACCGAAGATTGGAAATCTGCTGTTTTACCATTAAACTAATCCCGCACATCTCTGGTGGAGGGGGTAGGATTCGAACCTACGTAGGCATAGCCAACAGATTTACAGTCTGCCTCCTTTAGCCGCTCGGACACCCCTCCGCGAACCCAATATTCTGACTCCAATTGGAGTTTCTGTCAATCCTCAATACCTCAAAACGCTTTGCACAAGTAAAAACGCCCAGACCTAAGAGGGTCTGGGCGTCGCATTGGTGCCCGGCAGTTACCTACTTTCACACGGGTAATCCGCACTATCATCGGCGTAAAGTCGTTTCACTGTCCTGTTCGGGATGGGAAGGAGTGGTTCCAACTTGCTATGGTCACCGGGCGTAGAGGATCGAACTGTTGATAAATCAACAGTTCTATTTGAGTAAGCATGTAATTAAGGATGCAGATTAAATCTGGCAAACATCCAACACAATAGTGCTGGTTATAGGATCAAGCCTAACGGGCAATTAGTATCAGTTAGCTTAACGCATTACTGCGCTTCCACACCTGACCTATCAACGTTGTGGTCTTCAACGACCCTTTATGTAGGTTAAACCTACGGGAGATCTCATCTTCAGGCAAGTTTCCCGCTTAGATGCTTTCAGCGGTTATCTCTTCCGTACATAGCTACCCTGCGATGCTTCTGGCGAAACAACAGGTACACCAGCGGTACGTCCACTCCGGTCCTCTCGTACTAGGAGCAGCCCCCGTCAAATCTCCAACGCCCATGGCAGATAGGGACCAAACTGTCTCACGACGTTTTAAACCCAGCTCACGTACCTCTTTAAATGGCGAACAGCCATACCCTTGGGACCGGCTACAGCCCCAGGATGAGATGAGCCGACATCGAGGTGCCAAACACCGCCGTCGATATGAACTCTTGGGCGGTATCAGCCTGTTATCCCCAGAGTACCTTTTATCCGTTGAGCGATGGCCCTTCCATACAGAACCACCGGATCACTATGACCTGCTTTCGCACCTGCTCGACTTGTCGGTCTCGCAGTTAAGCACGCTTTTGCCATTGCACTTTAGGTACGATGTCCGACCGTACCAAGCGTACCTTCGTACTCCTCCGTTACACTTTGGGAGGAGACCGCCCCAGTCAAACTGCCTACCATGCACTGTTCCCGACCCAGATAATGGGCCAAGGTTAGAACCTCAAACAAACCAGGGTGGTATTTCAAGGTTGGCTCCAGCGGAACTAGCATCCCGCTTTCAACGCCTCCCACCTATCCTACACAGACCGGTTCAAAGTCCAATGCAAAGCTACAGTAAAGGTTCATGGGGTCTTTCCGTCTAGCCACGGGTAGATTGCATCATCACAAACATTTCAACTTCGCTGAGTCTCAGGAGGAGACAGTGTGGCCATCGTTACGCCATTCGTGCAGGTCGGAACTTACCCGACAAGGAATTTCGCTACCTTAGGACCGTTATAGTTACGGCCGCCGTTTACTGGGACTTCAATCAAGAGCTTGCACCCCATCATTTAATCTTCCAGCACCGGGCAGGCGTCACACCCTATACGTCCACTTTCGTGTTTGCAGAGTGCTGTGTTTTTATTAAACAGTCGCAGCCACCTTTTTATTGCAACCCTTTCGTCCTCCCCTTGTACAGGGTCAAACTACCAGGGCGTACCTTATCCCGAAGTTACGGTACAAATTTGCCGAGTTCCTTCTCCTGAGTTCTCTCAAGCGCCTTAGAATACTCATCTCGCCCACCTGTGTCGGTTTGCGGTACGGTCTTGTTAGACTGAAGCTTAGAGGCTTTTCTTGGAACCACTTCCAATTGCTTCGCGAATAAATTCGCTCGTCTCACGCCCTTGAATTACGCTACCGGATTTACCTAATAGCCATCTCCAACGCAAGAACCGGGACTTCCAACACCCGGACAACTTTCCGCGATCCGTCCCCCCATCGCATCTAACAATGGTCAAGGAATATTAACCTTGTTCCCATCAGCTACGCATCTCTGCCTCGCCTTAGGGGCCGACTCACCCTGTTCCGATGAACGTTGAACAGGAAACCTTGGGCTTACGGCGAGGGGGCTTTTCACCCCCTTTATCGCTACTCATGTCAGCATTCGCACTTCTGATACCTCCAGCATCCTTTACAAGACACCTTCACAGGCTTACAGAACGCTCTCCTACCATCACATTGCTGTGATCCGCAGCTTCGGTTATATGCTTAGCCCCGTTACATCTTCCGCGCAGGACGACTCGATCAGTGAGCTATTACGCTTTCTTTAAAGGATGGCTGCTTCTAAGCCAACCTCCTGACTGTTTTAGCCTTCCCACTTCGTTTCCCACTTAGCATATATTAGGGACCTTAGCTGGCGGTCTGGGTTGTTTCCCTCTTGACACCGGACGTTAGCACCCGATGTCTGTCTCCCGTGCTTGCACTTGTAGGTATTCGGAGTTTGCTATGGCGCAGTAATCCGCAATGGACCCCACTACCATGACAGTGCTCTACCCCCTACAGTGATACACGAGGCACTACCTAAATAGTT
Source organism: Polynucleobacter sp. CS-Odin-A6 (assembly GCF_018882095.1). Classification (GTDB taxonomy): domain Bacteria; phylum Pseudomonadota; class Gammaproteobacteria; order Burkholderiales; family Burkholderiaceae; genus Polynucleobacter. The sequence continues at coordinate 486,337 of NZ_JACVPD010000002.1, forward strand.
TTCGGAGAGAACCAGCTATTTCCAGTTTTGTTTAGCCTTTCACCCCTATCCACAGCTCATCCCCTAACTTTTCAACGTTAGTGGGTTCGGTCCTCCAGTACGTGTTACCGCACCTTCAACCTGGCCATGGATAGATCAACTGGTTTCGGGTCTACACCCAGCAACTAGCGCCCTATTCGGACTCGCTTTCGCTACGCCTTCCCTATTCGGTTAAGCTTGCTACTGAATGTAAGTCGCTGACCCATTATACAAAAGGTACGCAGTCACCCCTTACGAGGCTCCTACTGTTTGTATGCACACAATTTCAGGATCTATTTCACTCCCCTCCCGGGGTTCTTTTCGCCTTTCCCTCACGGTACTTGTTCACTATCGGTCGATTACGAGTATTTAGCCTTGGAGGATGGTCCCCCCATATTCAGACAGGATTTCACGTGTCCCGCCCTACTTGTCTCTAGCCTAGTACCACTCAATAATTTTCACATACGGGACTATCACCCTTTATTGTTGGACTTTCCATTCCATTCTGTTAATTACTGAGATATCACTAGAAGGCTGTTCCCATTTCGCTCGCCACTACTCTGGGAATCTCGGTTGATGTCTTTTCCTCTCGCTACTTAGATGTTTCAGTTCACGAGGTTCGCTTCTCATACCCTATGTATTCAGGTATGGATACCACAAAAGTGGTGGGTTTCCCCATTCAGAAATCCCCGGATCAAAGCTTATTTACCAGCTCCCCGGGGCTTATCGCAGGTTATAACGTCTTTCGTCGCCTGTAATCGCCAAGGCATCCATCATGTGCACTTATTCACTTGATCCTATAACGAGCACCATTGCTAGCACCTGTTACAGGTTTATTTCTACTTCTGACATGTTTGCCGTAATCCAAACTGTAAGTACTTGTTAAAGAACTTGGTAAAACTCGTTTGTATTACTGATTGATGATTCAATCTTTACCCTTATTACATTGTCAAATGTCCTCTCAAAGAAACATTTGACACTTTGCTTACTCAAATTTTTAAAGAACAGCCATAAATGGCAAAACTAAACAATTAACAAATTGCTTAGTTTTGACATTTAGATGATGGTGGAGGATGACGGGATCGAACCGACGACCCCCTGCTTGCAAAGCAGGTGCTCTCCCAGCTGAGCTAATCCCCCAACGTCCCACTAAGTCTTGTTTCTGGCTGGTGGTGGGTCTGGTAGGACTTGAACCTACGACCCCTGCGTTATCAACACAGTGCTCTAACCAGCTGAGCTACAGACCCGTGGCTTTTATTGTCAACCGATAAGTGTGGGCACTAGAGCTCCAGCATCTTTCTCTAGAAAGGAGGTGATCCAGCCGCACCTTCCGATACGGCTACCTTGTTACGACTTTACCCCAGTCATGAACCCTGCCGTGGCAGTCGCCCTCCTTGCGGTTAGGCTAACGGCTTCTGGCAAAACCCACTCCCATGGTATGACGGGCGGTGTGTACAAGACCCGGGAACGTATTCACCGCGACATTCTGATCCGCGATTACTAGCGATTCCAGCTTCACGTAGTCGAGTTGCAGACTACGATCCGGACTACGATGCATTTTCTGAGATTAGCTCCCCCTCGCGGGTTGGCAACCCTCTGTATGCACCATTGTATGACGTGTGAAGCCCTACCCATAAGGGCCATGAGGACTTGACGTCATCCCCACCTTCCTCCGGTTTGTCACCGGCAGTCTCTTTAGAGTGCTCTTGCGTAGCAACTAAAGACAAGGGTTGCGCTCGTTGCGGGACTTAACCCAACATCTCACGACACGAGCTGACGACAGCCATGCAGCACCTGTGTTGACTTTCTCTTACGAGCACCTAATGTATCTCTACTTCGTTAGTCACATGTCAAGGGTAGGTAAGGTTTTTCGCGTTGCATCGAATTAATCCACATCATCCACCGCTTGTGCGGGTCCCCGTCAATTCCTTTGAGTTTTAATCTTGCGACCGTACTCCCCAGGCGGCTGACTTCACGCGTTAGCTACGTTACTCAGGATGTAAATCCCGAACAACTAGTCAGCATCGTTTAGGGCGTGGACTACCAGGGTATCTAATCCTGTTTGCTCCCCACGCTTTCGTGCATGAGCGTCAGTGTTATCCCAGGGGGCTGCCTTCGCCATTGGTATTCCTCCACATATCTACGCATTTCACTGCTACACGTGGAATTCTACCCCCCTCTGACACACTCTAGCTATACAGTCACAGGCGCCATTCCCAGGTTAAGCCCGGGGATTTCACGCCTGTCTTGTATAACCGCCTGCGCACGCTTTACGCCCAGTAATTCCGATTAACGCTTGCACCCTACGTATTACCGCGGCTGCTGGCACGTAGTTAGCCGGTGCTTATTCTTCAGGTACCGTCATTCCCGGACTGTGTTAGAGCCGGTGTTTCTTCCCTGACAAAAGAGCTTTACAACCCGAAGGCCTTCTTCACTCACGCGGCATTGCTGGATCAGGGTTTCCCCCATTGTCCAAAATTCCCCACTGCTGCCTCCCGTAGGAGTCTGGGCCGTGTCTCAGTCCCAGTGTGGCTGATCGTCCTCTCAGACCAGCTACTGATCGTCGCCTTGGTGGGCTTTTACCCCACCAACAAGCTAATCAGGCATCGGCCGCTCTAATCGCGCGAGGTCTTTCGATCCCCCGCTTTCCCCCTCAGGGCGTATGCGGTATTAGCACAGCTTTCGCTGCGTTATCCCCCACGATAAGGTACGTTCCGATGTATTACTCACCCGTTCGCCACTCGCCACCAGGTACAAGTACCCGTGCTGCCGTTCGACTTGCATGTGTAAGGCATGCCGCCAGCGTTCAATCTGAGCCAGGATCAAACTCTTCAGTTTAATTCCTGTGATCCTTGCGGATCGTCGCACTCATTCAAAAGAAATTGACTTGGTAATAAAACCAAATCTTTTTACTGTCTATGAGTACTATTTATTTACATCTGTCCCGAAGGACTTGATGCTTTCACTTAGTACCCACAATTATCGGTTGACTAATTTTTAAAGAGGGCTGACTTGTTTTGTATTTCAAATAACATTCAGCAGAGAGATCAGACTATATCCCACTCCTACGGCCCTGTCAACACCTTTCGTGGTCTTTTTCTACCTAAAAGCGAAGATTTTTCTTACATATCAAATAATCCCTTTATAAACAGGGGTATAGGGATTCAAAATAAATTCAATCTTTTTTAAAAAACCCAGTTTTTTGATGCCCCAGTTCAGATATTAAGGCTTAAATCCTATAGTTTTTAGCGGGCTTTTGCCACTTTTATTCTTTAATTCATTAAATTAGGGAAAACCCTATATTTTCATTGTTTTCTGCTAGTATGTTGCTATGCACAATAAAGCAGCGAATAGTCGCTTCATCAGCAAGACGCCATATGCATCAAGCTTGATCGTCCATGTGCGTGAATTACATGCCAACCACAAAGAACAGATTCTGAATCATCTTTTATTGCTCAATGAAGATGATCGCCGACTTCGCTTTGGAACACAGACGTCCAACGAGGTGATTGAGCGCCATGTTGAACGCCTCGACTTCACACAAGACAAGGTGTTCGGTCACTTTGATGCTCTACTTAACCTAGCTGGAATAGCGCATTTAGCCTACTTACCCATAGCCAATGAGCAATCAGAGGCTGCTGAGTTTGGTGTTTCGGTTCTACCCAATGGTCGAGGGCAGGGTATAGGCACTGCATTATTAGCACGTGCTTCAGTGCATGCGCGCAATACTGGTGTCAAAACTTTGTTTGTACATTGTTTGGCAAATAACAAAACCATGATGCATATAGCTCGCAAGGCTGGAATGCATGTTGAGCTTGCCTATGGAGATGCCGACGCACACTTGAGGTTGTTGCCAGCAAATCACAGCACCATTGTGGAAGAGGCTACAAATAGTCAGTGGGCTAATTTTGACTACGTCGTGAAAGCGAATTGGAAGCGTACAAAGGATGCCTGGTGCTGGATTCTGGGGAAACCACTACCTAGCTCAACTTAATTTGCACTGGGTGCCCCACGCAGAATCCAATTGGCTAGCAAAGTTAATTGCGCATCACTTAGCTTTGTGTTTGCCGGCATCGGCACGACACCCCAAGACCCCGAACCCCCTTTAAGAATTTTGTTTTTTAGAAACGCAGTTGCATTAGGGTCGTTACTGTACTTCTTTGCAACCGCCTGAAAGCTGGGGCCCACAATTTTTTTATCTACCGCATGACATCCTAAGCAAGCATTTTGTTTTGCTAGTGCGAGAGGCGCGAGGTCATCGTTAGCGGCGCGCGCTGCACTAAAATAAACAAGGAGCAGGGCAATACACAGAATCCATTTCCCACCTCTGCTCATATTGCTTTATTAGTTTGGCGTCGAGTTAGGCTGAGATTCATCTGCCTTTCCTTGTTTTTCTAAGCGCATTTTTTCCGCCTCAGAAATAATATCGAAGTAGGCATAAACATCTTTTACGCCATTCGTGTTGCTAGCTACTTTCTTGGCGATCTCTGCCTCGTTCTGCGTCAAAATACCCATCAAATAAACGCTGCTACCCTCAGCAACGATTGTCATTGAATTCGATGGCAACTTGTCCGTGAAAATCATTTGTGTTTTGATTTTGGATTCGAGATACGCGTCATTTGCTCGAGCGGTATAGGAGCTATTTGGTCCAATAACTAATTCATTAAATACAGAACGTACGTTCTTATTTCCTTTTGTATACGCAGTAGCTTGCTCTTTAATACTGGCATCCTTCACTTCGCCAGTCAGCAATACTTTTTGATTCAACGAGGTCACATTAATATGCGCACTATCTCCAAACTTCTTATCCAAAGCATTCTCTATTTCCAGACCAATCCCCTTATCGATTGCTTGAGTTGCTGGAGAACGTCGATCGGCCATGACGCTTGCACCAGCAGCGACACCACCTACTGCAACCACTGCACAAGAAGATAAAAATGAGATGAGGGTTAGTAGTGCCAATAATTTACCAATGAACTTGATGCGCATATGGGGAGCCCTCTTCGGTTTAAAACAATTAATCTAGCAATAGATGGTCAACACCATCACACAAAGCATGTAGTAAAACTAAATGTGTTTCTTGAATACGGGCAGTACGATTGGACGGGACGCATAGATGAATGTCATCCGCATCCAAGAGGCTAGCAATTTTTCCGCCGCCATTACCGGTTAGCGCAATAATTTTGATGCCCATCGTTTTTGCAACTTCAATCGCTCTCACTATGTTTTTTGAATTTCCTGAAGTAGAGATGCCAATCAAAATATCGCCTTTTTTACCAAGGCCTCGTACCTGCTTAGTAAAAACTTCATCGTAGCTATAGTCATTACCAACTGCCGTCAAAATTGAGGTGTCTGTTGTTAAAGCAATCGCCGCCAACTCTTGACGCTCTCTCTCGAATCGGCCAATTAACTCCGCGGCAAAATGCTGTGCATCAGCCGCAGATCCACCATTGCCGCAAGCCATTATTTTTCCGCCAGTACGCAAGCACTCCGTCATTGCGACTATGGCGCGCGCCACCTGTTGAGGAAGCATTTTTTCAGCCTCTTGCTTTACGGCAATGCTGTCTAAGAAATGTTGGGATGCGCGAGCGCGCAAACGTTCGAGAGTGTCTTTATCCATCGCATTATTATGCGCCAAAGTAAGGCTCGGCAGGCGAGGCTGCCCCTAATCCCAAAAGCAACGTATTCTGTTACTTATTCATACTTCTCGCGTAAGAGATTGCCTCTATGGAATTAAGCTCCTTGGATTTTTTAAAGCAACAGGACCTGCCTACCGGCGCCTTATATATGGTTGCCACCCCAATTGGCAATATGGGGGACATCACCTTACGCGCGCTTCATGTGCTTCATTCCGTGGATGGTATAGCCTGTGAAGATACTCGGCATAGCGCGCCCCTCCTGCAGCATTTTGGCATTCATAAAAAATGTTTGGCACTGCATGAGCACAATGAGGTTGCTGGCGCACAAACTGTAATTCAGCGCCTTTCCCAAAATGAGCGCTGGGCTTACATTTCTGATGCCGGAACCCCAGGCGTTTCTGATCCAGGCGCACGTCTGGTTCACGCCGTTCAGAAGGCGGGTTTTCGAGTGATTCCAATTCCCGGTGCAAGCGCTGTGTTGTCTGCTATTTCTGCAAGTGGCTCAGTCATGCTGCCATCAGAAGGGCGCTTTCAGTTTCTTGGCTTTTGGCCTAATAAGGCTAAGGAGCGTGGTGCGTTGATACAAGATATTCGGAGCAATTCAAAAACAAGTATCTTGTTTGAATCACCCCATCAAATCCGAGACACCCTTGTGATGCTTAGTAAAGAACTAGAGCCAGAGCGACAAGTGCTGATTGGCAGGGAGCTTACTAAAAAATTTGAGCAACTAGTTACCCTTACTGCTGCCAATATTCCAGACTGGCTTGAGAAGGCAGAGAGCCTCAAAGGTGAATTTATCATTTTGGTGGCCGGCCGCCAAGCCAATGCAGATGAGGCTCCAGAACATTCAGCCCTATTACTATGGGCCAATGCATTAAGCCCCTATCTCGGCAGCAAAGAAATTGCTGCGGTACTTGCACAAACCCTGGGCCTAACTAAGAAAGAGGCTTACCAAGTTGCCTTAGAAGCAAAAGCTCAAAATAACGAGGAATAAAAAAGCTGGCCTTTAGCCAGCTGTGACTTAAGGTCGAAAGGCTTATTTAGTTGCAGTATCAGCAGCCGGCGCTGGAACAGCAGCGGCAATATTTAATCGCCCAACCGGCTTAATCAGTTGTTCTGCAGTGGCTTCTGCATCCGTACGCTTGCCATTATTAACAAATACCATTAACAACAAAATGATAGTCAGCGGCACAAAAAAGCTGGCAAAGACCATGGCAATCAATTGTTTGGGGGACTTAATTAGGCTACCGTGTGCTTCGCTCATAGGACTTTTATCACTTGTTGGGTTTAGGATTACTTCTAAAAGATTATAGCTAGAGAGCCAGGTACAGGCACTTACAATAGCGAAGTTACCTTTTTATAATGGCGCCCGTAGCTCAGTGGATAGAGTATTGGCCTCCGAAGCCAAGGGTCGCAGGTTCGATTCCTGCCGGGCGCGCCAAAAGAGGGGGTTTTTGACCGACCTCCTGCGTAAATTCGTGAAAAAGGCTATCATTTGCACCTAACTTATTGATTCTTATCATGTCAAATCATCTAAATTCTGCCTTATCTGAGCCATCCTTGGCTAACCCTTTGGCCCCCAATCTTCCTTTGCCACATCGCAAAGTGATTCGCGGCTGGCTGATTCCAATGGCTCAAGGACAAACTGCAAAAGCCATTGCGCTTCTAACATTAGATTCTGTTTTGTGGCTTGGCTGTATTGCTGGAACAATTTTTGTAGAAAGCCTTTTGCTCAAAGTTATTTTTGGCCTCGTTGCTGGATTTGTAACTGGTCGCATTTTTATTTTGGGTCACGATGCTTGCCACCAAAGCTTCACACCACACCGTGAGCTTAATAAAGTACTAGGGCGCATTGCTTTCTTGCCATCCCTAACCCCATATAGCCTATGGGATGTAGGTCATAACGTGGTTCACCACGGTCAAACCAACTTAAAGGGCTTTGACTTTGTCTGGGCGCCTTTATCAAAAACAGAGTTTGATGCTTTGCCTGCTTGGCGTAAAACGCTTGAGCGTCTTTATCGCAGTGGATGGGGGCCCGTTCTCTATTACCTCATTGAAATCTGGTGGAGACGCGAGTATTTCCCAAATGCGAAGAACAAACCTGGTGACCGCCCTATTTTCCTTAAGGACAATTTATTGGTAACGGGCTTTGCCATTATTTGGATTGCCTGCCTTATTGCCGGAGCCATTGCTACTGGTCAATCCATTTGGTTAGGATTAATTACCGGCTTTGTAGTGCCTTTCTTATTCTGGAACGGCATGATCGGCTTTGTAGTCTATGTTCACCACACACATACCTCAGTGTCCTGGTATGACAAGAAATCAGAATGGTTACGTGCCCAGCCTTTTGTATCCACTACAGTGCATTTGACCTTTGGCTGGATTTGGGGCTCTTTAATGCACCATATCATGGAGCATACCGCCCATCACGTGGATATGAGCGTCCCTCTTTATCGCCTTCAGGAAGCTCAAAATACCCTGGAAACCATCCTTCCAGAGCGTATTTTTATTCAAAAGTTCTCTTGGGCCTGGTATTTTGATACTGCCCGCATGTGCAAGCTTTATGACTTCGAAAACAAGGCTTGGCTTGATTTTGATGGCAACAAAACGGCTGATTCCGTGAGAGTTGTTCTCAGCCCAGCCCCAGTAGGACAAAACGGGTAAAATAGATCCTCTGTACAAGATTTGGCTTACCCGGACTACCCATGACTACTTCGACTCCAGCTGCTACCCAAGAAACCTCTCAGAGCCTTAAATTTTGCTCTTCTTGCAGTCGCGAAAAGCGTCTGGAGGGCGGCACATGGATTCCGACAAGTAATCGTAAACAACGTTGGATCTGCGCTAGCTGCTTATACAACCGTACCCACAGAACTGGTTCTGCAAAAACCTAATCTTCATTAGGTTTCAACTTCATTTTTTCATCCCCAACTTAGGGATTTGTTTGGCGTTCTTTGCCATACGTCGACATCAGTCCATGACCTATATCTCACAGGATACCCAATGAAAACTGAAGATACATTTAAATTCGCGCAAACGCATGAGTGGGCCAGCATTGAGGATGACGGGCTGGTATGGGTTGGTATTAGCAACCATGCCCAAGAAGCTTTGGGCGATGTAATGTTTTTTCAAGCGCCGAAAATTGGTCAGCTAGTTAAACAGGGTGAGGCTATCGCCGCAATTGAATCTGTCAAAGCAGCGAGTGATATTCATGCGCCTATTGGCGGTGAAATCATCTCCCTCAACGAAGAAATGGATGCATCACCTGAGATCGTGAATCAGAAACCCTATGGAGTGTGGCTTTTTAAAATCAAGCCAACATCGGAAGAAATGTTGAACTCTGAGTTAAGCACTTTAGTCTCTCTTGCGCAATACAACTCCGGTGCTGGCGCTTAAATAGCAATCGGATCGCGCTCTATCAGCCAGCGAATGCGTGATGTTTTACTGATACGCCCCTGTGAGTCTTGCCGCAATTCTTGATCAACCATTTCAAGCGCTTCTTGAAGCGCCTTTCGATTCGCAGACTCTATTAGCAATTGAGCTCTTTCGGCGCCTGCAACACGCATAACCGGCTTGGGTACTGGGTCATAGACCTTTAATTCTTTCGTGACTATGCCTCTCGTTTTCATACGGATTTTTAATTCGTTTAAAAACTGAATAGCTTTTTCAAGGCTCTTAGCCTCAGCATGAATCAAGGCTTGATAAGAATAAGGCGGTAACTTTGACTCAGCTCGCTCGCTCGCAGTAAACGCTAAAAATCCATCGATATCATGTCTTAATAAATACTGATAGACGGGAGACTCTGGATATTGAGTTTCGATATAAATATCACCACCCGCTTCACCACCAACCCCAGACCTTCCAGCGCGCCCTGCAACCTGCACCAACTGCGCAAATAATCTTTCGGCCGCTCTAAAGTCTGCTGAATAGAGTCGGCTGTCTGCATCTAGTACAGCAACCAGTCCAATGTTTTGATAATCATGTCCCTTGGCAATCATTTGTGTACCAACAACAATATCCACATTGCCATCATGTATTTCTTGGAAGAGTGTCTCTGCTCCTTTGCTTTTCCTGCTGGAGTCTGTATCAACCCGAAGCACTCTTGCCTGGGGCCACATTTCCTCTATGGCATCTTCTATTTTCTGAGTGCCGTGACCTAGCGGTTTTAAATCTGCGTTTCCGCAATCCGGACAAAACTGGGGAATGGATTTAAGTAATCCACAGTGATGGCAACTCAATATCGATCTTTTTCCTAATGCGCCTGCTTTATGCATTACCGTGTAAGTAGAGCATTGCGTACATTTTGATAACCAGTTACAAGCGGCGCAACTTAATACCGGAGCATAGCCACGACGATTAATTAATATGAGACTCTGTTTTTTTTCTTTAAGCGCACTAGTAATAGCGTTTGAGAGTGTCTTTGTAATTAAACTTTTTTGTTTTGGCGCCTTTTCATCCCCAGGACTAAATTGATTTTGTGGATTGCGGGTATCAATTAAATGTACTCTAGGCAAGCTTGCGCCCTGAGCCCTCTGATCGAGTCGAATATATTCATAGCGCTGTGATTGCGCTGCTTGCCAAGTCTCTAGAGAGGGTGTGGCAGATGACAGCAAAATTGGAATTGTTTGGTCATGTGCGCGCCATATAGCCAAATCTCTTGCAGAGTACCGTGTGCCTTCTTGCTGTTTATAAGATGAATCATGTTCTTCATCTACTACGATTGCCTTTAGGCTTGGCATCGGCGTCAGTGCCGCAAGGCGTGTTCCTAAAATAATTTGTGCTGAGCCGGTCATTGCCTCAAACCAGGCAATGCCCCTTTTCTTTTCACTAATGCCACTATGCAATACAGCCATCTTCTTATCTGGAAAATAAGCTCTCACACGTCTTTCTAACTGCGGCGTTAAGTTAATTTCTGGAACCAATAAAAGTACCTGCGCACTTTCATCTTTGAGAATGCTGGCAAGCCAATTCAGAAAAACGGCGGTTTTACCGCTCCCCGTCTGACCCTGCAGCAAAATCACTCTAAATTGATTTTCTTTTTTGCCATCAGCTAATAATTCTTGCAGTGCATTTTTTTGATCCGAATTTAACTGTGCCTCTGTAATCAATCCCTCTGAAGCAAGAGTGGCTGCTTTGCTCTTTTTTTTCTCAGCTGATGCTAATTTTTTAGGAATGTTCTCCCAATTCTCTGCTTTTTTCCACATCTGCGGAATGGTGGGCAATATGGTTTCACCTAAAGCATGTACGTAGTATTGACTCGCAAAATTCATTAATCGCAAAGAAGCTACGTCTAAAGGGGGGAGTGGGGCAAGGCGATTTACAGATTTAAGCTTTTCTATCTCATAATCTGAGTGGTCACTCACTTTTATTACCAAGCCAATTGAGTCCGATCTGGCAAAGGGCACCTCAACCACATGACCAATTTTCGGTAAGCCGCCTAGTTTTTCAGCATCCCACAGGTAATCAAATCCCTGGGCCAAGGGCTTGTCCACTACCACCTGGACCACTATAGGTTTAAACATGATTTACCAAAATTTTCTGTCTTAACCTGTGGATAAGTCTGTGGATATCATTCGCAGATTGAGGCTTTAATGCTTATTCTATAGGAATGCTATCGAAAACCTAAAATCAATATTTATTAAATAGTATATATAAATCAATAGGTTGTATTTATTACTAAAGGTAAATTTTCACATTTCCCTTCAATCTCACTGTATTTGCTTTTCTGCACATATCTGTGCATAACTTTAAGCAAAATCATGGCTAAAGTTAGCAGTTACTGATGATTATTTCGTTGCCCGGAGGGCTTTGGATTTGGAAATGACTGTTTCTGCTAAAGCAGTTACGCTTTCGGGGGGTGTAAATTGATTGATGCCATGGCCGAGATTAAAAATATGGCCGTCCAAAGAATGTAGCCCCGGCTTGAGTGTGGGTGCGTCCGCTAAATCTTCTAAAAGTTCAGATGCAGCGGTAGCAATATCTTTAGCTCCTGAAAACAGAATCAGGGGATCTAAATTACCCTGCAAAGACAAAGGCTTGTTAATTTCTAAAAGTTGCTTGCGAGCACGGCTCAAACGCATAGTCCAGTCGATTGCAATCACATCTGCACCAACTTTGGCCATGTCATTTAACCAAATGCCTCCACCCTTGGTGAACATAATGATAGGGATCTTTCGTCCCTCGTGTTCCCGCGGCAGTAATGTAATGACTTTTTGCATTGCAGCTAAAGACATACGCTGGTACCAACCATCGGGAAGCAAACCTCCCCAGGTATCGAAAATCATGAGCGCCTGTGCGCCGGCTTTTACCTGTTCAGTCAGATAAGCAGCAACAGACTGAATATTGATCTCAAGAATATGCTCAAGTAAATCGGGGCGGCTAAACATCATTGTCTTGGCATGACGGAAATCGTCTGATCCAGAGCCATCAATCATGTAGCATGCCAGCGTCCAAGGGCTTCCGGAAAAACCGATCAATGGGACGCGTTGCTTGCCATCCTGTATCAATGCTTTACGAATTTCTGAAACAGCATCAAAGACGTATTTGAGCTGATCCATATCAGCAACACGTAATTTTTTGACTGCCTCTTCCGTGCGAAGTGGGTGCTCAAAACTAGGGCCTTCACCTGCTGTAAATTTCAAACCCAATCCCATTGCATCAGGGATAGTTAAGATATCCGAAAACAAAATTGCTGCGTCCAGTGGATAGCGATCGAGTGGCTGTAGTGTCACTTCGGTTGCATAAGCAGGCGTTTTTGCAAGGCCTAAAAAACTACCGGCCCTAGCTCGAGTGGCGTTATATTCCGGCAAGTAGCGGCCCGCCTGGCGCATAAGCCAAAGCGGAGTTTGATCTACTGCCTCACCAAAACAGGCTTTTAAAAATCGATCGTTTGATAATAGTGGAGCGCTCACTGGCTATTACTTTTTACGACGGAAGCGCGCAATGGCCGCTAACTGCGCTGCTGCCATCGCAAACTCGGATTGAGCCAGCGCTAAATCAAAATCTGTACCGCGATTCTGCATTGCTTCTTCAGCACGCTTCTTGGCTTCAGTCGCCTTAGCTTCATCCAAATCATGGCCGCGAATCGCAGTATCCGCCAACACGGTGACATGATCTGGTTGAACTTCTAAATAGCCGCCCGCTACGAATACAAACTCTTCATCGCCATCCGCTTTTTCAATGCGAACGGAACCTGGACGAATGCGTGTAATCAAAGGAGTGTGGCCGTGCAAAATACCAAGCTCACCAGTCTCCCCAGGAAGCGCAACGAACTTCGCTTCACCGCTGAAAATGGATTTTTCAGCACTTACTACATCGACGCGTATGGTTGACATAATTTCCCTAGATGAGTTCGATTAAAGCTTCTTAGCTTTCTCGATGGCTTCATCAATTGAACCCACCATGTAAAACGCTTGCTCAGGCAGGTGATCCAATTCGCCACTGCAAATCATTTTGAAACCGCGAATCGTTTCTTTCAGTGGCACGTATTTTCCTGGTGAACCAGTAAATACTTCTGCAACGTGGAAAGGCTGGGACAAGAAACGTTGAATCTTACGTGCACGTGAAACGGCTAATTTGTCTTCTGGTGACAATTCGTCCATGCCCAAAATTGCAATAATGTCACGCAACTCTTTATAGCGCTGCAACGTCATCTGTACTTCGCGTGCTACGTCATAGTGCTCTTGGCCCACTACTTGTGGATCAAGCTGACGGCTGGTCGAATCTAGTGGGTCAACCGCTGGGTAAATACCCAAAGCAGCAATATCACGCGACAACACCACTGTGGAGTCTAGGTGCAAGAAGGTTGTAGCTGGTGACGGATCGGTCAAGTCATCCGCAGGAACGTAAACAGCCTGAATCGAAGTAACAGAACCTGTCTTTGTTGAAGTAATACGCTCTTGCAACTTACCCATTTCTTCTGCCAAAGTAGGCTGATAACCCACAGCAGATGGCATACGACCTAACAACGCGGATACTTCAGTACCGGCGAGTGTATAGCGATAAATATTGTCAACGAAGAACAAAATGTCACGACCTTCATCACGGAACGCTTCGGCCATTGTCAAACCAGTCAAGGCCACGCGCAAACGATTGCCTGGCGGCTCATTCATTTGACCAAATACCATTGCCACTTTATCGACAACATTTGATTCTTTCATCTCGTGGTAGAAGTCATTACCTTCGCGAGTACGCTCACCAACACCAGCGAACACAGACAAACCGGAGTGCTGCTTAGCAATGTTGTTAATCAACTCCATCATGTTCACGGTTTTACCAACACCCGCACCACCGAACAAGCCGACCTTACCGCCTTTAGCGAATGGGCAAACTAAGTCAATCACCTTAATGCCGGTTTCTAGCAAGTCAACGGATGGTGAAAGTTCATCAAACTTTGGTGCTGGCTGGTGAATAGCGCGGCGCTCTTCTGTAGCAATCGGACCCGCATCATCAATTGGGCGACCTAAAACATCCATAATACGGCCGAGTGTTGCTGGACCAACAGGCACAGAAATAGGAGCGCCTGTAGATTTCACTTCCATGCCACGACGCAATCCATCACTAGCACCCATGGCAATTGCGCGAACCACGCCATCGCCAATTTGTTGCTGAACCTCAAAGGTCAAGCCTTTTTCAGCAAATGATTTTTCGCCGCTCTCAACCAATGTCAACGCATCATAAATGTTTGGCATTTTGTCGCGTGGGAACTGAATGTCCACCACTGGACCAATACACTGCACGATATTTCCGTTACTCATCGCATTTCTCCGCTTTTAATTCCTGAATTCTTTCGTATTCTTAAACGCTGACTGCTTAAACCGCAGCCGCTCCGCCAACAATTTCTGACAACTCTTTGGTAATAGCAGCCTGTCGTGTTTTGTTGTATTCCAATTGCAATTCGCCAATCACGTTCTTCGCATTATCTGAGGCGGCCTTCATTGAGACCATACGAGCAGATTGTTCCGAAGCCATATTTTCAGCAACCGCTTGATAAATCATTGCCTCTACATAACGCTTTAACAAACCATTCAAAATGGACTCTGCATCAGGCTCGTAGATGTAATCCCAAGAATTGCCGGTCTTCTCTTCAGGAGTTAATGCAGCCGGCTCCAGTGGCAACAGTTTTTCTAAAACAGGCTCTTGTTTCATTGCATTTACAAAGCGGGTATACGCCAAATAAACAGCATCAATCTCACCGCGTTCAAAAGCTTGTAATTGGGCTGTAATTGCGCCAATCAACACATCCATATGCGGCGTATCGCCAATTTGAATGATTTGAGAAATCAATTTAGCTTTAGAGCGATTTAAAAACTGCAGGCCTTTTGAACCGATCGCCGTGTATTCAATACCTATATTGGTATTTTGCATTTCACGCACTTGATTCCCAATCAGACGCAATACGTTGGTGTTTAAACCGCCGCATAAACCTTTGTCTGTTGTAACCAAGATGGTGCCAATTTTCTTAATTTCACGAGTGGCCATATATGCAGGGCGGAACTCAGGATTTGCTTTTGAAAGGTTGGCAACAATCTCACGAATTTTTTCAGCATAAGGACGCGCATTACGCATGCGCTCCTGGGCGCGACGCATCTTCGATGCGGCGACCATTTCCATTGCCTTCGTGATCTTGCGCGTATTTTGTACGCTCTTGATCTTAGATCGTATCTCTTTTGTGCTTGCCATGATTTATGCGTACCCTCTTAGAAAGAGGCTGAACGCTTGTAATCCTCAATTGCAGCACGCAAAGCAGCTTCGTCATCTTTGCTTAAATCTTTAGTCTCTTCAATACGAGCAACTAAATCAGCGTATTTCGATTTCAAATGATCTTGCAAGCCTTTTTCAAATGCCAATACATGCTTCACTTCAAGATCATCGAAGTAGCCGTTATTCATTGCATAAAGTGAGGCGCCCATTTCCCAAACCTGCAAAGGTTTGTACTGCGCCTGTTTGCACAACTCTGTAACACGCTTACCGCGCTCAAGTTGCTTACGGGTTGCATCATCAAGGTCAGACGCAAACTGTGCGAATGCTGCCAACTCACGATATTGCGCCAAGTCAGTACGGATACCGCCAGACAGTTTCTTAATGACTTTTGTTTGCGCTGCGCCGCCAACACGTGATACGGAAATACCGGCATTAATCGCAGGACGAACACCCGCGTTAAACAAGTCGGTCTCAAGGAAGATCTGACCGTCGGTAATCGAAATCACGTTAGTTGGAACGAATGCAGAAACGTCACCCGCCTGAGTTTCAATAATAGGCAACGCGGTTAAGGAACCCGTTTTTCCTTTTACTGATCCGTTGGTAAATTTCTCTACGTACTCTGCACTCACACGTGCTGCACGCTCAAGTAAGCGTGAGTGGAGATAGAACACATCGCCAGGGTAAGCCTCGCGGCCTGGTGGGCGGCGCAACAGCAAAGAAATCTGACGGTATGCAACAGCTTGTTTTGTTAAATCGTCATACACGATTAAGGCATCTTCGCCACGATCACGGAAGTATTCGCCCATGGTGCAACCAGCATATGCTGAAAGGTACTGCATTGCTGCAGACTCAGAAGCACTCGCTGCAACAACAACGGTGTACTCCATTGCGCCCAACTCTGTAAGCTTGCGAACTACGTTAGCAATGGTAGAAGCTTTTTGACCGATCGCCACATAAACGCAATAAACACCTTTGCCTTTTTGGTTAATGATCGCATCAACTGCAACCGCTGTCTTACCAGTTTGACGGTCGCCAATGATCAACTCACGCTGACCGCGACCAATTGGAACCATTGCATCAATCGCCTTTAAACCTGTCTGTAAAGGTTGGCTAACGGATTGCCGTGCGATAACCCCTGGGGCCACTTTTTCAATAAAGTCGGTTAACTTAGTATTAATTGGTCCTTTGCCATCAATCGGCTGACCAAGCGCGTTTACAACGCGACCAAGCAACTCTGGGCCAACAGGGACTTCCAAGATGCGGCCAGTACACTTAACCGGATCACCTTCTTTAATATGGGTATATTCACCCAACACTACAGCGCCAACTGAATCGCGCTCAAGGTTCAAGGCGAGGCCGATCGTGTTGTTAGGAAACTCCAACATTTCGCCCTGCATCACACCAGATAAGCCATGTACGCGGCAGATACCATCGGTTACTGAAATGACAGTGCCTTCGTTACGAGACTGGGTGTCAACACCCATTTCGCTAATTCGGCTTTTGATCAGCTCGCTGATCTCGGAAGGGTTGAGTTGCATTACTTACTCCTGGGTCTTATTTCGTATGTTCTTAATCGGGATAACTTTATGCGCTTAAACTGATTTGCATTTGGGCCAACCGCGCCTTGACTGAACTATCCATTACTTCATCACCAACTTGAATTCGAACTCCACCAATCAATTCGGGATCTATCTGAATAGTCGGGCGCAACTCTTTACCACCAAAGCGCTTCTTCAAACTTGACAGCAAATCGTTTAGCGCAGAACCTTCTAATGGAAATGCGCTAGTAATGTTTACTTCTGCAGCACTCTCGCTCTTGTTCTTCATTGCCTCAAATTGATGGGCAATTTCGGGAAGAGCGGCTAAGCGATGGTTTTGATTCAGTAGATTCAAAAAGCTCGCAACCTTACCGTCTAACTTAGTCTTCACCATGCCAGAAAGTAGATTGCTTAAATCATCAGCAGACACTTTTGGATTGTTTGATAGAGCAGCAACTTCCGGCAATGCAGCAAGCTGCGCTAATTCATTTAGCTGCTCTAAACAAGCAGCAAGCTCAGCCGGCTTAGTGCTTTGAAAAAGCGCTTCAGCATAAGGGCGTGCAATGGTGGCTAATTCAGCCATATCAAAGCTCTGCCTTGAGTTGATCCAACAATGTGCTGTGGGCTTTTGCATCCACTTCGCGGCGTAAAATTTGCTCTGCTCCTTTAACAGCCAACACAGCCACTTCGGCACGCAACACTTCACGAGCACGGGTTACTTGTTGATCTGCATCTTGCTTGGCCTGAGAAATAATCCGTGCAGCTTCCGCTTGTGCGTTGGCACGAATTTCTTCAGCAGACATTTGCGCACGCTTTTCTGCTTCCGCAACACGTTGTACGCCTTCTTGACGTGCTTTGGACAGCTCTTGCTCTGCCTCATTGCTTGCCAATGCCAGCGCTTCTTTGCCACGCTCGGCAGAAGCCAAACCATCAGCAATTTTGCTTGAACGCTCATCTAACGCCTTAACCAGCGGCGGCCACACAAATCGTGCAACAACCCACCATAAGACGAAGAAAACGATCATTTGCGCGAATAGGGTCGCGTTCAGATTCACGATATTCCTTTCAGTATTGTTTAGAACAGTAGGATGACCCGTTGGTCATCCATGCCAGAACAATTACTTAATAACTGCGAGCAGTGGGTTTGCGAAAGCAAACAACATTGCAACACCAACGCCGATCAAAAACGCAGCGTCGATCAAACCGGCCAACAAGAACATCTTGGTTTGCAGCTCGTTGATCAGCTCGGGTTGACGGGCAGCGCCCTCAATGAACTTACCGCCCATTAGGCCAATGCCCAAACAGGCTCCTAATGCGCCGAGGCCGATGATGAGGCCGATACCGATGGCGGTTAGTCCTTGAATGTTGGCTAAGAATGCTTGCATGTTTACTCCTAAGTATTGAAGGTGAGGTTAAAAATAAAAAATTTAATGATGACTATGGGCTTGCCCAATGTAAACCAAGGTCAACATCATGAAAATAAAGGCTTGTAACAAAATGACTAAGATGTGGAATATCGCCCAAGCTGAGCCAGCAATCACGTTGCCAACGAAACCTAGCATGTACAGGTCCAAGTTAAAGGTCCACATGCTACCTAAGAGGGCAATTAACAAGAAGATCAGTTCGCCCGCATACATATTGCCAAAAAGTCGCATTCCCAAGGAAACTCCCTTGGCAACATACTCAATGATGTTTAACGCCAGATTGATTGGCGCTAAGTACCATTTGGCCCCGAAAGGCGCAGAAATCAATTCATGGAAGAATCCACCCACTCCTTTTACCTTAAAGCTGTAATAGAAAACCAAGAGGAGCACAGAGAAGGAAAGGCCAAGAGTGGCATTTAAGTCGGTTGTGGGTACAACTTTGTGATGAGGCACATGGACCCCAAAACTACCAATAAATTGGTTAACACCGTAGATCCAGTCCACGGGTATGAGATCGAGAGTATTTAGGAGAATAATCCAACAAAACACAAACAATGCCAGCGGGGCAATGTAGGTGCGGTTACCATGGACAATGGCTTTAGATTGATTTTCAGCCATTTCAACCAACATCTCTACTAGGCACTGAAAACGGCCAGGAACTCCAGGAGATGCTTTGCGTGCTGCCAAAACCAAAAGAAAAACAGCGATGAGACCCATTAATGAGGTCCAAAAAATCGTATCTAGATTAATCACACTGAAATCAATAATGGAAGTTTGAGCACCGCCAATATTATTTAGGTTTTGAAGGTGCTCGGCAATATAAGCGGTAGGTGTAAGGGGTTCACTAGCCACTTGATGGGCTACCTCTCCTGCTGCGTTGACTTCGCTAGACATCGCTGAAATTGTCCTTATCTATATTAACCACTTGTCATCTCCAAAACCACGCCAACAAATAACATTTCAGCGTAGCAAAATAAGTGACAAGCAATGGAATCCATTTCAAATCAGGTTGCTTTAAGGCAAAGGCAATAAAAAGAAGGGCGGTTGCTACGATTTTTAAAAATTCGCCAGAAACCACCGCCGCTAAATATCCGCCGGGGCTCGATTTAACATTCTTTTTTGCTGCCTCTAAGCGCACTAAAAACAATGCTGAGGGCAAAAAACCAATCAAGCCACCTACCAAAGCCGAATAAGTATAAACGCTTTTGTCAGCTTGAATGGAAAAAACAAAGCAGGCGGAAGCAATGATCAAGGTTAGCGCCACCTGACTTAAAACGATCCACCATGAATTCATTGAAGCAAAATTGTGCGGCTTTGCTGCACGCAATGCATCCATTTCCTCTTTGCTAAGGGCTTTATAGGAGTCATCGTGGATTTCGTCCCATTCCTGTTTACGGATTAGCGGTTCTTTGTTCACAAAATGCATTCTTCTGGGGGATAAAAAGAGCCCTAGTCCGCCCCAATACCCAATTTTTTTAGCAGGGAATCTAGCTCATCAAATTGACTAAAGCGGATCCTGAGCTCCCCACCCTTGCCCTTGAGCTTAAATTCTGCGTTTAAGCCAATTAAGTCGGCAATTTGCTGTGTCAGACGGCGTGTGTCAGGATCGCGACCTAAGACGCCAGTGTCCGTCTGGGATTTAGTCTTTTGACTGCTAATTTGGCCACCCGCCCGAGCTAGGGCCGCAGCCATTTTTTCTGCCTCGCGAACCGACAAACCCTGCGCAGCAATTTTTTGCGCCAAAGCCACCTGACTTGCACCCGGCAAAGGTAATAGCGCACGGGCGTGCCCCATATCAATTTCTCCCGCCAACAACATGGCTTGCACTGGTTTTGCCAGCTGGCCCAAGCGTAACAAGTTGGTAATCGCGCTACGGGATTTGCCCACAGCTTTTGCAGCCTGCTCGTGCGTAAAACCAAACTCCTCAATCAGCCTTGCCAAGCCGCGAGACTCTTCCAGTGGATTAAGATCTTCGCGCTGCATGTTCTCAATCAAAGCCATGGCTGCGGCAGCTTGGTCATTCGCAGTAGTCACTAAAACGGGCACCTCTTTTAATCCCGCTAAAGTTGCCGCACGAAAGCGTCGCTCCCCCGCAATAATTTCATATTTTCCAGGGGCAACCAAGCGCACTAGTAATGGCTGCATTACCCCTTGCTCTCGAATACTTTCTGCTAACTCCTGTAATGCACTCGCTTCCATTTTTTGACGCGGCTGATACTTGCCTGCCTGCAACGCAGTCAACGGCAAACGATTGGTATCAACAGCGCTTTCTTTTTGCACCTTGTCTCCAAGCAATGCCTCAAGCCCGCGACCCAAACCTTTTTTCTTTATTGCGACCATAATATTTTTATTCCTCAGCTTTACATTTTCTGAATGCGTTCAATCATTTCGGCACCAAACTCTAAATAGGCTTTAGCACCACGCGATGCTTGGTCAAATACCACCCCTGGAAGCCCGTAGGACGGGGCTTCTGCCAGGCGAACATTACGAGGGATAATGGTCTTAAATACCTTATCGCCAAAGTGCTCAAGGAGCTGATCAGAAACCTGTTGTTGCAATGACATGCGCGGATCAAACATCACGCGCAACAAACCAATGATCGCTAAGTCCGGATTTAAATTGGCATGCACCTGCTTGATGGTGTTAACTAAATCAGATAGGCCCTCTAAAGCAAAATACTCACACTGCATCGGAACAATCACACCATTAGCTGCACACAATCCGTTGAGTGTCAGTAGCGATAGCGCAGGAGGGCAGTCAATCAAAATAAAATCGTAATCATTGGCAACTACCGCAAGCGCATCCTTCAGCCTCTGCTCGCGCGCATCTAGCTCTACTAACTCAATTTCGGCGCCTGCTAAATCGCGATTGGCTGGCAATACATCATAGCGAGCACTCTCGCAACGGAGCGCTGATTCTTTCACCGATGAGAGGCCAATTAATACCTGATACACCGTGCTGCTGAGGTCTGTTTTTTCGATTCCCGATCCCATCGTAGCGTTGCCCTGAGGATCCAAATCGACCAATAAAACACGCTGCTGGTGACCAGCTAAGCCAGCGGCCAAATTAACAGCGGTGGTTGTCTTTCCTACCCCACCTTTTTGATTTGCAACACAAAATATTTTGGCCATAGTTTTTCTTGAAATGTCCTGCTTTAAAGGGGTAATTTTCTCATGGGGGATAAGACCAAAAGCCGGCGCTCAACCTCCAGGTTCGGGATATGCAAAGTCTCATCTGCCACCATGCGCCAATCGTTCATACAGACATCCTGCAACTCTTCGTCGGCACGCTTAGCCTTCATGGCAAACACTAGGCCGTTAGGTTTAAGAAGGGGCAGGGAGAGCTCCAAAAAATGGGCTAGATTGGTAAATGCTCTTGATATCACAGCATCAAACTGGCCTGGTTGATTTTTTGCAACCGCCTCGACGCGCTCGCTCAAGACTTGGATATTCTTGAGATTCAACTTGCCACGGATATGTTGAAGAAACGCCGTCTTTTTGCGAACAGCCTCAATTAAGGTCAAATTCCAGCCCGTCTGTAGGATCGCAATCGGGATGGCTGGCAAGCCGCCGCCCGAACCCAGGTCGGCAATGCTAGGGCTGGGGCTCGTCAAAAATTGGCGCATCATTGGCAAAACTGTAATAGAATCAATTAGATGCAGTCGAACTGAGTTTTTTTCTCCCTCAATTGCAGTTAAGTTATGCACCTGGTTCCACCGGCCCATTTCCTGCAAAAATAGCTCTAAATCAGCGATATTTTTGGGATTCAGGTTTAAGCCTAAACCCTCAATTCCTAAAGAAACCAACTCATTACTCATGGGCTTCTTCTTGCTTGCGACCTAAACCTTTTTTAAGGTGTACTAATAACAAAGAAAGTGCTGCTGGTGTCACACCAGAAATCCGGCCTGCCTGGCCAAGCGTCTCAGGCTTATGCAAATTCAGCTTTTGTTGTACCTCTTTGGACAAGCCAAGAACCTGGTTGTAATCCAGCAGCTCTGGCAGGGGGAAGGTCTCGTTATGCTCTTGTCGGGCTATTTCAAGCGTCTGTCTATCGATATAGCCTTGATATTTAATGGAGATTTCTACCTGATCGCTAATTTGCTGGGCCAATCCTAAGTCTTCATCCAAGGAGCCGGCAGACCATAGTCCCTGCTCCAAACTAGTAAGTGCTTCATAGGTAATGCCTGGGCGTCTCAACAGATCGGCCACACTACATTCATGGGATAGGTCTTGACCTAAAAGCTCAGAAACCGCCCTAGCAGAGCTATGTTTTGGCCCAATCCAAATTTCTTGTAAGCGTGATGTTTCACGTGAAACAGCCTCTTGTTTTCTGCAAAACGTATTCCAGCGGTAATCGTCCACCAAACCAAGCTCACGACCAATCGTCGTTAAACGCATATCCGCATTGTCTTCACGCAGGCTGAGGCGGTATTCTGCACGACTAGTAAACATGCGGTAGGGCTCTTGAACACCCAAAGTAATGAGGTCATCCACCAGAACGCCAATGTAAGATTCGCTTCGTTTGGGCAGCCAAGGCTCCTTGCCTTTTGCTGCTAAGCCGGCATTAATGCCGGCCAACATACCTTGTGCGGCAGCCTCTTCATAACCTGTGGTGCCATTAATCTGACCGGCAAAGTACAGGCCGGAGATCGTCCTGGTCTCTAAACTATGGCGCAAATGCCGTGGATCAAAAAAGTCGTATTCAATCGCATAGCCTGGCCGCACAATGACAGCAGACTCTAGACCGCGGATGCTCCGCACAAAATTCCACTGAACATCAAAAGGGAGGCTAGTAGAAATGCCATTAGGGTAAAACTCATTTGTTGTCAGGCCCTCTGGCTCCAAAAAGATCTGGTGACTATTTTTAGAGGCAAAGCGATGAATTTTGTCTTCAATAGAAGGGCAATAGCGTGGGCCGACACCCTCAATCAGACCGGTGTACATCGGGGAGCGGTCTAAACCACCCCGAATAATGTCGTGTGTCTGCTCATTTGTATGTGAAATCCAGCAGGGGACTTGCTTAGGGTGTTGCTCTGGGCGCCCCAAATAAGAGAAAACCGGCACAGGGTCCAAATCCCCAGGCTGTTCAAGCATGACTGAAAAATCAATCGTTCGACCATCAATCCTTGGGGGAGTGCCTGTTTTTAATCGGCCTTGGGGTAGCTTTAACTCTTTTAATCTCGAAGACAAAGAAGCAGATGCTGGGTCGCCAGCGCGACCACCTGCATGGTTATTTAAACCTACGTGGATCTTTCCATCCAGGAAGGTGCCGGCCGTCAACACCACCTTCTTGGCCATAAAATGAAGGCCCATTTGCGTGACTACGCCCTGAACTTCGTCGCCCTGAACCAATAAATCATCCACTGCCGCCTGAAATAGAGTGAGATTTTTTTGGTTCTCAAGGCGGCTACGAATTGCCGCTTTGTATAAAATCCGGTCGCCCTGAGCACGGGTCGCACGAACTGCGGGGCCCTTGCTCGAATTGAGAATCCTAAATTGAATACCCGCCTCATCAGTAGCAGCCGCCATAGCGCCGCCCATAGCATCAATCTCTTTAACTAAGTGGCCTTTGCCAATCCCGCCGATGGAGGGATTGCAACTCATGGCACCCAAACTCTCGATACTGTGGGTAATGAGGAGGGTGTCGCATCCCATACGCGCGGACGCGAGTGCGGCCTCGGTTCCGGCATGACCACCGCCAACCACTATGACATCGAAGTTCTTTGAATAACGCATGAATTGCCTTAGATAGGGCGATGATCATAGCATTTTGTAGGTTTCACGTGAAACAAATATGGCCCTTACACGAAAACACTAAAAATATTTAAGTTAAGCTATTGATTTAATTAGGATTTATGAAAATTAGTTCCGGTAGCGGGCGTGCTTAGCCCAAACTATATGAACCCATAAATGAGTACGGCGCCTCAGCGCCGTACTAAAAGCAAATTAAAAACACTCAATTAATTTTTCTTCTTAATGAAATGGGTGATTTCGCCAACAACGCCGCGACGAAATGCCAAGACACAAACTACGAAAATGAATCCCGTGGCAATGGTGCTCCAAGAGCCAATATTAGCCAAGTAGTTTTGTAAGCCAACCACGATTCCAGCGCCAACCACTGGGCCAAGGATGGTTCCCATGCCACCAAGCAAAGTCATTAAAACCACTTCGCCAGACATGTGCCAATGCACATCAGTCAATGTTGCCAACTGAAAGACTAAGGTTTTCAAAGATCCCGCTAGGCCAGCGAGCGCAGCTGAAATCACAAAGGAAATTAACTTAAAGCGATCAACGTCGTAACCCAAAGAAATTGCGCGCGGTTCATTTTCACGAATAGCTTTTAAAACTTGACCAAAGGGAGAGTAGACCGTGCGCAGAATCAACGCGAACCCAAATAAAAAAACTGCCAACACAAAGTAATACATACTGACATCATCTTTTAAATCAATGAGGCCAAACAACATTCCGCGCGGAACACCCTGAATGCCGTCCTCGCCACCAGTAAAAGGAAGTTGCACGGCTAGGAAGTAAACCATTTGGGATAGGGCCAACGTCACCATCGCAAAATAGATGCCTTGCCGACGAATTGCCAAGGAACCAATCAGAAAGCCCAGCACGGCAGAACCCAGCACCCCCAACAGAATTCCAAATTCAGGCGACAGTCCAGCCTCTTTACAAAAATAAGCGGTGATGTAAGCGGAACTTCCAAAGAATGCAGCGTGACCAAAAGAAAGGAGGCCGGTGAAACCCAGAAGCAAGTTGAAGGCGCAGGCAAAAAGCGCGAAGCAGAGCACCTTCATCGCAAACACCAAGTAGATAAAATCCTGAAATGGCAAAAGGAGGGCGATCAAGACCAGGGCACTGTAGAGTAGTTTTGTTTTTGAGTTCATGTTTATTTCTCTCGCCCAAAGAGTCCAGCTGGACGAACAAGCAACACGATTGCCATGATCACAAAGATAACCACCCCCGATGCCTCTGGATAAAAGACTTTGGTTAAACCTTCAATCAAACCCAAAGCAAGGCCGGTCAAAATGGAACCCATAATGGAGCCCATTCCACCAATTACCACCACCGCAAAAACCACAATAATTAAATTTGACCCCATCAATGGGTTAACTTGAAAAATAGGTGCGGCTAAAACGCCCGCAAAA
Organism: Polynucleobacter sp. CS-Odin-A6; assembly: GCF_018882095.1. Lineage (GTDB taxonomy): Bacteria > Pseudomonadota > Gammaproteobacteria > Burkholderiales > Burkholderiaceae > Polynucleobacter. The sequence continues at coordinate 511,805 of NZ_JACVPD010000002.1, forward strand.
CCAGCCAGGCCCACACCATAGGCGTAGGCTAAAGAAATCATGAGAGGAACGTTAATACCAAAAGCCTGAAGAAGTTTTGGATTTTCTGTGCCAGCACGAAGATAGGCGCCCAACTTAGTTTTCTCAATCACGAACCAAGTAGAAAAGCACACTGTTAGAGAGGCCACCACAACCCACAAACGATATTTTGGCACGATGATGCCGATCGACTCCAGTGGAATGGCGCCTTGCAATAGCTCGGGGGCTGGATAACTCTCACCAGATATTCCAAACCAATGACGGAACATGCCCTCAATAATCAAAGCCAAACCGAAAGTCAGTAAAAGACCGTAAAGATGATCTAGGTGATAGAGGCGTCGGAGCATCGTTCGCTCCAAAAGCAAACCGAAGCCGGCCATAACCAAGGGCACCAGAATTAATGCAAACCAATAATTAATTGAGAATTCTGGAAAACCAAGCCATTGACCGACTTGAGTTAAGCCGATCCACGCAACAAAAGCACCCATGGTGTACTGGGCGCCGTGCGAAAAATTAATGATGTTGAGTAGGCCAAAAATAATGGCCAGACCCAAACTCAAAATGGCATAGAAAGAGCCATTAATTAACCCCACCAAGAGCTGAGCAACCAGCCCTTGTGGGGTAATACCAAGAAGTTCAAACATACTTAGTCAAAGATAAATTACTTGTTAGTAACCAATTTACATTTAGACAATGAAAGTGGTTGAGTTGCCTCGGCAGCAGGAATCACTGCGCGAACATTGTAATAATCCCAAGGACTGGTGGATTCAGAAGGCTTCTTCACTTCAAGCAAATACATGTCATGCTCGAATTTACCATCTGCGCGAATCTTGCCCTTAAAGAGACCATCATCAATGTTGGTTGACTTAAGAACTTTCATTACCGCTTGGGTATCGTCTGTGCCAGCCTTTTGAACAGCATTTAAATAGGCAAGTACTGATGAATAAACGCCCGCCTGAACCATCGTAGGCATGCGCTTGTGTTGCAAGATGAAGCGCTTAGAAAATGCGCGCGTCTTTTCATCTTTATCCCAGTAGAAGCCTTCTGTTAAATACATGCCTTGTGCAGAATTCAAGCCCAAAGAGTGAACATCTGAAATAAACATCAGCAATGGAACAACCGTTTGTTTTTTGTTAATGCCGAACTCCGAGGCCTGCTTAACCGAGTTGATGGTGTCTTGACCCGCATTAGCCAAAGCAACCACATCGGCGCCGCTTGCTTGTGCTTTCAAAAGGTAAGAAGAGAAGTCACTATTTGGGAAGGGGTGTTTGCTAGTGCCCAATACTTTGCCGCCGTTAGCCGTAACCACTGCGGTAGCATCTTTCTCTAATGCTGCACCGAAGGCATAGTCAGCAGTAATGAAATACCAATTCTTTTTTCCCTGTTTAACAACCGCCTTACCTGTGCCATTTGAAAGCGCGTAAGTGTCATAAGCCCAATGCACGTTATTTGGAGTGCATTTTTCATTTGTAATAGTTACTGAACCCGCACCAGAAACTAACGTAATTTTATTTTTTTGTTCTGCAACTTCCATCACAGCCAAAGCTACGTTGGTTGACACCAACTCAACAATGACATCCACACCATCTTTGTCATACCATTCTCGCGCTTTGTTTGCGGCGATATCAGCTTTGTTCTGATGGTCAGCACTAACTAGCTCGATCTTTTTGCCAATAACAGTGCCGTCTTTAGAGAAATCCGCAATCGCCATTTTTGCTGCAATCACGGCACCGGGGCCAGCCAAATCAGAATACGTTGAAGAAAGATCGGTTAAGACGCCAATCTTCACAACATCACCACTTACTTTTGATGCTTGCGCAAATACTGGGTTGGAACCAAACAGGGTTGCCGCCACCAGACATGCGGTAATTTGCTTTAACTTCATTTTTATCTCCTATAAATAACCACTAAACACCAAGATACTCGTTTAATAAACTTGCTTTCGCGGTAAGTTCGTTTTGATTTACAACCTCGACTACATTTCCATGCTCGACCACATAATGACGATCTGCCAAAGGCGCAGCAAAGCGAAAATTTTGCTCTACCAAGACAATTGTGAAGCCTTTGTTGCGCAAACTAGTAACCACTTCACCTAGTTTCTGAACAATTACTGGGGCCAAACCCTCCGTAATTTCATCTAACAATAGTAGTTTTGCGCCCGTTCTCAAAATGCGCGCCATCGCCAGCATTTGCTGCTCTCCTCCAGACAATCGACCGCCAGGACTATTGCGCCGCTCATACAGATTTGGAAACATTTCATAAATCTCGTTCAAATCCATGCCGCCAGGAGAAATTTCAGGCAACAACAAAAGGTTCTCTTCGGCACTCAAGCTCGCAAAAATCCCCCGCTCTTCTGGGCAATAACCAACCCCTAAGCGAGCAACCCTATAGGTTGGCATAGCAATAGTTTGCGCACCATAAATCTCTACCGAGCCGGTTCTTTTGCTTGTTAAACCCAAAATGGTTTTTAGGATGGTGCTGCGCCCAGCGCCATTCCGACCTAACAAGGTAACCACCTCTCCGTCTCGTACAGCAAAGTTCACGCCATGCAGAATGTGAGACTCCCCATACCAAGACTCTAGGTTTTTAACTTCTAATGCAATGGAGCTCATGCGGTGTCGCCTCCATGGCTACCCATATAAGCCTCAATCACCAACGAGTTATTTGAAACCTCACCATAAGAACCCTCTGCCAAAACAGAGCCCCGTTGCAAAACGGTAATCCGATCAGCAATAGAAGAGACCACCTTCATATTGTGCTCAACCATCAAAATGGTGCGGCCCTTAGCCACCCGATCTATCAACTCTGTTACGCGCTCCACATCCTCATGCCCCATCCCCTGAGTTGGCTCATCCAACAACATTAACTCCGGCTCCATTGCCATGGTGGTGGCGATTTCAAGGGCTCTTTTGCGGCCATAAGGTAGATTAAGCGTCTCTTCTTGGGCAAAGTCAGCCAAACCAACCTCACATAAAAGCTCTTCAGCGCGCTCATTAAGCACATTAAGAGAGTTTCCAGATCTCCAAAAGTGAAACTCTGTACCTAAGCCTTGCTGCAGCGCAACACGAACATTTTCTAAAACACTTAAGTGGGGGAAAACGGCAGAAATTTGAAATGAGCGAACAACACCACGTCGAGCAATTTGAGCTGGCCTCTCTCTGGTGATATCAAGACCATTAAAAAAGATTTGGCCACTAGAAGGCTCTAAAAATTTGGTTAGGAGATTAAAGCAGGTTGTTTTGCCAGCCCCATTAGGACCAATCAAGGCATGAATAGTTCCGCGAGTGACATTGAGGTTAACGTCACTCACGGCAGAAAAACCCTTGAAGGTTTTTCCGAGCCCAGTTGTTTTTAATATTGTGTCTTGCAAACTCAAGCTCTCGCCACCTTTCTTTGGTAAGGGTTTGAGAATACCCTAATCCGACAAGCGCCCATATAGCGATAACCCTAAAAATAAAGTGGGTGCAATTTAATTCTCTCGAGTAATTTTTAGGTAGCGCTCAATAGCAGATTTAGCATTTATATTTAAGACATCCATAGGCACCCGTTGAGATCCCTGAATAATCATGAGCGCATAGGGCTTGGCCAAAGCCGCGGCCTCTGGGCACAGCTGAAGCTCTTCACCCAAAGAGGGTGATTGGCTGCGCCAATAGTTAATAGCAGCCTCTAAGTCCTGAATGGTTACAAACAGCATGAGGACCGGCCGCTCACTTATTGTCGAGAGATAACATGGTGCCGCGGCATTTTTTAGCGCCACATCGACACTCGTAATCCTTTTTCATCTGCTTTGTAATGCGACCCTCAACCCCGAGAGAGTAGTCGTAAAAAAGCTCCTCATTGACCTTAAGATCTCTTTTGGCATAAATAAAAACACGCGGCTCTCCACCAAAACTGTTCTCGTGTGTTTCGCAACTTGGCTTACAGGAGTGGTTAATCCAGCGGGCAGCATTACCGCCATATTTAGCATCAATACAGCGTCCGTCTTCTAGCGAAAAATAAAAGGTGTGGTTAGGGTCTTTTGGGTCGTGGGGATGGCGCTTCTCTGCCAACTTCCAACTAATGCGCTCGCCCTTGTACTCAATAATCGCCTCACCTTTTTTAATTGGTTTTACGACGAAGACGCCCTTGCCGTGAATGGGCGAAGACCTCACAACAATGCGGGATCGATCAATTTTTGGAGCGGTTAATTTCTTTTTACCCATAAACAATTAGACGTCGAGGTTGCGAGCAATAAGCGCATTCTTCTCAATGAAGGCGCGGCGCGGCTCAACCTCATCACCCATCAGAGTGGTGAAAACCTGATCTGCCGTAATTGCATCTTCAATTTTTACTTGAAGCAAAGTTCGTGAGTTGGCGTCCATGGTTGTTTCCCATAGCTGCGAAGGGTTCATTTCACCCAACCCCTTATATCGCTGACGACTGAGAACGCGTTCAGCCTCAGAAAGCAGCCAAGCAAATGCCGCCCTGAAGTTTTGAATACTTTGCTCTTTTTGGTTTTTATCTGGGTCTCCGCGACGCACTTTTGACCCCGGCAAAACCTTGCCAGAGAGAACCGCAGCGGCATTCGATAAGCTTTGGTAGTCGTCACCATGAACAAAGTCGGAGTTAATTGCAGATAACCTTAAGTTGCCATGAATGCGGCGAGATAACAATAACTTAAAGCGATCTGTGCGCTCTTCTTTTTGCACGACGATCTCTGGTGGTAGCGCCAGAGGGTTTAAAGAATCGGCGAGCGCAACGCGCAAACGCTTTGCGGATTCCTGAGCAGACGCCTCAGTGTCTAGGTTGAGTTGAGTGCCGGAAGCGATGGCGCGCAAAGCATCCTCATCAATGGTTCGAGAGAGGCGATCAACAATCGACTGGATTACTTGATAGTGTTTAGCCAGCTCACCCAGTTCGGCGCCTTCAATAATTTCTCCGGAGGGGGTTTGGAGTGATGCTGACTCTAAAGCAATTTTTAATAATAGCTGGTTCAGCTCAGCATCATCTTTAATATATTGTTCATTTTTACCAAACTTCACTTTATATAAAGGGGGTTGCGCAATGTAAATATGGCCTCGCTCAATTAACTCAGGCATCTGCCTATAAAAAAAGGTGAGCAAAAGAGTGCGGATGTGGCTACCGTCTACATCCGCATCGGTCATGATAATAATGCGATGATAACGGAGCTTGTCGGCCTTGTATTCCTCAATACCGATGCCGGTGCCAAGCACGGTGATTAAGGTAACCACCTCTTGGCTCGCTAGCATCTTATCGAAGCGAGCCTTCTCAACGTTTAAAATTTTCCCCTTAAGAGGGAGAATTGCCTGGAAGCGTCGATCGCGACCTTGTTTGGCCGAGCCCCCCGCGGAATCGCCCTCAACAATAAATAATTCGGATTTAGTCGGGTCCTTTTCTTGACAGTCGGCTAACTTACCAGGGAGGCCTAAACCATCCAACACCCCTTTTCGACGCGTCATATCGCGCGCCTTGCGCGCTGCTTCGCGAGCGCGTGCAGCGTCTACAATTTTTCCACACAGTATCTTGGCATCAGCTGGGCGTTCTTGTAAATAAGCGCTCAAAGCCTCTGCAACAATCTCCTCGATGGGTCCACGAACCTCGCTGGAAACCAGCTTATCTTTTGTTTGACTGGAGAATTTTGGCTCAGGAACCTTGACAGATAAAACGCAAGTGAGGCCTTCGCGCATATCATCGCCAGAAATTTCTACCTTTGCTTTTTTGGCTACCTCGTGCTCATCAATGTACTTATTGATCACGCGTGTCATAGCAGCGCGCAAACCAGTTAAGTGTGTGCCGCCATCTCGCTGAGGAATGTTGTTGGTGAAACAAAGAACTTGTTCGCTAAAGCTGTCGTTCCATTGCATCGACACTTCGGCGGTAATGTTGCCGCCCAAGTCTGATGGGCGAATCCCTTCCGCATAAAAAATATTAGGGTGTAAGACGTTTTTAGTTTGGTTGATGTACTGAACAAAGCCCTGAACCCCGCCCGAGAAGGCAAAATCTTCTTCTTGGCCGGTGCGCTGATCAATTAATTTAATATACACACCGTTATTTAAGAACGATAGTTCGCGAATACGTTTTACCAAGATCTCGTAATGAAACTCGACGTTTCCGAAAATCGTTTCATCTGCTAAGAAGTGAACCTCAGTACCGGATAGCGTTGTATCGCCAGTAATAGTGATCGGCGAGATGGCAACGCCATTTTCTTCTTGAATATTGCGATTCTGGATCGCTCCACGCGCAAACTCCATGTAATGCGCCTTGCCATCACGGCGAATGGTTAGCTTTAGCCATTTAGAAAGTGCGTTTACACAACTAACACCAACACCATGTAAGCCACCAGAAACCTTATAACTATTTTGATCAAATTTGCCGCCAGCGTGAAGCTCGGTCATCACAATCTCAGCGGCACTTCTTTTTGGTTCGTGCTTGTCGTCGTACTTAATACCTGTTGGGACGCCGCGTCCATTATCAACAATAGAAATAGAGTTATCAGTCTGGATGACAACGGTAATTTCTGAACAGTAGCCTGCTAAAGCTTCATCAATAGAGTTATCTAAAACCTCAAAAACAAGGTGGTGTAGGCCGGTTCCGTCGGAGGTATCTCCGATATACATACCGGGGCGTTTACGAACCGCCTCAAGGCCTTCTAAGATTTGAATTGATGATGCACCGTACTGCTCAACTACTTTTTTTTCTTCAGTCATTTTTTTCTAAATTAAATACGCATTGGCATCACAACATACTTGAAGTCTTCAGAGCCTGGAAGGGTTACCACGGCGCTACTGTTAGCATCACCTAAACTAATTTGAATTTTGTCATTCTTCAGGTTTGATAGAACATCCAATAAATAACTTACATTAAAACCAATTTCAACAGCATCGCCACCATATTCAGTTTCAATCTCTTCCTGAGCCTCTTCTTGTTCCGCATTGGTTGACTGAACGGTAATACGATCTGGGGATAAAGAAAAGCGCACCCCTTTAAATTTATCTGTGGTCAAAATTGCTGCTCGTTGGAGTGCAGACTGCAAAACATCACGCCCAACAACTAAAGAGTTTTTATGCCCCTTAGGTATCACCCTTTGAAAGTCAGGAAACTTACCTTCAACTAATTTTGAAATCAACTCAATATCTCCAAAAGCAAACTTCACCTGGTTTGATGTGAGACTCATCTCAAGCGGCTCATTAGAGTCTTCGAGCAAATGCTGACACTCTAGAATTGTTTTGCGAGGAATAATGATTTCCTGTCTCTCACCAGAGCCTGCTGGGGCCTCTGCCAACTCAACCTGAGAGTAAGCCAAACGATGGCCGTCTGTAGCTACGGCAATCACCTGTTTTCCCTCGATAACCAACAACATTCCATTAAGGTAATAGCGAATATCTTGCTGAGCCATCGCAAAGTGAACTTGACTAATGAGTTGACGAAAACTCTTCTGACTCATCTTCCAACTGGCCGTAACCTCACCAACACTTTGCATGACAGGGAACTCTACCGCGGACAGTGTCTGTAGTGAGAAGCGGCTTTTCCCGCTTTGGACAACCATCTTGTTGTCTTTAAGATTTAGGGTAACGGGCCCTTCGGGTAGCGCCCGCAAGATATCGAGCAACTTTCTTGCTGCCACGGTGGTAGTTACATCTTCAGCACCAACGCCAAAATTAGCGTTAGTTGTAATTTGAATTTCAATATCTGTAGAAACGAACGACACCTTGTCGCCCTGCTTTTTAAATAACAGATTTGCCAAGATGGGTAAGGTGTGCCGACGTTCGACAATACCGCTAACAACTTGAAGTGGTTTTAATAAACTGTCGCGCGAAGTATTTACGAGTTGCATTGCTTTTAAATCCTTGTATATATCTTATTAGTAGTAGTAATAAGGCCCGTTATTTCTGTGGATAAGTCAAAAAACCTATGTAAAACAAATCATTAAAACCAAAAAAACCTGTGGAAAACTTTTGTATAAGCGCTGAATAAATATTGGATAACTTTTAATCAACACCCTATTTTTGCACGAAGCGTCTGTTTTCCACAATTTATCCACACGCTATCCCCAAAGTTATCCAATAGACTATCCACAGCCTTATCCACAGGCAAAACTAAGACTTCAGCGTTTGCTCAATGACGTGGATTTCATGGTTTAGTTGCCCATCATGCGAGCGTTCCTCACCAATCTTCCGGACAGCGTGTAAAACGGTGGTGTGGTCACGCCCACCAAATAACTCACCGATCTCCGGGAGGCTTTTTTGGGTCAGCTCTTTGGCCATAAACATCGCAATTTGCCGGGGGCGGGCAATGTTTGCCGGACGTTTTTTGGAGTACATGTCAGCCACCTTAATGCTGTAAAAGTCAGCCACCGCTTTCTGGATGTTTTCAACAGAAATTTGACGATTCTGTATAGAAAGCAGGTCCTTTAGGGCTACGCGAGCCACATCAATAGTGACCTCTTTACCGTGAAAGCGTACAAAAGCCAAAATCTTCCTCAGCGCTCCCTCTAACTCTCGCACGTTTGATCTGAGGTGTTTGGCCACAAAAAAAGCAACATCCTCACTTATCGGAATGCCCTCGCTCAAGGCCTTTTTCATCAGAATAGCAACCCGCATCTCCAGCTCTGGGGGTTCAATGGCAACCGTCAACCCAGAATCAAACCGGGAGATTAGTCGATCATCAATTCCCGCCATCTCCTTGGGATAAGTGTCGCTAGTAATAATGACCTGGGCCTTGTTACTTAAAAGCGCCTCAAAGGCATAAAAGAATTCCTCTTGAGTTCTAGATTTCCCGCTAAAAAACTGAATATCGTCTATCAAAAGAAGGTCTAATGAGTGGTAGTAGCGCTTAAAGCGGTCAAAAGCCTTTTGTTGGTAAGCCCTAACCACATCAGACACATATTGCTCGGCATGGATATACCGAATTCGAGCATTCGGCTTTTCTTTTAAAAGGTGATTACCAATCGCATGAATTAAATGGGTCTTACCAAGCCCTACACCACCATACAAAAACATGGGGTTATACGAGGCTCCGGGGTTATGCGCAACCTGAATGGACGCGGCCCGGGCAAGCTGGTTGGCTTTCCCGGTTACAAAGGTTTCAAAAGTAAGGTTTGGATTGAGTTTAGAGTGGTCCTCAATCTCAAACGCCTGCTCCTCTGTAGAGGTGGTGTCTGGAGTCCCAAGCACCTCGTGAGGCTCAATCACATCTGAAAGCGCGGTCGCACCCTGGGTTTGGGGGCTCACACCATCCACATTGAGAACAAAATTGAGGGTGATTGGGTGGCCAAAATACTGGTTCGCCATCTCTTGAAAGCGGTCAGAGAAAGTTTTTTTAGTCCAGTCTAGTTTAAACCTGTTTGGGGCCCCCAACACAAGTGATTGCTCACCTTCGTCGTAAGAAACCAAGCTTAAGGGCTGTATCCAGGTTTTGAATTGTTGGGGAGATAGCTCACGGGCTAATGTCCCCAGCGCGGCATCCCAAAAGCTCAGCGGGTTAAGTTCGTTTAAGGCGGCGGGAATTTGTAAGTTACTCATATTTTTAGAGGATCCATTGTAGCGATCTCACAAAGTTATCCACAAGCCAGAAATTCGTGGAAAACCTGTGGATAACTTGTGAATAAAACTAAAAAAACATTAAAAATCATAGGTCTACAAGAAATAGACCTAAAAAATAGCGAAAAATACCTATATATTCTTCTTCTGAGGTTGACCTTTTGCCGTGCAACAAGGAAAATACGGGGTTTTGCAGGATGAATCATGAAAAGAACGTACCAACCCTCAGTAACACGTCGTAAACGCACTCACGGATTCCGCATTCGTATGAAAACAAAGAGTGGGCGTGCAGTATTAAACGCTCGCCGCGCTAAGGGTCGCAAGCGTTTAGCCGTCTAATTTAGCCGTTGAATAGCGCCAGGATTTCTGAGTTACTAAAAACACGCCCCAAAACAAGTTTGTATTGGGGTTTGTATTTGGCATCTTCAGACCAGCGCACGACCCCCGATTTGGGCATCGCAGTAGCTAAAAAACTAGCTAAGCGTGCGGTAGATCGCAATCGATTAAAGCGCATGATCCGTGAAATAGTTCGTAGCGCGCAGGCCACAAGTCTGAACAGCGATGTTGTGGTGAAGTTAAAAAAGCCAATTGGTCGCGAAACCCGCGGCAGGCTCAGAAAAAAAGAAAAACAAATTCTGCGAACCCAAATTGTAGGATTGATCTAGTATGCGACTATTCAACAAGAGCGCTATTAGGCTTTTGAGGCTCTATCAAGTCACATTAAGCCCTTTTGTCGGCATGCACTGTAAGTTTGAGCCCTCCTGTTCCCAATACGCATGCGACTGCTTTACCAGTTACGGATTTTTTAAAAGCTTTAGATTGATGGTGTGGCGCATTTTGCGCTGTAATCCATGGTCACAAGGTGGTCATGACCCTGCTGTAAAACCAAGAACTCATCATTATTAAGTGAATGCAAATGGACTTTAAAAAAACAATTCTGTGGATGGTCTTCTCCATGTCCGGCCTCATGTTGTACAACAACTGGCAGGTTCACGAAGGCAAGCCATCCATGTTTGGCGGGAGCCCTACAGGCGGGGTTGTCGCAGCCGATAAAGTAGCCAGTAACAAGGTTGACATTCCATCCCCCGTTCAAAACCCCAGCATTCCAGCACCAAACCAGGCGCCCTTAACGAACTCTGGAGCAATAGAGACATCAGAAAAGTTTGTACTCAAGAGTGATGTGTTGGTTTTGGAAATTAGTGCCAATGGTGCGAATGTCATTGATGCGAAATTACTGAAAGAGCTCACTGCGGAAAAAGCCCCGGTAGAGCTTTTTCAATACTCACCAACCCACAAATATTTTGCACGCTCCGGCTTAATTGCTTTGGGTAATGCAGATTTACCAAACCATACCAGCACCTTTAAATTGGTTGAATCTGGAAAGGACGCAACGGGCAAGCCATTCATGGTTTTGGCTAGCGAGCGAAATGGGGTAAGGCTTGAAAAAACTTTTATCTTGACTCCTGGCAGCTACGTTGTCGATGTTGGTCATCGCGTTACACAAACCACTGCCAACGCAACACCACTGGTTTTATACACAGAGCTGGTTCGCGACGCCTCTCAGGAAGCAAAAATTGGGCCCTTTGACGGCGCATTCTCTGCAAGCACCTTTACTGGGCCGGCAGCTTATACCGAAAAAGAAAAATTCAATAAGCTTGAATTCGCGGAGATGGATAAAAACAAAATTACCATTCCCGCTCAGGTGGCGGCTGGCGACCCAGCATGGGTTGCCATGGTGCAACACTACTTTGCTAGTGCTTGGATTCCGAGCGACAAAACTGCTCGCGATATCTATGCTGGAAAAATTGACAGCAATCTCTATCGCATTGGTATGCAAATCCCCTTGGGCATAATTGCACCGGGAACAACCGTTGTTGAAAAAGCACGATTATTTGTTGGCCCCCAAGAAGAAAGTGTTTTAGAAACCATAGCCCCAGGATTTGCTTTGTTGAAAGACTATGGCTACCTCACTATTCTTGCTAAACCTATTTTCTGGCTGTTAGAAAACATCCATGTCTATGTTGGTAACTGGGGGTGGTCAATCATCCTCCTGACAATTTTGATTAAGTTGGTATTTTTCCCGCTTTCTGCTGCAAGTTACAAATCAATGGCGCGCATGAAGGAGGTGCAACCTCGATTACTCGCAATGAAAGAGCAATACAAGGGTGAACCACAAAAATTAAATCAAGCGATGATGGAGATGTATCGCAAGGAAAAAATTAATCCCCTGGGCGGATGTTTGCCTGTGGTGATTCAGATCCCTGTATTCATTTCCCTTTACTGGGTATTACTCTCTTCCGTAGAGATGCGTAATGCACCTTGGATTGGTTGGATTCATGACCTTTCAGTACCGGATCCATTCTACATTTTGCCAATCGTGATGGCAGCGTCGATGTTTGTGCAAACCAAGCTCAACCCAACGCCACCGGACCCAATTCAGGCAAAGGTGATGATGTACATGCCACTCGTATTCTCGGTGATGTTCTTCTTCTTCCCCGCGGGTTTGGTTTTGTATTGGGTAGTGAATAACTTACTATCCATTGCTCAACAATGGCAAATCAATCAAATGTTTGGAAAAAAGCTGGCTAAATAAAGCTTTGCTGTTTAGAAATGCATAAGGGCTGCCCGCAATGATGACTAGAAAGCTGCCCATCATTGCGGTGGCTACTGCACCAGGTAAAGCAGGTGTTGGCGTGATTCGGATTAGCGGACCCCAACTCCATCCTATTACAGAGGCTTTGTTTCATAAAGCACTAAAACCGCGTCAGACGAACTTGCTCACGCTTCGTGATGGGCAGGGCGAGGTTATTGACCAACTCATTGCAATTTATTTTGCTGCCCCCGCCTCTTTTACTGGCGAGGATGTATTGGAGCTGCAATGCCATGGCGGACCACAACTTCTTGAGCTAGTAATGAAGCGATGCCTAGAGTTGGGCAAAGATTATGGCTTGGTAATTGCGGAGCCGGGCGAGTTTTCCTTGCGCGCATACCTCAATAACAAAATTGACTTAGCCCAAGCAGAGGCGATCGCCGACTTAATAGGCGCGCAAAGTGATGCTGCAGTCCGCGGCGCGGCGCGCTCACTGCAAGGCGCCTTTTCAAAAGACATTAACAACTTAATTGAAGAAATCACACAACTGCGAATTTTGGTGGAATCTACACTTGACTTTCCAGAAGAGGAAATTGAATTCCTAGAGAATGCCCATGCCCGCGAGCGCTTAACAACCGTCATGAGTAAGTTGCATGCACTCAGGGAGAGTGCAAAACAGGGAAGGATCTTGCGAGACGGTATTCAGCTAGTTTTGGCTGGGCCTCCTAATGTGGGCAAAAGCTCTTTACTAAATCGCCTTGCGGGCGAAGAGGTAGCCATCGTGACCCCCATTGCGGGAACTACACGCGATCGAGTGAGAGAGAGCATCACGATTAATGGTGTCCCCATGCATATTATTGATACCGCCGGATTGCGCGACACCAGTGATCTGGTGGAGGCAAAGGGGATTGAAAGATCTTGGGAGGCAATTCGTATGGCTGACCTAGTTATCTTTCTACAAGACTCCGGATCATTGAGTGGACCAGAAAGCGGTAATGGCCTAGATCTGAGAGCCCAAATATTAAAAGCCCTGCCTCTCAACTGCCCCATTTTAGAGGTTGGTAATAAATCTGATTTGTTAGGCAACTCAAACCCCATTAAGGGCGTTACACAGACCTTGCTCATTTCAGCCAAAACAGGCGATGGGATTGAGGCCTTGAAGCAGGAAATCCTAAAGTCAGTAGGTTGGGGCGGCTCTCAGGAAGGAACAATAGTCGCACGACGACGACATATAGATTGTCTTGATAGGGCCTCAAGCCATCTAGAGAAATCCCAACACTTCGCAGCAGATGGAAATATATCGTTGGAGTTATTTGCCGAAGAGTTACGCTTAGCCCAAGACCAGCTAGGTCAAATTACCGGCAAGCTACTTCCTGATGATCTTTTGGGCAAGATATTTAGCCAGTTTTGTATCGGTAAATAAATTATCGGTTTAGTTGGTGGGGCGCTAAAAAATAGACTCAAAATGCTAAAATCATTTGCTCGAATATATTATTTACTCTAGGAATCTCATGACCACCAGTATCAATGCGCAAATGAATGTCATTGGGCCAGATTATGTAAAAAATCAACAATTGATTCAGTGGGTCGCTGAAGTAGCGACCTTAACTAAGCCAGACAAGATCCACTGGTGTGACGGGTCTCAATCTGAATACGATCAATTGTGTGAGCTTCTAGTTAGTAAAGGTGTTTTTAAGCGCCTCAATCCAGCTAAACGTAAAAATGCTTTCTTGGCGCTATCTGATCCGGATGATGTCGCGCGCGTTGAGGATCGCACTTTTATTTGCTCCACAAAAAAAGAAGATGCTGGCCCCACCAATAATTGGGTTGAGCCAAACGAAATGCGTGCCACCCTAAATCCTTTGTTTGACGGATCTATGCGCGGCCGAACAATGTATGTTGTGCCTTTCTCCATGGGCCCCATTGGCTCACCAATCGCCCACATTGGAGTGGAGTTGTCCGATAGTCCTTATGTTGCCATCAATATGCGTTTGATGACTCGCATGGGGAAGGCAGTGATTGATCAGCTAGGCGCCACTGGCAAATTTGTCCCTTGCATCCACAGTGTTGGCAAGCCTTTGACGGTTGGCGAAAAAGATATGCTTTGGCCCAACAACAAAACAAAATACATTGTTCACTATCCAGAAACCCGTGAGATTTGGTCTTTTGGATCCGGCTACGGAGGCAATGCTTTGCTGGGCAAAAAATGCTTTGCTTTGCGCATTGCATCGAACATGGGTCGTGACCAAGGTTGGTTAGCAGAGCATATGTTGATCTTGGGAGTCACGTCGCCAGAAGGCAAGAAATACCATATCGCAGCCGCATTCCCATCGGCCTGCGGTAAAACCAACTTCTCTATGATGATTCCCCCAAAAGGATTTGAGGGTTGGAAGGTCACCACGGTGGGTGATGACATTGCCTGGATCAAGCCACGTAAAGACGCCGTTACTGGCAAGACACGCTTGTTTGCGATTAATCCAGAGTCAGGCTACTTTGGTGTTGCTCCTGGCACCAATCGTCAAACGAATCCTAATTGCCTGGACTCCTTGAACCAAGACGTGATTTTTACTAATGTTGGTTTAACGGATGATGGCGATGTTTGGTGGGAAGGATTGACTGATACTCCACCAGCGCACTTAATTGATTGGCAAGGCAAGGATTGGACGCCTGCTGATGGTGCTGCTGGACGCAAGGCCGCACATCCGAATTCACGCTTTACTGTAGCTGCGACAAACAACCCTGCGGTTGATTCTCATTGGGATGATCCAGAGGGTGTAGCGATCGACGCATTCTTGTTCGGTGGTCGTCGCTCAAACACAGTGCCTTTGGTAAGCGAAGCGCGAGATTGGGTAGAGGGTGTTTACATGGCAGCAACGATGGGCTCTGAAACTACTGCCGCTATTACTGGTCAGGTTGGTGTGGTTCGTCGTGATCCATTCGCAATGATTGCATTTGCTGGTTACAACATGAGTGATTACTTCCGGCACTGGCTCAACATTGGGAATAAGCTTGCAGCTGAGGGCGCGGTATTGCCTAAAATCTATTGCGTGAACTGGTTCCGCAAGGATGAAAGTGGGAAATTTATGTGGCCTGGCTTTGGTGAAAATATGCGCGTCCTGTCTTGGGTTTTGGACCGCGTTGAAGGCAAAGCTAAAGGTGTAGAAACGGCGTTTGGTATTTGCCCTGAATACGCTGATATGCAATGGGATGGTCTTGACTACTCAGCAGAAAAATTTGAGAAAGCGATTTCCGTGTCTATTGGTGACTGGAAGAATGAGCTCAAACTGCATACTGAGTTATTTGAGCATTTGGGTGAGCGCTTACCTAAAGAGTTGATTGAAGCCCGTAGCAAAATCGAGAAGCGCTTAAACGCCTAGGCACTTCCTAGAGGTTGAAGAAGCTTTTTTAAGGCCCCGATTATTTAATGACTTCACCCCAACACCATGACCTCGTGGTGATTGGGGCGGGCATTGCTGGTGCAACTATCACCAATGAGTTGTTAGCACGCGGTCAGGCTGTTTGTATTGTCGACTCTGCCCCCTTTCCTGCTAGTGCATGTTCTAGTCATGCACATGCTATTGCTCACCCACATATTGGTCGAGGTGCTCCCCGGTTATTGCGCCTAACTCGTATTGCCTTTTTGATGGCAGAAGCGCGCTGGGGGTCGATCTGGAATCAGCACGGCATATTTCAGCCAGCAAAAAAAGATCGCCATTTTATTCGTGATGAAGTCAATGCCCATTTACGAACCCTTGAATTAGATGAAGCAATGGCTCAAGCACTATTTGCGCAAGAGGCAAAAGAGATTTGTGGAGTTGCTCAGGATGGAGTTTGGCTTCCACGGGGTGCATCATTGAACTTATCAGAAGCAACCAACAATGCATTAAAGCCCCATCCACATTTGACCTGTTGCTGGAATACTTCTATAGCCCGATTAGAAAAGAAGGGCGCAGCCTGGCAATTATTGAATCATCAAAACGAGATCAGCATGACTGCCGGCAAAGTCATTATTGCTGCAGCGCTGGAAACCAAAACATTGGCTGCGAGTATGGATGTCAAGCTTCCATTAAGGCCTGTGCGCGGGCAATTGAGTATTTTTTCCATTGGCGAAAATGATGCCTGGGCATCTCAACTCCCAAGAACAGCGATTTCAGGCGATGGCTATTGCTTGCCAGCAAAGAGGTTGCCAGAAGGTGGTTATGAATGGATCGTCGGCTCCAGTTTTGATGAGGGTGAAACCGACCCCCACGATTGGGCTTCGAGCGATGACCTTAACCGTGAGCAAGCAAAGGGTTTGTTGAATTATGTGCAGGGTGACATAAGTCAACTTCACGGGGCCGGAAGCTTTGTAGGTGTGCGCTGTGTGGCAGGGGATCGCTTGCCCATCGTCGGGGCACTGACACAGCGCCCCGGAATTTATTTGGCTACAGCCCTAGGATCAAGAGGGGCGCTTTGGTCGGCTCTAGCAGCCAAGTTGATTACAGCTCAAGTGCTAGAGGACGATTTTGCTTTACTAGCACGCTTCGGTTTTGCGGCAGACTTGGTCGCTGCACTTGCTCCTGCGCGTTTCTTTGCTGGTACCTTGGCAGCAGCTCCGGCCTTAGGCGCCTTAGCTTCAAATTCAAAACCAATCTTGCCCTCAGCGCCCAATGCTAAGTAAGCCTTAAATCCACGGCCAGTCCGATTGGACTTAAAGTTTGTTAACAAATCAGTCTTACCTTCCGTAAGAAGTTTTTGTACTTGTTCCACTGAAATTTCTTGCTGTAAAACCACTTTACCTGTTTTGAAATCACAGGATTTATTTGGCCCGGTATTGTTCTCGCACAAGTAGCGCATGCCATCCTCATACACGGCACCCGAGCACTTTGGACAAGCACCTAAAGCTTGGCGACCAGTAAAGTCGATGGCCTCTGACTCATCTTCTTGAGAGTTGCCAAAATCAAACTCTAATTTGAATCCTGCGTTTGGATAATCGGCATCATCTTCAGGAATCTCGCTCAACTTAATAATCGCTGCAAACGGCCTACCTATTTTGCTGCGGAATCCCTGCAATGGCCCAATCGTTTTTTCACGCAGCAGCTCTTCAACCTCTGGATATTCAAATGCGCGTCCACCCGGAGTTTTGCTAATCGTAAAGCCGCACTTCTCACAAGCAAAGCGACGGTAGTTCTCTTTAACAGAACCCTTACAATGTGGACATGGTGTAGACATGATGGCATAGTCACCTGGAATGGTATCGCTGTCATATTCTTTGGCGCGCTTCACAATCCGCTGAGTCATCTGTGCAATTTCTTGCATGAAGGTGTCGCGGTTCATCTCGCCACGCTCAATCAGCGAGAGTTTATTTTCCCAGTTGCCCGTGAGATCGGGTCTGGTGAGTTCTTCAACATCGAGCCCGCGCAAGAGTGTCATGAGTTGGAATGCTTTAGCCGTTGGAATAAGCTCTCGTGCTTCGCGAACCATATAGCGCTCTGCTAACAATCCTTCAATAATCGCGGCACGAGTTGCTGGCGTTCCCAGGCCCTTCTCCGCCATGGCTTCACGCATGTCATCATCATCAACCCATTTGCCTGCGCTCTCCATTGCAGACAATAATGTGGCCTCGGTGTAGCGAGCCGGCGGCTTAGTTTTTAATGGGACGGAAGTGATGGTTTCATTTTGGACGATTTCACCTTCTTGCACAGCCACCAATTCATCGTCTGCCTGATTCGATCTGCCATATACCGTTAGCCAGCCTGGAGTAACCAGAACACGACCTTCAGTTTTGAAGTGATGCCCCGACGCTTCGGTTATGCGAGTAGTGACGCGGAACTCAGCGGCAGGATAAAACACTGCCAAGAAGCGACGCACGACTAAGTCATATAGTTTTTGCTCTGGCTCGCTCAGAGTCTTAGGCGACTCTAAGGTAGGAATGATTGCAAAGTGATCGGATATTTTTGAGTTATCAAAAATACGTTTGTTAGGCTTAATCCAACCATAGCCTGCTTTAGCCTTTGAATCTTTCGGGTCGCCCTGCAAAATTTGTTTCGCGAAAGGCCGATATTCTTGCGAGTGCTCCGCTAGATTTTCCATGGTCTGCTTAACGGTATCTAAATAATCTTCAGGCAAAGCCTTGGCATCAGTACGTGGATAGGTCAGCACCTTGTGTCGTTCGTAAAGCGCCTGGGCCAGGCCCAAAGTATTTTTAGCAGAGAAGCCAAAGCGGGCATTCGCCTCGCGCTGGAGGCTGGTTAAATCAAACAGCTGGGGCGCAAGTTGAGTGGCTGGTTTTGCCTCTTCTCTAACACTCGCTTTTTTGTCGCGGCAGGCAGCGACAATGCTTTGAGCCGCAGCCTCGCTCCAAAGGCGATTCTCGCGGGCATCGGGAGTGGCAGCATCTTTTTTAAACTTAGGATCAAACCAACGGCCCTCATAAACTCCGGCAGCAGCAATGAATTCCGCTTTCACTTCCCAGTAGTCTTTAGAAATAAATTTACGGATCAACTCTTCGCGTTCAACTACGATCGATAAAGTTGGTGTCTGTACTCGACCTACGGTCGTCAGAAAGAACCCCCCACTTTTACTATTGAATGCGGTCATGGCACGCGTGCCATTGATGCCAACGAGCCAATCTGCCTCAGAGCGGCAACGAGCAGCATCAGCTAGGGGCTGCATATCGCTATCGCTACGTAGCGAAGCAAAGCCATCACGAATCGCTGCAGGCGTCATCGACTGTAGCCAAAGGCGCTTAACAGCCTGTGGCGCTTTTGCATGCTGCGCAATCAAGCGGAAGATTAGCTCGCCTTCACGACCAGCATCACACGCATTAATAAGTTCGTTGACATCTTTGCGCTTAATGAGTTTTTGCAGCACCTTGAGCCGCGACTCCGTTTTAGCGATCGGGCGTAAATCAAAATAGGGGGGTACAACCGGTAGATTGGCAAAAGACCACTTGCCGCGTTTGACATCAAACTCTTCAGGGGCTGCAATTTCTAATAGGTGACCAACCGCTGAAGAGAGTACAAAGTCATCGCTTTCGAAATAGTCTTCATATTTAGTAAAACCACCCAGCGCTTTAGCAATGTCATTGGCAACGGAAGGTTTTTCCGCAATGATCAGTGTCTTGGGGTGATCCGCTGCCGAGGTCTTTGGACTGCTTTTTTTAGTAGATGCTTTAGTTGCCACGCGTTTTGCCTAAATTTGAACTTGAAATGATGTTTATAGAGGGAAAATGCAGGACTAATTTAAACCTAAACCCAGCCTAGTCCCTCTCACATCCCTTTTTTATTATTAACCGATAAATTGACAAAAGTCCAAAAACCCCATTTTGGGCGCCTCTTTCTGAGCTTATTAACCGACTTCGTTTTGCCAAAACAGCGCTTTAAAAGGCCTTAAAGTGGTTTTTTGGCCACTTTGGCAGTTCCTCAAGAATATCTTCCGGAGATTGGACAAGTTTGGCACCTTGCTGAAGTAGTTGATGGCAGCCTCTAGAAAGTGGGTTGTGGATTGACCCAGGAATGGCAAATACCTCGCGTCCAAGCTCACAACCTAGCCTTGCTGTGATGAGCGAGCCAGATCGCTCGGCCGCCTCAATCACCAGGATTCCCAGGGAAAGTGCAGCAATGATGCGATTTCGGCGTGGGAAATGATGGGCTTTCGGGCCGAGGCCTGGTGCTAGTTCTGAGATTAAGAGCCCCCGTCTCCCAATGGCGCAGGCTAGACCGAGGTGTTCACGCGGGTATACGATGTCAAGTCCAGTCCCGCAAACAGCCAGAGTTGGATGCTCCCGCTTTGATCCAAGCGCCCCCCAATGGGCCGCCCCGTCGATGCCTCGGGCCAACCCAGAAACTACTAAATATCCTGCCTTAGACAGCGCCCGTGCAAAAAAATAGGCATTTTTGATCCCCGCTGGGCTGGCCGCGCGCGATCCAACAATAGCGAGCATGGGTAAGCTAAGTAAATTAATATCCCCGTATATATAGAGGGAATTGGGCGGGTCACATAAATCCAGCAGGCGAGTTGGATAGTAGGGATTATTTCGCTGAATAAGGGCGATGTTTGTGCTTTTGGGAATTGGCATAAAGCAATTTTCAGCATAGGGCTGGCTATTACTATCGGGACAGCCTGATTACTCTGTTGGATAATTCCGATATGGCTTTATTAACCGTCCTTTGTTATCCAGATCCGCGCCTGCATAAGGTAGCTAAACCTGTAGCGCAGGTGGATGCGCGCATTAAAAAAATTGTGGCCGATATGGCTGAGACCATGTATGAGGCGCCGGGGGTTGGCCTTGCTGCCACTCAGGTTGATATCCATGAGCGGATAGTCGTGATTGACGTTTCAGAGAATCAGAATGCGCTACAGGTTTTTATCAATCCAGAGTTGGTTTGGGTAAGCCCAGAAAAAAAATCTTGGCGTGAAGGATGTCTCTCGGTGCCCGAGTATTACGATGAGGTTGATCGTCCCGCCGTTGTTCGAGTGAAGGCGCTCGATATCCATGGTAAAGAATTCGAAGTAGAGGCAGATGGACTGCTGTCGGTATGCTTGCAGCACGAGATGGATCACCTGCAAGGCAAGGTGTTTGTTGAATACCTCTCCATGCTGAAGCGCACCCGCATCTCTCTCAAAATGAAAAAGCGCGCTAAAGAATTAGTAGGACAGCGCTAAGCGCCCAATGAAAATTGTTTTTGCAGGCACTCCGGAGTTCGCCGCACAAGCAATGCGCGCAATAGATCAGGCTGGCCATCACATTGTTTTAGCGCTAACGCAACCAGATCGTCGTGCGGGTCGGGGGATGCATCTTCAAGCAAGTCCTGTAAAGCGATTTGCACAAGAAAAAAGTATTCCCGTACTACAGCCAGAGACCTTGAAGCAAGGGCATCATGATTTACAAAAAAGATCTGCTGCTCAAGCAGCGTATCAACATCTATCAAGTATTGATTTTGATGCAATGGTGGTAGTGGCCTACGGCTTAATTCTTCCGCAAGATATTCTAGACCTTGCATCTCAAAAAGGGCGACATGGCTGCTTCAATATTCATGCCTCCTTATTGCCTAGGTGGCGTGGGGCTGCGCCGATTCAACGCGCTATTGAGAGGGGTGATGATGTGACAGGCGTCAGCATCATGCAGATGGATGCCGGCCTAGATACTGGGGATATTGTTTTAGTAGGAGAACTCACGATTGCCCCGCAAGAGACCAGTGCATCACTGCATGATCGTTTGGCTACTTTAGGGGCGGAGTTGATGGTGAAGACCTTAAGTGAAATGGATCAAGGCGCTGGCGTTACCAGAACCTCACAGCCTGAAGAAGGCATTACGTATGCTGAAAAAATATTAAAGAATGAGGCGGAGATTGATTGGCAGTTAAGCGCGCCTGAAATCGATCGACGTATTCGTGCCTTCAATCCATTTCCTGGATCTACGAGCAGTCTCAATGGTGAACAGCTGAAGTTTTGGAACTCTTGTTTGCCAGGCAAGGAGTGGACAGATCAAGCCCTAAGCCCCGGACAAGTTTTGGGGCTTAGTGAAGATGGCGTCTATGTTCAGTGTGGTGATGGCGTCATCGAAATTCTAGAGATGCAAAAACCGGGCGGGAAAAAGACTAGTGCAAGCGCCTGCCTACAGACTCATCGTGCGGAAGAAAAAATCATGCAGTTTAAGAAAGCTTAATTTGACCGATCAAAAAACATCGCGCAGTCTTCCACTATCGGAGGCGATTACGATTTCTGCGCAAGCCATTGGCGAGGTGATGGCCGGTCGATCTCTCACAGAAGTCTTGGAGCAATTGGATGCGCATGAGCGGCCCATTGTGCAGAGCTTAACTTTTGATGCACTGCGAAAGTGGGTAAGGTCTCACGACCTGATCAAACAATTCATCCCTAAGGCTCCACCACCAGAAGTGGAGTATGTATTGAGTGTTGCTATTGCCTTGTTTCTGCAGGGTGGATCAGAGGGCAAAGGTTACGCTGCGCATACGATTGTTGATCAGGCTGTAAAAGCCTGTAGTGAATATGAGCCAACGATGTATGCCAAAGGCTTAGTGAACGCAGTGCTGCGTAAGGTAAGTCTAGCGATTCAGGCTGAGAATGAAAAACCGTACCCCCCAGATCCTATCCCAATGTTTTTTCCGCCTTGGTGGCGGGCCAGCCTAAAGCGAAACTACTCAAAAGTTTGGCAGGCAATGCTGATTCAACAGGGGCAGCGGGCACCCTTGATTCTGCGTGTGAATGCCCAGCAGCATACGCGTCAGGAGTATCAAGATTTGCTGCAACAAGCGGGTATTAATGCTGAGCCTATCTACGAGCTTGCTGGCATCTCACTAGATTCTGCATTGCTCTTGCGCGAACCTGTGCCAGTATCAGAACTACCCGGCTTTTATAGTGGCGCAGTGTCTGTGCAGGATGCGGGCGCCCAGATTGCCGCAGCATTGCTGAACCCAAAGCCAGGTGAGCGTGTCTTAGACGCATGTGCGGCACCTGGTGGAAAAACTGCTCATCTATTAGAGCTTGCCTCATGCGAAATGATTGCCTTGGAGTTAGATGGAGAGCGGCTTGGCAAGATTGGCGGCAACTTAGATCGGTTGCGACTTCAATCTGATGCCGTCCAGGTGGTGCGTGGGGATGCATCGAAGGCCACTTGGTGGGATGGCAAGTTATTTGACAAAATCTTGTTGGATGCCCCTTGCTCGGCTTCGGGCATTGTTGCAAGACACCCTGACATTCCTTTTTTGCGGCGCGAAGCAGATATTAAGGCCCTGCAGTTGAGGCAACAGGCCATCTTGGAGCAGGCCTGGAAGATGCTCAAGCCAGGAGGAGCGCTTTTATATGTCACCTGTTCAATATTTCCGGAGGAGGGTAAGGATCAGGCGGCTTGGTTTGCTACAGTGCATGCTGATGCATTACGATTGAGCGCGCCCGGACAAATTTTGCCAGCCGAGCTCAATGATGGTTTTTACTATGCTTTGTTTGAGAAAAATGGGTCATGAGCCAAGGTATTAAACAATTCATGCTCTGTAGTTTGTTGGCGCTCAATTTATTTTCAGCGGCAGCAAATGCAGAGGGCATCAAGATTAAATCCGCCGAGTTAGAGCGGGTGGATAACGATTGGCTATTAAACGCCACGTTTCAGATTGAATTAACGCCTGGCTTAGAGGATGCGCTTCAAAAAGGCGTCGTCTTATATTTTCAGACGGAGTTTGATTTAACCCGTTCGCGCTGGTATTGGTTTGACGAAAAGCCTGCCCTTGCCTTAAGACAAACGCGCCTGTCTTATCAACCCATGACTCAGCAATATCGCATCGCCTCTGAAGGCTTTACCTTTTCGTCCAAAACCCTCTTTGAGGCCCTGCAAACGGTTGGTAGTATTGGCGGCTGGCGAGTGATTGATAACAACCAAATAGATCCAAGCAAGTCCTATACCGCGGCGTTAAGGATGACTCTGGATTTGAGCAAGCTTCCTAAGCCGTTTCAAGTAAATGCCTTAAATAATCGTGACTGGAATGTCTCTAGCGATTGGTTGCGGTTTCCATTTGCACCCACTGGAACGAACTTGGTTAAGCGATGAAGCTCTCTTTAGACTTCATTGGGTCTAATGCTTTTGAAAAAAGCGCCTGGAAAAGACGCGCACTTCCAATAGCAATGTCAGTGATTGGCGCCTTTGCGCTTTTGCTGCTGGCGCTATTATCCATTGCATCTTCTAATACTGAGTTTTTTGACAATTATTTTATTTGGCTCTATGCGGCCAATATCATTATTGGAGTCTGTCTCACTTTAGTTATTCTAGGCTTGGTGATTGCGATTGCGATTCGTTGGCGTAAGGGGCGGTTTGGCACCCGCTTAATTGCCAAGCTAGCCATGATTTTTGCTTTAGTGGGTGTGGTGCCAGGATTAATTTTGTATGGTGTCTCTTTGCAGTTCGTATCTCGTAGTATTGAAACTTGGTTTGATGTCAAAGTCGAGTCGGCTTTAGAGTCTGGTCTGGAGTTGGGGCGCGTGACATTGCGGGTTGCTCAAGAAGAAATTTTGTCCGAGGGCAATTTTATTGCCGAGCAAATTATTCAAGTTCCGCCAGGCACAAGTTCCGATCAGGTTGGCGCCATGGCGATGAAAATTCGCAATCAATTTGGTATTCAGGAGTTGAGCCTATTTAGTATCCAGCGCAACATGATCTTTACCAGTGAGCCAAGGCCTAAAAAATATTTTCCAGCACCTAGCGCCGACGCTATTGCGGAAGCGTTTAAAAATAAAGGATCTACCTTTCTTGATCAAATCGAGCTGGAGAATGGACAACGTGGTTATCGAGTGAGAGCCATTGTGCCCATTGTGAGAAAAAGACCAATCCAGGGCAAGCTCGATACCAGCAAAGGTGGGGATGATAAATATGTTTTGCAGTTAGTGCGCTATATCCCAACTCCGTTAGCTAAAAACATTGATGCGGTTGAGTCTGCCTACAGCGATTACCAAGAGAAATCATTGGGACGCACCGGTTTGCGTAAGATGTTTGTGGGTACGCTGACATTGACTTTGTTTTTCGCACTATTTGTTGCGGTAACTTTAGCTTTAATACTGGGGCGTCAGCTCGCTAGACCGCTTTTAATGCTTTTAAAGGGAACGCAAGCAGTTGCTCAAGGAGACCTGTCTCCTAAGCCAGAGCTAGATACTGGCGACGAGCTCGGGTTGTTAACTCGACAATTTAATGTGATGACACGTCAGCTTGCTGACACTAGGACCTCCTTGCAAGAATCTAAATCATTTTTAGAAACTGTATTGGGGAGCTTAACGGCGGGCGTCTGTATTTTTGATAAAAATTTCAATGTCGTTTCCAGCAATGCGGGAGCTGACAGAATCTTCGGGCAAGATCTGATGCAAATAGATGGCCGCCCCTTAAGCGATAGCCCTAGTCTGGTTGAGTTTGAGCAGGCCATTAAAGATGGCTTCGCAACAATGAAGTTAGCGGTTGGGGCAGATGGCGGTCAATCAGACGTGAACGATACTAAATCAGTGCCAGTATGGCAAAAGCAAATTCAACTCCATACTACAAACGAGTTCGAAAATGAGCCCGGCGTCACTTTGTTTGTTCGTGGAACTGAGCTGACTTCAGACTTACGAATGGTGGTATTTGATGACATTACCGATGTGGTGAGCGCCCAGAGATCGATTGCATGGAGTGAAGTGGCCAGACGTTTAGCACATGAGATTAAGAATCCGCTAACCCCAATACAGCTATCTGCCGAGAGGTTACAGCACAAATTAGCCGGTAAATTGAGTCCTGAGCAGGAAGAAATGATGAATCGCAGTACGGAAACAATCATCGCCCAAGTTCAGGCTATGAAAGAAATGGTGAATGATTTTAGGGATTTTGCAAAAACACCGAGTCCACAACTGAAATCGGTTTCGATCAATGCTTTGACGCAAGAGATCCTGGGTTTATACGAGGGCAGTCCTTTAAAAACCCGCCTAGACCCGCAGTGCCCAAACATTTTGGGCGACTCTACGCAACTAAGACAGGTTATTCACAATCTTTTACAAAATGCGCAAGATGCTACTCTCGAGGGCGAGCATCAAGCCGAACCGGTTGAGGTAAAAACAGAATTAGTGCCTTATGGTGAGCTAAATGGCATTGCACAAAATGCAGTGCGTTTAACAATAAGTGATAGTGGTTCAGGATTTCCAGCTAAGATATTGGCAAGAGCATTTGAGCCGTATGTCACAACCAAGAGCAAGGGTACCGGATTAGGTTTGGCGGTAGTAAAGAAAATCGTAGATGATCACGGGGCTAAAATTGAGGTCCGAAATCGTATGCAGGGCGATACAGTAGTTGGCGCAAAGGTATCAATTTTATTTATGAATCTGGCAAAAGAGGCTGCGTAAGAATGGCAAGTATTTTGGTGGTCGACGATGAGATGGGAATCCGCGAGCTTCTCAATGAGATTCTGACGGATGAAGGCCATACTGTTTATGCCGCCGAGAGCGCAATGCAGGCGCGCACCATTCGTGAACAAATGCGCCCAGACCTGGTCTTGCTCGATATTTGGATGCCAGACGTTGATGGCATTACCTTGTTAAAAGAGTGGTCAAAGACGGGTCAGCTCACCATGCCTGTAGTCATGATGTCTGGACATGCCACGATTGATACAGCGGTTGAGGCTACCCGCATTGGCGCGCTTAACTTTTTAGAAAAGCCAATTGCACTCCAAAAGCTGCTGAAAACGGTTTCCAAAGCTCTGGAGAGTTCGCCCAAGTATGTGGAGCCCGCAGAAGAAAAAGTATCACTAACGTCTTCATCATCTAGCCCAAGTCCTAGGGCGGCAGTCAGCGAGCAGGCCTCGCAAGCTCTTGATGGCGTGTACATTAGCGGTATTGCAAAAACCTATTTTGACTTGCCGCTCAGAGAGGCTAGAGATCTATTTGAGAAGGCCTACTTTGAGCATCAAATGATCATTATGGGCGGCAGTATGACTAAAATCTCTGAATACACTGGTCTCGAACGAACCCACCTCTACCGCAAACTCAAAGCCTTAGGAATTGACACTTCGCGCAATAAAGCGGAGTAATAGATACTTTGCGCTAGTGTAGAAGCAATAACTAGTAAGCAGTATCGTCGTGGCGACGGATAATAGCGCCTACATTACTCTCGGAATTCCCATGGAAATTAAGGTTAACTTTCTCGATAAGTATCGTCTTGAAGCCAAGTTTGACGACTTCACCGTGATTTCTGACCAGCCGATTCGATATAAGGGTGATGGTTCAGCCCCAGGCCCCTTCGATTACTTTTTAGCCTCATCCGCCTTGTGTGCGGCCTATTTTGTGAAGTTGTATTGCGATACACGCAATATTCCCACTGAGAATATTCGACTCTCGCAAAACAATATAGTTGATCCAGAAAACCGCTACCAACAGATTTTTAAGATTCAAGTAGAGCTGCCAGAGGATATCTCTGCCAATGATCGCCAGGGAATTTTGCGCTCAATTGAACGTTGCACAGTTAAAAAAGTGGTGCAAGCTGGACCAGAGTTTGTCATCGAAGAGGTAAAGAGCTTGGATGCAGATGCACAATCTCTTTTGGCCTTAAGGTCAGACTCCGGCACTAATACTTTTATCGCCGGTAAAGATCTGCCCTTGGAGCAAACGATTGCCAATATGTCTGGCATCCTAGCCAGCTTAGGAATGAAGATCGAGATTGCTTCATGGCGCAACATTATTCCAAATGTGTGGTCCTTGCATATCCGTGATGCGCATTCGCCCATGTGCTTTACCAACGGCAAGGGCTCTACGAAGGAAAGTGCATTAGCATCGGCCTTAGGTGAGTACATTGAGAGACTGAGTAACAACCATTTTTATGCTGGTGCATTTTGGGGAGAAGATATTGCTAACAGCGATTTTGTTCATTATCCAAATGAGCGCTGGTTTAAGCCCGGCATTAAAGATTCGCTACCAGCAGAAATACTAGACGAGCACTGTCGAAAAATTTACAACCCTGATGGTGAGTTGCGCAGCTCACATTTGATAGATACCAATTCTGGTAATTCGGAGCGAGGTATCTGTTCATTGCCCTATGTACGCCAGTCAGACGGCGAGACAGTTTATTTTCCCTCCAACCTCATTGAAAATCTGTACGTTAGTAATGGCATGAGCGCCGGTAATACATTGGCTGAGGCACAGGTGCAATGCTTATCAGAGATTTTCGAGCGGGCAGTAAAGCGAGAAATTCTCGAGGGTGAAATTGCTTTGCCAGATGTGCCGCAGGAAGTGCTTGCAAAATACCCTGATATTCTTGCTGGCATTCGTGGCCTAGAAGAGCAGGGCTTTCCAGTCTTGGTGAAGGATGCCTCTCTGGGCGGCATCTATCCGGTGATGTGCGTTACCTTGATGAATCCCCGAACAGGTGGCGTGTTTGCTTCTTTCGGCGCACATCCTAGTCTAGAAGTCGCATTAGAGCGAAGTTTGACGGAGCTTTTACAGGGCCGTAGTTTTGAGGGGTTGAATGACTTACCCCCGCCAACTTTTGCAAGTGAGGCAGTGACTGAACCAAATAACTTTGTTGAACACTTCATTGATTCAAGCGGGATTGTCTCCTGGCGTTTTTTCAGCACAAAATCGGATTATGATTTTGTTGAGTGGGACTTTTCTGGCAAAGGCATAGATTCCAATACGCAGGAAGCAACAACCTTGTTTGGCATTCTCAAGACAATGGGCAAAGAAGCCTATGTCGCAGTGCATGATCAGTTAGGGGCGATCGCATGCAGAATCTTAGTGCCGGGCTATTCTGAGGTGTACCCGATAGAAGATCTTATTTGGGATAACACGAATAAGGCGCTTTTGTTCCGCAATGATATTTTGAATATCTTCTCTCTAGATGAGCTCAGCCTTAGTGGACTGCTAGACCGTTTGGAGAACAACGAGTTAGACGAGTATGGTGATATTGCTACTTTGATCGGCATCGAATTTGATGAGAATACGCCGTGGGGTCAGCTAACCGTTTTGGAGCTCAAGTTACTAATTTATCTTGCCCTAAAGCGGTTTGATGAGGCACATGACTTGGTAGAGGCTTTTCTTCAATATAACGACAACACCGTTGAGCGCAAATTATTTTATCAAGCCCTAAATGCGGTTCTAGAAATTGAGTTAAATGATGACTTAAAGCTTAATGATTATGTAGTTAATTTCCGCCGGATGTTTGGCAACGAGCGGATGGATGCTGTAATCGGATCTGTGGAAGGGGGTACCCGATTCTATGGATTAACTCCAACTGGCATCAAGCTAGAGGGACTAGATAGGCACCAACGCTTGCTCGATAGTTATAGAAAATTGCATGCAGCTCGAGCCAAAACATCCCCGTCCACATAGGATTTACAGTTTTCAGGACTAAAACACAGTTTCATCTATAATTCCATCTCTTGGCCTGGTAGCTCAGTCGGTAGAGCAGAGGATTGAAAATCCTTGTGTCGGTGGTTCGATTCCGCCCCGGGCCACCAAGAATCTCAATAGCCTACTTGTTGGGCTATTTTCTTTTATGGCTGGCAGGCTTAGCCACCATTAGTCTCGGATGGCCCCATCATGGACCGTCCTTTTAAAGGACAAATCAATTTTTCATCCCTGTATCGGCCATGTCGTTTAAAACGACATTACATCTCTATATGGGCTCTTAATCCAAAGAAATTGACTGGGCCTCGGGCAGAGTTATACGCTGGATTGGCAATGCGTTGGTAGTCAGCGGAAATGAATAACTCTTTATAAACTTTTGCGCTGTAATAAGTTTCCAATATTTGTTCTTTCTTATAGCTAAGCGCACCATCACCAATAAAGGATGCCATACCACCTTGTTGTAGGTAGGTAATTTGCGCTGACGCAATTCCATTAATCGCACAACCGATGCCAACAGTATCATTGGGCCGCGACCAACTAGAGCCCTTGATGCTCAAACCGCCAGATAAGGATCTGCTGATATCTACAGTTTGCGTTTCTGTAGTGCCTGGGTTCCAGCTCCAGCGACCAAAAATCCCAACATCATCATTAATGGCTTGTTCAATATTTAAACCATAGCCCCATGAGCTTTGGGCCGCTTTACGCACATTAGTGATATCGGGTGTGCTGTTGGTTGCCTGGCCTTGATTAATCGCATTTTGATAGTTGCCCATATAAGCATGTTGTTGGTAGTAGAGCGCCCTTATCGCTCCAGGCTTTCCCCATAGTTCATGTTCATGAGTCAATTCAATTTGATTGCCGTAGTCTTTGGTCAAGCTGTAATCAAGCTGAGCAGTATTCGGAATGGTCGGCATCGCCAATCTTGCGGCTTTCAAAATCCAATCGTCTTGATACCATTCCGCTACAACACCATAGGTATAACCTTTGGTATCTGCAGCATAGCTGTAGGCGCCCATAGAAAAGAGGGCAAAGTTTTGAAACTGAGTGCGTGGATCGTGACTGTAACTATTTTGATCAAAGAAATCTAATGTTGCGAATTTTCCATAGGAAATCACCATTCTATTCTTATCAAGATTACCAGCCAGTTGATTTGCTCCGCCCTCAATATGCTCTTTGCCTCCACCTAAACCAAATGTCTGACGAATAAAGGCTCGAGCGGTGTAATAGACTGGTGGAGCATAGGAGCCCTTTTGTAGCTCGCCATTCTGAAATCCGCCTAGACCAACAAGCTGTCCATTAAAAGGTGTTCCCTCAAACATCTCTGGGTTCCAATAAACTTCAGCTCCTTCCCAAAGTCTTGCCCCTAAAAATGCTGTGGCACTTAATGTGTAGCTCTTGCCACCACCGCCTTCAGATTTATTGAGAAGACTATTTTGTCCGTAGTAAGGTGATTTGAAATTATTTTTCTCCTGAACAATATAAGTTGATTGCCCATGAATACTCCACTGCTCCGTATCTCCGTCGACAGAGACTGCGCTATCAACCTTAGGTGAGTCACTTACGGGTGATTCAGCGATAACAATAGGAGCATCACTTACGGGGGACTCGGCATAGACAGGCAAAGATAGCCCAACCAAGCAAAGGGCACTAATAAGAGTGCAAAAGGCTGTGCGGTTAGCAATAAATGAGAAAAACATCCTAAATGCCAAATATACTTAATGAGAATTGTTCTCATCTTAGCATATAACTGAGAATGACTCTCAATTAGAGGTATCTTCAAAAGATAGTCTAGAAGTAGGATCAGACATCCTCGGCCCTGGTCGATTCCATCTCGGACCACCAAGAATCTCAATAGCCCACTTGTTGGGCTATTTTTCTTTCGGGCTTGGCAGGGTTAGACGCCATTACAGCCGGATATCTCTATCATGAACTGTCCTTTAAAAGGACAAATCAATTATTCATCCCTGCGTCGTTCAAGTGTCGATTTAAGCGACGGTCATCTGGGCTCCTTGCTTGAAATGTCGTTTAAAACGACACTTTTAAAGAGTGCTGAGGGTAATCACTAACGCATGCTTCCATAAAAGTAGCTATGCTGACATGTGCTTAAAAATACTGTGGAGGAGACATCCATGAATTCAGAGAACTTTACCAATAGACGTAAGGTCATTACTGCGGCATTGGCTGGTGGAGCCAGTTCCTTATTACCATCCTGGGCTTTGGGAGCGGAGAGAACTAATTTACCTATTGCCTATGGCGAGCGTGAGCTCATGGCCTTTCCTGAAAAGAAGCCCATGATTGTGTTGACTTCTAGGCCTCCACAATTAGAAACCCCATTTAAGTATTACGACAATCATGTCATTACGCCAAATGATGAATTCTTTGTGCGTTATCACATGGCTGGGATTCCGACATCAATTGATCCCAATACCTATAGATTGAAGGTGGGTGGCAATGTAGAAAAGCCTTTAGAGATTTCTCTAGAGTCTTTAAAGAAAAACTTTCCATCCCAACGTATTGTTGCGGTTAATCAATGCTCGGGTAATAGCCGTGGTTTATTTGAACCTAGAGTCAATGGCGGTCAATTAGGTAATGGTGCTATGGGTAATGCCGCTTGGGTTGGTGTTGCCTTAAAAGATATTTTGAAAGCGGCTAATCCTGGGCGCGGTGCTAAGCAGGTAACCTTTGATGGCTTAGATCAGCCGGTATTGCCAAGCGATTCAGACTTTGTAAAAGGGCTAGATATTGATCATGCGATGGATGGTAATGTCATGGTTGCCTATCAAATGAATGGAACAGATATCCCCTTCTTAAATGGTTATCCAATCAAGTTAATTGTTCCCGGTTACTATGGCACATATTGGGTCAAGCACTTAAGTGAAATTAAAGTGGTTGATGATGTCTACAACGGTTATTGGATGAATCCTGCCTATCGCATTCCTGATAATGACTGTAATTGCGTTGCACCTGGAACTGCTCCTTCCAAAACCATTCCAATTAATCAATTTACGATTCGCTCTTTCATTACCAACTTTACAGACAGTAGCGTTGTTACGGTTGGAAAGCCAGCGCAAGCTAGAGGCATCGCCTTTGATGCTGGTTATGGAATAAAGAAAGTATTGTTCTCCCAAGATAATGGACAAAATTGGACAGAGGCAAGATTAGGCCAAGACCTTGGGCGCTTCTCATTTAGAGAGTGGCGAGTTGAATTTACGCCAACACAAAAAGGGACATTGGACTTAAGGGTTAGAGCCTTTAATCATGCCGGTCAAGTTCAACCAATGACCGCAAGTTGGATGCCTGCTGGTTATATGCGAAATATCGTGGAGACCGTCAAGGTCACTGCGGTTTAAGGAGAAGAATATGAAAAAATTAATTCTTCTTATATTCGCCCTTGCTTTGGCGCAAATGGCACAAGCCAAAACGATTGAGTTGCCAGCCGATACTGTTTTATGGAGACCATCAGATTTGCCAGGTTATCAGTTGACCTTACAAAAATGTTCTGCTTGTCACTCTGCTCACTACGCAGAATACCAACCGCCTAATACCGGAGTTGGCTATTGGAATACCCAAGTTTTAAGGATGAAGAATATCTTCAAGGCGCCGATTACTGATGAAGAGGTTCCGGTGATTGTTGATTATCTTAATAATACCTATGGGGCTAATAGAAAATAAGGTTCGGCATTCTCCGCCCTGGTTCGATTCCGCCCCGGGCCACCAAGAAACAATAAAACCACCTTCTGAACTGACCCCCAAAAGTTGGACACCATGTCCAACCAAGGGGGTTTTGTTTTATGAGCAAGTACAGCAAGCAGTTCAAGCTAAAGGTAGTTAAAGAGTTTCTAAAGTCAGGTGGTCTTAAGCGGGT
>NZ_JACVPD010000003.1 GCF_018882095.1 Polynucleobacter sp. CS-Odin-A6
AATTACTCACAGGCTAAGCTTAATGCCATAGCTAGGAAACTGAATGAGCGCCCTAGAAAGACACTAAACTATCAAACACCGGCAGAACGTTTTGCCCAATCTGTTGCGTTGACCGGTTGAATCCAAGGTCGTTAGCGGTCAATGGCCAAACAAGCGTTACTTTAGTAACGCTTATGCATTACACAGTTTATTGCACAGTACCATTTATATTCTGTAAGTCATTGAAATATATACATATTCCAGCAGCCACGAATTCTTCTAAGGCGTAGGTCGCACGTTCGAATCGTGCTGGGCAGGCCAAACTTTCCGATTAGATAAAGTCAAAATACTCTGTTTGTTAGGCTTTATTGACCAAGCTTACTTATTTTATGGGGCGCCGTAATAGGGCGTAGTATTGAGTAATTATTTAAATAAGGGGCGGGTATGTCAATACGCATTAATGATCTTTCACCAAACTTTACTGCTGAATCAACCGCTGGTAAATTAACTTTGCATGATTGGATTGGGGATAGCTATGCTATTTTGTTTTCACATCCTAAAGATTTCACACCAGTATGTACTACTGAGTTTGGTGCAGTAGCCCAACTGGCTCTCGAGTTCGCCAAACGAAATACTAAGGTAATGGGTATCTCAGTTGATAGTGTAGATGATCATCAAAAATGGAAAAAAGATATTGCTGCTTTTGCTGGTGTTCCTGCAGATTTTCCAATCATTGATGACACCTCACTAACAGTTGCTAAGCTCTATGATATGTTGCCAGCTGATGCCTATTTGCCAGATGGTCGTACTCCTGCACATAGCGCAACAGTTCGTACCGTATTTATTATTGGCCCTGATAAAAAGTTACGCTTAACGATGTCTTACCCAATGTCTGTTGGCCGTAATTTTGCTGAAATTCTTCGGGCGCTAGATGCTATTCAGATAACAGACGGTGTTCCATTGGCAACGCCAGCAAACTGGGTTCCTGGCCAAGATGTAATCGTGGCGCTGGCTTTAAATGATGATCAAGCCAGCGCTCGCTATGGCGTACTAGATATTAAGTTGCCTTATCTACGTTACGCTAAAGATCCAAAAAAGTAGCCAGCATTGATTTAAACTCAAGAGGTCCACTAAATAAATTAAGCTTTCTTAGCGTAGGCAGAACACCAACCCTTGCTTGAAACTTGTTTGCCAGCGAAGAGGGCGCAACCACCTGCAGCAGAACCTGCGGCACCTTGATACAGGGCGCAATTACTGCAAGCCTGTGGGGCAGCATATTTTGCGAACTTGGCTTTATCTACAGTCATAGCGTTTGCTTTGTAACCTAAAGCGACGGCTTGTGGATCAGTTTCAGCAACCATGGCTTGGGCTTGAACTTTACCGTTTAGAGCTAGAGTACAAGCACCAGCAGCTGACAAAATCATAAATTGGCGACGACTATTTTTCATATTGACTCCAGGGTTAAAAAATAAAAAACTTCAAATACTTCTTAAAACGCATATTTAAGTTAATAACATTACCATGAATAGGGGTTTTTAGTATTAAGTTGAGTAATTCCTGAAATCACTCTGGGAGCAAATGCATCTATGCGAATATATGGACTCAAATCGTGCCCACCTAATTAAAAGCTGACACATCGATAGGTGGACACTCTAAGCCTATGTAATCCTTATGATTTATTTTTTATATTCCCCTTTATTGTAAATAGGAATAATTCTCATTATAATATCGAAATGAGAATTATTCTTATTCGGTAAACGGAAAAGGTGGTCGTATGATTGATTTTTTTATGGTCCTATTTCGCGAAGGCGTTGAATCCTTTTTGATCGTCGCAATTGCGATTGCCTTTATTAAGCAGTTAAAGCAAGAGCAGTTGCTACCAACCGTCTATGGCGCAATTGCTTCGGCTTTACTTTTCTCAATTGGGTTAGGTATTGTATTGGCCTATATTGGCGCCTTAAGTCCTTTATGGGAAGGTGCATTAGCCTTTCTTGCTGCAATCTTAATTCTTAGTTGCACAATTCAGATGATTCGTTTGGGCCCAAAGATGGGTGCAATGATTCGTCAACAGTTAAGCGATATTACAAATAGAAATGAAAGCCTCTCTAGAGTCGGTCTTTTTGCGTTTATATTTTTAATGATTTCAAGAGAGGGTATTGAAAGTACCACCTTGGTTGCATCAATAGCTCAACAAAATAATACTGAAGCAATGCTAGTGGGTTGCGCGCTTGGAATAGTTGCTGCGACGATCTTATCCCTACTTTGGGTTCGTTATGGCAAGCAGATTAATCTAACTCTATTTTTTAATGCTAGCGCCATTTTTATGTCGCTATTTTTTATTCAATTGGTAGTTTATTCAATTCATGAATTTTCTGAGGCGAATGTATTGCCCTTGGTGGATAACGTAAGAATTCATTTATTGACTGAGCCATACGGGCCCGAAGGAGAAATTGGTACCTGGATCTCGTACATCATTGTAGTAATTCCAATGCTGTATGTTGTTGTTCAAATGCTCAAAAATTCTGGAAATAAAAGCGTTTCAGTTTGATTTAGCAAATAGCGGATTAAAGAATTAAAGATGGCGGTTCGTATCTGTTTTTTATCAATGTAGATTCAGATTCCAGTCTTCTGTCAGTTTCGTCTCGGGCGACCAAGACTCTCAATAGTCCACTTGTGGGCTATTTGATTTCATGGCTCAGGTCACACGCTATTAGTCTAGGATATTTTCACCAAGAACTGTCTTTTAAAAGGATGGTTATGAGTAGGGGGATTTTGACATCCTTGTAGTGATCGAATACCGGTTCAGTGACGCTGATTTAAGGTCGTTGCTGGTAACGTCGGGTAAACCGACATTTATGATTGCGATTAAGGGTTAATCCTAGCTATATTCAACCTCACTGAGGGCTAAATTGAATTGTCATAGTAAAAGCCAATTCAAGATTGTTATCGGTTGGAGGAGACACTAACCACCCTCGGGTGGTTTTTTATTTGTATAGGTTGGTGTGGCGTGTCGTTTAAAACGACAAATTTAGCAATCGGGTATAGTATCTGAACCATGTTGCTTCGCAAAAAAACGCTGGTTTTATTCATATGCTTTTTCATGATTGCATTCAAGGCGGCCGCTGGAAGTATTTTTATTCAAGCCGCAATTGAGCGGGCAGAGCTTGCTTATAGTTACGCCAACGGTTCAATAGTGATGCAAGTACAGAACATTGCAGAATCAGCAGATGACAAAGAGCCGGTTCACACCATGTACCTCATGAGTCATGTAACTGCAAATATTACCGAAATTGGGATTACTGTTTTTTCTCCACCGATTTCAGTTGCTACGTTTTCTATTGCAAATGAAGTTTTGTTTTCGCAAAACTTCCCCGACTCAGCCTTTAAGCCACCCAAAGTTACAGCCTAATTTTCTTAGGTGGGACATGCTTTAGCGGCATGCCTCTTTGCTATTTGGCTATAAATGTGTAGTCATGTTTGGGAAATTTCATCATGTTTAAATTTGTAAAAGTATTGCCTTTGGCGTTATTGGTTTTATTCGTTTCCGCTTGTAGTAGCGTTAAGTTAGATGAAACCAATGATGTCGCTACTGTAAATGCTGGCGGCTCAATGACTTACGATCCCATTAGTGATCCCAAGTCTAGTGTGTATGGCAAGCGATCCATTTATTTTGAGTTTGATAGCTATACCGTTGATCCGAAGTATGTTTCAACTATCTCCGCACACGCTGCTTACTTAAAATCGTTTCAAAAGCAAAAAGTCTCCGTGATCATTCAAGGCAATACCGACGATCGTGGAACTGCGGAATATAACTTAGCCCTAGGTCAAAAGCGCTCCGAATCTGTTAAGAAAGCCCTAGTTGCTCAAGGCGTTAGTGAATCTCAGTTAGAAGCCGTAAGCTTTGGTAAAGAAAAGCCTGCTGACCCTGCTCAGACAGAAGCGGCATTTAAAGAAAACCGCCGTGCTGATTTCGCATATCGCTAAACATAAAAGGCTATTTAATGAAAAATATATTCAAACTCAGTTTGATAGGGATTGCCTTCCTAAGTGGATGCGCAACAAACACTACATCCACTAGCCCGGTGCAGTCTGTTAAAGCGCCAGCACCAACGAAAGCAATAGCACCAATTCAGTCGGCCGCTGTTGCTAAACGACTCAATGACTGTATTGTGCGAACCAATCAAAGCGCCGATGCAACGCTGGTAGATAGTCAGATCATCGCCGTTACAAGGAACAATCCTCATGCAAAGGCTCTCTTTAATTCAGCCGATAAATTAACTGACCAGCAGATAATTGCGCTAAAAAGCTACTTGTCAGAAGCCAATACCTGTCGCCCAGTTGCTACTGAGGGCTTAAGCCCTGAGTTGAACTCAATTTATCAAGAGTTCTTTAAAAAAATTGATGGCGTCTATGCAGATCTCATTGCAAGAAAGATCACCATTGGTGTGGCTAATCAAGAAAGGCAATTACTCATTCAAGATGCTCGCATGAAGCGGTTAGCCGTGCAATCCAAAAAGAGTTAGCGAGCTTAATTTATGGCTAGATATAAATTTACATGCCACTCTTGCAGGTTCGAATGTATTAGTGGCATAGGTAGAGAGGTTGGGCCCCACTCCTCCAAAGTGGTGATGGTCTGTAAATCCTGCTCAACCATTGATGCTTATAAGGTTGCTCTCCCAGGGAGTATTAATACAGAAATTAGTATTTCACCTGCTTGTACAAGTTGCCTCTCGGGCAAGCATTTGGCGGAGTGGGATGGGCTTACTTGCCCACATTGCAATATGAATATGAGGGCAATAGGTGGTGATATAGATGCTGAGAAGACACGTTTCAAATACTGGTGAAGGTGAATTCTAATGAACATGAATAATAGAACTTTGGAAGAACTTTTTGAGCAATTAGGGCTTTCGTCACAAAAAATTCATATGGAGAGATACATAGAAAGGCATCAGCTCAAGCCAGGGTCAGCTCTTCACGATGCCATTTACTGGGCGCCAGATCAAAAAGCATTTTTGATTAAAGCTAAGGCCCAAGACTCAGAGTGGTCAGAGGCAGTTGATCAATTTGCTAATTTGCTCATAAAAAAGTTATCTGTTTGATACCTCGGCGATGAAGACCTTACAAAATAGTATTGCTATGAGTTTTGCTTATATTCCTGCCGGAAGTTTCTTAATGGGCAGTAATGAAACAGAAAATTCATTAAGACAAGATTTTCCTCAATATGAATTAGCCCGGCTCTCTGAATTTCATGATGAAAGCCCACCGCACAAGGTAATCATTACTAAGCCATTTTGGATGGGACAGCATCCTGTCACTATTAAGCAGTTTGAGTTATTTTTGACTCACTCTGGATATATACCCGAATCAATCCGTGATGGAACTGGTGGATATGGATTTAATCCACTGGATACTCACTTAAAGACTTCGGATGATGAGGTATTTGATGGTCGAAATATCCAGTATGCATGGGATGAAGCAGGGTTTACTCAGGCAGACGATTTTCCAGTGGTGAACATTACTTGGAATGATGCTAACGCTATGGCCAAGTGGTTAAGTGAGAAAGAGGGAAAAAAGTATCGACTGCCAACTGAAGCCGAGTGGGAATATGCCTGCCGAGCTGGCACGAATAGTAGGTACTTTACCGGTGACGATCCAAGTACGCTGATTTCACATGCCAAGGTATTTGACTTAGATACCCTAAAGATTTGGCCGCAGTGGAAACAGTATGCTCTTGACTTTCATAGTCATCATGAATTTGCCGCTCCCGTTGGGAGTTTTCTCCCGAACCCATTTGGTCTATATGACATGATCGGGAACGTATGGGAGTGGTGTTCTGATTGGTATGCTGAAAATTACTATCAATATTCACCTACCATTGATCCACAAGGTCCTAATGAGGGCGAGGCAAAAGTCAGGCGTGGCGGTTCATGGCACACATGGCCCTTATATTGTCGGTCTTCTTTTAGAAATGTGAATACGCCCGAGTCTCGTTACATCTTGTTAGGCATGAGGTTAGTATTAGAGGGCTCAGATTGAAAAAGATGATTTGGGTCTTTTATGACAGAATTGCCAAACAGTGGTATCCATAAAATAAAGCCAACGCTCCAGGACCATATGAAACTTCTTATTCTTACCATGATCATGATAGGTTCATCGTTAGCTATGGCTGATGACAAAATTTCTGATGATGAGATTAAGACAGTCTTAATTCAACAATCGATTCAATCCTATGGCGGCGAGTGTCCTTGTCCGTACAGTAAGTCACCCAAAGGCGTGCCATGTGGACTGAATAGTGCCTATTCCAAAATAGATCGATTTGCTATTTTGTGCTATCCATCAAATGTTACTCAAAAGATGATAATAGAATACCGAGACAAAAATGGGCTATGAAGGTGTGCTTTTAGTTATTGAATAAGGCATTGCACAGTTTATTACACAGTCCCGATTTAAGCGTCTAAGTCATTGAAATAATTGCATATTTCAGCAACCACGAATTCTTCTAAGGCGTAGGTCGCACGTTCGAATCGTGCTGGGCAGGCCAAACCACCATTAGTTCATATAAATCTAGGCTGAACTGGCTCGTTCCTGACCGAGCTCATTCATCTTATTGAGTACCCCAGAAAGGGCGTAGTAGATCTTGGAAGTCTCTCCGATGTGTCAACTAAACCAACCCTAAAGCTGATCCTGGCGGACTTTGGTCGACTCTGCGACTCTTTAAAGATCAGACCTTCTTTCCTTTTTTGTCCTTATTAAGAGGTTTTTTTAGATCGTTATTTGTTATAGTTAATCTAGAGTGCCCATTTCTTCAAATAGCCACTGTTTGGCATTATTATGTAAAAAAATTTAGCCCTGATTGATAACATTGTTCAACAAAACCTCAAACTTAACCCAATATAAAAAAATGCCTTTTCAGGGCATTTTGGGCGAGGGCAGTACCATTGAGGGCAAGCTAGAGGCCAATGGAAACTTCCGCATTTTGGGAAAAATTACAGGTGATATTTTGGAGGCTGATGGCGGGATTGGTATCCTAGTGATTGATAAATCAGCCCATATTCAAGGCAACATCTATTGGGCTAACTTAATTATTGTGGGTACCGTAGATGGCAATATTTTTGCCAGTGGTTCCGTTGAGATTTATCCGAGCGCTATTATTCGAGGTGATATTCAGTGTAAGCAGCTTAATATTCACCCAGAAGCCAAAGTCAATGGCAGGCTAAATTGCTTTGATCCAGACCAAAAGCTTGCTGA
This sequence comes from Polynucleobacter sp. CS-Odin-A6, assembly GCF_018882095.1. Classification (GTDB taxonomy): domain Bacteria; phylum Pseudomonadota; class Gammaproteobacteria; order Burkholderiales; family Burkholderiaceae; genus Polynucleobacter. The sequence goes on from NZ_JACVPD010000003.1 coordinate 7,228, forward strand.
TAATCTGCAGACTGTCTCAATAAACACAAACCAATCATTTGTCTAGATTCATAGTCTAATTATTATGAAAAATCACTCTTCTATCGCTTATATATTAGGGGAAAATTTCAAAAAAGCTAGAGAAGCAAAAGAAATATCAATTGAAGATTTAGCTAGAGAAGTTACTCTTTCCAAAACACATATTGAACAAATAGAAAATGGGCAAAGTAATGCCTTCTATTCTGAATCAATCAAAATGGTTGCTGCAAAAAAGATTGCATTAGCATTAGGATTAAGCGAAGAGGAGGCTTTTTTGATAAAGCAGCAAGCACTTGATTTGCAAATCATGCCAGAGACTCCTCAAGCTCCTGTCAAGGAGCTATTGACCCCAAAGCCTGTTACCTCAGAGCGGTTGGATCAAAAAGAGTTAGTAGAGAAAAGTCCCAAACCCATTACTAGTAAAAACAAAGAAAATTCTGCAGCAAAGATTGTGCGAAAAATTTCAATTTTGATTAAGGAAAAGATAGCCAGCTACCAAACTGTATTTCCTATACAAGCAGCTTTATCTTTGGGGGTCATTTTGGGGGTAGCGATATTGGTTATTTTATTTAAACCCCAGCCTGATGGGGCTGAGGCTAGACTAACTATTTCTGCTGAACCTTTGATTGAAGCCAAGGATGCCCAAGAGCCAATCAATAAAGCTCAAGATAATCCTGAGATAGTCAAAGAAAATGCTCCAGTAGTAGCTCCACCAGAAAGGTAAGTACGGTAAAGCCTTTTTTGAACTTGATGATTTACTGTCGGTTCGACCGACTCTACTTCTGTTAATGCTAGACACTAACCAGAGAATTCCACTACGAACCACAGATCTCGGTGCCTACTGAACACCTGATCTTGTCGGGCTTATGTCATTGTCTAAGCTATTGTTTTAGCTCATTTTTAAAGCTTCTAAGGCGTAGGTCGCACGTTCGAATCGTGCTGGGCAGGCCAAAACTTCCTTGGCCGATGACATAACACAAAAAAATCTTATTTCCAGTCGTTGACACGCATTCGTAATATTTCGTTGTCATATTGTCTGCATGTCATTATTTACCTGTGCCTTAGCTGACTTATACCAAGAAAAGGGCGATCTTTTTTATGATGGTGAAGGGATCTCTCAATTAGCCCACGCTTGGCAATGCGGGCAGCTTGCTAAGGCAGGTGGTGCCAGCCCTAAATTGCAATTAGCAGCTTGGCTGCATGACATTGGCCATCTTTTGTCTAAAAAAGAAGGCACTCCAACAACTTATGGGCACGATGATCGTCATGAGCATGTCGGCGGCAATTACCTCCTTAGCGTTTTTTCTGAAGAAGTGAGTCAGCCGGTACTGATGCATGTTTTGGCCAAACGTTACTTAGTGACTACATATCCAGACTATCGCAAAGCTTTGTCTGCTGACTCAATTAGAAGCTTAGAACTTCAGGGTGGCGCTATGTCTGAAAATGAGTGCTCCCAATTTATAGCCCTCCCTTTTGCAAAAGATGCCGTGTCATTACGAAGGTGGGATGATCTTGCTAAAAATCCTGATCTAAACATGCCCGCAAAAGCAGATGCGATAGCTGAGTTGCTCAATTTAGCCGAGGAGTGTCAATGAGTAGCGTACTGACAATCAAGGCAGCAACTAAGACATTCCATTCAAGCGGAAAGAAGAATCAGGCCTTAAGTAATGTCACCATAGATATTGTCGCTGGCGAGAGGGTGGCATTAATTGGTGCTTCAGGATCTGGTAAATCTACTCTGATTAGAGCGATTTCCGGCTTAGAGACTCTAGATAAAAGTAGCGGTGAATTATCCATTAATGGTCGCGAAATTCAGTCTCATGGACAGCTCTCTCATAACGTACGTCAAATTCGAAATGAAATCGGTATCATTTTCCAGCAATTTAACTTAGTCAATCAATTAGATGTAATGACTAATGTCTTAATTGGTATTTGCCCTCAAAAGAATATTTTCGAGATTATTTGTAGAAGATTTTCCTTAGAAGAAAAGGCTAGGGCATTGGATGCCCTAGATAAGGTCGGATTAGCTGATTTTGCCTATCAAAGGTCCTCAACCCTGTCTGGTGGACAGCAACAACGAGTGGCGATTGCTAGGGCATTGATTAAGGGCGCAAAAATTGTATTGGCAGATGAGCCGGTAGCGTCATTAGATCCCGAGTCCGCCAGAAAGGTAATGGAAACGATCGTTAATTTGTCTCAAAAATTGGATCTAACATTTATGACGAGCTTGCATCAGATTCCAGTTGCCAGGAAGTATTGCGAGAGAACGATCGCCCTGAATAAAGGCATTGTAGTTTTCGATGGTCCGACAAAGGATTTAAGTGCCTTCATATTGGCAGAGTTATACGGATCCAATTTGGAAGATTTGGAGATGGATGCAGATTCTTCTTCTCTTGAAGAGTCCAGTATTTCAGAGCCAAAACTCACATTAGTTCACTAGGTATTAATTTTTATTGGGAGATTGAAATGAAGTTAAGCAAAATACTAATGGCAGGCTTTATGGTTTTATCAGTTTGCTTAGTGCAGGCTAAAGAAATTAGTTTTGGTGTTATCTCAACAGATTCTGCGTCTGCGCAAAGGGATCGTTGGGAGCCGTTCTTCAGAGACATGGAGAAGCAAACTGGCCTCAAGGTCAAATCTTTCTATGCGCCAGACTATGCTGGAGTGATTGAGGCGATGCGCTTTAATAAGGTGCAAGTAGCTTGGTTTGGAAATAAAGCGGCTATGGAGGCAGTTGATCGTGCTAGCGGTGAAGTATTTGCGCAAGTAGTTTTTGCTGACGGCGCTTTAGGATACACATCCTATTTAATTACTCAAAAAGACTCCCCATATAACAATGTGGATGATGTGATTAAAAATGGTAAGAGCATTAATTTTGGCATTGGAGATCCGAATTCAACATCTGGATTTCTTGTCCCAACCTATTACATCTTCTCCAAGCGAAATATAGACGCAAGAGATACCTTTAAAACAGTAAGAAATGCAAGTCACGGTGCAAATCTTCAGGCGATCCTAGCAAAACAGCTTGATGTCGCGACCAACAATTCTGAAGAGATTGATCGCTTGACGGCAACTAAGCCTGAAGCAGCTCAGGAGATCAAGATTATTTGGAAAAGCCCATTAATTCCTAGCGATCCATTTGTATGGCGTACCGATTTAGATAAAGATACAAAAGAGAAATTAAAAAAGTTTGTATACAACTATGCTAAGTCAAATCCGGAAGAAAAGGCTGTACTCAAGAATATCTATAACTATGGCGGATTTAGACCTTCTACGAATGCTCAATTAAATCCTATTCGTCAATTGGAGTTATTCAAAGAGTTACGTAAGGTAGAGATCGATAACACGATTAGCGATGCAGATAAAGCTAAAAAAGTGGCTGAATTGAATGAGGCATTAGCTAAGATTAAATGAGCGACTACGCTTCAGAGCTCTCATTAAATCGAGTCAAAGTACGCGCTTTTGAAGAGAGGCATGGCCTATCCTATTACCTAGGGTGGGCCTTGTTCTTTTTAGTATTGACTTGGGCTTGGCAGGGTGCAGAAATGCGCCCCTTAGATCTGATTAAAGATTCTGGGAATATGAGCAAGTATGCCGCTGATTTTTTCCCGCCCAACTTTAAAGACTGGAAGCTCTATGTGAGTGAGATGCTGGTAACAGTTCAAATTGCAATTTGGGGGACTTTATTAGCAATCTTAGCTGCAGTACCTCTAGGTTTATTAAGTGCATCTAATGTGGTGAGTCCATGGGTATATCAACCCGTACGCCGCCTAATGGATGCATTTCGTGCCATCAATGAGATGGTATTTGCAATGTTGTTTATTGTGGCTGTCGGCTTAGGACCTTTTGCAGGGGTGCTTGCATTGTTTGTCCACACAACCGGAACACTGGCTAAGCTGTTTTCAGAAGCTGTAGAAGCGGTAGATCCAAGACCTATTGAAGGAATTAGGGCAACGGGTGCTCATCCTATTGCTGAAATTGTGTATGGAATTTTGCCCCAAGTAATGCCGTTGTGGGTTTCTTATTCCCTATATCGCTTTGAGTCAAATGTCCGCTCGGCGTCCGTTGTTGGCATGGTAGGAGCGGGCGGAATTGGAGTCATTTTGTATGAAGTCATACGCGGCTTCCAATACCCTCAAACTTGTGCAGTGTTGATTATTTTGATTGCAACGGTAACCATGATCGACTTGATTTCTTCCTATTTAAGGAAGCTTGCAAGTTAAATAATGTTTAAGCCCAGTATTTATTTCGGTGCCGGATCTATTCTAGAGTTAGGAAATCTTTATCCTGATCATGGATTTCATATTCTACGAATTCCAGAGATATCTAGCGAAGAGTTGAAAAAAATACGAACTGCCTTGCAAGGTAGGATTCTTTCTGAAACCCTCTACGAAAAGGGGATGCCAGATACTGCGACCATTCAAGAGCTTCAGGATGATTTTTGGAACCGAGCCGATTTAAAAAAATCAGCATTGCTGGGAATAGGGGGTGGCAGCGTGATGGATGTGGCGAAAGTATTGCGTTATAAGCCTGATGGAGCTGCTTGGTTGAGTAAACATCTTGATATATCAATGGATGATGAATCCTATCTCAAAATACCCTTGTTGCTAGCTGCAACAACAGCTGGAACAGGCAGTGAGGTCACGCCCACTGCAACTATCTGGGATTTTACAAAACAGCGTAAACATTCATTTTTTGGGCCTGAAGTTTTTGCTAATGTAGCGATCGTCGATCCTTGCCTATGTCTTGGTGCTCCGTGGGTCATTTCGCGAGATGCCGCAATCGATGCCCTTTCACATGCTTTAGAGGCGATTTGGAATAGCAATAGAACAGAAGAAACCACTCGTCTTGCCATCTTTGCAGCCAAAAAAATCTGTCATTACTTACCTCTGATTCAAGTTGATTTAGATAATTTAGAATCACGTACACATCTTTCAGAAGCAGCCTTATCTGCTGGTTTGGCCATGGCAACAACACAAACAGCACTCGTGCATGCTTTATCCTACGCTGAAACAGCAATAAATCAAAAAAGTCACGGTCAATCCTGTGCCTATTGGTTACCTTATGTATGGCAATTATTAATCGAGAGTGATTGTGATCCTAAGATATTGTTAAGCTTGAATCAGGCTGTAGATCAGTTTTTTTCAACTCCAGTAGAAATGCACCAATGGTTGCATACTTTAGGCTTGACTTCATATTCACCACTAGAGCGAGATAGAAGAGTGGAAGAGCAGGTCAACACAGTGAGGCTTTCTGCTCGTGGAAAGAATTTTGCAGGATTTAGGATAAATGGCGAATAAAAAGTATGACTTCTTAGTAGTTGGCTCTGGCATTGTGGGCCTAGCTCACGCTTATGAAGCTAAAAAAAGGGGTTTATCAGTCGCCATTGTTGAGCAAAATACTCGCTGTACTGGGGCCTCTATCCGTAATTTTGGTTTTATCACAGTGTCGGGGCAAGGTGCTCGGGATACCTGGCGAAGGGCAGTGTATTCAGCGCAAGTTTGGAAAGAATTAGCTGCCTTGGCGGAGATCAAAATCGTACATCAGGGTACTTGGATTTTATGCGAGCGTCCCGAGGCGGTTGAGGTTGCAAAAGCTTTTCTTCAAACTCCTATGGGTGCTAGCTGTGAGTACTATCCTCAAACTAGTTATTCAAAGTTAGAGTCTCTAGGGTTTAAAAACACTGCTAACCTCAATTTAAAGAATTCATTAGGTCTTCTGTACAGCCCCCACGAATTTCGAGTTGAGTCTAAAAAGGCAATTCCACAGCTAGCCAATTACTTGCAAAATGTCATCGGTGTGGATTTTTATTGGGAGACCGAGGTCTTATCAATTCAGGGGTCATCGGTTCATACGTCAGATCAACAATTTGATGCTCAAAGAATTGTGTTGTGTCCTGGCGCCGAGCTAACAGGAATAGCCAAACCCTATATTGAGAAACATGACTTAAAACTATGCACTCTTCAAATGCTCAGAATCAAAGTGCAGGATGGCTTTATCCTTCCGGGTAGCGTGATGACAGATAACAGCTTAGCTAGATACTTGGGGTGGTCGGAATTGCCTGAAGCTAAAGCTCTTAAAGAGCGGATCGCAATAGAGATGCCTGAATATGTTGAGAATGGTATACATTTGATTGTCGTGCAGAGTGCGGATGGTAGCCTCGTAGTTGGCGATTCACATCACTATGGATCTTCCGAAAATGTATTTGCGAGTGAAAAAATTGAACAGCTGATTATTCAATTACTGTATCGAGTTTTAAGCATTTCTGAGCACAGAGTGGTGGAGCGTTGGATTGGAGTGTATCCATCCTCAAATACATGCGATGCACTAATTCAAAAAGTATCACCCGAGATGAGGGTCGCCATAGTCAGCAGTGGAACAGGGGCAAGCACAGCTTTTGGGCTTGCAAAAGATAATTTTGATGAATGGTTAAGGTAATGATTAAAACTTCAGTTGAAGCAATTATTTTCGATTGGGCTGGTACAACAGTAGACTTTGGAAGTAGGGCCCCTATGGGCGCCTTCGTCAAACTATTCCAATCTGAAGGAATTGAGATGACCATTCCTCAAGCCCGTATTCCAATGGGAATCAATAAGTGGGATCATATTAATGCACTCTTAAGCCTTTCGGAAATTCAATCTCAATGGTTTAAGATGCATGGAAAATCGCATACTGATGCTGATGTTGATCGTCTGTTAGATATTTTTGTTCCCATGAATAAGGTCAGCATTCGAGAGTGCGGCCAACTGATTCCAGGTGTAGCAGAGCTAAGCAAAACACTCCGTGAGCGCCATATTAAAATTGGATCTACAACTGGATATACAAAAGAGCTTTTAGACATATTGTTGCCAATTGCTAAGGAGCAGGGATATGAGGCTGATGCCCTCTCATACTCCGGTGATACTCAACTTGGTAGGCCATCCGCTCAAATGATGCACAAATGTGCGGTGCAACTGGGATTAGATAACCCGCTCGCATTCATTAAGGTCGATGATACCGAGCCGGGGATTCAGGAAGGTAAGGCTTTTGGTTGCTGGACTGTTGGTGTAGCAGTCAGTGGCAATGCGCTTGGTCTTTCTTTTGAAGAGTTGAATGCGATGCCAGATGGAGAGGCTAATCGTCTTAAAAATTCAGCGAGACTGAAAATGCAAGAAATGCACCCTGATTACGTGATTGATTCTGTTGCGGATTTACTGCCCATTATCGATGAGATTAATACACGTTTAGACTTGGGTGAAAAACCAAACTCTTACAATAACTAGCTTAGGGTATCTGAGAAATAGGTTGCAAGTTCGAATCGTACTAGGCAGGAGAATTCTTGAGGGCAAAAGGAATGAGCTAACAGTTGATAAAAGCCCTTTTTAGCAATGCTGATAGTGCTTATTCTTCCAGCAAGCTCCTTAGCATCCAAGCGGTTTTCTCATGGATATCTTGTCGTTGAGTAAGTAAATCAGCTGTTGGCTGATCATTTGCTTTTTCTACCAAGGGAAAAAGTTTACGAGCAGTTTTCGCTGTGGCTTCTTGTGCTTTGACAAGATGTTGAATCATATCTATTGCCTTTGGTACCCCCTCAACTTCTTTGATTGAGGTTAGTTTTGCAAACTCCTTATAAGTGCCCGGTGCTGGCTCACCAAGTGCCCTGATGCGTTCTGCGATTAAATCGAGCGCTGCCCATTGTTCTGTGTATTGAGCCATGAACATGGTGTGTAGGGTGTTAAACATCGGACCCTTCACATTCCAATGAAAGTTATGAGTCATCAAATATAAGGAATAGCTGTCAGCTAATAGCCCTGACAATCCTTTAGCAATCGCTTTACGATCCTTTTCGCTGATCCCAATATTCATTTTTGCGCTCATTTCATACTCCTCTTTTCGTTGAAAACCCTGTTTTGAAATCATTGTTCCATCATCCGCCTATTTTGTTTCTAAAGGAATGAAATCACAATACAAAAGTCAATTTTTAAGCATTTGCAGAGGCTTTTTTACCGTCATGTAAATTTCATAAATCCAATTTAATATATTGCAGTGCAATATTGGTTGTAATTCCTATTAGTACTTTTTTAAGGAGAATCACGATGTATCAAACAGAGAAATTGATTGCAGCACAAGCAAAAGCCATTGAATCAGCGCAAGAGTTGGCACAGTTAGCTATTGATAATGCCAAGGCGATCACTGATATACACTTTGACGTTACTAAAGAGGCAGTAACTTCAACTCAAGCTAAAGCTGCACACATCCTTAGGATAAAAGATGCTAAAGAGGCTTTGGAGTTATTCAGGGTTGAAGAAGCTCAAGAAGTGATCTCTGAGGTGTCAGCTGTTCAGAGTAGGGTCAATAAAGTGATCAGTAAGAGTAATAAAGAGGTGGTAATAATGATTGAATCCGCCATTGATGACTCTCAAGCCGAATTAAGACAAATGGCTAAAGAGATCACTGGTATGGCTCCAGTGGGTTCAGCTTCAGCAGTAACTGCATTTGACTACATGTTTGATGCTGCCTTACAGAGCTTTGATCAGGCCTATGCGGTATCAAAAGATGCCTATACCAGTTTTGAAAAAACTATGGAAAGCACTTTAAGCGCATTTCAGGGGCAATTGATGTCAGCCAAAAAGACAGCGGCTAAAAAGACAAAGGCTATCGCTGCTTAACTGGTGCTATGACCTTAAAGAGCAAATCCCCGTCAGTAGCGGTCGGGGATTTGCTTTTAGCACTACTCTTAGTGAGGGATTATGAGTGGTGATTATGTTAATTCAGATACTTCTTTATATTAGAGCTATATGACCCAGTTGATCGAATTAACTTACATAAGCGAGCCTGCCCAAGAAATGTCCTTTCTAGGTCTAATGCGCTTGCTCTATCACTCGTATTTGAGTAACACTCATGATGGAATTACAGGCGCCTTAATTTTTGAAAATAATCGCTTTGGTCAAATCATTGAGGGACCCAAAGTCCAAATTGAAGATTTGTGGAAAAAAATTCAAAAAGATAGTAGACATAAAAATGTTCGTCTCATAGATTCAAAGCCAATTGACCATAGAAGTTTTAGTAAGTGGACAATGGTTTTTCAGGGCAGTGAGGAAGTGGCCCAACAATTACCTGAAGTCGCAGCAGCTGTTGAAGATGTGAATTTTCCAATTGGGCATCCCCTCCTAGTTGCTCTTAGGGATTTGAAGTAATCCATCGATTTCAATTGCTGAGATTTTAACTACCAAAAAGTTAAAAATAGCATACTTGAAATAAAGAACACATTAATGGGCTCCAAATACAAATTCGAATGTAGTTCTTGTAAGCTGCAATGCATTAGTGAAATTGGAGTCGAAATGAGTCTTCATCACATGACGGTTGCTATGGTGTGTCACTCATGCACTGACTTTGATAGTTACACATTGGCAAAACCAGGTTGTATTAACCCCGAGCTCAGTACCAGGCCAGCTTGTAAAACTTGCCACTCCTTGGACGGCTTAGAGCCGTGGGATGGTTTAACTTGCCCTCATTGCGAGGGTCATATGAGGGTGATCGGGAATCCCTTGGGGACTAAGAGATCTTCCAAATAGTAGTGAGGCAGGCCTGAGCACTGACTGTCGGCTTTACCGGCTCCAATCAATTCCGCTGCTCTGGGTGAATATCCCACAACTGATCTTGTCAGGTTTAAGACTTAGCTACTTAGCTACTTAGCTACTTAGCTATTTAGCCTCTGCTGAGTAGTGAGCGCTCGGCTTTTACTTTTAATTTCAATGAAGAATCACTTGGGACGTTAATACTGGAGACTTCTAGCCTCTATGTACTTATTTAGATCTTTGAGCAAAACGGTATTGTGCCGCTCACTTTTTTCATCAGAATTTAATTTAAAAGCAGTGCGCGTATCAATTAAGATCTCCCCCTTCTTTGCTCCGCGGGATAAATTCATGGCATGATCTCCGACCTCTCCAATTGCTGAATAGACCTCTCGATCAAGAACTTTAAACATATTTAACAGGGCATAGCCAGTTGCGATACCCGTCCCTAGGGACAACGATTCGGTGTAGCCCTTTTCGGCCCAACGAACCTTGAGATTAATAAAGGCAGTATTAAATCGTTTAGCCAAACTAACTGCCTGTAAGGTTGGGTTTTCTACGGGTATGGGATCATTAAAAAAGATGACAACTTCATCGCATGAAAACCGCTGCACTTTTCCAAAGAACTGACTGATTAATTTACCCAAAACTTGATGCACTTCACTCAAAATGACCATGACCTCTTCTGCTTGTCGGTCGCTGGCTAGGTAGCTAAAGCCACGTAATTCAATAAAAACAATGGTGATTTCACTTCGATGCGCTTGATGCAAATTGACTTGATTTTCACTGACGCTGATTTCTGCAGCGGTTGGCGATACGTATGTTTTGAGGTGATTTAAGCCCTCAATTTCTTTAGTTTGCTGGACAACCTTTTTCTCTAATTCTTTGCGAATATGAGCAATTTTGAGCAAGGATTCAATCCTTGCAAATAATTCAGCCTGATTAAGGGGTTTAGTTAAAAAATCATCTGCGCCTGCTTCAATGCCCTTGATCTTTTCAAGGGCGGGATCGAGTGCTGTTAGCATGACTACAGGTACTGACATTGTCGCTGGATCTTGTCGAATAGCTGTACACACCTCATACCCTGACATTTCGGGCATCATCACATCTAGTACCACTAAATCGGGTATCGACTCTTTCATAGCCGCTAAAGCCTCAGCACCACTAGATGCTGTGCGGACTTTATAGTTGCGACTCTCTAAAACCGCCTGCAGTAAATCGAGATTTACTGCTGTGTCATCCACTATTAAAATAGTTGCGTCATTCATCGCTTCCTTCATGTTGAATTTACATTAGCGCAAAGTATCTGCTGCTGGTTAAATGCGTCTTGAGCGTAAACTAGAATAGTTAAAGCTTATGTACGCGATCGAACATATAGGTTCACTTTTAAAGCTTCCAAGGGGTTGTTAGCACGCTCGAATCGTGATGGGCACCCAAAATCCAATAAAATCAACCTTGTTGATATCTTAGCTATTTAAATAGCCTTCAATAACACTTTGATAAGTTATAAGCATGAGTGAAATTCCTTCCTGGCTTCAAGCGGCACGAGACGCTTGGCATTGGCGTGGTTCAAGCAGGCCTGATTTTGCCCAATTGCCCGGACCGGGCCAAGTATCCGTATGGGATTTTCCGCGTCCACCGCAACTACTTTTAGATCATCGCGAGGTGATCGTGCGCTGGGGCAATGTGCCAGTTGCTCGAACAGATCGTGCGATTATGGCATTGGAGACTGCGCACCCACCGACCTTTTATTTGCCTTGGGCAGATGTTGATCAGAGCCTATTCCAGCTAGCGGGGGGAGGTTCTGTTTGCGAATGGAAGGGACCTGCTAAGTACTGGTCTTTGGTAGATGGTTCGCGCTCTTTAGTAAAGGTTGCGTGGAGTTATCCGAGCCCCTTACCTGGCGCTGAGTTATTAAAAGATTGTGTAGCGCTCTACGCAACCTCACTGCAGTGCACGGTTGGAGGTCAGCCAGTAACACCCCAGCCCGGAGGATTTTATGGTGGCTGGATTACACCAGAACTGGTTGGCCCATTTAAAGGGGGCCCTGGAAGTCATGGCTGGTAAAACCCGCTATAGCCCTAAGGTGAAAAGTCGCTTTCACATTTGGCCAATGATCAGTAAGACCTTCGGCTTTACTTTTTTCGATTCAAACGGATTGAAGCGTTTTAAGTTGAATGGCAAAACTACCTGCTTGATGATTAGAAATCAGGATGCCAAACTCAATGACATCAGAAAAGGATAGGATAGGTGCATTAACAAGCTGTCCACGAACAGTTGTTTTAAATTGACTTGCACTAAATTGATACGTTTGCCAAGTTGGTTCAGCAATGAAATCTGCTGCATAGGTTACCCGCGGCGCTAAGGCAGTTCGCAAGATGAGCTTATAACGTTGGCCATCCCCTTTTGTTAAAAGTTTAAGCAGTTGAGTACCCCGGGGGAATCCGGCTGATGAGCGCATAGAGGCAAATCCACCGTTATTTTCAAGTGAAACTAGGCCTTCAAAAACCATACCCTGCGCATCTTGACGCAGGCTTGATTGAGACATACCACCCATTACGCCATCATTCACAATCCAGCAATCACGCATCACATTTGGGTTAGTGAAATCCATATCAATTCCTTGCGCACGAGATAGTCCTGCCCAGCTTAAACAGTAAACGCTGCAGGTGAAAAGAAAGTGCCTTCTTGAGTTCAATGAGTTTAGAAATAAGCTGACAGGTGGACTATTGATTTGATTAGATAGACTCCATCAAGGAGTCTATCCCCCGTTACAAGCCCGGGTTCTTTCGTATACTTTCCACCAGAGATTTAGTCACATTGGGGTCAGCGCCATTTCCCCAGCTAGATCTGACGTAATTCGCAATCTCTAGAATCTCTTGATTGCTTAGTCGAGAGGCAAAAGACGGCATCGCAATGTAACCATCACGTCTTTTGATGCCTCGAACCATCACCTTAATAATGTTGTTGGGCTGGTCAGCCATGACTACTGGGTTGCCTGCCAAGGGCGGGATGACCCCATTAATACCTCTACCAGAGGACTGATGACAGCCGCTGCAATTCTCAACATAAAGCTTAATACCAGTCAGAGCCGTAGCATCCACCTTTTTGCGTTCCTCAGAGAGGCTGGAATTAGCGGGGATGGATTTGAGATACGTGCCCATTGCGAATAAATCCGCATCCGTCATTTTCCCAGTGCTGTTATGGACTACTTCCTCCATCGGGCCTAATACAGTGGTTTTATTCTCATATGAGCCTGTTTTCAAAAAACGCGCAATATCTGCGGCAGACCATTTGCCAAGACCTGTTAATGGGTTTGAGGTGAGATTGAGGGCATACCAGCCATCAATAACAGAGCCCGTATAGGCCTTTGAGTTTTCAATTGCCCCCATCAAATTGCGAGGGGAGTGGCAAGAGCTACAGTGGCCTAGACCCTCCACTAAATACGCTCCACGATTCCAGACTGTAGATTGAGCTGGGTCAGGCTTATAGGATCCCGCCTTGAAGAAAAGCTCCCGCCACACAATCATGCTGGCGCGAATATTAAAAGGGAAATCCAAGTTGTTGACATTCACGGGATTAGAAACTGCTGGAATCGTTCTTAAATAATCATAAATCTTGTCTGAATCTGCTCTAGTTACTTTGGTGTATGCCACATAAGGCATAAACGGATAGAGATCCTGATCTTTTTTATTCACACCATCATGCAAGACCCGAAAAAAATCATCTTTACTATATGCGCCGATGCCTGTTTCCATATCGGGAGTAATGTTTGGTGTTAGTAGATAGCCAAACTGATTTGCCATTTTGAGCCCACCGGCAAACGGTTTGCCACCAGGCGCAGTATGACAAGAAGTGCAATCGCCCGCGATAGCTAGGTAGGCACCTTCTTTTACAGCATCATTGGCAAGGGCACTAAAAGACAAGAGTGCAATGGTTACGCAAACAAATAAATTTTTGAATCCGTTGACTACAGTTGACAAAGTGCGCACCATCAGACTGACCTTTTGCAATATTAGAAAATGAGTAGATGAATTATCTTATAGATTTAGCTATGCATTTTAAATAACACGATAACCACAATGTCTGGCCATTATGAATCAATTGGATAGTGTGGATGTAGCCCCTAATGAATGTATCTAAGATCTAGTTCGCGCCTTGAAATCGCATCAGGCAGGTCAGAAAATCTAAGTCCAAAGTAGGTAAAGTTTTTACGGATTGGATGCCCCTGAAGCTAGGTACGCTCTACACAGTCTAATTTCTACATTTCCCCCCGTATTAGAACCATGTTTAAGAGGTCTTTTATATGGCGAATTCCTTTGGAGTGCGCTCTTTGACTTGTGTATAGCCCCTCTAAACGCATCAATTTGAGACATCCGCTAGATTAATATATTAAAGTCTGTTAAAACATGGAGGGTATATAGATGGTGATAAAGTTGTTAGCACCAAATTAATTGTTAATGGATTTGAAATTAACCATTTAGTAATGGTAAAGATTAATGAGTAAAAAGAATTTAAATTTTGGAGATTGAATTATGAATAATAAAATGCGATTAGTTTTTTTTAGCGCTTCATTAGTATCGATAGTTTTTTCTGGCGCCACTTTTGCCCAATCTACTATTGACAAGGTAAAGTCATCTGGCGGAATTACTGTCGCGTACAGAGAGTCTTCAATTCCTTTTTCGTTCCTCAACGATAATGGCCGCCCAACCGGATTTGGATGGGAAATTTGTGGAAGAATTGTTGATAAGGTTAAGCAGACTGCCGGCCTAAGCGTCATTGAAGTTAAATCTCAAGCGGTTACATCGCAGAACCGGATCCCGTTACTACAGAATGGAACAGTGGATATTGAGTGCGGTTCAACGACGAACAATTCTGAGAGGGGTAAGCAAGTTAGCTTTGCTACCAACTATTTCTACACTGGGACACGCTTTTTGGTTAAAGCCAATAGTGGTATCAAGGATATCAATAGTCTTAAAGGTAAAACAGTAGTTTCAACTACGGGCACTACTAATTATCAAATATTGAGAAAACTCAATACGGATTCCAATCTTGGATTTAATTTAATTGGCGCCAAGGATCATGCTGATGCATTCTTAATGGTTGAGACTGGTAAAGCAGATGCTTTTGGCATGGACGATATTTTGCTGTACGGTTTGCGTGCTTCGTCTAAGAATCCAGCTGAGTTTGCAGTAGTTGGAGCGCCTATTCAGGTTGAGCCGTATGCAATCATGATCAGAAAAGATGACCCGTCCTTTAAGGCATTAGTTGATGGTGTACTTGCTGATTTGATCAAGTCCGGCCAGTTTGAAGAAATGTATAAAAAATGGTTTATGTCCCCAATTCCACCTAAGGGCATCAACTTAAATGCCCCGATGAGTAAAGAGTTGAAGGACAACCTGAAGGCTCTGTCAGATAAGCCTGCAGCATAATTTACGTATTATTGTGTAGTGTTGATGTGATTATGAAACCCGGAGCTTAGGCTTCGGGTTTTTTTATAGGGCGTATATTTCAGTGCTAAAGTCAAAAGACTATCGCTTGGTAGGGGTGCTAGGAGGCATGGGCCCTCTAGCAACTGTAGACTTTATGACCAAGGTGATTGAGTCAACCCCTGCAAGTTGCGATCAGGACCATATTCCATTGATCGTTAGCTGTATTCCTCAGATACCCGATAGAACCCAAGCTTACAAAGGTGAGGGCGCCTCTCCCTTGAGCGAATTGATAGCGAATGCCAAACGATTAGTCGATGCTGATGCTCAGGTCATTGCAATTGCCTGTAATACTGCGCACCTTTGGTTTGAGCAATTAGAGAAGGCAGTTCCTATTCCAATCATCCATATTGTCGATTCTGCAATTGAGGCTATTTATAAGATAGGAAGCTCTCGACCTGTTGTGGGTTTACTGGCTACGGAAGCCACGATTTCTTCCGGTTTATACGTTGATAGGGGTAACTCGATTTTAAGGGCGCAGTGTAAAGAGCTTGCCTGGCTACTCCCATCACCAAAAGAGATTTCAGAGTGGGTTATGCCTGCAATTACAAGTATTAAAGAGGGTAATTTAAAAGTAGGGCATGCCTTATTGATAAAAGCCGCAAATGCCTTGAAAGATAGAGGCGCTACTGCAATTATTATGGGATGTACTGAGATACCTTTGGTTTTAAGGTCATCAGATATTGACGTGCCCTTAGTTGATCCGACGCAATCTCTAGCTTCTAAGGTGGTGGAGTGGTCAACTCAGCAGGATGTAAATTTAATTCAACCTAGACCTCGATCAATTGATTCAACCAGCAGATAAACTTGGCCACGTATGTGTTGTAGGTGCTGGCATCGTCGGTGCAGCAACTGCATATGCCTTATCTAGGGCCGGTTGGTTAGTGACGATCGTAGATAAAGAATCTGGCCCCGCACAACAAACTAGTCAGGCGAATGGTGGCCAATTAAGTTACTCCTATGTTGAGCCTTTAGCTACGCCCTATGCCCTAAAAAGAATTCCATTTTGGCTATTTTCAAAGAATAGCCCTATCAAGTGGGCTCCACAATTTTCGATGCGCCATTTTCGCTGGCTGCTTGCATTTGTACTGGCATGTAACACCAGGCAAGTAAGGCGCTCGACTATCGATCTATTGGCTCTCTCTGGCTTAAGCAGGGAGGTTTTGCAGCAATGGCTTAGTGAAACCGGAGTGAATGTAGATGACATTGGTTTTAGACGATCAGGTAAGTTGGTTATATTTAGAGATAACCAGCAGTTAAAGGCTGTTCAACAACAAGTGGCATTTCAGGCAAAGCATGGCTGTATTCAGCGAATACTAGATAAGCAGGGCTGTTTACTAATTGAGCCTGCTTTGAGGCATGATGAAGGTGCAATTGCCTTTGGTGTTTATACGGAGTCTGAAGAGGTGGTCGATTGCGCCAAACTCACCAAGTTACTGCTCGCTGCAAGCGGTGCAAAAACGATTTTTGCTAACGAGGTAGTCAATTTTAATATTGCACAGAGAAAAATTCAGTCTCTTGAGCTAAAAGACGGCACCATATTGAAGGCTGAGCAATTTGTTTTATCTGGAGGCAATGGGGTAAATCACTTACTAGAAAAGTTGGGAAAAAGCCTCCTAATCGAGCCAATTAAAGGATATAGCATCGATTTTGCTATCAAAGACACGTCAGCGGTACCCTCAACTTGTATAACGGATCAGGGTCATAAGGTAGTCTTTGCTAAGATTGGAAATCGCCTTAGGGTCGCCGGCTTTGCTGAAATCGTAGGGGACACGCTTGAAATTCCACAAGACCGGATTGATTCGTTAGCAGCAGATACCGAGACACTATTTCCCGGAGCCATTGATCAAAATGATGCCCTCCCTTGGGCGGGATTAAGGCCGGCCTCGCCAACAAGCCTTCCTTACCTAGGTCGAATTGCGTATGAAAACTTATGGATCAATGCAGGTCATGGCGCATTAGGTTTGACCCTGGCACCAGGCTCTGCCAAAGTCTTGGCCTTTATGATGATGGGTAAAGTTCCTCCAATTAATGTGGATAATTTCACTTGCCGATAAAACTAGCAGTTTTACTTATTATTAGGTCGTATCTATGAAATACACGTTTGAGTGGGATGTCTTTCTCAAAAGTATAGGCGGTAATGAAACTTATTTAACCTGGCTTATGACAGCTTGGCGCTGGACCTTACTTGTTTCTGTTTTATCTTTTGCATTGGCTTTCTTTGCTGGTTTTTTATTTGGGGTATTGCGCACCACAAACAATAAATACTTAGAACGTATTGGTAATGCTTGGGCGGAATTATTTAGAAATATTCCTCTTTTAGTTCAATTATTTCTTTGGTATCACGTAATACCTTCCCTGTTTCCAATCATGAATAAGATCCCCAGCTTTTTATTGGTGGTGATTGCATTGGGGTTGTTTACATCGGCTCGTATTGCTGATCAAGTGAAAGCAGGGGTTTTCACCCTTCCGACCGGTCAGCGATACGCCGCTCTAGCTTTGGGCCTCACAGTGGTTCAGTCCTATCGCTACGTTTTGCTTCCGCAAACCCTTCGAATTATCATTCCGCCACTGACGAGTGAGGCGATGAATATTGTTAAAAACTCTTCAGTTGCCTTTGCGATTGGAATTGCTGAGCTAACAATGTTTGCAATGCAGGCCCAAGAAGAAACTTCTCGGGGTATCGAAATATATTTAGTAGTAACGGGGTTATATTTTATTTCAGCTTTTATTGTCAATTTAGTTGCTCAGTTTATAGAGTATAAAATCTCCATCCCTAGTTCAACAGGAGCAAGAAAATGAGCCTGATGAATCTTGACTTTAGTTTTTTTACTTGGCACATAATCTCAACTTTTATTCTTAAGGGGCTCGTATTTTCTTTGCACCTTACGCTGGTAGCCATGATAGGAGGCATCATTCTTGGCACCATTTTGGCGATGATGCGTTTGTCTAGTCTGAAATGGTTAAGTGTTCCTGCTTTGGTATATGTGACTACCTTGCGTTCAATCCCACTGGTAATGGTGATTTTGTGGTTCTTTCTTCTGTTGCCCTTGCTCACCGGCCAGACCTTAGGCGCTGAATATTCAGCGCTCATTACCTTTACTGTTTTTGAGGCGGCTTACTATTCTGAAATCATGCGCGCAGGTATTCAAAGTGTAAAAAAGGATCAGGTAAATGCCGGATACGCTTTAGGGTTAACCTACTTTCAAAGCATGCGATACATCATTCTGCCTCAAGCCTTTCGAAATATGCTCCCTGTTTTGCTTACGCAAACGATTATTTTATTTCAAGATACTTCTCTGGTTTATGCCATCGGTGCTTATGATCTTCTGAAAGGTTTTGAGATACTTTCTAAAAATTACAACCGACCTGTAGAGGCATACCTAATAGCTGCCGTCTTATATTTCATCATCTGCTTTGGACTGTCATATTCAGTAAGACAAATTCAAAAGAAAATTCAAATTATTCGCTGAAGGTTTATATGATTGATCTAAAAAACGTTTCAAAATGGTACGGATCTTTTCAGGTCTTAACTGACTGCTCCACATCGATTCAAAAAGGCGACGTGGTTGTGATTTGCGGGCCATCGGGTTCTGGTAAATCCACTCTTATTAAGACAATTAATGCGCTTGAGCCATTTCAGGCTGGTGAAATTATGGTCGACGGAATTGCACTGCATGATCCAAAGACGAATTTACCTCAGTTACGAGCGCGAGTTGGGATGGTATTCCAAAGCTTCGAACTTTTTCCACATTTAAGTGTTACTGAAAACTTGACGCTGGCACAAATGAAAGTGCTCGGTAGATCAATTGACGAGGCTAAAACCCATGGCCTCAAGTATCTTGAGCGGGTTGGCTTAATGGCGCAAAAAGACAAGTTTCCAGGTCAGTTATCTGGTGGGCAGCAGCAGCGTGTTGCTATTGCTCGTGCCCTGAGCATGGATCCGATTGTGATGTTATTCGATGAGCCAACCTCTGCGCTGGACCCTGAGATGGTTGGTGAGGTCTTAGATGTCATGGTGAAGTTAGCCAATGAAGGCATGACGATGTGTTGTGTGACCCATGAAATGGGCTTTGCTCGCAAAGTCAGTCACCGAGTGATCTTCATGGATGAGGGAAGAATTATTGAAGACTGCAGTACGGATGATTTCTTTGGTAAGCCCGAGGCCAGATCTCCAAGAGCTAAAGACTTCTTATCCAAAATTTTGGACTATTGATTCAAACATGTATTTCGGTAAAGACTTCCTTTGTATGCCTAGGCTATTAAAGGAAAAATCTCCCTCTGAGTAAATTACTTTAGCCAAGCATGGGGCGCATGAACATGATTCAATTTTTCCGTTTAAGCTTTTTCCTAATCAGCTCATCCTTACTCCTTTTAGCCTGTAGCGTGGATAAATTGGAGGCTAGGCTCCAAGCGGATCCGCAGTGCAAGTCTGTTTTGAATCAAAAAACGGGTGCTCTGATGCCTTGTCCCGGAACCGATAAGGAGTTTTATCGTTCTATACCGGCTTTGAATGTAGTTGCTTCTGAGTCGAGCCAGACTCAAGCGCTTGCAAGCAAAACCCTTTCAAGCCAAGTAGCAAGTCCTAAGATTGCCGTCCCATCACCAGAGTGCAAGCCTCAGTTGCACCAAAAGTCGGGAAGTCTGATGCCGTGTCCAACCCCTTAGTCCCTGAAAGTGCGGTGAAATTTAGATTGCTATGTATGATGGACGGATTAGTCTAAAGGAAACTCCTTGGGCAAACCACTACCCGGGAATCAAAATGAAAAAACTTGGCACTGTATTGACGATGCTATCTTTAGCGGTGTTATTGGCTGCTTGTAGCAATACCCCCAAATTGGCAAGTCGGCCAATGCCAAAATCCGGTTTCTTGCCTAACTATTCACTCTTGGTTCCGATGTCAATTAGTGAGTCCGATACTCGTATTTGGAGATATCGCAAAGCTGGCATCAATCCTGGTTTTTACACGGCAGTAATATTGGACCCTATTTACTTAAATCAGAATGCCACCAAAGAAGTGACAGCCGATGTAATTAATCAAGCTAAAGTGGCTTTGCAAGCTTCGATGGTGGAGGCTATTAATAGTCGTGGCAATATCAGCATTGTTAATCAGCCAGGTCCAGGCGTAGCGCGTATCTCGGTTGGTATTACCGGTGCAGAGAGTTCAACAGATAGCATGCAACCTTGGAATTTTACTCCCATTGGCCTGGCATTAAGTGCGGCTGCTTATGCCGGTGGTGTGAACTCCAAAACGCCTGCTATGTTGGTAGAAAGCAAAATTACCGATAGTCAATCCAAAGAAGTGATTGGAGAGGGCTTAGTGACCATTGAAGGTGAATCGTTCAGAACGAGTGGCGGCTCCGTAGAATCATTTATAGCCATGGCTAAGAAGGTTGTGAGGGTAGCGCTTGAAACCTCAGCAGACCCAAGAACTACTAGCGCTAAATAATAGCGGCGGGCGCAGCCCTGTCTTTGTCACTGCTGCGGAAATTCAGGCAATGGCCAATTGCTAATCTATTTAGAGAGCTTCGGTAATTTTTTAGAATCCGCCGCCCAGGTCAATACGATCTTTGGATCAATCTTGAGGATTTTCTTATTCTTATTCGGGTAATGCACTCGGGTCAACAGATTGGCAATCAAGTTGAGGTGAGCTAGTTTCTTATCATTTGCGTTGATCACAGTCCAAGGCGCAAGGGTTGAGCTGGTCTGCTTCAGCATTTTATTGCGTGCATCCGAATATGTTTTCCACATCTTCTGAGCTTTTTGGTCAATCGGACTAATTTTCCATTGCTTCAATGGATCCTTGGCGCGATCTTTCAGTCGAATGGCTTGCTCTTCCTTGGTGATGTCGAGGTAATATTTAATTACTTGTATGTCGGAGCTCACCAACAAAGATTCAAACGCATTCACAGTCGCCATGAACTGCTTATATTGATAATCGGTACAAAACCCCATTACCTTTTCAACGCCAGCACGGTTATACCAACTGCGATTGAATAAGGTGAATTCACCGGCAGCGGGGAGTTCGGCAATGTACCTTTGAAAGTACCATTCACCTTCCTCGCGGGGGGAAGACTTATTGAGGGCAATTATTCGAGTATCTCTAGGGCTCAAATTCTCAACGATGCTTTTAATTGAGCCATCTTTACCTGCGGTATCACGTCCTTCTACGATGACTAAGAGACGCTTACCTTTATCAATGATGTGATGCTGTAATTTGACTAACTCAATCTGTAGCAGTCTTAAGTCTGCCTCGTAAGTATGCTCAGGGACTGCTGACTTACTCACGGGCAGATCTTGCTTATCATTAAATCTTATTCAGTGGGTGTTGTTGGAACTACTTTTTTTGCCGGAATCTTCTTAGCAACCGCTTTTCTAACTACCGCCTTCTTAGCAGGCACTTTTTTTGCCGCCACTTTTTTGGCGGGCGCTTTCTTTGCTACTGCCTTCTTAGCAGGCACTTTCTTGGCTGGGACTTTCTTTGCTACTACTTTTTTAGCCGGAGTCTTTTTCTCCATCTTGTCCAAAGCTTTGGCAAGCTTATCGATTAATTTTTCTCTATCGGCTTCCAACTTGTCTAATTTTTTTAATAACTGCTTAACCAATTTTTTTTGACTCATGATGTCTTCCTTTTAGGAGGGTGCTTTTAGTGAAATTTGATAAAAGGCTGGTGCCCACCCCTTTATCCTACGTTTAATTACAGCGAGATTCAAGTCATTATTGCAGTTAGGGTTATATTTAATTTGATGCTACATTGAGACGCTATGTTCAAAACTTTGCGATCTCTACCACATACGGTCTGGTTGATTGGTTTGATTAGCTTTGTCAATGATGCCGCTAGTGAAATGCTGTACCCATTGATGCCTTTGTATCTGGCAACTGTGTTGATGGCTGGTCCAAGAGCTTTAGGTCTGATTGAGGGGGTAGCGGAGGCTAGTTCGAGTATCTTTAAATTGGTTTCAGGTGTCATTGTTGACCGAACTAAAAAGACTAAGCCTTGGATCGTGATTGGCTATTTCTTGGCTGGAATTGGGAGGCCGCTCATCGCCTTGGCTAATTCTTGGGCATGGGTATTGTGTATTCGTTTTACTGATCGTCTTGGAAAGGGCTTAAGAAGCTCTCCTCGAGATGCGTTATTGGCGGAAAGTGTTGCCCCCAATCAACGAGGGCTTACTTTTGGATTGCATCGATCCATGGATAATGCTGGCGCGGTGTTGGGCCCGCTCATAGCAGCTTTTCTGCTATCGATGCAGGTGCCTTTGCGAGATATTTTTCTCTGGGCTGCGGTGCCTGGAGTTATTGCGGTGACGCTAGCGCTTTGTCTCCGAGAGCCGCCTCGAGACCACCGGCTAGTGCCCCCATTTTCTTGGTCACTCAAGGGCTTATCTCCGCAGTTTAGGCGCTACATTCTCGTTGCTGGAATTTTTGCTTTAGCTAATTCCTCAGACATGTTTTTATTGTTAAGGGCGAGAGAGCTTGGGGTGCCGCAGGAACAGATTCCTTTGCTCTGGGCAGCGATCTCCTTGATCACTACTTTATTTGGAACGCCACTATCAGCACTCTCAGACCGATTTAGCCGGAAGCATTTTATTCTGATTGCCTGGCTTGCTTTTGCATTCTTTTATATAGCGATGAGCTTTACTGGTATCACCATTTGGATTCTCTGCGGTCTATTTGCAATCTATGGGTTATTTAAAGCAGCAACCGAGGGGGTAGAGAAGGCACTGGTGGCTGACCTAGCTCCTGCAGGAATGGCGGGCACCGCCTTTGGCTGGTTCAATCTCATTACCGGATTAATGTTGTTACCAGCCTCCCTAATATTTGGTTGGCTTTATGAATCCTTCAATCCCCAGTATGCCTTCCTATTTTCAGGCTCCTGCGCCGTGCTGGCATTTATATTGCTTGCTTTTTGGGTATTTAAGAGTAAACCAGAAGATCGAGTTAACATTTAGCCATCATTTCACTTTAATCAGAAAATATCCCTATGCAGCTTCTCTTCAAAAACTTCCTCGTAATGAGCTTATTGCTGATCAGCGCTTTGGCTACGGCACAAAAAAATGACGCCATCATTCAGACTGCGCAAATGCAGGAAGCCCTTGCGCGCGGGGCAATCGTGTGGGATGTCCGCGATGAAAAAAGTTATTTAGAGGGCCATATTCCAGGCGCAATTAATATTGGCGAAGTGGGTAATGTACTCCGTGATCCCAACAAAGAGGATTACATCGCTACCGAGAAGATTCAGGCTATTTTTAATCGGGCTGGTCTTGATGTGAATCGCGATATCGTGGTGTACGGCTCGCGAGGAAACCCTTATGTATATTTCGGCTTGTATACCGTTAACTACTTTGGCGGTAAGCAGGCGCAAATCTATCACGACGGCATTGATGCATGGAAATCCGCTGGTTTACCGATTCAAAAAGAGCGCGCTACCTTGCCTACGATTTCGGTCACGCTCGTTCCTCAGCCTCAGTTATTGGTTACGAATGAAGAAATGCTCAAGATGGCCCAATCCAAATCGGTTCAAATCATTGATGCTAGAACGCCCGATGAGTTTTCGGGTAGAGATGTGCGTGCGATTCGTGGTGGCCACATTCCGAATGCGATCAATATTCCCTTTGAGAGCAATTGGCAGGATCCTGACGCTGCGATTAAGCTGAGCAAGAAGCAAGTTTCTGATAACTCAGGCATGACTCTCAAAAGTCAGGAAGACTTGAAGAAGCTCTATTCTGGCCTGGACCCCAATCAGGACACGGTCGTTTATTGTCAGAGTGGAGTGCGTGCAGCAGAAACGGCTACGGTCTTAAAAAACCTCGGGTTCAAAAAAGTCAAAGTCTATGACTCATCCTGGTTGGGCTGGGGAAACAACCTCAAAGCACAGGTTGCGGATGAAACTTTCTTAAATGTCGGCGCACTGAATGCGAAGATGTCGGCAATGCAAAACAAGATAAATCAGCTAGAGGAAGCCTTAAAGGCCAAAAATAACTGATGGATTGCTTGATGGCTTATTGATTGTTCGTTCTTAATTAAAAAACCCCAGAGAGTCAATTCTTCTGGGGTTTGTCTAAATAACGCCAATTACTCCGGGTGGAAGTTATTGCTAGCCATGAAGCTAATGGTGCGCTCGAAGCCAAGGATGCGGATATAGCGCCAAGCAATGTCACGATATTTGCTATCCAGGTAGCCAATAGCAACTTCAGGAGTCCTGCTTGACAGGTCGATTTGTTGAATAGAACGGGCCCAGCGTTTAAGTCTTGTTGACATATTTGTCACCTCCATGGGCATACAACGCCTAGAAAAGTGACTGAGATGACAAGAATTACAGAATTTTTTAATAAATTGTCTAAAAACAGCAATATTGCGGCTTTTTTTGTTCCTCAGTCCTGTATTTCAGAAGCAGCACGCTCCTTTTTAGCTGCTTTGGCACGCGCTTTAATGGGTTTTAGGTAAATAAGCAGGCTAATAAAGCCAACGGTACCTAGAATAGTTTCTAAGGCGGCCATCCAGAAATTAGCCCCCGTTTCCAGAATGCGGACCAAACCCTCGGTGATGTACAGCAGGATCATCAACGCAGCCCATTGCATGGTGTACACCTTGCCCTTCCACAGGCCGGGAATGGCAAATAGGAGCAGAATGCCTTTGAGTATTAACCAAGAGCCGCCTGGCCTAAGGGGGGAGATAAACCACTCCCAGGCAACGCACTGAATGAACAGCGCAACGAAGGCAGCAGTTGCAAGCAGTTGGTATGGATCTTTATTGCGCCAGTCCTTGAACATGAATTACCTTTATATGAGTTTGAGTGCGGCAGTGCCTAGGCGCTTGCCTTGGGCAATAGCCAGACGTTGCTCCTCTGCGCTAATCGGCGCTCGACCATCGGCGTGAGCCAAGTGGGTAAGGCCATAAGGACTACCTCCAGAAGAAGTGCTCATCAAATCTGGTTCACTGTAGGGGATGCCCATGATCACCATGCCGTGGTGGAGTAGGGGAATCATCATCGTCAGCAGGGTGCTTTCCTGGCCACCATGGAGGCTGCCGGTGCTGGTAAAGACGCAGGCTGGCTTACCAATGAGAGCGCCATTGAGCCACTCTGAGGAGCTGCCATCCCAAAAGTATTTCATGGGGGCAGCCATATTGCCAAAACGTGTGGGTGAGCCTAGCGCTAGACCAATACATTCTTGTAGATCGGCATACTCCACATAAGGTGCACCATCGTCAGGAACGGCTGCCTCAGTAGCCTCACAAACAGTTGAGATTGCCGGTACAGTGCGAAGTCTGGCGTTGACTCCGGGGATGCTTTCAATACCTTCGGCAATGAGGCGCGCTAAGTCACGGGTAGCGCCGTAACGGGAGTAGTACAAAACTAAAATATCAGATTGGCTCATATTCTTCTCTTATGATATGGGCGATGCGCCTCATTCGGAATCCTCAATTATGGCTCTCTCTTGGAAAAGAGATCTGGGAGCGTAATCGTGGTCAGAATTTGCAGCAGGTGGCAGCAAGCCTGGCCTTTACTACAACCTTGGCACTGGTCCCGATGCTGACAGTGGCCTCAATTTTGATTGGTTACTTGCCTAGCGTTGTGCGAATTAAGTATGCGATTCAGGATTGGCTGCTCGATACCTATATGCCTGGGGGCTTAAACCAGCAGGTCTTTAATTACCTAGATCAATTCTCTGCCCAGGCCAAAGGCTTAACTTTGATTGGCATTATTGGACTTGTCATCACCACGATCATGACAATGGCAGTCATTGAGGGCGCCTTTAATCAGATCTTTCGAGTCACCCAAAGGCGGCCTATCTTAAAAAAAATTAGTATTTATTCTGCTGCAACCATACTAGGTCCTATATTGCTGGGTATCGGCACGTACTTGAGCGGACTCTTATTTAGCGCCGCAGAGGGCTGGACTGAGGCACTCAGCTTGGGCTTGGGGCTGGTGGCAACGATTGTTCCAATTCTGCTGGCAATGTCGGTATTCTCGGTAGCTTATAAAGTCCTGCCTTATGCATCTATCCGGTGGCGCGATGCATTCTACGGCGGATTCTTTGCTACGCTCACCTTTGAAATCATGAAGTTTGGGTTTGGACTGTTTTTGACGAATGTCGCCTTTTACAAAACAGTCTATGGCGCCTTTGCTATCTTTCCTCTGGCGCTCCTGTGGATTTATTTAACTTGGTGGATCACCTTGGCTGGGGCAGTGCTGGTTGCCAATCTTCCCAGTGTCCGCAGCGGTCTTATCAGGGTTATTCGTTATTGAACTATCAAATTGATCCTTGATTCCATGAGGGCTTGAGAATATATTGTTTACATAGGCACTGATTCCTGGAGACGACATGAAGGTATCTGACATATTGCGTGTGAAGGGCGGCACACTATTCACCGTGGCGCCCGAGACGTCCTTGAAGACTGCGGTCTTGGTGATGAGTGAGCATGACATTGGTTCACTAGTAGTGATGGAGTATGACAAGCTTGTTGGCATGCTGACATTTCGTGAGGTCATGACAGCCTTAGCCCAACATCACGGTACATTGGATGATCTGAAGGTACATAGCGTGATGAATTCCAAGCCCCTCACTTGCAACATGGAGACGGAGATCGATGAAGTCCGCCGCATGATGCTTGTAGAGCATGCACGCTATCTACCAGTTGTCGATCAAAAAATGCTGATGGGGGTCATTTCTTTCTACGATGTTGCTAAATCGGTTGTGGAGTCACAAGATTTTGAGAACACCATGCTCAAGGCGTATATCCGTGACTGGCCTGAAGAGGCGGAAAAATCGGCTCCTTAGGTCGGCCCTAGCCCAAGCCCCAGACAGATGACATAATGTCGTTATGTCAGGAAATACTTTAGGCCTTCTCTTTACGGTCACCACTTTTGGTGAATCTCATGGTCCCGCGATTGGCGCTGTCGTCGACGGTTGCCCTCCAGGAATGCTTCTGTGTGAAGCCGATTTGCAGATGGATTTAGATCGTCGTAAACCGGGAACGTCGCGTCACGTGACTCAGCGCCAAGAGGCTGACATGGTTGAAATCTTATCTGGTGTATACGAGGGCAAAACGACTGGTACGCCTATTTGTCTCATGATTCGCAATACGGATCAACGCAGCCAAGATTACGGCGATATTCTGCAAACATTTAGGCCTGGCCATGCTGATTACACCTATCACTATAAGTACGGTTTGCGCGATCCTCGCGGTGGCGGTCGTTCATCAGCAAGACTCACTGCGCCGGTAGTGGCAGCAGCAGCCATTGCGAAGAAGTGGCTTAAAGAACAATACGGTACTGAGATTTATGGCTACATGAGCCAACTCGGTGAAATCAACATTCCATTTCAAGATGCTTCGCTGATTGGGAGCAATCCTTTCTTCTCTGCAAACGCCGAAATTGTGCCTCAGCTAGAGGCGTATATGGATGCGCTACGCAAAGCAGGAGATTCTTGTGGGGCAAAGATTGAAGTGCGGGCGCGCCATGTTCCAGTGGGGCTAGGTGAGCCTCTATTTGATAAGTTGGATGCCGATATTGCGCATGCCATGATGGGGATTAATGCTGTAAAAGGGGTTGAGATCGGCTCAGGCTTTCAATCGGTAGCTCAACGCGGCAGCGAACATGGTGACGAGCTTCATCCGGATGGTTTTGCCAGTGATCATGCTGGCGGTACTCTAGGGGGCATTAGCAGTGGACAAGATTTGCGCGTATCGATTGCGATCAAACCAACCTCTAGCATCTTAAGCCCGAAACAATCAGTTGATTTGGATGGAAAACCCATTACGGTACAAACCAAGGGGCGTCATGACCCATGCGTAGGTATTCGGGCAACACCAATTGCAGAGGCCATGCTCGCTTTAGTATTGATGGATCATGCTTTGCGGCATCGCGCTCAATGTGGTGACGTAAAACATCCTGTTGCAGCAATCCCAGCAGCACGCCCCGGTTCTGTAGCTGACTAATTTATCCCTCTAAGAAAAAGAAAATGACAGCTTCCGTGCGTTGGGCCTTCGGGTCCTTTTTCTTTTTATATTTTGCTTATGTAGGTTTAGTTTCTCCGTTCGCTAGCCTCTTTTTTCTAGAGCGTGGTTTTAGTGTGATTGAGATTGCGGTGCTAATGTCGATGTTGCAAGTGACGCGAATTGTTGGTCCTTTCTCATGGGGCTGGTTATCTGATTATCTTTCTAATCGGATTGGCATTATTCGTTTCTGTGCTTGCTTGGCCGCGGCGGTATTTCTGTGCATCTTTTTCTTACAAAGTTACGCTGCATTCTTTGTTTGGATGTTCGTGTTCCACACGATTTTGAGTAGCCTCATGCCATTAGGTGAATCCGCTACGGTTCATGCCTTGTTCAAAGATAATTCTTTTGATAAACGGTATGGGCGTTTGCGCTTGTGGGGCTCAATTGGCTTTATTGCAATGGTGCTGTTTGCAGGAGAGCTGTTTCAGCGAAATGGTATTGAACTTTATCCAATTGTAGGCATGGTCATCTTGGCCTTTTTAGCGCTAGTGACCTTTCGATTGCATGAGCCTAAGATCGAGCGTCGCAAGATGGTGAAGGGCGAACTCTTAGTAGTGTTATTTAATCCGGATGTGCGTTGGTTTTTGTTGTCTGGATTTTTTATGATCTTTGCACATGCCGCTTTGTACGTATTTTATTCTCTGTACTTAGCAGATTTGGGTTACAACAAATTTCAAATCGGTTTGTTTTGGGCGCTAGGTGTTGCTGCTGAAGTGATCTTCTTTTATTTCCAAAGCAAGGTGCTTAGCCGCTTAGATCCAGAAGTGATTCTCCAAATTGCCTTTGGTATTGGTGTGTTTCGATTTGTCCTGATTGCTTTCTTTCCGTTGACTTGGGTATTGATTCTCGCGCAACTCATGCATGCTGCTACTTTTGGGGCTCACCATAGCGCTGCAACTAAATTACTACAGCGTTGGTTTACTGGCCCCCTGCAGGCTCGTGGCCAAGCATTAATGGCGACAGTCTCTTATGGCTTAGGCGGAACACTAGGTGGTTTAGTTGCTGGATGGCTGTGGGATGCAACGCAGCCACGCAATGTATTTGTGATGTCCGCTTTAGCTTGTGGTCTAGCGGGTATGGCAATTCAGAAACTGCGTCCTAGTCACAATCGAACTACATAGAAGCATAGTTTGGCCCGCCGCCGCCCTCAGGGGCAATCCAAATAATATTTTGGCTCGGATCTTTGATGTCACAGGTTTTGCAATGGACGCAATTTTGTGCATTAATTTGCAGTTGGGGCTGACCCTCTTTTTCCACATATTCATAAACGCCAGCAGGACAGTAGCGTTGCTCCGGACCTGCATAGGTTTTGAGATTCAGGCTTACCGGAACGGATTGATCTTTGAGCGTTAAATGACTCGGCTGATTCTCTGCATGATTTGTATTGGATATAAAGACAGAGGAGAGTCGATCAAAGGTGATTTTGCCATCGGGCTTTGGATAGTCGATTGGCTGATGCAGTGAGGCTGGTTCTAGACACTCATGATCTGCATGTTTTAGGTGAATCGTCCAGGGCATATTTCCTCCTAAGAGTTTTTGCTCTAGACCGACCATCAAGGTGCCAAGGTAAAGTCCTTTAGACATCCAAGGTTTAAAGTTCCGTGCCTGACTAAGCTCAGTGTGTAGCCAACTATTGTTGAATGCCTTCGGATAGGCAGTCAAGACATCAGCGGAACGATTTTCTGCAAGAGCGGCAACGGCTGCTTGGGCAGCCAGCATCCCCGTCTTAATCGCAGCATGACTTCCCTTAATACGCGAAGCATTTAAAAATCCTGCATCGCAGCCGATCAAGGCGCCGCCCGGAAATACGGTTTTTGGTAGGCTATTTAAGCCGCCAGCGGTGAGTGCGCGGGCCCCATAAGCAAGACGCTTGCCGCCTTCAAATGTTTCCCGAATCTTGGGGTGCAATTTGTAGCGCTGGAATTCTTCAAAGGGGGAAAGGTAAGGGTTCTTGTAGGACAAGCCTACTACCAAGCCAACCGCCACTTGATTGTTATCTAAGTGATATAAAAATGAGCCACCATAGGTATCGCTTTCTAAAGGCCAACCCGCGGTATGCACTACTAGACCAGGTTTACTCTTAGAGGGCTCTACTTCCCAAAGCTCTTTAATCCCAATCCCGTAGCTTTGTGGATCCGACTCTTGATCTAATGCAAACTTGGAGATGAGCTGCTTGCCTAAGTGACCGCGTGAGCCTTCGGCAAATAGGGTGTACTTCGCGCGTAACTCCATTCCTAACTGGAATTGATCTGTAGGCTGGCCTTCTTTATCCAAGCCCATCGAGCCCGTGGTCACACCACACACTGCACCTTGCTCGTCGTACAAAATCTCCGCCGCAGGAAAGCCGGGGAAAATGTCGACACCCAGACTCTCGGCCTGTTGGCCAAGCCAGCGAGTGACATTAGCCAAGCTAATAATGTAATTACCTTCATTCTTAAAGCAATGAGGCAGCATCCAATTGGGTACTTGAAATGAACTCTCTTTCGTCAGAAATAAAAACTGGTCTTGAGTGACTTCAGTATTCAGTGGCGCCCCTAATTCTTGCCAGTTGGGGAAGAGCTCTGTGAGCGCCTTGGGATCCATCACTGCACCGGACAAAATATGCGCGCCGATTTCTGAGCCTTTTTCCAGTACGCAGACACTGATTTCTTTGCCAGAATCCTGGGCAAGTTGTTTGGCTTTAATGGCTGCAGAAAGACCAGCTGGGCCGCCACCCACGATCACCAGGTCGTAATCCATGGATTCTCTGGGTCCAAATTGGGCGAGTAATTCTTGGGCAGTCATTCAATTTCTCCAACGGGGCTTAAAAACTGGGGTGAATAAGTGATTTCCAGCATTTTTACTAAATATCCAGCTTCAAACCACATCCCATAGTTTAGTTCTAAGCAGAAAAGCCAGTGTGGCGCCTATTGCGATCGGTCTTTGGAATCTAAAGCGTTATGATTACTTTTTACCTTTTTTAGCAATATTAGGACGAATTTATGAATAAAACTTACCCATCGGCTGTAGATGCCTTAAGGGATGTCTTGAAGGATGGTCAGAAACTGGCTGTTGGCGGTTTTGGTCTGTGCGGCATACCTGAGGCATTGATTGCCGCAGTGAAAGATTTGGGCGTGCAAAATCTGACGGCAATTGCCAATAATGCTGGGGTAGACGGCTTTGGTTTGGGTTTATTGCTTAACTCAAGACAAGTGAAAAAGATGGTCGCTTCTTATGTTGGCGAAAACAAAGAATTTGAGCGTCAATATTTGGCCGGTGAGCTGGAGTTGGAATTTACTCCGCAAGGTACCTTGGCTGAGAAATTGCGTGCTGGTGGTTGTGGTATTCCTGCTTTCTACACCAAAACTGGAGTAGGTACTCTGGTCGCTGAGGGCAAGGAAGAAAAAGAATTCGATGGTGAGCGCTACATCATGGAGCGCGCCATCATTGCGGATGTCTCTCTAGTGAAAGCATGGAAAGCGGATAAGTCAGGTAATTTGGTTTATCGCTACACAGCGCGTAACTTCAATCCCATGGTTGCGATGGCAGGCAAGATTACGGTCGCTGAAGTCGAAGAAATTGTGGAGAACGGTGAATTAGATCCTGATCAAATTCATACGCCAGGCATTTATGTGCATCGCTTAGTTCTCAATACAACGCCTGAGAAGCGTATTGAGCAACGCACTTTGTCTGCAGCTTAATACCTATAGACACCATATAAAAACAGTAGAGAATATTTAGGAAGATCGATATGCCTTGGAATAGAGATGAAATGGCAGCACGTGCTGCTAAAGAGTTAAAGGATGGTTACTACGTTAATTTAGGTATTGGCATGCCAACCCTAGTAGCTAATCATGTGCCTGAAGGAATGGAGGTATGGCTCCAATCGGAAAATGGTTTATTAGGAATTGGGCCTTTTCCGACCGAGCAAACGATTGATGCTGATTTAATTAATGCGGGTAAACAAACCATTACAACCTTACCTGGTTCATCTATCTTTTCTTCTGCAGATTCTTTTGGAATGATTCGTGGTGGAAAAATTAATATTGCCATTTTGGGTGCAATGCAGGTGAGTGAGCATGGCGACTTAGCAAACTGGATGATTCCGGGGAAGATGGTCAAGGGCATGGGTGGGGCTATGGACTTGGTTGCTGGTGTGAAGCATGTAGTTGTCTTAATGGAGCATGTCGCAAAGAAGAAAGATGGCACTGAAGAAATCAAGATTCTGCCAAAATGCACTTTGCCTTTGACTGGTGTAGGCGTAATTAGCCGCATTATTACTGATCTCTGCGTGTTGGACATTACTCCTAAAGGCTTGAAATTGGTGGAACTGGCTCCTGGAGTCACTAAGGAAGAAGTGCTCTCTAAAACAGGTGCTCCTATTGACACTGCGGGCGTCTAATCTCGGCCTTCACTATTTCCACTACTTCTTATTAATGGATTAAGGGAATTACCATGTCGGGATCCGATCATTCCCATTCAAAGCAGGTAAGATCAAAAAGTCCTTTTGGGGCTGATTCCTCTCTGCATGCGCATAAAAAAGGCGATGCTCAACACGGCCATAGCAAAGAAGTCTCTAATCAAAATCTACTCCTGATTGCATTACTACTCACCTTAGGGTTCTCTGGAGTGGAGGGTGCCGCTGCCTATTTTGCGAATTCATTAGCCTTGATTTCTGACGCAGGTCACATGGTGACCGATGCGGCTGCATTAGGTCTTGCACTATTAGCGCAAATGATTTCGCGTCGTCCACCTTCCCCAAAACATTCTTTTGGCTTCGGGCGTGCTGAAGCACTGGCTGCTTTCGTGAATAGTATTGCCATGTTGGCTTTGGTTTTTTGGATTGTGATTGAGGCAGTTAGTCGGTTTGCTAATCCTCATCAGGTAGATGGCTTTACTGTCACAGTGGTGGCGGCAATTGGTCTTGTGATGAATATCGTTGTTGCATGGGTGCTCTCTCGTGACAAGAAGAGTGTCAATACGCGCGCAGCTTTAGTGCATGTGATGGGTGACTTATTAGGCTCTATAGCCGCTCTAGCCGCCGGTATCGTGATTCAGTTGACAGGCTGGATGCCTATTGATGCGATTCTGTCTATTTTGGTGTCACTCCTTATTCTGAAGTCAACAATCTCGATCTTAAAAGAGTCCTATCACTTCTTAATGGAGGGTGTGCCCTTACATATTGACTACCTGCAGGTGGGTAGTGATCTTAAAAATGTGCCAGGCGTGCTAGCAGTTCATGATCTTCATGTGTGGGAGATGACCCCAAACTTTCCGGCATTAATTGGCCATATTGAAATTGCACAGATGTCTGAGTGGCCACATATCATGCGGCTAATTAACACCATGTTGATAGATAAGCACGGCATTGATCATGTGACGCTTCAGCCTGAGGAAGTGGGTGAGGCAAATGACCATAATCATGATCATGATGAACCTCGTGAACAGGCTAAGCCTGTGGCTGCTTTTCACCAGGGTGATACTTTTTATGTTCAGTGCACCAGTGGCGATTCTGAACATCGCATGGCTTATCACGCTTGGGGCGATCCCACTAATAGCAAAGTATTGCTGTGTGTCCATGGTTTAACCAGGCGCGGTAGCGACTTTCAGACTCTGGCAGAAACGATGTGCCAGGATTATTACGTGGTGTGTCCTGATGTCGTTGGTCGAGGCGACTCTGACCATCTGAGCAACCCCATGCTCTATGCAGTTCCTCAATATGTCTCTGATATTGCGCAGTTGATTGAAACATTGGGCGTCTCTCAAGTAGATTGGTTTGGAACCTCTATGGGCGGCCTTATTGGGATGGTTTATGCTGCTATGCCCAACTCGCCTATTCGAAGAATGTTGATTAATGATGTGGGGCCCAAGATTGAGCCTGAGGCTCTGAAACGTTTGGGTTCTTATGTTGGTCAACCTTTTGTCTTTGCAAATCGCGCTGATGCACTCAATCGTTTAAACGCGATCTGCGCCACCTTTGGTGAGCACACGCCTGAAGAGTGGGAGACTTACAATGGCCCCATGTTAGTTGAGCGTAATGGTCAATGGATCATGCACTATGACCCGAATATTGCTGTGCCATTTGCTTCAGTCAATCCGATTATGGCTAAAGCTGGTGAGATGGCGATGTGGCACGCCTTTAAACAGATCCATATTCCGATGTTAATTGTGCGTGGCGGCAATTCTGATTTACTCTCTGCAAAAACAGTCGCTGAAATGTGCAAAGTCAATCCTTATATTCGGAGTATTGAAATTCCAAATGTAGGTCATGCACCTGCATTTGTTAAGCCAGAGCAAGTCGCTTTAGCAAAAGAATTCTTTAGTTAATTTTTGCCAATGGCGAATACACCTAGCAAATTAGCATCACCTTCAGCAACACCAGAAATCTTCACTGATGCGTGGTACGGCGAGTCAGCAGAACTGCATGCATCTGGCGTTCACCAAATTTTGCAATCCCTCAATCTAGATGAAGCAACATTGGTTGCTGCAAGCAATATTGCTCGCACCCATGGCAAAGAAGCCCTTATTAAGCTGATCGGTGAGGATCCGGCTAAGTTATTGATTGGTTATCGAGGGCTTCGTCAAGCGCAGGCCAAGTTGGTTCGTGAGGATGGTGGCTTAAATGTTACTGGTCAAGAAGAAATGCTGCGTAAGATGCTCTTGGCATTTGGTGATGATCTACGGGTAGTGTTAATTTATCTCGCATCACGTCTGCAAACTTTGCGTTGGGTTACTCAAGAAAATAGGGAGATGCCGGCCTCTTGGGCGCAAGAGATTTTAAATATTGATGCCTCATTAGCCAATCGATTAGGTATCTGGCAAATGAAATGGGAGATGGAGGATTTAGCTTTTCGTGCTCTATCACCACAAACCTATCGCGATATTGTCACGATGTTGGATGCCAATAGAATTGAGCGTCAATCGTTTATTGATCAAATCGTCTTGCAGCTTAAAGACGAATTAAAAGCTGCACAAATTGATGGTGAAGTACTAGGTAGGCCAAAACACATTTACAGTATTTGGAAAAAGATGCAAGGCAAGTCTCTCGATTTTGCGAACCTGTATGACGTCAGGGCATTTCGAGTGCTGGTGGATGATGTGAAGTCTTGCTATGCCGTATTGGGTATTGTGCATAACGTCTGGCAGCCGGTGCCGCGCGAGTTTGATGACTATATCGCCAGACCAAAGCCCAATGGCTATCAATCGCTTCATACCGTGGTGATGAATGAGGAGGGCGCTGCATTTGAGATTCAGGTTCGCACATCAGAAATGCATCAACAAGCGGAATATGGTTTAGCAGCGCATTGGCGTTACAAAGAGGGAGCCTATGTCGGGATGTCTTCGTCGCCTAAGTCTCAAAAGACAAATCAGCCTAGCACTCCTCATCAAGCAGGCACCCACAGTTCTGAAGTAGCTTATGAGCGACAAATCGCTTGGGCACGACAGTTGATCTCTTGGAAAGAGGATGCTTGGGAGCAGCTCAAGCATCAGCAGATCGATGATCATATTTATGTGCTTACGCCACTGGGGAAGGTGCTCTCTCTGGAGAGGGGTTCTACACCCATTGATTTTGCTTATGCAGTGCATACCAACCTTGGGCATCGCTGTCGTGGTGCCCGCGTAGATGGTGCAATGGTGCCGCTAGAGACTGCTCTGCAAAATGGGCAGACGATTGAGATCATTGCAGTGAAGCATGGCGGACCATCGCGCGATTGGATTAGCCCGAGTCGTCACTACCTTCGCTCACAGCGCGCCCGTTCGCGAGTGCGTGCCTGGTTCAATGCTCTAGATGATGAAGAGGCTGGGTCAAAGGCGGTAGACGTCAAGACTGAACAGAAGTCAGAAGCGAAAGTCAGCCTGCCAACGCCTGAAATTATTCTCAAGCAAAGTACTCGTAAGCAGGGTCAGGCTGGTGATGTCCTAGTAGTGGGAGTAGATTCTTTATTGACCCAATTGGCTCGTTGTTGCCGACCTGTTCCACCGGATGCAATTGCGGGTTTTGTAACTCAGGGTAGAGGCGTTTCGATTCACCGGCGATCTTGCAAAACCTTTAGAGGGCTTTTAGAGAGAGCGCCCGAGCGCGTCATTCAGACAGCTTGGAATGAGCCCAATTCTGATGCGATGTTAGGAAATGAGCTGAAGAAGGTATTTCCTGCCGATTTAGCAGTGACTGGCCTCGATCGCCCAGAGCTGATGCGCGAGTTGTTTGAAATCCTGACAAGGCAGGGTATCCATGTCATTGATTTGCGTAAATCCGTGAAGCGAGGCATAGCGCAGATACTCCTGACCGTGGAAATCAAAGACTCTGAAGCCCTCCGTATCATTCAAAACAGTCTAGAAGAAGTCAAAGGGGTGACCCAAGTACGCCGCCGGTGATAAACTCTATGGCTATATAGGCTCGTAGCTCAGCTGGTTAGAGCACCACCTTGACATGGTGGGGGTCGTTGGTTCGAGTCCAATCGAGCCTACCAACGAATAAAGACCCAAAAGAGCGCGGCTGCCGAAATGCTACCGCGCTTTCTTTTTTGTAAGTTAATTGATGGAGTTGTCATGCTTGTAGTTACTCTGCCAGACGGATCTAAACGGGAGTTTGATGCCCCCGTGCGTGTGCTTGATGTCGCACAAAGCATTGGGAGCGGCCTTGCTAAAGCCGCCCTAGGTGGCATGGTTGATGGCACTCTGGTGGACGCCAGTTTTGTCATTGATAAGAATAGTCAGCTGTCCATCATTACCGATAAAAGCCCAGAGGCGCTGGAGATTGTGCGGCACTCGACTGCGCACTTGCTCGCTTACGCTGTGAAAGAATTATTTCCTGAGGCGCAAGTCACCATTGGTCCTGTTATTGAAAATGGTTTTTATTATGACTTCTCATTTCATCGCCCATTTACACCTGAAGATCTAGTCGCACTTGAAAAGAAAATGGCTGAGCTCGCCAAGAAAGATGAGCCCGTTGTTCGCACCGTGATGCCGCGTGATGAGGCAGTGCAGTTTTTTAAAGACCAGGGCGAAAACTACAAAGCAGAAATTATTGCCAGCATTCCGCAGGGTGAGGATGTGTCTTTGTATGCCGAAGGCAAGTTCACAGACTTATGTCGTGGCCCGCACGTACCTTCCACTGGGAAGCTCAAGGTATTTAAGCTCCTAAGCGTTGCTGGTGCCTACTGGCGTGGCGATAGCAAGAATGAGATGTTGCAGCGGATCTACGGCACTGCCTGGTTAAAAAAAGAAGATCAAGACGCCCATTTGCATATGTTGGAAGAGGCTGAGAAGCGAGACCATCGTCGCCTTGGTAAGTTTCTGGATTTATTCCACTTCCAACCAGAAGCTCCGGGCCTCGTTTTTTGGCACCCTAAAGGCTGGTCGATTTGGCAAGAGGTTGAGCAGTACATGCGACGTGTTTACCAGCGTGAGGGCTACCAGGAAGTAAAGGCACCGCAAATTTTGGATCGGGGTCTCTGGGAAAAGTCAGGCCACTGGGATAACTACAAAGAAAACATGTTTACGACTGAGTCAGAGAATCGGGCCTATGCCTTAAAGCCGATGAACTGCCCAGGACATGTCCAAATCTTTAATTCAGGACTGCATAGCTATCGGGAATTGCCATTGCGTTACGGTGAGTTTGGTCAGTGCCATCGCAATGAACCCTCTGGCGCTTTGCATGGCTTAATGCGCGTCCGAGGCTTTACCCAAGATGATGGCCATATTTTCTGTACAGAAGATCAGATTCAGTCTGAAGTGGCTGCTTTCGACCAGGCAGTACGTGAGGTCTATCAGGATTTTGGGTTCACCGAAGTTGCCGTCAAGCTGGCATTGCGTCCTGCTAAGCGGGTTGGTGATGATGCCATTTGGGACAAGGCAGAAGCCGCATTACGGGGAGCTTTGACTGCTTCTGGCCAAGAATGGGAAGAATTGCCAGGCGAGGGGGCTTTTTATGGTCCCAAGATCGAATATCACCTTAAGGATTCGATTGGGCGTACTTGGCAGTGCGGCACGATTCAGGTGGATTTCTCGATGCCAGCCCGTTTGGGCGCTGAATATGTGACAGAAGAGAACACTCGTAAAGCCCCAGTCATGCTCCATAGGGCAATTGTGGGCTCTTTAGAGCGATTTATCGGTATTTTGATCGAAAACCACGCTGGAAATATGCCCGTTTGGCTTGCTCCAACTCAAGCTGTGGTGCTCAATATCTCGGATAATTCCGCTGCCTATGCACAACAAGTCCAGCAATCTCTGAAAAAACAAGGGTTTAGAGTCGAATCAGATTTGCGGAATGAGAAAATAACCTATAAAATACGCGAGCACGCATTACAGAAGCTCCCATTTTTATTAGTTGTAGGGGATAAAGAGGCTGAAAGTAATACGGTGGCCGTTCGTGCCCGTGGCGGAGTTGATTTAGGCGTAATGCCTCTTGATGCCTTCGTTGCCCGACTCCAG
Organism: Polynucleobacter sp. CS-Odin-A6; assembly: GCF_018882095.1. Classification (GTDB taxonomy): domain Bacteria; phylum Pseudomonadota; class Gammaproteobacteria; order Burkholderiales; family Burkholderiaceae; genus Polynucleobacter. The sequence continues at coordinate 45,704 of NZ_JACVPD010000003.1, forward strand.
CAGGATATTTCCCAGAAAGTCGGACCCGAGCCTAGCTAGGGGTGGAATGGTTTTGATTGTTTTTTTAAAGGAATTAAGAAGATCGCTACTGATAAATCGCAGCGCATAAATCGGGAGATTACTGCTCCTGAAGTGCGTCTGATTGGACTGGATGGAGAACCCATCGGTGTAGTTATGTTGAGTGAAGCCCTGGCTTTAGCAGAAGAGAAAGAAACCGATTTGGTGGAAATTGCTCCTACTGCTGTGCCACCTGTAGTCCGGATCATGGACTTCGGCAAATTCAAGTACCAAGAAGCCAAACGTTTGCATGAAGCAAAGCTCAAGCAAAAGGTGATTCAGGTGAAGGAAGTGAAGTTCCGCCCTGGCACAGACGATGGTGACTATGGTGTGAAGCTACGCAATCTAATCCGTTTTTTAGAAGATGGCGATAAGACAAAGATTACGCTGCGGTTTCGGGGTCGTGAAATGGCCCACCAAGAAATCGGAGTCAGAATGTTGGAACGTTTGAAGTTGGACCTGGTTGAACATGGCCAAGTCGAGCAGTTTCCAAAAATGGAAGGTCGCCAGATGGTGATGGTATTGGCCCCCATTCGTAAGGCTAAGTAATTTAAAGGTCGTAAGGCGTTTAGGTTCTTAAGTAGGGAGGGGTTCCTAGTAGATTACTAAGGTCTCCGGTAGTAAGAAGTGCTTCGAGGTACAGGAAGCGTAACCGTCGGTTACCACCTTTGTCGCACAAGTAAAAGAAGGGGTGCTTTATGCCCAAGATGAAGAGCAAGAGTAGCGCTAAAAAGCGCTTCACGGTTCGCGCAGGCGGAACGATTAAACGAGGTCAGGCTTTCAAACGCCATATCCTCACCAAGAAAACCACTAAGAATAAGCGTCACCTCCGTGGTACTACTGAAGTTGCGAAGGCAGACGTTAAGTCCATTCGCTCCATGCTTCCATACGCTTAACCTCAGACTAGATTAGGAGAACTAAATGCCAAGAGTCAAACGTGGGGTTACAGCAAGAGCCCGTCATAAGAAAATCACCGATGCCGCCACTGGTTATCGTGGACGTCGTAAAAACGTATTCCGTATTGCCAAGCAAGCGGTTATGCGTGCTGGTCAGTATGCCTATCGCGACCGTCGTAATAAGAAGCGGGTATTCCGTGCTTTGTGGATTGCTCGTATCAACGCGGCAGTTCGTCAGCATGACATGACCTATAGCGTATTCATGAATGGGATGAAGAAAGCAGCGATCGAACTCGATCGTAAAGTGCTTTCCGATATGGCCATTGCTGACAAAGCGGCCTTTGCTGCTTTGGTTACTCGGATTAAATCCGTAGTAAGCGCTGCAGCTTAATTCTTAGTTCATTTAAAAACTAAGCTGCAATGGTTTCTCTCGACCACATTGTCGAGGATGCTAAACGTGATTTCCTCGGAGCTGCCGATTCGGCGGCTCTTGAGGACGCGAAAGCCAAGTATCTCGGTAAGTCAGGTGTTCTCACTGAGCGTTTAAAAGCGCTTGGTGGAATGTCGCCTGATGAGCGCAAGAGTGCTGGCGCCCAAATTAATCAAATCAAAACCCAAGTAGAGACTGCATTACAAGAGCGTCGCCAAGCTTTGGCGGATGCGGTATTGATGCAACGTCTTGCTGCTGAGTCGATTGATGTCTCTTTGCCTGGTCGTGGCCAAGCAGTGGGTAGCTTGCATCCTGTGATGCGCACCTGGGAGCGAGTTGAAGATATTTTCCGCTCGATTGGTTTTGATGTCGCTGACGGCCCTGAAATTGAAACCGATTGGTTTAATTTCACTGCCTTAAATAGCCCTGAAAACCATCCTGCGCGCTCAATGCAGGATACCTTTTATATTGATGGCAAAGACTCCGATGGGAAGCCTTTGCTATTGCGCACGCACACCAGCCCTATTCAAGTTCGCTATGCAAGCGAGCACGTCAAGAAATATGCCAACGCAGAGGTGATGCCGCCAATCAAAGTGATTGCACCGGGCAGAACATACCGAGTTGATAGTGATGCGACACATTCGCCCATGTTTCATCAAGTTGAGGGGTTGTGGATTGCTGAGAGTGTTTCCTTTGCAGACCTCAAGGGTGTGTATACGGATTTCTTAAGAACTTTTTTTGAGACGACTGAGTTACAAGTGCGTTTTCGTCCATCCTATTTTCCATTCACAGAACCTTCAGCTGAAATCGATATGGCCTTTGGTAGCGGCAAGTTAGCCGGCCGTTGGTTAGAGATTTCTGGAGCAGGGCAGGTGCATCCCAATGTATTGCGCAATATGGGCATCAATCCTGAGCGTTATACCGGTTTTGCTTTTGGCTCTGGCTTAGAGCGCTTAACGATGTTGCGTTATGGCATTGATGATTTAAGACTGTTCTTTGAAAATGACCTCCGTTTCTTAGCTCAATTCCCGGCTTAAGAAACCCGCAACAAGATACTTATATACTGCTATGCAATTTTCTGAATCCTGGTTACGTCAATATGTAAACCCATTGCTTGATAGCGATGCACTTGGTCACGCTATGACCATGGCGGGTTTAGAGGTTGAAGAACAGCATGCTGTAGCTCCGGCATTTACGAAGATTGTGATTGCCCAAATCCTGTCAGCCGAGCAACACCCTGATGCAGATCGCTTGCGTGTCTGTAAGGTAGATGCGGGTACTGGTCAAGAATTACAAATTGTTTGCGGTGCACCCAACGCCCGCGCTGGTATTAAGATTCCTTGCGCCATGGTTGGTGCAGAATTACCTCCGGCAGAAGCAGGTGGCAAGCCGTTTCTGATTAAAGTTGGAAAGCTCCGTGGTGTAGAAAGTCAAGGTATGTTGTGCTCTGGTCGTGAGCTTGGCCTAGGTGATGATCATGAAGGCATCTTAGAGTTACCTGCAGATGCGCCTGTAGGTCAAGATATCCGTGAATATCTCGATCTAGATGATCAAATCTTTGTGATTAAGCTCACACCTAATAAAGCAGATTGTTTATCTCTAGTGGGTATTGCCCGCGAGGTCTCAGCCATTACCGGGGCTGCCTTATGTGCGCCCAAATGGACTGCTGCTCCTAACTCCATTCCAGATAAGCTCAGTGTAACCGTTGAAAATACCGAGCTCTGCGGGCGTTTTGCTGGTCGCGTAATTCGTGGTGTGAATCCCCAGGCTAAAACTCCCGAATGGATTGTGAAGCGCTTAACACGTGCAGGGCAGAGAAGTATTTCAGCATTGGTTGATCTATCAAACTATGTCATGTTAGAAATGGGGCAGCCAACCCATGTATTTGATATTGATCAGCTAGACGGTGATATCACTGTTCGCTGGGCTAAAGACGGTGAAACTCTTGAGCTTCTCAATGGTCAAATAGTTACCTTATTAGGCCCTGATTCTTCGGGCAAGATGCAAGAGGCTGGCGTTGTTGCTGATCAAAAAGGCCCTGTAGCACTTGCCGGCATCATGGGTGGCAATCATTGCGCTGTGACTGATGACACCAAAAATATTTATGTGGAGGCAGCTTACTGGCAGCCTTCAGCAATCCAGGGCCGTGCCCGTCGTTTTAACTTCAGTACGGATGCTGCCCATCGTTTTGAGCGTGGTGTTGATCCACAAAATACCGTCAATTGTTTAGAGTATTTAACTTCCTTAATTATTGAGGTTTGTGGCGGACAGGCAGGCCCAATCGATGATCAAGTATTAGCGTTGCCTGATCGTAAGCCGGTAAAAATGCGTTTGGCTCGCTCAGAAAAAGTGATTGGCATTTCGTTAACGAATGAGATCGTTGCCGACGTCTTTAAGCGCCTTGGTTTTGAATTTACACATGATGCAAATGACGTCTTTGTTGTGACTCCACCAAGCTATCGCTTTGATATTGAAATCGAAGAAGATTTGATAGAAGAAATCGCCCGAATGTACGGCTTTGAAAATATCCCAGATATTCCGCCGGTGGCTTCATTGAAGATGAGTGCTCAGGCAGAGGCCAAACGTGGGGTCCATTTATTGCGTCAACGTCTGGCACTTCAAGGCTATCAAGAGGCGGTCAATTTTGGTTTTACGGACCTGGAGAGCGAGGAGCGTTTAGCTGCAGCCAGTGAAAAAGAGCTGATTTCAGTACTCAATCCAATTGCTAGTCAGTATGGTGTGATGCGTAGCAATCTTTTGGGTGGCTTACTCGGCAACCTCAAGTCAAACCTCAATCGCGGCGCTGGACGCGTGCGTTTATTTGAAACAGGTCGGGTGTTTAAGCGAGATACCGGCTCTCAAGAAGAGATTGGCAAAGTGGTCGGTTTCCATCAGCCGCAAAAGATCGGAGGCCTGGCCTATGGTTCTTTTGTGCCAGAGCAGTGGGCAAGTGATAATCATTCAGTAGATTTCTTTGATGTGAAGGGCGATCTCGAGCGTGTTCTTGACCCCTTACATTTCACGACTGAAGCGGCTGTTCATCCGGCATTACACCCTGGCCGTAGCGCCCAAGTTCTCCTCAAGGCCAATCTAGGTTCTGTCGCGATTGGTTGGATTGGTGAATTGCATCCAGCATTACAGCAGGCATATGAGTTACCTCAGGCGCCAGTCTTATTCGAATTAGATTTAGATCCAATTCGTGAACTGGGTTTACCTATGCCCGAACAATTAAGTAAATTTCCAGCAGTGCAGCGAGATTTAGCCGTGGTGGTTAAGCAAAGTTTGCCCGCTCAATCTGTATTAGATGCCATGTCAGATAGCAAGCAAAATTATGTGCGCTCTATTGAGCTCTTTGACGAGTTCAAGCCCAAGACTGGATCAAGCAGCATGGCAGATGATGAAAAGAGTTTGGCCTTCCGCATTACCCTGTTAAACCCTAATGAAACTTTGCAAGATCCCCAAATAGATGCAGTAATGGCAAACTTATTAGGTGCATTAGAAAAAAAGTGCGCAGCCCGTCTGCGCTAGGTTTAGTATTAGGAAAATATTAGAAAAGCTACAGAAGAGATATGCAATGAGCGAAATAGTGAGCAACGATACGGTTACCAAAAATGAGCTATCTGAGGCTCTCTTTGATCAAGTGGGTCTAAATAAACGGGAAGCGAAAGATATGATTGATGCTTTCTTTGATCGGATTGGTGAGTCGCTTGAGACAGGAGTGGAAGTGAAAATCTCTGGATTTGGCAACTTTCAATTGCGCAATAAATCGGCTCGTCCAGGTAGAAACCCAAAAACAGGTCAAATGATTCCGATTGCTGCTCGCCGGGTTGTTACTTTTCATGCAAGTCAAAAACTCAAGGACGCAGTTGAATCGCATGCTCGAGAAAACAGTATTTGATTCTGGTTCGGTGCTGCTAAGTTCGCAGCTCCCTCCAATCCCCGCAAAGCGTTATTTCACTATTGGTGAGGTATCTGACCTCTGCGGCGTCCGTTCCCATGTACTACGCTATTGGGAGCAGGAGTTCTCTCAATTAAGTCCACAAAAGCGCCGAGGGAATCGTCGCTACTATCAGCACCATGAAGTTGTTTTAATTCGCAAGATTAGAGCGCTTTTATATGAAGAAGGTTTCACTATTAGTGGCGCCAGAAATCGACTAGAAGAGGCTCGCGGCGAGTTTCAATTACGCGATGAGTTACAAGCCGTTCTGCAAATTCTCTCCAAATAGTTACTGATACAATTTCTTTTTCCGTCGGGGCGTAGCGCAGCCTGGTAGCGTACATGCATGGGGTGCATGTGGTCGGAGGTTCAAATCCTCTCGCCCCGACCATCCAATTCTCAATTTCTCTTCTTATGACATCTAGCGCAAAAGAAACAACTTATTTTGGCTTAACCATCCCCTTTTTGGCTCATTTAGGTGTGGTGCCTGAGTATGCTGAGGGCGGTAAGGCGCGCATTAGCCTAGTGATTCAGCCAGAGTTTGAAAACAGCTTTCACATTGCCCACGGTGGGGTAGTGATGACTTTATTGGATTTTGCGATGGGAGCAGCAGCTCGAAGCGTTGTTAATCAGCCGCTTGGCGCCATGACAATCGACATGACTGTGAGCTTCTTGCGCCCTAGTATTGGCAAAATTACCGTCGAGGGTACTGTCCTGAAGTCTGGCAAAACGATTCATTATTGCGAGGCTGTGGTTTTGAATGAGGCTGGCGAGATTACTGCTAAATCTAGTGGCACATTTATGCTGAGAAGATAAAGTTAATATAAATACTGAATATAATATTTATAATGATTATATTGCTTATATAGCTATAAATAAGCAATTTCATCAGATAACCGCTCCAGGGTTATTGACAATATTCCAAAATATAAGGTTATTGATTAATATCTGACTATAATGACCATTCAGAGATAACTAATTCCTAGTTATTAAAAATGAATGTATATTCGGAGAAATTAATACATGTCTTCTTATAAAGAGCTTTTAGCCCAACGTGAACAGTTGGATAAACAAATTAAAGAGGCGGTTTTACGTGAGAAGGCTGATGGCATTGCCAAAGCTAAACTCATTATTGAGCAATATGACCTAAGCGCCTCAGACTTATTCAGTCGAAAGGCGGGCTCACGAAGTTCTAGTGGCAAGGTCGCTCCTAAGTACCGTAATCCATCCACTGGTGATACATGGACTGGCCGAGGTAAGGCGCCAAAGTGGATCGAAGGTAGAGATCGCACGAACTTTTTGATTTAAACTATTGATTTAAATAGAATTTAAATAATAACGGCCACTCAGTATCCATTGAGTGGCCATGACTCTTTATAGGCCTAGCTACGCACTAGGCACATTTTCTGTTCAGAGCTTGGACAAAAATAGGCTCTAAAAGGTCATGTCGGTTTTTATTGCCCATGGCGGTCTCTAGCTCTGGATTGGTTGCTGGATAGCCAATAATGAGGGGATTTTGATCGATTAAGCCGTTTTCAAGCTCTTCCTGAAGTATTTCAGGATATTGATGTCTTACCCCAACGGTATTCTCATCCACTAAGCCCATTACTCCAGGGTGCAGTCGGATAAAGCCCTCATCTACCAAAATAGGAATACGCTGGGTATCCTTGTTTTTACTCAGGTAATGGATGAGATGCACCTGCTCAACTGGAGGAATGAGGGCATCGAGGAAAATTAAGTCTGGAGCAATCGAAACAGCCTTCATAAGACCTTCTAGGCTATCTACAGATACCTCCATTTCTACCTTTAATTGCCAAGATTGGATCGATTCAATTAGTTCATGGCTATTTTCAGCTCTTCTGAATATTCCCATTGCAATGCAGTTTTGAGTAGTTTTTTGCCGCATTGCTCGCTTACGTCGGGCTAGCTGCTGATCTAATGAGCTGGCCAGGATGCGACGATGGCCGCCACGGGTCTTCCAGGCAATCAATTCACCCAATTCAACCATTTTCTGGACGGTGCCAAGGGATACCTGCAATACCTTTGCGCTCTGCCGTGTACTTAAATATTCTATTTCCGGGGTAATTGCTTTCATATTTCCTTAATCTCATTAATTCATTCGAAGATTTAGAGAATACGAATCAAATCTACCGGAATATGTCAGCAGAGGTTTAAATCTCAGTAGGAAAATTCTTATTCAGAGATTGATGAAAAAAATAAATTGGCAATCTAGAAAATTCAGCCAACTCCTTTGTGTCGGAATGGGTAATCGTGTTAAATTAGTGTTGTTGTAAATGTATTCGCACAGATCAATTCGCAAAGCGGTAAAGCCGTGGAGCGAGGGGTTTAAACCACAGTTTTTAATCGGGATACCCGATGAAAGGTGAGCATCATGATGCAGGATCAAAGAGATACCTCTTATCTCTTCGGCGGAAACGCTCCTTATGTAGAAGAACTCTACGAATCTTATTTGCATGATCCCGCTTCCGTGGCCGATCATTGGCGAGATTATTTCGATGGTGTGAAGCAAGTTCCCACCGCAGATGGCTCATCTAGAGCTGATATTGCTCATGGACCCATTGTTGCTTCATTCGCGGAGCGAGCTAAGCGGGGTCCAATCCGGACGGTTTCCGACTCTGCTGACTCTGAGATGGGTCGTAAACGGGTTGCTGTTCAGCAGTTAATTGCCGCCTATCGTAACGTTGGTAATCGCTGGGCTGATATTGACCCCTTAAAGCGTTCAGAGCGTAAAGATATTCCCGAGTTAGATCCCGTCTTTTATGGTTTTACTGATGGCGATATGGATATCGTTTTCAATACCAGTAATACCTTCTTCGGCAAAAATGAAATGACCTTGCGGGATTTACTGCAAGCGCTGCGTCAAACCTATTGCGGCACTTTAGGTGCTGAGTACATGTTTATTGCCGATCAAACTATCAAAAAATGGTGGCAAGAACAATTAGAGTCGATTCGCTCAACCCCCAGATTTAATGTTGAAGAGAAGCACCAAATTTTAGATCGCGTTACTGCGGCAGAGGGTTTAGAGCGCTATCTTCAGGCCAAGTATGTTGGTCAAAAACGCTTCTCCCTTGAGGGTGGCGAAAGTTTCATTGCTTGCATGGATGAATTGATTCGTGAGTCTGGCGCTAACGGCGTGCAAGAGATAGTGATTGGCATGGCCCATCGGGGTCGCCTTAATGTATTGGTGAACGTCCTAGGCAAAATGCCATCAGACCTCTTTGCGGAGTTTGAGCACAAAGGGCCAGAAACTTTACCTGCAGGTGATGTGAAGTATCACCAGGGATTCTCAAGTGATATTTCTACTCCAGCTGGCCCCGTCCATTTATCTCTTGCATTTAATCCCTCCCATTTAGAAATCGTGAATCCCGTAGTAGAGGGCTCTGCGCGTGCTCGCATGGAACGTCGTGGGGATATGTTGGGTGAGCAAGTATTGCCAGTATTGGTGCATGGCGATGCGGCCATTGCAGGTCAGGGCGTCATGCAAGAAACCCTGGCGATGGCAGAAGTGCGGGGCTACTACACTGGTGGCACGATTCATATTGTGATTAATAACCAGATTGGTTTCACTACATCGGATCCGCGCGATTTACGCTCTAGCTTGTATTGCACGGACATTATGAAGATGATTGATGCGCCTGTCTTGCATGTCAATGGCGATGATCCAGAAGCAGTTGTCTTAGCTACCAAGTTGGCTGTCGAGTTCCGTACTCGATTCCATAAAGATGTTGCTATTGATATCGTTTGTTTCAGAAAGTTAGGTCACAACGAACAAGACACTCCTGCGATGACTCAGCCATTGATGTACAAAATCATTGCTGAACATCCTGGTACCCGTAAGTTGTATGCAGATAAGCTAGAAACCCAGGGAGTCTTGCCTGCTGGGACTGGTGAGTTAATGGTCAAGGAGTACCGCGCAGCCATGGATGCGGGTAAGCAGACCTCCGATCCAGTGCTCAGCAATTTCAAAGGGAAGTTTGCGGTTGATTGGTCCCCATTTTTAAATAAGCGTTGGACCGATGAGGCTGACACGGCCATTCCTTTGACGGAGTGGAAACGCTTGGCTGAACGCGTTTCTTCAGTTCGGGAAGGATTTAAAGTTCATCCATTAGTCGAAAAAGTCTTGAAAGACCGGGCGGCAATGGGGCGTGGAGAAACCAATATTGACTGGGGTATGGGCGAGCACATGGCTTTCGCATCCTTAGTGGCTAGCGGATATCCAGTACGTCTCTCTGGAGAAGATAGTGGTCGAGGCACCTTCACCCATCGTCATGCCGTTTTGCACAATCAAAATCGGGAGAAATGGGATACCGGCGTTTACATTCCTCTGCGTCATATTGCCAAAGATCAGGCACCATTTTTAGTGATTGACTCTATCTTGTCAGAAGAGGCCGTGCTAGGTTTTGAGTATGGCTATGCTGCTGCTGAGCCAAATACATTGACTATTTGGGAGGCTCAGTTTGGTGACTTTGCGAATGGCGCTCAAGTTGTGATTGATCAATTTATTGCTTCTGGTGAGGTGAAATGGGGTCGTGTAAATGGCTTGGTCATGATGTTGCCTCACGGCTATGAAGGTCAAGGTCCAGAGCATTCATCTGCCCGTTTGGAGCGCTTTATGCAGTTATGCGCTGATACCAATATGCAGGTGATTCAACCAACTACAGCATCCCAGATCTTCCATGTCTTACGCCGTCAAATGATTCGTCAGTTCCGCAAACCGCTGATCTTGATGACGCCAAAATCATTGTTACGCAATAAAGAAGCGGCTTCACCTTTAATTGAATTCACAAAGGGAGGGTTCCAAACCATTCTTCCTGAACGTGATCAGACAATTGACAAGCAAAAGGTTACTCGTTTAGTGATGTGCTCTGGTAAGGTTTACTACGATTTAGCCAAAGTGCGTACTGAGAAAAAATTAGATGATGTTGCGATTATTCGTCTAGAGCAACTCTATCCATTCCCACACAAGGCATTGACGGCCGAGTTAAAAAAATACCCAAACCTTGCTGAAGTGGTGTGGTGTCAGGATGAGCCGCAAAATCAGGGTGCTTGGTTCTTTGTTCAGCATAATATTTTGGAGAACATGTCTGAAGGCATGAAGCTGGCCTATGCCGGTCGCACAGCATCAGCCTCACCAGCCTGTGGTTACGCCCATTTACATCAAGAACAACAGAAGTCTCTACTTACCGCAGCCTTCGCAAAACTTAAAGGTTATGTCATTACGAAGTAAACGTAGACATTACTCCATATAAAAACACTCAATAGGATTAATCATGGCCATTTTTGAAGTTAAAGTTCCCCAGCTCTCTGAGTCCGTAGCAGAGGCTACTTTATTGCAATGGAAAAAGAAGGTCGGCGATGCAGTTGGTCAGGATGAAATCCTGATCGAAATTGAAACGGATAAAGTGGTCTTGGAAGTTCCAGCGCCATCTGCTGGCGTCATTACCGAGATTGTGGTTGCTGATGGCGGCACTGTTCTCGCCGAGCAGTTGATTGCAAAAATTGATAGTACTGCTGTTGCCTCTGCCCCTGTAGCCGCAGCTCCTTCACCTGCAGCAATTCCAGCTGTTGTTCCTGCTAAAGCCGCTCCTGTAGCAAAGTCATCTGCTGCTGCCGCTCCTTCAGCCGCAAAAATTCTTGCTGAAAACAATCTTGGCGCTAGTCAGGTTGCTGGTTCTGGTCGTGATGGTCGCGTGACTAAGGGTGATGCACTGAACGCCATTGCTGGCGGTGCAAAACCCGCTGCATTGCCAAGTGCCCCTATGCCATCAGGTGAACGTCCCGAAGAGCGTGTTCCAATGAGCCGCTTGCGTGCGCGTATTGCTGAGCGCTTACTCGAGTCTCAGGCAAACAATGCCATCTTGACCACCTTTAACGAAGTGAACATGGCCCCAGTCATTGCCATGCGCAACAAGTACAAAGATCAGTTTGAAAAAGTACATGGCGTGAAGTTAGGCTTTATGTCTTTCTTTGTTAAAGCCGCAACGCATGCACTGAAGAAGTTTCCGCTATTGAACGCTTCTGTTGACGGCAATGACATCATCTACCACGGCTACTTTGATATTGGCATTGCAGTGAGTTCCCCGCGGGGTTTGGTGGTTCCCATTTTGCGTGACGTTGACCAAATGAATTTAGCGGATATCGAGAAAAAGATTGCTGAGTTTGGTGCGAAAGCCCGTGAAGGGAAGTTGTCCCTAGAAGATTTAACTGGCGGCACATTCTCCATCTCTAATGGTGGTGTATTTGGATCGATGCTGTCTACTCCCATTATCAATCCTCCTCAGTCTGCTATTTTGGGGATTCATGCGACCAAAGAGCGTGCGGTAGTAGAGGACGGTCAGATCGTGATTCGTCCAATTAATTATTTGGCTTTGTCATACGACCACCGCATTATTGATGGTCGTGAAGCGGTGCTTGGTTTAGTTGCCATGAAGGATGCTTTAGAAGATCCCTCACGCCTCCTGCTGGATTTGTAAGGGGAAGATGATGAGTCAATCTTTTGATGTATTAGTAATCGGTGCAGGCCCTGGCGGATATATCGCTGCTATTCGGGCAGCACAACTGGGCTTTAAAGTCGCCTGCGCCGAATGGAATGCTTATGACGATCCCAAAGGCGAGCCCCGTTTAGGCGGTACCTGCCTTAACGTGGGCTGTATTCCTTCTAAGGCTTTGTTGGCCTCTTCTGAGGAATTTGAAAAGATCAATCATCACGCCGCAGATCACGGCATTACTGTTGGTTCAGTCAAGCTAGACTCCAGCAAAATGATCGCTCGTAAGGATGCGATTGTGACCAAGATGACCTCAGGGATTCAGTTCTTGTTTCGTAAGAACAAAATTACTTTACTTAAGGGCCATGCCTCATTTGTAGCTAAGGATGCTGATGGCTATCAAGTCAAGATTGACGGCAAAGACAAAGAAGTGGTGACTGCTAAGAATGTCATTATTGCCACCGGATCTAAAGCGCGTCATTTGCCGAATATTCCAATCGATAACGTCCTGATCAGCGATAACGAAGGTGGTCTTAAGTTCGACTCCATTCCGAAGAAGCTTGGCGTCATTGGAGCTGGCGTCATCGGTTTAGAGTTGGGCTCCGTATGGCGTCGCGTTGGTTCTGAAGTCACCATTCTTGAGGCATTACCCTCTTTCTTGGGCGCTTGCGATCAAGGGATTGCTAAAGAAGCGCATAAGATCTTTACGAAGCAAGGCCTCAAAATCAATATGGGTGTCAAGATTGGTGAAGTCAAGGCAGATAAAAAAGGGGTAGTGGTGAACTACACCGATAGCGAGGGCAAAGCGCAGAAATTAGAATGCGATCGCTTGATAGTTTCTGTTGGTCGTGTACCCAATACCGATAAGTTAGGACTTGATCAGATCGGTCTCAAAGTGGATGAGCGTGGTTTTATTCCAATCGATGAGCATACTTGCGCTACTGCAGCCCCTGGCGTTTATGCAGTAGGTGACGTAGTGCGTGGACCCATGCTCGCCCACAAAGCTGAAGATGAAGGCGTACTCGTTGCTGAAATCATTGCTGGTCAAAAGCCACACATTGATTACAACTGCATTCCTTGGGTGATTTACACCGACCCTGAAATTGCGTGGGTTGGCAAAAGCGAAGAGCAGCTTAAACAAGCGGGCATTGCTTACAAGGCTGGTCAGTTCCCCTTTGCTGCTAATGGTCGTGCATTAGGTATGAATCGGACCGATGGTTTTGTCAAAGTATTGGCTGATGAAAAAACCGATGAAATTTTGGGTGTGCATATTATTGGACCCAATGCCTCTGACCTGATTGCTGAAGCAGCTACAGCCATGGAATTTAAAGCGGCAGCCGAGGATATTGCTCGTATCTGCCATCCACATCCAAGCTTATCTGAAGTATTTCGTGAGGCAGCATTAGCGACAGATAAACGCGCATTAAACATGTAATTGAAAGTATTAGAGTATTACCATCAAGAGTTAAAGGCGCGCGGGTATCAAGGTGATCCCGCGCAGCTTGCTGCCATTGAGCGCTTACAGCGCTGCGAAAATGAGTGGGTTGCTTATAAAGAAATCCGTAGCAATGGCTTTAAAAAGAAACTCTTCCATCCGGATTTACCTCGGGGGGTCTATCTTTGGGGTGGCGTCGGTCGGGGTAAATCTTTTCTCATGGATTGCTTCTTTGCAGCCTCTCCTTTAGAAAAAAAGCTACGCATTCATTTTCATGAGTTCATGCGAGAAGTGCATCATGAGTTGCATGAGCTTTCGGGAATGTCTGATCCTCTAGACGAGCTTTCCAAGAGAATTGCTCAGCGCTATCGCCTGATTTGTTTCGATGAGTTTCATATTAATGACATTGCGGATGCGATGATTTTGTACCGTCTGCTTAGTGCACTCTTTGAAGATCGTGTCCAGTTTGTGATGACCTCAAACTATCAGCCTAGCGAACTCTATCCTAATGGCCTGCATCGTGATCGCTTGCTTCCTGCGATCAAACTCCTAGAAGAGCAGCTCGACGTGATGAATGTGGATGCTGGCAATGACTATCGACGAGTACAAATGGCTCAGGTTCAGGCTTATCTCACGCCTGTCAATGCGGGCACCCAGTCCATCTTGATGCAAATGTTTAAGACCTTGATTGGCAATCAAAAGGAAACAGTGCGTCCCGTTCTGCGGATTGAGTCTAGAGAGTTGAGGCCTCTCCACATGGCCGAAGGAGTAGTGTGGTTTGATTTTCAAACCTTGTGTTGTGGCCCGCGCTCCCAAAATGATTATCTGGAAATTGCCAAGCGCTTTCATACGGTCATTTTGTCTGGAGTGCCTTATATGCCCCCGAGAATGACCAATGAAGCAAGACGTTTTATTTGGCTGATTGATGTCCTTTATGACCATAAAATCAAATTAATCCTCTCTGCAGAGCTGCCCGCGGTTGATTTGTATACCGAGGGTCAAATTACCAGCGAGTTCTCCAGAACAGTTTCTCGCTTAATTGAGATGCAAAGCCGTGCTTACCTAGATGCACCTCGCCGGGTAATTGATACCAGCTTGACCTAAAATAGGTTCATGACCAGTATTTCTACCCTAAATGCCGATTTACATTGCCACTCGGTGGTTTCTGATGGAACCTTGACTCCCGAGCAATTAGCAGAGCGTGCCTATAAAAACGGTGTCCATTTATGGGCATTGACTGATCACGATGAGTTGGGTGGCCAGGAGAGGGCTCGCATTGCAGCTGGCTCTCTGGGTATGGATTATCTTGGTGGTGTTGAGATCTCAGTAACTTGGATGGGGCAGACCATTCACATTGTGGGACTTGGTATTGATGCCACTCACGCTGGAATTCTCGAGGGATTGCGAAGGACTCGTGAAGGCCGTGGTAACCGTGCCAAGCAGATGGCCGAACAATTATTAAAAGCGGGGATTCCAGGTGCTTATGAGGGTGCCCTGCATTTTGCAGGAAATCATGACTTAATTTCTCGCACCCACTTTGCCCGTTTTCTAGTTGAGCAGGGCATCTGTCGTGATACAGATCATGTGTTTAAAAACTACTTAGTTGAGGACAAACCCGGCTATGTGCCACATCTCTGGGCAACCCTAGATGATGCGGTAGCCTGGATTAAGTCGGCAGGGGGCGCTGCTGTGATCGCTCATCCTGGCCGGTATAAGTTAAACGCAATGCAGATGGATGCGCTTTATAGGCATTTCAAAGAAATCGGCGGCATAGCAATCGAAGTGATTACCGGTAGTCATAGTCCGCATCAATATCAAACCTATGGCAAGATTGCCCAGCACTATGGTTTTTTGGCTTCTCGGGGGTCTGACTTTCATGATCCGAAAGAAAGTCATATGGATCTGGGTGCCTTGCCCCATTTGCCTGATCATTTAACCCCAGTATGGACGCTGTTCCACTGAGCCTGTATTTATACATAACCGTTTCATTTACCTTTAAAGAATAACGATCAAGATGTTTGCAGAACGCGTTCTCTCTGGCATGCGACCAACCGGTAGCTTGCACCTGGGCCATTACCATGGCGTTTTAAAGAATTGGGTTCGCTTGCAGTCTGAGTATCCTTGTTTCTTTTTTGTAGCAGACTGGCATGCCTTAACGACTCACTACGAAACCCCAGATGTGATTGAACAATCTGTTTGGGATATGGTGATTGATTGGCTGGCTTGTGGTGTTGATCCCAATCAGGCCACGCTATTTATTCAGAGCAAAGTGCCTGAGCATGCTGAGCTTTTCTTGTTATTGTCGATGGGCACCCCCTTAGGTTGGCTTGAGCGAGTGCCTACCTACAAGGATCAAATTGAAAAGCTCAAAGAAAAGGATCTACAGACCTATGGTTTCCTGGGCTATCCCTTGCTTCAAGCGGCTGACATTCTGATCTATCGCGCGCAATTTGTGCCGGTGGGTGAGGACCAAGTGCCGCATGTGGAGATGACGCGTGAAGTAGCCCGCCGTTTTAATTATCTGTATGGACGCGAGCCTGGCTTTGAAGAGAAAGCACTTGAGGCCGTCAAAAAATTAGGCAGTAAGCGTGCCAAGATGTACGCTGAACTCCGTGTGGCATACCAGGAGCGGGGCGATGATGAGGCTTTAGAGCAAGCTAAGGCATTGCTTCAAGAGGCACAAAGTCTTTCCATGGCGGATCGGGAAAGATTATTTGGTTTCTTGGAAGGCGCTCGCAAAATTATTCTGCCAGAGCCACAAGCGCTGCTGACCTCTGCGTCACGCATGCCCGGTATTGACGGACAAAAAATGTCGAAGTCTTATGGCAATACGATTAGCATTCGTGAAAAACCAGAAGAAGTGATTCGCTCTATTCGTACTATGCCGACAGATCCTGCGCGGGTTCGTAGAACGGATCCAGGAGATCCTGCGCGTTGCCCTGTATGGCAGTTGCATACCGTCTATTCCAATGAAGAGACTAAAGCTTGGGTTCAAAAAGAATGTCAGTCAGCCGGCATCGGTTGCCTGGAATGTAAGCAGCCCGTGATTGACGCGATTCTTGCCGAGCAACAACCCATGTTTGAGCGTGCACAGAAATATTTAGATGATCCTAGTTTGCTGCGCTCTATCATTGCTGATGGTGGTGATCAAGCACGCAAAGTTGCTCAGGAAACCATGCGTGAGGTCCGTGAGTGTATGGGGCTAGCGTACGACTAAGGCCACTTCTTTGTTCCCAGGACATGATTTGATTGCAGAAGCTTCTACTTGGGTGAGACGTTTTGCCCCAGTCATTCCAAAGGGTGGGATCGTCTTGGATCTGGCTTGTGGTACTGGTAGGCATACCGCGTTAATGGCATCTCTTGGCCACACCGTGCTGGCAATTGATCAAGATGTTTCAGCAGTTCAACTTCTACAAAGTGACTCAATTCAAATCCTTGGGCTCAATCTTGAGGCTTCTAATTGGCCATTGCTAGGTCGGCAGTTTTCCGGGATTATCGTGACGAATTACCTCTACCGGCCATTTTTGGATGAATTGCCCCAAATGCTCATTGAGGGTGGCGTCTTGATCTATGAAACCTTTGCGGATGGGAATGCCGCATTTGGCAAACCCTCAAATCCGGATTTCTTACTAAAGCCGGGGGAATTGCTTGCTTTGGCTGGGGGAGCTGGGCTGAAAGTGATCGCCTATGAAGATATTTACGTAGATCAGCCTAAACCAGCCATGGTTCAGCGGATTTGTGCCGTAAAAGGGCATTTAAATGAACCCATTCCGTTACAATTTGTTGGTTAACCATCAGATAATCTAGACCCATTCAGTGACTTATAGCAGCCAATCAAACGCCCATAAAAAGCCGATCGCTGGCAGCATGCCGGCCATTGTGACGCCGATGTTCGAGGACGGCAGCTTGGATTTTCCTGCCCTACGTTCTTTGCTCGATTGGCATGTGGCGGAAGGTTCAGATGGCATTGTGATTGTCGGTACTAGTGGCGAGTCTCCAACGGTTTCTGTGGAAGAGCACTGTGAGCTGATTAAAGTCACCGTTGAGCAGATTGCAGGACGAATCCCCGTTATCGCCGGAACAGGCGGTAACTCCACCACTGAGGCGATTGAACTCACCCAGTTTGCAAAATCGGTTGGCGCCGATGCTAGCTTGCAAGTTGTCCCTTATTACAACAAGCCAACTCAAGAGGGCATGTATGCTCACTTTATGAAGATAGCTGAGTCGGTTGATTTACCGGTCATTCTATATAACGTCCCCGGCAGAACGGTTGCAGATCTTGCTGGAGAGACCACAGTTCGTCTCGCTGCAGTACCTGGCATCATTGGGATTAAAGATGCCACCGGTAGTATCGAGCGCGGCACCTTACTGCTGGCTGATTTACAGCGCGCGGGGCATGCTGATTTCTCCGTATTTTCTGGTGACGACTTGAGTGCTGCGATGTTGATGTTGATGGGGGGCAAAGGGAATATTTCGGTGACTGCCAATATCGCACCTCGTTTAATGCACGATTTGTGTCAGGCAGCGATGTCGGATGATGTCCTTAAGGCGCGTGCGATTCAATATCAATTACTGGCCGTTCATAAAGCCATGTTTACTGAGGCAAACCCGATTCCTGTGAAATGGGCCTTGCATGAAATGGGCAAAGTCACAGCCGGAATTCGTTTACCGTTAACCCCTTTAAGCGTTGCCTTACGTGAACCTTTAAAGACTGCAATGTTACAGGCCGGCTTACTATGATGAATTTGATGCAACTCCTGCGTAAGTACTGCGCCTCTTTTTTGATTGTCACTATCTCAGCCCTTGGTTTGGTTGCTTGTAAGTCTGTTACGACCAACGATACAGTGGACTACAAGTCTGCCGGCGCTGTTCGTGGACCCAATTTATCGTATCCACCTGACTTGATTACCGCTCAAGCAGATCGTCGCTATATTGTTCAAGATGGCTCTGCCACGATGTCTGAGTACAACGCTGCGGTGAAAAAATCTGTACAGATGCGCAAGAATGTGATGACGGGGATTCCTGGCATGCGTATTGCTCGTGATGGCGAGCGCCGTTGGTTGGTAGTGGATAAGCCAGCTCCAGAACTGTATCCCCAGGTGAAAGATTTCTGGCAAGAGAACGGCTTTTTATTGGTCATCGATTCACCGTCGACTGGCATTATGGAAACTGACTGGGCTGAGAACCGCGCCAAGATTTCTCAAGACTTCATTCGCTCCACTCTTGGTAGTATGTTGGATTCTCTTTACGATACTGGTGAGCGTGATAAATATAAAACCCGCCTTGAGGTTATTAACCCAGATCAGACGGAGATTTATATTACTCAGCGTGGCGCGCTGGAAAAATGTACAACGGATGCTACCGGTAACTGCATCTCAACCATTTGGACTTCACGACCTAATGACCCTGAGCTCGAGGCCGTCTTCCTGGCGCGTTTGATGGAGCGTCTTGGCATGACCCAAGAGCAGGCTAAAGCTCAAGTAGCTTTACCTTTGGGCCCTAAAACGCCTAAGGCTAAGTTGGTTCAGGAAGGCGTGAACACAGCTCATATTGAAATGGCAGCAGGTTTTGATCGTGCCTGGCGCGATGCCGGACTTGCCTTAGATCGCTCAAACTTTACGGTTGAAGATCGTAACCGCGCTAACGGTATTTACTATGTTCGTTATGTCAATCCAAAAGATTTAGGCGACACCAAAGGCTTCTTCTCGAATCTATTTAGTAGCAAGGATGATTCCAGTTTGAAGGCCAAGAAATATTTAGTGGTCGTTAAATCAACAGGGGATAATTCCTCAAGCGTTTACGTTCAAGGCGCAGATGGAAAGCCTGAAAATACCGCTGCTGGATTACAGCTCTTAACTTTACTGACTGAGCAGATGCAGAGATAGCCTCTATAAGCTCATTAATTTTAGTCAAATAAAAAAGCCGCTTTTCAGCGGCTTTTTTTCTTCAAGAAGAAGATTACTTCTTAGCGTCAGCTGCTGGAGCAGCAGCAGGTGCGGCAGGTGCAGCAGCGGCAGCAGGAGCGTCAGCAGCTGAAGCTGCAGCAGCAGGAGCAGCAGGAGCAGCTTCTACAGGTTTTGCTTCTTCTTTCTTACCGCAAGCGGCCAAAGCGATTGCCAACATTGCTACGAGTGCTAGTGACTTCTTCATTTGTAATTTCCTCTTAAAAATGATCATTAATAACCGGTTATTGATACTAGGAATGCACAGGGTTCGCCCTTAGATACTTTCCAGAAAGCATTATAGCCATGTATTTATACGCTATTTAAAATTTAGCCAACCTGCCTTGAAGGCTTCAAAGAGGCTGTTGTCTAGCCCTATTTTGCCCGATCTATCGATCAGCTGTTTATGGGCTGCAAGGGTGTACCAAGCCCTTGCAGTTGATGCGGTCTGGCCAGCAGTCATATTTTCTCCATTGCAGTAAATGGTTTTCCCGATGGCAATGAGCCGGGTTTGAGGGTGGGGGATTAATACCTGCTTTTCTAATAGACGCTTAAATTCTTCAAGGGATTGGATATTAATTGAACCATCAAAATAAGCCTGAGGTTTAGGTTCACTCAGGTAGGCAGCAATTCCAGGAAGAAATGTCTCTACTTGATCCAGTTTGAGACCTTGCAATTTTTGAGCTACCTGCTGAATCAGCTCTTCTGGAAGTTGCTCTGCTGAGCTGGTCGCTTGTTGCTTGGGGTCAGCAAAATGTTGCTCTAGCCCTGGAATATCCTCGAGCGATTCGGCTAGGCGCCATAAGCCCTCCTGAAGCATTTCTTTGAAGCTTTGTGCCCTAAATCCTACTGACCAAGTTTGGCAGCCTGCATCCAAGGCAATTCCCTCATGGGCTATGTGAGGAGGTAGGTAGAGCATATCGCCCGGCTCTAAATCCCACTCTTGCTCCACTTTAAAATCTTGCAAAATTTTTAATGGAAGATCAGGATTTAAGGTTAAATCGCTTTGCTCTGAAATGCGCCATTTTCTGCGGCCAGACATCTGAATCAAGAAGACATCATAAGAGTCAAAATGGGGTCCAACACCACCACCGGGACCTGCAATGCTAATCATGAGGTCATCTAAGCGCGCGTCGGGAATAAAGCGAAACCAAGCCAGCACTTTGGCTGCTGCTGGATGCTGAGCTTCCATACTTTGGAGTAGCAGCGTCCAGTCGGGTGAGTCTAGCGACGGAATGGATTTCTTCTTAAATGGACCATGAGTAATACTCCAGGGCTTAGCTTGAATTAACCTCGCCTCGACTAGATCGCTCCCGGCAATCTTCAATAGCTCTTCTGGAGAAATTGGGCTACCGAGTGGCTCCCCAATTTGTTTTGCAAGTGCAAAAGCAGGCACAGCCCCCCGAATCAATAGTGGCTTTTTATGCCAATGCCTTTTCATGAACTGTTGGGGGCTAATGCCTCCTAGGAGAGCCCAAGGACAATCTAGAGGGAGGTTTTGGGGAGCCTGGGGTGGATCATAAGGCTTACTCAAGTAAAATGAGGTCATATTAGTAAGAGGCCGTTTAAATCACAATGTTGAATGAATTACGCATGAAGATCGAAAAAAATACCGTTGTATCCCTGCGCTACAAATTAACCGATGCGCAAAATAATATTATCGAGGAACCAGAGTCACCGATGGTATACCTGCATGGTGGATATGAGGGTACTTTTCCCAAGATTGAAACCTTATTGGATGGCCAGGATCTTGGCTATGAGGCCAGTATTCAGCTGGAACCTAGCGAGGCCTTTGGTGAATATGATCCAGAGCTCCTAAAGATTGAGCCACGCGCACGCTTTCCGGAGCCTTTGGAGATCGGCATGCAGTTCGAAGGCGTTCCGGATGCTGAGGAAGAGGGCGATGCTGATGAAGTAGATGATGAGCCCTTAATCTATACAGTTACCGATGTAGCTGATAGTCAAGTGGTGCTAGACGGCAATCACCCCTTGGCAGGAATGGCACTGAGATTCTGGGTGCAGGTAGAGGACATTCGCGCGGCCACAGATCAAGAGATAGAAAACCGCTACCCTGAAGGTGCTGAAGCTTTCGCTTTCGGAATGCCCAGTGATAATGAGGACGATGCAGATGATTTAGATGATGGTGAAGACGAATTGCCCATTAGATCGTCACCTACTCTGCATTAACTGATTCTTAGTTACTCTTTCAGCCATTCTTTTAAGGCGCCAAGATCGCGTTTTGTGCCACTAGATTCATTGGAATCTGATGCTGGTGCATTGCCAAGTTTCGCTAAAACTTTCTCCAGCGCTGCAATTTTGGCTTCTTGCTCGAGAGTGGCATCAATCAAGCCCTTCAAAGCCATCGAGACTGGATCGTCCACATTGGGCGTCACTCCATAGGCTTGGAAATATTCTTTGGCTTTGCTTTCAGGCGTACTTGCCTGGGGTAACTCAGGCTGCAGGACGCGTGCAGGTATCCCTACTGCAGTCGCCCCAGCCGGAATTTCTTTCAATACGACGGCGTTTGATCCAACGCGCGCGCCATCACCAACCGTAAAGCCTCCAAGAACTTTAGCGCCAGCACTAATGACTACGCCTTTGCCTAGAGTAGGGTGGCGCTTGACACCTTTATATAAAGAAGTGCCCCCTAAGGTAACGCCTTGGTAGATCGTGCAATCATCACCAATTTCTGTAGTTTCCCCAATCACGATACCAAGGCCGTGATCTAGAAAAACGCGGCGCCCAATCTTTGCTCCAGGGTGGATTTCAATACCCGTAATCAAGCGGGATACCATCGACAGTATCCGAGCGATCAACTTTAAACCGAGATTCCATAGGAAATGCGATGCCCTATGAATCCATACCGCATGCAAACCGGGGTAGCAGATAACGACCTCGAGCCGATTTCTGGCGGCTGGGTCTCGAACGATGATGGAGTCGACTTCGTCGAAAAGTGCATTAAACATCTGCTGATTTTAACGGGTAAAGGCTGATTTTATTTCCTCAAGAGCATCTGCTTGGCAATTCCGCGCAGGAGATCGATCTCTTCCTTGTGCAGGCGAGTCCTTGCAAATAGCGCCTGTAAGCGAGGCATCAGCTTCTTAGGGTTGTCTGGGTCGAGATAATCAATTGCCTCAAGTCCTGCACGCCAGTGCTCTAGCATTGCGGCCACGGCTGTAGGATCTGCATAGTCAATTGGTTCAGCTGCCATCAACTCTGCAACCCCCCCCAAAGTCTCCCTGAGGGTAAAGGCGCACACCATGACGGCTTGTGCGAGGTTAAGGGAGGGATAGAGCGGATTGGCATCTAGCCACACCCGATGAGTACAGAGTGAGAGGTGGTGGTTATCTAGACCCGTGCGCTCTGGACCAAATAGGAGCGCTACCCGTTGCTTGCCTGCAATCGCAGTCTTAATCAGGGGGCGAGCGGCTTGCCAATCTAGTGCTGGTGGCCCGAATTCTCGATCACGACTAGTGAGACCTAAAACCAGGGCGCAGTCTTGAACGGCCGATTCAAGGTTGGGGGATTCTTGGCTAGATTCCAAAATATCGGCTGCACCACTCGCCAGAGCAATTGCCTCAGGCATCTTCGCAACCCCAGTGATCTTTGGATTAATGAGTTGCAAATCTTGAAAACCCATTGTTTTCAGGGCGCGCGCTGCGGAGCCTACATTTCCAGGATGGCTGGTTTCGACCAAAACCCAGCGCAATAATTGAGCTTGAGCGGTGTTCATTACGGTAGGAAATCTCTAAGAGCTTGGGGGTTCACAGGGGCAATCGTTTAGAATCATCTAGTTAGCTCCTTATTGTCATGCAGTTTGCAATTTGCTGAGCTTGTTCTTATTTAATTTGTCCATCAAAACTATGCATCCCATGTTAAATGTGGCCGTCAAGGCTGCCCGTCGTGCCGGAACCGTAATTAATAGGGCCTCTCTCAATCTCGAGCGCCTGCAGGTAGATCGTAAGCAACACAACGATTTTGTAACTGAGGTGGACAGACAGGCTGAAGCAGCCATTATTGAAACACTCAGCGAGGCCTACCCATCTCACGGCTTTTTGGCTGAAGAAACCGGCGCTCAAAATATCGATGCAGAAAATATCTGGATCATCGATCCTTTAGATGGCACTACCAACTTTATCCATGGCTTTCCACAATATGCTGTGTCGATTGCCCTATCTGTCAATGGAGTGACTCAGCAAGCTGTTGTCTATGACCCAACGCGTGATGAGCTTTTTACTGCCACTCGCGGCGCAGGTGCGTATTTAGATCGTCGGCGCTTGCGGGTTGCCACTCAAGATCGTCTGGCAAATTGCCTTCTGGGCACGGGCTTTCCTTATCGTGAAGATCAAGATTTAGAAAAGTATTTAAAAGTCTTTGGTGATATGTCGCGCCAATGTGCAGGTCTTCGTCGTCCCGGAGCTGCTTCTCTAGACTTAGCTTATGTTGCTGCTGGTCGTTACGATGGATTCTTTGAGAGCGATCTCAAGCCATGGGATATGGCTGCTGGTGCTTTATTGATTACCGAGTCTGGCGGCCTCATTGGCAATTACCGTGGCGAAGAAGGCTTCTTGCAGAGTGGTGAAGTGATGTGCGCTAATCCCCGCATCTTTGCTCAGATGGTGCAGTGCTTAAATAAATACTCCAACTGCTAACGCATATAAAATTACGTTGAACGTAATTTATGAGTTGAATGACCTGTATTAGGCTTTGACCAAATCGGTGTACTGAACGCCATCTCGATCAATGAGTAATGCACTCGCTCGGGGTTTGACCCCTTCAGGATGATCCAAATCCCAGTCTGATAAAACCCAGCGTTGCCATTCTTGAGTTTGAAAATGCTCTTGATGATGGGCGGGTAGATGGGTATGCCCATGAATCAATCGATTGCCATTCTGATTTCTCAATACCGCAGCACACGCTACTAAGGTGACATCCATCTTCGCCTGCAACCCCTCGACTTTGTATTGAACTGCGCGCTGGTATTGGATGCCACTATTACTACGCAGGCGATTGGCAACAGAGCGACGCCAATGCAGAGGAAGCCTTAAGAATAATTTTTGAATCCAAGGTTTACGAACCCAAGATCGAAAGACTTGGTAACCTATATCAGCAGTGCAGAGGGAGTCGCCATGGCATAGAACATATTCCTGACCAGCGATTGCTATCTTGCTGGGATCGCTCATGAGCGTCATGCCGGTCTTGCTTAAGAAGCGTGCACCGATCAGAAAGTCCCGATTGCCATGCAAGTAATAGGTTTTTACTTTGGTAGAAAGGATTGCTAGGGCGCGCTTGACTTCTAGCTGAAAGGGGGAGTGCAGTGCGGCATCATCGCCTACCCAATACTCAAAAAGGTCGCCCAAGATAAATACGGCCTCTACCTTGGGGGCCTCTTTTTCGCAAAAGTCGAAGAATCGTTGTGCCGTCAAAGGCATTGACGGCGTGAGATGCAAATCCGAAATGAGCAAGGCGCTCGCGTATTGCGGAATCATTCCTCGAGGACGGTTGCCTTTTCAATCACAACATCTTCAGCAGGAACGTCTTGATGAAACCCAGAGCTACCCGTTTTCACTTTACGAATGATATCGACGACATCCTGGCCATCAGTTACTTTCCCGAATACTGCATAGCCCCAGCCTTGGGCATTGGGTGCTGTGTGGTTCAAGAAATCGTTGTCATTCACATTAATAAAAAATTGTGCCGTAGCCGAATGCGGGTCGCTCGTGCGGGCCATAGCCACCGTGCCGCGATCATTTTTCAAACCATTATTTGCTTCATTTTCAATTTGAGCGCCAGAAGATTTTTCTTTCATCCCAGCAGTCATGCCACCACCTTGAACCATGAAATTATCAATTACGCGATGAAAGATCGTGCCATCGTAGTGACCAGATTTGACATACTGTAAAAAATTGCTCACTGTCTTAGGCGCTTTGACAGCATCGAGAGTGAGGGTGATATCACCCTGATTGGTTTTCAGTAGAACTTTAGCCATGATGAATGCACTTTCTGATGAGTTAGTAGATAAAACGATGAAAAATTATTTCGGGCCAGATGGCTCTGGAGAAGCAGGTATTGTTTGCATTGTTGGCGCAACGATCTTTTTGGTGGGCTTGAGTATTTCCATTAATGCTTTTGCGCGATTGGTATATTGGCGTTGATTGAGGGCTGCATCTTTGGCTGCATTATCGTAGGCTTGGACGCCAAGGCGAATATAAACTTCACCTAAATTCGCTGAGGCAACGGTATAGCTGGGACGCAATTTCAAGGCAAGTTCTAAATAGTCTCTTGCTTCAATCCAGTTCTCCTGATTTGCTGCCAGCGCCGCTAAGTTGTTATAGGGCTCAGGAAGCTCCGGAAATTGCTGGGTGATCTCAACTAAAGTCTTTTTGGCCTCCGCCCACTGACGCATTTCAATCTGCATCCGTGCTTTGACATAACGTAACTGCACATTCCCGGGCGTTTTCTTTAATTGCTTATTAATTAGGTCAATTGCCTCGGGATATTTCTTCGCTTTCACCAGCTTTTCGATGTCAGATGGAACGCCGTTTTTGGTGACTGGATCTGGTTCAATAATTAAAAACGATAAAAAAGGAACCGCTACAGAGTCTGATAACTCAGCATTAAATTGATCATATCCCGCACCGTTATCTGTCAGTCTGGGTGGGTCATTGGGGCCGTAGGATCCTAGATAAGGGGATTGAACAGTGGGTGTGTTTCCTCCAGGAGTGGCATTGAGAGCCTTGATTTCAGCATTCGCGAGTTGCTGACCTGGAGTGCTGCATCCAGCCAGGCAGAACAGGGCAAAAATAGAACTGATCCCACTAAAGAGGGCAGGGCGGAGGGCAAAAAGGTTAACTGGCATAGAGGGTGGGGTGAAAAACTGGCTCATTCGATATACTCAGCGCTCAGTCTAACAAATTGGCGTTACTTGCCCCCTTTTATAGTCCCTATGCTGCAAATCTATAACACCCTCAGTCGTTCTAAACAGGTATTTAAGCCTATCGAGCCCGGCAAGGTGAAGCTGTATGTCTGCGGGATGACGGTGTATGACTTTTGCCATATCGGGCACGCCCGAGTCCTGATTGTGTTTGATATGGTGGTGCGCTGGTTACGAGCCAGTGGCTATGAGGTCATTTATGTCCGCAATATTACCGATATTGATGACAAGATCATCAATCGGGCTATTGAAAATGGCGAGCCTATTGCTGCTTTGACCCAACGTTTTATTGACGCCATGCATGCCGACTCCGAAGAGTTGGGGCTAATGCACCCCGATCATGAGCCTCGCGCCACAGATTACATTATGCAAATGCAGGGAATCATTGGCCGTTTGATTGAAAAAGAACTGGCCTATGAAGGGGAGAATGGCGACGTCAATTTTGCAGTGCGCTTATTTCCGGGCTACGGCCGTCTTTCCGGAAAGTCATTAGATGACTTAAATGCTGGTGAGCGTGTTGCGGTTAGTGGCGGCAAGCGGGACCCCTTGGACTTTGTGTTGTGGAAAAGCGCTAAAGCAGAAGAGCCAGAAGATACCCGCTGGCATTCCCCTTGGGGTGAAGGTCGTCCGGGGTGGCATATTGAATGTTCTGCAATGTCCTGCGATTTATTGGGTGAGCATTTTGATATTCACGGAGGCGGAGCGGATTTGCAGTTCCCGCATCATGAAAATGAGATTGCGCAAAGTGAAGGTGCTTTATATGGTCAAGAGCACAAGTCTAGTGATGCGCCCTTTGTAAATTATTGGATGCACAACGGCCATATTCGGGTAAATGAAGAGAAGATGTCCAAGTCACTCGGCAACTTTTTCTTAATTCGAGATGTTCTCAAACAATTTGATCCTGAAGTATTGCGATTTTTCATGTTACGCGCTCACTATCGCAGCCCCATTAACTATAGCGATGCTCAGCTTGAGGAGGCGCGCGCTGGTTTAGTTCGGCTGTATACCGCGCTATCACAAGTTTCTTTAAGCAATCCGCCTGCAGACCTTCATGCGGCTTGGGTCCAGCGCTTTGCGGATGCAATGAATGACGACTTTAATACCCCCGAGGCTATCGCTACGCTATTTGATCTAGCGAGTGAGATTAATCGTGTGCAGGGGGAAGAGAAGACCCAATTAGCCCACACCTTAAAGGCACTTTCAGCAAACTTACATTTTTTACAGCGTGACCCAATCCACTTTTTACAAGCGGGTTCTCGTGGTAGCGAAGCAGGTTTATCTGCTGAATATATTGAAGAGCAAATTGCCGCTCGTTTATCTGCTAAACAAGCAAAAGATTTTGCGGCAGCTGACTTAATTCGTAAGAGTTTGCTTGAGCAGGGCGTAGTATTGGAAGATAAAGCAGGCGGCATCACGGAATGGCGTAAAAGCTAAATCGATGAGTGCAGTTTAGAGGCGCAGTGATTCAGCAGATTAAGTGATAGAGAATATATTTTGAGTAAAGCGGTAAAGCAATCGATTCATGAAGAGGTAGCTCCAGAATATTGGGATCAAGCTTGCACTGAGCTCATGAAGCATGACCGTATCTTGAAGAAAATTATTCCCAAACATGGGCCTGGTTTTTTAATCACGCGGGGCGATGCTTTCACGACGCTGGCTAGATCGATCGTGGGTCAGCAGATCTCGGTGGCAGCAGCCCAGTCTGTTTGGAATAAAGTCCTCTTAGCCTCAAAGGCCAAAGTCAACCCTAAAAATATTCTTGCTTTAACGGTAGAAGAGTTACGCGCAGCGGGTCTTTCTGGCCGGAAAGTGGAATACATTCGTGATTTAGCCGAACACTTTGATTCTGGCCGTCTACATGCCAATCAGTGGCAAGGTATGGAAGATGAGGCCATCATTAAGGAATTGAGCGCAATTCGGGGAATTGGCCGCTGGACAGCGGAAATGTTCCTGATTTTTAATATGGTGAGACCGAATATCCTCCCCTTAGATGATGCAGGGCTTATTAAGGCTATTTCCCTCAATTATTTCAGTGGGGAGCCAGTCAGCAGGCATGAGGCCCGAGAAGTTGCTGCTAATTGGACCCCTTGGCAGACAGTAGCCACTTGGTATATGTGGAGAAGTATCGACCCTATCGCCATTGAACATTAAAATCGAGCTATGAAAACGACTTTCCTAGATTTTGAGCAATCAATTGCTGAGCTTGAGTCCAAGATTGAAGAGCTGCAATTTGTGCAAGATGAATCATCGGTAGACATCTCCGATGAGATCAAAACGCTGACTGAAAAAAGTCAGCAACTCACTAAAGATATTTACGCCAACCTCAGTCCTTGGCAGGTGTCGCAAGTGGCACGCCATCCTCAGCGTCCTTATACTTTAGATTATGTGAATGCATTGTTTACCGATTTTCATGAGCTGCATGGCGATCGCAATTTTGCGGATGACCAATCCATCATTGCAGGCTTAGCGCGTTTTGATAATCAACCTTGCATGGTGATTGGCCATCAAAAAGGTCGTGATACCAAAGAGCGTGCTTTAAGAAACTTTGGCATGAGTCGCCCAGAAGGCTATCGTAAGGCAATGCGCTTAATGCGTTTGGCCGAGAAATTTAAATTACCCGTATTTACGTTTGTGGATACTCCAGGTGCATTTCCCGGAATTGATGCGGAAGAGCGTAACCAATCGGAAGCGATTGGTCGCAACTTATATGTTCAGGCGGAATTAGAGGTGCCGATCATCGCCACCATTATTGGTGAGGGTGGTTCTGGAGGTGCATTGGCCATTGCCATGGGTGATGTGGTCTTGATGTTGCAAAACTCAACCTACTCCGTGATCTCTCCTGAAGGTTGCGCTTCTATTCTTTGGAAGACAGCTGATAAGGCGCCTGAAGCTGCTGAGCAACTTGGCTTAACTGCGCAACGATTAAAGACCTTGGGCTTAATTGATAAGATTGTGGCTGAACCTACTGGTGGGGCCCACCGTGACTATGATGTCATGATGACGAGCATGCGCAAGGCCTTAACTGAGTCACTCAAGACCTTCGATGGTATGAAAGTGGATGCGCTACTAGAGCGTCGCCATGAACGTTTGATGAGCTATGGCAAGTTCAAAGAAATCGAAACCAAGTCCTAAGATATTTCCTTTGGCGGATTCAATGGCAACGCCAACAACAGCCAAACGAATCGCGCTTGCCTTAAGTGGGGGTCTAGATTCGGTTGTGTTACTCGATACGGTTTGCAAGGTATTTCAAGCGAATCAAACTTCTAAAAAACCTACTGAAGTGTGGGTATTTCATATTCATCATGGTTTACAGAAACCCGCTGATGCATGGCTCGAGTTTTGTGAAAAGCTAGCTAAAAAATATGGCGCTCATTTTGATTTCCGTCTTCTCCATTTCATGGATAAGACACAAGGTAATATCGAGGCGCGAGCACGGGCGGAACGCTATGATGCTTTGACTGACCTCTGTATTGAGCACGGCATCAATGATCTCTTGCTGGCCCATCATCAGAATGACCAAGCGGAAACTATTTTGCTGCAACTCTTGCGAGGTGCTGGTGTAGCAGGGCTATCTGGTATGCCATTAGAGCGGATAAACACGGCTGACGGTCTCTCGATTACTTTGTGGCGCCCGCTATTAAATCAAAATAGGGCTGAGCTCGAAGCCTATGCTAAGCAACATAAACTCAAATGGGTAGAAGATCCTAGCAATCAAGATCTTCGACATCGACGCAACGCGATTCGTAAAGACATTATTCCGAGATTAGAAAAAATTCAGCCAGGTGCCATCTCTAATTTAGCGCGTAGTGCTGAGTTGCTGGCCCATTCCCAAGCACTACTCGATCGCTTAGCGATGCAAGATGGCAGAGAGATGATTCTCGGAGTTGCCCTAAAGCTCAAGCCACTCTTAGCTCTCGCGAGGTCTGATAAACCGGCTGCCAATAATGTCATGCGTTATTGGTTAAAGTTAAATGAACTGGCAATGCCATCTCAAGAGCGACTAGAGTCGTGGTGGAAAGATCTGTTGGCGGTGAAGCAGGATTCCAGTTTGGAATGGCATCACGACGAGCGGAGCATTCGTCTTTGGCGTGGCATCTTACAAGTCGCTCATGCTCAAACGGGTGAGTGGATTTTCAAGGATATTGCGCCACGCAGTAAATTGCTTGGCCTGCCTGCTGCTTGGGTTAGTCAGGCTCAGCAACGGGGACTGATCGAGCAAAGACAGCGCCTTGGGGCGGAAAAGATTCAAATTAAACCCCACGGCCCTCGTAAAACGCTGAAGAATCTATTTCAGGAGTCAGATACGCCGCCCTGGGAGCGCCAAGCAACACTTCTCTATATCAACGATGAGCTCATCGCAGTAGCGGGAGTAGGAGTAAGTTATCCACATTTGGTATCAACCGGAAAAAGAGTCCTGCCCCAGTGGCTTGATAAGCCATAGTGCTGATAAAACCCTGTAAAATAAGCCCCTTTTAGACCCTAGGGAATGTTTTTCCCTTCAAATAGACAATACGACTCTTTTTATGGCACTCATCGTTCATAAGTATGGCGGCACCTCAATGGGCTCAGTGGAGCGCATTCAGAATGTGGCTAAACGCGTTGCCAAGTGGATGCGTGCAGGTCACCAAGTCGTCATTGTGCCTTCGGCCATGTCAGGCGAGACCAATCGTTTACTCGGTTTGGCAAAAGACATTAATCCTGATGCAAATGGTCGTGAGCTCGATCAAATTGCTTCAACTGGAGAGCAGGTAAGTTCTGGCCTCTTGGCTTTAGCATTACTGCGTGAGGGTGTTGATGCAGTTAGTTATGCAGGTTGGCAAGTGACCGTCCATACGGACTCCTCCTTTACGAAAGCCCGCATCAAGAGCATTGATGATCAGAAAATTTTGGCCGACCTTAATGCTGGTCGTGCTGTGGTGGTGACTGGTTTTCAGGGTGTTGATCCCAATGGCAACATCACGACTTTAGGTCGTGGCGGATCCGATACATCAGCAGTGGCAGTGGCTGCAGCCCTGAAAGCAGATGAATGCCTGATCTACACCGATGTCGATGGTGTTTACACGACTGATCCTCGCGTCTGTGAAGATGCGCGTCGCCTAGATCACATTACCTTTGAAGAAATGCTAGAAATGGCCAGTCTTGGATCAAAGGTATTGCAGATTCGTTCAGTAGAGTTTGCTGGGAAGTATAAAGTTAAAACCCGAGTTCTGTCATCACTGACAGATCCTTTGATGCCCCTTGATCAAGAGATGAAGTCGGGCACCTTGATTACATTTGAAGAGGACAGCACTATGGAAGCCGCAGTTATTTCCGGCATCGCCTTTGCGCGTGATGAAGCCAAAATTACCGTTTTGGGTGTTCCTGATCGCCCAGGTATCGCTTATCAAATTTTGGGTCCGATTGCGGATGCCAACATTGATGTCGACATGATTATTCAGAATCAATCTTTTGAAGGTAAGACTGACTTTACTTTTACAGTGCCGCGTGCTGATTATCAAAAAGCATTGGACTTGCTCAAGAGCAATGTTCAATCACATATTGAAGCCAAAGAAATTAATGGCGACCCGAAGGTTTCTAAGGTATCCGTGGTAGGTGTAGGTATGCGCTCCCATGTTGGGGTTGCCAGCAAGATGTTCCGCACTTTATCGGAAGAGGGCATCAATATCTTGATGATCTCTACCAGTGAAATCAAGATTTCCGTAGTGATCGATGAGAAATATATGGAGTTGGCTGTACGCGCTCTCCATAAGGCCTTCGAGCTCGATCAGAAGTAATTGATGTAATAAAACTGCAGTAAATCCCTCGGTTTGGCGGAATCCGTTAAACTACAGGGCGTTGTAAATGCATTAATACGGAGACGTGGCCGAGCTGGTCGAAGGCACTCCCCTGCTAAGGGAGCATCGGGGCTAAAACTCTGATCGGAGGTTCGAATCCTCTCGTCTCCGCCAGGACCTTACATGGATAAAGCCCTTCGGGGCTTTTTTCATTTCCGCTTGCTATTTTAAGGGCCTTTTGATTTCTCTAGGCAATTCGAATGCTAGCTATAAACTAAGCTATAAGTCAAACTTCTATTCTTTAGTAAATTTTTTATGGCGATTTTCAAAAAACTTGTGACTAGCAAAAAATCTTTAGTTGCTGGACTATTTCTATTGATTTGCCTGCCTGGATTTGCCCAAAATATTCAATACGGGGTAAGACCATTTTATTTAATTGAGGCTATGAAAGAAGGGCCTTTAAAAAGTAAGTTAAAAAGTTGTGTCGACAACACTCCCCATCGGACCTCATTCTCCATAGCGCATCGTGGTGCCCCCTTAGAATTTCCTGAGCATACGGTTCAGTCTAATCAAGCCGCTGCTTTGATGGGAGCTGGTATTTTTGAATGTGACATTACCTTTACCAAAGACAAGCAATTGGTTTGTCGTCATAGCCAAAATGATTTACAGGCAACTACCAATATATTGTTGACTCCCTTACAAGACAAGTGCACTAAACCTTTTAGCGCTGCGAATGGCACACAGCCTGTGGTAGCGGAGTGTCGCACTACGGACATTACTCTGAAGGAATTTAAAACCCTACGCGGAAAGATGGATGGGTTCAATAAAAATGCTAAAGATATTCAGTCGTATATGGCAGGTACACCGTCTTGGAGGACTGAATTGTATTCAGGGACAGGCGGAACTCTGTTAACGCATCAGGAATCCATCGCCTTATTTAAACAATTTGGCGGAAAATTTACCCCAGAATTAAAAGAGGCAGTTGTGCCTATGCCTTACATGGGTTTTACCCAAGAACAATATGCCCAAGCTCTGATTGATGAGTATAAGCAGGCTGGCATTCCCCCTAAGGATGTTTTTCCACAATCATTTAATTTGAATGATGTGTTGTACTGGGTGAACAAAGAGCCTGAGTTTGGAAAGCAGGCCATTTATTTGGATGGCCGCTATGAGCAGAAAGGGTTTAACGCTGCCCAACCTGAAATGCTACAGCCAACCATGCAAGAGCTCTATTTAAAAGGGGTTCGATATATCGCCCCTCCTATTTGGGTTTTGCTGACAACTGATGGCAATGGTGACATCGTTCCTTCGGCTTATGCTAGAGCAGCAACGGATGCCGGATTGCATATTATTACTTGGTCCCTAGAGCGTGATGGACCAATGAATAAGGGCGGAGGGTGGTATCACCAGTCAATTAAATCTGCCATTCATTCCGATGGTCAAATTTATGAGGTTTTAGATGTTTTAGCTAAGCAAGTTGGTATCAAAGGAATCTTTTCTGACTGGCCTGCAACCGTGACTTACTACGCCAATTGCATGGGATTTAATTAAACGGAGCAAGGCTCTAATAAGATCTCTAGTTTTTTTCATCATTCCTGAAATTCTTTAATGACAATTTTTAATACTTGATTTTTCTCTTTCAGTTTATGATAATGATTATCATTTACAGTAAGATTGAAAGAATGAAGTCGAGCATGAAAATTATTGATTTAATGGATCAAATCAAGCAAAAGCCTGATGTATATGTAGATGCGCCAATGCATACCCTTCAAGAGAAAAGATATACCAGCGGCGATCTATTGGGCACATCAAACTCAGTCCTCATTGACCACCGTGGGGTAATGTATACCTTACGGCTTACCCAATTTGGAAAACTCATTCTGACTAAGTAGTCTTTAATGACCCAGTTAAAAATGCACTCCCTACATATCGGAATGGGTTTCTTAGTTCTTACTTTCCATGCATTCATTTTATTTTTAATGATCTTTGGAGGACATGACACAGTTGATAAGAGGTCCAATTTAGTTCTTGTAAGAGAGATTATTGAGTTAGAGTCCGCTGACGTATCAAAAGCGGTGGATAGGCGTTCCACATCCGATAAGTCTATTACCAAGGGTGGCACCAAAATCAACCCTTATTCCCCCGAAGGATATGGGCAGATAAACCCAGTTCAAGATTACAAAGTCGCTTCAGCGCCGATATCTATGCCATCTGCAGATTCCGCAGCGTTGAGTAATCCTAAGCCGCCTTATCCTATTACAAGTCGCGAGAATGGCGAGCAGGGAAGGGTTTATCTCAATGCTTGTGTTAGTGAACGTGGAAAAATTGATCGCTTAGACTTGGCTAAGAGCTCTGGCTTTCATGCGCTAGATAGATCTGCCCTGAATACTGTTCGTCATTGGGAGTTCATACCCGCTTATGAAAGCGGTAAACCTATTTCAATGTGTTATCGCCTTCCAATTCATTTTGTACTTAGCAGTCATCTCAATATCCCCATTGAGAGCGATGGATAATTTTTTAGCGCTTTACAATTGACAATGAGAA
The DNA here is from genome assembly GCF_018882095.1 of Polynucleobacter sp. CS-Odin-A6. Lineage (GTDB taxonomy): Bacteria > Pseudomonadota > Gammaproteobacteria > Burkholderiales > Burkholderiaceae > Polynucleobacter. Next base: position 80,159 of record NZ_JACVPD010000003.1, read on the forward strand.
TCATTTAGATTATTATAACTATTCAGTCAGACAGCTTTTGACTGGAAGTCATTAATGTCACAGCCCGCCGCCGCTAGCTAGTGTTTGAGCTAGAGGTTATATGAGGAACGGGTTGGAGATACGCAAATTAGCGCTATTGTTGGCAGCGTCATTCACGACAGCAATAGTGAATGCACAAAATGTGATCGATCAGGATGAAGCCAAGCAAGCTAATAGAGATCTCAAGGAGGTCACTGTATCTTCTACGCGCTCAGAACGAAAAACAGATAACGCGCCTAATCTGGTCACAGTCACTACTGCAGAAGAAATTCAAGAGTTAGGAGCGCGAAATATTGGCGATGTCTTTAAAGACTCACCTGACGTCACAGTACCGCAACAAACTGGACGATTTAGTATTGCCACGGGTGGAACGGGTAGAGGCGGTCAAGAGAGTATTAATATCCGTGGCTTACAAGGAAATAATGTCCTATTGTTAGTGGATGGCATTCGCATCCCAAATCAATTTTCATTTTCAGCTTTTCAAGTCGGCCGTGGAAATTTTTTAGATGTGGATGGCTTCAGAAAAATCGAGGTAGTGAGAGGTCCATCTTCTACTCAGTATGGAAGTGATGGATTAGCTGGTGTCGTGAACTTTCAAACCTTCAATCCAGCCGATTTGATCAAAAAAGGGGAAGATCAGGGTGGCTTTGTGAGATCGGGCTACTCCAGTGTAGATAACTCATCGAATACAAGCTTGGCTTACGCTGAAAAAAATGATCGAGCCCAAGGTATGGTGCTTGGCAATTTTCAAGCAGGTCATCAATACGAAAATAAAGGATCTGACTACTCCAACGGAATCAACCGTAGCGCGCCAAATCCTGCTAATTATGGAAACTATTACCTTTTATCAAAAGGCACTGTAACGATTGACTCCAGAAGTCAGATTGGCATTACCTATGAGACTCAACACGTTCAGCAAAGCGTGAGTAATTTATCTGATTTAGGAGTGAGTGGTGGCTGGGGTAGCAACAACGTAGTGACATCAACTACTCAAGATAGCACTTCACGCAATCGCATATCTGCTGAATACGATCATAAGGATTCATCGGCCGAGTACCTTCAAAAAGTTAACGTGATGGCGTACTATCAGGCCGCTAATGTGACTCAAGATGGTTATCAGCAACGGGTTAACGCGCCAACACCTACTGTCCCGAATTGGAGGGGCAGAAATAATACTTATACTCAAGACACTAAAGGAATAAACGCTTTACTGGAAAGTAACTCCACGGTCCTAGTGAATCAGCGTTTAACGTACGGTCTCGATTGGAGCTCTGCTGCCATTACAGGGCAGATGAATACCTCTGGATATGGAAGTGAAGCCTATCCACTGGGGCGTAAACCCCTTTATCCATCCCTCACTCCCATTCCGTCTTCTACTTATGAATTATCAGGTGCATTTTTACAAAGTGAAATGGAGTTTGACACTCTGAGCATCATTCCTGGCGTTCGATACGATGCTTATTCCATTAAGGCAGATAGCGGGGCATATCCCAGCAATAGTGCTTCAGCCATCTCACCAAGAATAGGTACGATATGGAATTGGATGCCAGAATTTAGGCCATTTGCAAACTGGGGGACAGGCTTTAGTGCGCCCACTCCTGATCAGGCCTTATCGAGCTATAACCCATTCGGAGCGGGTGCTGCAGGCCAGTATTACACCTTAATTCCTAATCCAGCTTTGAAGCCTCAGACCGGGAATGGGGTTGAAGCAGGGACACGTGGTCGAGTAGGCAACTGGCGCTATCAGTTTTCGGGATATGTAAATAATTACCATGATTTTATTGCTCAGGTCACTACTAAAGGCAATGCCTACAACCCAATCAATCCTGCAATTTATCAGTATCAGAATTTAAATCATGTCTACATTCGTGGATGGGATGTCAGGACTGACTGGAATTTTTCTGAAGCTTGGCAAGCGAATGCTGCGATGGCATATAGCCATGGTCAACAAATGCAAAATGGCATTGCTGCTCCACTCAATACGACTCAGCCCTTACGTGCCATATTTGGCCTGAGGTATGACTCAGTACAGTGGGGTGCATTTGCCAATCTGATTTGGAATCAAGGGAAGTCGGCGAGTACCGTTAACTATGACACTACGAGTGGAGGAACTGAAAACCAGTTCTTACCACCAGCATTTACAGTGCTGAATTTAACAGGCTATTGGAGGCCTGCTAAACAGTGGACCATCAATGCCAACCTAAATAATCTATTTAATAGTACTTATTGGAATTGGTCTGGCGTACAAGGTTCTGTGACTAACATGAGCTCTTCTACTTATAACGCTTCTGCTGCCCAACAATCCGCTACAGCTGCACCCCGCAATATACAAGTTTCTGTGCGCTACGATTTTTAAGGAGAAAACATGATTGAAAAAATACACTCCACTCGACAATCATTTACCCGATTGCGCAAGGATGAACAGATGCGTCATCGTGATATCGCCCATCATCTTGGGATTTCAGAGGGTGAATTAATTGCTGCCCATGTAGGCATAGAATCCATGCCATCTGCAATTGGAACAATACAAGCAATACGCCTTCGTTCCGAGTGGCCTGAAATCATCAGCTCTGTTGAGTCTTTAGGTGAGGTCATGGGCCTGACCCGTAATAATGCGTGTGTCCATGAAAAGATAGGCATTTATCAGAATGTTTCCAAAGATGGCCCTGTCGGAATTTTAATTGGTGAAATTGAATTGCGGATTTTCTATCGATCTTGGGTTCATGGCTTTGCCGTTTGCGAGATGGGCAAGGAGGGTATGCATCGTAGTCTGCAATTCTTTGACAACACTGGGATGGCTATCCATAAGATTCAATTGAAGCCTCAAAGTTTTATTAACAAATATGAAGAACTTGTAATTCAATTCAAGAATCATGATCAGTCTCCAGAAATTCAGGTAGGGGAGCTAGATAAGCTTGCAGCAGAATTACCTGATCAGGATATCGATATTTCACGTTGGCATCAAGCATGGCGTGCCATGAAAGATACGCATGATTTCTTTGTCTTGCTCAGAAAATTCAAGCTCACTCGAACTCAGGGACTGCGTCTAGCTGAGCCAGAATTTGCTCAAGAGTTGCCTGTGACTTGTATAAAAGACTTATTGGAATTAGCTGTAAGCACCGGCACTTCCATTATGGTGTTTGTGGGTAACGCTGGCATGATTCAGATCCATAGCGGCCCAATCAATAAAGTAGTTTCGATGGGTACATGGATCAATGTGATGGACTCGAGGTTTAATCTGCATTTGCGTGCAGATAACATAGTTAAAGTATGGGTAGTGCGTAAGCCAACCCTGGATGGAATCGTTACCTCTGTGGAGTTATTTGATTCGGAGGGTGAAGCAATTGTCATGTTCTTTGGCGAAAGAAAGCCTGGTGTTCCAGAACTAGAAAAATGGCGTTCCCTAGTGCAAGACCTTGTCACTAAGTCCAGAAATGTGGGGGCTTAATATGAACTTTCTGCGTCGAAACATACTGATCAATTCTTTAACAGCAGCGGGTCTACTAGCTCTAGCTGAAAATGGATTTGCCCAAGACAGACCAACTTCATTGTCTAGGCCTATGCGCTTGATTAGTATCGGTGGAGCATTAACTGAAATCATTTATTTGCTCAATGCCAGTAAGGAGTTGGTCGGTGTAGATACGACCTCTATTTATCCTGCGGCTGCTATTCAGTTGCCTAATGTAGGGTATGCCCGAAGCCTTTCTTCGGAAGGTATCTTAGCGCTGCGTCCAACTCAAGTAATCACTACGCAAGACGCTGGACCCCCGGCAGTTTTAAGGCAAATCAGCAATGCAGGTATTCCTCTTGCTGTTTTACCATCCAATTATCAGTTTCAAGGTGTCATTGATAGGGTGAATCAAATTGGAGACTTGATTTATCAGCCTAGAAGAGCTCAAGATTTAGCTTATCAATTGAATCTGGAGTGGAAAAAAACCCAACAACTGGTGGCTAATTCCAAGACTAAAAATATTAGCGTCTTATTTATCCTATCGCAAAATCCAAGCCAACTCATGGTTGCTGGTCAGAAAACTAGCGCAGATGCAGTAATAACCTATGCTGGTGCCAAGAATGCGATTTCGGGATTCAGTGGATATAAACCGCTTACCCCTGAAGCTGTTATTACTGCTAATCCTGATGTGATCTTGATGACTGCTCAGGGGATTAAAGCGGTTGGTGGCATTGCTGGCGTTGTCAGTCTTCCTGGGCTAGATAAAACGATAGCAGGCAGACAGAAGAGGATCGTCTCCTTAGAAACGATGTATATGCTGGGATTTGGCCCGCGCATGCCATTAGCAATTGCTGAGCTGAATACGCTTTTGCAGCAAACAATGGCCTAGTTTAAGCAGATTTTTCTTATGGTTTCGACCTCTTTCTCCATGAGGGCTTACAAGTCTTTGATTGCATTGCTCGGTTTTGCCTTTGTGATTGGATTGGTAATAATTGTTTCGCAATTTGGCGCAGTCAAAATTGGTTTAGATGATTGGGCCTCGCTTCTTCATGGCGGAGGCAATACGCAATCCAATAGTAGCTATATTTTGTGGCAGCTCCGGTTCCCACGAATTATTTTTGCTATTGGCATTGGGGCTACTCTTGGGCTCTCAGGGGCACTCACTCAGAGTTTATTTCGCAATCCGCTTGCTGACCCAGGATTGCTGGGTGTGTCTGCAGGTGCTGCATGCGCAGTAGCGGTAGCCATTGTGATTTTCGGAGATGTAAACATAGAAATCCTTTCACATTGGAGATTGTGGACCACACCCATATTTGCATTTGTAGGCGCTGTTCTAGTTTGTTTGACTTTAGATAGGGTTGCACGCTGGATTACACCTGGGTCAATCGCAGGCCTACTGTTAACCGGTATTGCTCTAAATGCAATTGCCGCTGCTTTCATCGGCTTATGCACTTACTTAGCCACTGATGAGCAATTAAGAAATTTCACTTTTTGGACCATGGGCTCTCTCTCCGGATCGAATTGGATGTTGGTTCAAGCTGTTAGCGTTCTTTTTATGCTGGCATGGTGGCGTTTACGCAAACTCGTTAAGGTAATGAATGTCTTTGCCCTAGGTGAGTCAGCAGCAGTTCATGTTGGCGTCGAGATCAGTCCCATCAGAATGGAAGTTATTGTTTGGGTGGCTTTGTTGACTGGATTTGCCGTCGCTTGGTGTGGAATGATTGGTTTCGTTGGCCTAATTGCCCCCAATTTTGCTCGTGCTTGGTTAGGGGGTGATCAAAGAAAAGTCATTCCAGTATCGATGATCTTGGGTGCCATCCTATTGTTATTGGCCGATACCTTTGCTAGGACGATTGCAATTCCTGCAGAACTACCCGTTGGAATTTTCACTGCTCTACTTGGGGCACCATTTTTTATCATGCTATTGCGGACATCGCGTCGCCAAATTGCATGAATACTCTTTGTAATCTCGATCAATTGGGCCTCAATCTAGGCGAAAAAGAGTTTGGTCCATTTTCATTAACAATAGCTCAAGGCGAGAGGATCGCCATACTGGGCCCTAGTGGCGCAGGAAAAACGACATTACTGAAGTTGATATCACGCGATCTACAATCAGATTCCGGGCTTTATCTATTCAAGGGTTCAGCAATTCATACTTGCTCTTCATATGACCTTAGCAGAGTAAGGGCTGTATTACCCCAGTCTAGCGATGTTGCATTTGGATTGTTGGCTCAGTTAGTCATTGAATTGGGCAGAATCTCTATTTCAGTCGATCCCCATCTTCATCAAATCACTCAAGATGCAGCCCGCTTGAGTTGCTGTGAACACCTCTTAAACAGAAGTTTTGATACCTTGTCTGGCGGTGAAAAGGCTCGCGTACAACTAGCAAGGGTATTTGCCCAGCTATGGGATGAGAAAGATGGCCTGATTTTGGTTGATGAGCCTTTAGCTTCATTAGATCCAGGTCTTCAAATCGAGCTTTTGGAAAGCATGAGACAGTATGCTTTCGATAGAAATCACACGATCGTGGCTATCCTGCATGATATTAATCAGGCCATGCAATATTTTGACCGATTGGTTTTGGTGAAAGAGGGAAAAATCATTGGCGATCTACCGCCAGGGCCTCAAGCCATTTACGCTTTAGAGCATCTGTACGATATTCAATTGGATATATTGAGCTCGAAATCAGCTACAAACTTTGTTTTTCCTAGGGCTAGGACATTAGAAATATGACTGCGCGTAAGTGATTGTTGATGTTACTGCCGAAGTAATGAGAATATTTTTGTGTGCAGTAAGAGCCTACGCCTTACATTACCCTCTAGGCATCTCAATCAGGAAGCAGGCACCACCATCTGGATTATTCTGGGCTTTAATATCACCACCATATCGATTGAGAATGTTTTTTGAAAGCCATAAACCGATACCAATCCCTGTGATTCTGTTAGTGACCATTAATTCAAAAATTTTAGCTTCTTGACCTGCTGCAATTCCAGGCCCGTTATCTTGAATAGACACTTTAATTAGATCTCCAAGTCTCATAACAGAAATAATGATCTTTTTATGATTTCGTCTTGACTCATCCAATGCCTCGATAGCATTATTCAATAAGTTGATCAATACTTGCTGCCACTCCGCTAAATTGACATTGATTTGATAAATAGGATCGCATTCAAATTCAAGCGTAATATCTGCGGCCCGTAATTTACTTTTCGAAATTGCAATTACCTCAGCAATAGACCCAGATAGGTTTACTGCTGAAATAGCATTATTTTTATTTTCTGCCATTCTAGACAAATTTTTCACTATTTCTGAGGCGCGATTAATGTCAACTAATACGCTTTTATTTAATTCTTTTAAAAGTGAAATATTGGTTGGATCAGACTCTAATTTCATTTCTAAAAATTGAGCATTGAGCTTGGTTGCTCCGAGGGGTTGATTGATTTCATGAGAAATAGTCGAAGCTAAAGCATTGATAGAGGCATATCTATTTAGTTTTTGCAGTGAAAGGATCATCTCATTTCGCCCTTCCAAAGCATTTCCGAGCTTAAGATTCATATTGTTTAGACGGCTGTGCTCTGCAAAGCCAAGATGTAGTCTTAAGATAATGTAAGTAAAGTTTCGGATCGATCCGAGTAAAACAATGCAATACCAAATAATCAGGTTGTATGTCTTAGGTTCAAATGCGAAACCACTATAACCAGTAAGAGCATTGATGGCCCGAATAAAGTACATAGCGCTCATGAAGCCAAACACCCCAATCAGAAATTTAAAAAATACTTTATTTTCAAATTCCTTAGAGGTGAGATTTGCTTGGTACAGACATATCAGATTGCTAACTCCAAAAAAGCTTGTTCATATTGCTGTAATGAGGGGTGTGATTTGCCCGTTATTGAGGTGTCTTTCAAATTCAACTATGACAAATAGGATTACTGGAAGAGCAGGAGTAAACCAACTAATTCGGTAATTAGATTCATGCGCGGATAGTCTTTTAAGGGATTCGGCAAAGAGTAGAACAGATATTGTTTCTAGTGAAACCATCATGCTGTAGCTGAAAAATAGTGGTATTTCAGCTCTGAAGACGGTGACTATAGTCGCAGTTGAAGTTGCAACACATCCAAAAATCCAAAGTCTTGCTGAGCCATCATTCTTTTTCCAAAACAGAGCAGCAATTAAGGCCCCAGCTGAAAAACTGATAGCGCTATAAAGAATGAAGAGGGTTTGGATAGTAAATTGTTGCATTTGTGTACTTGCACGCCATCTCAGCTTTGATTATCTTAATAAGTTGCTTACCCTAGGTCTAATAGCGTAGTTACATTTATTTGATTGAAATATACACCGATTGAGCATCTCGCAATTATCTCCTGCACTAGCTTATTTGCCTCCTTTATCTTGGGATATGGACTTCCTTCAGGGATAGGGGTTCCCTCCCACCATAAAAAATACTAATCCAGACTCTTGAGTCACGCTCTTTAGTGTTTAAAGGCCTATTGAATGGTTATTTTTATGCGGATTAGGTGAGAATCAGTCATATTGATAGTAGATAATCCGTGCAAAGAGCCACTCAAATGCGCGTGTTTTCTAAGATAGCCTCTGAAATTGCTCAATCCGTATCCCATTAGTATGTTAATAAACTAATTACCCTCAAGGTTATCTATTTACAATGCAATAAATTCAATTGAATAAGGAATAGTAATGAATCCAAAAATGATTAGTAAGATTGTTGCTGCCTCAGTATGGGCTACATTGGCTTTTGCGCCAATGGTGGGTAATGCCTGCACTAGCTTCTTATTAAAGGGCAGCGATGGCGGCTATGTTTATGGTCGCACTATGGAATTTGGCATGGCCTTAAAATCACAGCTCACTTCTATCCCCAGAAATTATGCTTTGAAGGGCATTGGTGTTGATGGAAAATATGGTTCAGGCCGTAATTGGAGTAGCAAATATGCTGCCGTTGGCATGAATGCTTTAGGTTTGTCTGAGTATGTTGATGGTATGAATGAAAAAGGGCTTATTGGTGGCCTGCTGAACTTCCCCAATAGCGCCGGCTTCCAAGCTGTAAATGCTGTGAATTCTAGCGATAGCATTAATTCAGTTCAAGTGTTGACTTATGCGTTGACAAATTTTGCTACTGTTGAAGAAATTAAAGTCGGATTACAGAAAATTAAAGTCAATGGCGCTAAGCTGGCTGTATATGGTGATCTGACTCCACCAGTGCACTATACCTTCCATGATGCTAACGGAAAAAGTATTGTGGTTGAGTATGTCAAAGGCGAGTTAACGATTACGGATAATCCAGTGACTGTGATGACGAATGATCCACCGATTCAAGATCATTTAAAAAATATTGGCAATTACTCTAATCTCTCTAAAGTAGAGAAGCCACCTTTAGTGATTAATGGCGCTACATTTGCGGCCCCTAGCTCTGGAAGTGGCTTGCACGGTCTTCCTGGAGACTCACTGAGTCCGAGCCGTTTTATTCGTGCTGTTTTCTTATCTAGCTCAGTTCCCACTACCTTTACTACCAGTCAAATGAATGATGCTGCATGGCATGTTTTAGGTAACTTTGATATTCCCCCAGGTTCAGTGACATTGCCAGCTAGCAATCCATACGGAGGTGGCACAGGAGGGTACGAAACAACTGAGTGGGCTATTGTAGCCAATAACAAAGAGATGATTTATAACGTCAAAATGTATGAAAACAATAATATCTATGCATTTGATCTAAAGAAAATGGACATGAATGCGAAAGAAATTAAGTTCACCAAATTGGATCAGCCCAAGATTTTGGTTCCAGTAAATTAAATCAAAGCCATTAGCAAAAGAATCCCATCATGAAAGCCCGTAAATCATTTTTGAAGGCCTTGCCTTTACTCTCAATCTGCTGTCTATCTAATGTAGCCTTAGCTGAAACGCAGATTCTCAAGGCATCCACAATTATTACTATGAACGAGAGAAGCCCCCGTGCAGAAGCGGTGGCTTTTGACACGGTAAGCAAAAAGATTACAGCTGTTGGATCTTTTGCTGATGTGCAAGCTCAATCACCGCAGGCTAAGATTACTGATCTGGGGTCAACTGTGCTAATGCCTGGCTTTGTTGAACCCCATAGCCATCCTTTGTTAGGCGGCATGGTTACGCAATCGCCAGCGTATTGGGTTGCTCCTTACGTTGGTTATAAAACCTGGGATGACGTGAAGGCAAAGATATTAAAAGAAGATGCAGCGATGCCTGCTCGTACGCCGTTAATTTTTAATGGCGTTGATCGCTTACTTCAACAAGCGCCAACCCCAACCAATAAAATATTGGATGCTTTAACACCTAGTGGTAGGCCGATTCTGTTGTTAGATAATTCTGGTCACGCTGTTTACTTCAATACGGCAGTGATCAAAGGCTTACCTTGGGCAAACGGCAAGCCACCCAAAAATCCTGTGGGCGGTAGTTTTGGTCGTAATGCAGATGGCACTTCTAATGGTGTTGCTAATGAAGTTCCTGCTCTCATGGTGGTCGTGGCGCCATTGTTAGGTAAAGCCATTCCTCATCCGTTGCTGTCTGGTGCAAAGTGGTATGCCTACATGGCTTCTTTTGGCATTACCTCCACATCGGATATGACTTACAGCTCCGGTGAATACAAAGCGTATTTAGCGCTTGCATCGCTTCCCGATAGTCCACTGCGTATTAATGTGTACCATATGTCAACCGAACCTGATGCGGCTAAACAAGTTACTTGGCCGGATCCCGGTATGGTTCGCAAGCAGGGTATCAAACTTTGGGCTGATGGGACGCCTTGGCTTGGAACTGTTGCGCAAAGTTTTGGCTACTTAGACAACCAAACTACTAAAAGGGCCCAAATTATTTTGGGGCCACTGGGCGAAAAGGGCATGAACTATACGCGCCTTCAGTTAGATCAAATTTTGGATCAATTTGCACCATTGGGCTATCAAATGTCTTTCCACTGTAATGGCGATGTAGGCTTTGACGTAGTGATGGATGCATATGAACGTGCATTGAATAAATATAAACTCATCGGTACAGATCACCGCTGGCGTGTTGAGCATTTAGGCGCTGCGCAGGGTGATCAATTTAAGCGTGCTGCTTCTCTTGGGGTGACTGTTTCAATGTCGCCATTTCAGTATATTTACTGGGGAGACTTGCTTGATGGCACCATGTTTGAGTCATCGTACGGCTCACAGTGGGAGCCTTTAGGTGATGCCTTTAAATCTGATGTCAAACCATCCTTTCATAATGATGGCCCAGTTTCCCCGCCGAATCCGCTCTTAAATATTCAAAGCATGGTCACTCGCACTACGATTTCGGGTAAGGTTCATGGGGCCAATCAAGCAGTTTCGATGAATGATGCTCTCAAAGCAGTAACAGTCAATGGCGCATATCAACTCAAACGCGATAAGGAAGTTGGTTCGCTAGAAGTGGGTAAGTATGCTGACTTTGTCGAGCTTTCTGGGGACTTAACTGCCGTTAAGCCGATTGAAATTACTGAGAAGGTCAAAGTGCAGGGTACTTGGGTTGGCGGCAAGAAAATTGACCTTACCAAGTTCATCAACGAAGTGACTGCAATGGATCCAAGCTCACATCAGGATTTGGCTAAATCTTCACTTTCAACTTGGCACGGTCATATGCGCTAAAGCATTCCTCGGCAAAAGCGGCCATATTGACCAACTTTTCATCTTCCTTGTAATTGCCAATGAGCTGAATGCCCAGTGGCAGTCCATTACATGACCTATTTACTGGAAGTGCGATAGCGGGAGTACCTATAAAGGTCCATAGGGAGCAAAAGATTGGATTGCCTGTTAAGTCGAGGCCTTTCGGAGCCTCGCCGGTAGCGGGGTTAGCTAGGATCGCGTCAAAGCGCTGAAAATATTCCCCGATAGACCGACGCAATTGCATTTGAAGCTGTTTTGCTTTGATGTAACCACTGACTGAGCAAGCATTGCCTTTCTCTACGAGTTCTTTGATATCGGCACCCAGGAGATCGGGAAATTTCTCAAGATGCTTTTCATGAACTACTGCGGCTTCACAAGCCATCAGTACTGCTAGGGCCTCAATCCCATCCCAATAAGTTTGGGGTAGGGTGAGTTCTTCAGCGCTAGCCCCCGAAGCCTTTAAAAGATGAATGGCTTTTTCCATTGCATCAATTTGTTCAGCGCTCAACAAGTCATCAAATGGAGTTTTCAGAACTGCAAAGTGGGGCTTTTGCTTACCCAAGACGGTACTGAGGGGTGACAGTATTAATTCAGGAATGACAATGGAGTCATCCTCATCCGTTGAGGTATTCTTAAGCAAGTTAAATGCATAAACAGCATCAATCACTGACCTAGTAAAAAACCCAATATGGTCAAGAGAATTGGCAACGGGGTGTACTCCAGCCCGCGGAACAGCTCCAAAGCTGGCCTTAAAACCGACGATTCCACAATAGGTAGCAGGTCTAATGATAGAGCCAGCAGTTTGTGATCCTAATGCCAATGGCACAATCCCACTGGCTACTGCTGCAGCTGACCCACTAGAAGAACCTCCGGGGGTGTGAGCACTATTCCACGGATTCGTAGTGACACCAGCATGACGCCAGGCAAATTCAGTGGTGACCGTTTTCCCAAAAATGATACCCCCCAGTTTTCTGATCTTTCGCACGATTGCGGCATCTTCCGCCGGGGTAAAGCTACTGTAAATAGGCGAACCATAGCTGGTAACAAAATCTTTCGTAGCAATAATATCCTTCACCGCTATAGGAATGCCCATCAAGGGGCCGGATCCTGATTGTTTCTGAAGGTTTGGTAATGGGGCTCTTACGGTAAATGCTTTTAGCACTGGCTCTATTTGATCCGCTCGTTCCACGCATTGCTCCAGATATTCGTCAACCATGAGCTGTTTACTTTTAATCAGTTCGCTAGCCTGTACCAGCCCCAAAGCAGATTTCATCCTATTTATCCATGGTTTTATATGATTCTGCTTACTTTATCACCGCCCAAGATAGGGTGTTGATTCTCTTCTCACAAAGCATTTTCATAGCAGTTCAATTCAATTTAATCATATTTTTAATATAGTTCACAACTTCACAACTTTTGTAGTATAGTATGTTCATAGGAGGTGAAATGAGAAAAGTAATACCAAAAACACATCAAGCTTTAGATTGGATAGGGAAGGGGATGAGTGCGGCTCAAGCAGCTAGGAAGATGGAAATCTCAGAATCCAGCGTCTATGCCGCCCTTAGAAAGACAAGAGCAAAAGATTCAGGTTGTTGCCCAACATGTGGTCACAAAATAAGGAAATAAAATGAAAAAGACTTTATTAGCTGTTGTTTCAATCTCAGTAGCTGCTTTTGCCTATGCCAATAGCCCATCTGACTCTTCTGAGTTAGTCAGTCAGCAGTGCAAGATATCTGCTGAAGCCGTTTCTACATTAAAAGGTTTGCGCTATGGAAATACATCCATCCGTAAAGATGTATCAGGATTAATTAACCTGAGCTTAAAGGTTCAGGAGAATAAAGATGCAGCTCAAATGACCTTAAATAGAATGGTTGATGATCACATCAATTCAGCATCTGCTTTAGAAACAAAATACTGCTCTTGAGTCTTTATTGACATTGCAGTATTAGGGGTCATGATTGAACCCTACAGTCAATTATTTCTTCAATTTTGCTAAGAACTCTGCGATCACTTTATTTTGGAATTCATTTTCTTCTTTAGTGGCTCCGGCGCCAGACAAATGACCCATTGGAAGGCGATCATTGATGGCTAAATATTGAGCACCTGGAATCAATTTTGCCGACATTTTTGCATCAGACTCTGGATTCAATAGATCGCCAGTGCCAGCAAGAATGAGGGTCTTGGCCTTAATTGATTTTAGGGCGGCAGAGGTGTTGCCATTAAATCCCTGAGTTTGACCAACATCATGACGGTCATAAGCGCGGGATTGCCAGATCCAATCGTTGGCATCCATTCTCTTCCATCCAGCATCTTGTACTTTTTTAAGGTATTCAATTTCGGCTTCAGGCGTAGCATTGAGTTGCTCTTGGTAGGCGGGCGTTCTGACTATCACGCCGCTAAGCCATCCAGACCAAAGGCGCATTCCTTGCTCAACTGGTTTATCGTATTTGCCACCCTGATAGCTTGGATCTGTCATGATGCTTTGGCGTAGCATTTCAAGAATGCCGGTTGTCCATGCATTGGTTTTTGCCAATGGGATAATGGGAATAATTGCTTGCATCGAATTGGGATAGGAAACCGCCCATTGCAAGGCTTGCATACCGCCCATTGAGGCACCAACTATGGCAACTAACTTCTTGATCCCGAAGTGATCTGTAATCAGTCGATGTTGACTATTCACCATATCACGCATGTTGAATTCAGGAAACTGGATATTGGGCTGCAACTTGCTATTCGATGGCGAGCTCGTCAAGCCATTACCAATCGCATCAGTACAAATCACAAAATATTTATTCGTATCTAAGGCTTTGCCTGGACCAATCAGATAATCAATCCGATGATGATTACCGCCAATTGCAGTAACCATCAGAATAGCATTACTTTTATCGGCATTTAAGGTGCCTTGCGTTGTGTAGGAGAGCTCAAAATCTTTAATAATAGAACCATTTTCCAGGGCAAAATTACCCTCTGCATACGTTTGATGCGCCGGGTCAGTGGGTTTATGAGCAAGTGCGTATGTAGTCGTTAAAGTCAGGACTAAAAATAGTCCGTTCATAATGATCCGATGCATGATTGTCTCCTCTTTATTATTCGATATTTATAACAGGATTTTCAATTGACCCATTCATTTGAGTGCCCGGTATGTGGAAACCCCAGGGGGATGCTTGGGGAGTGTCGCCAGTGTGGCAGCGAAGAACTTCCTATGCCGCATAGTGACACCATCGTATTGAATCTGAAATTCGATAATCCGAGTGCTGAAGAGGCCCTAGAGCGACTGACGATCGCGCTACGTCGTGCTTCAGAGGTGGGCATCAAAGCCATGATTGTGATTCATGGTTACGGGGCTAGCGGCGAAGGTGGCAAGATTAAATGGGCTGTACACAATGCCCTTGAAAATAACTATTTCTCAGACCGGGTAGATGAGTATCATTTTGGCGAGCAGACTGCTTTTGGAAGTGATGCTTATCATGCGCTATTAAGAAGAAGGCCTGGACTCAAAGGCTATCTTAAGCACTTTAAAGAAGGTAATGCAGGAATGACCGTATTAATACTGTAATCCTCGCCATAATTGCTTAGAATAGGGAATGGAGCAATAATTCCATCAATTCTAAGGAATAATCATGACCGCGAAAAAAACAGTAGCACATGAAGAAGCTCAGCTTGACTCTGCTCATCTGATGGGGGATTTCAAAGCTTTGATGGCAGACGCTGAAGCCTTGATTAAAGCAACTGCTCACCATGAGGAAGGTCCACTCAGTACTATTCGATCTAAGGCGCTCGATACTCTCAACAATGCCAAAGAAAGTCTCTCTGCTATGGAGGACACCCTGACCGAAAAAGCCAAAGTTGTGGCAGATGGCGCCGATGACTTCGTCCATCGTAATCCTTGGGAGGCTGTTGGGGTCGCTGCTGGACTTGGTTTATTGATTGGCCTGTTTATTCGCGGTCGTTAATCACTTATGTCACAAGAAAATCTTTTAGCTTCACTAAAGAATCTCGTTTCAACTGGGGCTTCGATCGCGCAGACTCGCTTAGAGTTACTTTCTACCGATGTGCAAATCGCCCGTGCTCAGTTTCTGAGTCTTCTCGTGATGGTAATCTTCACCTTATTTTTCTTATTCTTCGGCTTGGTCATGCTTGCTTTGCTCATCGTAATCTATAGCTGGGAGACTGACCGCATATTGGCACTCAGTTTGCTGACTAGTAGCTTTTTGGTGATTGGGCTTATTTTGGCCTTTGTGGTTTTGCGTTCTTTAAAGATGATGCCTCGATTATTTGAAGCCACAATTACCGAATTAGCTAAAGACCGCCAGGAGCTTGCAAATAGATGATGCACAAGTTATCTGACCTAGAGGAAAGACAAAGAGTGCTGCAAGAACGAGCGGCGCAAGAGCGTGCTGAGGTTGCGGTTCACTTCGAGGCGATAGAAAAGCCATTATCTTGGGCTGACAAAGGAATTGATGCCTTTAATTTTGTGAAGGGCAATCCATTGATATGGACCAGCGCCTTCGCCATGCTGGCGCACTTCAAGCCGAAGATAGCTAGCAAGATCCTGACAGTGGGTTGGGGCACAATGAAATTACTCAAAAGCGCCAAGACCCTTCTGTAATTTCTTTTCTAAGCTATTAAGATTGTCTTGTTGGCAATTCCGTTTTGCTGGAGGATTTGATTCCCATTTAACCCAGCAATCTCTAAAAACGTGAGGGCTCCGGCAACTTGGAAACCAGCTTGTTTCATTAATTTACTGGCTGCAATGATGGTGCCGCCAGTAGCCAAAACATCATCCACAATTAATACCCGCGCATCTGATGGCAGGGTAGATTGTTGAATCTCGAGTGCATCAGAGCCGTATTCCAAACCATAAGTCTCACGATGGCTAGCTATTGGAAGCTTGTTGGGTTTTCGGGCCAATGCTAAGCCTTTGCCTACCTGTTGCGCCAGAGCGGCTCCAAAGATAAAGCCGCGAGATTCAATCCCCAGAATATGGGTATATTCGAACTGCTGTGCAAGAGCCTCAAGCTGGAGAATGGCCTCTTTAAATGCGGCTGGATGGGCCAACAATGGGGAGATATCCCTAAAGAGGATTCCTGGCTTAGGAAAGTCAGGCACTCCGGGTAGATAATCAAGTAAATTCATAATTAATGGTCATAAGATCACAACTGCTATGAGAGCACAATTACTTATTATTACCGCATTAGAGTCTGAGCTGGATAAAAACACTTTACCGACTGGTGTAGAGATTGTGTATTCAGGGGTTGGCAAGATTAATGCTACCGCAGCAAGCATTCAGGCGATCCATCAATTTCAACCTCAGCGGATAGTGAATTTTGGTACAGTGGGGAAAATTAATCCTGCCCTCCACGGCTTACTGGAAATTAGTAAGGTGATACAGCGAGATATGATGACGGCGCCCTTAGCCCCTCGCGGCCAAACCCCGTTTTGCCCTAAGCCATCAGAATACCTCTCCTTGAGCGGTGAGCATATTTGCGGCACTGGTGATAGCTTTGTTACTGCTCATGATCCTTGGTTAATTGCTCAAGGCATTGATGTGGTGGACATGGAGTTATTTGCCATTGCCCGTATTGCCCATCAATTTAATCTTCCATGGCAATCATTTAAATATGTGACTGACGATGCTAATTCAGATTCGGGAAAAGAGTGGCAGCAGCGCGTGAATCATGGGCAAGAACTCTATCTCGAAAAACTCACAGAGTTGTTGAGCGCCTAAATAGAGACCATGGATTGCGCAATGCAGATAAATCCTCAAAAACCTTGGCTAAAAAACTATCTCGAGGGTGTGCCTCACGAGATTCATTTAGGAGCGTATTCATCCATTGTGGAATTGCTAGAGGAATCTTTTGCTAAATATCCCACTCGTATCGCAATGGAGTCGATGGGGCATACCACTAACTATCGTCAGCTTGATATTCTCTCGCAAGACTTTGCTGCTTACCTGCAAACCTTAGGATTGGACGCCGGAGCGCGCATAGCTATTATGTTTCCCAACATCCCGCAATATCTCATTGCGATGTTAGGTACACTCCGTGCTGGATTTACTGTGGTGAATGTTAATCCGCTGTACACGGCACGTGAGTTGGAGCATCAGTTACGGGATAGCGGCGCATCCGTATTACTCATCTTAGAAAATTTTGCTCATATCTATCAAGGGATAGTTGATCAAGCATTAGTAAAAAAAGTCATCGTGAGTAGCTTAGGTGAAGTCATGGGTCCTAAGGGCGTCATCATCAATCTCATTGCTCGCCATGTCAAAAAACTTGTGCCGCAGTGGCGTTTTCCGTTTATCAAATTCAATCAGGCCCTCAAAATCGGTGCAGGACATGGCTTTACTCGGCCTAGTCTTGGTTTAGATGCCATTGCTTTCTTGCAATATACGGGGGGCACTACGGGCGTTTCTAAAGGGGCCGTTTTACTCCATCGCAATATATTAGCCAATATCATTCAAATTGAGTCCTGGCTAGAGCCCGCTCTACGAAACCGTGAACAGCAACTGGTTTTTTTATGTCCCTTGCCGATGACCCATATATTTGCCCTTACGGCATGTGCATTGTTAGGTATGCGGAAGGGCGCTAAATTAATCTTAATAGCCAATCCTCGTGACATCACTGGTTTCATTAAGTTATTGATGAAGCATCCTGAGGTTAATATCTTTCCGGGTGTGAATACGTTATTTCATGCGCTGATACATCGCCCTGAATTTAAAGCAGTGAAGTTACCTAATCTCTTAGTGACGATTGGCGGTGGTATGGCAGTACAAAAGAAGACGGCCGATCTCTGGAAAAAATTAACTGGTGTGCCGATTGCGCAAGGCTATGGCCTTTCAGAGACATCGCCAGTGGTTTGCGTGAATACTCCCTTTGTAGAGGATTTCACTGGCTCAATTGGCATGCCAGTGCCTAGCACGGATGTATTGATATTAGATGATGACGGTGTTGAAGTGCCGTTCGGCACGCCTGGAGAAATTTGTATTCAAGGTCCGCAAGTGATGGCAGGGTATTGGAATAGACCTGAAGAGACTGAGCAATTTATCACGCGCGAGGGATATTTTAAGTCTGGCGATATAGGCATTATGAGTGCTGACGGCTTTGTGCAGATTATTGATCGTAAGAAGGACATGATTGTCGTTGCTGGCTTTAAAGTATTTCCGAATGAAATAGAGGAGTTGATTTCATTGATGCCTGGAGTCAGAGAGTGTGCGGTGATTGGATTCCCTCATCGAAAACTGGGAGAGATTGTGAAGGCTTATATCGTTAAAGACCAAGCTGATTTAACGGCAGCCCAGGTCATTCAATATTGCAAAGAACAAATGACGAGCTATAAGCGCCCCAGGAAAGTCGTCTTCATCGATGAAATGCCAAAATCTAATGTTGGCAAAATTCTGCGTCGTCATCTACGCGAGTTATAAAAAACTAGAGCCCTCCGCCAAAGCGGTATTGCCAAGAAATCCCGTAAAGATCATAGTTATTGTTTGTTCGAGAGTAAGTGCCAGTACTTGCTGAAAGTCGAATTGAATTATGTTTATTCACGGGATAAGACAGCGTGCTACCAAAGCGCCAGTTTTCTTGACTGCCACTGATAGCGTTGCCATTGAGATAAGTCTGCCCACCCTTGGAGTACGTTGCATCTAGTGACATCCAGGCGGTATTTTGAAAATAGTAAATACCATGGGTTTGCGCTACGTAGACCGGGCTTTGGGAAAGGGAGTTACCGCCCATAAAGTCAGTATTGTTAGAATAAAAAATACCTTCTCCTGCCAACTCAAATCTCCAAGGTCCTAGCGCTTTTGATACACCAAGACCGGGTTGTATAAACCAACGATTTGCACCGACATTAATCAGCTGGTTGTCATCATATTTTCCCCAGGGTATAGATGCCGCTAGACTGACTCCTACGATTAAATCCTGCTGGTAGCTCTTAAATTCATCTAAGGTTAATGCAGGGGCACCATATAGATTCACCGCTGCCTTAATGACTGGGTCAGATAAGCCTTCTGTGCTGGAAATGACTGTCTGCCCGCTTATTTTTTTGGATCCACTAAATTGGGCATAAGGAAGCACGAGTGTGAGCTTACCGGATTGGCCGCCAGCGTCAAAAATGTGCGTCATACTCATCACTTCACTAGTGAGTCGATAATTACTTGTCTTTGCTTGAACTATACCGGCGCTAATGAAATTGATTCCAATCGGAGCATTAGAATAAGTACGCGCTTCAATTTCTTGCGCATATGAAAGGGTAGGCAACAAAAAACTCAAGCAAAGTGATAAGAACAAGAATGTTCTTAGAGCATGATGGATTGAGCCTAAGGGTTGCTTGAGATGAAACAGCACATTACTTGCCAGATTTAGGCTGCTTACCAAAGAGAATCTCTAATGTTGCCGTACTGCCGATGGTTAATTTAAAGCCCAACAGTAATAAATAAGGCCAAACGATGAGCCAGTACACAATGGACATTGCCACTACGTGCAGGGGATTGGACTGACCAAAATCAGTGAGGGAGGTAATAAATTCCTTACCTTTTATCAAGCCATGTATACCGGCTTCGAGATAGTTCAGTGAAACTACAACGAGTAGATAAAGCACAGATGCTAAAAACAGTGAATAGACAATGCCATGATTCTTATTGATCTTAATCGGAAAAATTGCTTCGCCGACGATCATAAATTTAGCGCAAAGGGCCGCTTTAATTAAGGCAAAGCCAAAGAGGGATAAGGGTATAGGTCTTACATCTAAGCTAGTGGAGGCTAAAAAGGTCAAAGCACAGAACCAAGTAGCAAAGTAAATACTCAACTGAAATGCCTTGATAAACTCTGCTTCAGCCTTGGCCTTAAAGCCGTGTGGATGCATCTTATTTCCAGATGAAGTGTTCAAGCATATCCTCGTTTAGGATGCTTCACAGTTATTACAGGCGCCTGCTGCTTCAACCGGGGCGGGCTCATGGGTGTAGCGGGCAATAAATGCGTGCTTACTCTTTAGTGGTAATTGAATCCAAACAAAGTGACCTGAGCCAGGGGCGACATCGATGGATTCGCCCTTGAGATTCCACATGGCATCTAACACCATGTCTTGGTTACCCTCAGGCTCAATAATTTCTAATTTATCTCCAATGGAAAAGCGATTCTTCACATCTACTTTCACTCGACCTGATACAGGATCACTTTCTAGAGTTTCGCCAACATAGAGACTTCTACCCGATAGGGAGTGGCCACGCATATAGAGTTGATATTCTTTGTCATGGTGACGCTCATAAAAGCCATCGGTGTAGCCCCGATTTGCAAGACCTTCTAAATTACCAATCAGAGACATATCCATCGGACGACCAGCCACTGCATCATCGATAGCAGTGCGATAGGCCTGGCAAGTGCGAGATACATAGTAGGGTGACTTGGTACGACCTTCAATTTTGAAAGAGTCCACACCCATCTTCGTTAATCTCTCTATATGCTCAACAGCACGGAGATCTTTAGAGTTCATGATGTAAGTGCCATGTTCATCTTCTTCCATGGGCATCAAATCATCAGGTCTTCTCGCTTCTTGTAGTAGTACCACGTCACCACTCGTATTTTGTTGACCCGGCTTGACCTTGTAATCCCATCTACAGGCATTAGTGCAGGCCCCTTGATTGGAATCTCGATGCGACATGTAGCCAGACAATAGGCAGCGACCCGAATAGGCGATACACAAGGCACCATGAACAAATACCTCTAGCTCCATTTCTGGACAGTCTTGACGGACTTCTTCAATCTCATCGAAAGAGAGCTCACGCGACAAAATGACGCGGCTGATACCAACCGAGCGCCAAAATTTGGCGGAGGCACCATTCACTGTATTGGCTTGTACTGATAAATGAATGGGCATGTCTGGCCAAGCTTCTCTGGCCATCATGATGAGACCGGGATCAGACATGATGATCGCATCCGGTTTTAATGCAATCACCGGATTCATATCCTTAATATAGGTGCGAGTCTTGCCTCCATGAGGAAGGAGATTGGAAACTAGGTAGAACTTTTTACCTAAGGAGTGGGCTGTATCTATACCCTCCTGGAGAGTCTCTAGTTTGCCAAAGTCGTTATTACGTACTCGCAGGGAGTAACGGGGTTGGCCGGCATAAATTGCGTCTGCTCCAAAGTCGAAGGCGGTGCGCAGCATGCTGAGGCTGCCGGCTGGGGCTAAGAGTTCTGGCATTTTTTTCATGAGCCTATTTTAATGCTTGCTAAACCGCTTTGAAGCTAACTAGACTCACCAAATCAGCCATTTTTATCGCCTTTTTGGCTAAATAGCTTGATATTGTGGCAAATTATTCATCTTTGATGGTGTTACTTAAAACCCCGATCGACTCAATTTCAATCTCGCAAATATCACCTGGTTTCATGAAAACGGGGGGTGTTCTTGCGTAACCAACCCCAGCAGGGGTTCCGGTGATGACCACATCCCCCGGCTCTAGTGTCATGCACTCCGTGATCAGCACAATAGTTTCAGCAACGCCCCATAAAAAATCTTTGGTGTTGGCATGTTGCATGACTTGACCATTTAGACGGGATTGAATGATTAAGCCATCACATCCCGGAGGCAACTCATCTGGCGTTACAAGACAAGGACCAAATGCGCCTGTTTGATCGAAGTTTTTACCAATGGTCCATTGGGTCGTTTTGCGTTGGTAATCACGAATGCTGCCATCGTTGAAGATGCTATAGCCGGCGACGCAATCCAAGGCATTGTCTAGCGTCAGGTGGCGCGCTTTTTTGCCAACTACAAAAGCGAGCTCTGCTTCGTAATCTAGTTTGTCTGAGACTCTTGGCCGCACAATTGGATTCAAATGCCCCGTCAAGGAACTTGGTACGCGCATAAAAAAGCTGGGGTATTCCGGTCTGGCATTACCACCTTCTTTTGCATGATCAGCATAATTCAGACCCATGCAGACAATTTTTCCGGGTTGTTCAATGGGTGGTTTAAAAGTGATGGTGCCTAGCTTGCCTTTGACTGCATTCGTACTCTGGACCGCTGCTGTCGCGCGATTCATCCAATCTGGAGACTGAATCAATTCCTGAAGGCTATTGGGTATCAGTGGATCTGTAGCACATAAATCAATAAAGTGATCTGGCTCACCCCTGGAGAGAGCCCCCACACCATGATGGCCATTCAAGTCCTTAAAGCTAAATAGTCTCATATCAAACTCCCCGATTCAATTGCTGTATTTATAGTAGTGCTCGCAGTATAGGTCAGTCTTCTTTGGCTTAGCCGATTGAATCCTAGACTTGATACACTGTGATAACTTTCCTGAAACTATTTATCAATAACATCAATATCATTCATCATTAGAAAGCATAACAATTCTATGGAGACGCCAATCAAGGACTTAAATGGTGGCCAGATCTTGGCAAATGCATTGGTTAGGCAGGGTGTCAATATTGCCTTTGGTGTTCCCGGTGAGAGCTTCCTCCCCTTATTAAATGGTTTAGTGGATCATCCTGATTTTCAATTTATTACCTGTCGTCAAGAAGGGGGCGCTGCTTATATGGCAGAGGCATATGCCAAATTGACAGGTCAGCCCGGTGTGGTCATGGTCACCCGTGGTCCTGGCGCCTCGAATGCCATGATTGGCATGCATACGGCTTATCAAGATTCGACCCCAATGGTTTTGTTAGTTGGTCAAGTTGGTACCGATATGGTTGAACGCGAGGCATTTCAAGAAATCGACTATCGCCGGATGTATTCTGAATGCGCAAAATGGGTTGGCAGTATTGACCGTGTCGATCGCATTGATGAATTCGTCTCTCATGCCTTTCATGTGGCGCAAGCAGGTCGTAAGGGTCCCGTGGTACTGGCATTACCTGAAGATGTCTTGTACATGTTCGGACAAGAAAATCCTGTCAAACCGGCCCACATCGTTCAACCCGGCTTAGATCTCAAGAATTTTGATCAGGCCATGAGGGCATTTGTCTCTGCTAAAAAACCGCTGATTATTGCCGGTGGCGGTAATTGGAATCGCGTTGCTTGTGAAGATCTAAGGCAGTGGGCTAATGCACAAGGCGTGCCAATTGCTACTAGCTTTCGCTCTCAGGACATCGTAGATAACCTGGACCCAGCATTTGCTGGAGATTTGGGCATCGGCGCTAACCCTGCCTTAGTCAAACGGATTGAAGAAGCAGATGTGTTGTTGGTAATTGGAGAGCGTCTGGGAGAAATGACGACTGCTGGTTATCGCATATTGACTGTTCCTCAAGCTAAAACGACATTAATACATGTGCTCTCTGGCCCAGAAGAGTTAGGCCGTGTTTACAGGCCTGACTTTGCCCTTAATTGCAGTCCAGAAAATTTCTGTGCCGCTTTAAAGACAGTGGAAATGGATTCACAGTATGAGCTCACTAATCTGAAAGCAGCGCATGATGCGTATTTGACATTCTCCAGCCCGGTTGCTGTATCAGGAACTTTGCAACTAGCAGAAATTATGCATTCATTGCCAAACGTTATTCCACGAGATGCCATTATGACGAATGGCGCTGGAAATTTTGCTGCTTGGGTGCATCGTTTTTATCCCTACGGAGCCTATAAAACCCAATTGGCTCCAGCTAACGGTTCAATGGGTTATGGACTACCAGCTGCGATTGCTGCCAAGATCGTGAGTCCTGAAAAAGTCGTTATCGCAGTTTGTGGAGACGGTGACTTCATGATGAACTGCCAAGAATTAGCAACCGCAGCACGCTACGATGCTTTCCCAATTGTGCTGGTGGTGAATAACAGCATGTTGGGGACTATTCGCATGCACCAGGAGAGAGAGTTCAAGACCAGGGTCATCGCAACGGGTTTAACCAATCCTGATTTTATTAAGTTCGCAGATAGCTTTGGTATGCCTGGCTTTAGAGTGACTAAAACAGAAGAATTTGCTCCCGCATTTGCTAAGGCACTGGCCAGTAAAAAAGGCGCCTTGATTGAATTAGTCTTAGACCAAGAGGTAATCTCACCTAGTAAGCGACTTTCTGAATTGGGTAGCTAAGCAAGATTAAAGAAAAAATCAAGCGCGAGAAAAATCAAACAATTAAAAAGAGGAGCCATGCTCCTCTTTTGCTAAACAAGATCAGATGGCTTAATCGACCTTTGCTCCCGAATCTTTTACAACCTTTGTCCATTTCGCAATTTCATTTTTAATGAAGGTTGAAAATTGCGCGGGCGTATTACCGACTGGCTGGGCTCCCATAGCTAAATACTTTTCTTTCACAGAAGGGCTATTAATTGCTGCCATTAATACTGCACTATCTTTATTCAGAATATCTGCCGGCATGTTTGCAGGACCAACGACTCCAAACCAAGAAGTTGCCTCATAGCTTGGTAGATTCGCTGCTTCAGCAATCGTTGGTAAATCTGGAAAAGCGGGTGAGCGCTTAGCGCTCGTTACTGCCAATGCTTTTAAGCGACCCGTCCGAATAAAGTTAATCGAGGAGGGGAGATTATCAAACATGATATCCACATTGCCTGCCACGAGATCAGTTACCGCTGGCGGACTTCCTTTATATGGCAAGTGAACCATATAGGTTTTGGTCATTGCCTTAAAGAGCTCTCCAGCCATATGGATTGAAGTACCGTTACCGCTCGAGGCCATATTTACTTTTCCTGGGTTCGCTCTCGCATAAGCAATCAAATCATTGACGCTATTAATTTTGTTTTTAACAGCAAATTCAGGATTTAGTACCAAGACATTGGGCAATTCAGCTACTAATGTAACCGGAGTGAAATCCTTAATCGGATCAAAAGGTAACTTTCCGCCACCTTGGGTATAGAGGGGTAAGTTAATGCCGTGTGTGCCTACGGATGCCATGAGCCAGGTATAACCATCCGGGGCTGATTTGGCGACAATCTCTGCACCAATATTCCCGCCAGCACCCGGCTTATTATCAATAACAACATTCCATTTAACCGTATTCAGGAGCTCATTTTGGAGCGGTCGAGCAATATTATCGGTTGCCCCGCCAGCAGGGAAGGGGACAATAAAACGGATTGGCTTATTAGGATAATCCGTTTGAGCATGAGATATTTTGGTGCTACCGATAAATAGGGCAGCAAAGGCCATAAAAAATACCGCTGTGCGAATGAGCGCCTTAAAAAGCTTACTTAGAAACATGACTATCTCCTGAAGAATAAGATCATTCTGATGATGATTTTTAATACAGAAATTAAAGCATAGCAGACCGATTGATCGCTTGCTTCTGAAAGCCTTAAGAAGGGGTGTTGAAGCAACAGAGATAGGCATTTTCCTGAATTAACCGAAGACTCTTGAGTCAATACAGCGTAATGAAGAGTATTCTGTAAGGTCTATGGTGAGCAATCTAAATAAACGGGATTTCCCCCTTCATCTTTCACCCTAAATTGAAGTGCTTATGAAAAGAGTGAAATGAGCAAGCTAACATCTAAACCCATCCTAAAAAAAGCCAGTCTGATTCTGGCTCAAGAATTTGCCACACCAAAAGATATTGCATGGGCCTGGGTGACTTTATTGTTTTCTCAAGAGGAGCAAAAGCGCGATAGTGAGGAAAAGCGCTACAGCCGTATTGCAGAATTTGAAGCCTGGATTTTAGAGTTGGGCTTGCCAACTGATCCTAAAAATCCGGAGGGTGGGGTAGTAAGTCCGGTGTCTGTAAAAAACTCAGCAAGAAATGTGTTTGAGTGGCCGCATGAATATATCTTTGCGGATCCAGTGAGCGCTAAGCATCCAGACGCTAAAGTGACCTACAGCGATACGATTACTAAACCGATTTTGGATGCAATCAAGGACGCCGGTGGATCAGAGGATCGCGCTGCATTAATGGCCATTCTTGAAGGATATGCAAAAGAAGGTAATGAGCCGTTTGCTAAGATCACGTCAGAAGGTATTGAGTGGAAGAGTGCTAGTTGGACGGAGGGCGATCAATACAATCTGCTCACTACCAAGACGCTGAATAATCGCCTAGCTAACCTTCGAAAAAAAGGATTGATTTAATTTTTAGTGTAATGAAGTCTGTCACCCTGACAAGTGCAATGACTAGCTAGAGAATCTGCTTGACTGGTTCAGTTTCGTGGGGACGAGAATTGCCAAGCGCCTGTTTAATGTAGAGCGCTTTCTTTTCAATCGATTCATCATCATCTGAGAATTTCTTAGAAATCTCAAGAAACTGATCTTGTATCTCTATAAATGCTGCGATCATGTCAGCATCAAAGTGGATGCCACTTCCCTTAGTCATAATCTCTACTGCCTCAGGGTGAGGAATGGGTTGCTTGTATACGCGGCGACAAATTAACGCATCATAAACGTCGGCTACGGCCATTAACCGGGCGGCAATCGGAATGTCTTCGCCTGCAAGTCCTTGCGGATAGCCACTACCATCCCATTTTTCTTGGTGCGAAAGAATGATCTATGGTTTTTTTGCTTGCTCAGGCAGCACTGCAAATCGAATGGTATTTCCGCCCTTATTTTTGCTGAGATACATTGCTTTATCTGCTCGATCTAAGATGCTTTCCTTGTCTGACATGACTCCATCGAACATCGCGATACCTAAACTAGAAAAACTTTGATATTCAATTGCCTTAATAGCTTTTTTGCCATCTCTAATACGCAGGGTGTAGGGTAGGGCCAAAGAGGTCAATATTTTGCTAGCAACGAGGTTGGCCTCTTTTTGCGCCTCTTTTAAATTGCCATCTAAGCTATCAAGCAGAACAACAAACTCATCTCCCCCATAGCGAGCAACGGTGTCGGATGCACGTATACAGGCCGTCAAACGACTAGCCACACCAATTAAAAGCGCATCTCCTGCTTCATGACCATAAGTGTCATTGATGGCTTTGAACCGGTCGATGTCTACAAAGATGGCAGCGCTATAGGATTTCCAGCGTTTATTATTTAGAATAATTTGGTTTAAACGATCATCTAAAAGACGGCGATTTGGTAGCCCAGTCAGCGCATCTATGAATGCTAGATTGTGGATTTGACTATATTCCGATACTTTTTTTTCTAGATGAATGCGATTTTTTTCTACGATTTCTTTAAGCTCTTCTAGAACAATATTTTTTTGTTCCGCGTCCTTACTGTTTTTCTTAAGTACTTCCTGCAAGTGTGTCACTATTTCTTTTGTTGCTTGAATAATGTTGTCACTATTTTTTTGAATGATTTTTAACGTTGCAAATGATTCGCTACTATTTTGCAAGGCGTTTTCAGCCTTTTCGGCACGCAAGCTCATTAACTCCAAGGGCGTACTACTTCTTTTTTCGGCTCTTCAGTTTTCGAAATCATAATTGCAGGCATTCTTTCTTTTACCTATGACCTGTTCATTATTTAAATAACTGTAATCATGGTCTGTTCGATTCCGCACACATTTCAAAAAAACTGTATTAATGAATTTATATGACTATCGATCTATTGATTTGGCATCCTCATCTGCATCGCTATTTAAGTGGAGGAATTGCTTCAAAATGAATGGACCTAGTATTGAGTGTGGCGATCTCATTTGCTTGTCGTATCGGGCAAAGCTTAAAGACTGGAGTTGGTTGAGGAGGAGAGCTCAAAGCTCATCGACCTATTTAGCCTTAACCACTAGGTCTTGGATGAATGAATGAGTTTTGGCTCACAATAAAGCTCTCCGCAATTAAGCAAAAATCAAAGCAAGGATTACTTATGAGATTGCTTTTTACGCTTAAAAAGGATCCAGGCTGTATTGATTCTCGTGATAACCATGATCGGCCAGAGAAATGTACAAACCATGACCCAAAAAATACGCCCCTCTAGAGGGGAATTTTGATCTGGGTTCTCTGCCTTGCGAGGCCCTTCGCTATACAAGTGCCGTTGCGAATAAGTCGCTAAACCAAAACATGCGCCAAAGAAGAGGAAAAAGTAGATATAAGTATATTCATTCATCATTTTTAGCTTGCATAAAATTGTTTGATCGAAATCTTACACGACCTTTCCCGCCAATAAAAAACCCTGTAGCTTTATAGGCTTACAGGGTTTTAATTTGGCTCCTCGACCTGGGCTCGAACCAGGGACCTACGGATTAACAGTCCGGTGCTCTACCAACTGAGCTATCGAGGAATAAGCCGATATTATAGCAAGATGAAATCATCCGTTCCAAGTTCCATTCAGATCCCTAAGGTACTGACTATTGCCGGCTCCGATAGCGGCGGTGGTGCAGGCATTCAGGCGGACCTCAAAGTCATTACAGCCCTTGGTGGATATGGGATGTCGGTGATTACCGCTATTACTGCCCAGAATACTTTGGGGGTTACTAGTATTCAAGACGTGGCTTTGGATGTTGTTGAGGCTCAAATTGATGCTGTATTTCTCGATATCGGGGTCGATATTGTCAAAATTGGGATGCTGGCCAGTCCAGAAATCGTACGAACAGTAGCATCAGCTTTAAAGCGCCTTGGTGCCAAAAGAATTGTCCTGGATCCAGTATTGAGAGCTACATCAGGCGCTAGTCTTGGTGGTGACGATACTGCCCAAGCTATGATTGCGGCGTTATTTCCGATGGCTACTCTCGTGACGCCGAATTTAGAAGAAACTGCTTTGCTCTTGGGTCGCGATATAACTAAGCCTGAAGACTTTAAGGCGGCAGCTCAAGAATTACTCGATATGGGCCCGCAAGCAATCTTGATTAAAGGTGGGCATCTTGACAGCACACATACCCAGCTGACTGATTTTTTAATGTGGCGCACGCTTGAGGATGGCCTCGAAGTCATCCAATCAAAAGAATTCAAACACTATCGCGTGAACACTCCCAATACTCATGGTACTGGTTGCTCTTTGTCCTCAGCTATTGCAAGCTATTTAGCTGATGGACATGATCTTCCTCATGCCGTTGCTAAAGCGATTTCCTATGTGGAGGCTGGATTAGAGGCAGGTCGATTCCTCAGTATTGGTGAAGGTCCTGGGCCCTTATGGCATATGCACGATTTTTACCCCACGATATTGCCAGAAGAAGAGGGTAAGTTTTAAGTATTAGTAGCTAACGGTTAGCAGTTTGTTAATAGTTAACAGTTAATAATTAGGTTTTCATCAATTCTTGAAGATGCTTGACTGCCGCCTTCGGGTCACTCGCTCCATTAATGGCTCTAACAACTGCCACAGACCCAACCCCACTTTGTGCTACCGCATGAATACTGCTCTCATCAATCCCGCCAATCGCTACTAAAGAGTAGTGATTCATCAGCTTGGCATATTGATAGAGGCGGCCCAAGCCCTGTGGTGCAGTCGGCATCTTTTTGAGATTGGTTGGGAAGACGGCCCCCATCGCAATATAACTAGGGCAAAAGCGATCTGCGCTCACCATCTCTGCATAGCCATGCGTACTTAAGCCTAGACGTAAACCCTTTGCTCGAATCGCATCTAGATCCGCCGACTCGATATCTTCTTGACCTAAGTGCACACCATAAGCCCCAGCCTCAATGGCCTCTTGCCAAAAATCATTAATGAAGAGCAGAGTCTTACTACCCTTGACGGCCTGAACTGATTCTTTAATCTGATTGCGAATGCGTTTATTGTCTTCAGACTTCAGTCGCAGTTGGACGGTTGGCACTTCGGCTTCAACCATTCTCTTCACCCAATCGGCATCTGGCATCACCGCATACAAGCCTAAACGCTGAGGACATTCTGCAAAGGCGTTGGGATTCATATTCCGAGTCCAGGGCAGGAGGTCAAAATGCTCGGGCCTCGCTGGCCACTTGAGGGGATTAAAACCACCATCCTGATTCACCATACGTGACCATGCTTTGCCTAATACTCTAGCGTCATTCTCTATAAATCCCATCGTGATCGCTGCAACAATACCGGCTAATTCGTAATGGTCTGCCGCATGCTCATTATCAATTTTAGGTGGGGGCGATGCCATGCTATATGCCGGAATCGGAATGCATAAATCATCCGCGCTGTGGGCAGCAACAATTTGATCGGCAAGATCGCGAACTAAGCTCATCAATAAACCTTCCTTAGTTCTGATGCCAGAAGGGCGTACCTACCAGCGGCGTGCTGGCTTGTGCTGATTGTTGGGCTTTCATGGCTCCGGAAAGGTAGGCGGTGCGACCCGCGTCTACTGCCGTTGCAAATGCTTTGGCCATGGCAACGGGATCATCGGCCAGAGCTACTGCGGTATTCAGTAAGACGCCATCAAAGCCCCATTCCATTACGCTACAGGCATGCGAAGGGAGTCCTAGGCCAGCATCTACTAAGAGGGGCACCTTTAAGCGGTCGCGCAGCAGTTTTAATGCATATGGATTTAATGGCCCTTGACCCGTTCCAATTGGTGCAGCCCAAGGCATGACCGCTTGGCATCCCACATCCACTAAACGCTGACACAAAATCAGATCTTCAGTGCAATAAGGCAATACTTTAAAACCGGCTTTGATCAAGGTTTCTGCGGTATCCACTAAACGTAAAGTATCGGGTTGTAAGGTGTAATCATCACCAATCAACTCTAATTTAATCCAGGAAGTTTCAAATACTTCTCGAGCCATCTGTGCAGTAGTGATGACTTCTTTGGGGCTATGACAGCCAGCAGTGTTGGGTAAAACGGGTACTGCCATTTTCTTGAGCAGATCCCAAAAGCCAGAATGGGCTTCGGCGGTAGAGGTACCTTGCCTACGTAAGCTCACCGTAATCATGCCAGGGTTGGATTGCTTCACGGCATTTTCTAACACCTGTGGAGAAGGATAACGAGAGGTGCCAAGTAATAAACGGCTAGCGAATGTTTCCCCATACAGTACCAAGGGGTCTGCTGTATTTAAAGGGTTTGGTAATGGCGCAGTCATGTTATTAAATTACGATTTAGATAATGAGTTAGCCGCCAGTAACCGGGGCAATCACTTCCATCTCATCGCCTTCTTGCAAAATGGCTTCAGCATGTTTGCTCTTTGGAACAAATTCATAATTAATCGCAACCGCATAAGGTGGCGTAGCTTCGATGAGCAGGAGCACATCATCAATGCTGCTATTTTCAGGAACTTCTCTCTCCAGTTGATTGACAATTAAGCGCATACGCTTGCCTCCAAAGGAATGCTCACAGCAGAAGCGACCTTTAAGCCTAAGTTCATCGCAGTAGTGCTAGCGCCATCACTCAATATCTCTAAGGCACAATCTAAGATTGCGGGAGAAATCATGAAACCATGTCTATACAGGCCATTAATCATCATGAGGCTAGCCTCATTCGAGGCGTGATCAAAGCAAATCTCTGGAAGATTGTCTTTTAAGGTGGGTCGGCACTGTGTTGCCATTTCTAAAATACGCGCCTCAGCAAAGCCGCTATGCACGGTATAAGTAGCGCTAAGCAACTCCATAGCAGAGCGCACGCTCATCGGAGACATATCCTCAGACTCAATCTCGGTTGCACCCACGACATAAACATCATCCTCTTTTGGGGCAATATAGATCGGATAGCGGGGATGGATTAAGCGAGTGGGGCGATGTAACTTTACTTCAGGCGCATATAGGCGTATCACTTCACCCCGAATACCCCGCAAATCTTTATTCGAATTTTCTGCTGAGTTCCAGGATGCTTTTGCGCCTAAGCCACGACAATCGATGACCCATTCAAACTGCTGATTCTTGCGCAGCGTTTCTGGTTCGATTGCTTGACTCCAATGACAAGGCACTTTCATTAAAGTCAACTCAACAAGCAAAGCTTCAAGAAGTTGGCGATTATCTAGCTGGCCTTCGTTAGGGAGATACAGTCCCTGAGTAAAGCGCTCAGCGACACTAGGCTCAATTTTTGCGAGAGACTGACTATCTAAGTGCAGCGGTTTAGAGAGATTTAGGTTGCGACTGCAATTACTCTCGAGGTGAGAAGCAAATCGCTCTGCTTCGCTGGCGTCTTGCCGGTGCCACAAAATTAAGGTGCCTTCTTGCTGAAAGAAGACTGGCTTAGCCAGTTCGCTGATCAGTTGTTTCCATCTGGGCAAGCTGTGGATACCCATCCGCACCACGTTATCTTCAGTGATAGCTGATTCAGCAAGGGGTGCCAACATTGCTGCAGCAATGCGAGCAGCAGATTTAAAAGCATCTGATCCGCCTTTCTCAAACAGTTCCACTTGCGCGCCGCGCTTGGCAAGCGCGACCGCTAGCAACCGGCCAATGAGGCCGGCGCCAACGATGGCAAATTTCTTGTTTGCGAAAGAACTACTCATGACGATTACTGATAAATCTCACTGCCACGCTTACGGAACTCTGCAGACATTTCTTCCATTCCTTTTTCAGGATCGGTTGCCACTTCTGCAGTAATCGGAATGACTTTTCCTGCCTTTGGATTGCCATCCGCATCTAATGTCGCAGCATAATCACGTACCTCTTGAGTAATCTTCATAGAGCAGAACTTCGGCCCACACATCGAGCAGAAATGCGCGATCTTTGCACCTTCAGCCGGCAAGGTAGCATCGTGATACTCGCGGGCACGCTCTGGATCGAGACCCAGATTAAATTGATCTTCCCAGCGGAACTCGAAACGTGCTTTGGATAACGCGTTATCGCGCACTTGAGCACCTGGTAAGCCTTTAGCTAAATCTGCGCCATGCGCTGCAATCTTGTAGGTAATGATTCCGGTACGAACATCCTCTTTATCAGGCAAACCTAAATGCTCTTTGGGAGTAACGTAACAAAGCATAGCCGTGCCATACCAACCAATTTGCGCGGCACCAATGCCGCTGGTGATGTGATCGTAACCAGGCGCAATATCCGTAATCAATGGTCCGAGGGTATAGAAGGGGGCTTCTAGGCAATGTTTGAGTTCTTCAGTCATGTTTTCTTCAATGCGTTGCATTGGAACGTGACCAGGACCTTCGATCATGACCTGCACATCATGCTTCCATGCTTTGGCAGTGAGTTCACCAAGGGTATGTAGTTCGCCAAATTGCGCGGCATCATTTGAGTCGGCAATACAGCCTGGACGCAAACCATCACCTAGACTGAATGACACGTCATAGGCTTTCATGATTTCGCAAATCTCATCAAACTTGGTATAGAGGAAGTTTTCCTTATGGTGGGCTAAACACCACTTGGCCATAATGGAACCACCCCGAGACACGATGCCAGTAATGCGATCGGCTGTTAATGGAACGTAACGCAGCAATACACCAGCGTGAATCGTAAAGTAATCCACCCCTTGCTCAGCCTGCTCTACTAGAGTGTCACGGAACATTTCCCAAGTGAGGTCTTCGGCAACACCGCCTGTTTTATCGAGTGCTTGGTAAATGGGAACAGTACCAATCGGTACGGGTGAGTTACGAATAATCCACTCACGTGTCTCATGAATATGTTTACCGGTAGATAGATCCATAATGGTGTCAGCACCCCAGCGAATCGACCACACCATTTTTTCTACTTCTTCATTAATGGATGAAGTCACTGCAGAATTACCTAGGTTGCCATTAATCTTCACGCGGAAGTTACGACCAATAATCATCGGCTCTAACTCAGGGTGATTAATGTTGGCAGGGATGATCGCGCGACCGGCGGCGATTTCAGAGCGAACAAATTCACCAGTAACGAGATCGGGTAAGTTAGCGCCATAATTCTTGCCTGGATGTTGCTTGAGTAATTGCTTGTACTCTGGGTTCTTGCGCAATTGATCAATACCCATGGATTCGCGTAAGGCAACATATTCCATTTCAGGGGTGATGATTCCTTGGCGGGCGTAATGCATCTGACTGACGTTATTACCTGCTCTAGCAACCCGTGGTGCATTGATGTGTGCAAAGCGTAAGTTTTGCGTTGCCTCATCTTTTGAGCGTGCAACACCATATTCAGAGCTCGGTCCGGCTAACTGCTCGGTATCCCCGCGCTCTTCAATCCAGTTTTTACGCAATAAAGGCAAACCTTTTTCAAGGTTAATCAGAATGTCAGGATCACTGTAGGGGCCCGAGGTGTCGTAAACCGGAATAGGTGGGTTTGCCACCATTGCTTCACCAACTCGAGTCGAGAGTTGCTCAATCATCCGAATCGGTACCTTAATGTCGGGACGCGAGCCTTCTA
Organism: Polynucleobacter sp. CS-Odin-A6; assembly: GCF_018882095.1. Taxonomy (GTDB): domain Bacteria; phylum Pseudomonadota; class Gammaproteobacteria; order Burkholderiales; family Burkholderiaceae; genus Polynucleobacter. The sequence goes on from NZ_JACVPD010000003.1 coordinate 114,297, forward strand.
GATAGGTTTTCGTAGAAGAGGGGTAAGCGAACTTTTGACCAAAGTCGCGCTCCAAGCTCTTTAAAGTGGGAATTTCATGTTTATTTTTGTTCTGGGTATCACTCATGTCCATCTCCTGACTTAATTTAGATGGACGAAACCGGGTGACGGTCTGATTGAAAACTCCCCACGCCAGCATTACCTGGATCGGGTTGAAGGGTCTTTCTCAGCACCTCTGAGTCAAATTCACTAGAGGGCACCCCTGTTTCATCCTTAATCTCATTTAACCACGAAATGGCTCAGAACTTTGTGCACTCAAGCAAGTTTTTAGGGTTTAAGCTAGATTTAACCCAACCTAGCATGACGCAAAATGAAGTCCGCCGTCACAAAAGCCGCATCGCTGGTGAATTCATCGGCCAAAATACGAGCCGCTGCCTCTGAATGCGGGATTTCAATAAAACCGCTCACTTCTCCGTCGTGATTGGTAGGAATAAAGTTTTCAGCGAGCTCTAAATCATAGATATAGAGCTGTTCATCATGAAAACCCCGCCCAGGAATAGGACGGCGCATATGAATTCGGCCTACGGGATCAATTTGATCAGAAATCTGAGATGGAACGCCGGCCTCTTCCCAGAGCTCCCTTTTGGCATTCGCCCAAGGTGTCTCATCTGCCCCAATACCGCCGGCAGCAAGGTTATCAAGACGGCCTGGGTCAATCGCCTTGGTTTCGCTACGCCGGCCAAGCCATAGATTGCCCGCCTTGGTGTAGCCATTAATGTGGCTTGCCATGCTCCTAAAGCCAAAAGTTCTGAATGCAGCCCGCTCCAAGCGAAAGTATTCATGGCCATTTTGGTCAATCCAGGCGAAATCTTCATGCCGCCAGCCAAAAACGAAGCCGCCCTGATGCATGCGATCAGCCAATATTGCTAGGCTCACTGACAAATTGAAGGGGTTAGCATGGCGGATGGTCAGATGATCATGTCCCATCTCTATATAGGTGATGGGATTGTTGATCAACGATGCTTGCAAATAGGGTGCGTAATCCGGATTGAGGTGACCAATGATCTGCCCAGGCTGGGCACCACCCAGAAAATGGATTGGCAAGTAGTCTTGCGGCGCAGATCTCGTTGCGTTTTGGAGCATCTCTTCGAGAGCGGCGATGGTGCTGGTGGTGAGTTTGTACATTCCATCAGTGTAAGAGAAGTTAGGTAATTACAAAAACTAAGTAAAAAATTCACAATCGATTTTGAATTGTCAACCTATCTTTACTGAATTTTTTGTCAGAGACGGATGCTCATAATTTAAGCAAGCTAGGTCACACTATACAAATCTAAGACTTACGAAAACTTTTGCTGATTTATCCACAAAGGCTGTGGATAAGTTTTGATTATCAAGTGGTCCCGCCGACAGGAATCGAACCTGTATCCCACGCTTAGGAGGCATGTGCACTATCCATTGTGCTACGGCGAGAAGAGCCAGAAAACATACTTCAAAAAATAATTACTTAAAAAACTAGATCAATTACAAAAAATAATGTAGTGCGACAAACCATTATCTACGCAAGTCCAATTCACCAACCGCACATTGCCCATACTTGATTAGTGATTGCAATCATGGTCTCGGGCGCTAAGTATGCGATAAAAATACTTCCTAATACTAGGGTCACTATTAAATAAATCAACGCTTTTAATAATGAATGGTTTGCTGTCGTACTAAACATTTTAGGCAGTTACAGTGCGATGAATTGCCCGCTCTTTAACGGGAAGATTAACTAAGAATGCAAAGACACCTAAGGCGATAGCGATTTCCCAAACAATCAGATAAGAGCCCGTGCGGTCAAATAAATAACCGCCAAAATAAGCGCCACAGAAGCTACCCAGTTGGTGTGAAAAAAACACTAAACCAGAAAGCATTGAAAGATATTTAACTCCAAAGATTTGCGCCACGATTGCATTCGTTAGTGGGATGGTAGAGAGCCACAAGAAACCCATGATAGCGGCAAAGATGTAGGTGGTTGTTGGGCTCAGAGGCAGCCAGATGAAGCCTGCGATGGCAATGGATCTCAAGATATAGATGCCAGATAGCAAGTAACGCTTCGGAAAGCGTTGACCTAGAATGCCAGCACTATAGGTGCCGAAGATATTAAATAGTCCAATCAGAGCAAGTGCCGTAGTGGCAACTACTGGTGCACCGACTGCGGGATAAATTTGCGATAAATCTTTCAGATACGGCGCTAAATGGACAGCAATAAAGACCACCTGAAAGCCACATACAAAATAACCTAAAGTCAAAAATCTAAAGCTCGGATTGCTCATTGCTTCTTTCAAAGCCTGCTTGATTGTTTGATCACTGCCTTGATGTGTGTTCGTGACATTTGGTTCGCGCAACATAAACGCAATCGGAATCATGAGACTGGCCATGAGTGCGAGTATTAAGAGTGCATCATTAGCACCGATGCTGCTAAGCAAACCTTGCTCCACTGGAATCATCAGAAATTGTCCAAATGATCCAGCGGCTGCAGTAATACCCATTGCCCACACGCGTTTGTCTGCAGAAACATTGCGACCTAAAATTCCATAGACCACACTGTAGGTAGTTGCTGTTTGTGCAAGACCAATAAATAAGCCGCCAGCTAATAAGAAATTAAAGCTATCCGTGGAGAGCGCCATGCCAGTTAAACCGAGCGCATAGAGAGCCCCACCAATCACCATTATTTTGAGTGCACCATAACGATCAGCCAATGCGCCGGTGATTGGTTGCACTGCACCCCAAACTAAATTCTGTAATGCAATAGTTAAGGCAAAGGTTTCTCGTCCCCAACCGTTGGCCATCGTAATAGGGAGATTAAAGAGCCCAAAGCCATGACGAATACCCATGGAAAATGTCACCATCAGGCCGCCGAATATTAGTAATTGCCGCAGCGATAACTTGGGACTGAAATTACTCAAAGACATGAGAGTTAGATCACGCCTTTTGCTTGAAGTGCAACTATGGCTTCAGGATCGAGCTTTAAACGCTCTAGCAAAATCTCCTGCGTATGTTGGCCTAGGGTTGGTGGAGCCATACGAACCTCTACGGGCGTTTCTGAGAGTCGCATCGGGCTTCCCACCAGTTTCATGGAGCCCGCCGTTGGGTGAGATACTTCAATTTGCACACCTCGCGCTTTGACTTGCTCGTTATTGAAGACTTCCTCAAAGTTATTGATAGGGCCGCAGGGAACCTTTGCGGCCTCTAAGAGCGCAATCCATTCCAATTTGGTTTTGTGGCGGGTCATCTCTTCTAGCAATGGAATCAGTAACTTGCGATTTTCAACCCTTAAAGGATTGGTGACGTAGAGGGGGTTGTCAGCCAGATGGGCTTCCCCGCCAGCAGTCACAAATTGCTTAAATTGACCATCGTTACCAACCGCAACGATGATCCAGCCATCAGAGCTGGGGAAAGTTTGATACGGAACAATGATTGGGGAGGCATTACCGTACCGACTAGGAACCTGATCAGAGCATAAATAGGCGCTAGAGATATTGGCCATAACGGCAATTTGCGTATCTAGGAGGGCCATATCAATATATTGGCCTTGACCGGTTTGATCTCGATGAGCCACTGCAGCCAAGATGGCGGTGCTGGCGTACATGCCAGTAAAGATATCGGCAATTGCTACCCCTGCCTTTTGTGGGCTAGCCCCAGGAAAGTCCTCAGCTTCACCAGTCACACTCATGAAACCACCCATTCCTTGAATGATGAAGTCATAACCAGGACGGTTGGCATAGGGGCCATTTTGTCCAAACCCCGTGATGGAGCAATAAATCAGGTCGGATTTAAGCTTTTTGAGGCTTTCATAATCTAGGCCATATTTAGCCAAGTCGCCTACTTTGTAGTTCTCAATGACGATATCGGACTCTTGAGCCAGCTGACGGATGATGTCTTGGCCTTCAGGCTTGCTGATATCGACGGTAATGGAGCGTTTATTGCGATTAATACAGACGAAGTAGGCTGATTCTGCCGTGTCCTTGCCTTGGGCATCCTTCACAAAAGGAGGGCCCCAATGCCGGGTGTCATCCCCAGCGACAGGTCGTTCCACCTTAATGACGTCTGCACCCAAATCAGCCAGATTTTGAGCACACCACGGCCCAGCAAGTACCCGGCTAAGGTCTAAAACGCGAAGATGACTTAAAGCTCCCATGCCCCGATTTTGGCATGAATATAGGGGTAATTCAGGAAAAATCCGGTTTTGTTTCAGACATGACTACAATTTCCCGCCATGGCTACCCGTAAAACTTCTGAATATAGTGAATCATCGATTCAAGTCCTTAAGGGGCTAGAACCCGTCCGTCAACGGCCGGGAATGTACACCCGCACTGATAACCCCCTGCACATTATTCAGGAGGTGTTAGATAACGCTTCTGATGAGGCTTTGGGCGGCTTTGGTAAGCACATTACTGTGACTTTGCACACCGATAGCAGTGTGAGCGTAGAGGATGATGGGCGTGGAATTCCAGTAGGAATACACCCTACTGAGAAGTTGCCTGTCGTTGAAATCGTCTTTACCCAGTTGCACGCAGGCGGTAAGTTTGAAAAAGGCAGTGGTGGTGCTTATGCATTCTCAGGGGGTTTGCACGGGGTTGGTGTTTCGGTAACCAATGCCTTATCCAAGCGCTTGGAAGTCACCGTATGGCGTGAAGGCAAGGTTTCTACCTTGACCTTTGCAGATGGTCGGGTGATCGAAAAACTCAAGACCAGTGGTGCTGGCAAAGACGATAAATCGCACGGTACGCGTGTGCGTGCTTGGCCTGATGGTAAATACTTCGATAGTCCTGGCATTCCGATGCCAGAGCTGATTCGCTTGCTCCGTTCAAAAGCAGTTTTACTACCCGGAGTGAAAGTCACTCTGATACAAGAAAAGTCTGGCGAGAGTCAGACTTGGCAATATGCCCAAGGCTTACGTGGCTATTTAAATGAAGCCATGGCCCAAGCAGGGCACGGTGCAGAAGTCATCCCCCCATTTGAAGGTGAGCAATACGCTACTGGCAATAGCGATGATGATTCCTTTGCCGAAGGCGAGGGTGCTGCCTGGGTCGTGACTTGGACTGAAGATGGCGCACCTGTGCGTGAGAGTTATGTAAATCTGATTCCGACTCCGGCAGGAGGAACGCATGAGAGTGGTTTGCGCGAAGGACTATTTAATGCCGTTAAAGGTTTTATCGAGATGCATGCCTTACAACCGAAGGGTGTGAAGTTGATGCCTGAAGATGTCTTTGCTCGCGCCTCCTTCATTCTTTCTGCCAAGGTATTAGATCCTCAGTTTCAGGGTCAAATTAAAGAGCGCCTGAACTCGCGCGATGCGGTCCGCTTGGTTTCTGGTTACGCTAAATCGGCATTAGAGCTGTGGCTTAATGAGCACGTTGATTACGGACGCAAACTCGCGGATCTGGTTATTAAGCAAGCACAGGCCAGAACCCGTGCTGGACAAAAAGTAGAGAAGAAAAAATCCTCAGGCGTTGCTGTTCTGCCTGGCAAGTTGACTGATTGCGAGAGTGAGGATATCAGTTTGAATGAGATCTTCCTTGTAGAGGGAGACTCTGCCGGTGGTTCAGCCAAGATGGGTCGTAATAAAGAGTATCAAGCAATCTTGCCATTGCGCGGTAAGGTCCTCAATACTTGGGAAGCAGAGCGTGATCGCTTGTTTGCTAACAACGAAGTCCATGACATTGCAGTTGCGATCGGTGTCGATCCGCACGGTGCCAATGACAGCCCGGATTTATCGAATTTGCGTTATGGCAAAGTCTGCATCCTCTCTGATGCGGACGTGGATGGTGCGCATATTCAGGTGCTACTACTCACTTTGTTCTACAAGCATTTCCCGAAGTTAATTGAACTAGGGCACATTCATATTTCAAGGCCACCATTATTTAGAGTAGATGCGCCAGCAAGAGGTAAAAAACCTGCGCAAAAAATTTATGCGTTAGATGCCAATGAGCTGCAAGCGATTGAAGATAAGTTGCGTAAAGATGGCGTTAAAGAATCCGCTTGGCAAATTTCTCGCTTTAAAGGTTTGGGTGAGATGAGTGCAGAGCAGTTATGGGACACCACCTTAAATCCAGATACCCGTCGCTTATTACCAGTGACACTAGGGGCATGGACGGAAAATGAAACAATTAAAACAATGGATATGTTGATGGGTAAATCCGAATCCGGAGCACGTCGTGATTGGTTGGAAGAGCGCGGTAATGAGGTTGAGGCGGATATCTAATGGCAACTAAAAAAACTTCTGGTGATACTGGCTTCTCTAAAAAAGCTGATCAAGCCGATTTATTTGCTGCTGAACCAATTGAGATGAGCATTGTTGAAGTAGATGCACCTGTCGCATCTATGGCATCGAAATCAGGAGGTCCTAAGGATCCCCATGATCCTAAATTAGTGGAGCTCAATGAGGATGACAAAGATAGCTTAACGCTGGCCGTCTACGCAGAGCGCGCTTACCTTGATTACGCGATTAGCGTTGTCAAGGGTCGTGCCTTGCCAGATGTATCCGATGGTCAAAAGCCGGTGCAGCGTCGCATCCTATTCTCAATGAGTGAGATGGGTTTGCGTGCTGATGCCAAACCCGTCAAGAGTGCCCGTGTAGTTGGAGATGTGCTGGGTAAATTTCATCCGCACGGAGACCAGTCTGCTTATGACGCCTTGGTACGTTTGGCACAGAGCTTTTCCTTACGCTATCCACTGATTGACGGACAGGGTAACTTTGGTTCACGCGATGGCGATGGTGCTGCAGCGATGCGTTATACAGAAGCTCGTCTAACAAAGATTGCCGGCCTATTACTCAGCGAGATTGATCAAGGAACGGTTGATTTTGCACCAAACTATGATGGCTCTTTTCAGGAGCCTAAGCTTCTCCCAGCGCGCTTACCATTTGTTTTGCTGAACGGTGCTTCTGGAATTGCAGTTGGTATGGCTACCGAGATTCCTTCGCATAATTTACGCGAAGTCGCTAGTGCTGCCATTGCCTTAATGAAGTCTCCTAAAGTGAGTACTTCAGACCTCCTAGAAATCATGCCAGGTCCAGATTATCCCGGCGGCGGTCAAATTATTTCCTCATCTGCGGAGATTGCACAGATTTATGAGGCGGGCCGCGGTAGTCTCAAAGTACGGGCGCGCTGGTCTGTTGAAGAGTTGGCTAGAGGTCAGTGGCAAATTGTCGTGAATGAATTGCCACCCTCGACATCATCTCAACGGGTCTTGCAAGAGATTGAAGAGATTACGAATCCTAAGGTCAAGGTCGGTAAAAAGACCTTAACTCCAGAGCAGAGCAATCTCAAATCCACCATTCTGAATGTTCTTGATGGTGTGCGTGATGAATCCAGCAAAGATGCAGCCGTGCGACTGGTATTTGAGCCGAAGAGTAAGAACATTGACGTTAATGAGTTTGCGAACCTATTGCTTGCCCATACATCACTGGAATCGAATGCACCAATGAATTTGGTGATGATCGGTACGGATGGACGTCCTCGTCAAAAAGGCCTCAAAGAAATTATTGCTGAATGGATTTCTTTCCGAGTGGCTACGGTGACACGTCGTACTCAGTATCGCTTAGGAAAAGTCAATGACCGGATGTATATTTTAGAAGGGCGCTTAATTGTCCTTCTGAATATTGATAAGGTCATTAAGATTATTCGCAATAGCGATGAGCCTAAAGTAGATCTGATAAAGGAGTTCAAACTCAGTGATCGACAAGCAGAGGACATTCTGGACATCCGCTTGCGTCAGTTGGCTCGCTTGGAAGGTATCAAGATTGAGCAAGAACTCAAAGAGCTCAAGTCTGAGCGTGATGATCTCCAAGGTTTATTGCAAAGTGATGCCGTACTGCGAAAGCGCATCATTAAAGAAATTGAATCTGATATGAAGGATTTTGGTGATGATCGCCGGACCCTGATTCAAGAAGATAAACGTGCTGTAGCAGAAACCAAAATACTGGATGAGCCGGTCACTGTCATTGTGTCTCAAAAGGGCTGGGTACGCGTTCGCCAAGGCCATGAACATGATGCTACTCAGTTTGCCTTCAAGGCAGGCGATGGACTCTACGCTACCTTCGAATGTCGAACTGTGGATGTGATGCAGGGCTTTGGTAGCGACGGCCGAGTCTATACGGTTCCTGTCAGTGAGTTGCCGGGGGCAAGAGGCGATGGTTCGCCATTAACAAGCTTTGTTAACTTAGCTGCTGGATCGCAAATGGTGGCGTATTACGCCGGCCAAGCTGATGACTTGGTATTGATTTCTACCAGATCCGGTAACGGCTTTCTTGCAAACGTAGCAGATATGACCACCCGCAACAAAGCAGGTAAGTCCTTCGTGGGCATTGATAGCAAGTTCCCTGGTGGCGATGCACCCCTAGGTGCTGCCAAAGTTACTGCGGGCATGAAACAAGTGGCCTGCCTTTCTGAAGCTTCCAAATTACTGGTCTTCCCATTAGATGAACTTAAGCGCTTGCCTACTGGTGGCAAAGGGGTGATCTTGATGGGCTTAGATGATAAAGAGAAGTTGGCTTCTGCAATCGCTGTTGGTGCTGGTGGTGCAACTTACACCGGTGCTGGTCGTGCAGGCAAGCCCACGGAGTTAAGTCTAGATGCTAAAACCTTGAAGTCTTTCGCAGGTAATCGTGCACGCAAAGGCCACTTTGTGGAGCCGCGACTGAAGGATGGCAAGCTAAAGGCAAATTAACTACACCGCTGTAACTTCTCCGTTACAGGTATTAAAAACCCCAATCAGTCACTCGATTGGGTTTTTCTTTACCTAGGTTTTCTCGGGAATAGGTACGCCGTATTTAACGGCAATGACTTCAGCCAAAAGGGATATCGCAATTTCTGGTGGGGTCAGTGCGCCGATGAATAAACCCACGGGGCCATGCAGTTGCTCGACCTGATCCTCGGTAACATCAAACTCCAGTAAGCGGCTTTTACGTTTCTGAGTATTGACTCTGCTACCTAATGCGCCGACATAAAAAGCGGGGGACTTTAATGCCTCCATGAGTGCCATATCATCGAGCTTAGGATCATGCGTTAAGGCAACCACAGCGGTATGCGCATCCACTCCCAATTCGAGCAGCACATCATCCGGCATCCCTTTAATGAACTGAATATCCTCACGATCAATACCTTCGGCATACTCTTCGCGGGGATCGATTACGATCACTTCAAAATCAGATGCCAAAGCAAAGTCCGCTGTGTAGAGCGAAAGCTGGCCAGCGCCAATGATCACCATGCGCCAACGGGGCCCGTAAGTAGTTTTCATGATTGCATCGTCGCAGATAAAAGTCTCGTTGCGAATGCCCGGTGTCAGTATTGACTTGCCTGTATTCAGATTTACTGTTCGAGAGATTATTTGGTGGTTAGAGATGGAGGCAAGCACGGCCTCTAAAGTAGCTAGCTCAGGTTTTGGCTCTACTAGCAATCTAAGGGTGCCACCGCAAGGTAAACCAAAGCGGGCTGCCTCTTGTTGACTCACTCCATAGATTACCGTCTCTGGGGTTTCACGATTCAGAATCTCTGTTTGAACTCGACGAATCAGATCATCTTCAACACACCCGCCGGAGACTGAGCCAGTTACTTGGCCATCACTTCTGATTGCTAGCCAGGAACCGATTGGCCTTGGGGCCGAACCCCAAGTTTGGACTACTGTGGCAATAGCGACTTGATGGCCGGATTTGAGCCAATCCACCGTAGCTTTTAAAACACTTAAATCAGTACTATTCATTTCTTATCTTCAATATTCTTCTATTTATTATTTTTTGCCACCAATGTATTTATTATGCTTCTAATGACAAGTTCCAGCCTGATCACTCAAACCCCAAGCCTACGCCTCGCTGTTCTATTGCTGGTTGCGGGTGAAGGCAGTCGTCTAGGTGGGCATCCCAAGGCTCTATTACGTAAAGATGGTCAGACCTTGCTAGAGCGATTCTCTAAGTCCATACAAGGCTTTAATCTAGTGGAATTTATTGCTGTAACAGGCTTCTATGCGCAAGCAGTTGAAGTTGAATTGGCCAAACTCAATGGCACCTTAAATCACCAGATCAAGTCCATATTGAATATCGCCCCCGAAAAGGGTCATCCCTCATCCGTTCGCCTAGGTTTAGAGTCACTCAGAAGTCAATTTGATGTCTTATTAGTTGCGCTTTCCGACCAGCCAGAAATCGGTGAAAAGGAAGTCGCAGAGCTGTTAGAGGAATTTTCTCAGCGCAACCTTAGTGAAGAAATCATCTTGCCGATGGTGAATGGAAAACGCGGAAATCCTGTACTGTTTTCTAGAGTGGCTGTCTTAAATACCTTAAAGGCAACAGAGCTGGTTTGTCGAAGCTATATGGATGCCCACCCGGAGCAGGTGCGCATCTTACATACGCAGAATTTATCATTCGTGTTGGATGTCGATACGATAGAAGACATCCAAAGGCACAAATTAAGCTTGAGTTAATCTGAGGTGAGCTTATTCAATCTCGGCAATCAATTCAATTTCTACGCAGGCCCCCCTAGGGATCTGCGCTACGCCAAATGCACTTCTGGCGTGCTTTCCTGCATCACCAAATACCTCAAATAGCAACTCGGAGCAGCCATTCATCACCAAGTGTTGCTCGGTAAACTCAGGAGTGGAATTCACTAATCCCATCACTTTAACGATTCGCTTCACTTTATCAAGTGACCCCAAGTGATCTTGTAAGGTGGCAATTAAATCAACGGCAATCGACTTTGCTGCAGCCTGACCTGTTTCTGTATCCATATCCAGGCCAAGTTTGCCAACCCAAGGCTTACCCTCGTGCTTGGCAATATGACCCGATAAAAATACGGTATTACCTGAAGTGGCCGCCATTACGTAGGCAGCGGCAGGGGCCCCTGCTTGTGGCAAATCAATTCCAAGTGCTTTGAGGCGATCACTAATGTGGTTTGTCATAGAGTATTTACGTTAAATAAAAAAGTTAGAGTGAGTAAATCTTACTTCGAAAGCTGACGCATGGCACTTTCAAGGCCATTTAAGGTGACTGGGTACATGCGGTCTTTCATCAAGCCTTTCATGATATCGATGGATTGCCTGTACTGCCATACCGATTCTGGCTCAGGGTTGAGCCAAGCAAAGTGGGGGAAGTGGTCAATCAGACGATTGATCCAAGTGGCTCCAGCTTCTCGGTTGTTGTATTCCACCGAACCATTCGGGCTCAGAATTTCGTATGGAGACATCGTGGCATCGCCAATAAAAATCAGTTTGTAGTCTGGGCCATACTTATTGATGATCTCTTGGGTAGTAGCAACTTGATCGCGTCTCCGACGATTACTTTGCCATAAATGCTCATACACACAGTTGTGAAAGTAGTAATACTCCAGGTGCTTAAACTCGGCTTTAACAGCGGTAAATAATTCTGAAATCCGTTGTATATGGTCATCCATCGATCCACCGACATCCATCAACAGCAGAACTTTGACTTGGTTATGACGCTCAGGCCGCATTTGGATGTCGAGCATGCCCGCATTTGCTGCAGTGAAATGGATGGTCTTCTCTAGATCTAGTTCGAAGTTCGAGCCCTCTCTAGCAAATCGGCGTAAACGCCGTAAAGCCATTTTGATATTGCGCGTTCCCAGACTGAGATCGCTGTCATAGTCTTTGAATTCTCGAGCCTCCCAGACTTTAATTGCTGTTCTATTGCCTGCACTTTCGCCACCAATACGAATGCCTTCAGGGTGATAGCCGCTGTGTCCAAATGGAGATGAACCACCAGCACCAATCCATTTATTGCCGCCCCCGTGCCATTCTTTTTGCTCTTTCATGAGCTCTTGTAGACGCTTTTGTAAAGCTTCAGGCCCACCTAATTTTTGGAGAGCTGCTTTTTCTTCTGCTGTTAATACACGTTGTAATTTTTTCTCCAACCAGTCGAGCGGGATATCTGGCGCTGAAGCGATGATTTTTTCAATCCCATTAAAATAGGCGCCAAATACTTGATCGAAGCGATCAAAGTGCTGCTCATCTTTTACCAACGTCATACGAGCCAATTGATAGAAGTCATCAATCGATGGCTCAATCACTCCTTCCTTTAAGGCATCTAGCAAAGTCAGAAACTCCCGCACAGAAACAGGAACCTTTGCTTCTTTTAAATTCAGAAAGAATTGGATCAGCATGGCTGATTAAGTGTGATGAGTGATAAACGGTAATTAACGATGATTGCGATTCATCATCACTAGGCGTTCAAAGAGATGAATATCTTGCTCATTTTTAAGTAAAGCACCATGCAGGGGAGGGATAACTATTTTTTCTTCATTACTGTACAGCGCTTCTGCTGGAATTTCTTCTGCCAATAGGAGTTTTAACCAATCAATTAACTCTGAAGTGGATGGTTTTTTCTTTAAACCGGGTAAAGACCGAATTTGATAGAAGGCCTTAAGGGCAGCTTCTAGCAATTCTTGTTTGATATTAGGGTGATGGACATCAACAATACTCTGCATTGTCCCTGCATCAGGGAAGGAGATGTAATGGAAGAAGCAGCGTCGCAAGAAAGCATCTGGCAATTCTTTTTCGTTATTGGAGGTAATAATCACTAAAGGGCGATGTTTGGCTTTAATCAGCTCACGTGTTTCGTAGACATAGAATTCCATTCGATCGATTTCTCGCAGGAGATCGTTCGGAAACTCGATATCTGCCTTATCAATTTCATCAATCAGTAAGACAACCGGTTCATCTGCTTCAAATGCTTGCCAAAGAACCCCTTTAACAATGTAGTTACGAATATCTTTTACTTTTTCATCGCCCAATTGAGAGTCCCTGAGGCGACTAACTGCATCGTATTCGTAAAGACCTTGCTGGGCTTTAGTTGTGGATTTAATATGCCACTGCATCAAGGGCATATCCAATGCTGAGGCAACTTCCTCAGCTAGCATTGTTTTACCAGTTCCCGGCTCACCCTTAATTAATAGGGGACGCTGAAGTTGAAGCGCTGCATTCACTGCCAATTTCAGATCATCAGTGGCTACATAGCTTTTTGAGCCGTCAAAGCGAGTTTGAGTCTTGGTCATGGTTGAGTCCATTCCATCGGTCGTTAAATAGCTTTCAAGTATAGGTAAGGGAACAAGTTTTTCTGCATTTTCTTTGATTTAAGCCCCTTAAATGGGGTATCTCGCCCTCAGTCCGCTATAATCTGTCCAAATTGATCCGAATCAAACGTCTAAATTCTATGAAAAAACTCCCTATTCTTTCTCAATTGGCCCTCTGCACTAGTTTGGCCCTAACTGGCTTTTTAGCCCAGGCTGCTGATGTAAAAGGGACTGCCGAAGCTGGCCAAAGTAAAGTATGGCTCTGCACGGGCTGTCATTCCATTCCTGACTATCGTGCTGACTATCCTTTGGTCTATAAAGTGCCTATGATCGGCGGCCAAAACGCCGGCTATATTGTTAGTGCTTTGTATTCCTACAAGAAGGGTGAAAGAAAGCATCCAACGATGCGCGCAATCTCAGGCAGCTTATCTGACCAGGATATGGCTGATATTGCCGAATACTATGCTGCGCAAACTGCCAACTCACCAAAAAACCCATTGAAGTGATCATTCGAGATACGTTTATGAAATTCACATTAATCACTGCCTTAACTGCCATATTGTTATCGAGCATCGGTTTGGCTCAAGCTGCTAGCGCAGAAAAGGGTCAGGCTCTTGTAGAGAAGGGCAATTGCGCTTCTTGTCACGGTGTGGGGTTAAACGCCCCGATCCTACCTGTTTATCCGAAGCTGGCTGGGCAACATGCGGATTACCTGTATTACGCTTTGCGTGCCTACAAAGTGGGTAACTCTAATCCTCAGTTTGGTCGCAATAATGCGATTATGGCTTCTCAGGTGCTCAATTGGACCGATGCTGATATGCAAGATATCGCTGCTTATATCGCCACTTTACCCGGGAATTTTGTAGTTAGAAAATAATCCTCACTGCAGTGAGATTTTTTATAAAAAGGCTTAGATTAATATTCTAAGCCTTTGTTTTTATGGGATATATCTGAATCCCAACTTACTTTGTTGCCTCAAGCCCCCGAGCAAGATGTTGGCGCATGGTCGCCTCTGCAGCCAAAGGATCTCTATTGAGAATTGCCTGAAGAATCTCTCGATGTTCAACAAGGGAGCTCAATAATCGTCCACTGCGACTCAAAGAATCCCGCCGCTGGAGTTTAAGTACCTTACGAAGGTCATCAATAACCCCATTCATCCAGGGATTGTCGGCAATCTCTTGGATCATTTCATGAAATTTCACATTGATTTCAAAGAATTGCTCTAAATCTCGGTCTGCGGCTGCTTTTTCTAGGCGGTGATGCAAGTCGTCTAGATGGGTTAACTGCTCTTCACTAGCTTTTATAGCTGTTTCTTTAGCAGCCTGACCCTCAAGTAATGAGAGAACGGTAAAGATTTGTTCTAAATCCTTCCGATCTACCTCGGTGACATAGGCTCCTTTATTCATTTTGGTTGTGACTAGACCTTCAGTTGCCAATACTTTGATGGCCTCACGCATTGGAGTGCGACTAATGCCAAAGGCTAAAGCCAGGCTTTGTTCATCCAACCAACTGCCTGGTGCCAGCTCATGGGAAAAGATCTGCTCACGAAGGCGTTCTGCAACCTCTTCGGATAATGGCCGATTAATGAGTTTTGTATTCATAATAATGTATACAGTATCTAGACAAACCGAAAAATGTCAAGCAAAATGACTTAATCAAATTTTGAAGATGTAGCAATAAAGCCAACCAGGAGTGCTTTATGAGTGGAAGTGGCAAAAAAGCAGTATCGAAAGAATCTAGTCAATGGCCAAAGGTGCCAGATAGCAATTTAGACGCCTGGAAAAAAGCTGCCCAAAAGTCAGCGCCCGATGGCAATGTGGAGAAATTAGGTTGGCAGACACCGGATGGAATTCGGTTGAAGGCTCTCTATACCGCAGAGGATACCAAAGGGCTTCAATACACCCATTCTTTACCAGGCTTTGAGCCATTTGTTCGTGGGCCTCAAGCGACGATGTACGCGGTTCGACCATGGACCATCCGACAATACGCTGGCTTTTCAACCGCACAAGAATCAAATGCCTTTTACCGCAAAGCGCTTGAGGCAGGCGGGCAGGGTGTCTCGGTAGCTTTTGACTTAGCAACCCATCGTGGCTACGACTCCGATCATCCCCGTGTTACTGGTGATGTGGGTAAAGCGGGTGTGGCCATTGATACTGTAGAAGATATGAGAGTGTTGTTTGATGGTATTCCATTGGACAAGGTATCGGTCTCAATGACGATGAACGGTGCCGTATTACCGGTATTGGCTGGCTATATTGTGGCAGGTGAAGAACAGGGTGTGAGACCAGAATTGCTCTCTGGAACGATTCAGAATGACATTCTGAAAGAGTTCATGGTGCGTAATACGTATATCTATCCACCAGAGCCTTCCATGCGCATTATTGGCGACATCATTGAGTACACCACGAAAAATATGCCGAAATTTAACTCGATTTCGATTTCGGGTTATCACATGCAAGAGGCGGGTGCGAATCAAGTACTTGAATTGGCATTCACATTAGCCGATGGTAAGGAGTATGTCAAAACAGCACTTGCTAAAGGCTTAGATATCGACGGCTTTGCCGGTCGACTTTCTTTCTTCTTCGCAATTGGTATGAACTTCTATCTAGAGGTTGCCAAGCTTCGCGCCGCCAGACTCCTGTGGTGGCGAATTATGAAATCATTCGAACCTCAGAATTCAAAGTCTTTAATGTTGCGCACCCACTGCCAAACATCGGGCTGGTCGCTAACTGAACAAGATCCCTATAACAATATTGTGCGGACAACCGTTGAGGCTATGGCAGCAGTATTTGGCGGTACGCAGTCCTTGCACACGAATTCATTTGATGAAGCCATTGCTTTGCCATCCGAGTTTTCTAGTCGGATTGCCCGAAATACGCAGTTGATTTTGCAAGAAGAAACGCATATTACTAGCGTGATTGATCCCTGGGCTGGCTCTTACATGATGGAAAGTCTCACGCAAGAGATGACTGATAAAGCTTGGGAGATTATCCAAGAGGTCGATGCCATGGGTGGGATGATCAAGGCGGTGGAAAGTGGCTGGGCTAAATTAAAAATTGAAGCAGCTGCTGCAGAGAAGCAGGCTAAGATTGATTCCGGTGCTGATGTCATCGTCGGCGTCAATAAATATAAGCTTGGCAAAGAGGATTTAGTCGATGTCTTAGTGATTGACAATGACATGGTTCGCGAGAGCCAGGTTGTGCGCTTAAAAGAGATCAAAGCTAAGCGTGACAGTAGGGCAGTTAATGTCGCTCTAGAAGCATTAAGCAAAGCCGCCGAAGACAACACAGGTAATTTACTCGATCTAGCAATACAAGCCATGCGCTTGCGTGCGACGGTTGGCGAGGTGTCTGATGCATTGGAAAAAATTTACGGGCGCCATCGCGCCGATACTCAAAAGGTGACCGGAGTGTATGCAGCCGCTTATGACTCAGCTGAAGGCTGGGAAAAATTGAAAGTAGAAATTACTGATTTTGCAAAAGATTTTGGTCGTCGTCCCCGTGTCATGATCGCAAAATTAGGTCAAGACGGTCATGATCGTGGCGCCAAGGTGGTTGCTACCGCCTTTGCAGACCTGGGCTTCGATGTGGATATTGGACCTTTATTTCAGACTCCAGAAGAATGCGCTCGTCAAGCGATTGAGAATGATGTTCATGCCCTTGGTATCTCGACATTGGCCGCAGGGCACAAAACTTTAGTGCCCGCAATCATCGCAGAACTCAAGAAGCAAGGCTCTGATGACATCATTGTTTTCGTGGGGGGTGTAATCCCAAGGCAAGATTATGAGTTTCTCTATGAGTCCGGGGTGAAGGGCATTTACGGTCCAGGAACGCCGATCCACGCTTCTGCAAAAGATGTCTTGGAGCAGATTCGTAAATCTGTAAACCCTCAATAATTAATATCTAACAAGAGCGCATCAGCATGCTAAATGCAGTTGACCAAACTTTAGTCAATGATCTAATGGGAGAACCTTGCTTGGCGCAACGTCGGGCTTTGGCGAAGATTATTACCTTGCTGGAATCTACCCGGATGGATCACCGCAAGCGTGCAGATGAGCTGCTCAATACTGTATTGCCCAAAACAGGTAAATCCTTTCGTTTAGGAATTTCTGGGGTTCCCGGTGTTGGTAAATCCACCTTAATTGAAACTCTGGGTTTGTATTTAATTGAGCGAGGCCATCGCGTTGCAGTGCTTGCAATTGACCCGTCATCCAGCTTATCTGGGGGCTCTATCTTGGGTGATAAAACCCGGATGGAGAAATTGTCAGTCTTAGATAAGGCATTTATTCGACCGAGCCCATCATCTTGTACTTTAGGCGGTGTAGCGGAAAAGACGCGTGAATCTATGTTAGTAGCTGAGGCAGCAGGATTTGACATTGTCATTGTTGAAACAGTTGGTGTTGGGCAAAGCGAAATTGCGGTGGCAGGTATGACAGATATGTTTTTGCTGATGCAGTTGCCGAATGCCGGGGATGATCTGCAGGCTATTAAAAAAGGGGTGGTGGAAATTGCCGACCTAATTGTGATCAACAAGGTAGATATTGATCCTGATGCCGCCATGCGTGCTCAATTATTTATTACTAGTTCTTTAAGGCTTTTGGGCTTCCAAGGTAATCCCGATCATGCTTCACACGACCAGGAGTTTTGGCACCCAACGGTGATGACGCTTAGTGCTCTAGAAGGTAATGGCATCCCGGAGCTGTGGGAAAAAATTCTGCATTTTCAAAAACTACAAAACGCTAATGGTCAATTGCAGTTACGCCGTAAAAAACAATCAGGCGCTTGGATGTGGGATCGCATTGATGCGGGACTTAAAAATGCCTTTGAGAATCATCCGGCAGTACAAGCGCTTCTACCTGGATTGAACGCTGAAGTTAATCAAGGCAGCATGGCTGCCTCTGTTGCTGCGAGACGTTTACTCGAAGCAATGGGACATGAATTTTTCTAAGGAATAGCAATGAATGAAATTATTCAACAGCTTGAAGCAAAGCGTGAATTGGCCAGGCTAGGTGGCGGACAAAAACGGATTGCTGCTCAACATGCTAAGGGTAAACTCACGGCACGGGAGCGGATTGAGCTCTTATTAGACGCTGGCAGTTTTGAAGAGTGGGATATGTTTGTAGAGCATCGTTGCCATGATTTTGGCATGGCCGAGCAAACGGTACCGGGCGATGGCGTCGTGACTGGTTACGGCATGATTAACGGCCGTCTGGTTTTTGTGTTCTCCCAAGACTTTACTGTCTTGGGTGGCTCACTCTCAGAAGCGCATGCTGAGAAAATTTGCAAGATTATGGATCAAGCGGTAAAAGTGGGCGCACCCATGATTGGTTTAAATGATTCTGGTGGCGCACGGATTCAAGAGGGTGTAGCCTCTTTGGGCGGCTATGCAGAAATTTTTCAGCGCAATGTCACTGCTTCTGGTGTCATTCCCCAAATTTCTTTAATTATGGGACCATCGGCCGGTGGTGCTGTTTATTCACCTGCTTTGACTGACTTCATCTTTATGGTGAAAGACAGCTCCTATATGTTTGTCACTGGCCCTGAAGTGGTGAAGACGGTGACTCATGAGGATGTAACAGCTGAAGAGCTGGGTGGTGCTGTTACGCACTCAACTATTTCAGGGGTTTGCGATTTAGCCTTTGACAACGACGTAGATGCCATCATGATGCTCCGTCGCTTCTTCAATTATCTCCCTTTATCGAATCGTGAAAAGCCACCGATGATTCATGGGGCGATGCGTACCGAAGAGCCTGATTTCTCTTTAGACACACTGGTCCCTAGCAATCCCAATCAACCCTACGATATGAAAGAGTTGATTAAGAAGGTTGTGGATGACGGTGAGTTCTTCGAACTGCAGCCCGATTACGCAAAAAATATTTTGATTGGCTTTGCTCGTATGGAAGGGCGCTCAATTGGTATTGTTGCGAACCAGCCCTTAGTATTGGCAGGGTGTTTGGATATTAAAGCATCAATCAAGGCAGCCCGTTTTGTGCGCTTTTGCGATGCCTTTAATATTCCTGTGGTGACCTTGGTCGATGTGCCTGGATTTATGCCTGGCACTTCACAAGAGTACGGCGGCATTATTAAACATGGCGCTAAATTACTTTACGCTTATGCTGATTGCACCGTGCCTAAGGTGACATTGATTACCCGCAAAGCCTATGGCGGTGCTTATGATGTCATGGCCTCCAAGCATTTACGTGGTGATGTGAATTTTGCTTGGCCCTCAGCAGAAATTGCCGTAATGGGTCCCAAAGGAGCAGTTGAGATTATCTTTCGCGAAGAGAAAGCCGATCCAGAAAAAATTGCTGCTCGCGAAGCAGAATACAAGGCGAAGTTTGCAAACCCATTTGTTGCTGGTCGTCGAGGCTACATTGATGATGTGATATTGCCTCATGAAACCCGTAAGCGTATCTCCCGCTCTTTGGCGATGCTTAAAGATAAAGAACTCGCAAACCCAGCGCGTAAACATGGCAACATCCCTCTTTAAGGCAGCAATTCAGCATGACTACAAAAATGTTTAAGAAAATATTAATTTCCAATCGTGGTGAGATCGCTTGTCGGGTAATCAAAACAGCCAAGAAGATGGGTATCAAAACGGTTGCCGTCTATTCAGAAGCAGATGCTGAGGCCCTTCATGTGCAGATGGCTGATGAAGCTGTTTGTATTGGACCCGCACCATCTCGTGAATCCTATTTGCTCATAGACAAAATCATTCAGGCCTGCAAAGACACGGGTGCAGAAGCGGTGCATCCGGGCTATGGTTTCTTGTCCGAGAATGAGCAGTTTGCCCGTCGCTGTGAAGAGGAGGGCATTACCTTCATTGGCCCAAAGCATCAATCAATTGCTGCCATGGGCGATAAAATCGCCTCTAAGAAATTGGCATTAGAGGCGAAAGTCAATACCATTCCCGGTTTCAATGAAGCTATTGACACAGCAGAAGATGCTGTCAAGATTGCGCAAGGCATTGGTTACCCTGTAATGATTAAGGCTTCTGCAGGGGGTGGTGGTAAGGGCTTACGGGTGGCCATGAACAACCAAGAGGCTTCTGAAGGTTTTACAGCCTGCCGTACCGAAGCCCTCAATAGCTTTGGCGATGACCGTGTCTTTATAGAAAAGTTTGTAGAGGGCCCCCGCCATATTGAGATTCAGATACTGGGGGACTCACATGGCAACGTGGTCTACCTAGGCGAGCGTGATTGCTCCATACAACGTAGACATCAAAAGGTCATTGAAGAGGCGCCATCGCCATTTATCGATCCTGCAACGCGTAAGGCGATGGGTGAGCAGGCTGTTGCTTTAGCAAAAGCCGTCAACTATCAGTCAGCGGGCACCGTAGAGTTTGTAGTCGGTAAAGATAAATCCTTTTACTTCCTAGAGATGAATACTCGCTTACAAGTAGAGCACCCAGTTACCGAAGGTATTACTGGCCTGGATCTAGTTGAGCAGATGATTCGTGTTGCCGCTGGTGAGAAGCTGACATTTAAACAAGAAGATATCAAGCTGTATGGTTGGTCGATTGAGTGCCGTATTAATGCGGATGATCCATTTCGCAACTTCTTGCCATCAACGGGTCGTTTAGTGAAGTACCGCCCACCAGCAGAGCAAGATAGCGTGCGTGTAGATACCGGCGTCTATGAAGGGGGTGAAATTCCGATTCACTATGACTCCATGATCGCTAAGTTGATCGTGCATGGTAAGGATCGTACTGAGGCCATTGAAAAGATGCGTGCCGCACTCAATGATTTCGTGATTCGCGGCATTCATTCGAATATACCTTTTCAGGCTGCTTTATTGCATCATCCCCGTTTTGTCTCTGGTGATTTCACTACAGGATTTATTGCTGAAGAATATCCAGATGGCTTTAAGAAAGATTCAGTACAGCCTGCTGAGCCAAAACGTTTAGCAGCACTCGCTGCATTTATGCGGTATCGCTATCTTGAACATATTCAGATGATTGATGGTCAATTGGCTGGCCATGAGATGACGATTACAAAGAAATTCATCATCGTTACTGGCGCTCGTGTTGGTTCAAATGACCCAGTTCAAGAAATTCCAGCTCGGGTTGAGCTGAAGGATGGCGTTTATTCTGTCTATATTGAAGAGGAGGGCGATAGTCGTTATGACATCGTCAGTAGTTGGCGTCCAGGCCAGCTTTGCTTGTATGCAACCATCAATCGCAAACATCAGATTACTGCTCAAGTAGAGCGTAAAGGTACTAAATACTTTCTCACAATAGATGGAGCGCATTATGAGTGTATGGTTTTAAGCCCTCTGGGCGCAGTGCTGCAGCGTCGTATGCTAGTAAAAGAGCCACCAGATACCTCAACATTAGTGCTGTCCCCAATGCCCGGACTTTTAACCAATATCTCGGTAAAAGTGGGTGATGCTGTCACTGCTGGACAGAAGCTCGCTGCGATTGAAGCGATGAAGATGGAGAATACTTTGTTAGCAGCTCAGGATGGTGTCGTTGCTGAAATTACTGCCAGGGTAGGCGATAGTCTCGCCGTTGACCAACTCATTATCCGCTTTGAATCCAACTCAAAATAACTTAACCATTAATGAATAAGCCATTCAAAATATTAGGTATTCAGCAAATTGCTATTGGCGGTGAAAGCAAAGAACGCCTTCGCATGCTTTGGGTTGATTTATTGGGTTTTGAATACAAAAGTACTTTTGTGTCTGAGCGTGAAAACGTCGATGAAGACATCTGCTCTATTGGTCGTGGTGTTCATGAGATTGAAATTGATCTGATGCAGCCCTTTGCAATTGAAAGGAAGCCCGCAGTTCACCAGACACCACTGAACCATATCGGCTTATGGGTAGATGATTTACCAAAAGCAGTGACATGGTTGTCTGAGCAAGGTTTGCGTTTTGCACCGGGCGGCATACGCAAAGGCGCTGCTGGTCATGATGTTAACTTTATACACCCTAAGGGCAATGAGGCGTTTCCACTATGTGGTGAAGGCGTCTTGATTGAGTTAGTTCAGGCTCCGCCAGATGTTATTGCAGCCTTTAGTGTATGAGTCTTCAATAAGTCATTCGGAGATCCTTCATTGACCCGTATATTAGCCATTGATACTTCTTCAGCATGGTGTTCAGTTGCTTTATCTTTAAATGATCGAGCTCCATCGACTCGCCACCAAAAAGTATCAGCTGGTGCTAGTCAATTGTTATTACCCTGGGTTGAGGAATTATTATCTGAAACATCTAGTGAACTCACCTCACTCGATGCGATCGCGGTAGGTATTGGGCCTGGCGCTTTCACAGGTGTGCGCTTAGGTATTGCTGTAGTTCAGGGTCTGGCAACCGCCGCCCGGCTTCCCGTGCTTCCTGTCGCCAGTCTAGATGCCATCGCTAGTCAGTTAGTTACTAAACCTAGCTTTATCACCACCGGGTCTCAGTCCTTCGTTATCGCCGTTGATGCACGCATGGGTGAAGTCTATTGGGCTCAATATGGTTTTGCTTTAAATCAATTACCGCAACGGTTGGGCGATATTTATTTAACAACCCCTGAATTAGTCGACCTTCAGAATGTCGACTATCTGGCTGGTAGTGCCATTGTTGAGTTTGGTGATCGACTATTTGCTTCAATTGAAAATCCATTCTCCAGCGGGCAATTAGATCCGGATATTGGCGTAAGTGCTGAAGGCGTTTTAGCCTGCGCACAAACAATGTGGAATAAAGGCTTGCAGCAAGATATTCACTCATTAGAGCCTCTATATATTCGCAATAAAGTCGCCTTTACTTCTGCAGAGCAAAGTCTAAAAAATGTCTAATCACATTGATGGAGTGCATGATGGAAGGCAATCAAACATAGAGGGGGTTTCTGAACTTTCTTTTTTACCAATGAACAGTAGTGATTTAGAGGCTGTCTTGGCCATTGAATCGGTTTCACATCTTCATCCATGGACTCAAGGTAATTTTTCAGACTCATTAGCAGCGGGGCATTGGGCCTATTGTGTGAGGCCGCAATTAGCAGATTCTATCAAAGGCACATATCTGGATCCTGCAATCCTTTGGGCCTATTGCATTTTATTTCCTGCGGTAGATGAGTTACACCTCTTAAATATCACTGTGTCACCTAAATTACGTCGTTTAGGTATTGGTGCAAAGATGATGAATGCAATTGAAGGAGTGGCATCACAGCAACGGATGCCACGCATAATTTTAGAAGTAAGGCCAAGCAATGTATCCGCAATCAAGCTTTATCAAGGCTTAGAGTATGAGCAGATTGGATTACGCAAAAACTATTACCCAGCGGATGCTACTAGTGGCTTACGTGAGGATGCATGGGTTTTTGCTAAATCGATTAAGCTTGAGGGATGAGTACAAATTCTGCCTTCCTGAAAGAGATGGGTATTACCGAGTGGACTTCACGTGATGCCACATTGGAGCCTGCCCAAGCGCTATCTGGAAGCGAGTCGACTAGCTATCCGGAAGTAAATACAGTCACTACAACCGCAGTAGTCACGGAGCCATTAGAAAATGATACCTTTGGCATCTGGTGGTTTTTTGGTAATAAACCGCAAGGTGATGCTGAGTTACTCTTCCAAAATATCATTCGCGTACTGGGTTTGGCTCCACAAGCATGGTCCTGGAAAAATCCTGCTGATAAATTAAATCCAGAACAGTTGCCTCAGGACGGATCACCGATAGTAGCCTTAGCGTTCGGAGGTCTTGCAGCACAGAAGTTATCGGGTGAGCGTGACGGACTGCCAGAGCTGCGTGAAACGATATTGGCTATCAATGCTGATGGGGCGGAAGACTTACCTCTGATTGCCACATTTGAATTAAATCAGTTGATTGCTAGTCCAAAGAATAAGGCATTGTTTTGGCAAGATCTTCTGCTAGCAAAGTCGGTATTACAAAACATCTGATGGCCTAAGCATTAGTGCTTATGTTCACCAATCAAGTGCATTGAATCATATTCAGCTTGGTTTGCAGCGTGGCGTCGAATCACCAGCCACATCACTATGCTCACTAAAATACCAAAGCCGATAATCACTGCTTGAATTGGCGCATCTAGCCAGATCAAGCCAGAGTAGATAGATAACATCATCAACACAGAAATATTCTCATTGAAGTTTTGTACGGCTATAGAGTGCCCTGCAGACATGAGAACGTGACCGCGATGTTGCAGTAATGCATTCATAGGAACTACAAAATATCCAGCCAGCCAACCAACCAACACTAGTAAGAAATAAGCTGGCAATAAATTGAGTGAAATCTCAAGCCGACCAATAGTCCAGAGAGTGGTGCTGGGTAACATATCCGAGTTATATATGGCCATGATGCAGACAACAAGGCCCATTGCAATTCCACAGGGCAGTACTTTGAGTGAGCTTCGGAGTGGGATCCGGCAGGCTGCCCAAATAGCACCTCCAGCGACCCCAACTGCCGAAATGGCTTGAAGAATGGCGCCTTGTGACAAAGTCATGTGCAGCGCCACCTCAGCCCACTTAATAACAATGAATTGCAGGGTAGCTCCGGCCCCCCAGAACAAGGTCGTGACCGCTAATGAAATCTGACCGAGCCGATCGGCCCAGAGTGTTTTAAAGCAAACCGCAAAGTCTTTCACCAGCTCGATCGGGTTGGTCTTTTGAGAGACATAGCGTGCACCCGTATCTGGAATGCGTAAATTAATCAGGGCTGCCAACACGTAAATCATCATAATGATCAAAATCGCGGATTCTGCAGCGGTATCAATGCCAGTATCTAGGATAGGCATATCAAAACCAAGCAAACTCTGAGAAACCGTTTTGCTAATCAATACTCCACCTAGGACGGTGCCGAGGATGATCGAGCCAACGGTTAAGCCCTCAATCCAACCATTGGCAGCCACTAGCTTTTCGGGAGGGAGTAATTCAGTGAGAATGCCGTATTTTGCGGGGGAGTATGCGGCTGCGCCAAGGCCAACAATGGCGTAAGCCAATAAAGGGTGGCTACCAAAGAGCATGACCATGCAGCCAATAAATTTAATCGTATTGGTAATGAACATGACATTACCCTTAGGTCGGGAATCCGCAAAGGCTCCCACAAAGGCTGCCAGCAAGACATAAGACATGACGAAGAATAATTTGAGTAAAGGGGTCATCCAGGCCGGAGCGTCAAGCTGGACCAAGAGGGCAATTGCCGCAATCAGCAATGCATTATCCGCAAGCGACGAAAAAAATTGCGCCGCCATAATGGTATAAAAGCTACGGTTCATTCGTACAATCTAGTCATTGATGTCATTAAAACATGAAAGTAGGGTTGCATATGGGCTCAACAGCTATTCGCTCGATTAATAGACCAATTTTGGCCACTATACACACTGAAGCGTTTCGTCATAATTTAAGCCGTATTCGCGAACTCGCCCCCGCATCCAAAATCTGGTCTGTTGTGAAGGCTAAAGCCTATGGCCATAGCCTCGAGGCTATCCTACAGGGGCTGGAGTCTACTGATGGTTTTGCGGTGCTGGATATTGCAGATGCACAATGGCTAAGAGACCATGCTTGGAATGGACGTATTCTGCTTTTAGAAGGGATCTTTAGTCTTGCAGAGCTCGATTTGGCAGTTCAACTCAAGTGTGACCTAGTTGTGCATTGCGCTCAACAAGTGGAATGGCTTGAGTCCTATCAGCATCATTCCAAACATCAGATTAATCTTTTTTTGAAGCTGAATTCCGGCATGAATCGCTTAGGCTTTAAGCCTGATCTTTATCGCACTGCTTTTCATCGCCTTCATGCTGCTGGTTACCACTTGCATCATATGACCCATTTTGCCAATGCTGATCGAGTGGATCGCTCTCCCTCGGTTGGCGAGCAACTAGAGTGTTTTGAGAAAGCTACTGAAGGTTTAGAGGCGCCTAGCTCTCTAGCGAATTCCGCTGCAATTCTCTGGCATCGGAATGCCCTGGGTGACTGGATTCGCCCTGGAATTATGTTGTATGGCGTTTCGCCCACCGGAGTTCATGCGGATATCGTTCGCTCTGAACTGCAAGCGGTGATGCAACTACGGAGTGAAATTATCGATATTCAGGAATTAAAGAAGGGTGATCACGTAGGATACGGAGGACGTTATCAAGCACCAGAGGATATGCGCATCGGTGTGATTGCTTGTGGCTATGCTGATGGCTATCCACGTCATGCAGAAGATGGCACGCCCGTGTGGGTTGATGCTGCTAAAGCAGGAGGTGAAGGGATAATTTGCCCTCTTGTTGGGCAGGTGTCGATGGATATGTTGACGATCGATTTACGCACAGCTCCTAATGCAAAAATCGGCAGTATCGTGGAGTTATGGGGCGGAGAAGTACCAGTCGATGATGTTGCTCAAATGAGCGGAACGATTGGGTATGAACTGATTTGCGCTTTGGCAAAGCGGGTGCCAGTAATGATCCAGCAGTAATTCAGTTGGGCAGTATGCCGATATCAGGTGCTACCCATCAACCTTAAACCAATATAGTCAATTTATTGATTCCAGAACTGCCACCAACGACGTTCCTTTTGAACGCGTTGACCAGTTACCATCATCTGACTGTCAGGAAAATTGAGCTTGAAGACGCGAGCTGAATCATTGCTTAAATCAACCATTCCCAGCTTTTCATAAGACTTCGTCAATAGATAGAGTGCTTCTTCAACCGCAGGTGCGCGATCATAATCTCGTATCACCAGTTGAGCTCTATTGGCAGAGGCTAAATAAGCACCACGTTGATAGTAGAAGCGAGCCACCAGGATGTCTGCTTCGGCTAAGGAGTTGACAATGTAGCGCATCCGATCCAATGAGTCCGGCGCATATTTGCTATCAGGAAAACGCTCCACAACAACCTTAAAGGATTCAAAGGCCTCTTTAGCCGCTTTGGGGTCACGCTCACTGAGATCCTGCCCTGTGAATTTACCAAGCCAACCCAAGTCATCATTAAAACTAATCAGTCCTTTGAGGTAGTAACCGTAATCTAAATTCGGGCTACCTTGATGCAGTTTAATAAAGCGATCGATAGCGACTTGAGCCTGAGCTTGTTCTTGTGCCTTCCAATAGCAGTACGCCGCATTAATTTGCGCTTGCTGTGAATAGGGTCCAAAAGGGAATCGACCTTCTAATTTATCAAAATATTTTCCGCATTTGGCGTAATCAGCGTCATTGAGTTTCTCGGTAGCCTCTGAATACAGCTTGGTCTCAGACCAAATATCAGTATCGTCCTTTTGACCATCACTACCAGCGCAACCACTAAGCAGGATGCAGGCCGTGCTGGCGCCAATGAATAAAGAGGCGAGGGATTTCCTGGAAGACAACCCAAGAATGGCGGCAAGCCTTAAACTGGCGTCTGTAATCACGTCCGATATAACTAAAAGGCTCTTTAAGCGTGGCATTGCCGCATACTCCCGATTCGAATCCCATTGATTATATCGATGATGAGGATTTTCTAGCATTAGAGGTTCCCCAGGATGTGAGAGGGGAACGTTTGGATAAATTTCTTGGGGGCGCTTTACCCGACTATTCTCGTAACCGGCTCCAAGCTTGGGTTGAGGCTGGCGCCGTCACAGTGGACGGAAAAGTCACGAAAGTACGCTATTTACTCAGGGGCGGCGAGAGTATTAAGGTATTTCCTCAAGAAATGCCCGAGCAGTTTGCTTTTGCACCCGAGAACATCCCCTTGGACGTGGTTTATGAGGATGAGACCATCATTGTCATCAATAAGCCTGCTGGCTTAGTCGTCCATCCTGCCGCCGGTAATTGGACAGGAACATTGCTTAATGGCCTGTTATATCGATATCCAGAGCTAAAGCAGTTGCCAAGAGCGGGGATTGTGCACCGCTTGGATAAAGACACCTCTGGATTAATGGTGGTTGCACGGACCGATATTGCTCAAACCTCACTTGTCAGACAACTTCAAGAGCGTACAGTAGGCCGCCGCTATTTGTCTTGGGTCTGGGGTGAAGTCCCATCTCAGGGCAAGGTATTGGCTAGCGTTGGACGAGATCAGCGGGATCGGTTAAAAATGGCCGCTGGATCATCCCAAGGTAAGCCTGCCGCTACCTTATTTCGTCGCCTCGCCAAGGGGCTGTTTTCCGATAGCCCAGTTGCCTTGTTGGAATGCCGCCTAGAAACCGGGCGCACCCATCAAATTCGGGTCCACTTGGAATCTTTGGGTTTTCCTCTGCTAGGGGATCCTGTATACCGAAAAAGAACCCCCGGCGTTGCCAAATCATTGCCTTTTCAAAGACAAGCCTTACATGCCTTTGCCCTGAGCTTGCAGCATCCAGCCACGCAAGACATCATGACTTGGTTTAGATTGCCTCCTCAAGACTTAATCGACTTATTGCCAATGGTGGGGATGAGTGAGTCAGACCTCCCTTTGGAGTCTGCTCTATTGGCCTCCATTAAAAATGATCAGCGCCATGATTAACGCCATAGAGCAGATCAAACCAAGCTGGGCTGTACCTCAGTCTATCCAGGCTTTTTGTACGACTAGGGCTGGCGGAGTGAGTATGCCGCCATTTGATAGCCTGAATCTTGGACTCAATTCAGGGGATGATCCAGAAATTGTCTTGAAGAATCGGACTATCTTAAGTCGAACTATTCCGTCAGATCCTATTTGGTTGAAACAAGTTCATGGCACTTCAGTGAGCACTCCAGATTCACGAAAATTATCTGCAGCAGGACCATTTGAAGCAGATGCCTCGGTCAGCAATATCCCCAATGAGGTATTGGCTGTTTTGGCCGCAGATTGCATGCCCGTGTTGTTTGCTAGTCATGGCGGGGATGTCATCGGTGCAGCTCATGCAGGCTGGCGGGGTTTAAGTGGCGGTGTTTTAGAAAATACCATCCATGCAATGTGCGCCCTATCTCCTGGTCTGAGTCCACGGGATATTTCAGCCTGGATGGGTCCTGCGATCGGGCCAACCGCCTTTGAGGTTGGTGAAGATGTTTTGCAGGCATTTGCAAGTCAGGGTCAAGCTACTTTAGCGAAAGTATTCATTCCGATTGTTGGAAAAGCGGGTAAGTATCTAGCGAATTTGTACCTTCTTGCCCAAGACCGCTGTAGCTCCTTGGGCATCAAGCATATTGATGGCGGAGAGTTTTGCACTTTCTCTGATCAAGAGCGTTTTTTCTCATACCGGCGAGATCAAAAAACAGGGCGTTTTGCCACTTTGATTTGGATCTCTCCAAGTACCTGATCTCTAGTCTATTGACCGGGTTAGCACAAGGGCTAGGGTTAGTGCGTATAACCCTAGCAGCCTGATAGATGGAGAATGAGTCTAATAACTACTCGAGATCATTATGCTTTCAGGTATGAATACCGGTGTCACACCATCTTTAGCTCCGCAACACATGGCATTAATCCCCCCGGAGCGGTTGTCAGAAATTCAAAAAGACTATTTCACTGAAATGGCGCATCTGGTAACCAATCCTAATGAGATTGAAGTGAAAGATCGGCGCTTCTCTGGGAAGGCCTGGCACTCTTCTTGGAGCAAGATGATTGCTGCAACCTATTTACTCAATTCCAAACATTTGCTTTTATTGGCCAAAGCAGTAGAAACCGATGAAAAGACGAAGGTCAAAATTCTGTTTACGACAGAGCAAATGATAGATGCGCTATCACCCTCCAACTTCATCGCTACCAACCCAGAAGTGCTTGAAAATATTATTAGCTCTCAGGGTCAATCCATTCAAAATGGGATAGTGAACTTACTGGGCGATTTAAAAAAAGGGAAGGTTTCTCAAACGGATGAAAGTGCTTTCGAAGTGGGTAAAAATATTGCCACCACTGAAGGTCAAGTAGTCTTTCGCAATTCTCTCTTTGAGTTAATTCAATATAAACCCCTGACTGATGAGGTCTATGAGCGTCCATACTTGATGGTCCCACCATGTATTAATAAGTACTACATCTTAGATTTACAACCTGATAATTCCATCGTTCGGTATATGGTGGAGCAGGGCCATACCGTGTTCTTAGTCTCTTGGAAAAACCCAGATGCTGCAATGACTAAAGTAACATGGGATGACTATGTGGGCGAGGGCGTTATCAAAGCTATTGAGGTAGCTAAAGATATTGGTGGAACTGAACAAATCAATTTACTAGGTTTTTGTGTGGGCGGTACCTTAACCTCTACTGCATTGGCAGTATTGGCGGCGCGTAAGAAAGATCATGTTGCCAGCCTGACCTTACTCACCACACTCTTAGACTTTAGTGATAGCGGTATTTTGGATGTCTTTATTGATGAAAACATGGTTCAGTTGCGTGAGAGCACCATTGGCGGCGAGGGCGGCAAATACGGAATGATGTCTGGTCTAGATTTGGGCAATACATTTTCTTTCTTGCGCCCAAATGATTTGGTCTGGAACTATGTGGTTGAGAATTATCTGAAGGGAAATTCGCCACCACCGTTTGATCTCTTGTATTGGAATGGTGATTCAACTAATCTCCCTGGCCCAATGTATTGCTGGTATCTACGCCATACCTATTTGCAAAATGAACTCATTAAACCAGGCAAGCTGACCGTTTGTGGTGAGAAAGTCGATCTTGGCAAGATTACTGTTCCAGCGTATATATATGCCTCCCATGATGACCACATTGTTCCCTGGAAATCTGCCTATGAATCCACTCAGATTCTCAAAGGGAAGTGCCGATTTGTTTTAGGCGCCTCCGGCCATATTGCGGGTGTGATTAATCCACCGGCAAAAAATAAGCGTCACTATTTTGAAAATAACGCGCTGGCAAAAACTGCAGACGCGTGGTTGGCTGAAGCTAAGGATATCAAAGGTAGTTGGTGGCCTAACTATGCTCAGTGGTTAGTACCATTTGGTGGCAAGAAAGTGAAAGCGAGCAAAATATTTGGAAATGCAAAATACAAAAAACTAGAAGCGGCGCCTGGTAAGTATGTAAAAGAAAAAATAAACGCAGCTGCTCAATAAGATTTTTACAAGGAGAACTATATGTCTCAAAAGATTGCATATGTAACTGGTGGTATGGGTGGCATTGGTACCGCTATTTGTCAGCGGCTCGCTAAGGATGGTTTCAAAGTTATTGCGGGGTGTGGTCCGAACTCTCCACGTAAAGATCGCTGGATTGGTGAACAAAAAGCTCTAGGTTTCGACTTCATCGCTTCCGAGGGGAATGTGTCTGATTGGGATAGTACGGTGACTGCATTTGAAAAAGTGAAAACCGAAGTGGGTCGGGTTGATGTGCTCGTAAACAATGCTGGCATTACCAAAGACAGCGTGTTCCGAAAAATGACGCCGGAAGCCTGGAAGGCGGTGATTGATACCAATCTCAACTCTTTATTTAATGTGACTAAGCAGGTTGTCGATGGCATGGCTGATAACGGCTGGGGGCGCATTATCAATATTTCTTCAGTGAATGGTCAAAAAGGCCAGTTTGGTCAATCCAATTACTCCACTGCAAAAGCAGGCTTGCACGGCTTTACGATGGCCTTGTCTCAAGAATTGGCTTCTAAAGGAGTCACGGTCAATACCGTATCCCCTGGTTACATTGGCACTGACATGGTGAAAGCGATTCGTGAAGATGTACTCGAGAAGATTGTTGCTGGAATTCCAGTCAAGCGCCTCGGTACCCCGGAAGAAATTGCCTCCATTTGTTGCTGGATTGCCTCTGAGGATGGTGGTTATGCTACCGGGGCGGATTTTTCCTTAAATGGTGGTCTGCATACGGGCTAAATCGCCTAAATACTTCTATTTTTAGTGTTATGTCCATCGGCATGTTTACCTTTAGATCAAACTAGAGATAAACTATGTCGATGTTGCAGTGCGGTATTGAATTTAGGAAAATTACATGGCTACACGTTCCAAGAAATCCGGCGATAGCCGCTTGATTAAGAAGTATCCGAATCGTCGTTTATATGACACCCAAACTAGTGCTTATGTGACCCTAGCCGATATCAAAAATTTAGTGATGGCTGGCGATGCATTTAGTGTTGTCGATGCAAAAACTGAAGATGATCTCACGCGTAATATTTTGTTGCAAATCATCTTGGAAGAAGAGGCTGGAGGTGCTCCAGTGTTTTCAAGCCAGATGCTCTCCCAGATTATTCGCTTCTATGGAAACTCCATGCAGGGTCTGATGGGTAGTTATTTAGAAAAGACCATGCAATCTTTTGTTGATATCCATAACAAACTTGGAGATCACACTCAAGGCATGGGTACTGGCAGTACTCCAGAAGCCTGGTCCAAAATGCTTAACCTTCAAAACCCAATGATGCAGGGTTTGATGGGAAACTATATGGAGCAAAGTAAAGATTTGTTTGTGAAGATGCAAGAGCAAATCCAAAATTCCCCAACTATATTTAGTGGCTTCCCATTTCCGGCGCAAGCCAATAAGACAGAAAAAGAATAGTTGTGGCCGGAAAAGTAGGTTTTGTTTCCTTAGGCTGCCCTAAGGCATTAGTAGATTCCGAGTTGATTCTGACGCAGTTAAGTGCTGAAGGATACGAGACAGCCAAGGATTATGCTGGGGCTGATCTGGTTGTCGTGAATACTTGCGGCTTTATTGATTCCGCTGTTGAGGAAAGTCTAGCCGCGATCGGTGAAGCCCTCTCGGCTAATGGCAAGGTCATTGTGACGGGCTGTCTTGGCGCTCGTAAAAATGCCGATGGTAGCGATCTTATTCAGAGTATCCACCCTAAGGTCCTCGCTGTGACTGGCCCACATGCGACTGAAGAAGTCATGCAGGCTATCCATCTCCACTTGCCTAAACCGCATGACCCCTTCACGGATTTATTGCCGCCCATTGGTGTCAAGCTCACTCCGAAGCACTATGCCTATTTAAAGATATCTGAAGGTTGCAATCATCGATGCACGTTCTGCATCATCCCGAGTATGCGGGGTGATCTAGTCTCTCGACCCATTGGAGAAGTTCTTTTAGAAGCCAAGCGATTATTTGAGTCGGGAGTTAAAGAGTTGCTGGTGGTTTCACAAGATACGAGTGCGTATGGTGTTGATATTCAATATCGCACTGGATTTTGGGATGGTAAGCCTGTAAAGACGCGTATGTTTGATTTAGTAAATGCCTTGAATCAAATAGCCAGAGAGCATCAAGCGTGGGTTCGCCTCCATTATGTTTATCCCTATCCCCATGTAGATGACATCTTGCCACTGATGGCGGAATTCTCTGAGCATGGATACGGGGTGTTACCTTATTTAGATATCCCTTTGCAGCATGCACATCCTGATGTTCTTAAGCGGATGAAACGTCCTGCTAGTGGTGAAAAGAATTTAGAGCGTATTCAGGCCTGGCGTGCAGCATGCCCGGACTTAGTGATTCGCAGCACCTTTATTGCCGGCTTCCCTGGCGAGACTGAAGCAGAATTTCAATACCTGCTGGATTTCCTGGATGAGGCGCATATTGATCGTGCTGGCTGTTTCGCATACTCTCCAGTGGACGGTGCAACTGCTAATGCCTTAGATAACCCGGTTCCAGAAACAATTCGAGAAGAACGACGGGCTCGTTTTATGGCGAAGGCTGAAGCTATTTCGATCAAGCGACTGTCAAGCAAGGTAGGGAAACGCATTCAGGTTCTGATTGATAGGGTGGATGAATCTGGTGGAATTGGAAGAACTGCGGGCGATGCCCCTGAAATTGATGGTTTAGTGCGGGTTTTACCCGCAAGTAAGCCGTCCAAGCGATATCGCGCCGGCGAAATCATTAAGGTTACGGTCATAAGCGCCCAAGGGCATGACCTTATTGCAGAAACCTGACTTTTTGAATGAAAATGGAATTTATGCTCGATGTTTGGGTTTATTAATTTGCCTCATCAGGCATTGCTAAGGAGATGGATATGATTCGTGACGTCGTCGTATTAAGTGCTGTACGTTCAGCAATTGGTGGCTTTGGTGGCTCTCTCAGTAGCCTTGAGCCTAGTGAGCTCGGCGGTATTGTGATGAAAGAAGCGGTTGCCCGCTCTGGGGTAGATCCTGCACTCATTAATTACGTTACGGTAGGTAACACCATTCCTACGGATAACCGTTACGCTTATGTTGCTCGCGTAGCTTCTATTCAAGCTGGCCTGCCAATGGAGTCAGTGGCGATGGCATTGAACCGCTTATGCAGCTCTGGTCTTCAAGCCATCGTTACAACCGCACAAGCCATCATGTTGGGCGATTGTGATTATGGCGTTGGTGGCGGTGTTGAAGTCATGTCACGTGGCATGTATGGCTCACCAGCCATGCGCAGTGGCGCTCGTATGGGCGATACCAAAATGATTGACCTGATGGTTTCAGTTTTAACTGATCCATTTGGTGTTGGTCACATGGGTGTGACTGCTGAGAACTTGGTTGAAAAATGGAAGCTGACACGTGAAGAGCAAGACGCTTTTGCAGTGGAGTCACATCGTCGTGCAGCCCACGCAATTAAAGAAGGCCGTTTTAAGTCGCAAATCGTCCCTATTACCATCAAATCTCGCAAAGGTGATGTCGTATTCGATACAGATGAGCATTGCAAGCCTGAAACTACCATGGAAACTTTAGGGAAGATGAAGGCCGTCTTCAAAAAAGAGGGTGGTAGTGTGACTGCAGGTAATTCTTCAGGCATTAATGATGGCGCTGCATTCTTTGTATTGGCAGAAGCAGAAGCCGCTAAGAAAGCAGGGCATAAGCCGATTGCACGCTTAGTGTCTTATGCGATTGCTGGCGTACCGAATCACATCATGGGTGAAGGTCCTATTCCGGCGACGAAGATTGCCTTAGAGCGTGCTGGTCTTAAATTAGATCAAATCGATGTCATTGAATCGAATGAAGCGTTTGCTGCTCAAGCATTGGCAGTAACCAAAGGTTTAGGTTTAGATCCAGCGAAGACCAATGTGAACGGTGGTGCTATTGCTTTGGGCCATCCAATTGGTTGCTCTGGTGCAGCTATTGCTACTAAGGCGATTCATGAGCTACATCGGGTTCAGGGTAAATATGCTTTGGTTACCATGTGTATTGGAGGCGGGCAAGGTATCGCTACTATTTTCGAGCGTCTATAAGAGGCGTTTATTTAGCAATTAGCAGTAAGGCCGCATCTAAGCCGACTTGGTCAAAAGCCACGTCGGCTTTTTCTTTAACGATAGGCTTTGCTTTATAGGCAATGCTGATGCCAGAGCCAGTCATCATGGGTAAGTCATTGGATCCGTCACCCATCGTGATGGCGTTTTTCTTGTCGCAATTAAGCAGATTGCAAGCTTCATCGAGGTAAGCAGCCTTCGCAGCGCCATCCACAATTTTTCCAATTACTTTGCCAGTGAGTTTCCCGTCAATGATTTCTAAAGTGTTGGCTTGCGTTTGCTGAAATCCTAGATCTCGTTGTAGTTTCTCTGTAAAGAAAGTAAAGCCGCCAGAAACCAGTAGCGTATAAAGTCCTCGCTCTTTTGCTCCAGCGAGTAATTCAAACGCGCCAGGGTTTGGGCGTAAGCGTTCACGATAGACTGATTCCAGCACATCAGCATTTACACCGGCTAAAAGGGCAACACGTCTGCGTAAACTTTCTTTAAAGTCACGAATCTCACCCCGCATGGTTGCTTCAGTTATTTCAGCAACAGCGGCTTTCTTCCCAGTAAAGTCGGCGATTTCATCAATACACTCAATATTAATCAGAGTGGAGTCCATATCCATGGCTAGCACTCGAATCTTTTCAGGTTTAAATCCCGGAGATAAAAAAGCTAAATCAGCTTGATATCCAGCAGCGATATCGCGCATCACCATGCGTGCTTCCGGCATAAGGTCCTGAGCAATAGTCCAGCGGGAGGTGAAGTATTTCGAGTGGGGCAGTAGTTGCTTATCACTAGCAATATCAACCCCCAGAACTTTTGCATGTTTAAGCAAAGTAGTATTGAACTCCGCAGGAATAGGCGCATTTGCAAGCGCTATGAGAGTCAGTTGGCTAGACATAGACGGCAGATAATTAATTTACTTGAACTGTATTGAGCATGGCTGATTCATTAAGACTTCTCAGTATCTTGCGGATCTGGTCTAGGCGTTGCTCCAGTTTCTCAAAATCGCTCACTTTTTGGGGGAGAATCTTCAATTTATCCTGCCCATTGAGCTGGATATACTTTGAAGATTGAATCAATTGAATGATTTTCATAGGATCAATCGGTGGATTGGGGATGAACTGAATTTGAATGGCAGCAGGTGAGGCATCAATTTTTTTAATGCCAAAGCTAGCCATCTCTAGGCGTAGTCGATGGGTCTCATAAAGAGACTTCGCCTGATCTGGTAGATCGCCATAGCGGTCAACTAATTCTTCTCTTAAGCCCATCAACTCTGAAAAATCTGCTGTCCCAGCGAAACGTTTGTACATAGAGAGTCGCTCATGGACATCTGGACAGTAATCGCTTGGGAGTAAAGCAGGTACGCCAAGATTGACGTCGGTAGTTGCCTGAAGGGGAGACAAGAGATCAGGTTCTTTTCCGCTTTTCAAAGACTTGACGGCTCGGTTGAGCATCTCGGTATAAAGCTGAAAACCAATTTCATTAATCTCGCCGGACTGTTTATCGCCTAGAACCTCACCAGCTCCGCGAATTTCTAAATCATGCATTGCTAGATAGAAGCCAGAGCCCAACTCTTCCATCGCTTGAATCGCATTTAAACGCAGTTGTGCTTGCTTGCTGAGAGCTTCTGGATCTGGAACGAGCAGGTAAGCGTAAGCTTGGTGATGTGAGCGGCCCACACGACCCCGCAATTGATGTAGTTGCGCTAAACCAAACTTATCAGCACGATGCATGATGATGGTATTAGCTGTGGGGACATCAATTCCCGTTTCAATAATGGTGGTGCATAACAAGATATTGGTGCGTTGTGTAACAAACTCACGCATGACCGACTCTAGTTCACGTTCATGCATTTGCCCATGCGCAACACTAATGCTGGCTTCAGGAATAAGTTCTTGTAATGCATGCTTACGATTCTGAATAGTATCGACTTCGTTATGTAGAAAATAGACTTGGCCGCCGCGCTTAATTTCTCGTAAAACAGCTTCGCGAATGACGCCATCGCCTTCTCGACGCACAAATGTTTTAATCGCTAAGCGTTTTTGGGGCGCAGTAGCGATGATCGAGAATTCACGAAGCCCTTCCATGGCCATCCCCAGAGTTCTTGGAATCGGCGTAGCGGTCAAGGTCAGAATATCTACCTCGGCACGCAATGCCTTTAGAGCATCTTTTTGACGCACACCAAAACGATGTTCTTCATCCACAATCACTAAACCCAAGTTGGAAAACTGGGTTTCTTTGGATAGTAATTTATGGGTACCGATAATGATGTCCGCATCTCCTTTGGCAATTGCCTCGAGTGCCGCATTAATTTCTTTGGTGGTTTTAAAGCGCGAGAGCTCCACAATCCTTACAGGCCAGTCAGCGAAGCGATCTTTCCAAGTGGCGACATGTTGTTCTGCAAGCAGGGTAGTTGGAGCCAGAATAGCTACTTGCTTGCCACCCATCACAGCTACAAAGCTAGCACGCAGAGCGACCTCGGTCTTACCAAAGCCCACATCTCCACAAACTAGGCGATCCATTGGCGTGCCACTGGTCATATCGCCAATCACAGCAGCGATGGCATTAGCTTGATCTGGTGTTTCTTCAAAGCCAAAGCTCTCAGCAAATGCGGCGTAATCATGTGCCGAGAATTCAAAAGCATGGCCCTTACGAATGGCTCTAGCAGCATACAGATTTAAGAGTTCAGCAGCCGTATCTCGGATTTGTTGTGCAGCCTTGCGTTTTGCTTTATCCCACTGCCCAGAGCCTAGTTGATGCAATGGGGCACTGTCAGGATCAGAGCCCGCATAGCGTGTCACCATTTGCAATTGCTGAACAGGCACGTAAAGCGTTGCCTCTTTTGCGTAGACTAAATGCAAGAACTCTTCAAAAATAGGCGCTTCTTTCGGTGGAGCTAAATTCAGCAGCACTAGACCTTGATAGCGCCCAATGCCATGATCTGAATGCACCACTGGATCGCCAATTTTGAGTTCAGATAAATCCTTGAACATCGTATCCGGATCGGCGCTTTCACTCTCCTTGCCCTTACGTCGTTGACGTGCTGTTGAAGTAAAGAGTTCAGCCTCAGTAACGATGATCAGGTTTTCAGCTGGCCAAGTAAAGCCATTGAACAGTTGGGCGGTAACCAGGCCAAAAAGAGCATCACTTCGAATAAAGTCGGAAACACCTTCAAAAGCTTCAGGCTTAAGGGGATAAAGTAATGTCCCATTCTGACCTGCAACCGAATTACTTTCTTCAAAAAGTTGACGAATAGATTCTTTACGGCCGTTAGTGTCACTGCAAATCAGTATCCGAACTTTTTCCTGAGAAACTAGTGTTCTGAGCCGATTGATTGGATCGGTATCGCGTCGATGTACGGCTAGGTCTGGAACCGCTAAAAATTGAGGCGCTTCTTTTGTATCCTGATTTGCTTCTTTATCTAATGCTAAACGAGCAAAGGGTTTGGCCGCAGTGAAGAATTGATCAACATCGAGAAATAATTCAGATGGTGCAAGAATCGGTCTATCAAGATCATGCTTTAAGAATTCGTATCTTGACAGCGTATCTTTCCAAAAACTCTTAATGGATTCATCCATATCCCCAATGCTGACAAGCCAAACAGGATCACCTGTCCGCGGGAAATAATCAAATACGCTTGAAGTCTCCTCAAAAAAGAGAGGGAGATACGATTCAATACCAGCGCTCGGAATTCCTAGATTGGCATCCTTATAAATAGAGCAACGGGTTGGATCACCCTCAAACACTTCGCGCCAGCGACCACGAAAGGCGGTGCGTGAAGCATCATCGAAAGGAAACTCATGACCGGGTAACAGGCGAACTTCTTTTACGGGATAAAGGCTTCGTTGGGTATCTGGATCGAATGCTCTGATTTGTTCAATCTCATCACCAAAGAGATCAAGGCGATAAGGCAGACTTGAGCCCATAGGAAATAGATCGATCAACCCACCTCGAATACTGTATTCACCCAGGCGGATGACTGCGCTCACGGGGTCGTAACCAGCTTGCTGAAGCTGAAGCTTCAGCGCTAGCTCATTGAGCTTATCGCCTTGCCTGAAGAAAAAGGTATGGCCTGACAGAAAGTTTGGTGGTCCCAGCTTTTGCAGTGCGGTAGTAATCGGCACCAACACAATATCGCAACTCCCATTCAGCAACTCATAGAGGGTTGCCAAGCGTTCGGAGACTAAGTCCTGGTGTGGGGAAAAATGGTCATACGGCAAAATCTCCCAATCAGGCAACAAGCGTGTTTTGAGTTGGGGTGCAAAAGCCGGAATTTCTTCTAAAAGGCGCTGCGCTTCTTGTGCTTGAGCGCAAAAAATGACCATCACTGAAAAATCAGAGCGGTAGCGAAGAGCAGATTGAGCTATTAAAGCGGCATCTGCAGAGCCTACAAGGCCTGAAAAGGTAAAGCGCTGCCCAGCCCGCGGTGCAGGTAAGGGGGGTGCTAGTTTTAATGCATCAGACATCTAAGCTCATTATAGAATCAGGTATGCACGCTTCAGCTCAATCCCAACATTTGCCTCAGAGTCATGCCTTACTCCCTACAGCGGGTTCAGGCTCAAGGCTGGGCGGTGTTTTGCCAAAGCAGTTTCAGGAGTTGGCTGGCAAGCCTATGCTGGCCTATGCTTTGGAGGCTTTTGTTAACACCCCAGAGATTGCTTCTATTTGGGTAGGTGTGAGCCCTGGGTTTATTGATAACCCTGTTTTATCTACCCTATCTAACAAATCCCCACTCATTCGATTTCTTCCGACTGGCGGGCCAACTCGCCAAGAAACCGTTCGAAATACCTTGGCTGCCATGCTGCAATCCGGCATTCCAGAGAATGATTGGGTGCTTGTTCATGATGCAGCTCGCCCAGGAATTTCTCCCGGGCTTATTCAAAAACTGATTAAGGAAGTCAGTCAATCGGGCGAGGGCGGCATATTAGGCATGCCTTTGGCAGATACTTTAAAAATGGCAGATGCACATTCTGCTATTGCCGGCAATCCAACACGAGCGTTAAAGACAATCTCCCGTGATCATCTGTGGCAAGCTCAAACACCTCAAATGTTTGGTCTAAAGCGCCTCTACGATGCGATTAACGAGGGCATTCGTTTAGAGGCTGATATTACTGATGAAGCCAGCGCCATGGAGCTTACTGGTGTTAGTCCATTGCTTATTGAAGGAGCGACTCGGAACTTTAAGGTAACCCATCCTGCAGATTGGGATTTGATGCAAACTATTTTGCAAGCTTCGCATAAATAAAACCTGAGATTAAATTACGGTAAACCTATGACCTCAAGCCCATCCCACACCCCCCAGTTTCGAATCGGCCAAGGCTATGACGTTCATGCCTTAGTGTCTGATCGCAAGTTCATCTTAGGTGGTGTTCATGTTCCCTATGAAAAGGGCCTATTAGGTCACTCAGATGCAGATGCTTTGCTGCATGCTTTGACAGATGCTTTGTTAGGTGCTGCAGGTTTAAATGATATTGGTCAATTATTTCCGGACACTGATCCTCAATTTAAAGATATGGATAGCCGAATTTTACTTAGAGCTGCTTTACAAAAAGTGCAGGCTGCAGGTTTTCAGGTAGGTAATGTCGATGCAACCATTATTTGCCAAAAGCCCAAATTAGCCGCTTTCTTGCCGGATATGGTCCGTAATATTGCGGCTGATTTGGCGGTGACGGCCAACCATGTCAACCTCAAAGCGAAAACCAATGAATCTTTAGGGCATCTTGGTCGAGGTGAGGGCGTTGCTGTCCATGCTGTCGCTTTGCTGTACAAGGCCTAAATATCCTCCAAAACCGCCAAGCATTGTAGAATAACGGTCTTTAGAGTGAAGTTCTAGGTCGGTAGTGTTTGCGGAATTCGCGCGAGGATGGCGAAATTGGTAGACGCACCAGGTTTAGGTCCTGACGCCAGCAATGGTGTGGGGGTTCGAGTCCCCCTCCTCGCACCACAAGATAGCTACTTGGCTTGGGCTTCATATATTCTGATTTTAATTAAGAGACGAGAATGGCTGTGCAAATAGAAAATTTAGGTCAGTTAGACCGCAAAGTGACCTTAGAGTTTGCTCGTGCCGATTTGGCCAAGGCAAAAGAAGCCCGTTTGGCTAAATTGGGCAAGACCATGAAAGTCCCTGGCTTTCGTCCGGGCAAAGTGCCTAAGAATATGGTTGAAAAGCAGTATGGCATGCAAGTGGATTTCGAACTGCAATTCGATAAAGCTTCTGAACTATTCTATGAGTTGGCACGAAATGAAAAAATCATGTTGGCAGGTCAGCCACGCCTCGATCCCAAAAGCGAACTAGACGCGGACACTGTTGTGTTTGATGCTTATTTTGAAGTATTACCAGAGGTCAAAATTGGCGACTTCAGTAAAGCGGAGGTAACTAAGTACACGACCGATATTTCCGATGCGGAAATTGACCGTGCTTTGGATGTTTTACGTAAGCAGCAAGTGCATTACCACCCACGTGGCGAAGCCGGTGAGCATGGCGATGGCGGTGCAAGCCCAGTCGCTCAAGCTGGCGATCAAGTAGTAATCGACTTTGTAGGCAAGATTGATGATATTGAGTTTGCTGGTGGTAGGGCAGAAAACTTTGAATACGTTCTGGGTGAAGGCCGTATGCTCCCCGAATTTGAAGCTGCTACCTTAGGTCTTAAAGCAGGCGAGAGCAAGTCTTTTCCATTAAGCTTCCCAGCTGATTATCATGGCAAAGACGTGGCAGGCAAAACTGCTGACTTCACTATTACTGTGAAATCGGTGAACTGGGCGCACCTTCCAGTAGTTGATGATGCATTTGCATTGTCCTTAGGCGTTACCGAAGGCGGCGTTGCAAAGATGCGTGAAGAAGTCAAAGTAAATCTTGATCGCGAAACGAAGCGTCGTATTACCTCCCTATTAAAAGGCGAGGTGATGGATAAGCTCAATAGTATTTGCGAGCTGGATGTACCTAAATCGTTGGTTACCCAAGAACAAGAGCGTATGGTGGAGTCTGCTCGTCAAGATTTAATTCAGCGCGGTATTCCAAATGCTAAGGATGCGCCTATACCCGCTGAGATGTTTGCTGAACAAGCAATCAAGCGCGTTCGTCTGGGTTTAATTTTGAGCGACCTCGTGAAGCAACAAAACCTAGCTGCGACTGCCGATCAAATTAAAGCTGAAATTGATGAACAAGCTGCTACCTATGAAGATCCAAAAGAGGTAGTGCGTTGGTTCTACAGCAACCCAAGTCGCCTCAAAGATATCGAGAATATGGTCTTAGAAGACAACGTTATCAAGTATTTCACTTCACAAGCGAAAGTAATTGATAAAACCATTACTTTTGAAGAGTTGAGTAAATTAAACTAAGCTAAGATTAATTCATCTCTAATATCTATTTAATAAAAGGTCTAATCACATGAGCCAGAATCATTTCCAGTCTGAGAATTTAGAGCCTCAAGGCTTGGGTTTAGTTCCCATGGTGATCGAAACTTCTGGTCGAGGTGAAAGGGCTTATGACATTTACTCTCGCTTACTGAGAGAGCGTGTTGTCTTTTTGGTTGGCGAAGTCAATGATCAAACTGCAAACTTAGTTATTGCACAGCTCTTGTTTCTCGAGAGTGAGAATCCAGATAAAGAAATTTCTCTGTACATCAACTCTCCTGGCGGTTCAGTATCTGCCGGTCTAGCCATCTTTGACACCATGCAATTTATCAAGCCCCACGTCAGCACCTTGTGCATGGGGATGGCCGCTAGTATGGGTGCATTCTTGTTATGTGCTGGTGAAAAGGGTAAACGCTATGCTTTGCCTAATTCACGAGTGATGATTCATCAGCCTTTGGGTGGCGCACGTGGCCAGGCCTCGGATATTGAAATCCAAGCCCGCGAAATTCTATACCTGCGTGAGCGTTTGAACAAAATTTTGGCGGATCGTACTGGCCAATCGATTGAAACAATTGCTAAAGATACAGATCGCGATAACTTTATGTCTGCTGAACAAGCTCAAGAATATGGCTTGATTGACAAAGTAATCGATAAGCGTCCTTAATTTAGACTTTATTAGTGACAGATACCAACCTTGAGCGATAAAAACAATTCCAATAGCACAGACAAAGTTCTGTATTGCTCTTTTTGTGGCAAGAGCCAGCATGAAGTTAAAA
This sequence comes from Polynucleobacter sp. CS-Odin-A6, assembly GCF_018882095.1. Taxonomy (GTDB): domain Bacteria; phylum Pseudomonadota; class Gammaproteobacteria; order Burkholderiales; family Burkholderiaceae; genus Polynucleobacter. The sequence continues at coordinate 157,427 of NZ_JACVPD010000003.1, forward strand.
AACTCATCGCAGGACCTTCGGTATTTATTTGTGATGAGTGTATTGACCTGTGCACTGACATTATTCAAGAGGAGCTTGCGAAGCTTCCTAAGGCAGAGGGCGATGAGTCGTTGCCAACACCGCATCAAATTCGCGAGAATCTAGATCAATATGTGATTGGTCAAGATCATGCAAAGAAAACGCTAGCGGTAGCGGTATATAACCATTACAAGCGCTTACAGTATTTGCCGAAGCCTAAAAATGTAAAGCTAGATAAAGAAGGCAAGCCAGCGGAAGCTGTAGAAAAGGCTGCCGATAAAAAGGAATCCAAGGTTCCGGCTAAAGCAATGGTTGATGGCGTTGAATTAGCCAAAAGCAATATCTTGCTGATTGGACCTACAGGCTCCGGTAAAACTTTATTGGCTCAGACTTTAGCGCGCATGCTTGATGTCCCTTTTGTCATGGCGGATGCCACAACCTTAACTGAGGCTGGTTATGTTGGTGAAGACGTTGAAAATATTATTCAAAAGTTGCTACAGGCCTGTGATTACAACGTAGAAAAAGCCCAACGCGGCATTGTCTATATAGATGAAATCGATAAGATTTCTCGTAAATCTGACAATCCATCGATTACCCGTGATGTATCCGGCGAGGGTGTACAACAAGCACTATTAAAGCTAGTTGAAGGCACGATGGCTTCTGTACCTCCGCAAGGTGGTCGTAAGCATCCAAATCAAGATTTCTTACAAGTGGACACTACGAATATTCTGTTTATCTGCGGTGGCGCATTTGACGGTCTTGAGAAGGTCATTCAACAGCGTACGGCGAAGACGGGCATTGGATTCAATGCCACAGTACCGGGTAAGGATGATCGCGGCGTAAGCGACCTCTTGGTTGAAGTTGAGCCTGAAGACTTAATCAAGTTCGGTCTGATTCCTGAGTTGATTGGCCGTTTACCGGTGGTTGCCACCCTAGCGCAACTTGATGAGCCTGCTCTGATCCAGATTCTGACTGAACCCAAGAACGCACTTGTGAAGCAATATCAAGCGCTCTTGACCATGGAAGGCTCCGAATTAGAAGTCCGGCCAGCGGCCTTAGCAGCAATTGCTAAAAAGGCAATCGCTCGCAAAACGGGTGCTCGCGGCCTCAGATCTATCCTCGAAGGCTCGCTGATGGATGTGATGTATGACCTGCCATCCTTAAGGAATGTTCAAAAGGTAGTGATAGATGACAGCACCATTGCCGATGGCGGAAAACCCATCTTGGTCTACAAACAGGACGATGAATCTACAGAATTGAGTAAAAAAGCCTAATATTTACCCTTTTTAGCAATTTTCAGCAGTTTTTCGCTCACTTTTGGCATATTTACCCCTTGTTTTTCTGTAGTCGGCATCCATATAGGTAGTATCCTATTCCTTAATAATGTCCGTATGTAGTACTACGGCATTGCTAGAGATCTTTACGGAATGACTATTTTTGGAGGAATTGCCCCATGCCTGGCCACTTATTATTACCCTCTGAACCCATTCAACTCCCACTTCTCCCCTTAAGAGATGTGGTGGTGTTTCCGCACATGGTGATCCCGTTATTTGTGGGTCGACCTAAATCAATCAAAGCATTAGAAGCGGCTATGGAAACCGGCAAAAATGTTCTTTTGGTTGCCCAAAAAGCAGCCGCCAAGGATGAGCCGAGTGTTGAGGATCTTTATGAAGTTGGCTGCATTGCGAATATTTTGCAAATGCTCAAACTCCCTGATGGTACTGTTAAGGTCTTGGTAGAGGGTGTGCAACGGGCTGAAGTCAGTCAAGTTGAAGATAGCCAAGGCTATTTCGGCTGTGAGGCAACGCCTACATCCATGTCCACTTTAGATGCTCATGAGACAGAAGCCTTGCGTCGCGCCATCATGGCGCAGTTTGATCAGTACGTAAAACTGAATAAGAAAGTTCCCCAAGAAATTTTGTCTTCATTGGGCGGCATTGATGATGCCAGTCGTTTAGCCGATACGATCTGTGCGCATCTGCCGGTCAAGCTCGAGCAAAAGCAGCGCTTGTTAGAAATGATCGATGTAGTGCAGCGCTTAGAAAGCCTGTTAGCTGACCTCGAAAGTGAAATTGACATTTTGCAGGTAGAGAAACGGATTCGCGGGCGTGTGAAACGTCAGATGGAAAAGAGTCAACGCGAGTACTACTTGAATGAGCAGGTCAAAGCAATTCAAAAAGAATTAGGTGAGGGAGAGGAGGGTGCGGATCTCGAGGAGCTTGAGAAACGCGTTAAAGCGGCCCGCATGCCTAAGGAGGCATTGAAAAAGGCCGAGTCTGAATTAAAGAAACTTAAACTGATGTCTCCGATGTCTGCTGAAGCTACCGTGATTCGGAACTTTATTGACACCTTGGTCAATCTGCCTTGGAAAAAGAAAACCAAGATCAACAATGATTTAACCAATGCTGAAAAAGTATTGGATGAAGATCACTATGGTCTTGATAAGGTGAAAGAACGCATCCTGGAATATCTCGCAGTACAACAACGTGTTGACCGTGTGAAGGCGCCAATTCTCTGTTTGGTTGGTCCCCCAGGCGTTGGTAAAACTTCCTTAGGTCAATCAATTGCTCGCGCTACCAACCGAAAGTTTGTGCGTATGGCCTTAGGTGGCGTTCGTGATGAATCAGAAATACGTGGACATCGTCGCACTTACATTGGATCAATGCCCGGCAAGATTCTGTCTAGCTTGACTAAAGTCGGTGTACGCAATCCATTATTTCTCTTGGATGAAGTAGATAAGATGGGTATGGATTTCCGTGGAGATCCTGCAAGTGCCTTGCTCGAGGTTTTGGATCCTGAACAGAATCATACATTCCAAGATCATTATGTCGAAGTGGACTTTGACTTATCGGACGTCATGTTTGTTGCCACATCAAATTCTTTAAATATTCCTGGTCCACTGTTAGATCGCCTAGAAATTATTCGTCTTGCTGGTTACACCGAGGATGAAAAGACTAGTATTGCGATGAATTATTTAATCCCTAAACAGATTAAAAATAATGGCCTGAAAAAAGATGAACTCAAGATAGAGGAAAGTGCTGTCCGTAGCATGATTCGTTATTACACGCGTGAAGCGGGTGTGCGTTCTTTAGAGCGAGAAATTAGCAAGATCTGTCGAAAGGTAGTGAAGTTATTGCTTCTTAAAAAAGAAGCTGCTCCCATCACAGTTAATGCTGATAACTTGGAAAAGTTCCTTTCTGTTCGTATGTATGATTTTGGTCTTGCAGCGAAAGAGAATCAAGTTGGGCAGGTAACGGGCTTAGCGTGGACTGAGGTTGGCGGTGATCTATTGACGATTGAAGCCGCAGTCATGCCAGGTAAAGGTGTCATTACGCGCACTGGTTCGATTGGTGATGTCATGAAGGAATCTGTGGAGGCTGCCAAAACGGTCGTGCGCTCAAGAGCTAGAGTTCTTGGTATCGCTGATGAGGCATTTGAGAAGAAGGATATTCATATCCACTTCCCGGATGGCGCTACACCGAAGGATGGCCCGTCTGCTGGTATTGCGATTACTACTGCCCTTGTATCAGTCTTTACGGGCATTCCAATTCGCTCAGATGTTGCCATGACGGGTGAGATCACATTGCGAGGCGAAGTACTCCCTATTGGTGGCTTGAAAGAGAAGTTGCTGGCCGCGCATCGTGGTGGAATCAAGTTGGCCTTGATTCCCGAGGAAAACATCAAAGACCTGATTGATATTCCCGACAACGTCAAGAATGCAATTGAAATCGTTCCAGTCCGTTGGATTGATAAAGTGCTGGAGCTTGCCCTAGAGCGACCCCCGGTTGCTTTGTCTGACCCAACCCCTGAAGAGCTTGCCAAAAAGGCTGCCGAAGCAAGTAAAGCTTCTGAGAAGCTTTCTTCCGCGGAGGTCTTGAAGCATTGATGTATACGGATATTTGAGGGGTTTTGAGTCGGATTGACTTATTCATTTGAGTCATTTTGATGAAGAGCCTCTCTTTTATCTTCACTCTAGGTTACAATTCTGTCTGTGTTAATTGGGGCGCTTAGCTCAGATGGTAGAGCGTCTGCCTTACACGCAGAATGTCGGCGGTTCGATCCCGTCAGCGCCCACCAGTTTCCCGATTTGCATACTTTCTTCAGGCTTTCTAGCTCACCTAGACCTTACGCCTAGTACACTCTCAGCATTGACTTCTTTTGAGCGATTAATTCATGTTTGATTCCGTCCGTAAGCACCAAAAAATTCTTCAAATTGTATTAATGCTGTTTATTGTTCCTTCCTTTGCGCTATTTGGGATATCTAGTTATTCGGAATTCATGGATAAGGAAACAGATCTGCTCAAGGTGAATGGTAAAGCGATTACTTCTCAAGAAGTTGAGGCGGCAGCAAAACGTCAAGCTGAGCGCGTTGGTGGAAACTTACAGATTGCTCAGAGTCTACCTTTTCGTCAGGCCATTCTGAATGAGTTGCTGCAACAGCGTATCCTTGGATTCGCAGTCAGTGATTTACGGCTCCAAGTAGGTAAGCAAGAACTCGTTAGTAGCCTGCAGAAGATTCCTCAGGTGCGCGCTTTGTATGGTTCAGATGGCAAATTTGACGATGCACGCTTTAAGCAGTTACTAGCTAATAATGGTATGAATGAAGAGCAATTTTACGCCGGCCAAAGCTTTGATTTAAAGATTCAGCAACTTGTTAACTCCGTTGCACGCACTGAATTAGCTAGCCCAAAATTATCAGAAATAGTTTCTTCTTTATATGAAACTGAAAGACAAGTGCAGACCCTGCAATTTACTGCGAAAGAATACTTATCTAAGGTCAGTCCTAGCCCTGAAGAGTTACAAACATTCTATGAGGCGAATGCCAAGTTATTTGAGCGCCCTGAATATATCGACGTGGAATATATCGTTCTAAGAGCAGACTCCAAAGAAGATTCCAAACTCTTTAATGAAAAAGCAGATCAGTTTGCGAACATAACCTATGACCAGTCTGATAGTCTCAAGCCGGCTGCAGATAAGTTGAAGTTAAGTATTCAATCTCAAAAAGGTGTCACGCGTGGAGGTGTCCCTGGATTAAGTAAGGATCACCCTCTAGCTAATCCTAAAGTAGTGCAATCACTATATGGCGATGAGGCTCTAAGGAATAAACGCAACATCGAAGCGGTACAAATTTCTCCGGGTGTTTTTGTATCTGCACGAGTGGTGACTTTACATCCTGCTCAAATCTTGCCCTATAAAGAAGTATCTGCAGAAGTGACTCGTCAAGTCACGCAGCGAAATGCTGAGAAGTTGGCAGTTGCTGCTGCTAGTGAGAAATTTTCTGCTCTGGAAAAGGATCCTAAGAACTCTTCAGGATTTGGCGCTGCTAATTGGATTTCACGAAATAAGCCTGGCAACTTAGTTGGCTCATCGATGGATGAGGTGATGTCTTTGAGTGCGGATAAATTGCCTGCAGTTGTATCGGTTTCTAACCCTGGAGTTGGTGTGACAATTTATCGTATCGACCAAATACGTCAACCCACTACTGTCGATAATAAGGTTCACCTAGCTCAGGCTAAACAGATTCAGTCCTTAGCAGCACAATCGGAGTTTGCTGGATTTATGGGTTACTGGCGCAACAGTGCGAACGTTAAAGTGATAAACCCACTGAAGTCTGCAAGCTCTAGTAGTTCAGGCGGCTAGTTCCTAAAGCGGCTTGTGTAGCAAGTTTTTGTATGGGGCCATTGAGCCCCACACGTTTTTAAAGAGAATTCTCTGTGCTTCTATATTGGGGTGCAGTCGATCCGCTTGAAATAATGAGGGTTTTGTTGCCACGCCTTCTAGGAAAAAAGGCAGAAGCTCTATGCGCTCTTCAGATGCGATCTGGGAGTAAAGTTTTTTAAACTGTGCTGTGTAGCTTTGGCCGTAATTCGTAGGTATTTGGATGCCAAAGAGTAGAACCCGCGCACCGGTTTTCTTGCTCATCTGAATCATCATGCGCAGATTCGATTCGGTTTGAATTACCGGCAATCCCCGCAAGGCATCATTTGCGCCCAACTCAATCATTACAATCCCTGGTTTCTTTTGACCCAGAAGAGCGGGTAGCCGAGAGAGTCCCCCTGAACTGGTTTCTCCACTAATACTGGCGTTAAATACGGTCCAAGGGCTTTTGTCTTTGTCCAGTTGCTTCTCAAGTAGATTGACCCAACCACTGCCACGAGGCAGGCCATATTCAGCGGACAGGCTGTCACCCAAAACCAAGATCACTGGATTTGTATTAGCCCAGGAATTAATACTGATTAAGAGGCAAAATAGCCCGGTAACACATTTATTGATGGTTAAAAGCGGAGTTCGCATTGTTCAATTCTAGAAAATTTTTTACATGAATACACAGTCTAAGTCGATTATTGCCCACCAAGTCCGCAAGTTAGTTAAGACGTCTGATGGCGACCTTATCATTTTGCACGACATTGGCTTTGAAATTGAGCAGGGTGAAAGTGTTGCGATTATTGGCGCCTCCGGCTCTGGTAAAAGCACTTTGTTAAGCCTCTTGGCAGGCTTAGATCTTCCTAGCCAAGGTCAAATAGACTTAATGGGACAAAACCTAAATCTACTGGATGAGGATGGTAGGGCCCGTTTACGAGGTAAATATGTTGGCTTTGTATTTCAATCCTTCCAATTACTTCCCCATTTAACGGCTTTAGAAAATGTCATGCTCCCTCTGGAGATCCTGGGAATAAATCAAACTGAAGCAAAACAGGCTGCTGGGCAGTGGCTTGAAAAAGTGGGTTTAACTGATAGGGCGAATCATTTCCCTAAGACCCTCTCAGGTGGTGAACAGCAACGTGTGGCTTTGGCACGGGCTTTCATTAATCAACCCGCTATCCTCTTTGCGGATGAGCCTACTGGGAGTCTTGACGAGGCCAGTGGAAATAGGGTGATTGAGCTCCTCTTCGAGCTAAACCGGGAGAATTCCTCAACCCTGGTTTTGGTGACCCATGATCCAGCCTTGGCTGCGCGGTGTGGGCGGCAATTGAGTCTTCAAGGTGGTCGCTTAGTTTGACAAATTAGTTTGATCGAAACCTTATAATCTTGGGATGTCATCCTTCTGTTGCTTGCCCGGGGCTAATGCCCTTTCAGCCTTCCGCCAACAGCGACTTTTAGCCTCGCTGGCAGCCCAAGGAATTCAACTCGAGTCCATAGAGGCTCAATTCCTGCATTTCATTTGGTCTGAGTCTGAACTCAATACCAAAGACAAAGGCATTCTTGAAAGTCTGTTGACTTATGGAGAGCCTTTTGCATCCCAGATAAAAGCAGGTAGCTCCTTGTTTGGCAAAGCCAATCAGCCACTGTCTGCTATCGCCATTCCTCGCTTTGGCACGGTTTCTCCTTGGGCCAGCAAAGCAACTGATATTGCGCGTCAATGTGGACTCAATGTACTGCGCATTGAGCGTGGCATTCAATACGGTTGGCTCAGTAAAAAGCTACTCAATGAACAACAGGCACAGATTGTTCTAGCTGCCTTGCACGACAGAATGACTGAAGCGCTTATTACGGATGTCAATGCAGCCAGTGCTTTATATCAATCGCTTCCTGATCGACCATTTATCCGAATTCCAATATTGACTGAAGGCAGAGCTGCGCTAGATAAGGCCAACTTAGAATTAGGTCTTGCACTATCAGAAGATGAAGTGCTGTATTTGCTTGAGAATTTCATGCGCTTAGAACGAAATCCTAGCGATGTCGAACTCATCATGTTTGCTCAAGCTAATAGCGAACATTGCCGCCATAAGATTTTTAATTCCAGTTGGACTATTGATGGTGATGATCAGGAAAAATCCTTATTTGCCATGATTCGCAATACCCATCAACTTCAGCCTAAAGGAACGATCGTTGCTTACTCTGATAACTCAGCAGTGATGGTGGGTTGTGAGTCAGAAACTTGGACTCCGAAAGGGTCAGATCGCCTTTATCAAAAAGACAAGCGCCTGGTCCACACCTTGATGAAGGTGGAGACCCATAATCATCCAACTGCAATTGCACCATTTCCGGGTGCATCCACTGGTGCAGGTGGGGAGATTCGTGATGAGGGCGCTACAGGTATTGGGGGTAGACCCAAGGCTGGCCTCACTGGCTTCACCGTATCCAATTTGAATATTCCGGGTACAGATTTGCCTTGGGAAGCTGAGAAATATGGCAAGCCTGAGCGTATTGCTACGCCACTCCAAATTATGATTGAAGGCCCACTAGGCGGCGCTGCATTTAATAATGAGTTTGGTCGACCAATTCTGGGTGGATATTTCCGAGTGTTCGAGCAAACCTTGGAAGGTGTGCGTCGTGGGTATCACAAGCCCATCATGATCGCAGGTGGTATCGGCAGTATCGATTCTATTCATACAGCAAAGAAAAAAATTAAAGCAGGGCACTTATTTGTTCAATTAGGTGGTCCTGGTATGCGGATTGGCATGGGTGGTGCAACGGGAAGTTCTGTTGCTACGGGCACCAATACAGCAGATTTAGATTTTGACTCAGTCCAACGGGGTAATCCAGAAATGGAGCGGCGTGCCCAGGAAGTCATTAATGCTTGTATTGCAATGGGTGATAAGAATCCGATTGTTTCAATTCATGATGTTGGTGCTGGCGGCATATCCAATGCCTTCCCAGAGCTAGCAGATGGCGCTGGTTTAGGGGCGCAATTTCAGTTACGTAAAGTACCGCTTGAAGAGAGTGGTATGAGCCCTGCAGAAATTTGGTGTAATGAATCTCAAGAGCGTTATGTACTCGCAATCGAAACTCACGATTTAGATTTATTTAAATCGCTCTGTGAGCGTGAGCGTTGCCCATTTGCAGTCGTCGGTGAGGCTACCACTGAACGACAACTACAGTTAAGTGATAGCAAAGAAGCTGAAGGTAGTGATGCCTCTATGCCTATTGACATGCCAATGGAAGTGTTGCTTGGTAAACCGCCAAGAATGCACCGAGATGTGAAGTGCGTACCTCAAGAATTTCAAGAATTGGATGTAACTGACACGGAGTTAGCTCAATGTATCGCCTGGGTTCTGCAGCAACCCACCGTTGCGAGCAAGTCATTCTTAATTACCATTGGTGATCGGACTGTTGGCGGCCTTAATGCCCGCGATCCATTCGTAGGTCCCTGGCAAGTGCCTGTCGCTGACTGCGCAGTAACGCTCATGGATTACCAGGGTTATCGTGGCGAAGCCATGGCTATGGGTGAGCGGACTCCAATAGCAGTAATTGATGCGCCTGCAGCTGCCAAAATGGCGGTAGGTGAAGCTATCACCAATTTATTGGCTGCCGATATTCGACAGCTAGAAGACGTAAAGCTTTCTGCCAATTGGATGGCTGCTTGCGGCGCTCCCGGTGAAGATGCAAAGTTATATGAATCAGTTAAAGCAATTGGAATGGAGCTCTGCCCAGCCTTGGGTATTTCCATCCCTGTCGGCAAAGATTCTTTATCAATGGCAACGGCTTGGCAAGAAGGTGATCAGGCAAAGAAAGTTGTATCTCCAGTCTCATTAATTATTTCTGCTTTTGCCGCTGTGCAAGATGTTCGTAAAACGACGACGCCTTTACTTAAGCTGACGGATGAATCTGGCGCAGCTTTAGAAACTGAACTAATTTTGATTGATTTAGGCCGAGGTCAGAACCGCATGGCGGGTAGTATCCTCGCCCAAGTTCTGAATCAATCCGGTAAGTCTGCCCCAAACGTAGACTATCTAGAAGATCTGAAAGCACTAGCTGCCGCAATTATTGAATTGCGTAAAAATAGTCAGCTACTGGCGTATCACGATCGCTCAGATGGCGGATTATTTGCTTGTATTGCTGAAATGTCTTTTGCATCCCATATTGGTATATCCATCAATGTGGACATGATTGCTGTCGATATAGGTCAAGAGGCTGATTGGGGTGATGCTAAGAACTGGGCTGAACAAGTCTCAGGTCGACGGCATGAGCAAACTTTACGCGCTTTGTTCAATGAGGAGTTAGGTGCAGTCATTCAGATCCGTAAAGCAGATCGTGATGCTGTATTCGCAGTATTGAGAAAACTTGGCCTCAGTGCGCATAGTCATGTAATTGCAAAACCCAATACCAATGGCCGTATTGAAATTTGGCGTGATGCTAAAAATATCTTTGCGGAACCTCGTGAAGTATTACAAAAGATGTGGGCCAATACCAGCTATCAAATAGCGCGCTTACGCGATAACCCAGATTGTGCAGATAGTGAATTTGCTTTATTGAATAATATTGCCGATGCGGGTATGTCACCAAAGCTGACTTTTGATATTACGGAAGATATTTCAGCGCCATTTATTAACCAGAATGCACGACCTAAAGTAGCCATTTTACGAGAGCAGGGCGTGAACTCGCATGTTGAGATGGCTTATGCCATGAGCTGGGCTGGCTTTGATAGTTACGACGTTCATATGTCAGATCTACTATCAGGCAAATCTAAGTTAGTTGATTTCCGTGGCTTAGTTGCCTGTGGTGGCTTTAGCTATGGTGATGTTTTGGGTGCCGGTGAGGGCTGGGCTAAGACCATCCTCTTTAACGCCCAGTTGCGTGATCAGTTTGCCGCGTTCTTTGGTCGTCAAGATAGTTTTGCGCTGGGTGTCTGTAACGGCTGCCAAATGATGAGTAACTTAGCGGGAATTATTCCTGGCACTGAATCATGGCCTAAATTCACTCGCAATCAATCTGAGCAATATGAGGCACGTTTAGTTATGGCCGAAATAATGCCTTCCCCTTCTATTTTTACGCAAGGAATGGCAGACAGCCATTTGCCTATCGCGATTGCCCATGGTGAAGGCTATGCTAACTTTAGTCAGCAAGGTCATTTAGAGAATCTGCAGAATGAAGGTTTAGCGGCACTCCGCTTTGTCGATCACAAGGGCAATCCTACTGAAACTTATCCAATGAACCCGAATGGCTCACCCGGGGGTTTAACCGGGGTTACAACACCGGATGGTCGTTTCACCGTCATGATGCCGCATCCAGAGCGTGTATTTAGGGCGGTGCAGATGAGTTGGGCTCCGAATGAGTGGCTCAATACTCCAGATGGGGCCAGCCCTTGGATGCGCCTTTTCCGTAACGCCAGAGTCTGGACAAAGTAATTGATGTCGGATTCTTCATTGGCAATGGAGCCGGTAACGTTTTCAGAAAGTGCTGGCATCCGCTATCTCCATTTTGGCAGCGAACTGATTCAGGGGGCGATGCGGATTCGAGATCCTGATGAGATTTACCTTGAGTACAACCAGCAGATGATGGCTTGGCTACTCTTTTTGGAGACGCAGCCTGGTATGCGCGTTGCCCAGCTTGGTTTGGGGACTGGTGCTTTAACCAAGTTCACCCATCGTTATTGTCCGGCAGTAAAAACTACGGTGGTTGAACTCAATCCAGCGGTCATTGTTTCTGCGCGCAGCATGTTCTTCACGCCAGACGATGATCGACGCCTAGAAACTATTCAGACAGATGCTAAGGATTTTGTAAGGGGTGCCGAGCATCAAGCATATTTTGATGCTATCCAAGTGGATTTATATGATGCCATTTGTGATGGACCTGCAGCTAGCTCATTAGACTTTTATCAGGGGTGTTACAAAACTCTTAAATCTCCTGGGGTTATGACGGTTAACCTATTCTCGCGTCATAAAAGTTTTAATCTTAATTTGAAGCATATTTGCGAGGCATTCGATAATCGAGTGCTCTTATTTCCTGAATCCCATGATTGCAACGTCGTAGCTATTGCTTTCAAAGGGCCTCAACTGGATATTGAATGGAAAGCGGTTTCTAAGCGCGCTAAATTAATACTTGAACAGACGGGCTTACCAACCAATAACTGGATTGTCGGTCTGAGTCGCGAGAATGCTCGTCAAGAAAATAAACTCTTTATCTAAAGGACTGTGGTTCTAATGTGAGTTAAAGAAAAAGGCGATCAACTGATCGCCTTTTTTGCATCTCTAACAACTGGGAATACGTGAAGCTTAGACCGTAACCGTATCCGCAACATCGCTAAATGATTTGATCTTGTCAAAATTCATATATTGATAAACCTCACCCGCTTTCGCTTTTAAGGACTCTACTTGCTCCAAGTATTCTTGAGGAGTTGGTAAGCGACCTAAAAGAGCAGCGACTGCTGCAAGTTCAGCGGAAGCTAAAAATACCCGTGTATCAATCCCTAAGCGGTTAGGGAAGTTGCGAGTTGATGTAGACACTGCCGTCGAACCTTTGCGGATCTGTGCTTGGTTACCCATACAGAGCGAGCAACCTGGACTTTCCATACGAGCACCTGTGGCACCAAGCATGCCATAGTAACCTTCTTCCATCAGAATCATTGCGTCCATCTTGGTTGGAGGAGCAATCCACAGGCGAGTAGGCATATCCTTTTTACCTTGAAGTACTTGACCTGCTGCACGGAAGTGGCCAATGTTTGTCATGCAAGAGCCAATAAAGACTTCATCAATTTTTTCACCAGAAACTTCAGATAAGAACTTCACATCATCTGGATCGTTAGGGCAGGCTAAGATTGGTTCTTTAATATCAGTCATATCGATATCAATAATCTCTGCATAGTCTGCATTGGCATCTGGTTGGAGTAACTCCGGTTTAGCAATCCAAGCCTCCATTGCTTTGATACGACGGCCTAATGTACGTTTATCTTCATAGCCGTTTGCAATCATCCACTTCATCAAAGTAATATTGGAACGCATGTACTCAATGATGGGTTCTTTATTGAGGTGAACAGTACATCCGCCTGCAGAACGCTCTGCAGAGGCATCTGACAACTCAAATGCTTGTTCAACTTTAAGATCAGGCAGGCCTTCGATCTCGAGAATGCGACCTGAGAAGATATTTTTCTTGCCTTGTTTCTCTACAGTCAACAAACCTTTTTTAATTGCATACAAAGGAATCGCATTCACCAAGTCCCGCAAAGTAATACCGGGTTGCATCTTGCCTTTGAAGCGGATCAATACCGACTCAGGCATATCCAAGGGCATGACACCAGTTGCGGCAGCAAACGCAACTAATCCAGAGCCCGCAGGGAAAGAAATACCAATCGGAAAGCGCGTATGGCTATCGCCACCAGTGCCGCAGGTATCAGGAAGAAGTAAACGATTTAACCAGCTATGAATTACGCCATCCCCTGGACGCAATGACACACCTCCACGGTTCGTCATGAATGGTGGTAATTCGTGTTGAGTGCGAATATCAACAGGCTTTGGATAGGCTGATGTGTGGCAAAACGATTGCATCACCAGATCGGAAGAGAATCCAAGGCATGCTAAATCCTTTAATTCATCGCGTGTCATCGGGCCAGTGGTATCTTGGGATCCCACCGTTGTCATGCGTGGTTCGCAATAGGTGCCTGGACGAACGCCTTGACCTTCTGGCAAACCGCAAGCGCGACCCACCATTTTTTGAGCCAGACTAAAACCTTTTTTACTGTCAGGAGGGCTCACCGGCACGCGGAACTCAGTAGATGCTGGCAGGCCCAGTGCTGCACGGGCTTTAGCAGTTAAGCCACGACCAACGATGAGCGGAATGCGGCCACCAGCTCGGACCTCATCCAGAATGACGGGTGACTTCAGGGCAAAAGAGGCAATTTCTTTACCATCTTTGAATGCCTTGCCTTCATAGGGGCGTAATTCAATCACATCACCCATATGCATTTGTGAAACATCTAATTCAATTGGAAGGGCGCCAGAGTCTTCCATTGTATTAAAGAAGATGGGGGCAATATTGGTACCGAGACAAACGCCGCCAAATCGTTTATTGGGTACGAAGGGAATATCTTGACCCGTCCACCACAATACGGAGTTGGTGGCTGATTTACGTGAAGAGCCCGTACCTACAACATCGCCAACATAAGCAATTTGATTACCTTTTTTCTGCAGCGCTTCAATTTGCTTCATTGGGCCACGAACGCCCGTCTCGTCTGGCTCTATGCCTGGACGAGGGTTCTTCAACATAATCGTTGCATGCAAGGGGATATCTGGTCGGCTCCATGCATCAGGAGCTGGTGATAGATCATCCGTATTAGTTTCACCAGTGACTTTGAATACAGTGAGCTTCATGCTCTCTGGAACAGCAGTCCGACTAGTAAACCACTCTGCAGCTGCCCAACTTTGCAGAACTGCTTTTGCTTGAGCATTGCCTTTTTCGGCCAATTCTTGAACATCATGAAAGTAATCGAACATCAAGAGAGTTTTTTTCAGTGCAGCTGCTGCAGTATCTGCACATTCGGCATCAGAGAGTAATTCCACTAATGGCTTAATGTTGTAACCACCCAGCATGGTTCCTAAGAGATCGGTTGCTTGAATACGTGAAATTAATGGCGTTTTCTCGTTACCTTTGGCAACAGCATCTAAAAACTCTGCCTTAATTTTGGCTGCTTCATCAACCCCGGCAGGGACACGATTAGTAATAAGCTCAAGCAACTCGGCTTCGGTGCCTTTGGGAGGATTTTTCAGTAAACCGATTAGTTCAGCCGTTTGATCCTTGGTCAGGGGGAGGGCTGGAATTCCCAGCGCTGCGCGTTCGGCAACCTGGTGGTTGTAGGCTTCTAGCATGGTGTTTCCTATTGGGATAAAAATGGTCAATTCAAATGCTTGTAGAGAATTTTCTCCTGATTTACATGATTATAGTGGCAAATTTAAGTCTTATATAAGACTTTAAATCCGAAAGCTTGATTATTTGAAGGCATGTAGGCCTAAATTCGATTGAAAAGCACTTTTGACCCTGTGAATAGTCAAAAATTACTGAAAAAGAAGCGCTTTTATCTATGACACGATCAAGCGTGGATCCTGCCAAGAAAAAGTGACTAGATTGTGGCTGAGAATGGATTGCTAGCCAACTATTACAACGTTTTATGTCATTCCTGAATACTTGGTCGACGCTATCGTTATAATTGATATTTCCAACAGAGCTTAAGCGATGACCAAATACGTTTTTGTCACTGGTGGTGTGGTTTCTTCTCTAGGAAAAGGAATCGCAGCCGCCTCGCTTGCCGCGATTCTCGAATCCCGCGGCCTGAAAGTCACCCTCCTAAAATTAGACCCTTATATCAACGTCGATCCGGGGACTATGAGTCCCCTGCAGCATGGCGAAGTCTTTGTTACTGAGGATGGCGCGGAAACTGACCTTGACCTAGGTCACTACGAACGCTTTGTTTCTGCAAAAATGCGCAGAAGTAACAACTTCACGACTGGTCAAATTTATGAGTCAGTAATTAGTAAAGAACGGCGGGGCGAGTATCTTGGTAAAACTGTCCAGGTCATTCCTCATATTACGAATGAAATCCAGGCTTTTGTAGAGCGGGGTGCTAAGGCAAGCCACGATGGCCATGCTGATATTGCTATTTGTGAAATTGGTGGAACGGTCGGTGATATTGAATCCCTCCCGTTCTTAGAAGCGGCACGCCAAATGAGTATTCGCCTGCCCAAACATAGTTGTGCCTTCGTGCACTTGACCCTCGTACCTTATATTGCCAGCGCGGGAGAGCTTAAAACCAAGCCAACTCAGCATTCTGTCCAAAAGTTACGTGAAATCGGCATCATGCCAACGGTACTCTTGTGTCGAGCAGACCGCCCCATTCCAGATGATGAGCGAGCGAAGATCTCTCTGTTCTCTAACGTACGTGAAGAGGCTGTTATTTCGGTTTGGGATGTAGATACCATCTACAAAATTCCAGAGATGCTCCAGGCTCAAGGAATGGATGACTTAATTTGTCGCGAACTCGAGATTGAAGCGAAGCCGGCAGACTTATCTGTCTGGGCTAAATTAGTTTATGAATTAGCCAATCCGCAGCATGAAGTCACCATCGGCATGGTGGGTAAATATGTTGAGCTCACCGAATCTTATAAGTCGTTAATTGAGGCTTTGCGCCATGCGGGTATTCATAATCACACTAAGGTAAATATTAACTATATCGATTCAGAAGTGATTGAAAAAGACGGGATCGATTGCTTACAGAATTTAGATGCGATTTTGGTTCCGGGAGGCTTCGGTAAGCGTGGTACTGAGGGCAAAATTGCGGCTATTCGTTTTGCTCGTGAGAACCATATTCCTTATCTTGGAATTTGCCTGGGTATGCAATTGGCGGTGATTGAATTTGCGCGCCATGTTGCTAATATTGCTCATGCTAATAGTACCGAGTTTGATCCAGATACTGAGAGCCCTGTTGTTGCTCTCATTACCGAATGGGTTGATCGTGAAGGTCGCATTGAGAAGCGAAGCAATGAATCTGATCTTGGTGGCACCATGCGCCTCGGATCACAACGTTGTCCTGTAAAAGCAGGTACCTTAGCTCAAGAGATCTATGGCGCTGAAGTCAATGAGCGTCACCGCCATCGTTATGAAGTAAATAATATTTATGTACCCCGCCTTGAGAAATCCGGTTTAATAATTTCCGCTAGAACACCTAATGAGTCTTTACCTGAAATGATGGAGCTCCCCAAAGCAATGCATCCCTGGTTCTTTGGCGTACAGTTCCATCCAGAATTCACTTCGACCCCGCGTGATGGACACCCATTATTTTCCGCATTCATTAAAGCGTCATTGCTTCATCAAGCTGTCGCTGAAAAGCAAGTCGCCTAGGAGAGTGCTATGAGTGCATTTAAGTTATGTGGATTTGATGTGGGTTTACAGCACCGTTTCTTTTTGATTGCAGGAACTTGCGTGATTGAGTCAGAGCAATCAGCCTTAGACAATGCGGGTGCACTCAAAGAAATTACCAGTGCGCTTGGTATTCCATTCATTTATAAGTCCTCCTTTGATAAAGCCAACCGCTCTTCAGGCACCTCATTCCGGGGCTTGGGAATGGAGAAGGGTCTAGAGATTCTGGCTCGCGTCAAGCGTGAAATTGGCGTGCCAGTATTGACAGATATTCATGACATTAGCGAGATCGCACCCGTAGCCAAAGTAGTAGATGTTCTACAGACGCCCGCTTTTTTATGCAGACAAACCGACTTCATTCGAGCTTGCGCGCAAAGTGGTAAACCAGTGAATTTTAAGAAGGGTCAGTTTTTATCTCCCCATGAGATGCTCAATGTGATGGATAAGGCTCGCGCTGCGGCTAGCGAGGTAAATCTTCCGGATCAATTTATGGTTTGTGAGCGTGGTGCTTCATTTGGATACAACAACCTAGTTTCGGATATGCGCAGCTTAGCTATTTTGCGTGAGTCTCATGCTCCAGTCGTTTTTGATGCAACTCATTCAGTTCAACTTCCCGGCGGGCAGGGTAATTCAAGCGGCGGGCAACGTGAATTTGTGCCTGTATTAGCCCGCGCTGCTGTTGCAGTCGGTATTAGTGGTTTATTCATGGAGACCCATCCAGATCCATCTAAAGCACTTTCTGATGGTCCGAATGCAGTGCCACTTCATCTCATGAAAGAATTGCTTGAGTCTTTAGTGGCAATTGATTCAGTTGTAAAAAAATCAGGCTCTTTTTTAGAAGACAGTTTTAAGTAAACATCCCATTCATATTTATTGAGGAGAAGGTGCATGAGCGCCATTGTTGACATTATTGGTAGAGAAATTTTAGATTCACGTGGCAACCCTACGGTCGAGTGCGATGTCTTATTAGAATCTGGTGTCATGGGTCGTGCAGCCGTGCCCTCTGGTGCATCTACTGGTTCTCGTGAGGCAATCGAGCTTAGGGATGGCGATAAAGCGCGTTATTTAGGTAAGGGTGTTCTGAAAGCAGTTCAGAATATCAATATCGAAATTGCTGAATCCATTCTGGGGCTGGATGCGAGTGAACAAGCTTTCCTGGACCACACCTTGAATGAGCTGGATGGCACTCACAATAAAGCACGTTTAGGGGCCAATGCCACGCTAGCAGTTTCGATGGCTGTAGCTCGTGCTGCCGCTGAAGAAGCCGGCCTGCCTTTGTATCGCTACTTTGGTGGATCAGGCGGAATGCAATTACCAGTTCCCATGATGAACATCGTCAACGGCGGTGCACATGCGAACAACAGTTTGGATATTCAAGAGTTTATGGTGATGCCCGTAGGAGCCCAAAGCTTCCGCGAAGCATTGCGATGTGGCGCTGAGATCTTTCATGAACTCAAGAAAATTTTGGGTGCCCAAGGCATGCCTACGACCGTTGGTGATGAAGGTGGCTTTGCCCCTAATTTCAAGAGCAATCAAGAGTGCTTGCAGACCATCATGAAGGCGATTGAGGGTGCTGGTTATCAAGCAGGTGAAGATGTCTTGCTCGCTTTAGATTGTGCTGCTAGTGAATTTTATAAAGACGGTAAATATCATCTTTCCGGCGAGAGCTTGCAACTCACCTCTGGTGAATTCTCTGATTATCTCGGTAATTTAGCTGATCAATTCCCTATAGTCTCGATCGAAGATGGCATGCATGAGAGTGATTGGGACGGCTGGGCTGACATTACTCAAAAATTGGGCAAAAAAATCCAATTAGTTGGCGACGATCTATTTGTAACCAACACCCGCATTCTTAAAGAAGGTATTGAGAAGGGCGTTGCTAACTCCATTCTCATTAAGATTAATCAAATTGGCACTTTGACTGAGACCTTTGCAGCTATTGAAATGGCTAAGCGCGCTAATTACACAGCCGTGATTTCTCATCGTTCTGGTGAAACTGAAGACAGCACAATTGCCGACATTGCTGTTGGTACCAATGCAGGTCAAATTAAAACGGGTTCTTTATCTCGCTCTGATCGTATTGCAAAATACAATCAATTACTGCGTATTGAGGAAGGCTTAGGTGATGTTGCCACTTATCCAGGAAAGTCTGTTTTCTATAACTTAACACGATAGATATTAAAAGGCTCATAAGCTATGCGGATCGTCATTTACTCTATGCTGCTATTGCTCATCGCAATACAGTACCCACTTTGGTTGGGTAAGGGTGGATGGCTGAAAGTTTATGAGATGGAAAAGCAACTTGAACTACAGCAAGCCAAGAATAGCCTGCTGAGCTTGCGTAATGCCAAACTCACTGGAGATGTTAATGATTTAAAGGATGGCACTCGAGCCAGTGAAGAGCGTGCCCGGGTTGAGCATGGCATGATTAAGGAAGGCGAATTCTTTGTGCAGATTTTGCCCGCTGAAAAAGCATCTGCCAGCCAGATGGATGGCGTAAAGCCAGCAACTACTAAATAGCAATTAGTAGCTTCTGAGTAACTACGTAGTAAATACTTAGTGGCCTCTAGACGGAGGTCTTGTAGCATCAGTCAATAAATCAGTTTTAAAGACTTGCCTGCAATCGACTGCATCAAATTGATAGACCTTGGCACAGAAATCACACTCCGTCTCAACTGCACCTTGCTCAGCCAGAATGCTTTCAACCTCTTCCTCGCCTAACATTCTGAGAACATCTGCAACCTTAGTACGCGAACATCTGCAGGAGAAATGAATAGGGCGAGCTGGAAAGCTACGAACGCCATTTTCTGCGGATTCTTCTAAAAAGAGGCGTCGCAAAATTGTTTCCGGGGGAAGAGTCAGCAGCTCTTCATCCGTAATCGTTTCACCCAAAATCTGAATACGTCTCCAGCCTTCTGCTGCTAGTTGTGGATCTAGATGTGCATGTCCTCCAGAATCGGGCAAGCGCTGCAAGAGCAGGCCACCTACATGCGTGTCATTAGATGCCAGCCAAATTCGAGTGTCGAGTTGCTCAGAGTTTTGCATATACAGGGCGATGGCTTCCGCTGCACTAGTGACCGGTTTAATTACTGTGCCATGGTGCTCCTGCAAGGCCACAATCCCTTGGTAAGGGGGTTGGCCAGGTTGACGATCGGCTGGGTCAAGGGTAATCACGAGACGACCCGTGTTCTCCGCATCCAATAACTCACTTAGAGAGGCATTTGGGTCAATAGTAGATGCGTCCAAAGACAACTTCACCGTTGCTCGCATTGTGAGGTCAGAATTACATTCCACAACGAGGAGCTGAATAGGCCCTTTGCTTTGCGCTTGAATAATCAAGGTGCCATTGAACTTTAGGCTAGCGCTTAACAGGGTGGCTGCACCAACAAAGTCACCCAGTATTCGCCGGACTACCGGTGGGTCATTACGGCGCTCTAAAACAGCCTGCCAGGCGCTGCTAATCGAAACAATCTCCCCGCGGACAGGGGCGCCATCACAGATAAAAACCAGTAATTCATTCATAGGTGAAAGTATCCCCTTTTTTGAGAATCTAGGTCGGATTTCGAGCAATTCAAAGCCGATCTGAGATAATGTCATTTATGCATATACGTACACGTTTCGCCCCTAGTCCAACGGGCTTCATTCATTTGGGCAACCTTCGCAGCGCCCTATATCCATGGGCATTTGCCCGCCACAACCAGGGCGACTTCATTTTACGAATTGAAGATACCGATTTAGAGCGCTCTACCCAGGAAGCGGTGGACGTCATTATTGAGGGTATGGCATGGCTCGGCTTGGATTTAGACGAAGGGCCAATCTACCAAATGCAACGGATCGATCGTTACCGTGAAGTCGTCAAGCAGATGCTTAGTGCGGGTCTTGCTTATCCCTGCTATATGAGCGAGGACGAGCTCAATCGGCTACGGGATCAACAAATGGCCAATAAAGAAAAGCCACGCTATAACGGTTTATGGCGACCCGAACCAGGCAAAACTCTCCCCCCAATACCAGAAGGTGTTTCACCAGTTATTCGCTTTAAGAATCCGATGGGTGAATCCGTTATTTGGAAGGATGCAGTTAAGGGACAAATTGAGATCAGCAATGATGAGTTAGATGATTTAGTCATTGCTCGTCCTGACGGGACGCCTACTTATAATTTTTGTGTAGTTGTCGATGATCTGGATATGAATATTACGCATGTCATTCGCGGCGATGATCACGTTAACAATACGCCACGCCAAATTAATATCATGAAGGCGCTTGGTGGTTCGCCACCAGTCTATGCCCATCTACCAACAGTACTCAATGAGTCTGGTGAAAAAATGAGTAAGCGTAATGGCGCCATGAGTGTGCGCGATTATCAAAAAGCAGGCTATCTACCAGAAGCAATTTTGAACTACCTAGCAAGGTTAGGGTGGTCACATGGGGATGCTGAGATTTTTACGAAAGAACAATTTGTAGATTGGTTTGACCTAGATAATCTCGGAAGATCTCCAGCCCAACACAATCCTGAAAAATTACTCTGGTTGAATCACCAATATATTCAGAATGCGGATCCCGCAGTGTTAGCAGAATCGACCACGCCCTTCGCACATGCACTAGGCATTGATACAGAGCAGGGGCCTCATTTTGTTGAGGTAGTTGCTTTGTTAAAAGATCGCGCGAACACCCTAATTGAAATTGCGGAAGGCGCTAAGCTGTTTTACCTACCAGCTCCTGAACATAGTAAAGAACACATCGCTGCAAATATTCCCAAAGAAATTGTTCCAGCGATGAAAGATTTAATCGCGGCCATCGGCAATGCTGAACATACGAAGGCGGCATATGGCTTAGCATTTAAAGAGGTGCTAGCAAAGCATCAGATCAAGATGCCAGCCTTAGCAATGCCTGTACGTTACGCTTTATTTGCCACAACCCAGACCCCGGCGATTGATTCTGTTTTGGTCGTATTGGGTAAGGACGAGGCTATACGCCGGCTTTCCAAGGTCGTCTAATCCAGAATTTGCGTCTTCCTGCAAAAATAGGATAAAATCTTGGATTGTTTTGAGTGTCTTGTAGATTTTTAGCGAGATTACGGGGGTATAGCTCAGCTGGGAGAGCGCTTGCATGGCATGCAAGAGGTCAGCGGTTCGATCCCGCTTATCTCCACCAAGCATTTGAAATAGCAGTATTCGTTTTTAGTGGTCCAGGTCCCCATCGTCTAGAGGCCTAGGACATCACCCTTTCACGGTGAGTACGGGGGTTCGAATCCCCCTGGGGACGCCAAGAATTTTGGCTAGTTGTGAGTTGAAGTAAGTGACACAAGTAGCATTCGTTGTAATTGGAGCGGTAGTTCAGTTGGTTAGAATATCGGCCTGTCACGCCGAGGGTCGCGGGTTCGAGTCCCGTCCGCTCCGCCAAATGTAATCAAAAAGCCCCTTTTTAAAGGGGCTTTTTTTATATCCTAAATCTTCCTAAGTCATCTCATCGGTTTAGTTGCTTCAAAAATAAAAGCCTATCAAAGACTCCCTTATATGACCTTTTATTCTTTAAAGTATTTAAATACAATTTATTCTTTTAAAGAGTTCCATCGCTAGAATCTATTATCGAAATATTGACAGGGGGATATCTTATGAATTACCTCATGCTTTTGGCAGCAATTATTGCTGAAGTTTCAGCCACTTCCGCCTTGAAGGCTTCGGATGGCTTTACCAAATTTTGGCCCTCCTTGATAGTAATCGTTGGATATGCTTCAGCCTTTTTCTTGCTCTCTCTTTTGGTGAAAGCAATACCCGTAGGCATTGTCTATGCAATTTGGTGCGGAGTGGGAATAGCGCTTATAGCAGTCGTGGGCTGGTTTTATTTAGACCAAAAACTCGATTTACCAGCAATCTTAGGAATTCTTCTGATCACTGCGGGTGTTGTAGTAATAAGCCTGTTCTCAAGCTCTATGCCGGATTCATGAAATAACGAATTTTTAGTTACTCAGTAAAAAGAGCGCTAAAACTGCCAATACGCTTATTAGGTGAATGATGGTTTATCCACTAAAATAGTGGAGTTTCCCTAAGGTACCCATTCTCCCCAATGTTATTCCAACCAAAATTATTAGTTACTGGAGCAAATGGCTTTATTGGCGGAGCTTTGACAGCGAAGCTATTTGCCAATGGTCAGTCTCGGGATGCCATTTTTTTAATTCGTTCAAGCACTCCCGAAGAGGGATTAATGAGGTTGGCAAAAACCTTAAGAGGACATGGCCTCACTACCAGCCAGTTACTGAATCTAAAACTTGATCAGATTTTGTGCGGAGATTTGAATGTAGTTAATCGCTGGATTGATGATCCCCGGCTCAAGTCTGTTGAAAATGTTGTGAGTTCTGCGGCAGTAGCATCTTTTGGAAATCATCCCTCTATCTGGCCCACTAATGTGGATGGAGTATTAAATATGGCTCATGGCTTGAGTCATATCTGTAAGTTGAAGCGATTTATTCATATTGGTACTGCAATGGCTTGCGGATTAGATTCTCCTAACCCGGTTCCCGAGGGTTATGACGGTGGTGCGCAAACTCACCATTTTTTAGAATATACCTACAGTAAATATGAGGTGGAGCGACGTTTAAAAGAAGAGTTGCCTAACTTACCTTTGATCATAGCGAGGCCATCCATTGTTGTTGGACATACTAAGTTAGGCTGCAAGGCATCTGGAAGTATCTTTTGGGTTTTCAGAATGGCTTTAGCACTGAAGGCATTCCCCTGTGCCTTGGAACAACGTATTGATGTTGTTCCTGTAGATTATTGTGCTGATGCGCTTTACATGCTTTTGACTAAACCAATTCTGAAGTACAGTTCGTACCATATATCGGCCGGGGAAAAGCATTCCTCCAGTTTTGCTGAAATTGAAGAATCCATTTCCGAAGCGACGGGCAAACCTAGGATGAAGAATTATCAGCAAAAGTCATATGAACAAATCCTGCAGATGAGAGATCAGTTTAAAAATCTTCTTGGGGAATGTAATCGTCGGATTGTTGCTAAAGCCATTAAAACCTACGGAAATTTTTCTACCCTTGAGCTTGCTTTTGATAACTCAAGATTGATTGAAGAGGGTATGGATTATCCCACTCCATTAGCAAAGTATGCGGGGCTGTGCGAGCTGACCAGTCAGGGTATTCTCATTTCTGAGCAAATGAAATTTGATTACAAATAATATAGTTGCGATATCATTTATCCATCTTGATAAAAATACTTATAAAGTTTATATGAAAAAGCTAGTTATCCTATTGCTAGTTTTGCTTAGCCCTGCAGCCCATGCCCAGTCACAAAATTTCGAAGGTTTTGGTTTATCTATTGACTACGCATTGAATGCTATTACGGATAAGTCTACGCCGGGAGACTCTGTTATCTCTAAAAGCGGTATACCTTCTATCACTGCTGATGCTTATAAGGCCATTTCAGATAGTTGGTTAGTGGGTGTGTATGGTAATTATGATCTTGGCACCACTGATACATCGGGAGGCGACCCAGATGCTCACAACCCTTTTGAATTCGGGGGGAAAGTTGGATATGCCATTACCGAAAAATGGATGGCATACGCCAAGCTGGGATGGTCGTGGTCTAAATATTCTTCACCTGGCTATTACCAGTGGATGAATGGGCCGAGCTACGGTATTGGCGCTGAATATCTTATAACCAAGAATCTGTTTGCCCGAGTTGAAGTGTCACAGCAAAACTATAAAACTCTTAACTGGGGTGATGGCTCTAGTGATAAGGTCAATATTAATTCTTATGGCGCTGGTTTGGGGTGGAGATTTTAGAAGTTAAGTAACTCCATTTCACACTATATTTTCAAACTTGACTGTAGTTATTAGCCCAAATAAACCTACTTATTTGGGCTTATTTTTTTGTGTTGCATTGTAAAGAGGTTCGACTGCCGGCATGAGACTTGTTAATTGCTCAATGCGAGTTTCGCCTGATGGATGTGTTGAGAGGAATTCTGGAGGATTTTTTCCTTTAGTGGCTTTGATCATTTTCTGCCAAACGCTTATTGCAGCCATGGGGTTGTATCCCGCTCTTGCTGCTAGTTCTAGCCCAATTGCATCGGCCTCGGATTCATTCTCTCTCGAGTTTGGCAAAATCAAAACATAATAGGCAGCTTGATTCGCAGCGCTGACTGCTGCACCGTAACCACCCGCTGCAGCCATGGCAACATTCACTACCAAATTCTGTGCCATCGCTTGTGATAGACGTTCTCTACCATGCTCTCTTAATGCATGAGCAATCTCATGACCCATGATGGCAGCGATTTCATCATCATTTAAATTAAGCTGCTCAATCATTCCCGTGTAGAAAGTAATCTTTCCTCCGGGTGCACACGTTGCATTTAAGACCGGAGCATCAATGAGTGTGAGACGCCAATCCCATTGTTTTGTGTCATCACGAAATGACTCCGCCTGAGGAATCAAGCGGTTCGCTATTACTTTTAGACGATCATATGTCTGCCCCGATGTAACTAATACATTCTTCTCTTTTGCTTTTTGATTCTGCTCGTTATAGCTTGCAGCTGAAAGACGATTGACCTCACTAGAGGAGATCATCATAAATTGGGAGCGATTCACCCCAACCGCTCCAGGGCGTGTGGTGTTCGCACACGCCGAGAGGAGGGCGGCAACAGCAAGAAATAAAACCAGTTTGATACTGAGCTGAGTACGGTTTAATTCTGGCATTTACAGCTTACTGCTTGATTATTATCTCTTCTTTGGGGGAGTAATTGATGCGGCCATGGCGTCGAAATAAATTACCTTAACCTGTTCACCAACATTCGCGTCATTCAAGAGTTGTGGGTTTTTTACGGTAACTACGGTTATCTTTCCACTAGGACCCTTAATGGAGACTAATTTCTTTGGACGATCTACCGCGACGATATCGGCAATAATCGTAGTGGTATTAGTGATATTGCGGGTTGGCTTCTCGCCAGCTCTAGACATTGTTTCAGAAGAGGTTTCCACTTTGCTACGAATGCCATCGCTTTTAGTTTTGATCAATTCAATCGCTACAGCAAGCTCATAAGTTACATTTAAAAGATCACCTTTTTTGATTTGATCAAAGTTTTTGATCTCCGGACCAGCAATGAACTTAGATTCACCCTCATTGTTTTGGAAGAAAATAGTGCGTGTTTTCTTATCAATCTTGCTTACTGTGCCTTCATATAACTGAAATATGTTGTCTGTAACGGCCGCATCAACTACAACGGCATTTGCTGCAGTAGAGGTTTGAGCCATTAATGATGGAGAGCTAGCTAGTAAAGTTGCAGCTACGATAGCGATTGGGGCGAATTTCATTTTCATAACTTTCCTTAATTTTAAGTACTTACTCTCAGATATTAGCGTATTTTCAGCCTTAATTTCGGTTTAAATGCTGCGTCTTCAATCTCAAGGTAACTTATCGGCTTCTTTGATAACATCAGATCTTTATAACCCCATTCCAAGGAACACGATGTCCCGTTTCGCCGCTAACCTCACTATGCTGTTTAATGAAGTACCGTTCTTAGAGCGTTTTGCTTTAGCGAAGACCGGTGGCTTTAAGGCGGTTGAATTCTTATTTCCCTATGCCTTTGATGTACAAGACATTCAAGCTGCCCTGAACCGCAATGCCCTAAAGCTTGTCTTGCATAACTTGCCAGCGGGAGACTGGGATGCGGGGGAGCGCGGCATTGCCTGTCTACCAGAGCGCGTTGCTGAGTTTCGCACTGGAGTGGCCAAAGCTATTGACTATGCTTGCGCCTTAGGCGTTCCACAGTTGAATTGCTTAGCCGGAAAGGTACCTGCTGGAGTGAATTCCCAGCTCTTGCATGATACCTTTGTGAGTAATTTGCAATACGCCGCTAGCGAACTTAAAAAGGCAGGTCTCAAACTCCTCATTGAGCCAATTAATACCTTTGATATCCCTGGGTTTTACCTTTCTAAAACAGAGCAGGGTATTGCGATCTTAGATGCCGTTGGCGCTGATAACGCCTTCTTACAATATGACATCTACCATGCTCAACGTATGGAAGGGGAGTTAGGCAATACCATTCAAAAATACTTTAGCCGTATTGGCCATATCCAGTTAGCGGATAATCCTGGGCGCAATGAGCCGGGTACCGGTGAAATCAACTACGCCTATCTCTTTGATCTCATCGATCGCTTGGGCTATGCTGGCTATATCGGTTGTGAATATAAGCCTTTCAAAACCACTGAAGCAGGTTTGGGGTGGATGGGTCATTACGATCAACATTAAATATCGCTTGATTCATTAATCGATTCACGATTAATGATCAATCAAACACTATTACATTAAATAATTAAAAGGATGCAGTCATGAGTCAATTAAAACTCGGTTTTGTCGGTCTAGGCATTATGGGCGCCCCTATGGCAGGCCATCTGGTAGCCGCCGGCCATCAGGTCTTTATTAATACGCGCAGCCAAGTACCGAAGGAGCTTGCGGATAGCGCAGCGATTACCTGCTCTAGCCCAGCGCAAGTAGCTGAGAAGGCCGATATCATCATCACGATGGTGCCCGACACACCCGATGTCGAAAAAGTTCTCTTTGGAGAACAGGGTATCGCCTCGGGTCTGACTAAAGGCAAGATCGTAATTGACATGAGCTCAATCTCTCCAATTGAGACTAAATTATTTGCCCAAAAGATTAATGCCTTAGGGTGCGAGTACTTAGATGCTCCAGTCTCTGGCGGACAACTCGGTGCTAAGGGCGCTACCCTCACCATCATGGTAGGCGGCAGTGAAGCCACCTTTGCAAAGGTCAAGCCAGTGTTTGAGCTAATGGGTAAAAACATTACCTTAGTCGGCGGGAATGGTGCCGGTCAGATTACTAAGGTCGCCAATCAAATCATCGTAGCTCTGAACATTGAAGCTGTTGCGGAAGCCCTAGTCTTTGCTTCTAAAGCAGGAGCTGATCCCGCTAAGGTTCGCGAAGCCTTGATGGGAGGATTTGCGAGTTCAAAGATTTTAGAAGTCCATGGCGAGCGCATGATCAAGCGCACCTTTGATCCAGGCTTTAGGATTGAGCTCCACCAAAAGGATCTCAATTTAGCTTTAAGTAGTGCCAAGGCCTTGGGTGTCTCTTTACCCAATACTGCCACCGCCCAAGAGTTACTGAACTCCTGTAGCGCCCATGGTGGTAAGGCCTGGGATCACTCCGCTATGGTTAAGGCTTTAGAGAAAATGGCGAATTTTGAAATTGGGCAGAAGGAATAAAAGAATCTGATGACAACAACACTGCTGGTTTATCTTCACGGTTTTCGTTCGTCTCCTAACTCAAGTAAAGCAGTCATGACTAAAGAGGCGGTGAGGGCGCTCTCATCGTCTGCCCGTACCTATGAATGGTATTGTCCGCAGCTACTGGCCTCGCCCAAAGAAAGTATGGCTATGGTGATGAATCATATTGATCAATCTTCTGCTGACCGAGTTGTAATAATCGGCTCCTCCTTAGGGGGCTTCTATACAAACTACCTAGCGGAAAAATATCAATGCAAAGGTGTTGCTCTAAACCCAGCAGTTTATGCTGCTAGAGAATTAGAGCCGCATGTCGGCATGATGACCGCCTATGATAGTGATGAGCCGTTTGACTTCAAGGCAGAATATATTGACGAATTACGGGCTTTACAGGTAAACACAATTTCCGATGCTAAGCGTTATTTTTTGATAGCGGCAAAAGGGGATGAGCTACTCGACTGGAAAGAAATGGTGGCATTTTATTCTGGTGCTAAGCAATTAGTTTTAGAAGGTAGTGATCATGGTATTACTGACTATGCCGATCACTTATCAGCAGTGATCGACTTTATCAAACAGTGATCTCTTGACTGATTCACCTCCCAATTTCCTTCAAATGATCCGCAAAAGATCATTATGGATTTTGGTTGCCGCTATCTTTCTATCCATTATTGGACATCTCATTTTATTTTTTGGGATTCCATTTATTTCATTTTCTAGTGCACCACCTATTGCTGAAGATCTGATTATCAAGACAGAGCTTCGCGTGGAGCCTCCTCAAAAAATTCAATTAACGACTGCGCCAAAGAAAAAAGTACAGCCTAAACAAGTCAACAGTGTCTCTTCTGAGCCATTAGCAGATGCTGCAACTGATGGTCAGGGTGAGCAAGGCGCCTTAGGAAAACAGAAGGGTCAAGCGTTTCGTCTTCCTCAATCGGGAACTTATTATTTTGATGCCTTTCTTGATGGGCAACTGTTACAAACGGCACAGCTCGACTGGATCACCGAGGGAAATAATTATCGGCTTTACATTAATATCCCCTATGCCGTTGTTGGGCCTTTTGTATTTGAATCGCGCGGCACGGTTGATGCCTATGGCATAGCACCAGCTATCTATTGGACCCAAAGAGGGACTAAGCCGCCACGGTTTTCCCGTTTTGATCGAGATGCCAGCGGAGGAGGGAAGATGTTCTTCTCCGAGAAGCCAGAATTTACGCCCGATTTACTACCTGGAACTCAAGACCGGTTCAGCCTGATGTTTCAACTCGCATCTCAGCTTAATGGCAGCGATAAGATCGATGAAGCAGGCAGTATTCGGGGTATCCCCGTGGTTGATTACGATACCCTGGAGATGTGGCAATTTAAAAGCTATGGTGAGCAAGATTCAGATGCCATTCCGAGTCTCGGCAAGTCGATTAATCGCCATTACGCACTCATGCAGCGAGAAAGCAGCCCCTTCAAGCGCCAAGTGGACATTTGGCTGGCCAAGGATCTGGATTGGCTTCCTGGCAGAATGCGCTCCCTAGAGTCCAGTGGACGCGTATTGGAGCTAATCTTTAAGCAACGAGCGCCAATCGACAAATCAAAGCTCACGAATACTGCTAGCTAAGCCAAAGGGCCTGAAGCGCTCTATCTACAGTTTTGGGTCAGATTTAGGCTTTTGGTTAGATCGATTCAACAAAGCCCCTAACATCGTATACAAAGCTGCTCCAGACATGGAGACTGAAAAGATGCCTGAAAAAGAGATGATGATGGGAAGGATTCTCCAGCGCTCGGCTAGGATGTAATTTCCATAACCAACGGTGGTATACATTTCGCCTGCAAAGTAAAAGGTCTGAGGGTTGCCAGGGAACACCTGTAGTGCCATGCAGACATAGCACCAGGTAATAATTTCAAATAAATGACTAACAATGATTAAGAGGATCGCAATGAAATAGGATACAAAATTGGCGCCATAGACCCTTTTATTTTCTAATTTATTACTAAGCCAGTGAAAAGTTCCCGCAATCATCAGCACAACGATTCCATGAATTGCTAACAAGAGGCAAGCCACTACCAATAGCATCCAAATATCACTGTTTCCCATATCAGAATTGATTTGAGAAAACAGGGTGTTTAGGCTGGGTAGATTCTCGATATCGGGATAATGAGAAATGAAATCGCTGAATATGTTCATTTGGGGTGTAGTGGTGATATCAGCTTTAACTAAGATTTCTTATTTGACATAATAATGATTATACGCAGTAATAAGATAGTTCATTCAAGTAGGAGTCTTCTTGGGACCGCCTGAATATGGCTGTTTGTAGAGCTTAAGCCAGCGCGACATTAATCCCGTGCTCACTTCATCTCTATTAAAAAGCACGGCAACATCAATCGCTGAATAACCTTCATGATTGCGCATACTCAGATCAGCTCCGTTGTCCAAAAGAAACTTAATCAGAAGTTCATTACCAGAGCTAACGGCCATCATGAGCGGCGTTGTGTCGCTCGGACTCAATGCATTCACTTTGGCTCCATTGGCCACTAAGAATTCTGCAACGCTCAATTTACCGGCACTGCAGGCGTAATGCAAAGCAGTCCAGCCTGATTTATTAACCAGAGCCTTATTTTTGAGCACCATGGTCTCAACTAAAGGCAGCTCACCCTCAATTGAAGCCATCATAAGCGGGTTTTCACCGCTCTTATTGGTTAAATTCACATCAATAGCCTGATTCGCAAGGAGCAAATCTGACACTTTGAAGGATTTATCGCGAATAGCCACAATCAACATTGGATTGCCTTTTGGGTCTAGCGTATTTGGGCTAACATTGGCTTTCAATAAGGCCCGAACCTCTGAAACATCATCAAACTTCGCCGCCTTTGTAAAATCGGCAATTTGATCCGCTGTCTGACCAAAAGTCAGCTGCGATAGACAAAATAGAGTGGTGAAAACAGCAAGATTTAAATTAATCTTATTTATCATGAAAAATCTCTATTTATATGAAAACATTGAAAAAAATTATTAGAAGTTTGTTCTGCTAGTTGCTCAATAGAAACCCCCTTTAAATCAGCGACATACTCACCGACTTTAGAAACCCAAGCTGGCTCATTCGTTTTGCCACGGTATGGAATGGGCGCCAAGTAGGGAGAATCTGTTTCTATCAACATCCGATCTAAAGGCACCTGCTTACAAGTTTCTTGCAAATCTTTGGCGCTCTTGAATGTGACAATTCCAGAAAAAGAGATGAAAAAGCCCATATCAATGGCCGCCCTAGCTACTTCGGTGGTTTCGGTAAAGCAGTGCATTACCCCGCCAACGCGATCAGCACCCTCCTCTTTGAGGATTCTGAGGGTATCTGCAGAGGATGAGCGGGTATGAATGATTAAAGGCTTCTGAGTGGCAATGGATGCCCGAATGTGGGTTCTAAAACGCGCTCTTTGCCATTCCATAGACTCGTAGCTCCGATCTCCCATACGGAAGTAATCCAAGCCAGTCTCACCAATAGCAATGACTTTGGGGTGTTTGGCTTCCTTGACTAGGAATTCAAAGGTAGGTTCTGTAGTTTCTTCGTAATCTGGGTGAACGCCAACCGATGCATAAAGGTGGGGATGATCCTCCGCTAATTGACGGACCTTGGGAAAGTCAGGAATATCCACCGATACGCAAAGCGCATGACTAACCTTACAGGCAGCCATATTGGCCAACACTTCGGGCAAGCGGGCTTGGAACTCAGGAAAATCGAGATGACAATGTGAGTCTATGAACATAACTTGCCATTTTAGTCTTCATTTAGCCTTCTTTTAGCCTTCAAATACCTGCTGGTATTGAGAGAGCAAGGCTTCCAATTGAATACGGTTAGCCAAGGGATGGTTTTCATGGCGACGCGCCTGAATTAAGGACTGCCAGAAACGAATGAGCTTAGGTAGCCTTGCTTGTTGAGCTAAGCTCTGAATGCTAGGCTCATGCTTGGGGTAATACCGCGGACTACCTCTTTGTGCGGCACTTTGTAAGTCTGAGACCCAGCGCTGTATGGTGGCTAACAATATGGAGTAGCGGGCTTTTTGTATTTTTTCGGCTGCATCCAACCAATTGATACGACCACCCTGTGACAGGGCTTGCAATAAATATCTCGAGGCCTGAATAGCGATTGTGAGCTCGTCCTTATCGTCTTGATTGTGGCGCGCTACCAGAGAATCTAAAACGGCATAAGGTGCCCCGCCCTGCTCGTCATAAATGGACTCAATGTCACCATCATTCACTTTTAAGCCGGGGATCAGATTCAATTGATTGCGTAGCCACTGCAATCCAGTGGGCCGATCTGGCCTTGGTGCTGATAACAAGCGGCAGCGAGAGCGGATAGTGGGCAATACCCGATCAAGACGATCTGCCAGCAATATAAAAATCGTATTGTTTGGTGGCTCTTCAAGTGACTTTAATAAAGTGTTTGCTGAGTCTGCCCTCAGCATCTCCAGTGGATAAACCAGAATGATCCGATTACCCCCACGATGAGAACCAATAGAAAGTCCTTCTATGGCGCTACGAGCATCTTCAATTGAAATACTTTTCTTCTCTTTTTTCTCTGGCGCATCGCTATCTCCATCAGCTTGACTGAGCTTCGATTTTTTAGGCGTGTCTAGGTCAGCATCAAAATCCCCGTGGGGAAGAAATTTACGATGCGTTTCAGGTACGAGCGCAATAAAGTCTGGATGATTGCCAGAGTCAAACCATCGGCAAGCTTCGCACTGATTACAGGGCTTCACAGCCGCTGGAGACTCACATAAAAGCGCTTTTGCAAGTTCAATCGAGAATTCAAATTTTCCAATCCCTGATTGGCCATAAATCAGTGCCGCACTAGGAAATGCCGCAAAGTTCATATCATGCCAAAGCGAGTCTAGCCAGGGTGCGATTTTTTTTGCAGATACCTCAGGCAGCACCAAATCATCCATTTATAGTGTGATCTCTAATGACTGGAGGTCATTCCAGATTGAGCTTGGAGTTTGGGTCGCATCTATTAAATAGAATCGTCTTGGGTCCGCTTTTGCTCTGCGTAAATATTCTTGCCGTACTTTTTCAAAGAAGTTCAAATCCATCTGCTCAAACTTATCTGGGGCGCGGACTTTAGATCTTCTAGCTTCAGCAATTGAACCCGGTAAATCAAATAAAAAGGTCAAGTCGGGTTGTAGCAAGGAACCATTAGAACGGCCCTGAACCCATCTTTCTAATTCATTGAGTTTTTCAAGACTCAAGCCGCGACCGCCGCCTTGATAAGCAAAACTAGCATCTGTAAAACGATCAGAGATCACAATCTTGCCAGCCAATAATGCCGGCTCTATTACTTGCGCAATATGTTCACGACGTGCTGCAAACATGAGTAATGCTTCGGTTTCTAAATTCATGGGGGCAGCAAGCAATAAAGCACGCAATTGTTCGCCTAATGGGGTGCCGCCCGGCTCCCGAGTCATCACCACCTCACGATCTGGGTAGCGATCTTTCATGAGCTTGCCAAACGATTCAATGTGCGTACTCTTCCCGGCTCCATCAATTCCTTCAAAGCTAATAAAATATCCGGGAAATTGAGCTGCGAAGTGAGCTGGAAAGTGAGACGTCATAGCATTACTGTGAATTCGTTTTAGAAGAAGAGCTACGTTTACGCTGAAACTGATCTACTGCATTTTCATGCTCTCTTAACGTTTTAGAAAAATGACTGCTGCCATCGCCACGAGCCACGAAAAAAACTGCATCACTTTTCGCTGGATGAATTACCGCCTGGAGCGACTCCTTGCTGGGCATGGCAATCGGCGTTGGTGGTAAACCTTTATGCATATAAGTATTGTAGGGACTGTCCTTACGAAGGTCCGCTTTTCGAAGATTTCCATCAAATTTAGGGCCGATGCCATAAATCACTGTTGGATCAGTTTGTAATGGCATATTTAAATTTAGGCGGTTAACAAAAACGGCGGCCACTAGAGAGCGATCGCTTGAGCGCCCCGTCTCCTTCTCGACGATTGAAGCTAGCACGAGGAGTTCATACGGGGTTTTTAAAGGCAAGCCAATCTCTTTTTGCCCCCAAGCCGCAGTCAGCTGCTTTTGCATGGCTTGAGAAGCGCGCCTATAAATTGCAATATCGGCATCATCGGGGTCAAAAATATAGGTATCAGGGTAAAAGAGTCCTTCATCTCCAGGATAGGAAAGACCCAAGGCTTGCATGAGGGCTGTAGAGCTCATTCCCTTCGTTTGATGTATCAATGCAGGATGACTATCTATGAGCGCCCTCAGCTGCCAGATCGTCATGCCAGGGATGATCGCAATACTCTCCCTCACCCGATCGCCACGGGCAATTTGCAACAAGACATTCCCCAGGCTGGCTCGAGGAGTCAGTAAGTACGTTCCTGGCTTGAGTTTTGAGCCCACAAAAAGCGCTCTTGCAGCTAGTTGAAAAGTCACCGCATTGGTTGAAATGCCCTGCCCGGATAACTGTTCTGCAATTGCAGTTAATCCCGATTGGGGTGCTATCTTTACTTTATAGGCGCCACTCTCTTTAATATTCGATTCGGCAGGAACTACCGGCCAAAGAAAAGTGATGCCATAGAATAGTGTTAAGAGGGCAAGTAGATAGAACGCAAAGGATCTCCAAGAGCCCACTTTCGATGGCTTAATAAAAAGAGATCTTCCCTGAAATTTTCTATTCATACGGCTATGATAAAAGCTCTTGATACTGAGCCCAGAAAATACCCTCATGACTAATGCCCACCAAACCAATGGATTTACTCCCCTCTCTGATTGGGGCCTGATCCTTGTGGAGGGTCAAGATGCTGCATCTCTCCTGCAAAATCAACTAAGTAATTCTGTTTTAGGTCTTAAGCGCACTATTGCTGGTGAGATTGCACGGGATTCTGACTCCGTCCGTCTAGTGGGTTATTGCAGCCCCAAGGGGCGACTTTTAGCTAGTTCCTGGCTTGGCTTATTTCCAGAATCTACTGAATCAGATGATCGCTTCGCCCTATTTATTTCGAGAGATATTGCTGCGAATATAGCGAAACGACTTTCGATGTATGTGTTGAGATCAAAAGTGAAAGTAATAGATGCCTCGAATGATTGGGGAATCTATGGTGCGTATCAATCTGCAGAAACTCAAGGCAATATTTCTATTCCCTCCCACTCTCTAGCATTGCGTATGCCGGATGTCTTAATTAGTGACACATCATTTCAACGCGTGCTCATAGCCCAAAAGAGAAATTCAGCACAAGAACCAGATAATGATAATGCTGCACTAGCCCACTGGAACTCGTTAGAGGTATTGAGTGCGATCCCCCGGATTGTGTTGGCCACTCAAGAACAATTTGTTCCGCAAATGATTAACTTTGAATCCGTTGCAGGAGTCGATTTCAAAAAGGGATGCTATCCAGGCCAAGAGATTGTGGCTCGTAGTCAATACCGTGGCGTTGTTAAGAGAAGGCTTCAACTAGCACATACTGCATCGAATCCATCCATCCTAGAAATGGCCAAACCTGGAGTGGAGCTATTTTATCAAGGCGAGGCTACACAGCCCTGCGGAATGGTGGTCCTTGCCGCATCTAACCCAGACTATCCTGATCGTATTGACTTTCAGGCAGAGTGCAAACTCGATGCAATGGAGGCTGGAGAAATTCATTTAGGCAATAGTGATGGCCCTGTGTTAAAAATGGATTTACTCCCCTACCCTTTAATAGAAATTTAATTCAACTACTTTACCGTTCATTTTTTATGTGCCTCATTCTCTTCGCCTGGAAATCTCATCCGGACTACCCACTGGTAGTGGCTGCAAATCGAGACGAATTTTATGAGCGTGATACTGAGCCGATGGGATGGTGGCCAGAACACCCTTATCTATTGGCAGGTAAAGACCGCGCTGATGTCCTAGGTAGCCCGGGTACTTGGCTTGGTTTTACTAAAACTGGTCGTTTTGCTGCATTAACCAATGTCAGATCGCCTAGCGAAAAAAATCCCGATGCGAGAACCCGAGGTGAGATTAGTTTGAACTATCTCGCTGGCCAACATAAGCCTCATGCCTTTATTCAAGAAAATACCAAACGATTTGAGCAATACAACGGCTTTAATTTGCTCATGGCAGATTTAAGTGACCCAGAAAACGCAGAAATGCATTGGGTGAGCAATCGTCTGA
The DNA here is from genome assembly GCF_018882095.1 of Polynucleobacter sp. CS-Odin-A6. GTDB lineage: Bacteria > Pseudomonadota > Gammaproteobacteria > Burkholderiales > Burkholderiaceae > Polynucleobacter. The sequence goes on from NZ_JACVPD010000003.1 coordinate 193,391, forward strand.
TGATGGGGCAGAATATTCGCCCACGAAAAGTCTTTCCTGAGCAAGCGTTAAGTCCTGGCGTATACGGCTTATCGAATGCGATGCTCGATACCCCGTGGCCAAAAGTCAATCATCGGGTTGCCGCATTTGCTCAAATTTTGGCAATGGATAGTGGTCGACTCAAAAATACAGATCACTATTTACGTTTGCTGGCAGATACTCATGAAGCGAGCCCCCAAGAACTACCCAATACTGGGATTAACAAAGACTGGGAAAAAGCGCTCTCCGCAACCTTCATTAAAACGCCTTCGTACGGCACCCGATCCAGTACCATTTTGCGCGTTCGTAAGGATGGCCAATTTGAGATGGTAGAAAGACGCTTTGATGCCAATGGCACCGTAGGTCATGATGTTGTTACTGGGGAGCTCAGTGCCGCCCCCGGATCCAATCTTTCCGTCTAGCTGAATAAAGAATCTTTATTGCTGACGCAAGTCCTCGTTGATGACGCGCTCACCTTTCTCATTTTTGCTTGCTAGGCGTTTTACATATTGGAACGTACCCGTTGCCATACAACAGATTTCACCTTGATCGTTGTACAGTTTTGCTTCACAGAACGCCATTGTTGCAGTACGTCGGACGGTATCTGCTTTTACCCGCAGAATGCCTTTTGCGGCTTGCATAAAATTATTTTTCATCTCAATAGTGACTACGCTTCGGTCGCTAGGGTCTCCAGACCGGGCCGCCACAGCCATCGCTACATCCATTAGGGTCAGTAATACTCCCCCATGGGCTACATCCCAAGTATTGGTATGCTCAGGCTTCAAGGCTAAAAGGATCTCGCCTTTACCCATTTCAGCACTGAGAAAACGAACCCCTAATAATTTCAAAAAGGGAACATTGAGCTCTTCGCCAAGGTTACCAAGCTGAGTTGCCGCATTCAGTTGTACTTTATTTGTCATTGGAATATTTTAAAGGCTTCTGCGGCTGTTGTGAATTACCCCTAGAATACAAAATATGCCTTTTACCCTCCGCGGCAATGATGCTTGCCAAGCTACCTTACCCACATCGATCTCAAAGCCATATTGGGTTGCTTTTTCACCTTCTGTAGCTCGTTTACTCAATCTGAAATTGGGATCTAATGGCTTACCAAGCAATCCTGACTGGCTTGAAGTACTAGCGGGTAATCAGCTGAAAGCGGATGAAATAGAATTTGTTGAGCCGATTGCTTCCGTCTATAGCGGCCATCAGTTTGGGGTTTGGGCTGGTCAACTAGGTGATGGCCGCGCCATTTTGCTTGGGGATATGAATGGCCTTGAACTCCAATTAAAAGGGGCAGGTAAAACGCCTTACTCCCGAATGGGAGACGGTAGAGCGGTCTTGAGATCGTCGATTCGTGAGTTTCTATGCAGCGAGGCTATGCATGCCTTAGGCATTCCGACTAGTCGTGCTCTTGCCGTGGTTGGCTCTAAGCAAACAGTTTTGCGTGAAACCATGGAAACAGCGGCGGTGTGCGCGCGTGTTGCACCAAGCTTTATACGCATCGGTCATTTTGAGCATTTTGCCTCCCTGCAAAGCAATGCTCGCTTAAAAGAATTGGCGGATCTGATGCTTGCCTATTTTTATCCAGAATGCAGTGCGGACCAAGATCCCTACTTGAGTTTATTCAAGGCAATCTCTGCTCGCAACGCCAAGTTAACAGCCCAATGGCAATCAGTCGGTTTTTGTCATGGCGTTCTCAATAGTGACAACATTAGCGCTTTAGGCCTCACCATTGACTATGGCCCATTTGGCTTTTTAGATTCTTTTGAAATTGATCATATTTGCAATCATAGTGATCACGGTGGTCGATATGCGTATCACCGACAACCTCAGATCATGCATTGGAATATGGCTTGCCTCGCTAGTGCAATGTTGCCCCTACTCGAGCTGAATCACTCCGACGAAGAGTCCCAAGCTCTTTTGCGCTCTGCCCTAGAAGAGTTTCCATTGAACTATGCGAGGGAATGGTTGCATTTATTTCGCTCTAAATTAGGGCTGCAAATAGAACAAGAAGGTGATGTTCAGTTAATTAAACGTCTTTTACAAGCGATGCATGACTCAAGAGTAGATTTCACCAGCTTTTTCCGAGGTCTGGGCAATATTAAAAAAGATTCTTTGCTGACTGATCTCTTGCAAAGGAATGAATTTGTCGACCGAGAAAATATAGATCAATGGTTTAACGACTATCTCAATAGACTTCAATTGGAGGCTCTGAGCGATCAATCTAGGAAAGAAATGATGAATCGTATTAATCCAAAATTTATTCTCAGAAATTATTTAGCCCAAACTGCTATTGAAAAAGCACAGCAGGATGATTTTTCAGAAGTGGAAAGATTGCTACAGATTCTGAGCAATCCTTTTGATGAACAAAAAGATTTTGAAAGTTATTCACAACCGCCCCCCGTTGATATGCAGCACATTGCAGTCAGCTGCTCTTCCTAAACCTAGCCAATGACCATCATGACTAAAAAAACAGATCAAGAATACAAAAAATCATTAAGCGATATTCAATATCGAGTAACTCGAGAGGCTGCAACCGAAAGACCTTTCACAGGTGAATACTGGGATCATTGGGGAGATGGTCGCTATAGTTGCATTTGCTGTGGTACCGCCCTATTCCAATCTGCTACTAAGTTTGATGCTGGTTGTGGATGGCCAAGTTATAACGCCCCAGAAGATGAAAAAGCAATCACTGAAATCCGCGATGCATCGCATGGAATGGTTCGTACTGAAGTACGTTGCACCAAGTGCGACGCCCATTTAGGCCATGTTTTTGATGATGGTCCGAAACCCACTGGCCTGCGCTACTGCATCAACTCCGCCTCCCTCAGCTTCGAGCCCTCTGAGAACGCCATATCCAGAAAAACGGAATAATTTAGAAATAGCTGGATAATCACCCTATGAAATTTTTATTTGACCTATTTCCGATCATTCTCTTTTTTATCGCCTTTAAGTTTGGTGATATTTATACGGCTACCATCGTTGCCATGGTCGCAACTATAGGTCAAATTCTGTGGGTGTATTACCGTCATCGTAAGATTGATGCAATGCAATGGGTCAGCCTGGTAATGATCTTAGTCTTTGGTAGTCTGACTATTTTTTTGCATGACAAGACCTTTATTCAGATGAAGCCAACCGCGCTCTACTGGCTGTTCTCAGGCGCTTTATTTGTGAGCGCTCAATTTTTTCAAAAGAACTGGATTCAGGTTCTGATGGCTAAGCAGATCACACTTAAAGAGCCCAATGCCAAATCGGTTTGGCATCAAGTCAATATGGCTTGGGCCACTTTCTTCTTTTTCATGGGCGCCCTAAACCTTTATATCGCTTTTGAGTACTCCGAAGAAACTTGGGTTAACTTCAAGTTATTTGGTAGCACAGGTTTATTAGTCGTATTTGTAATTCTTCAGGGTATGTGGTTAAGCCGACATATGGAGCATCCAGCCGAATGAGCATTAACCAAAACCGTATTACCAATTTCGATGCCGATTTAAGGTCTGCCTTTAAAGTAAGCTCTTTGAATATTGAAGATGAAAGTCATCTGCATGCAGGACATGCTGGCGCTGCTACTGGCGGAGGGCATTTCAAATTGACAATCGTAGCGCCAGAATTTGAGGGTATGAGCAAAGTATCCCGTCACAGAGCCATTTATGCAGCCCTAAACAAGCACTTCCCTACTGAAATTCATGCTCTCACTATCTTAGCTTTCACGCCTAGTGAAAGCACTAATGCGTAGCCTCCTTTAATATTCTTATTTAATCCCTTTTCTAATCTCTAGCTTATGTTGAACACACGCCACATTTTGACCATCAGCGCGTTGAGCGCCTCAATACTCTCAACAACCGTCCTCGCTCAAAACGCCGTGATTGTGAATGGCAAGCCCATTTCAAAAGCGCAATTGGATAAATTGGTACAAAAAACCAATCAACCAGACAGCCCCCAAGTACGTGATCAAGCCAGAGAAATGCTGGTAACGCGTGAGTTGATTTTGCAAGAAGCCAATAACCGCGGCTTAACCCAGAAGGAATCTGTTCGGGAACAACTAGAACAATCCAAAATGGGTGTTTTAGTCGCCGCTGTATTTGAAGACTTTGTGGAAAGAGAAGGCGTTACAGAATCCGAACTTAAATCAGCCTATGAACAAGTGAAGAGTCAATACACCGGCAAGGAATATCACGTCGAGCACATCCTGGTAGAAAAAGAGGCGGACGCGAAGGCCATCACTGCCCAAATTAAAGCAGGCGGTAATTTTGAGCAGATTGCGAAGGAAAAGTCTAAAGACCCTGGTTCTGCTCCCAATGGTGGCGATCTTGGTTGGGTCAGTGATAAAGCCTTAGTTCCTGAGTTTTCAAAGGCCATGGTTCAGTTGAAAAAAAGTCAGATTACTGACAAGCCTGTGAAGACGCAATTCGGCTGGCATATTATTAAATTGGATGATGTTCGTGATGTGAAAGCGCCCAGCATGGACGAAATCAAAGATCAACTCAAGCAAATGATTACTGCCGATCAAAACTGGCAAAAAGCAAAATTCTCCGAGCTCATGCAAAAGCTCCGCGCTAAGGCAAAGATCCAATAATTCTGATTACGCCATTCTAAAACCCAGGCCAAAATCCTGGGTTTTTCTTTTTCAACGAGATTCTCAATTTAGATTTATATTGGAATAAATGATGATCCTTCACACCATGCTTAGAGTCGGGAATCTGACTCGCTCTATTGATTTTTATACCAAAGTTCTCGGCATGAATCTCTTACGAACTACTGAACGTCCAGACCAAAAATATTCTCTGGCGTTTGTTGGATTTGGTCGTGGCAACCAGGATGGTCAATCCGAACTTGAATTGACCTTTAACCATGGGGTTGAGTCCTACCAATTAGGCAATGCCTATGGTCATATCGCCATTAGCGTTTCTGATGCTTACGCTGCTTGTGAAAAAATCAAGGCTGCCGGGGGAAATGTGACTCGTGAAGCGGGTCCAGTGATGGGTGGCAATACTGTAATTGCATTTGTTACGGATCCCGACGGATATAAAATCGAATTAATTCAAGTCTGATCTATTTTTCATCCCATTGAATCCAGATCCGTTTCAACTCCGAGTTCTCAAAAGTATTTCAGATGTTGAAGAGCATCAATGGAATGCCTTATTAAGTCCTGATTCGGGCCCATTTCTGAAATATGCATTTCTTCACACCCTTGAAAAAACGGGCTGCGTCGGCAGAAATACCGGATGGCAGGTTGCCCATCTGATTGTTGAGAATGCGCAAGCAGAGCTTATCGGAGCCATGCCCCTCTATCTGAAGCAACATTCCTACGGAGAATTTGTTTTCGATTGGGCTTGGGCGCAAGCGTATGAACAAAACAATCTGCCCTATTACCCGAAGGCCCTATCTGCCATTCCCTTTACTCCCGTTCGTGGAGCTAGGCTACTAGCTTCAGGTAGATATGATGAAGCCAGTATTCGAGAAGTCTTAGTAACCGGCTTAAAAACACTCGTCAACCAAAATCAACTTTCCTCGGCACATGTGCTATTTCCAGAACTAAGTGAACTAGAAGAACTTCAGAAGCAAGGCTTTATGCTGCGGGACTCGGTACAGTTTCATTGGCATAATCGGGACTATCAGGATTTTGAGCAATTTCTGAGTGCTTTAACGATGAAGCGCCGCAAAAATATTCGACGTGAACGTACAGAAGTAAGGAATAGTCAAATGGCTTATCGCCATATTCCTGGGTCTACGGCAAGTGCGGAGGATTGGTCATTCTTTTATCGCTGTTATGAAAATACTTACGCAGAGCATCATTCCAGTCCTTATCTAACAGAAGAGTGCTTTCAATTATTAGGTCAGGCAATGCCAGAAAATTTTCATCTGATTATTGCCAGTCGAAATGAAAAACCCGTTGCCTCATCACTTCTCGTCATTGACCGACTCACATCCAAGGCCTATGGACGCTACTGGGGTGCGATTGAATATATCCCTTGTCTACATTTTGAATTAGCTTATTACCAATCTATTGAATACTGCATTAAAGAAGGTATCCAGACGCTAGAGGGTGGCGCTCAGGGCGAGCATAAGATGGCCAGAGGCTTTCTACCCACCACCATTCAATCGGCTCACTGGATTGAAGATCCCGGCTTTTCAAAGGCGGTGAAGCGCTTTTTAGATCGAGAACATGAGGGCATGGCTGCTTATGTGGATGAGTTAGAGCAACACATTCCACTAAAATCGACTAAAGTACTGTCATGACATCTTCCAGCAATCCAGCAGCCGATCAAGACGGCGCAAATTCTTTAGCGGTGGGCGATGATGCCTCTGATTCTCCCTGTATTGGAGTATGCACTACACTTTACGATGATGTCTGTCAGGGCTGCGGCCGTACCTTAGGCGAGGTCAGCAACTGGGTTTTTTTTAGCCAAGAAGAGAAAGATACGGTATGGAAACGCATTCGGGCCGATGGCACTGCAATGCGCTTCCAGCGTCAAGCCAAGACGAGCAACTAACCCGTTAAAGCTTGGCTTCTTAAATATTCTTCGTAAGTTCCGGAGTAATCAGCAATCGTTCCATCCATCTTAACCTCTAGGATGCGGTTGGCCAACGCGGAGACAAACTCGCGATCGTGAGAAACGAAAATTAAAGTGCCTTCGTATTTCTCAAGAGCGATTTGTAAGCTCTCAATGGATTCCATATCCATGTGGTTGGTTGGTTCGTCCATTGCAAGTACGTTGTGCTTCTGAAGCATCAACTTACCCCAAATCATGCGACCCTTCTCTCCACCGGACAGCACCTTAACCGACTTACCAATATCATCGCCGGAAAATAAGAGGCGACCTAAGGTACCGCGAATAACTTGATCGTCATCACCGGTATTACGCCACTCATTCATCCAATCCATCAGGATTTCATCTTTAGCAAACAGCTCAGTGTTGTCCTGCGGCATTACACCAACGTTGGCATTCTCCGCCCATTTAACATCTCCGCTATCAGCCGAAAGACCGCTAAAGCGTTTGCTCAAAATCGTTTTTAATAGCGTTGTTTTACCTGCACCGTTTTGACCAATAATCGCAATCTTTTCGCCAGCACGAATACCGATCTTAAAGTTCTTGAAAATTGGTCGATCAAAGGCTTTAGAGAGTGCATTGCACTCCACCGCCATATTGTGGAGTTTCTTCTCAGAATCAAAACGGATAAAAGGATTTTGACGTGAGGAAGGTTTAATCTCGGTAATCTCAATTTTCTCAAGCTGCTTTTGACGAGATGTCGCTTGACGGGCTTTAGAAGCGTTGGCAGAGAAGCGGCTAACGAATGCCTGTAATTCAGCAATCTTTTCCTTGGCCTTATCGTTTGAGCTTAATTGTTGAGCGCGAGCTTGAACAGAAGCCAACATGTAAGAATCATAATTACCGGGATAAACTTTCAGGGTTCCGAAGTCCATATCGGCCATATGTGTGCACACTTCATTTAAGAAGTGACGATCATGAGAAATGATCACAATCGTACTTTTGATTTCATTCAGAATATCTTCTAACCAATGAATCGAATGAATATCCAAGTTATTGGTTGGCTCGTCTAAAAGCAAGACATCTGGATCGGAGAACAAGGCCTGCGCTAAGAGTACGCGCAATTTCCATCCAGGAGCAACATTACTCATTGGGCCATCATGCTGTTCAATTGGAATACCAATTCCCAGCAACAACTCCCCTGCTTTTGCCTCTGCTGTATAGCCACCGTACTCAGCATAACTACCTTCAAGCTCTGCAGCCTTCATGTAGTCTTCATCAGTAGCGTCTGGATTAGCGTAGATAGCATCGCGCTCTGCAGCCGCTTTCCACATCTCTTCATGACCCATCATCACCACATCTAAGACGCGCTGATCTTCGTAAGCAAATTGGTCCTGACGCAATTTACCCAAACGAATGCCTGGATCCAAGCTCACATTACCACTGCTAGGCTCGAGTTCGCCGCCCAGGATCTTCATGAAGGTGGACTTGCCGCAACCATTCGCGCCAATCAGGCCGTAACGATTTCCCCCGCCAAATTTGACAGAAATATTTTCAAACAGGGGTTTCGCCCCGAACTGCATAGTGATATTAGATGCTGACAACACGGATAGGTCTTACTTTCTGAAAGTCAAGGAACAATAAACAGCTGCCTAAATTACAGCATGGCTCTTATTTTAACGGCTACAGAGGGAACTACCTGAAATTTGGGCGGGCCCAAGATCAGATCCCTTAAATATCAGCACTTAAGCAGTTTTAAGGCGAAAAATGGATAATGTAGCCATAGCAAACCTGATTACACCTGCATCTGGGTTCATGCCTTTTCATCAGAAATTTAGGAGCCATAAAAAACATGAGTAAAGCCAGCTTTAATTGGGCAGATCCCCTACTTCTTGATACACAGCTGACTGAAGAAGAACGCATGGTACGTGATGCTGCCGCAGAATACGCTCAAGGGCGTCTCATGCCGCGTATTCATGATGCTTTTCGTAACGAGACTACCGACCCCACTATCTTCCGTGAAATGGGTGAGTTGGGTCTTTTAGGGATCACAATTCCTGAGCAATACGGTGGCGCTAATTTGAATTACGTTTCTTATGGCTTGATCGCCCGCGAGATTGAGCGGGTTGATTCTGGCTATCGCTCGATGATGAGTGTTCAATCCTCCCTAGTAATGGTTCCTATCAATGAATTTGGTAGTGAAGCGCAAAAACAAAAATACCTACCTAAATTAGCTAGTGGTGAATGGATTGGTTGCTTTGGATTAACTGAACCGAACTATGGCTCAGACGCAGGTGGCATGATTACCAGAGCCAAAAAAGTTCCAGGCGGATTTTCTTTAACGGGCTCCAAAATGTGGATCTCGAACTCCCCGATTGCTGATGTATTTGTGGTCTGGGCTAAGAATGATGAAGGTTTGATTAGAGGCTTCATCCTCGACAAAGGCATGAAGGGTTTATCTGCTCCAAAGATCAGTGGCAAGATGGGTTTAAGAGCCTCCATTACCGGGGAAATCGTTATGGATGAAGTCTTCGTTCCTGCTGAAAATGAATTCCCTGAAATCACTGGCCTCAAGGGCCCCTTTACTTGCTTAAACTCGGCGCGCTACGGCATTGCCTGGGGAACACTGGGCGCAGCGGAGTGGTGTTGGTATGCCGCTCGTCAATACACCATGGATCGCAAGCAATTTGATCGTCCCTTGGCCGCAAATCAACTCGTTCAAAAGAAATTGGCTGATATGCAAACCGAGATTACGCTAGGTCTACAAGGTTGCTTGCGCTTAGGTCGCATGAAAGACGAAGGTATTGCGGCACCAGAAATTACCTCCATCATGAAACGCAACTCTTGCGGAAAGTCATTAGATATCGCTCGCCTAGCGAGAGATATGCACGGTGGCAATGGCATATCGGATGAGTATGGTGTGATTCGTCATATGCTTAATCTGGAAGTAGTTAACACCTACGAAGGCACGCATGACATTCATGCTCTAATTTTGGGTCGTGCACAAACGGGCATTCAAGCCTTTAGCTAAACAGCCACTTTAGTAATGAGGTCTTTTGCAGCCAATGCAAAGGCTTCATCGCTATCATCCTTTAGTTCTACGAAATGATCTTCGCGATAAGCGGGAAAATTACGCACGATTGAAGACTGGTAGGATGGGTCGTAATGCATCACCAATAACTCTTCAACCAGACTAGCGAATTCCCCTGCCTCAATGGCATCATGCCATTTACCAATTTGCACTTTGCCATAGCGTGATGTCAGCAAACTGAGCTTTTGTTTAAAGCTTTCAGGATTTGATAAGAAATGGCGATACTCACGCAGTAACCAAGATACTCGGGTCTGAGTACTCGATCGCAGCTCAATACATTTACCATCACGAATACGATCCATTAGGGCATCAGGAATATGGGTGCCCCCTACTTTTTTACTTTCAGATTCAACAAAAACTAGCTTAGTAGGATCGAGTGAGCGTAAGGCATTCCATAAATTGGTTTCAAAGCCTTTTTGAGAGGGCTGCTCAATATTGGGTTCGCTACCCAATACCGAGCCACGGTGAATAGCTAAGCCCTCAAGATCTAAAATCTGCCCACCGAGAGTGCTAATTTCTTGAAGTAGGCGAGTTTTACCGCTACCCGTCATTCCGGCGATCACTTGAAATGAAAAATCCTTAGCCGCTTGCTCAAGACCATCAATCACGACTCGTCTAAAACCTTGATAGCCACTCTCCAATTGCATCGCTTTCCAGCCAATGCGATTCAAGATATGAGTAAATGCACCGCTCCGCTCACCGCCACGCCAACAATAAATGAGAGGTCGCCATTCCCTAGGAAAATCGATGAGACTATTTTCTAAATAGTGAGCGATATTACGAGAAACATATGCCGCTCCCAACTTCTTCGCTGCGAATGGAGAAACTTGTTTATAAAGCGTACCAATCTCAATACGCTCTTCATTATTTAAAACGGGTAGATTGATTGCTCTAGGAATATGGTCTAAAGCAAACTCTGCCGGTGAACGCACATCGATAATGGCATCAAACTCATGAAGCGATGCAGAAAGCTGATCAATATTCAGAATGTGAGGATTGCTCGATTGCAAACGGTGTCCTAGACCAGTTTACTTAGCAGATGATCGGGCCATGGCGCCGATTTGCCAGACTGCAGATCGACCCAAACCATCGTAGCGCCACCAACGGCAGCCATTGAATCTGGCTGGGTTGTCAGAGCCATCGTTGTGTAGACATCGACACTGGTGCGGCCAATAGCACCGATATAGGTTTTTAGAATGAGTTCACCCGGGTAAGCTAACTGCTGATGGAAATTACAGAAACCATTAATCATCAACATGGATGCATCACCAGGAGAAAGGCTATAACCCAGTGAAGCAATCCACTCTACCCTAGCTTGCTCCATGTAACGAAAGTACACGGTGTTATTAATGTGGCCAAAGGCATCCATATCTCCCCAACGAATCGGCATATTCATTTCATGAACAAACCGTTTCTCAGCTGGGATCTCAATACGCATCTAAATGTCTGTAAAGATCAGCGAACTTGCAATGCCATGTGATACAAATTAGTAGAGCGTGCTCCGGAGCGGCAGAAAGCCAAAATCGGCTCCGGCATCGTTTTCAATAAGCGCGCCATCTGAACCACTTGCTCGGGTGTAATTGCACCAGCAATCACCGGTAAATACGCATAGTTCAGACCTAGCGCTTCCGCCTGCGCTTGAATATCTACATTTCTTGGCTGATTTGGCCCTTCTTCAAAATCTGGGCGATTGTTGATTACGCTTTTGTAGCCCTGCTTTGCAATTTCAGCTAAGTGACTAGGGTCGATTTGGCCAAGCGTGCCAAATTCATTGGTGTGACAGGAAATAGGAAGGCTCATCTCAATCTCAAAATGTAATAGAAATATTCAAACTAGTAACTTACATTCTAAATCAGACTGAATGTGAATGGCCTGTAAAGAAGCGATTGCAAAGAACCATGCCTGCAAGCATTGCCAAAACGAAGACTACTGCTTTGATGTGACCTGCCCCAAGCGCAACTATAGCCGGGCCAGGACAAAATCCCGCAATGCCCCATCCCGCTCCAAAGATGAGGCTACCGATTACGAGGGGTCTGGAAATATCCCTTTTACTCGGAATATGAAGTGCACCATCAAAAAAAGATAACGCACGCTTAGAGGCAAAGTAAAAACCTCCTAAACCCACGATTACCGCACCACCCATTACAAAAATTAAGGATGGATCCCAATCGCCAGTGATATCCAGAAAATTAAGAATTTTTTGAGGATTACACATACCGGAAATGATCAGGCCCAGACCAAAAAGTACCCCGATAAAGTATTGGCTATAAAGATGAAAATATCTTCTCATGATTTAGAAGCCCAGTACGTGGCGAATGACAAATACCGTAAAGAAGCCGGCAGCCATAAACGTGAACGTGGCCACTAGAGATCTAGGGGATAGTCTGGATAGACCGCAGATCCCGTGGCCACTAGTGCAACCTGATCCATAGTTGGCCCCAAAGCCCACTAATACACCAGCAAGAATGATGGCAAACCAATCGGCATCAATCACCACTTCTGTGTGGAAATCAAATAAGATAGCAGCCCAGAATGGAGCGCTTAACATTCCCAGTAGCAAAATAAGGCGCCAATGAACATCACCAAATCTCGGTGAGAGCAGACCAGCAATAATTCCGCTGATGCCTAGAATCCGACCGTGCAATAGAATAAATAAAGAAGAAGCGATACCCAATATGATTCCGCCAAGCAGCGCTGGACCAGGAGTAAATGCTATCCAATTTATCTGCATCTGATTTACATCACGAGTTAGCTACAGGGATTTGGAGCCATGCGAACTTGAAGGTAGCGCATCGCTAAATAGGCGCCAAAAATAAATCCAGGCAAGGCAAGGATTGATCCAATGGCTAAAGTAGAAATTCCACTTAAGCCCTGACCAACAGTACAGCCAAGCGCAGTAACTCCACCAAACCCCATCAGAGTAGCGCCAACCAAGTGATTCGCAGTGTCCTCTGTATTGCGGAAACTTTCCCAACGAAAAGATTTGGTAATTAAGGCTATAAACGCCGAACCAGAAATCATGCCGATCACTGCAGCAATGCCAACAGTAATCACCTTAGAGGTATCGCTGTACATCATTAAGAAATCCAATGAATATGCATAAGGGGCAACAAAAGATAAGCTCTCCATTCGGCCAGAGTTAGTCAATAGAAAGACTTCTGCCAATGTGTTGGGATCTTCAGCCACATAGCCTAGACTTCCTGAGATCCACCAGATTGCACAGATCGCAAGGCCAACAAAAATACCGGCAAACAGATTTTCTAAGGTCCAAAATGCCTTGGTAGCCAGCGCATAAACAGTAAAGCCAAACCCGACAAACAAGCCAAGGGCAAGATGCAAATCATTGCGGGCAATGCCCATAACTGGACTCAAGATACTGGGTAAGTCTTGAGGCGTATTTAAGGCAATAAATACAGAATCAAGCGTATTAATGCGTATGACCCCAAGAAAACCTCTCATCGTCATGTAGGCAGATAGCCCTAGAACCAGAAATACAATAATCGATTTCAGATTCCCGCCGCCAATACGAACGAGTGTCTTGCTACCGCAACCAGATGCAAGCACCATTCCAAAACCAAAGAGTGTGCTCCCTACTATAGAAGAAAGCCATAATACTTTGCTGCCGGTATACATACTCTTGAGAGGATCAATCATTCCCATATAAGACATCAAAGCAAAGCCAATAATGGCAACGCCAATCGCCAGAAACCACTGCTTTAGACGGACCCAGCTAGACATAATAAAAATATCTGAAACAGCACCCATACTGCAAAAACCGGTCTTTTGCATGACGGCACCCAATAAAAATGTGACTGCAAAAGTGGCTAGTAAAACAGTCTTGCTAAGGGAGGAAATATCTACCGCATCCATATATCAAATTTCTCAGGAATATTTATTTAAATTTATAAAACTGTTTATTTAGGAAGGCCACTACATCTGCCTCGTCCTCAGGGAAAAGGTCCAGGCGCAATTCACTATTGCACCTCGCTACCATTGAATTTAAATTCTGCAAATTCTTTACTTTGCCGTCACTGCGCGTGTAAATCATATCCCCATTACTAAATCCGCTTTTCTTAGCATGGCAAGCGTAGCATTTCTGCTCATCAATTTTTTTTCCATTTGCAATATCAGGAGTGGCGTATACAGGTGGCTGCAGACCGAACAACATCGTGAAGGTTAGGAAGCACTTCAATAGTGGTAATTTCATTTGAAATCAATCATTTAGCAAAGTAATTGGCTATTTTAAAGCCCAGATGACAAAATTGCCTTATTCGGCCTGAATCGAGAGGTAAACGTTATAGGCATTCATACGATTGGCGGCCCTAAATAAGGGCATTCCTTCGTATTCAGACCAATCCGTCTGCTTATAGGCCTCCTCAAAAGAGTCCATATTGATAGCGGCGGTAGACATCGATTGACGTAAATACTGGAGATATGCCCGTGTAAAACGGATGTCCTCAACCGGGTTAGTAGAAACCGCCCCGTGACCAGGAATAACGATTTTGGACTTAAATCGATCAAAACGATCCAAGGAAGCCAGCCAGCCTTTGCTATCAGCATTACCAACATAAGGAATGCGACCTCTAAAAACAAGGTCACCTACAAAGAGGGCATGTTCAGTCGGCACATAAATAATCAGATCTTCTGGTGCATGTGCTGGCCCTACTCGACTGATTAGAAAATCAATACCGCCAACTGTTAACTTATATTCTCGATCGATCCAAATATCTGCCCCTTGAAGTCGAGTGTTTTCATCTATCCAAGGAGCAAAATCTACCCGTGAGGCAATCAGCCTTTGTTTGGCGGTTTCTGACGACAGGTAATTACGACCTTCATTCTGGGCATATATCTTGGCGCCAATCTTCTTAAACTCTTGTAGACCATAAATATGATCTGCATGATAGTGGGTCACAATCACGGCGACAATTTTTTGAGAGGTGACCTTTTGAATTTCTTTGATGAGATGCTTAGCTAATGTAGGCGAGCCCAAGGAGTCGATCACGACAACCCCTTTTGGAGTTACTACAAAACCAGCATTAGAAATGAAATTTTGATTTTGACTACTACCCATTTCTGCCAAGCCCTGAACAAAATAGGTATGGGGGGCAACTTGAACTGGTTTAAAGAGGATGCCTGATGAAACCGAAGTTTTTTTTAGGGCTTGAGCTTGCGCAAACCCAAGAGAAATCGCATGAATCAATAATGTGATTCCAATACGTCTGATTAGCTTCTGATGCATTGAGATCAAACGAAGTTACGGCTTAATATAAGCAAAACCATCTTTGTATTGCAAATCTGCAACCCGAACTACGCCAGATGGTACAAAGTCAGCATCAAGAATAAATTGATCTTTCTTCAAATTGCGATTGACCAAGGTAATTTCACACACCTCAAAACGTACGCCACGCGACTTCAGAGCACCAACCAGGGGCGCATACTCAGTATTATTCTTGGCATCTTTAGCGCCTTCCATTAACAAGTCCACGCCATTAGCATGTGTCACCACAATAATTTTTGTACCAGGCGATACATCTAGGTGATTACGAACATTACGCAGCCCTTTTAATCCTTGGACTTGAGCATCATCAATGTGATAAACCACCTTTGTGCCATCAGCAGCTATTGCCTGTTGATATCCAAGGGCGCTAAAAGCCATTAAAAGAGCGGTAGTGATGTGGATGAAAGTCTTCATGATTCATATTCCTAGACGTTGAGGATGAGTGTGACGCATAGATTTTATGTAAGCGGAACCATGCCTGGATTATTTTTAATTCCCTTAATCATAGGCTCATTCAGCTTAACTGCTTTAACTACTTTTACATCACGTAAATGTCGTTCGATGACATCCCAGATAGGCTCGCCACCAACATCCTTCGCCTCTTCGCTTACTGGAGCCCAACCAGCTACCTTATAAGTCTTGCTGGGATCAATGCTCTTGCCATTCAAACGCATATCACTGATGCGATTGCCGATTGTTGCAACTGGATCAATCGTATATTGCATACCGCCTACACGGACCATATCACCACCCTGCTGATAATAGGGGTCAGGATTAAACAAGTTATCGGCAACATCCTCCAGAATCGTTTTTATAGTGTCACCAGTCATATTGGTCAATGTGGTGTAGGGATAAGTAATGGCGGTTTGATCTAATAAGTTTTCACGAGTAATTGCTTGGCCAGGCAAAAGGCTGGTCCCCCAGCGGAAGCCAGGTGAGAATGCAATTTCAGCATTCTTCTGCGCCATGAGGCCATCCAAGATTAATTGGTCGAAGCTGCCATTGAAGTTACCACGGCGATACAAGAGGCTATCTGTCGTGGCTAATTTTTCATTAAGCTTGGTTTCGTAAGGAGCTCTCACTTTTGCAATCAACTGATTCATTGCCGGATCAGCTGGAATCATGTTTGAAAAGATTGGGAACAACTTGTAACGGAAATCAACCGGCTTACCGCTCTTCACATCAAAATCAAGCACACCCAAGAACTTGCTATTTGAGCCCGCATTGGTGACTAAAGTGACTCCTGCAGCATTTTTAACTTTCACGGGAATTGGCACACCGTCATGAGTATGGCCACCCATAATGGCATCCAGACCAGTGACCCGTGAAGCCATCTTCAAGTCTACATCCATACCATTGTGAGAAAGCAGGACGACCACTTTGGCTCCCTTCGCTTTCACCTCATTGATGGTCTTTTGTAAATTCTCTTCCTGAATTCCAAAAGTCCAGTCTGGAGTGAAGTAACGGGGATTGGCAATCGGCGTATACGGGAATGCTTGACCAATAACGGCAACCCGAATACCGTTTTGCACTTTCATGACATAGGGGTTGAATACAGAATCTCCGAAGTCTGCGGTCTGAATATTCTGCGCAACAAAAGACACCTTGCCTTTGAAATCGCCGTTGACGATCTCCATCACCCGCTTTTCACCAAGAGTCATCTCCCAATGCGCCGTCATGACGTCAACACCTAAGAGTAAAGCGGCATCAACCATATCTTGACCATTAGTCCAGAGCGCAGTACCTGAACCCTGCCATGTATCGCCACCATCCAAGACTAAGGAGCCTGGACGACTGGCTTTCAGCTGCTTGATGAGAGTTGCCATATGAGCAAAGCCACCCATCTTGCCGTAATTCTGGGCTGCAGCGACATAATCTAAGTAGGTAAATGCATGGGCATCACGCGTCCCCGCAATAATACCATTCGCTTTCAGGAAATATTCGCCCACTAAATGCGGAGTTTTACCTTCTTGAGAAGTGATGCCTATATTGACATTTGGCTCGCGAAAATAAATTGGCAAGAGCTGGGCGTGACAGTCGGTGAAGTGCAAGAAATGCACATTACCAAATTTCGGTAAATCATAAAATTTTTGCGCGGAAGTTTGTGCTCCAGCAAAATTGGATTGCAAACCCATTCCGCCAGCAGACGCGATGGCGAGGGCTTGCAAGAACTCACGGCGATTTAAAGACATACTGATTCCTCTTAAGAAAACAGGCCTTTCGGCCCGTTTTCAATACATTATTTATTTACGGGAGACTCTGGATCAAGCAGCAGTGCCATGACATCTTGCATTTGCTTCTCATTCAAAAGTTTAAAGTGTCCAAAGCGAGGCATATTGCTACAAGCGTTGTATGCCTTAGAGTTATTAATGCGATTCCAGGTATAGGTCACTACTTCCTGGGTATAGCCGCGAAGCTTAGCGTACCCAGTTAAAGAAGGGCCAATATTTCCATAAGAAATCTCCTTAGGATCGATTTGATGACAGTTGTAACATCCACCACCAATCACGGTATCGGCTTTATCTGTCCAAGTAGCACCACGGCCGCTTTGAGCAATACTCTCACCCCGCTTCCAGTCTCCGAGGTATTTGCCATCAGAAGGCTGTTTAATCGCATCCATATTGATTTTTTGAATCTTCACTCTCATCGCCTCACCCTGCTTGCTATTCGCAAACTGGGGGTCTGAACAAAACTTCTGAGTAGCATCTTGGTCAATGCGATCGAGACCCGCAATACCATCTGCTTTGAAGCTATCTTGAATCATCTTATTGAACTTAGGGTCATTTTTTTGCTGAGCGACTGCTACATTCTGCAGGAGGCTTGAAGCAAAAATAAATCCAGCAAGCGCTAAGAGTTTTTTGATATTTGTATTTTTCATGATCATCATCTCTTATGAATTAGCGCTTCAATCCAGGCGTTTCGACAGTACCGCCATTAGCCGTCTTAGCCATATACATAGATAAGGCTATGGTTACATCGGAACCATAAATAGGAAATGGAAAGCGCTGCTGGCGGAAGCAATCATTTAGACGTTGTTGCATTGTCCAAAATTGACCGCTGGATACTCGGTAGGCTGGCCAATACCCCCAGCCTAGCGCAGCGCCTTTTTGTTCCGTAATATTTGGCAGGTCTTGGAGGCGAATACGCTTACCGTTCTCTGCATGGCATGAGGCACATGAAAAGTCCATTGGACCACCCTGAAAAAAGAAGGCGCGTTTGCCCAAGTCATACATCTCTTTTTCCTTAGGATGGGCTGTGGTCACTTTGATCTTGTCACCTTTAGATAAGGTAACCACATATGCAACGATTGCCTCCATATCCTTTTTAGGGCCAATCTGAAAAGGGGCATCGATCATCTCTTGTGGATTACGCCCTTGCAATACCTGCATACAGGTCATCAAGCGGGATTCCAGATCCTGAACTTTGTTTGTATCTTTAAAGTAGCGTGGCAACTGCGCCGCAGCTCCTTTAACTACACCGGCACCTAAGCCCAAATCACACTTTTCTAGGGTTGCATTTTTAGGCCCAGCAGGTTTTTTCCATAAATCTTCACCTGCCGCCTCATAGAGTTCTGAAGGATTACCATCAGCAATCATCTCGCGATATTTTGCAATATCATCCGTGGCACTATTTTGCGCCCAAGATGAAGATGACATCGTGAATACGGTAGCCAATAAGCCAGTGGCTAGCCCTAATCTCAGTTTTCGTTGCATTTGCAACCCTTTCAAAACAAATTCATAAAGATCAAATCAAAAAACGGTGAAATTAAGAAGCGGTTGCTTCATCAGTACGTTTATCACCCTTGCTATCAATCCAAGTCACCACAATCTTGTCACCCTTAGCGCCTTTGTACTTAAAGTTCAAAAATGGGTCTTTAGAAACAGCAGGGCCAAATTGGCCATTAAACACATCTTTACCATTTGCAGTCACCTTGATGGTGCTAATAAACCAAGCCGGGACAGTTTTTCCAGCAGCATCTTTACGCTGACCTGACTCCATATCGTGCTTCATCAAAATTTTTACGTCTACAGTGCCACCGCTTTCGGCAGCTCTTACGCGCATCGGATCACCCATTTTGTTCCTCTTTTATTCTGTATTTAATTAATTGAAACTGTTGACGAGTTCAGCATTAACCGCCGCAACCACCTAAAGTAACCTTGACTTCTTTAACCGCCATCAACCATTTACCGTCAGCCTTGACTAAGCCATAGACATTTGATGTTTGACCCATTTTGATGCGGGTAGTCACGAATGCATCTGTTCCTGATGGGATAAAGAATTGCGCTGCCAAAGAGCTTGGATTCTTTTCAACCAAGATAGCCATTTGCTCTGCTTTTAAGCTTGTAATAATGCCCACCGGAACTACGGCACCGTTTTCAGCGATATCCGGCGCATTTAAAGTAACGGCGGATGATTTTTCTGGACTTCCGCTGCTCAGAATTTTAAAAACGTCATCCAAGCTTTTGCCTTCAAAGGCAGCTTTATTCCACTCTTGGGCTTGGGCTACGCTGATAAGACCGGATGAGGCCATTAAACTAAAAACCGCTGAATACTTTAAAAGACTACGTCGTTGCTGATTCATAAAAAACTCCTTTTAATCTTTGCTTTTTGTTAACTTATTAGCTATTTTGCATTAAAACTGACCATTTAATACGAAATTCACCCCCTACTTACCTTCAGATAGCATCCAAGTAACCAATGCCCTGCGGTCTTCATCGGAAAGTTGGGCTTGAGGAGGCATTGGAATAGCCCCCCAAACCCCTGCACCACCACTCTTAACCTTAGCCATCAATTTGTCCTGAGCATCGCTTTGCCCCTTGTATTTATTGGCTACATCCGTAATAGAGGGACCTACTAATTTGGTATTGGATGCGTGGCAAGCCGAGCAATTTTCGCTTTTAAATAGTGCAGCAGGACCTTTCGAGGCCAAAGAGGGAGTATTAACAGAAGGAGTTACTCCTGTACCTGCGGAAACAGGCAGCTGCTTTAATGGCGGCTTAGTCGTATCTGCACCTCGATAGGGTCCATACATTCGATTTTGATCTGCGATATTTTCATGGGCATTACGGGCAAAATCCGGCAAGGTAGAACCGATCTGGACAAAGGGAACGCAATTATTCATACAAGCGTTGCCATTCACATCCGGTTTGCCGTCCACACTCCAAAGCCCATGTTTCGTTGTCATGCCATTTCGATTGGGCATTTTGATATCGGCGATATTGTTATTACTCAGGACAAAATCATCCGGAACAATATCGCCTAAACTTAACGTGAAGGCCACCAAAGCATAAGTATCATCAGGCGTTAAAGATCGAGGTGCATTCCATGGCATGGCACGATAAATATAGTCCCATAAGGTTGAAACTGTTGCCACCTTCATTAAGGTAGTGCGTTGCGGTTGCTTCATATCGTTTAATGAAGCAACACGACCTGTCTTAATATCTTCTTTTGTAGTACCGCCGGCGATCGGAGTAAAGATTTCATTTGAATCCCCAAAGGTGCCGTGACAACTTGCACACTTCGCCTCCCAAATTTCCTGCCCTTTCGCTACTGAACCAGATCCCTTTGGCAAGCCCTTAAAGTCCGGTCTAACATCAATATCCCAAGCGGCAACTTCAGCAATAGTGGCATGACGGCCAATACCAGGGTACTTGACGGATGGGGTTTGAGATTGCGCAAAGGCGAAATTGGCTCCCAGTAAAATAGTCCCAACCGAAATAGCACACGAAATAAATTTATCCCACTTGCACATTACTGACCTCACCATTGGAATCTAATTTCCAAGATTGAATTGCATTATTGTGATAAATCGATCGTGTGCCGCGTAAGTTACGGAGTGTCTTGATGGAAGGCTGAATGTAACCCGTATCATCCACAGCTCTTGATTGCATAATGGCGGGCGAACCATCCCAAATCCAATCAATATTAAATCGAGTTATAGACTTGGTGAGGATAGGCGTTTCCAAACGGGCTGTACGCCAGTTATTGCCGCCATCAAAGGAAACATCGACACGTTTAATCTTGCCGCGGCCAGACCAAGCCATGCCACTGACGTTATAGAAACCTTTGTCTAGTAGTTGTTGGCCACCAGATGGTGTAGTGATAACCGATTTACATTCTTGGATCGAGGTGTATTGACGATGCTCACCATTTGGCATGAGATCAATATAGTGAATCGCTTCGTCTTTTGAATTCCAAGGCATGTCGCCTACCTCTAGGCGCCGCAGCCATTTGACCCAGCTAACCCCCTGCACACCTGGCACAACCAGGCGCAATGGAAAGCCGTTTTCAGGGCGTAACATCTCGCCATTCATACCCCATGCAACAATCGCATCCTGAAGATTGCTTTCTAGGTTAATGGTTCGAGTCATGCCAGAGCCGTCACCACCCTCGGCAAGCATGTACTTCCCTTTCTTCAAATCAGCACCACACTCTTCAAGCAATACTTTAAGAGGTACACCTGTGAACTCACAACAGGACAGCATGCCGTGGGTGTACTGAACCGTTGGTACAGCAACGTTACCCCACTCAAGACCAGTGTTCGCACCGCACTCAATAAAGTGTGTACGTGAAACTGAAGGTAAACGCATTAAATCATTCATCGTAAATACACGTGGGTTTTTTACTAGACCATTCACCATCAAACGATGGGTTTCTGGGTTGAGGTTATACCAACCCTGATGGTGCCGCTCAAAATGCAAACCATTCGGTGTAATGGTTCCAAATAAACCTTGTAGTGGCGTAAATGCAACTGAAGAGGCTGAAACACGCGTTAAGCCAGGAGACTGACGACGTATTAAGTTTGACTCATAGATAGACGGGACACCATAAGGCATAGTTGCTACGTTCTTGCCTAAAGTCGTTTGCCATTCTTGTTTTTCTAGAATCGCAGGATCGCCCTCGCCTGCAGCCATAGCCAGAGGTGCTGATAGTCCAGCGGCAACACCACCTAATGCAGACATAAAACCTTTACGCAAAAAACCACGACGATTTTCATCCAAGCCATTGCTATTAATTTCGGCAATCAGATCCTGTGAAATAAAATGCTCTGGCGCCTTAACTAGACGAGCTCTGTGGCTCAACCTTTCGATTGTGTCGACATCTTCTGCGCTAATCTCTATTTGTTTATTTGTCATGTAATTTCTAATTTAAGGAACAGCTGCTAATCAATTAATGCAAACTCTCGGCAATCTTTGCGCATACCGTTTGACACATCTCAACGGTTGCGTTGTCAGCAATTGAATAAAAAACGGTGGTTCCTTCTTTGCGCCTTAACAAGATTCCAGCTTTATGCAACATTGCGAGATGACGTGACACATTCGCCTGGCTAGAGCCACATAACTGGATGACCTCAGAAACCGACTTTTCACCGCTACAGACCGCGTACATGATGCGCAGGCGCGCTGGCTCAGACAGTACATCGAAGTATTGGGCAACGCGTTCGAATACCTTCTCCATCAAAGCCGGAGATAGGTTACTGGTTGCTTTTTTGAGCTTAGCCTTATTATTCATTAATTTATTGTTGTATGCGTATATATGCATATATTAAACTCTTACATCCAACAGAACCATATAGAGAGATACCCTTACTAGAACAGCCAATACAATGGCAGCATGGATACCGATGCAATCCTTCTCTCCCTCAAGCTCGCCTTCTGGACATTAGCACTCATACTGCCATTTGGTATTTGGGTCGCTCATCGACTCATGAGCTTAAATAAAAGTCGCCCCTGGATTGAGGCGGCTTTAGCTCTGCCTCTCGTATTACCCCCTACTGTATTGGGCTACTATTTTTTAGTGGGCTTGAGCGAACAATCTATTTTTGGATTCCCTTTGGTTTTCTCGTTTTACGGCATTCTCATTGCCTCATTAATCGTGAATCTACCCTTTGCTATACAGCCAATACAAAGGGCCTTTGAGGCCATCAATCCAGAAATTCGAGAGGCAGCTCAAGTCAGCGGACTTAGTCAATGGCAAATATTTCGACTGATTGAGTTGCCATTAGCCTGGCGTGGGATTACCAGCGCAGCTGTTATCACATTTGCTCATACGCTGGGTGAGTTTGGAGTGGTCCTCATGGTTGGGGGCGCAATACCTGGCGAAACGAAGACTGTTTCTATTGCAATCTATGACAAAGTTCAAAATTTTGACACTGCTGGTGCAGGAGCTCTTTCTCTATTTTTATTAGCAACTTCCTTGATTGCAATCGCAATCTCTTACGGGATCTTTGCCCGCACTTCTGCCCAGCCGTATAGAGGTGCTACCTAATGTTAAAACTCAGGCTATCCCAACGTCTGCCGATGCCAATAGAAGTGAATCTGGAATGTGCAGCCGGTGAAATGCATGCCTTAGTTGGCCCATCTGGAAGTGGAAAAACGACTGTACTCAGAACCATTGCAGGCTTACGACATGCTAGTAGCGGAAGAATTGAATGCAACTCCGAAGTTTGGTTTGAGAGCGATGATTTAACTAGTACTCCAAAATTAATGACGGCTGCCCAACGGTCTTGCGGCTTTCTCTTTCAACAGTACGCCCTCTTTCCTCACTTAAACGCAATTGAAAATGTTTGCATACCACTGCAAAATTCAGGACTTAGCACTAGTGAACGTAAAGTGATTGCTTTAGACTGGCTAGAAAGAATGGGTATTGCTGAGCTTGCCCAACGCATGCCGGATCAACTGTCAGGTGGACAACAGCAGCGTATAGCCCTGGCAAGAGCATTGGCTAGAAAACCAAAAATCCTGCTGCTGGATGAGCCCTTTTCTGCAGTGGATGCTCCAACTCGTCAAAGCCTCTACAAAACCCTGGCAGATCTGCGTCAAGACCTCAACATCCCAATCCTACTCGTCACTCATGATTTGCGGGAGGCAAGTTTGCTGGCTGATCGGATCACGGTATTAGAGGAAGGCATTAGTCTGCAGACAGCAGCCCCACAAATATTATTTCAAAAACCACGAAACTCTCGTGTTGCTGAGTTAGTCGGGATTAGTAATCGGTTTCATGGGGTATTTAATGCTGGTAGTCTTACATGGGATGGGTGTGATCAAACATTTGCAGTAGCCGATAAAGGCAAGATCCCAGCTAATACAAAAGTAGCTTGGGTCATTCCACAAAGCGGATTAAGTGCACACAATCATTCCTCTTCTATAACAATGCCCGCTATTGTTAAAAAAGTGAGTAGCTTAGGTCAAATTTCAGTCATTCAGTTCTGTATTCAACAGAGCGAGAATACGATCGAATGGGAAGCCTCAGCAGCAGAAGTAAAGCGACTCAATATTGAAGTTGGCGCTCTCATGCATCTGGAATTAGATGGCAGTCAAATTCATATCATGCCCTTAAGATCCATTAATGATCCCAGAAGATTTCTAGAGTCTATGTAGCTGCATCACCGTTTTTTAGAGACTAAGCCCAGCAATGCCGACATGCCTGTATGCCTAGGACCTTCTGATAATTCTTTTTCATAACAGCACAAATCTAGAATTTCGAATCCATGGCTTAGCTCACGAATCATCTCTTCGGTATAGAGATGCTCAATCAGAGATGGGCCACCCGTTTTATATTCCAACTGTTTTGGCGTATAGCCCTGCAGAATGAATATCCCACTAGGCTTTAATGTTTGTTTAATCTGTTGGAAGATTCTAGAGCGCATCTGAGGATCTGCAAACTGAATAAAGATTCCAACTACCGCATCATATGAGTTGGGTGACCAATCAAATCCATCCGTATCAGAAAGGCTATAGTTAATATTGACTTGATTTTCCTCTGCAAATTGCCTAGCCTTAGCAAGCGCAATATCAGAAACATCAAAGCCAGTAACTTGCATTCCCTGCTTTGCTAACCACACTCCATTACGACCCTCACCATCTGAAATGCAAAGAATGGAGTTACCTTGTTTTAGATACCGGGTAGATTGCTTAACAAGAAATTCATTGGGCTCTTTACCGAAGATAAACTCTGCTTTATCAAATCGCTCATTCCAAAACTGGGTTGCATTACTAAACCCCATTTATTTTTTCAAGCCACCAATCAGGTCATTCTTTAGATCGGCTACATTCTCGAGCCCAACAGCAATGCGAACTAATCCATCGGTAATGCCAGCTGCCTTGCGAGCTTCCGGGCTCACTCTACAATGGGTCGTGGTTGCTGGATTAGTGATGGTCGTCCGGGTGTCTCCCAAATTAGCAGTAATAGAACAGAGCTTAGTTTGATTGATTAATTTGAATGCCGCCCTCTTCCCGCCCTTCAGCGTAAAAGAGAGAATCGCGCCACCCGCTTTTTGTTGGCGCTTGGCCAGCGCATGTTGTGGATGGGATTTTAGTCCAGGGTGATATACACGCTCTACGCCAGGCTGCTTTTCTAACCACTGAGCAATTTCCAAAGCATTTTGACTCTGTTGCTTCATGCGCAACTCCAGAGTCTCTAAACCTTTGAGAAAAACCCAAGCATTAAATGCAGACAGGGTTGGACCAGCTGTTCTCACATAGGGAAATACTTTTCCCATAATGAAATCATTACTACCGACAATCGCGCCACCAACAACTCGACCTTGACCATCTAGATACTTGGTGGCTGAATGAATAATTACATCAGCCCCTAACAAAAGTGGTCTTTGTAATGCAGGTGTGCAGAAACAGTTATCTACTGCAAAAAGTGCTTTTGCTTTCTTAGCAATTTTAGAGATTGCTTTGATATCAGCAATCTCGGTTAAAGGATTAGATGGTGTTTCTAAATAAAACAGTTTGGTGTTTGCTTGGACGGCATCTTGCCAAGCCTGGGTATTTGATAAATCTACATAGGTAGTCGTAATACCAAAGCGTCCAAGGATATTGCTAAACAGTTGAATCGTTGCACCAAAGACAGAGCGAGAGCATATTACGTGGTCTCCTGCTTGCAGATGGGACATCGCCATTGTCAAAATCGCAGCCATTCCTGAAGAGGTGGCTATACAAGCTTCACCACCTTCTAATGCAGCAAGTCGATCTTGAAACATACTAACTGTGGGATTGGTAAAGCGCGAATAAATAAAACCCTGATCGGCATGGGCAAATCCATCAGCCGCTTGTTCAGCACTGTCAAAGCAAAAACTGGAGGTCAGGAACATTGCCTCAGAGTGTTCTTGATATTCAGCAGTGCGGCGAGTACCCGCGCGAACCGCCAAGGTTTCCAACGCCAGCTTTGAGAAATCAGGTTTTTTGCGAGGTGTTTTACTCTTCATACCGCTATTTTGACACCGAATGACTAAATTGCCTCAGACACCAGCATCTGAGGAACTAGATCGTTGTTTTTAGTCTTCGGTAGCTAAGTGTAGGTGTAGTTGTGAACGGGCAAAGTCACTAGAATCGCGTTGACGATCGGCCTGTGCTTCTGAAGTATTCCGAGCGGCTTCCAAAGCATCCAGATAAGAATCATTAATATCACCCGTGACATAATGCCCATCAAAACAAGAAGCTTCGAAGTGCTCGATCTTGGGGTTGATGTCCCTAACTGCTTGCTTCATATCCTCGACACTTTGATAAATGAGTTGATCTGCCCCAATCATTTTGTTGATCTCCTCATCTGTTCGCCCATATGCCACTAACTCACTGCGAGTTGGCATATCGATACCATAGACATTGGGAAAGCGAACAGGCGGTGCAGCGGAAGCAAAAATCACTTTCTTAGCACCAGATTCACGAGCCATTTGCACGATCTCAAACGAAGTTGTACCACGCACAATGGAGTCGTCCACAATTAAGACCGTCTTATCTTTAAACTCAATTCTCATGGCATTGAGTTTTTGACGTACCGATTTTTTGCGCACTTCCTGCCCCGGCATGATGAAAGTTCTGCCGATATAACGGTTTTTGAAGAAACCTTCACGGTAATCCACACCCAAACGCTTGGCAACTTGCATTGCTGCTGGACGACTCGAGTCTGGGATTGGCATGACTACATCAATCTCACCTGGAATCGTTTCTTGACGAATCTTTTCGGCAAGGTAATCACCCATTCGCATCCGTACGTTGTAAACAATAACACCGTCAATCGTTGAATCTGGACGAGCCATGTAAACATATTCAAAAATACATGGAGTCAACACCGCATCGGCTACACATTGTCGAGAAAAGAAGTTACCGTCTAAATCAATATAGATTGCTTCACCAGGATTTACGTCCCGAACAAATGTGAAGCCCAAGCCATCAAGCGCGACCGACTCAGAAGCAACCATCCACTCAGGGCCCTTTGGCGTATCAATGCGACCAATGCATAAAGGACGGATACCAAATGGATCACGAAAAGCCAATAAGCCATACCCAGCAATCAAAGAAACAACGGCATAAGATCCCTTTACACGCTTAGTAACCTGAGTCACAGCATTAAACATTGCCCCCTCATCCAAAGTAACGCTATTTGTTTCTTTTTGTAATTCATCAGCTAATACGTTAAGTAGGACTTCTGTATCAGAGCTGGTATTAATATGACGACGATCACGATACGCCATTTCTACGCGCAGGCTAGGCGCATTAGTCAAATTTCCGTTATGCGCCAGAATAATGCCGTAAGGGGCACTTACATAAAACGGCTGCGCCTCTTCTTCGCTACTCGCAGAGCCGGCAGTGGGATAGCGCACTTGGCCTATGCCAGCATTACCTACCAGGCTACGCATATTTCGAGTTCGAAACACATCTCGCACCAAACCATTAGCCTTGTGCATAGTGAATGAATTTCCATTCATCGTAGCCATACCGGCCGCATCTTGACCTCGATGTTGCAAAAGCAACAATGCGTCGTATATCAATTGATTAACTGGGGAGTGGGAAACTGTTCCAACGACGCCGCACATAAGCCTAGATCCCTATTGTTAGTGAAGGGGTTACGGTGGGTGTAATTTTAGGCATTGCATCACCTAATTGTTTAGCCCAATCAGCCGGTAACCATCCTTTGATTAAACCAGTCGCCATATCTACAGCAGGGCGAGTTATGGCTTTTTGCCATGCTATGCTTTGCGGTATTGGTGTGAGCGCCGCTAATGTAGCCAATACAACGATCACTATACCTCCGCGAGCCAAGCCAAAAACCAAGCCAAGGAAACGATCGGTCACAGTTAAGCCTGCCGACAAAATAATTTTTTGTATCAGATTTCCAACCAATCCACAAATAATCAAAGTCAAGATAAATAAGATCAGAAAACTGATACCCAGACTCAAGAGCTCATCCATATGGAAAGTGGATAGCCATTCCACAGAAAGATAGTTAGTGTAGTGATAGGCAACCCATGCAGCGATGAACCAAGAAGCTAATGCCAACAATTCTTTAAATAAGCCTCTAGAAATACCGACCAGAGCAGAGACCAGCAACACAACCAGGGTGAAGTAATCCACCGGGGTTAATTTCAGGGTGGATAAGTATTCCATTAAGGGGAACCAAGCTCAACAAGTCTGGGCGTTAAGCCCATGGCCTTCACTTTTTTCTCGGCAGCCTCAGCGACATCTTTATCGAGAAAAGGTCCCGCTCTTAGAACATAGAGTTTGGTGCCATCGGCGCTTGTTTTATTTAAAACGTAGTTGGGAATCTTTTGGTCCTTCATTTTAGAAATCCAACCTTTAGCCCGATCTTCGGATGCGAAGGCACCAATCTGAATCAAGTACTTTCCAGACCCCGCTTTTTTTGAAGTCTCTTCTGTTTTGGCAGCAGGGTTTGCTGAAGCAACTACTTCCTCTCCAGCAGCTAAGCCAATGGAACTGGCTTTATTTAATGATGGGGCTGATTTAGCATCAGATTTCATTTCAGATTTAATCTCGGGTACCGAGATGATCTCCCTCTCCTTGAGCGGAAGATCTTCTGATGCCTTAATCTTTTCTTCGTTAGCGGGGACAGCAACATTAGGCGCTGGGAGACTAGAAACAATATTGATAGCAATGTCATTATTCACTGCTTTTGGCTTGCTATCTAAAATTCGTGGGAGCCCCACTACTGCAATGAGTACCAATACGGCTGCACCAATCAGGCGATGACGAGCGCGCTGCTGCTCAGGATCTTCATTAAACGCAAGCTCTTCGCTTTCTTGAGCCCTTTGAAAGCTCCGCGGAGCTAATTTATTGACAGTGCGGCGGCCTCTCACAGAATCTCGATCGAGATATTCAGTATCAGAGTTTCGCTTAAAAAGCTTCGGTAAACGAATCATGGATCAATGCGCCTGGTTATTTCGATATGCCATTACGCCGGCAACGGTATAGAAGGATCCGAAGATGACAATTCTATCACCCTCACCTGCTTTAGAAAGGGCTTTTTGATACGCTGCAGCAGGATCTGAGAAGCATTCAATGCCCCCATCAGCACTATTTTGAATAACAACCCCAAGCTCCGCCAACTTCTCTGCTAAAACCCGCGCACTAGAGGCCCGTGGGGTAGGCAAATCGGTGCAAAACCAGAAATCCACACTACCTAACAAGGGCTTCATCACGCCAGCAATATCTTTATCTGCCATGGCTCCAAAGATGGCATAGGTGTAGGGGTGATAACCCATCTTGTCCAAACCTTGGCCAAGTGTCGCAGAAGCATGCGGATTATGAGCAACATCGAGGATCACGGTGGGCTGACCTGGTAGCACCTGAAAGCGGCCTGGCAACTCGACCAAGGCAAATCCATTGCGAATATCTTGAGCACTGACAGGTAAGCGCTGATGTAAAGCCATTAAGGCGGCAATGACAGCGGATGCATTCAGAATTTGGTTGGCACCGCGTAAAGCGGGATAACCTAAACCACTAAAACGTTTTTGACGCCCTGCCCAACCCCATTGTTGCTTATCGCCTTGAAAATTAAAGTCTCTCCCTTGCAGCCATAAATCACAACCCAGCTCTTCAGCTTGATCAATTAAAGATTGTGGGGGCACTGGATCTCCGCAAACGGCAATAGCGCCTGATCGAAAAATACCTGCTTTTTCACGTGCAATAGCTTCACGTGTATCGCCTAAAAAATCTGAATGATCAATGTCAATGCTAGTGACGATTGCGCAATCAGCATCAACAATATTGACGGCATCTAAGCGACCGCCCATTCCGACTTCTAGTATGACGGCATCTAAGCTTGCCTTAGAGAATAGATGCATGATTGCAAGAGTCGTAAATTCAAAATAAGTTAAGGTTGGTGGATCCAGTAGACTCACGCGAGCTTTTTCAACTAAAGCAAAATGCTCTAGCAATACGACATCCGCTACTTCCTCACCATTCACGCGAGCACGTTCATTGAACGAGAGTAAATGGGGCGACATGTGGCAACCCACTTTATATCCCGATGCCAGCAGGATACTTTCCAAGTAGGCACAGGTTGATCCCTTGCCATTAGTGCCGGCAACCGTAATGACAGGGCAATTAAAATGAAGGCCTAGTGACTCCTTGACGCGATTAATCCGGTCAAGCCCCATATCGATACCGACGGGGTGAGCAGTTTCAAGGTGGCTAAGCCAGGCCGCTAGGCTAGAAAAAAGAATGGGGGCTTGGTATGAAGTGCTCAAGCGCTTTATACAGCCGAGCTGCCTACAGTCGCAGGCTCAGGAAGTTGTTGAAGTAAGGCCAATAAGCGAGCAATCTCACCACGCATTTGGCGACGATCCACAATCATGTCGATGCCACCCTTCTGCATCAAAAATTCAGCACGCTGAAACCCTTCCGGTAGTTTTTCACGCACAGTCTGCTCGATCACTCGAGGTCCAGCAAAACCAATCAAAGCCTTAGGCTCAGCAATGACTACATCACCCATAAAGGCAAAGCTAGCAGAAATTCCGCCCATCGTTGGGTCGGTCAAAACACTGATATAGGGTAATTTCTTTTTAGACAATAAAGTCAACATCGAGTTGGTTTTTGCCATCTGAAAAAGGGATAGCAGGCTTTCTTGCATGCGCGCACCCCCAGTAGCGGTCACGCAGATAAAGGCACACTTCTTGGCAATCGCCTCTTGGACACCGCGAGCAAAACGCTCACCGACAACTGAGCCCATAGAGCCACCCATAAACTGGAACTCAAAGCAGGCCGCTACAACGGGGATACTTTCGATTTTCCCGCCAAGAACAATCAAGGCTTCAGATTCGCCAGAGGCATCGCTGGCTTCTTTCAGGCGATCGGGGTACTTTTTAGAATCTTTAAATTTCAGCGGATCAATTGGGAAAATGTCAGCACCAATCTCATAACGACCCTTAGGATCTACCAGGCTATCGAGTCGCTGGCGGGCGCCGATGCGCATGTGATGACTACATTTCGGACAAACAGAAAGATTGGCTTCGATATCAGTACTGTAAAGAACAGTTTCACAGCTGGGGCACTTAACCCAAAGACCCTCCGGAACAGATTTGCGATTTGCAGGATCCGTATGTTGGATTTGTGGGGGTAATAATTTATCGATCCAGCTCATTAGTTTTTGACTATCCAGTGCATTAACTATCTAAAGCAACGCGAATTTCTCGTATGAAGTTCACAAGTGATTGTACTGCCTGCTCCGGGGCTGAATCCTCTAAAAGACGGATTATTCGACTACCAATAACTACCGCATCCGCTGTTTTTGAAACCGCACGCGCACTCTCTGGATCGTTGATACCAAAACCGACTGCAATGGGGATTGACGTAGCATCACGAATTTTGGGAATATTGCTCGCCACATCCTGGGTATTCAAGTGAGATGCACCTGTAACCCCTCGCATAGAGACGTAATAGATATAACCAGAAGCAATTTTAGCGGCCTCTTTAATGCGATCTGACGATGAAGTAGGTGCTAATAAGAAAATAGGGTCTACTCCAGCCGCTCGCATACGCGCTGCAAAATCAACACACTCTTCTGGTGGGTAATCGACTATGAGCACGCCATCGACACCAGCAGACTTTGCTTCATTGGCAAAACGCTCCGCACCCATCTGCTCAACCGGGTTGGCATAGCCCATTAATACTACTGGTGTATTCGTATCGACCTGACGAAACTCTTTGACCATCTCTAGGCAACTATGTAAGGTCACACCTTGAGATAGAGCTCTTTCTGAGGAACGCTGAATAACTGGCCCATCAGCCATCGGGTCAGAGAATGGCACGCCCAACTCAATTAAATTGGCACCTCCACGAACTAAGGCATGCATCAACTCGACCGTCAGTTGCGGATGGGGATCACCTGCAGTGATGAATGGAATCAGCCCTT
The DNA here is from genome assembly GCF_018882095.1 of Polynucleobacter sp. CS-Odin-A6. Lineage (GTDB taxonomy): Bacteria > Pseudomonadota > Gammaproteobacteria > Burkholderiales > Burkholderiaceae > Polynucleobacter. The sequence goes on from NZ_JACVPD010000003.1 coordinate 225,423, forward strand.
TTTTTCCAGAGGCTTTTAAGTCGTTGAAGAGTGTATTAATTTTTGACATAACAGTTCGTATCTGATTTTTTCTTATTACTTCGGAGTTAACCTTCAGAACCGGTAGCTTGAGCAACAGTATGCATGTCTTTATCACCACGACCAGATAGATTGACCAAAATGGTTTTATCTTTAGATAGCGTTGGCGCTAACTTGCAAGCATAAGCAATGGCATGTGCTGACTCAAGCGCAGGAATGATGCCTTCTATTTGGCAACAATCATGGAATGCTTTCAGCGCCTCTTCGTCTGTGATTGCGACGTATTCAGCACGACCAGAATCTTTGAGCCATGCATGCTCAGGACCAACGCCCGGGTAATCCATGCCGGCAGAAACAGAATGGGTTTCAGAAATCTGACCATTCTCATCTTGTAAAAGATAAGTGCGATTGCCATGCAACACTCCTGGCTTACCTACGCACAAGGCCGCAGAATGAAGGCCACTATTTAAGCCATGTCCCGCTGCCTCAACACCAATGAGTTTAACTTCAGGATATTCAATATATGGATAAAAAATGCCCATCGCATTAGAGCCACCACCAACACAGGCCATGACAAAATCAGGCTGACGTCCAGTGAGCTCTGGCATCTGCACTTTGCACTCTTCACCAATCACACTCTGGAAATCTCTGACCATCATGGGGTATGGATGAGGGCCGGCAACAGTGCCAATAATGTAGAAGGTATCTTCAACATTGGTTACCCAATCTCGCATCGCCTCATTGAGGGCATCTTTAAGCGTTTTAGTACCAGATTCAACGGGAACAACCTTCGCCCCGAGCAATTTCATTCGGAACACATTTTGAGCTTGCCGAGCAACGTCAACAGATCCTTGATATACCGTGCAATCTAAACCAAAGCGAGCGCAGATGGTTGCTGTAGCAACACCATGCTGTCCTGCCCCTGTCTCAGCAATAATGCGTGGCTTCCCCATCCGCTTAGCCAACATTGCCTGACCAATCACGTTATTGATTTTGTGGGCACCAGTATGATTTAAATCTTCACGCTTCAGATAAATCTGAGCACCGCCCAACATTTGACTCCAGCGTTTGGCGTGATAGACCGGTGATGGTCGCCCTACAAAGTGTTTGAGCTCGTAATGGAATTCTTCTAAAAACTCGGGGTCGTATTGATATTTGGCATAAGCCGCTTTGAGCTCATCCAAAGCAAACATCAGCGTCTCAGAAACAAATACGCCACCGTAAGGACCAAAGTGTCCTCGTGCATCTGGCTTATCGTACATAAATACCTCTTTTATTTAGCTACAGCAATATTAGGATGTGGTGCTTGCGTCTGCCGCACGCACTGCCTGAATAAACTCCTTCATTAAGGCATGATCTTTAACACCCTTGCTGATTTCTACGCCGCTAGAGACGTCAACTACGCAAGGATGTAGGCGAGCAATGGCATCGCCCACGTTGTGAACGTTCAACCCACCACTCAAAACGACCTGATGCGCGTTTGCGCTTATCCATGCTTCTGGGATTCCTGACCAGTCAAAAGGAATGCCTCCTCCACCGTAACCCTCAACTAGGGCATCGAGCAAAAAAGCATCTGCTTGCCTATATTGTAGGGAAAAATCGGCAAAGGGGAAGTCGGCGCCAACACGGGCCGCTTTTATCCAGGGTTGGCCTGCTGCAAAGCCCTGGCATTCTGAGGGTGACTCATCCCCATGAAACTGCCATAAAGTGATTGGGGCTACCCTACGAATGGCCTCAAACTCGGCATCTGTGGCATTAACAACTAAACCTACTGCATCAACACCGGCTGGAAGCCTGGAGATCAAGGCAGCAGCTGTTTGGGGGCTGACAGCCCGGGGGCTTTTGGGGTAAAAGACAAAACCAACGGCATCAACCCCAGCTGCAACTGCTGCATCTACATCATGGATGGTTTTTAGACCACAGATTTTGACTCTGGTTCGATTGGGGGAGTAATTGAGTAAGCCCATAAGGAAATGATAAGGCTTTAGGCCTTGGATGACCGAGTTTGACTAAAACAGACTTTTGGGAAGCCACGAATTTTCAAGCCATGGCTGTGGAATTTGAAATTGCTCTGGATAAGCGATTTGAGTCAAATAGAGCCCAGCCGGAGAAAAAGTGGGAGCAGCAATACTGCGATTTTTTGCTGCCAAGACATCTGACATCCAATCAGCAGACTGTTTACCAACGCCAATTTGGATAAAGCTACCGACAAGATTGCGGACCATATGATGCAAGAAGGCATTTCCTTTGATCTTAAAATACAGCCAAGGTCTATCAGAGACAATCTCAATAGAATAAATGGTTTTCACAGGAGTCTTACTTTGACATTCAGAGGAGCGAAATGAGGTGAAATCATGCTCGCCGATTAAACACACTGAAGCCAATTTCATCACATCTACATCAAACCAGCGCTCTGCAGGAAGCATTACATAACCCGCACGTGCAGCAGCCATTGGCGAGCGGCATGGTCCAGCATGCAAAGCATAAATGTAGGTGCGCTCAAATGCAGAGTAGCGAGCACTAAAATCTACTGAAACAGGCTGAGCCCAATTCACCACAATAGATTCTGGTAAGAAAGTATTGACCCCTCTTACCCATGACCAATGATCTCGTTCAACTTCAACATCAAAATGAACGACTTGACCTAAGGCATGTACGCCAGTATCTGTTCTGCCAGCCGTAATCACGCGTATGGGGTCAGATTGGATCGCACTCGTCCCGACAAATGCAGTAATCGCTTTTTCTACCTCATCTTGAATCGTGTTTTGATTTACTTGGGATTGCCAACCTGAGTAGGGGCTGCCATCGTATTGGAGGCCTAGGGCTATCCGCATAGCAAGGCTTTAGTGATGACGATCTGATAGCTCAGCTAACATACCTTGAGCTTCCACCGTAATGGCAGTATCAATATCTGCGCCAATCAGAATGATTTCTTGCAGCGATTTCTTAGCAGCCGCAAAGTCTTCAATAGTAATATAGGCACGCGCTAAATTTAACTTCACGCGCAGAGTGTCAGCCAAAGGATTCGACTCAGTAAGAACTGCTGCACTTGTTTTTTTTGCAGGAGATAAGTCTAAATCAATTCCTGCAAATAATGCCTTGGCTCGGTTAGGCATCGCACCAGGTGATGCAGCATGGTCATCAGGGGTTGGAATCGTTTGTGCTGGTTCTTTAGAAAAATGACGCGCTTCTGACTTACGCGCATTCTTGGCCAACAACCATAGTAGTAATCCTGTAAAACCCATCAGCACCAAAGCGAGTATGGCAGGCGCAAAACTACCCAGAATAGAGGCATTGTTAGAATTGGGTTCACCCTTATCTTTACCTTTTGCTTTGTCGAGCAGTTGCTGAAGATCTGCAATATTTTTTTCTAACTCAACTACACGTTCTCGGCTCTGCTCTAGTATTTTTTCTTGCGCAACCAATTCTTCAGTGTAACGACGCTCCTCGGAGTTACCTTCAGCAGTAGAGCCAATTTTTAATCTATCTTGAGCAGGTAGCGCCACCCCACTCTTTGAGGTATTTGCAGCAGTGGATGCACCACCCTGTGACGCACGTTTAGACTGCCATTGGGCATTTGATTCAGCCACAAACTCATAAGCCTCTGCTGGACTAATCGATCGCAATAAAGCTTGACTAGGCTTGCTCAGCTCAGCTCCCGCCTCAAGTCGATTGATACTGCCGCTAGCAAATGCATCAGGATTAGCTCTAAAAAGTGCCATCATGGTTTGGTCTAGGGTTGCACCATCTAATTTAGGCAATAATTGAGAAGCGATCTCAGACAAACTTTGGCCTGGTCTGACAGTAATCTTTTGAGGGTCACCCAAAAGCAAGGTATAGGTCTTAGTAATGCTCCCTGCAGACCAATTTAATGTCACCATGACATCTAGAAATGGATCATCCACTGCGGGAACTGATTCAACCGTCTCAACCAAGACCATTAACCGCTCTTTCTGATTACGATAAACCATCGCTTGCGGATTAAACATGAGTAACTTCTGGGAGACGCCGCGTTTTTCGTATACGGCTTTATTCGAAATATCGACATTCAAACTGGAGATAAGCGATTGCTCCTCTGCGCCAACCCGAATTGGAAACTCAACTTTCAGCGGCTCTCCAGGTCGGGACAACAGTTTCGGGGAGCCTAGAGAGATAGCGCCTGCTGTGCATGACCAGCTCAGCCAAATTAAGCATAGGGCTTTTACTTTTACTAACTTCATTTGGCTCATTCTTAACATTAGCGCTCGAGCAAGATGCGGAGCATGCGACGTAAGGGCTCAGCAGCACCCCACAAGAGTTGATCGCCCACTGTAAAGGCGCCGAGATATTCAGGGCCCATCGCCATTTTATGTAATCGGCCAATAGGTACTGTCAAAGTACCGCTAATGGCAGATGGAGATAATTCACGCTCAGTCATCTCACGGTCGTTCGGAACGACTTTGACCCATTGGCTATCGTTAGCCAAAATGTCTTCGATATCCTGTAAGGGAATATCTTTCTTGAGCTTCACTGTCAAACCCTGTGAGTGGCAACGCATTGCACCAACACGCACACATATACCATCAATCGGAATACTTCCAGGCGATCTAAACGCAGGTCGCCCTAAGATCTTGTTAAATTCAGCGCCACCCTTCCACTCTTCTTTAGTTTGGCCATTCTCAACAGGAACATCAATCCACGGAATTAAGCTACCTGCCAAAGGAGTATTGCGGAAATTTTTCTTAGGAAAATCAGGAGAACGCAAAGTTTCAGTGATTTTTCGATCAATATCTAAGATCCAGGATGAAGGATCGGCTAATTCGGTTGCGACGCTGTCGCGTAAGGCACCCATCTGCAAAAGAAGCTCACGCATATTCTGAGCACCAGCGCCTGAAGCAGCTTGATAGGTCATAGCACTAATCCATTCGACCATATCCGCCTTCACAAGACCACCCATAGCCATCATCATCAGACTTACAGTGCAGTTACTACCAATCCAGTTTTTTCCACCAGCAGCTAATGCCTTGTCTATAACCGGTCGATTTATGGGATCCAGAACCAGCACTGCGTCACCTTTCATACGCAATGCACTAGCTGCATCGATCCAGTGGCCCTGCCAACCAGCAGAGCGTAACTTTGGAAAAATATCGTTGGTGTAGTCACCGCCTTGGCAAGTCAAAATAATGTCACAACGTGATAGAGCTTGAATGTCGTTCGCATTCCGCAAAGAATTTTCGCCCTTAGTAACCTTTTGTCCGTTAAAGAGAGGAACTTCACCACCAGCCTGGCTAGTACTAAAAAATACGGGCTCAATGAGATCGAAATCCTTTTCAGCCAGCATTCTATCCATCAGAACACTACCGACCATACCGCGCCAACCGACTAAACCTACCAATGGTATTTTTGTATTTGCCATGATTAACTATCTATGAATGAACTGCACTATGTTATTAACTTAAACGATTTATTTTCAAAGCGCAGCCAGAACTGCGTTACCCATTTCAACGGTAGAAACCTTTTGGGTACCTTCTGTGAAAATATCAGCGGTGCGCAATCCTTGTGTCAATACTTTTTGCACAGCCCTTTCAATACGATCAGCTTGATCAGGCATCTCTAATGAATAACGCAACATCATGGCAGCAGACAAAATGGTTGCCAATGGATTTGCAATACCCTTGCCCGCAATATCCGGAGCTGAACCATGGCTCGGCTCATACAAGCCTTTATTATTTTTATCCAATGATGCAGACGGCAACATACCAATTGAGCCAGTCAACATCGCGGCCTCATCGGACAGAATATCGCCGAATAGATTACCAGTCACTACCACATCAAATGCTTTTGGTGCCCTTACTAGTTGCATTGCTGCGTTATCAACGTACATATGTGACAACTCGACATCTGGATAATCTTTACCAACCCGAATCATGACTTCACGCCACAACTGTGAGGTCTCCAACACGTTTGCCTTATCAACACTACAGACTTTTTTGCTGCGCTTACGAGCCGCTTCAAATGCAACACGACCAATCCGCTCTACCTCTGGCTCGCTGTAATGCATCATGTCATATCCCTCACGCGCACCCTTGAATAAAGGTAACTCTGAAGTACGAATGCCCCGCGGCTGACCAAAATAGATATCACCATTCAGCTCACGAATAATTAAGATATCAAGACCACCAACAATTTCTGCTTTCAAGCTAGAAGCCGCTGTGAGCTCGTCGTAGCAAATAGCGGGTCTGAAATTGGCAAACAACTCTAAATGCTTACGCAAACCTAGAATGGCTTGCTCAGGACGTAGTTCACGGGCGAGAGTATCGTATTTCCAATCGCCAACAGCGCCGAACAAAATAGCGTCTGCTTTTTTAGCAAGGTCTAATGTAGCGGGAGGCAAAGGATGGCCAGACAAGTCATAAGCAGCGCCACCAACAGGGGCTGTCTCAAGGTCAAATTGAGGGCCGAGTGCGTTTAATACTTTAACGGCTTCAGCAACGATTTCCGGGCCAATACCATCGCCCGGTAGAACTGCAATTTTCATGAAAGGCCTTTAACTAGATAAAACTACGGCAGTTGTGTCGCAAGCCAAGGCATCTTGAGGATGCGCTCAGCTTCATAAGCCTTGATTTTATCTGCATGTTCCAGAGTTAAGCCAATATCGTCCAAACCGTTAAGCAAGCAATGCTTCCTAAATGGCGCTACATCAAAGCTATAAGGAGTACCGTCAGGGGTAATCACTTGCTGAGCATCGAGATCGATAGTGAGCTGATAGCCATTAAACGCCAGTGTTTCATTAAATAAGTGGTCTACTTGCAGCTCAGACAACACAATGGGTAGAAGGCCATTTTTGAAGCAATTATTGTAGAAAATGTCAGCAAAGCTAGGAGAAATGACTACCCTAAAGCCGAACTGGTCGAGCGCCCAAGGTGCGTGTTCGCGGGAGCTTCCACAGCCAAAGTTCTTGCGAGCCAACAAAATACCGGCATCTTTATAACGGGGCTGGTTTAAAACAAAATCCGGATTCAGGGGGCGTATGCTGCAATCCTGCCCAGGCTCACCATGATCTAGGTAGCGCCACTCATCAAATAAATTCTGGCCAAAACCGGTTTTCTTAATTGACTTTAAAAATTGTTTTGGGATGATGGCATCGGTATCGACATTCTCGCGATTGAGCGGAGCCACCAAACCTTTGTATACGGTAAATTTATCCATTGCTTTTACTTAACCGGTGTGACAACAACATCTTTTCCCTGAGTTTGGGATTGGTTATTGTTATTCGTATTCGCTTGGTTTTTTCCACCCATGGAGTTACCCATCGTTTGGAGATCCTTACCAACACCTTCCATCGTATTGGCGCACGCAGCAAGAATAATCCCAGCAACAGCGACTACAGTTAGCTTTTTAATCATCGTGCAAGAAGACAATTTGACCATCATATTTCCTTAAGAAATCTTACGAATATCCACAAAATGCCCTTCAATGGCTGCAGCAGCTGCCATAGCAGGACTTAGCAAATGCGTTCTTCCACCATTACCTTGGCGACCCTCAAAATTCCGATTAGAAGTAGAGGCGCAGCGCTCTCCTGGCTCGAGTCGATCTGCGTTCATAGCTAAGCACATGGAACAACCCGGCTCACGCCATTCAAAGCCGGCAGCTTTAAAAACACGATCCAAACCTTCGCGCTCTGCCTGAGCTTTCACTAAGCCAGATCCTGGCACCACCAAGGCCAATTTAACGTTAGCTGCAACCTTTTTACCTAAGCGATCCACTACCTTAGCAGCAGCACGTATATCTTCAATGCGACTATTGGTGCAAGAACCAATGAATACTTTATCAACTGCGATATGACTTAGTGGCGTATTTGGGGTGAGGCCCATATATTCCAATGCACGCTCCATCGCGGAACGTTTATTGGGGTCTCGTTCTTTTTCTGGGTCGGGGACACGATCGCTAATAGATAGAACCATTTCTGGCGAAGTACCCCAAGTGACTTGTGGGGCAATTTCTTCAGCACGTAGCTCAACGGTAGTATCAAACTTGGCATCCACATCCGAATGCAAAGTGCGCCAGTATTGCAAGGCATGACGTAATGCTTCACCACTCGGGGCGTAAGGTCGACCTTGAATGTATTCAATTGTAGTCTCATCAACTGCAATCAGACCAGCACGAGCACCAGCTTCAATCGCCATATTACAGACAGTCATGCGACCTTCCATCGATAAATTGCGAATAGCCTCACCAGCAAACTCAATGGTGTAACCCGTGCCACCAGCAGTGCCGATCTTGCCAATCACGGCAAGCACAATATCTTTTGCAGTCGAGCCTGGCTGTAAACGACCGTCCACTTTCACCAACATGTTCTTGCTCTTTTTCATGAGCAAGGTTTGGGTAGCAAGTACATGCTCTACTTCTGAGGTACCAATACCAAAAGCTAACGCACCAAAAGCGCCGTGAGTACTAGTATGGGAGTCACCACAAACCACAGTCATGCCAGGCAAAGTAGCACCCTGCTCTGGCCCAATCACATGCACAATCCCTTGACGGGAATCGTTCATTTTGTATTGAGTGATACCAAAAGCGTCACAGTTTTGATCCAGGGTATCTACCTGCAACTTAGAAATCGGATCAGCAATTCCTTCGGATCGATCAGTTGTCGGAACATTGTGATCTGAGACTGCCAGGTTAGCCGAGATACGCCAAACCGGACGACCAGCCAAATTTAAACCTTCAAAAGCCTGGGGGCTCGTGACCTCATGCAATAAATGACGGTCTATATAAATCGTAGCCGTACCATCATCTTCAGAATAGACGACATGGTCATCCCACAATTTATCATAAAGCGTACGTGACATAAAACCCTCTAAGGCGTTTATTTACGAACCGAAATGTTGGAAACTTTACGTGAAGTTTCACCAACGTATAGCTGGCGTGGACGACCAATCTTGTACTCAGGATCAGTAATCATCTCCTCCCACTGGGCAATCCAACCAACCGTCCTTGCTAAAGCAAAGACACAGGTGAACATTTCTGTAGGGATACCAAGTGCGCGTTGAACAATACCTGAGTAGAAATCTACGTTGGGATAGAGCTTACGGCTAACAAAGTACTCATCCTCCAAAGCAATCTTCTCAAGCGTCATTGCCAACTTAAATAATGGATCATCTTGTAAACCAAGCTCTTGCAACACTTCATAGCAAGTCTCACGCATCAATTTAGCACGGGGATCAAAGTTTTTGTATACACGATGGCCAAAGCCCATCAAACGCACGCTGGAATTCTTGTCTTTAACTTGCGCGATGAAATCATGAATCTTATCTACGCCACCATTCGCCTGAATGTCACTCAACATCTCCAAACAAGCTTCATTAGCGCCGCCATGAGCTGGGCCCCATAAGCAGGCGATACCGGCCGAAATCGCCGCAAAAGGATTGGTTCCTGAAGATCCACATAAGCGAACAGTTGAAGTAGATGCGTTTTGCTCGTGATCAGCATGCAAAATGAAGATCCGATCTAGGGCGCGCACCAAAACTGGGTTCACATGATAGGCTTCACATGGTGTAGCAAACATCATTCGCATGAAATTAGCCGTGTATGACAGGGAGTTATCGGGATAAATGAATGGCTGGCCAATAGAGTACTTATATGCCATAGCAACTAAGGTCGGCATCTTTGCAATTAAACGAATTTGAGCTATCTCACGAGCTTTGGTCTGACTATAGTCAATCTGATCATGGTAGAAGGCAGCCATTGCACCAACCAATCCAGTAAGCACTGACATTGGATGTGCATCACGACGAAAGCCCCGCAAGAAAAATTGCATTTGCTCGTGCACCATAGTGTGATGCATGACCATATTTTCAAAATCTTTTTTCTCTGTGGCATTTGGCAAGTCGCCATTAATTAAGAGATAGCACACCTCCAAGAAATCACAATTATTCGCCAGATCTTCAATTGGGTAACCGCGATACAACAACTCACCTTTATCACCATCAATATAAGTAATTTTGCTGTTGCAAGATGCTGTAGAAAGGAAGCCTGAATCGTAAGTGAACTTACCAGTTTGACCATATAGTTTGCGAATATCAATGACATCAGGACCAATCGTGCCTTTGTAAATCGGCAGTTCGATATCTGGTGTGCCATCCGAAAACGAGAGTTTTGCCTTGATGTCCGATTCAATCATTTCTAATCCTTAGTCATTCATATTGAAGATTAATACACTATTTGATCCTACAACCGCACTACTTCTGCCTAAGCTTTTGCAAAACCGACTTAAAAGAGGTTTTTTGGGCCTCTTGTTCCAATGCCGCTACAGAATCTTTACGTCCGATCAATAAGTCCATCAAATCGTTATCCTCTAGAGCAAGCAACAGGGTTAATACTTTTCCATCTTCCGCATTTAATTGAGTGCCAAAGCGCTCAAAAAAACGATGCAAAATCAAATCGTTCTCAAGCAAGCCCCTGCGGGCATCACTCTTTAATCGATATAACTCTGCATTACTAAGGGTCATACGGCCCTACGTACCATCAATTCTTTAATCTTTCCAATCGCTTTTGTTGGATTTAAATGCTTAGGGCATACATCCACACAATTCATAATCGTATGGCAACGGAATAAACGATACGGGTCTTCCAAGTTGTCCAAACGCTGCGCAGTCTCTTCATCGCGACTATCGGCAATGAAGCGATACGCTTGCAGCAAACCGGCAGGACCTACAAATTTATCCGGATTCCACCAAAAAGATGGACATGCTGTAGAACACGAAGCACACAAGATGCACTCATATAAGCCGTTTAACTCTTCACGCTCTTCAGGACTCTGGAGACGCTCTTTTTCTGGTGGAGGGTTATCGTTTACTAAGTAAGGCTTAATAGACAAGTATTGCTTGAAGAACAAAGTCATATCAACAATCAGATCACGAACGACTGGCAAGCCAGGCAATGGGCGTAATGTGATGACCTTTGGCAGGGTTAACATATTCGTCAAGCAAGCAAGGCCATTTTTACCGTTGATGTTCATCGCGTCTGAACCACACACACCTTCACGACATGAGCGGCGATAGGTGATACTCTCATCTTGTTTCTTCAAAGAAATCAAAGCGTCCAATAACATCCGCTCACCAGTCAACTCCAGTTCATAACGTTCCATACGCGGCGCTGCATCGACATCAGGATCGTAGCGGTAAATTTCAAATATACGAATATCACTCATTTTTCTATTTCTCTTCGCTTAGAAAGTACGTTCTTTGGGAGGGAAAGATTCCACTGTTAAAGGCTTCAATTGCACGGGCTTGTAATCTAGGCGGTTACCTTCGCTATACCAAAGCGTGTGCTTCATCCAATTGATATCATCGCGGACCTGATGATCATCATGTGAATGTGCTCCTCGACTTTCAGTACGCGCAGCCGCTGAAATCATCGTAGCGTTTGCAGTCTCGATCAAGTTAGCCACTTCCAAGGCTTCAATCCGTGCGGTATTAAAAATCTCCGACTTATCTTTTACCCATAAGTGTTTTGCGCGCTCTGTCAACTTCGCCATTTGACGCACACCTTCGTCCATCAGCTCTTGATTACGGAAAACGCCTGCATACTTTTGCATCGTCTTACGAATATCATTTGCAACATCTTGGGCGTACTCACCCGAACTGGAGTTATCGAGTGCGGCAATACGCTCTAAAGTATGCTCGCCAGCATTAGCAGGCAATGATTTGAATTCACGATTCTTGAGATCCATTGCAACGATGTGATTCCCTGCTGCGCGCCCGAATACCAACAGATCGAGTAATGAGTTTGTACCTAAGCGGTTTGCACCATGAACGGATACGCAAGAACACTCACCGATCGCATATAAACCATTCACAATTTCATTGGGCTTACCATTGGCCGGAACCACCACCTGACCATTGATGTTCGTCGGAATACCGCCCATTTGATAGTGAATGGTTGGCACCACCGGGATTGGCTCTTTAGTAACATCCACGTTCGCAAAGTTCATGCCGATTTCATAGACAGAAGGCAAACGCTTCATGATGGTTTCAGCGCCAATATGGGTCAAATCAAGCACTACATAGTCCCCATTAGGACCGCATCCGCGTCCTTCTTTAATTTCTTGATCCATACAACGAGACACGAAATCACGAGGAGCCAAATCTTTATAAGTCGGTGCATAACGCTCCATGAAGCGTTCGCCATCCTTATTGCGCAAGATACCGCCTTCACCACGACAGCCCTCTGTCAACAATACGCCTGCACCAGCTACACCCGTTGGATGGAATTGCCAGAACTCCATATCTTCCAAGGGAATACCTGCGCGCGCAGCAAGACCCATACCATCGCCAGTATTAATATAAGCATTGGTTGATGCGTCCCAAATACGACCTGCTCCGCCAGTCGCCATCAAGACCACCTTAGCCTCAAGAATGTAGACCTGGCCTGTTTCCATTTCGAGAGCAGTAACGCCAACAACATCGCCTGCATCATCACGAATCAGATCGAGAGCCAGCCATTCAACAAAAAAGTTGGTTTTGGCGCGCACATTACGTTGGTACAAGGTGTGCAACATCGCATGACCAGTGCGGTCCGCTGCAGCGCAAGCACGTTGCACCGGCTTCTCACCATAATTTGCTGTGTGCCCACCAAATGGGCGCTGATAAATCGTGCCATCTGGGTTGCGGTCGAAAGGCATCCCAAAGTGCTCGAGCTCATAAACTACCTTCGGGGCTTCACGACACATAAATTCAATCACGTCTTGGTCACCCAACCAGTCGGATCCTTTAATCGTGTCATAAAAGTGATAGTGCCAATTATCTTCACTCATGTTTCCAAGCGCAGCACCGATACCGCCTTGAGCCGCAACGGTATGAGAGCGTGTAGGAAAAACTTTTGTTAACACCGCAACATTCAGGCCCACCTCTGCTAGTTGCAGTGAAGCACGCATACCCGAGCCACCAGCGCCAATAATGACGGCATCAAAACGGCGGCGTGGTAATACTTTTTTAATCGCAGTCATTCAATTACACTTTCCACAAAATTTCTACGGCATAGGCCGCACAGGCTACGAGATATAAAACAGTGAGCGCTTGAAGCGTCAAGCGAACACTGACAGGCTTGATGTAGTCCATCCAAATGTCGCGAATACCAATCCAAGCGTGGTAGAAGAGGCTAAAGAAGAACAGGAGCGTGAGGAGCTTCATAAACTGATTACTAAACAAAGCAGACCAGCCCTCATAAGTTGCGCTACCGGTAATGCAATAATCAATCAATAAAACAATCGTGAAAACCACCATCACAACAGCAGTAACGCGCTGAATAATCCACTCTTTCAGACCATAATGCGCGCCGACCACTAAACGCTTTGGTCCGATTTGATAAATAGGCATGAGATTTCCTTAGTATAGAAACGCTTAATACAAGCCGAATAGTTTGAGACCAACCAGGGCTGTTAAAGCAAGGCCCAAGCAAAATACAAAAATTGCTGAACGATTGGCATCCACTTTTTCAACGCCAATCTCTAAATCGAGCAATAGATAGCGAATGCCGGCACAAAAATGGTGCAAAAAGGCCCAAATTAAGCCAAGGCAAACGATTTTGACCAGCACATGACCGGTAATCAACTGAAACTGTTGATAACTGAGTTCAGAGGCCAAACTTTGATCTAAGAGATAAAGTAAAAATGGCAACATCAAAAATAATGCTGCTCCACTAATGCGGTGAAGAATAGATACTTTTCCAGCCCATGGCAGGCGGTACTTGATCAACTGGGCTAGACCAATATTGCGATAAACCGGTCTATCTTTTTTTATGGTTTGCTGTGCATCACCCATGGGTAATCTCAATCTTTCGGTGGAGGTTCAGTGTGGCTTTGTTGTGTTGCAACATATTCTATTGGAAACCTTGGTGTAAAAGTGGACTTTTTCGTGTTTAAAGGGGTTAAATAGTGGTTTTTACTCATTTTTGAGTGTACTACCTAGTTCAATTTATTGTCGTAATGCTGGTCAGAAGTGTCGTACCTAGCATGCCGAATTTCCACTGGTTTACTCCCATAGGTAAAGGCTACCCGCTCTACCGAGAGTAAAGCTGCGCCAGCTGGAATCTGCAGATATTGAGCCAGATTCTGATTGGCCAAAACGGCTTTAATTTTTTCCTGTGCACGCACCATATGGGTAGCGTATTCACTTTCATAAAAAGCGTACATTGGGCCATGCCAGTCATTCAACTCTTCCATCGTCAGCCCTTTAAAGCGCCATTCAGGAAGCCAAATCTCCTCAAATACGATCGGTTTACCCGCATAGCTTTGGATACGATCAATTCGAATGATGGGGTCACCGACCTTTAAGCTCAATAAATCAGCAATATAGGCATCGGATTGAATGTTTTCACAGACTAAAAACTGGTTTTTCAGGTGCAGTTTTTCACCAGAATCCGGCTCCAAACGCAGAAAACGATACTGCCAGTTTTCCTCTTGATGGGTGGCTACAAAGGTGCCTTTGCCTTGGCGCCTTACTAATAAATTTTGGGCAGCCAACTCATCAATCGCCTTGCGAACGGTCCCCTGGCTTACGGCATAGCGTACTGCGAGCTCCATTTCACTGGGGATAGCCTCACCTGGCAACCATTCGGAAGTCTGCAAACTGGCCAAAATCAAAGCTTTTATTTGCTCATAGAGGGGGCTAAACGAGGCAATGGGTTCGGACATAATTGACAAATTAACTTAACGAGCGCTGCTATTGGATAAAATCTGGTGCATATCTCATATCTTATATAAGACATGAGCAATAGTGTAAATGGAAAGTCCGCACTCTTGAATGGATAATAGAAAAAGATTTTTTAACCTTAACTGGAGTTATTAGTAATGGCAAAAGCCCCAATGCGTGTTGCGGTCACCGGTGCAGCCGGTCAAATCGGTTATTCCCTGCTCTTTCGTATCGCCAATGGCGATTTACTAGGAAAAGACCAACCTGTCATCCTCCAGTTGCTTGAAATTCCAGATGAAAAAGCTCAAAAAGCCTTGGCTGGAGTGATGATGGAATTAGACGATTGTGCGTTCCCATTGTTGGCCGGCATGACTGCCCATTCTGACCCAATGACGGCCTTTAAGGATATTGATATTGCTTTACTGGTTGGCGCACGCCCGCGCGGCCCAGGTATGGAGCGAAAAGATTTGCTCTCTGCGAATGCGCAAATTTTCACAGCCCAAGGTAAAGCACTAAATGCAGTTGCTAAGAAAACGGTCAAAGTATTGGTGGTTGGTAATCCAGCTAATACCAATGCTTACATCGCGATGAAATCTGCTCCCGATATTCCTGCTAAGAACTTCACAGCGATGTTGCGCCTCGATCACAATCGGGCACTGTCACAACTAGCAAGTAAGCTGAATAAACCCGTAGCGGATATCGAAAAATTGGTTGTTTGGGGCAACCACAGTCCAACCATGTATCCCGATTATCGCTTCGCAACAGTGGATGGTAAATCGGTAAAAGACAGTATTAATGATGCCGCATGGAATAAAGATACTTTCATTCCTACAGTGGGTAAGCGTGGTGCAGCTATTATTGAAGCGCGCGGCCTTTCATCAGCAGCGTCTGCTGCAAATGCAGCCATTGATCACGTTCGTGATTGGGTTCTCGGTACTAATGGGAAATGGGTCACGATGGGCATACCGTCTAAAGGCGAATATGGCATTCCGGCTGATGTCATTTACGGTTATCCTGTCGTTTGCGAAAACGGCGAATATAAGATGATTGAAGGCTTGGAAATTGATGAGTTTTCTCGTGAGCGCATGAACCACACTCTGAATGAATTGCTTGAAGAGCAAGCAGGCGTTCAACATCTCCTCTCTTAAGGATTTAGATACATGAAGAAAACCCTGATGATTGTTGGTTTAGCTGTAACTGGCCTCCTGGGCTCGGTGCAAGCCCTTGCAAATGAAGAAGTTTCTACTTGGACTTGTAGCGAAAGTAAGCAATTTAAAACTTCAGGTACTACTGAATTGGTTCGCCTTACTTGGGAGTCAAAAACATTTGAGCTAAAACGCGAGAATTCGTTGCCGGGTAGCTTGCGTTACAAGAACGCTAATACTGGACATGATCTTGTGGTCCTAGGAAATAAAGCGATGTTATTCAATATCAAATCAGGAAGTCGCTTAGCAGATTTCTGCCAAACTGCAGAAATGAAAACCGGTAAGCTGCCTCATTTATTTGCTAATTCAGAGCCTTTTATACAAAATTAAAATATGCATTTAAGCTAGTGTTATCAGATCAAAAGCCGAGAGTTTCTCGGCTTTTTTCGTTACTGCAACCAACTTTGAAATTGCCTAATGAAACAAAGGTTGCTGTATTGGTGCGTCATCTGGTAGCTCGGCGTGAGCAGCCTCACCCGATCGATCGGGAAATAGAGGCGCGCCGCAATCATCACACAACTCTGGATCAAAGAGCATCGCATGACGGAAAACATCATCCACACCTGCATCACGTAATGCATCAGCAATTTTCTTCATCGGGCTATCATCATCCGATAAATCATTCAGCGCATCGTTAGCAACACTTTCGCGATCATAAAGAGGCCAAATTACCCCATAGACTATCTCTGGAGAGCCTTTTACGCTAAAAGAAATACGATACTCGTCAGCCTGCTCTTCGCCGAACGCACCGACTACACAAGATAATCCAGCGGGCAAGACACCGAGTGTGCTTTCCAGGAAATTCACAGCGGCTCTAATACTCAATGGACGTATCTGCTTATCTGCTAAACGACAGTTTGTAAAATAAGCCTCAGGTAATAAGAGTTCAAATTCGCAGCCCGGCAAGAGTAATGCCACGGACTCTTGCATCGTATTTTGCCAACCAATCAGGCTAACACCACGCTCTTGTCGGGTTGGTGCTTCTGCTTGCCAACGAAACAATGGCATTCCAGAGGGAGCAGCAACAGCTGCAATGATAAAACGGGGATCGGCCAAAACAGCAATCGTTTCAGACATCTCACGTAGCTCCAGCTTAATCTCGCTCGCAGTAATTGCTGCCATTGCCAAAGCTTCAGTTAATAAACGGGTTTGGCTATGTGAATGCGGCATTTGATCAATACTATAGAGCCAAGGAATAATTGCAAGGCGCGCATCCGCAGAAGCGATCGAGCTATGTAGGGAAGCGGCTGTAGATTCAATGATGTGAACTGGCAGAGCGCCAGAGGGAATTTGATAGCGAGTATGCGCAATAATGGGTATGGCTAGCAAAAGCACATCCCATTGTTGCTCTTCATGCTCCATGATTAAGGATTCAGCTAAGGTTTCAGCACAATCGGCAAGCACTTCAAAGGCCAAGGTATTAATTCGAAATGTTTGATCTAGAGCGGCGTCAATGACATTCTGATTCTGGCTCTTGAGTAAACGCATTAAACGTACGTTTAAGCGTTCTTCCCAGAACTGATCTTCCATATGACTGCCTGAGGCTGCCAAGGAAATAGCGTCAGCTACCAATCGCTCCACATCTGGCGAAGCGCGTTGTGAGGATTTAGTGCGATGTACAGCCATAGTGCACTCTCCTACTTTCTTTCGGGACGTCTAAATAACGGTTTTTCAGGCTTAGATTCAGAGGCGACAAATTGATAGCCGTCCAAATTAAAACCCTTCAACTCAGCGGGCTCTGTAATGCGATTTTCAACCACATAACGCGCCATCAACCCCCTCGCTCGTTTGGCGTAAAAGGAAATAATTTTGTATTTACCATCCTTGCCATCTTGGAACACGGGAGAAATCACAGGGCACCCTAGATTCTTCGCTTGCAGTACTTTGAAATACTCCTCTGATGCAAGATTGAGTAGCGCAGGCTTCTTTTGCTTCTCCAGAAGCTTTTTAAGAGAATCAGTAACGCGCTCACCCCAAAAGGCATACAGATCCTTGCCCCTTGGATTCTGAAAGGCAGTACCCATTTCCAAGCGGTAAGGCTGCATTAGATCAAGGGGTCTGAGAACACCATACAGTCCAGATAGGATGCGAATATGGTCCTGGGCAAAATCGATCGCCTTGACACTCAATGTTTTGACGTCAAAGCCATCATAAACATCGCCGTCAAAGGCATAAATGGCAGCCTTGCTGTTTTCTTCGGTGAATTTCTTGGACCAATCGCGATATCGTCCAACATTGAGTGTAGCTAACTGATCAGATAAGCCCATCAAATTGGCAACTTCTTGGGGTGAAAGCTTCTTGAGATCGGCAATCAGCTTTGCCGATTCCGAGGCAAACTCAGGCAAAGTTGGCGCCTTAACCTTGGCGGGGGTTTTGTAATCTAGAGATTTAGCAGGTGAAAGGACGATCAACATGGCACAATTTATAAAGAATTTCCCCCATTCTAGCGACTACCCACCTTATTTGCCTTAAATCCCCTTTGAAGGAACTCATAATGACTATCAATAAAGCTCAGGAAAACCAAATTGAAGTGTTTAGCTGGGCAACTCCTAATGGGCACAAGGTGCACATCATGCTTGAGGAATGCGGCTATAAGTTAGGAAAAGATTGGATTGCTCATCCAATTGATATTGGAGCTGGCGATCAATTCAAGCCAGACTTCTTGACTATTAGTCCAAACAACAAAATACCGGCGATAACAGATCCACAGGGACCCGATGGAAAGCCGATCCACCTTTTTGAATCTGGCGCCATCTTGCTCTACCTTGCAGCAAAAACCGGTAAGTTTTTACCCAAGTCTACCCGGGGTAAATATGAAGTATTGCAATGGCTGATGTTTCAGATGGGTGGCGTAGGCCCCCTTTTGGGACAAAACCACCACTTTCGAATTTATGCTCCAGAGAAAATTGGATACGCGATTACTCGCTACACTAATGAAGCAAAGCGCTTATATGGGGTTATCGATCATCAACTCAAAGATAATCCCTACATCGCGGGCAAAAGTTACACCATTGCCGATATAGCCATCTTCCCTTGGACTCGTAATTGGAAGAATCAAGGTATCGATATTCATGAGTATCCGCATTTCAAGCGCTGGTTTGAGATGATTAGTGAGCGCCCTGCTGTTAAGCGTGGGGTTGAGGTGTTAACAGCATTACGAAAGCCTTTGCATGATGACAAAGCAAAAGAACAATTATTTGGTTCATCACAGTATCAAAAAAGGAAATAGCATGAAGATTCAATCAGTAGGAGTCATTGGCGCGGGCACGATGGGTAATGGTATTGCCCAAGTTTGCGCGGTAGCTGGACTAGATGTAGTCATGGTTGATATGAATGATGCTGCGGTGGAGCGTGGCTTGAGCCAAATTAGTAAAAGCCTAGATCGCCTAGTGAAGAAAGAAACGCTTACAGCAGAAAATAAAGATGCCGCACTCAAGCGCATCAGAGGTAGCACATCGTATGCCGACTTCAAAGGTTTGCAATTAGTGATTGAAGCTGCTACAGAGAACCAAGCGATTAAAGAGCAGATTCTGAAGCAAGTCGATGAGATTGTGAGCAAAGATACGATCATTGCCACGAACACCTCATCATTGTCGATCACCAAACTGGCCGCTCTTGACTCTAATCCAAGTCGCTTCATAGGCATGCATTTCTTCAACCCACCACCCTTGATGGCCTTGGTTGAAGTAATTCGCGGCCTGCAAACTTCAGATGCAACCCATGCCACCATTATTGAAATGGCTAAACGAATTGGCAAGGAGCCCATTACGGTGAAAAACTCACCTGGTTTTGTTGTAAACCGTATTTTATTGCCGATGATTAATGAAGCCTTCTTTGTTTTACATGAAGGACTTGCTAGTCCAGAAGATATTGATGCTGGCATGAAGTTGGGTTGCAACCAACCGATTGGTCCGCTGGCCTTGGCTGATTTAATTGGTCTGGATACCTGCCTAGCAGTCATGGAAGTGTATTTTGAAAACTTCAGCGACTCTAAGTATCGTCCGTGTCCACTCCTCCGAGAAATGGTTGCCGCCGGTTATCTCGGACGTAAGACTAAGCGCGGCGTTTATACCTATGATCAGTAATTTAGCAACATTCATTACCCTATACCCTATAACCTCAATGAAAAATCCTTTGTGAACCCATTACCACCCCTAGTCCTTAAATTAGCTTATGCCGGCCTGATACCTTTTGTGGGCCTCGCTTTAATGGTTCAGTTAGCACCAACGCCACTCAATTATCTAAGTGCCGAGTCACTGGCGAGTTATGGCGCAATCATTACCGCCTTTATGGGTGCATTGCATTGGGGTGCGAATTTACATCATCTTGGCAAGACGCCGCAGGGCGATCGCTGGGAAGACCGCAATGCTTGGATCTGGGGTATCACACCGGCATTGGCTGCCTGGGTTGCGCTTCATGTTTATATTCCAGTAGGCTTGCTCATCTTGGCATCCGCATTAATCATTCAACGCAATATTGATAAGGAAACCTATCGATATTATTTTTCCAGCGAAGTAGCTTGCAAAGCATTTATGACCTTACGCACTCGACTGACAATTGTTTCTGCAGGATGTTTAACTTGGGCCGCTCTCGTGATTTTATTTGTACAGAATTAAATCGGGTATATGGGCAATCTATTTGATCAAACGCCGCCCCCACCATTAGCGGAAGCCTTACGCCCTAAAACAATTGAAGAAGTCATTGGCCAAACTCACCTATTAGCCTCAGGTAAGCCACTAAATCTGGCTTTTGCATCTGGTAAGCCTCACTCAATGATTTTATGGGGGCCTCCAGGAGTTGGCAAAACTACCTTGGCTCGACTATCTGCTAAAGCCTTTGATCGAGAATTTATTGCCATCTCAGCAGTCTTGGCTGGTGTAAAAGAAATTCGCGAGGCAATCGAACAAGCGCAACAAAGCATGTCTCAGTATGGCAAGCAGACCATTCTGTTTGTTGATGAAATTCATCGCTTTAATAAAAGTCAGCAAGATGCCCTATTACCGCATGTGGAATCAGGTCTCTTTACCTTTATTGGCGCCACTACTGAAAACCCTTCTTTCGAAGTCAACTCTGCCCTTCTCTCTCGTGCGCAAGTGTATGTACTTAAGTCATTAAGCGCACCAGAGCTAAAGCTGCTGTTTGATCGAGCCCGTGAATACGCTATGCCGGAAATTGCATTTGAAGCGGCTGCAATTGATAGTCTCATTACCCATGCAGATGGCGACGCCCGTCGACTACTGAATTTAGTAGAGCAAGTACGTAATGCGCTCTCAGCACCTAATTTAAATGTTCAGACTGTAGATCAAGCGTTTATTGAGAATGCGTTAACGGTCCAAGCACGTCGATTTGATAAAGGTGGCGATCACTTTTACGATCAAATTTCTGCATTACACAAGTCGGTTCGTGGCTCCAATCCTGATGCAGCTCTTTACTGGTTTTGCCGAATGCTCGATGGTGGCGCAGATCCGCGTTATTTAGCCCGCAGAATTATTCGTATGGCATGGGAAGACATTGGGCTTGCTGATCCTAGGGCAATGCAACTGGCGAATGATGCTGCCGAAACTTTTGAGCGCCTTGGCTCTCCTGAAGGTGAACTCGCCTTAGGTCAAGCCGTGGTGTATTTGGCTATTGCTGCCAAAAGCAACGCAAGCTATAAGGCATTTAATGCTGCGAGAGCCTTTGTTGCGAATGACCAAAGTCAGCCGGTACCCAATCATCTCCGCAATGCTCCAACCAAGCTCATGAAAGAGTTAGGTCATGGAAAAGAATATCGCTATGCTCATGATGAACCCCATGCTTATGCCGCCGGAGAATCCTATCTGCCAGATGGTATGGCAGAGCCTCATTGGTATGAGCCGGTAGATCGTGGCTTAGAAACTCAGATTGCAGAGAAGATGGCTTTTTTACGGAAGCTAGATATGGAATCAACACAGGAATCAACACAGAAATTAAAGAAGAAATGAATCAAAGACTTTGAGCAATACAATGGAATGAATTATTTACTAGAACCTTAAGGAACTTCATCATGCGCAAAATTTTTACTTTCCTGTTATTTGTTACCAGTCTCCTTACGAGTGCTGTCGCACTGGCTGCTCCGATGGTGGAATTCAAAACAACTATGGGCAATTTTGTAGTTGAGCTTGATTCCGTTAAAGCTCCAAAGACAACTGCTAACTTCTTAGCTTATGTCAATAGTGGCTTTTATAACGGCACCATTTTTCATCGTGTCATTGATGGCTTCATGATTCAAGGTGGAGGCT
Organism: Polynucleobacter sp. CS-Odin-A6; assembly: GCF_018882095.1. Taxonomy (GTDB): domain Bacteria; phylum Pseudomonadota; class Gammaproteobacteria; order Burkholderiales; family Burkholderiaceae; genus Polynucleobacter. The sequence goes on from NZ_JACVPD010000003.1 coordinate 247,575, forward strand.
TTACTCCAGATTTAGCGCAAAAGCCAACTAATGCGCCGGTAATCTCAGAAGCTCAAAATGGTCTGAAGAATCAGACCTACACCATTGCCATGGCCCGCACTTCTGATCCTGATTCCGCAACAGCACAATTCTTCATCAACGTGAAGGACAACGAGGGATTAAATTATCCTAATGCAATGGGTAATGGCTACACCGTATTTGGCAAAGTGATTTCTGGAGCACAAACGATTGATGCAATTCGCAAAGTCCCAACCATGATTGCATCGACACCAAAATCGGGTCGCATGTCAGATGTTCCTAGTAAGCAAGTAACCATTGAATCCGCTACTGTGTTGAAGTAATTTTAGTTAAATTATTAGCGCTCAGAAGGTTAGTTCAGTGATATTGCTAGATGATGCCCAGAGTACCGAGGCTCAGCCTAGCAGCCGCCTCTATCAACACGCGCTTCGATGTTGGACTATTTATGCTGGGCCCAGCGCCATAGAAACCGCTGCTGCGGTTGATCAGTGTCTTCAAGAGATCAATGAAGCTCTTGGTAGCGGACAGTATGTCGTAGCGGCATTTGCTTATGAATTAGGTCGATCCATTCATGGACTTTCTCAGCGAGAGCACTCAAATGTGATGCAGTCACACCCTCTGGTTCAGGCTTGGTCTTTTTCGTCTTATGAGAGTTTAAGCAAGGGCCAAGTAGATGCTTTCATTCAAGATGGCTTGTGTGCATTAGAGCCCGACTCCTCCCATATTGCTGGTGTAGCGAATCTCCATTGCTCTGTTGATGAGAAGCAATTTACTGCAGATATTGACACCATACAAGAGTACATTCGCAATGGCGATACGTATCAAATCAATCACACCTTTCGGATTACGGGTGAGACTTATGGTGAGCCTTTGGCTCTTTATGCCCGTTTACGGGATCGTCAACCAGGAAGATTTGGAGCATTCATTAATGAGGATTCGAGCTGCATCCTTTCACAGTCCCCCGAATTATTTATTCAGCGCCAAGGCAATACATTAAAGGCGATGCCTATGAAAGGCACTGCTAGCGCCTTGAGTGATTCGGCGGATCATCTGTCAAAAGATGCCAAGAACCAAGCAGAGAATGTCATGATCGTGGATTTGCTTCGTAACGACCTGAGTCGACTTGCATTACCAGGCACTGTGAAGGTTCCGCAATTATTCGAGGTTGCTAGGCATGGTGATGTTCTGCAAATGACATCGACTATTCAAGCTGAGGCTAAGCCTGACGTTCAATTGCGGGAAGTACTCAATGCAGTCTTTCCTTGTGGATCTGTAACCGGCGCACCCAAAAAAAGAAGTATGGAAATTATTCAGGAGTTAGAGCCCGAAGATCGAGCCTATTACTGTGGCGCTCTAGGCTGGCTTGATCCTGACGGTGATTTTGCTTTTAGCGTCCCCATTCGCACAGTAGAAATTGATCGCAACTTGAAGACGCAGGCCTCACCCTTTACACTGGGCATTGGTGCCGGGATTACGATTGACTCTGAAGCTAAGCTGGAGTGGGAAGAATGTCACATTAAAGCTGCTTTTTTAAGTGATTTACCCAGCCAGATCGGCCTGTTTGAAACTATTTTGATTCAGCATGCCACACCCCAACATATAGAGCTTCATCTTGATCGTTTAGTGCATTCAGCCCAAGTGCTAGGGATCCCTTGCTCTAAAGCAGCTGTCAACAGCGTAATTCAAACTTCATGCAAAAGTTGCGCCTTCGATCAAGAGTATCGATTGAGGATCGATTTGAGTCATGCTGGAGAGGTAAGCTTTCAACTATCCCTATTGACTCCACTAATACACCCAGTCAAGATTTTTTGGGCAAGCGATATTCTCCCCAACCCCAGTCAGGCGGTCTTCCATTCTGGCAATATCTTATTAAGACATAAGGTCACCAGTCGAAGTACCTATGATGAGGCCTGGAAACTCGCAGAGAGTCATGGCGGGTTTGATGCGCTTTTTGTCAATGAGCAGGGTTTTGTAACTGAAGGTGGTAGAAGTAGTATTTTTATCAAGTCTGGGGACCGCTGGCTTACGCCTCCCGTTGCCGCTGGCTTGCTTCCAGGGGTCATGAGATCGATCGGATTAAATGATCGACAATGGAATGTCCATGAAGCTAACTTAACTATTGATCAGGTTCGTAATGCGAAAGAGATTATGCTTAGCAATGCCTTACGCGGATTTATTCCCGCTTATTTTTAGAAAGTTTGCATGAAGTTTTGCTCGTACTGCGCAGCGCCTATCACCATGAAGATTCCTGCGGATGATTCACGGGAACGTCATGTTTGCGAATCTTGCGGAGCGGTTCACTATTTCAACCCACGTAATGTGGTTGGTACTATTCCGGTTTACGGCAAGCAGATATTATTATGTCGGCGTGCAATTGAGCCACGGCATGGTTACTGGACCTTGCCAGCGGGGTTTATGGAGCTGGGAGAAAGCACTAGCGCTGGGGCCGTGAGGGAAACCCAAGAAGAAGCGGGTGCCTACGTGGATATTGGTCCGCTCTATTCCCTGCTTAATGTACCTCATGCAGAGCAAGTGCATTTTTTCTACTTGGCCAAGATGACTTCTGCAGAATTTCATGCTGGCGAAGAAAGTCTAGAGGTTGCGCTGTTTGATGAGCAGGATATTCCGTGGAATGAAATTGCTTTTCCTACAGTCAAACAAACGCTAGAGTGGTTCTTTGCCGATCGTGCTGCAGGACGTTTTGATCAGCCAAATGAATTTAGCGTGCGCAGCAGAGATATCCTGCCCTCAGAAAAGATTTAGGCATCGCAAACGCATGAGCAATATCAATTGGCTTGGGGCACATGATGTTTTTCCAAACCCCATTCACTGCCAGGATCTAGATCCTAGTGTGCCGGGCTTAATTGCAGTCAGTGAGCGCATTTATCCAGGTCAACTTGCTCGTGCATATCAAACCGGAATATTTCCATGGTATTCGGATAACCAACCGGTCTTATGGTGGTCTCCTAACCCGCGAATGGTATTACGAGCCGCTGACTTTAAGTGTCATGATTCATTGAAAAAAGTGATTCGCCATTTTTTGTCAGACCCGCACAAAGCAATCTTAGTAGATCATGATTTTGGTGCCGTCGTTCGATCCTGCGCAACCGCGAAAAGAAAAGATCAGGATGGCACTTGGATCACCCATGAAATCATGGACGCCTACACTCAACTCCATGAGCAAGGTCATGCTCATAGTATTGCGGTCCTGGATGATCAGCGCCTGATCGGTGGACTCTATTGTGTTGCTTTTGGGGGCATGGTTTTTGGTGAGTCTATGTTTAGTCATCAAACGGATGCCTCTAAAATTGCTTTAGCAGCCCTGGCCGCCTGGTGCAATCAGAATCAGGTAGAAATGATTGACTGTCAGCAAGAGACTGCGCACCTCGATTCTCTGGGGGCTGCGCCTATTTCTCGAGACGAATTTTTAGCCCATCTGCAAATAGCTCTAAAGCAAACTAATATAGAGATTCCCTGGATATTTGATAAAGAAATCCTACATCGCTGGCTATGACCCAACTCACTGAACTTCCGCTGACAGAGCTCCAGTTTTATGCAACGGCACCTTACCCCTGCAGTTACCTTCCAGGAAAGGTTGCGCGCTCACAAGTTGCTACGCCTTCACACTTAATTCACGCTGATTTATATAGCGAACTAGTGAATGCGGGGTTTCGTCGGAGTGGTTTATATACCTATCGCCCCTATTGTGACGAATGCAATGCTTGTACTGCAACGCGCATCCCTGTGAAACGCTTTGAACCCAATCGTAGTCAGCGACGCGCTTGGAAAAAACATGCTGGACTTGATGTTCGTGTTCTGAACCTAGGCTATCAAGAGGAGCACTACCAGCTGTATCAACGATATCAAAATGAGCGACATGCAGGCGCCGATATCGATCAAGAAAATCAAGATCAATATATGCAGTTTTTATTGCAAAGTCGGGTGAACTCTAGAGTGGTCGAGTTCCGGGATGGCCCCCACGATAGCAATCCTGGTCAACTACGCATGGTCAGCATGATAGATATATTAGACCAAGGGATCTCTTCGGTTTACACCTTCTTTGATACTAGTAATCGTGCTGCGAGTTACGGCAGTTTCAGTATTCTGTGGCAAATTGAGCAAGCCTTAGAGTTAGATCTTCCTTACCTCTATCTCGGCTATTACATTGAAGATAGTGAAAAAATGTCCTATAAGGTCAAGTTTCAGCCCATTGAAGGTTTGATTGAAGATCACTGGCAACCTATCATTGGGCCATAATCTTTACTCATGATCGATAGTTACCCCCTTCTTCGTCCCTGGCTTTTTTCCTTAGATCCAGAGCGTGCCCATGATCTCACTTTGAGCAATTTAGACCGTGCAGAGCGCTGGGGGCTTTTACGCTATCTAATTAAGCAGCCTACTCCCGATCCACGTACTATCTGCGGCATTACCTTCCCCAATCCCGTTGGACTTGCCGCTGGTTTAGATAAAGATGGCAAGCATATTGATGCACTTGCTACCTTAGGTTTTGGTTTTCTAGAAATTGGCACCGTCACCCCAAAACCGCAGCCTGGTAATCCGAAACCACGCATGTTTCGTCTACCAGCAGCGCAAGGGCTAATCAATCGCATGGGGTTTAATAATGATGGTGTTGATGCCTGCGTCAAGCGCGTACGCAATTCCGATTATTGGCAAAAAGGTGGCATCGTTGGTTTAAACATTGGCAAGAATGCCAGTACGCCCATTGAGAATGCTGCCAGCGATTACGTTTCCGCGATGCAGGCAGTCTATGAGGTAGCCTCATACATCACTGTTAATATTTCATCTCCGAATACTCAAAACTTACGCGCTCTCCAGGGAGAGGAAATGCTGCGCTCTTTACTTGGCTCTCTACATTTAGCACGTGAAGCCCTGAGTGATCGGTACGGAATGCGCAAACCGCTGTTTTTAAAGATTGCACCCGACCTAGATGCAAATGACATCAAACTCATTGCCGATCTCTTAATGGAGTTTGGCATCGATGCAATCATTGCTACTAACACTACGATCGCACGTGATTCCGTTCAAGGACTCAAGTTTGGAGATGAAGCTGGCGGCCTCTCAGGCACCCCAGTTCGCATTGCATCGACGAGAGTAGTGCAAAGCCTAAAGGAATATTTGGGTGATGCCCTGCCGATCATTGGCGTTGGGGGCATTCTATCTGGACAGGATGCTCAGGAAAAGGTCCTTGCTGGAGCCAGCTTGATTCAGGTATATAGCGGTCTGATTTATCGTGGCCCCAAGCTCATCTCTGAGTGTGCGTCTGCCTTGCGCAAATAGCTCAAAAACAGCAACCCACCCCAACCTAAGCCCTTGGAATAATGAGATTCGATTTCATATCGTGCAATATTAGCTAAAAATTCGCTACAATTAACACGATGATTGAGAGTAAACCCAATAAAGTGCCAAGAGTGCCAAAGGTACCTGGAGAAGCTGGCAAAACAGCTATCCAGGTAGTTGAACGCATGATGAACTTGCTCGATGCTCTAGCCGTCCAAGAAGAATCCTGCAGCCTTAAAAGTCTCGCTCAGCAAACGGATTTGCATCCCTCTACAGCACATCGCATACTCAATGACTTAGTAGCGTGTCGTTTGGTGGAGCGCGGCGATGGCGGAACGTATCGGCTCGGCCTGAAGTTACTTGAACTCGGAAATTTAGTCAAAGCGCGTTTATCTGTCCGTGAGGCAGCTCAAGCTCCCATGCGAGCCCTACATAAACTCACCGGTGAAACGATTAACCTGTCAGTACGGCAAGGCGATGAAATTGTCTACATTGATCGCGCTTACAGTGAGCGATCCGGTATGCAGGTGGTGCGTGCCATTGGCGGTCGTGCTCCGCTCCATCTCACTTCAGTGGGTAAATTATTTTTAGCGAGCGATGACCCCAGTCAAGTTCGCGCCTATGTCACTCGTACCGGTCTGGCTGGTCATACCAGAAATAGCATTACTGAAATGGGCAAGTTAGATGCGGAACTCAATCAAGTGCGCCAATTAGGACATGCGAGTGATAATGAAGAATTAGAGTTAGGTGTTAGTTGCGTTGCAGCTGAAATCTTTGATGACAGCGGCAAGTTAGTAGCAGGCCTATCATTAAGCTCGCCCACCGATCGGATTAAGACAGAATGGTTGCGCCTATTGCAGGAAACCGCGCTACAGATTTCCAAAGGAATAGGCTTCAAACCAAAATCATCAGAGCCTCATTCTTAATATAAAAAGCGTCACTTTTATGATTGCTTTACTACATTAGGCGACGTAAAGCTTGAGGCTCGCCGGATGGCATACGTTCGTACCAGTCCTTCACCCTGACAGCATCTGCAAAACGAGATTGTGTGCCTACCGAGTCCAAGAAAACCAATAGTAGCGGCGTGTTATTGACTCTGGCTTGCATTACCAAGCACTTGCCTGCAGCATTAATAAATCCGGTTTTTTGTAAGCCGATATTCATATCGCCGGCACGAACCAAACGATTGGTATTGAGGAATTTCTGTGGGCGATTGGCAATCACCATCGTGAGATCAGGCCAAGTAGAAAACTCGCGAATCTTTTTATACTGGTAAGCAGCGCTCAACATACGGGCTAAATCCTCTGCTGATGCCACGTTCTCACTCATGAGGCCGGTAGGATCCGCAAAATACGAATGGGTCATACCAATTTCTCTTGCTTTTCGATTCATCGCATCAACAAATGCTGTCATACCACCGGGATAGTTTCTGGCGAGAGTGTAGGCTGCTCGGTTCTCTGAAGACATTAAAGCCAACAACAAGGCCTCTTCCCGCGTCAGTACAGTTCCACTAGCCAGACGAGAGCTTCGATAACTGCGCACATCATCCGCATTGATCACAATAGTTTCATCAAGTGGCAATTTAGAATCCAGTAACACCATTGCAGTCATGAGTTTAGTAATAGAAGCAATCGGCAAACTAACCGAAGAATTTTTCTCAAAATAGACTTCCTTAGTATCCTGATTCACCACCATCGCTACGCTAGACTTCAGACTCAGATCATCATGCTGACCTCGCAAACCCAATGCAGTTGCAAATGAGGGTCTTGCTGCTAAGGCCGGCTCAATAGGACGGGTAACCGTAGTGCGAACTATTTTTGGCTTCTTGGAAGATTTTGAAGCCTTCTTGATCTCCACCTTTGGTGACGCCTTGGCAGGCTTAGTAGATTGATAATCTTTATTAGCTGCACCCGCCTGAAACGAAGTGATTGTGCCAAATGACACTAGGCTAACAACTGCTATGAGCCACAATCGATTCAAACGCATCCTAAATTACCTTCCAAAACTTTTGACATACAGAATAATAAATAACTTTTGAACCCAAGCCACACTTATTGCAAAATTATTCTGCGATTATCGCAACAGAGTTTGCGCTTCTCCGGTTCACCAAAACTACTCCAGTCATGGTAAGCAGCAAGCCCGCACCCATTAACAAGGTGAAAGGCTCATCAAACAAGAACCATGCCATCGCAGCCGTAGTAGGCGGCGTTAAATAGAGCAAACTAGTCACCTTGGTAGCTGCTCCCTTGCGAATCATCATGAATAACAAGCTGATCGAACCAATCGACAGCGGAAAGATTGCCCACAACAATGCCCCAACAACAGAAGCATTCCACACCATCTCGCCAGATTCAAAGAAATACATACAGATAAAGCACAGTAATGCCGACACCCCAAATTGAATTGAGGAGCCAGCCCGAAGATCAAATACTGGGCAGAATTTCTTTTGATAAAGGGTGCCAAAGGTAATGGCAAGCAAGGCCGCAAAGGCAAGAATGTAACTCAACAATGGAATATGGTTAAAGCCAATTTTTTCAGCTACCACTAGGGCAACACCAGCAAATCCGAAGCACAAACCAATCCACTGACGCCCAGTGACTCTCTCTGAAATCCAAGCGGCAAACCACGCAGTCAGAATTGGCTGCAAACCCACAATGATGGCAACTAAACCAGCAGTCATCCCAAGGCGAACCGCAAACCAGACGCCTAGGAGATAGCCGAACTGAAGCAACATCCCTGCTACGGCAATATGTTTAAACTGAGACCAACTGGGCCAACTAATTTTCCACACCACACTAAGACAGGCCATCGCCAGGAGTACGCCTATAAAACGCCAAAATAGGAAAGTGGCTGGCTCAACATAAGGCATAGCTAAACGCGCAATGACAAAGCCGGTACTCCAAATTAATACAAATAAAGGGGCAATCAGGCTGTCAAGCTTCAAACTCATAGATAACTTATTGAATGTGGGGATTTTTGCTGTTCAACCAACGATTTTAGGCTTTTTCTATAATTAACCTTAAGAAACTTGCCTAATCATCCTTTAATGTTGCAATGCAATATATAAAAAGGTTTATGGTCTTAAATGAATCCACTGAAAAGAGGTTGAAATGAACTTGACTCCAGAACAGATTGCAGCGGCTCATAAGGCCAATTTAGAAACGTTAAGCGGTCTGACTAATCAGGCATTGCAGAGTATTGAGAAACTGGTTGAGCTCAATATGCACATTGCCAAGCAAAGTCTGAGCGAAGGTATGAGTAGCGCAAAGAAGGCATTGGAAGTAAAAGATATTCAGCAACTGTTAGCGCATCAAGCGGAAGCAGTTCAGCCCATGGCTGAAAAAATCATGGCCTATAGCCGACATTTATATGAGCTAGCCCATGAAACGCAAGCCAGCTTTACCAAATCTGCTGAGAAAGAATTGCAAGATGGTCAACACAAGATGAATACCTTGGTTGAGGGTTGGACTAAAAATGCTCCTGCAGGATCTGATGCTGCCGTCAATGTATTAAAGCAGGCCATTGCCTCTGCAAACAGCGTATATGAAACCAGTCAAAAGGCAGTCAAGCACGCAGTAGAGATTGCACAAACCAATCTCAATAACGCAACAGATACTTTCGAGAAGAACATAAGCGCTACTAGTAAGTCAAAAGGAAAATCCAGTAAAAGCGAGTAATACTTTTTCACTCTGTTATTCACGAAACGATAAAAAAGCCCCAATCTCTTGGGGCTTTTTTAATGCGGTAATGACAACAGGATTAATGTCCTAGTGCACCTTCTTTTTTATTGGAGGTAAATCAGTACAGTGCCCATTAGCCGCTTCAGCGGCGAGACCAACAGACTCGCCGAGAGTGGGATGAGGATGAATAGTTTTACCCATATCCACTGCATCTGCGCCCATCTCGATAGCAAGACAAACTTCACCAATCAAGTCACCTGCATGAGTGCCGACAATACCGCCACCAATGATGCGCTTGCTGGTAGCGTCAAAAATCAGTTTCGTGAAGCCTTCATCTCGACCATTAGCAATTGCTCTTCCGCTTGCAGCCCATGGGAATAAGCCTTTTTCATAAACGATCCCTTGAGCCTTGCATTGCTCTTCCGTTAAACCAGCCCACGCTACCTCTGGATCAGTGTAAGCAACCGAGGGAATTTGTTTAGCATCGAAATAAGATTTCTCGCCAGCAGCAACTTCAGCAGCAACATGACCCTCATGCACTGCCTTATGGGCCAACATCGGTTGACCAACGATATCTCCTATCGCAAAAATATGATTTACGTTAGTTCGCATTTGATTGTCAGCAGGGATAAAGCCGCGCGCATCTACCATCACACCCGCAGCTGAGGCATCAATCTTTTGACCGTTGGGTGTGCGCCCTACTGCGACTAGTATGAGATCATAAGTCTGCGGCTCTGATGGCGCATTCTCACCCTCAAAGCTGACCTGAATGCCATCCGCTTTCACCTCTGCCTTGGCAGCACGGGTTTTAAGCATAATATTTTCAAAGCGGCCGGTATTGAATTTCTCCCAAACCTTCTCTAAATCACGGTCAGCACCAGCCATCAAACCGTCCGCCATTTCAGCAATATCGATGCGTGAACCTAGAGTGCTGTAAACCGTAGCCATCTCTAAACCGATAATGCCACCACCAATCACAAGCATGCGCTTTGGAATACTCTTGAGCAATAAAGCACCAGTGCTATCCACGATGCGAGGATCTTCTGGGAGGAATGGTAGTTTGACTGGTTGGCTACCTGCTGCAATGATGGCCTTTTGAAAGCGAATGACTTCTTTTTGACTAGTTAGCTCTTGGCCCTCGCCCTGAGTTAGCTGCACTTCAACGTGATGACTATCTAAGAAGCGACCTAGTCCACGAACTACTGTCACCTTACGCGCTTTAGCCATACCGGCAAGGCCACCAGTGAGTTTTGCAATCACTGAATTTTTGTAACCCCGAAGTTGATCAATTTCAATCTTCGGAGCGCCATAACTAATGCCGTGCTTGGTCATGGTTTTCACTTCATCCATTACTGCGGTGGTATGAAGCAAGGCCTTTGAAGGAATGCAGCCCACATTTAAGCAAACACCGCCTAATGTTGAGTAACGCTCTACCAAGACTGTCGTCTTACCTAAATCGGCACTACGGAATGCGGCACTATAACCACCAGGGCCAGCACCCAATACGAGCACTTCACACTCATGATCCACCTTGCCACTATATTGACCAGCGATTGGTGCACTAATTACAGGAGTTGCTACTGGTGTAGGAATGGAAGTTGCTGGGGCTATGACTGTGGCTGGCGATGATGCGGAAGAAGCCGAGATGTCTGCTGCCTCTATTTCAGCAACGATACTGCCCTTACTGACTTTGTCGCCAGCCTTAACCGAAATGTTCAGGATAGTTCCGGCAGCATCAGCAGGAATTTCCATCGTAGCTTTGTCAGATTCCAGAACGAGGAGTGGCTGTTCTTTTTCAATGACATCGCCCACTTTAATCAATACTTCAATCACCGGTACGTCTGAATAATCGCCAATGTCTGGAACGAGAATAATTTGCTTAGCCATATCCTCTCCTTAAAACGCTGCGCGACGGAAGTCGGCCATCAGCTGAGAAATATAGACATTAAAGCGCGTCGCTAATGCGCCATCAATCACGCGATGATCGGCACTTAAAGACAATGGGCAAATTAAGCGGGGTGCAAACTGCTTACCATCCCAAACCGGCTTCATAGCAGCTTTGCTTATACCCAAAATTGCCACTTCAGGTGCATTGACGATTGGTGAGAAGTAGGTGCCACCAATACCGCCTAAGGAGGAGATCGTGAAACTAGCACCCTGCATTTGATCTGGCTTTAATTTGCCGTCACGCGCTAAGGCAGCAAGCGCTGAGGTTTCTTGAGCAAGCTCAAAGATTCCTTTTTTATCTGCATCACGAATGACTGGTACAACTAAGCCATTTGGTGTATCGGCAGCAAAAGCAATATTGAAATACTTCTTCAGCACTAATTCATCGCCGTCCAGTGAACTGTTGAACTCGGGAAATTTCTTCAGAGCCGCAACAGCTGCTTTCATTAAGAAGGCTAGCATGGTGATTTTAATGCCCTGCTTTTCATTCTCTTTATTGGTGAGCACTCTAAATGCCTCTAAATCGGTAATATCGGCATCTTCGTGATAGGTCACTGCAGGAATCATGACCCAGTTACGGCCCAAGTTAGCGGCAGTGAGTTTCTTAATGCGATTGAGAGGTTGACGCTCCGTCTCACCAAACTTGGAGAAATCTACCTTTGGCCAAGGAATTAAATTCAAGCCACCCAAACTTCCACCAGAAGTATTAGAGCTACCTCCTCCACTACTCATCGCAGCTTTCACGAAAGCTTGTACATCCTCTTGAGTAATTCTTCCTTTGGGACCAGAGCCCTGAACTTGATGCACAGTGACACCGAGTTCACGTGCAAACTTGCGCACTGATGGACTGGCATGGCTCGCGGTGGGATCTATATCAACCGGAGCGTGGCTAACAGGCAGCGGTGCTGGGGCGCGAACGATTGGTGGTTCTACTGTTGGAGGAGGAGTGGGTACTGATACTGACTCCACTTTTATTCCTACTGCAGGCGCAGTTTGTGATGTAGCCTGAGTAGTCTCCGTAATACTTGCTTCAATAACCAAAACAACTGCACCCTCTGAAATAGAATCGCCTACTTTAACTTTGACCTCTTTCACTATGCCGGACTGTGAAGATGGCACATCCATTGTTGCCTTGTCTGATTCCAGAACCACAATGGACTGCTCTTTCTCAATCTGATCACCGACTTTGACCAAGACCTCGATAACCGGCACATCTTTGTAATCCCCGATATCGGGGACTTTTATATCAATCAATTGGCTCATAGTATCCGTCTCTAATCAGACTGTCATGGGGTTTGGTTTAGTGATATCGATCTGGTATTTCTGAATTGCGTCAGCAAGCTTTTGACGATCCAGCTGACCAGCATCCACTAAAGAGCGAAGTGCGGTAAGCACAATCCAGCGACGATCTACTTCGAAGAAGTCACGTAATTTTTCTCGAGTGTCGGAACGCCCAAAACCATCTGTACCTAACACCTCGAAGCGACGACCCAGATGCTGAATGGCCGGACGAATTTGCTCCGCAAATAAACGCACGTAGTCAGTTGCTGCAATGACTGGGCCGACGGTATCTTTTAGGCACTGCTCTACATGAGATAGTGCCGGTGCTAATGTTGGGTTAAGCAAGTTTTGACGATGCACTGTAGTCCAATCACGACCTAGCTCAGTAAAACTCGGACAACCCCACAAATCAGAAGCAACACCCCAGTCTTGATGCAGGATTTCAGCAGCCTCAATCACCTCCCGGAAGATCGTGCCAGAACCTAAAAGCTGCACGCGTAATTTTGCGTTAGCGTCACCAACAGATTTCAGCTTATACATCCCCTTAATGATGTCTTGCTCTGCACCTGCAGGCATTGCAGGATGAGCATAGTTTTCATTCATCAAGGTAATGTAGTAATACACATCCTCTTGCTCAGCCAGCATACGACGCATGCCATCCTGAATCACTACTGCAACCTCAAAAGAGAATGATGGGTCGTAACTGATGCAGTTTGGAACTGCAGCGCTCCACACTTGACTATGGCCATCTTCATGCTGAAGCCCTTCGCCATTTAATGTCGTTCTACCAGCTGTACCGCCTAATAAGAAGCCACGGCTCCGCATATCTCCGGCAGCCCAACACAAATCACCAATGCGCTGAAAGCCAAACATGGAGTAGAAAATATAGAAGGGCAGCATGGGCACGCCATGAGTGGAATAAGCAGTTGCCGCCGCAATCCAATCGCACATACCACCCGCTTCGTTAATACCCTCTTGCAAAATCTGGCCAGTCTTGTCTTCCTTGTAGAACATTAATTGATCATGATCTTCTGGGGTATAAAGCTGGCCTAGTTGACTCCAAATCCCTAGTTGGCGGAACATCCCTTCCATGCCAAAAGTGCGTGACTCGTCTGGAACAATGGGTACCACGCGCTTACCAATGACCTTGTCGCGAACAATCGTATTGAGAATGCGCACAAAGGCCATGGTTGTCGAAATCTCGCGACCTTCAGTAGTTGCCTCTAATAGGGGTGCAAATACCTCTAATGCAGGAACCGGAAGGCTCTCCGCTTTCATACGACGCTGAGGCAGATAGCCACCCAATTCTTGACGACGCGCCTTCATATATTCAAGCTCTGGACTACCGTCGGCAAATTTCACCAAAGGCATTTCCTCCAGCCGCTCATCTTTTACTGGAATCTCAAAACGATCACGGAAACGACGTACATCATCCGCATTCATTTTCTTTGCCTGGTGGGCAATATTCATCGCCTCGCCAGAACCACCCATACCGTAGCCCTTAATGGTGTGAGCCAAAATAACCGTGGGTTGCTCTTTGTGATTTACCGCCGCTTGAAAGGCTGCAAATACTTTATGGGGATCGTGTCCACCGCGATTGAGCTGCCAAATATCATCATCACTCCAATCGCTAACTAAGGCCTTAAGTTCTGGCGTATTAAATACTGCCTCACGAACATAAGCACCATTCTTGGACTTCATCGTTTGATACTGACCATCGACGATTTCGCCAAGTCGTTGCATCAAGATGCCTTTTTTGTCGCGCGCAAACAATGCATCCCATTGCCCGCCCCACACTACTTTAATGACGTTCCAACCCGAACCACGGAACTCACCTTCTAATTCTTGAATGATCTTGCCGTTACCACGCACGGGTCCATCTAGACGTTGCAAGTTACAGTTCACTACAAAAATGAGGTTATCTAATTTTTCACGACCGGCCATACCAATTGCGCCCAGGGATTCTGGCTCATCGGTTTCACCATCGCCTAAGAAGGCCCATACCTTACGACCTTCTGCTTTAATAAATCCCCGATCCTGCATATAGCGCATAAAGCGGGCTTGATAAATTGCCATGATTGGGCCAAGACCCATAGACACGGTAGGAAACTGCCAAAAATCCGGCATTAGCCAAGGATGTGGATAACTGGAAATTCCATTACCACCGACTTCTTGGCGGAAGTGATTGAGTTGCTCATCTGACAAACGTCCCAGCATGTAAGCGCGGGCATAAACTCCGGGGGCGGAATGTCCCTGAACAAATATGAGATCACCCCCATGATCAGGAGATGGTGCGTGCCAGAAATGATTAAAGCCAACATCATACAAAGTAGCGGCTGACTGGAACGATGAAATATGGCCGCCAACGTTAGTATCCTTATTGGCTCGCAAGACCATGGCCATGGCATTCCAACGCGTATACGAACGGATGCGGTGCTCTACATTTTGATCGCCTGGTAGGCGGGCTTGCTGCTCTACGGGAATCGTATTGATATAGGGCGTTTCTGCATGAAATGGCTGATTAACCCCGTTAACGCGTGCATGAGAAATCTGTTGATCAATCAGGTAAGCGGCTCTTGCTGGACCTTCATTTCGGATCACGCCATCTAGTGCTTGCAACCATTCTTGGGTTTCCCCTGGATCCGCATCTTGCTTACCTGCGCTGCCCAAAATTTGATCTGGAACTGCTGCCATAACTGCCTCCATTTGCTTCGCTGTTTTATTGATTCACTTTATAGGGGATATTCTAAAAAGGTCTATGAGTGTAAACAAGCAATTTTTCACATAATGATAATATTTCTCACTATATGGTATTTTGTTGCGATGCAAATAAATTCATTTAGATGGTGAATAAAGGAAGAAAACGCATCCATGAGGCAAAATAAGTGGATTAAATGAAAAAAATTGCATCCTCTTTTTTACAGCTTAAGCCCGTAATGTGGCTCCGCAGAATACGGGGTTTTAAGCTTGTCTTTACCCCCTTAATAGCAATAGTGCTATTTACAGTGGTGATGGGCGTCATTATGGGCACCCTGCAACTGCAGGAAAAAGGTCAGCAAGAAGCCGCACTATTTAGAGAGCTCTCATTTGCCAAGCAGCGGATTCAGTTACGTTTTGCAAATAATACCGATGTACTGCAATCGATTGGTAGAGACTATGTCAGTTCCAGTGACTCTGCTAGATCAAAAGATAATGTGATTATTCAGGCGGAAAATCTGCTTCAGAATAATCATGAAATTGCGCAAATCCTTTGGATTGATGAGGATGGACAGCGGCAGTGGAAAATCCCGGCTGATAACTTAAAGACGGATTGGTTCAATAAAGCCGAAAACGCTGGGAGCATCAACCAAGCGCTGAAAAAAACCATTGATCTGAGCACTGCAACCAATAGACCCGCTTTCAGTCAGTTTATTTCTCTGCAAGTTCCCAGTGAAGAGTTGGTTTCTAAAGAAATCCGAAATGTCTTTTGGCAAACTGTGCCTCAGTTTTCAGGGAACGAAATCAAAGGCATGGTTGCGGTTCTGTATACAACTCAGGGGCTTCTCGAGATGATTCCTGGAGAGCTCAAGGGTCTATACCGCTTCACACTCATTACCGATGATGAAAAGGTTCTTGCAATTTCGTCTGATAAAAATGTACCAAAGCGTGCATTTAGCAACCAAACCAGCCTCGATATTGGAGTGCTAAGTCCTAATCTCATTCTGCGGATTGATACTTATCCACCCCCTACTAATCTCACTTTTAGAATGTTGATTGGGGTCGTTCTAGGTTTGAGCGCATTTGTGATCTGGAGTCTATGGTCGGTATTAAAACAAATGCAGGTTCGTCAACTAGTAGAAGCGAACCTCCGTGCAGAAACCAATTTCCGTAGTGCGATGGAAAATAGCACCCCGGTAGGAATTCGTGCACATGACTTGAATAAAACGATCACTTATGTGAATCCTGCATTTTGCGAGATGACAGGCTGGTCGGCAAAAGAGCTCATTGGGCTTAGCCCCCCATTTGCTTTCTGGCCAGAGGGGCAAAAGGGTGAGCTTACCGAAAAAATGAATGAAGCCCTCAAGCTAGCGATGAACCAAGAAAAAAAACTGGGTATCGAAGGCTCCATTCTTCATCGCAATGGCACTGTCATTCAAACCCGTACTTTCATCGCCCCATTAATTAATGAAAAAGGTAATCAAACGGGTTGGATTACTTCATTGATTGATATTTCAGAGCCAAAGAAAATCCGGGAAGAGTTAGCGGCTTCACAAGAGCGATTCGTTACTGTGCTGGAAAGTTTGGATGCAGCAGTTTCAGTAGTAGCCAATGAGACAGGAGAATTATTATTTGCCAATCGCTTCTATCGTGAGCGTTTTGGCAATACTCCTAAGGGTCACTTTGATTTAGCCGGTAGTGATGTCCATCAAAACAGGGTGCAAGCGTTAGCTGAGGAGTCTGGCAACACCCTCATTGAGGGCGCTCCCCCATCCTCTTTGTATCAAGAATCAGAATCGGAAGAAATACAGTTGCTTGATGAGGCTACGGAAACGACGAAGTGGTATGAGGTTCGCAGGCGTTTTATTCCGTGGGTGGATGGGCATCTCGCACAGCTATTAATTGCAACCGACATTACGATTCGAATTGAAGCAGATGATCTAGCTCGCCAACAAGAAGAGCGCATGCAATTTACTAGCCGTCTAACCACCATGGGTGAGATGGCCTCTTCATTGGCACACGAATTAAATCAACCACTGGCTGCGATCTCAAACTACTGCATGGGTGTGGCAAAGCGTCTGCAAGGGTACTTAGACCCAGCCATGCAAAAAGACATTCTCCCAGCATTAGAAAAAGCATCGAATCAGGCCTATCGAGCAGGCACGATCATTCAACGGATTAAGGGCTTTGTAAAGCGCAGTGAGCCGCAGCGTAAATCCTGTGACATTAGTGAAATTATTAGTGACGCTGTAGGTTTAGCGGAGATCGAGGCGCACCGTCATCGCTTAAGCATCAGTACCGAAATTGCTGAAAATCTTCCTGAGGTCGACCTCGATCCAGTATTAATACTGCAGGTGCTGGTTAACCTCCTTAAAAATGCCTTAGATAGCTTGAGAGAGGCCTACCCATTCTCTTCGCGCTGGTCAGCGCCTCCAGTCCGAATTTCGGCAGATCTGGACACCAACACCTTTCCTGCGATGTTGCGGATTCAAGTACAGGATGCGGGGGCTGGAATCGCTGAATCGGTCATAGAACGCATGTTTGAGCCGTTTTTTAGCACCAAAAACGATGGAATGGGCATGGGCCTCAATATCTGCCGCTCCGTCATTGAGTCCCATCAAGGTCGTCTTTGGGCGACAAATCAAATGGATGTGGAGCGTACCAAGCTATCGGGTTGCACCTTTACGATACTATTACCCCTAGAATCTCCAAAGACCTAGGACGATATTAAATTGAGGCATTTTTTTAGATTTATCTGTGAAAGTAAGTATGAATATCAGTACGACTACCAAACCTAGCCAAGCCGAAGTGGTTTATGTTGTAGATGACGACGAGGCAGTTCGCGACTCGCTCACTTGGCTGCTTGAAAGCAATGGCTATGTCGTTCGCTGTCACGCCAGTGCCGAACGATTCTTACAGTCCCTACAAAGCACTGATAAATCCACAATCTCGTGTGCGATCCTCGATGTTCGCATGTCAGGCATGTCCGGCCTTGAGCTACAAGAACGTTTAATTAGTGAAAATTCACCCATGCCTGTGGCTTTTATTACGGGTCATGGCGATGTCAATATGGCAGTTTCCACCATGAAACGGGGTGCAGTAGACTTCATTGAAAAGCCATTTAAAGAAAACGATCTCTGCACTTTAGTGGATCGCATGCTTGCAAAAGCCCGTATTGATTATTCACAAGCCAGTCAGCGCAAAGTGACCCAAGGCCTCTTGAGTAAATTAACAGGGCGTGAACGTCAAGTCCTCGAACGCATTGTGGCTGGTCGCCTGAATAAGCAGATTGCAGATGATCTTGGCATTTCTATCAAAACAGTCGAAGCGCACCGTGCTAACATCATGGAAAAATTGAATGTGAATACCGTTGCCGACCTGCTTCGTTTAGCCCTCTCAGATCCACAGCCTAATTAAATACACTCTTATGCCCGCTCAACTACTCGATGGTGTTGCCTTATCAAAAAAAATTCGTTCTGAAATCGCTGCGCGCGGAGCTATCGTCACCGCCAAAGGTGTCAGACCCGGATTAGCAGTGATTGTGGTTGGCGAAGTTCCTGCCAGCCAAGTCTACGTCCGAAATAAAGTAAAGGCCTGCGAGGATGTTGGCTTTCATTCAGTGCTAGAACGCTATCCCGCAGAATTTGGTGAAGCAGAATTGCTCGCCCGTATTGCGACGCTCAATGCGGATCCTACAATCCATGGCATCTTGGTTCAACTACCACTTCCTGAACATATCGCAGCTGAACGGGTACTAGAGGCTATTGCACCCGATAAAGACGTCGATGGCTTTCACGTGGCCAATGCAGGCGCCCTAATGGTGGGTCAACCTGAATTCAAGCCCTGCACCCCTTATGGATGCATGAAGATTCTGGAAAGTATTGACTACCCTATTCGCGGTGCTCGCGCTGTGATTGTGGGCGCATCGAATATTGTGGGCAAACCCATGGCTATGCTATTACTTCAGGCTGGCGCCACTGTCACGATTTGCAATAGTAAAACTCGTGACTTAGCTCACCATACGAAGGATGCCGATATCTTGGTGGTCGCTACGGGCAGACCAAAAATGGTTACGGGTGACATGATCAAAACGGGTGCAGTGGTTATTGACGTGGGTATTAATCGCTTACCCGATGGCAAACTGTGTGGTGATGTCGACTTTGATACCGTTAAATATGTCGGTGGCTGGATAACTCCAGTTCCTGGCGGCGTAGGTCCGATGACCATTACCATGCTCCTCATGAACACTCTTGAAGCAGCAGAAAAAATAGCAAAACGCTAAGGAAATGACTGGGGCTTTTGGCAAAAAAGTTCCCAGTCGATTAAGCTATGGGGATGACTACATCAACATCCCCCACGCTTTCTGATGAACTTCAAAAAAATCCATTAATTGCGTTTGGTAGAGGCATTGCCTCCTACCCAGATATCAAGCCTAGTGATATTGCACCCGCCATTAAGTTTCTTTTAGAGCAAGCACAATCTGCGGTAAACCAGGCTGTTGATCCCACTACATCTCCTAGTTGGAATGGTTTGGTGGAGCCCCTTGAAGATGCTACTGAATCCTTGAGTCGTTCCTGGGGGGTAATCTCTCATCTCAATAGCGTAGCAGATACCCCAGAGCTTCGTGCAGCCTACGGCGAAATGATGCCTAAAGTGACTGCCTTTTTCTCAGGCTTAGGTCAAAACCTGGCGCTGTACCAAAAGTTCAAGCAGCTGAGTCTAAGCGGCGACTTTTCTAATTTGAGTACTGCCCAGAAAAAAGTCATTGAAAACTCCTTAAGGGATTTTCGTTTGGGGGGAGCCGAACTTTCTGACTCTCAAAAACCCCGCTTCGCAGAAATTCAAGATGAGCAGGCTTTACTTGGCAAAGCGTTTTCTGATCACGTATTGGATGCAACGGATGGATTTGTACATGTGATCCAAGATATTTCTGAATTGGCAGGACTACCGGAGGATGCCATTGCCGCAGCCGCAGATCTAGCATCACAAAAAAATCTCCAGGGCTGGGCATTTACCCTGCACTTCCCCTCCTATTACCCAGTCATGCAGTATTCCGAAAATCGTGCACTCCGCAAACTGATGTACCAGGCTTATGTCACGCGCTCATCTGAGTTGGCGCCGCAGTATGGCAAGGGCAAGCTGGATTGGGACAATACTCAGAACATGTTGGAGCAACTTCTTCTGCGAGATGAAGAAGCGCGTATGCTGGGGTTTACTAATTATGCGGATTTAAGCTTGGCACCAAAGATGGCCAATACCGTAAATGAGGTTGATCTCTTTCTGACGAACTTCGCTATTAAAGCAAAGCCGTTTGCCCAAAAAGATTGGCAAGAGCTTTGCGAGTTCTCAAAGGCTGAACTGAAGCTAACTGATGGACTTGAGCCTTGGGATATCCCTTTTGCTGCTGAGCACTTGAAACAAGCACGCTATGCATTCTCTGAGAATGAGCTTAAGCAATACTTTCCGCTGCCCAAGGTATTGGATGGCTTATTCCAAGTCATTCAGTCCTTGTTTGATGTCCGGATTGAGGCGGCCAACTTACCGACTTGGAATGACAACGTGCAATCTTTTGCAGTCAAAGATCGCGCTGGCCAAACTCAGGCGTATTTTTATCTAGACCCCTATGCTCGTCCCGGCAAGAGTGGTGGCGCCTGGATGGATGATGCTCGCGGCCGCAGAGAACTTCCTAATGGAGAAATTCAGATCCCCGTGGCTTATTTGGTCTGCAACTTTGCAGCGCCCGTCAAAGTTGATGGCGTGATGCGACAACCCACCATTACTCATGATGATGTGATTACCCTCTTCCATGAAAGTGGTCATGGTTTGCATCACCTCTTGACGCAAGTGAGTGCCTTAGGCGTTTCGGGCATCAATGGTGTTGAATGGGATGCAGTGGAATTACCAAGTCAGTTTATGGAAAACTTCTGCTGGGAATGGGAAGTATTAGAAAAAATGACCGCCCATGCAGAAACAGGCAAGCCCTTACCTAAGGCCTTATTTGAAAAAATGCTGGCTGCCAAAAACTTCCAAAATGGCATGATGACGCTTCGTCAGGTCGTGATGTCATTAACGGATTGGCGTTTACATTCGCGTTTTGATGCGAGTAGTGCAAAAGGCCATGCGGTGCTGGACGTCTCCAGAACCATTGCTGATGAATACAACATTATTCCGCAGCCAGAACTCTCTCGCTGGATCAATTCCTTTAGTCATATTTTTGCTGGTGGTTATGCAGCAGGTTACTACAGCTATAAGTGGGCTGAGGTTCTCTCTGCTGATGCATATGCTGCCTTCGAAGAAGCGGCAAAGCTGACTGGCAGCGTACTTGATCCAAAAACAGGTAGTCGCTACAGACAAGAAATTTTAGAGGTGGGTGGCAGTCGCCCTGCTGCAGAATCATTCAAAGCTTTCCGTGGACGTGAGCCAAGTATTGATGCGCTATTGCGTCACGGTGGCTTAGCCTAATCGCTTGATGTCTAATCCGCAAAATGTTTTGGATGAAGCGAGGCTGATTTCCCAAAGGATTATTACCCATTATGACCAGAATGCCGTTTCTTATGATGAGGGTACGAAAAGTCATGATGTCAGTCAAAATATCAATGCTCTATTAAGAGCCATTAAGAGTGAGCCACCATTTCATATTCTGGATTTTGGATGTGGACCGGGTAGAGACCTACAAACTTTCACTAAGCTTGGTCATATCGCTACAGGTCTTGAAGGTAGTCAACAAGCCGCTCACATAGCTAGGAATAAAAGTAGTTGTGAAGTATTGGTACAAGATTTTTTTAACTTAGATTTGCCAGAGAATAGCTTTGATGGCATTTTTGCCAATGCCTCACTGTTTCATATCCCCAATACTCTTTTGCCAAAAGTACTAGGCAATTTATGGGCTTGCTTAAAGCCTAATGGCATTCTTTTTAGTTCAAACCCTCGGGGTAATAACCAAGAAAGTTGGTATGGGGATCGCTTTGGCTCGTATCACGATCTAGAAGGCTGGCGATCTTTTATGACAAATGCAAACTTCACCGAAGTTGAACATTACTACAGACCCAGTGGGTTGCCATTTGAATACCAGCATTGGCTTGCAAGCGTTTGGAGAAAGTAATACTCAAAGAATGATTGATGGCCTCGGAAGTAATCGAACCGCTGATATCAAGATTTTCAATTCCCCCGCTACACGAAGTGTCCTTTTTAAAGGACATCACTCATTAATAATCACGGCGGATTTTGACTTGATGATTTGCTCGAGCTCTTGACTTGTAAGGTAGCAGATTGTTGCCTTAGATTTGGCAACTTCATATTGCTCATCTTCAATCGCTTTGATTGGATATCGCCCTACCTTCAATGGCGTAAGCCCAATAACATCATCATCAAGAACTGTTTTAGCTAAAAAACTATCGATTACTTTTAATTGCATGAACTCGATTTTATAAAAGTAATATGACAGCCCCTTTAGACATAAAAGTTATTAAATATTGAGAATTTCTGCCTTGTGAATTATTACTCACCCGCTAAGCTGATTAATAAACTTCACTTTTGGCTTTGCACCAAATCAAACCTATTTTTTTCACAAAAGTGCCTTTAAAAGTTCATATGACAGCAGTTAAATAGCCACCCAAGGACGATTTCCTTGGAATGCAAAATTTTTTCAAATTCACGAAGGAGATTGGCCATGGAAGCAATTGAAAACCATACTGAACCATATGAACTCAAAAGGTTTAGTAGAAAATTAGACCCCGAAAATCACTTGAAAGATCGCATGATCATGAGACACCTGCGACTTCGTAAAAATAATTTCTCTTTTAATTTTGATGAGCCCGCAAAAACCCAACAAAACCTTGGAGCAAGCAATGAATAAAGATATTTTGCTCTCTTCGCCAGGAGTAGGCGCTTATCTCCTTCTTTCATGCGCCGCTTTATTAGCCGCGGCCCTCATCATTTTCTTTAATACGTGAACCCAGATCTTTTGCTGAAAGCCACCCAAGTGAACTGACCCCCAGTAGTTGGACAGTTTAGTTAGGTTAGCACGAGGGATTGAGTTCGGTATTGCACCGGGCTTAATCCCTTTAGCTTTTCTTTGATTCGATCATGGTTGTAGTAGTGGATATATTC
>NZ_JACVPD010000004.1 GCF_018882095.1 Polynucleobacter sp. CS-Odin-A6
AATTACTCACAGGCTAAGCTTAATGCCATAGCTAGGAAACTGAATGAGCGCCCTAGAAAGACACTAAACTATCAAACACCGGCAGAACGTTTTGCCCAATCTGTTGCGTTGACCGGTTGAATCCAAGACCAATAAAAGACAGTCTTCAAATCTTAAATTGTCATTAAGTTCGATACCGAACAAAGAAGTTGAGTAACTTCTGCTAGCCTCTATAAATACACTGTTCAGCTTAGTAAAGACAGTAACTGTGCATGGGGGTACTAAATGGTAGATAAATTTATCCAGCAAACAACCTCACAATCTGAGCTTCGCTACCGCCGTCTGTTTGAAACTGCCCAAGACGGTATCTTAATTCTTGATTTTCATACTGGTGTGATTCAAGACGCTAACCCATTCATCACCAACTTGCTAGGATTTACTAGGGATGAGTTGGTGGGGAAAGAACTTTGGGAAATCGGGGCTATGGTAGATAAAGCCGCTGCAATGATTGCATTTACCGTGCTAAAGGACAAGGGCTATATCCGCTACGAAGATTTGCCATTAAAAAACAAAAACGGCCATATCCTCAATGTTGAGTTTGTTTCTAATGCCTACGGAGTGAATGGTGATCGGGTAATTCAATGCAATATTCGAGATATTTCAGATCGGAAAAAATTAGAGGCTGAATTATTAAAGTATCAGCATTCAGTCAATATTTCGATGAGAGAAATGGTAGAGACCTTAGCTACTGTAGTTGTGGCAAAAGATTCTTATACGGGCGGACATATGAAGCGAGTAGCTAACTTATGTACCGCAATAGCTACAGAAATGAGCTTGCCTATACATACGGTTGAAGGGGTGAACATGGCCGCTTTAGTTCACGACATTGGCAAAATTGTGATTCCAGCAGATGTTTTAACTAAGCATAGTAAGTTGGCTGATTATGAAATCAAGATGCTTCAAAACCATGTTCAAGCTGGCTATGACATGGTTAAACATATCCATTTTCCATGGAACATTGCTCAAGGTGTTCTACAGCATCATGAAAGACTGGATGGTAGTGGCTATCCCAATGCAATTAAGGGCGATGTAATTTGTCTAGAAGGAAGGATGATTGCTGTAGCCGATACCGTTGAGGCTATGTCCTCGGATCGTCCCTATCGTAAAGGAAAAGGTATTCCAGCGGCGTTGGAAGAGGTGGCAATGGGTAGCGGTAAGTTATATGATCCTGAAATTGTTGCCGCTTGCTTGAAAGTTTTCAAAGAAGATGGCTACATATTTCCATCGGAATTATAGAGGTGAGGTCAAGCATCCTACGCTCTGGTCGGATGAGGCTATCAATAAACTTTTTAACCACCTTAACCTAAATTAAGATCATGACGCCAACCAATAGCAATTTAGTGGATAGTAATGAGAATCAAGCCTCCCTCAATCAGAAGTTGACTTTACTAAACACTCTCAATACTGAAATCGCACAAATTGCTGAAATCGCCGCTAAATCCGTTCTTGTGACTAGTGAGCTAGCTGATGAAATCATCAAATCAAATAATAGATTGATATTTGAGGGTACAGAAAATGCTAGAGGGGCTGCTGAGTTACTAATTACTAGCGCAGAAAAAGCCAAACTAGCTGCCCAGCTCGTTATTGCTAGCACAGAAAAAGCACGCCGTATTGCTGATCT
Organism: Polynucleobacter sp. CS-Odin-A6; assembly: GCF_018882095.1. Lineage (GTDB taxonomy): Bacteria > Pseudomonadota > Gammaproteobacteria > Burkholderiales > Burkholderiaceae > Polynucleobacter. The sequence goes on from NZ_JACVPD010000004.1 coordinate 1,661, forward strand.
TATCGTTGCTAACGCTGAAAAGAATGAGAGAGCTGCTGAGCTTGTACTTGCTAATCAAGAGCTTAAATTAGAGGCTAATGAAAAAGAAAAACGAGTCTCTGAGTTAGCTGCTGCCAAAGAAGATGCTCTTTATGACCATCTAACTAAGTTACCTAATCGTAAATTATTTTCTGATCGCTTTAATCAGGCATTACTTGCTAGTAGACGCAGTAAGGGCTACTCAGCAATTCTTTTCCTAGACTTAGATAAATTTAAGTTAGTAAATGACAGCTACAGTCATGAGGTCGGGGATTCTTTATTAATAGAGATTGCTGATCGTATAAAAAAATCTATTCGAGATACCGATACAGTAGCTCGATTTGGTGGAGATGAGTTCGTAGTCCTTTTGACTCAATTGAATCAGGACAAGAAAATAGCCAATAGCGAAGCGGCATTAATTAGTGAAAAAATTCGTAGTAGTGTTGAAATACCAGTAACGACAGACCATATGGGGGTAAAAGTAGTGATCCAGCCTCAATGTACCGCCAGTATTGGTGTCACATTATTTTTATATGTCTTAGGCGAACCTAGTGCTATCTTAAAAAAGATCTTGAACCAAGCAGATAACGGGATGTATCAAGCTAAAAAAGCTGGCGGCAATCAAATTCAGTTCGATGACACGGTTAAATGAAAGACCGCTGTGGGTCGATAGCAGCCGTTAACCTTGTTAAGATTAGCGAATATGAACAATCTTGAATTCTTCGCCAAAGCCAACGGTACAAAAACATTCAAAGAGCATGAGCAAGAGCGCCTACTCAAAGATATGGTGCTGCCAGCCTCAGAGTTAGCCAAGCGTAAGCAAGAAGAGGAAGAGCGCGCTAAAGCCTTCACAAGGGCTGCTGCTGATGAGGAATTCGTGAATGGGACAGAGAAGTCAGTTAGTTCAGACTGTCCAACGCCGATCGGTCAGCGGGTGGGCGTGGTGACTAGAGAGCCATTCGAGGACTTGCCTTAAGCCTGTAACCAGCTATTCGGTTAAATTTCATCGTTTATCATGGCGGATTAACGATTTTTGTAAGTTTTTTTGAGTTTTGCTTACATTGTGCTTACACGGATTTATTCGAGGGTATTGAGAAATTGCAATATCGCCTTGTAAGCCATAAGGAATATGACACGGAGAGGTGGCAGAGTGGTCGAATGTACCTGACTCGAAATCAGGCGTACTGTCAAAGGTACCGTGGGTTCGAATCCCACCCTCTCCGCCAACCAAACTCTGTATTTGTATCTATAGAGAAGATGTTGAAAGAGCCCTGCATGACGTGGGGCTTTTTATTTACTGGTAGTTTGTATACGCGGCTATTTAACAAGACAAGGGAGTATTACTGTTGCAATCGAGCCACCAAGTACTTCATGATGTTTTTGGCTTTGATCAATTTCGTGGTGCTCAAGAATCTATTGTTCGGCATTTAGTCGCTGGAGGCGATGCTTTAGTCCTCATGCCTACTGGTGCCGGCAAGTCGCTGTGCTATCAAATTCCCTCGCTTGTGCGCCGCGGTGTCGGGGTAGTAGTTTCACCCTTAATTGCACTAATGCAAGATCAAGTGGATGCGTTAACTCAGTTAGGTGTTAAAGCTTCATTTCTAAATTCCAGTCTAGATGCAGCTACGTCGCAACAGGTAACCAGTCAATTGCTGGCTGGAGAGCTTGACCTTATTTATGTGGCGCCCGAACGTCTGATGAATCCGGGTTTTCTATCCATACTCGATAGACTTAACGCGGGCCCAGGCATTGCATTGTTTGCTATTGATGAGGCGCACTGCGTTTCGCAATGGGGTCATGATTTCCGTCCAGAATATCGTCAGCTCACTGTTTTGCATGAGCGGTTTCCTAAAGTGCCCCGTATCGCCTTAACTGCTACCGCGGATGCGCCAACCCGAGCAGAAATTATTGAGCGTCTTTCGCTAGAATCTGCCGAGCAGTTTGTCTCTAGCTTTGATCGCCCCAATATTAAGTATCGAGTTCTGCAAAAGCAGAGTGCTAAGCAACAGTTAGAACACTTTTTAGATATCGAGCATGCCGATGACTCAGGAATTATTTATTGCCTATCGCGTCGTAGTGTAGAAGAGACTGCGCAATGGTTAAAAGACCGTGGATGGGATGCAATGCCGTATCACGCAGGTTTAAGCGTGGAAAAACGCAGTGCCAATCAAAAACGTTTCTTGCGTGAAGAGGGCGTCATTATGGTCGCAACCGTAGCATTCGGTATGGGCATTGATAAGCCTAACGTCCGCTTTGTAGCTCACCTGGATCTGCCCAAAAGTATGGAAGGGTATTACCAAGAAACAGGTCGAGCAGGGCGCGATGGCTTGCCTGCGAACGCTTGGATGGCCTACGGATTTGGGGATGTGGTGAGTTTGCGGCAAATGGTCGATTCTGGTGAAGCTTCTGAGGAACGTAAGCGGGTAGAGCGTCAAAAACTCAATGCCTTACTCGGCTATTGCGAATCTACGACCTGCCGCCACCAAGCGATCTTGCGCTACTTTGGAGAGACACATGCTGGTGGCTGTGGTAATTGCGATAACTGTTTAGAGCCTGTAGCTACTTGGAATGCCACCCACGAAGTACAAAAAGCATTGTCCTGCGTGTACCGTACAGGCCAGCGTTTTGGTGTGACCCATTTAATCGATGTACTTTTGGGCAAAGTCACGCCCAGAGTGAAGCAATTTTTTCATGAGCAAGTGAGTACATTTGGTATTGGTGCAGAACTCAATCAGGCGCAGTGGAATAGCATCTATCGTCAATTAGTAGCGGGTGGTTATTTAGATGCTGATATCGCATTGCATGGTGGTTTAAAGCTGGTAGATAACATTGCCTTGCCTGTGCTGCGTGGAGAGCAAGAGGTTTGGCTGCGCAAAGAAACGGCCTACTCTAAGAGTAAATCTACGAAGTCTGGAGCAAAGAAGAGTTCTACGCATCCCTTTAGTAATGTTGCAGAGGAAAAGCTGTGGGAGGCGCTCAAGGCCAAACGTACTGAGCTAGCCCGTGAACAAGGAGTGCCGCCCTATGTCATCTTTCATGACAGCACCTTGCAGGAGATGGTTAAATCTACGCCAACTACCTTAGAACAATTCAGTCGAATTGGCGGGGTAGGACAAGCTAAATTAGAACGCTATGGCGAACACTTTTTAGAAGTCATTCAGGAAAACCAGGCTTCAGCATCATCCGAAGTCAGTGATCTTACCTAAGGTTACTCACCACAATCTGTAGTACTTGCAAGATCAGAAGCAATGCCAGGGGAGATAAATCCAGTGCGCCAAAGTTTGGTAATGCTTTTCTGATGGGTGCGAGTAGGGGATCTACTAAAAGCGAGATCAAGTATTGAATCTGGGATCCAGCACTAACCCATGAAAGAATCACGCTAGCAAACACTAGGCCAACCAAGCCAGATAGGATGAGGTCTAACAAGTCAATAAAAGCCATGATCGGCCATGACAGTCCTGGTAAAAAGACTCCGGATATCCAGAGAAGGATTGCTATCTTTCCCAGAATCAATAAATAAGCAGCTACAAAGCTAGCCACATCAAAACGACCAACACTCGGAATCACTCGTCGCAGTGGAAGCACGATCCAATTGCTGAGCGGAAGAATATAGGCGCCGATGGTCTTGTTTTGGCCCGTACCCAGATTAAATGCGAGCCATTGCAAATAGCACCTGAGGAGACATGCTCCGGCAACAACGCTGACGAGGACTTGGAGGAGAAGATTGGCGATTTGTATGAACATTTGGCTATTGTAGGGGGTTTAAAGCAAGATTTCATGACCACAAGTCATGAGTCATGATTTCGTGCTCTAATGCTCAGCACTATGATTACAGTTGTTATTGCCTCTTACAAGTATGGTCATCTTGCAGCCCACTGCATTGAGTCCTTACTATCTCAAACTCTCGCGCCCAGCAGAATTGTCTTTGTTGATGATGGTGCGCATGATTGCAGCCACTTACCTGAGCTATATCCTGATATCGAATATATTCTCAGACCCCATAATTTAGGGACTGTAGATAACTTTCATGATGTATTAATGAGGGTGGATACGGAATATGTTTTGTTTATTGGTGCCGACAATTGGCTCAGGTCTGATGCAATTGAATTGCTTTCAAAAGCGCGTGCAGACATTGTGACTTATGACATCGTCGTTACTGGCGAGCTAAAAGAAGAGATTCATGACCGTGTTCCTGGGGAGACTACACCTCACCAAGGCGATCTGTATTGGGATCGAGAAGGTAAGCACCATGGCTCAATGATGTATCGGACAGCCCTTGGTCAGAAAGTAGGCTACAAAAGAAGATATGTGGACGGCGTGCACCCACAAGAGGATTGGAATCTCTGGGACAAAATGCGCGAGCAGGGTGCTTCAGTAGCTAGTCTGAATGAAGGCCTTCTGTTTTACAGAAGACACCGTGAAAACTTTCTAAAGTACGACCATCTCGTTGATGTTTTGGAGGAGGAAGAAGCTTAATTTTCTTTAGCTTCGCCGCTTCTGATGTCAGTGAGTGTCTTGGTGTCGACATAAAGCTTGATGCCTAAGACGCCCGAGCCCTCTAGAACAGGGGTTTTTCTCAGGCTTATTTCAAGGGACTCAATTTCAGGATGGCGGGCACAGGATGCTACGATTCTGGTCAGAAGTCTTTCTTGAGTTTCGTAATGCCCATCTCTAGCTAAGCGATCAATCTCGATCACGAGGGGATCGTAATCAAAAACCTGATCCATCACATCTTTCGAAATCAGTATGAGTCTTGGATTAATCCATAGAGTTAAATCCAGCAGATGCTGATCAGGAACCGTGGCACCAGGAGTATAAGTACCAATTTGAGTCTTAAGGCATAGGTCTTTTAATTCTATGCAGGCGATTGATGTCATTCGATGCTTCTTGGTGACTATGTTATGCACGCTCAATCAAGGATAAAAACTCTCGGCGTAAATTAGGGTCTTTTAAGAACGACCCTCTCATGACGCTATTAATCATCTTCGAGTCTGGGTCCTTAACGCCTCGCCACTGCATGCAGAAGTGATCTGCGTCCATTACGATCGCAACACCAGTAGGCTTGACTTTCTTCTCAATCATGTCCGCCAGCTCTACAACGGCTTCTTCCTGAATTTGTGGGCGACACATTACCCACTCTGTGAGGCGGGAGTACTTAGAGAGCCCAATCAGAGCTGAGTTTTTATCTGGCAGTATCCCAATCCATACTCTTCCCATAATAGGGCACAAGTGATGCGAGCAAGCACTTCTGACAGTAATGGGGCCAATAATCATCAACTCATTCAAGCGGCTGACATTAGGAAATTTAGTCAGTGAGGGTTGCTCAACATAGCGGCCGTTAAACACCTCTTTCACAAACATCTTAGCGACCCGCTTGCTGGTATTTTGAGTGTTGTGGTCACTCTCTGTATCAATCACGAGGCTCTCTAAAACCGCCTGCATTTTTTCAGAGACTTCCTCCATCAAAGCATCTAATTCACCTGGCTTAATAAATGCAGAAATATTATCGTTTGCATGAAAGCGCGCTTTTTTTGCTTTAATGCGTTTACGGATTACTTCGGAGAGGGGGATACCATCGTTCATATTGGGAGGTCGATAAGTGGGTAAGTGAGTTGACTAATTTATCTGAAATTGACACTTTCTGCTGAACCTGATGGTGGGGTGCTTTTGTAGTAAATAAGGGGGTGAGAATAGCCCCTTATTTACTTAGTCGACAGCCGGATTTATGCAAACATATCCGCATTCATAACTTTGGTCCAGGCAGCTACAAAGTCTGTAACAAACTTTTGCTTATTGTCATCCTGAGCATAGACTTCAGCATACGCGCGCAAGATCGAGTTTGAGCCAAAGACTAAATCAACTCTGCTAGCGGTCCATTTAGTTTTTCCAGAGTTGCGTTCAACGATGTCATAACTATTTTTTCCAGTGGGTTTCCAGACGTAATTCATATCCGTGAGATTGACGAAGAAGTCATTACTCAGAACCCCTTCTTGGTCAGTAAAGACGCCAGACTTGCTGCCACCATAATTGTTGCCCAGTACTCTCATGCCGCCAATTAATACGGTCATCTCCTGAGCGGTAAGGCCCATCAGCTGCGTGCGATCTAAGAGCAATTCTTCCGGTGTTACTGCATAGTTTTGCTTTAACCAGTTGCGATAACCATCAGCCAATGGCTCCAAGACTTCGAACGACTCCACATCCGTCATTTCTGCAGTCGCATCCCCACGGCCTGATATGAATGGAACGGTGACTTGCAACCCAGCCGCTTTAATGGCTTGCTCAATGCCGACATTGCCCGCCAAGACGATTGTGTCAGCAATGCTAACGCCTGACTCTTTAGCAATCTTTTCAAGGGTGGCAAGCACTCTTGCTAAACGTTCAGGCTCATTACCTTCCCAATTTAATTGCGGAGCTAAGCGAATGCGTGCGCCATTTGCGCCACCACGCTTGTCAGAGCCTCTAAAGGTGCGGGCGCTATCCCACGCAGTCGTGACCATGTCACTTAAAGAAAGTCCGCTTACCCGAATAGCTGTCTTGACGGCCTCAATGTCATAACCCTTTGGGCCTGCTGGTACTGGGTCCTGCCAGATCAGTTCTTCTTTCGGCACATCGGGACCAAAATAGCGTACCTTCGGTCCCATATCGCGGTGGGTTAATTTGAACCAAGCACGGGCAAAAGTGTCAGATAGGTAGGCTTGATCCTGATGAAAGCGCTCGGATATCTTGCGATATTCTGGATCCATCTTCATGGCTATATCCGCATCAGTCATCATTGGCTTTAATCGAATTGTCGGATCCCCCACATCAACAGGCATATCCTCTTCCTTAATATCGATGGGTTCATATTGCCAAGCCCCTGCCGGGCTCTTTGTCAGCTGCCAGTCATAGCTAAGTAGGAGTCTAAAATAGTCGTTATCCCATTGCGTGGGATGGGGTGTCCAAGCCCCTTCGATCCCGCTGGTGATAGTGTCTCTGCCGATACCGCGGGTTTGATGATTCATCCAGCCAAAACCTTGCTCTTCAATCGGCGCCCCTTCAGGTGCAGGACCTAAGTTAGCCTTATTGCCATTGCCATGTGCTTTGCCAACCGTATGACCACCAGCGGTTAAAGCAACTGTTTCCTCATCGTTCATGGCCATCCGTTTGAAGGTCACTCGAATGTCTTGGGCAGTTTTTAGCGGATCAGGGTTTCCATCCACGCCCTCTGGGTTCACATAAATAAGCCCCATCATCGATGCAGCTAGTGGATTTTCTAAGTCACGATCCCCAGAATAGCGACTTCCTTCCCCGCCACTTTTTTGGAGCCATTCTTTTTCAGATCCCCAGTAAATCTCTTTTTCAGGATGCCAGATATCTTCGCGACCGAATGAGAATCCAAAAGTTTTTAATCCCATTGATTCATAAGCAATCGTGCCCGCTAAGACTATCAGATCGGCCCAGCTGACTTTGTTGCCATATTTTTTCTTGATAGGCCACAGTAGTCGACGCGCTTTATCCAAGTTGGTGTTGTCCGGCCATGAATTGATTGGGGCAAATCGTTGATTGCCCGTACCAGCACCACCGCGACCATCAGCAATGCGGTAAGTGCCAGCTGAGTGCCAAGCCATCCTGATCATGAGGCCGCCGTAATGCCCCCAGTCTGCGGGCCACCAATCTTGGCTTGCTGTCATTAAGGTATGTATATCTTTTTTGAGCGCAGGGATGTCCAGTTTCTTTAACTCTTCTCGGTAGTTGAAAGAGGGTCCCATCGGATTGGTTTTGGTATCCTGCTGATGCAAGATATCGAGATTGAGCGATTTTGGCCACCAGGCCATTGGTGTATTGCTAGATTCTGTGTTCGCTCCATGAGCGATAGGGCATGTTCCATTACTTGTCATGTAAAACTCCTTTTGAGTCAGCCTTTAATGCTTACTTGGTTGATATACCCGACTCAGCCTAACTGATAAAGTTGAAATTGACAGTGCGATAGCGCTCTTTTTGGCAGTTCTGTAGTTTATTTTTTGCTAGGTGTGCTGTTTGATCTAGGCATCTTGTGCCATTCAAGAAAAATAGCTCAATAAATACAAATGGTAGATTTGAGCGTAATTTGCAAGGACCAAGTGACTGGACTCACTTGTGAATAGTAAGTTGAGATTACTTAGTCAGAAAAAGTCACTACGTGATCCGCTACTAAGTGAATGCCAATCTTTTCGCCAATCGCATGATCATGGTGACTGGGTACAAAAGCAAAAATCTCCATGCCCGATGCGAGCTTGAGTGTATACAGAAAGTCAGCGCCCCTAAACGTTTTACGAACGACCTCTGCTTGCATAGTGCTGTTGTCATCATGCTGAATATCATCCGCGCGCAACAGCACTTCAATTTCTTTACCAATTTCTTTACTGCGATCTTCCTCTAAATCGAGCTCACCCAGCTCAATTTTTACTTTCCCGCCAGCTTGCACAATACCCTTAACAAAGACGCCACGACCAATGAAGTCCGCTATATAACGATTGACGGGCTTGTGATAGAGCTCATATGGCGTATCCCACTGAAGCACTTTGCCATCCGTCATGACGCCTACCTTATCGGCGATAGCAAAGGCCTCAAATTGATCGTGAGTGACAAGTAGGGCGGTAATGTTATTTGCTTTAAGAATCTCTCGCATTTCTCCTGCAAGGCGCTCTCTGAGTTCATTATCAAGACTAGAAAATGGTTCATCCAGCAAAATTAAATCTGGCTCAGGTGCCATCGCTCTTGCGAGTGCAACACGTTGCTGTTGTCCGCCACTCAGTTCATGCGGGTACGACTCTGCTTTATCGGACAGCGCTACTCTTTTGAGCCACTCCATCGCTGCTGAAGCTCTGTCAGAGCCGGGAAGCTGTTGCAGGCCAAAGGCAATATTTTCTAAAACAGTGAGGTGCGGAAACAGGGCAAAATCCTGAAAGACCATACCTACTTTTCTTTGGTTTGGGGGTGAGTGGATGGAGGGGGAGCTCACTACTGTATTACGCAGTAGGATCTCTCCGGATTTAACGGGTTCAAAGCCGCAAATCGCTCTTAAGACAGTAGACTTTCCGCAGCCGGAGGAGCCTAGTAAGCAACCAATCTCGCCCTCTGACAGATTGAGGTTGAGATCTTTGATGGCCGTTACGCGACCACGACTATCTCTGCTTGGATAGTCAATTTCTAGTGCTTTGATGGAAAGTAGGGTGCGAGCGGTGTTCATCTCTATAATTTTCTCATGCATGCTAATGGTTTAATGTCTAGCTAGAGTCTAAACGGAATGCGGATTTGATGAATCGTCTTGTGGCGCCACTTGCCTTGTTATTGTTTTTGCCTCTCTTCGGCTTGGCAGAGCCATTCCTATTCCCCGATGCCTCTGTTTTAACTACTGGCACTCTCAGCCATCTTTGGAATTATGTGCTTGGAGGATATATCGCTTCCACTGTAGCCCTTATTCTTGGGGTTGGAGTAGGGGTATTTATTCTTGGAGTTGGTAACGCTTGGATTATTGCGAGCTATGATTTTCCTGGCAAGAAAATATTTGAATGGGCTTTAATTCTGCCCTTAGCTGTGCCTACCTATGTGATGGCCTATTTGTTTGTGGACCTCTTGCAATTCTCAGGCCCAATCCAGAGCATGCTGCGGGATTTGCTGGAAGTAGATTCTTTATGGTTTTTTCCAGACCCTAGGTCAATGAGTGGGGCAATTTGGTCTTTCTCTTTCTGCCTTTTCCCTTACGTATACCTTATTACACGCACTGCATTTTTAGAGCGTAGCCGTCGACTGATTGAGGTCTCAGAAACGCTGGGCTATAGTCCATTCCAGGGTTTCCTAAAATTAGTGCTACCTATGGCAAGACCCGCTATCTTTGCCGGTATGGCCTTGGCTTTGATGGAAGTCCTCGCTGACTTTGGAGCAGTGTCTTACTTTGGTGTGCAGACTTTTGCAACCGGCATCTTTAAAGCATGGCTTTCCTTTGGCGACCGTGTGGCTGCCGTACAGCTTGCTTTAGGTCTCTTAAGTTTTGTTTTGCTGATCTTTTTTATTGAGCAAAACAGCCGTTCAAAATTACGTTATGCGTCTTCATCCCAGGGTAGGTCACTAGCTATTGTCTTGCATGGTAAGGCTGCTATTGTTGCATTTACGTTTTGTGGCGCTACATTACTTTGCGGTTTTTTATTGCCAGCTATAGCGCTCTTGCAATTACTGTTTAAGCAGGGGCTTCAGATCGATAGTCGTTATTTAACTTGGTTGAGTAATTCCATATCCGTCTCCATTCTGACTGCTGTGATCTCCGTAGTGCTCGCGCTGTTTTTTGCCTACTCCGTCAGAATGAATGCCCGTTTAGGCTGGGTCAATCGTTTGCTGGGATTTGGATATGCACTGCCGGGAGCAGTATTGGCTATCGGCATCCTTTCTTTCTTGGAAATTTTTCAACTCGCTTGGTGGATGTCCGCAAGTATTGCGGTACTGGTCTATGCCTATTTAGTTCGCTTTCTTTCCTCTAGTCTCCAGAGCGTAGAAGCGGGGCTATCTCGTATCACGCCCTCTATGGATCGTTCGGCGGCTTTACTCGGCCTCTCTCAGTTGCAGATTCTAAGGCGAGTGCACATGCCTTTGTTAAAGCGTAGCCTCTTGACTGCGGGTTTATTTGTGTTCGTTGATGTAATGAAAGAGCTGCCTGCAACCCTATTATTACGGCCGTTTAATTTCGATACCTTGGCGGTAGCGACCTATCAATTGGCAGCAGATGAACGTTTGGCTGAATTGGCTTTACCATCCTTAAACATTGTTTTGGTTGGGCTTTTTCCCGTTTTACTGCTTTCTAGGACCATCTCTAAATCTTAATTGATAATCATTCGTGTTTGTGATAAATTAGATTTTCCCTAATCCCAATCACGAATGCAGCAATGAAAATTCAGCAGTTACAAAAAATCCTAAGTACTTTCGTAGTGTTACTGAGTAGTTTTCTAGCACTTTCGGTATCTGCTCAAGAGCCCAAAGAGTTGAATCTCTACTCTGCTCGCCACTACCAAACTGATGAAGCGCTCTATAGTGACTTCACGAAAAAAACAGGTATCAAGATTAATCGAATTGAGGCGGATGACAACGCCTTGGCTGAGAGATTAAAAAGCGAAGGAGCCAACAGCCCGGCTGATGTCATTTTGATGGTGGATGCAGCCAGATTATGGCGCGCGCAAATTGATGGTTTTTTTAAACCCATTCAGTCTCCCTATTTGGAGAGTCGAATCCCGGCGAACTTACGCTCAAAACCAGATGCTGAAGGCTCAACTTGGTTTGGTTTTTCTACCAGAGCCCGCTTGGTGGTTTACAACAAAGCGAAAGTCAATCCTCAAGATGTAGATACCTATGAGAAGTTGGCTGAACCCGTCAATAAAGGCAAGATCTGCACACGCTCAGGCGCTCATCCTTATATGCTTTCCTTAGTGGGTGCCATGATTGAGCGTCGTGGAGAAGTTGCCACAGAGGAGTGGGCTAAAGGTATGGTGGCTAATATGGCACGCCCACCAAGAGGCGGGGATACCGATCAAATTAAAGCAGTTGCTTCAGGAGAATGTGGAGTTGCGTTAACAAACTCATATTACTTGGTAAGGTTATTGCGCTCGACTAAGCCAGAGGATCAAGAAATCGTTTCTAAAATTGGATTTATTTGGCCCAATCAGAAAACCTCTGGTGCTCATATTAATATTGCTGGCGGCGGCGTAGCCAAAAATGCGTTACATCCGCAGGCAGCAATCCAGTTTTTGGATTACTTGGCGAGCGATTCTGCGCAGGAGTATTTTGCCAATGGCAATAATGAGTGGCCTGCAGTGAAGTCAGTCAAGATTGAAAATGAAGGACTCAAAATGTTGGGTTCATTTAAAGCGGAAAATATTTCAGTTGCGGCGATTGGTAAGAATCAAATTGCCGCACAACGTTTACTTGATCGAGCTGGATATAAATAAGCATGAAGCTCTCAAAGGTAGCTAGAATGGATCCTGTCTTTGATAGATTGGGATTCTGATATGAAATTCATCTCACGCGTTCTATTGCTCGCCTTTTCAATGGCAATGCTGGCCTGCTCAACACCGCAAAGTGAGTTTGGGGTCTATCGACAATCTGATGGTACGGTTGGGGTACATGCACCCAAATCCGCTAAAGATACTGAGACTCAGCAAGCCGCAGTAGAGGAGTGTAAAAAACTAGGAAAGCGAAGTGCCACCTTCGTTGAAGCGCGTAAAACAGTGAACGATCGCTTTCCTATGACTTACATTTATGTGTGCAATACCTATTAATTCAGACTTGCTTAGCTAAGCAACCATTTCTTAATCGATTTATTGACACACATGGCATCTAGGGCTAATCCGTAGAACTCTGAACCATTGGTGATCATACTTTCAATCGCCTCAACCTTGCCAGACTTTACGCCACGCAAATATGTTGCGGCACGATAACGGAGAAAGTGCTCGTTCTCACCATCTTCATTATCTGTAGAGCATATTTCTAGGCTGCCATAACGAGTTTCTGGGTTGATATTTAAAATGGATAGGCCCAATGCGCCTAGGAGTTTTTCTGGAACAGGGATGGGTACATAGGAGTAGAGCGAAACTAACTGCTCTTCTTCGTCTACCTCAATAATGTGGTCAACATCGAACACATCTTTTTCTGTCAATTCTGTTTCACCGGAATCACCACCGCCAAAGGTTGATTCAAATTGCAGCATCGCAGTATTACTGTCTTTGGAGATCTCGATCATGTCGGGATAGCCTAGCAGCCCTTTCCACCAATACATCAACGAGAAGGTACAAGGCTTTACTTCAACCAAGCCCTTATCGGTAGATTTGGCAAAGTAGAGGCCATAGAACTCATCATCTTCCTCAAGACCGTATTGATCGACTTTAAGTTGTTTTGATGAGGCGGATTTGGTGGATTTCTTGGCAGTCTTCTTTGGGGCCGGTTTTTTAGCTGCTGGTTTCTTCGCCGCAACCTTCTTCACCACTAATTTTTTGGCGGCCACTTTCTGGGTGACAGCCTTTTTTGCTACTGGCTTTTTCACTACCTTCTTTGCAGTCTTTTTGGCTGCCGCTTTCTTAGCGACCACTTTCTTGACGGCTTTTTTTGCAGGGGCTTTTTTTACCACCTTAGTAGCTACTTTCTTTTTTGCTGGTGACTTCTTTGTAGCCATGGCTTATTACCCTTCTTTTAGTAGTTAATGTGCTTAGTGCACTAGTCGATATTACTTCACTTTATACCCAATCTTGCTCATACTGAGATGGAGATTAGCCTTTTGATATCAAAATCTATCCTTAAATTCTACTGATATTTTTTAAACCAAACTAAGTGATTGAATTTAAGCGCCTCCTTGCTACACTGGAAATAGGTAGTTTTCAGCAACCTCAAAGAAAGAGCATCTATGTTCCCTGAATACCATGAGTTAATTGTTAAGCTAAAAACATCTGACCGTCACTTTTCTCATCTATATGAAAAGCACCATCTTCTGGATGAAAAGATTCAAAAAATGGAAGCCCACTCTGAGCCGAGCACTCCTGAGAAGATTGAAATCTTGAAAAAGGAGAAATTGCTCCTGAAAGATCAGATTTATGCTGCCTTGAAAAAAGCGAGTACTTAGTCGGATGCTGAGGACTTCGAGCTAGTTACCTAAAGTTAGAATCAAAGACAATGAACGCAAAACTTAAAATCGTCTTCAGTGTTCTAGTTGGGCTCATCCTTATAGGTGGAGTGGGTACTTGGTATGCCGCCTCCAGTCTTGATCCTGCTCAGCTGGCGAAGTTGCTATCAAGTTCAGTCAAGACTGCTACAGGCCGAGATCTCAAAATTTCTGGCCCCATTACACTCCATCTTTTTCCCAGGATCTCCGTCTCTGCTGAGCAGTTAAGCTTAAGTAATGCGTCATGGGCTAACAATTCTGAAATGCTGACCTTAAAGCGGATTGAGATCGGTATTAAAACCCTTCCTCTACTCAGTAAGCGTGTTGAGATCAGTAGCATCAAATTAAATGGTTTAGAGCTCTTTTTGCAAAAAAATGTAAGCGGTCAAGTGAATTGGGATTTAAGTGAGCAGAATCCGAATAAATCCTCGGTTGATGGCATGAGTAATCGATCCCCAGCGGGATCCCCAGCAAATAAAGGTTTGATTTTTACAGAAAATGTCGCCATGTCTGATGTGCAGATTCATTATCAAGAGGCTCAGAATCGAAGCTCAAACTATGAGGTAGAAAAGTTATCTCTAACTGAAAATGGCAATGCAAGTTCTCTTGCTTTGAAAATGAAGTACCAGGCGTTGCCAATAGAGGTTGCTGGAAAAATAGGCTCTCTATCCCAGTTGTTTCAACAGTGGGATGTTTCGCCCATTACATTTGCAATTGATCTGACTATTGGCATCAACGGAAAGTCTGCACTCATTCAGGGTGACATTGTGAAAAATCCAAAGTCGATGACTGTGATAGATTTGTTGGTCACGTCCAAGGCATTTGATTGGCCGCCCCTAAACTCCGGTTCTAGTCAGACATCTACATCTCTGGCGAATAATGGGAGGCAAGCGCCAGCTGGGCAACAAGCTTCAAAGTCACACTCTCAGTATGTGTTCAGTGACACAACTCTTCCTTTAAATTCATTATCACAAGCCCAGGGAAAAATTGTGTTGAGTATTGATGAGCTTGGTTTGCCTAATCGCAAGCCGATACAGAATTTAAAGGCTACTGCACAAATCAATGGAAGTACTATAGATGTTCCAAATTTAACCTTCCAATTAGGTCAAGGTCAGGCAGATCTGCAATTCTATGCCTCACAATTAAATAGGGCGTCTCCCGTATTTTCTTTGAAAGGGATTACCAAGAATTTCACGCTTGAAAATTTACTAGCACGCATTGATCCGCACTCCAAGGTGACAGGTGGAAATATGAAAATGGCATTTGACCTCAAGGGTTCGGGGATGAGCCTTCATCAGATAGTCGGAAGTTCTAATGGAAAAATCCAAATCAGTGTCGATCAAGCCAAAACAGGTTCTAATTTCTTAAATGACGGAGGGGATTTTGTCATTACGGTATTGGATGCTATGAATCCCTTGCGCAAGAAATCTAGTCAAACCACTCTGGAGTGCGCAGTCGCTTACCTACCCATCACCAACGGGCAAATTAGTATTGTGAAGACCGTTGGTATCGAGACTGATCGCTTAAATGCAGTGATGGCAGGTTCAATTAACCTCAAAACTGAAGCGGTGGATTTGATCATTGATCCTCAAGAGAAGTCCGGCCTCACTACTGGCTTGGATTTAGCAGGACTGGCAAAGGTGGGCGGCACACTCACGCATCCAAAGGCAGTAATTAATCAGGCCGGAGTGGTCAATAGCGCTGTGTCTATTGGCCTCGGGATTTTGACTGGTGGAGTCAGTATTCTGGCTGAAAATGCGCGATCGATAAGCTCAAAAGGTCACCCATGCCGAGATGCCCTCCACCCCTGGTCAGATATCTACCCTGGGGCAGAGTGAATTCTTAAAACAGAATGCCGCTAATAAATAGGCTAAATAGAGAAATAAAGATGCTGGCAAAAAAGGCCGTCCAGAAGCTAGAAATCGTAAATCCGCTGACCACCGAAGACACAAGCATGAGTACCAATGCATTGATTACCAGTAAGAAAAGTCCCATCGTCAGGACTGTCAGCGGTAAGGTGAAGAAGATTAATAGGGGTTTGACTACGGCGTTGGCAAAACCGAGTAGTAGGGCGGCGATCAATAGTGATCCACCATCTGCAAAACGTAAGCCGCTAAACAGATAGCTTGCAACCCAAAGAGATAAAGAGGTTAAACCCCATTGGACTAAAAACGGCACTAAGTTACCCATAATGACTGTTCCTTTTTGAAATTACTAAAGTAATTTAAGCTCAATGTTATCAGGGCTTTAATAGTGTGGAGGAATTTCATCTTTTGGACTGTTTCCTCCTGCGCCGTCTCCGCCACTGGCTTGCTCCTTAATTGACTTTAACTCTCGATAGAGAAACTCAATTTGTTGCTGTTGCTTGTAAATTGTTTGGTTGAGTTGATCAATGAGATCTTCGGTGAAACTCAGTTTGATTTCAAGGTTTGTGATGCGATCTTCAGTCATTGCAAATCCTCCAACTTAATCTTTTAGGCGTCTACCAACTCAAATCGACCATCTTCCATTTCTGCTTGTGGTCTGATCCAAAAGTCGTGAGATTGGAGTGACTCATAGACGTAGGCCGGCTCTAAATTCGCCTCAATGTTAGCAAGTAGCACTACCTTATAAAAACCGCCAGTCTTGATGTGTCTTAATTTACTGCCAGGTTTAAAAAGGCCGTCGTCAGCATCCGCCATTTTTGGTTTATTCATGCTAAAAGTTACTTTCTCAATATGATCTGTCAATGACTCATCTAGTACCGTAGTCTATTCTAAATAGGCACGAAAGAGGTTAAGTTTTAAATCCGCAGCTTGAAGGCGTCGTAATCGTTCGTAATCAGAATCGATTCTTGAGCCGCTCGGCTGGCTATCTGGAGCAGGGCATTGTCTTTGCTAATGAGTATTGCTGGCCTGAGTTGGTAGGCTAGATCTAAAAAGATTTGATCGTCTGTATCTCGGCATTTCCAGGGCGCAGGGGTCAGATTAGAATCATCGTATAACTGCGCAACCGATTGCCATTGCTCCAAAATGGCTGATTGGGTTTGGCCATCTAACTTAAACAGGGGGCGAGAAATAACATCAGCGAATTCTGCAAGTGTTTTTTGGCTCGCTATTGCTTGAATATATTTAGCTTCAATGGCGTGCTTTAAATGGGCAACTCTTTCATCATTAAAGACAAAAATATCTAGCAAGATATTCGTATCCAAAACAACTGGATTCATTATTGTTGATTGCGCCAAATTTCAGGGGTGATGGTGACTTGTCCCTTATCTGAAGAAACATACGCTTCGCCATCTTGAATATTCACATGCAGTACCATACTGCGCTCTACGAGCTGATTGAGTTCTTTGGCTTGCTCTGCTGGAATGGAAACTATCTGAAGATTGCGTGCCCGAGTGAGCTTGTTAGCAATACCATCCCACCAGATTTTGCTAGTATGACCACCATAGCAATACACAATGACTTGATCGGAGCGGCCGCAGGCTTTAAGAATACGTCGCTCATCTGGTTGACCAATTTCTATCCAGAGCTGAATGGCATCAGTCAGATCTTTGACCCAAAGATCAGGCTCATCTGTATCACTCAAACCCTTAGTAAAAGCTAAATCTTCCTGAGCCTGCAGGGCAAACGCAATAATCCTCACCATCATCCGCTCTTCAGTTTCAGAGGGATGTTTAGCGATCGTGAGGGAATGACTGCCGTAATAGTGGCGATCAGAATCGGCGACGTGGAGGTCGGCTTTGTGAATAGTTGCGCGTAGAGCCATGGCGCATTATCGCCTTTAAACTGACCTCATTCACTTATCCCAGTATTATTTTATAAATTGCCCTAATTTACTGTGTATCGTTGAGCCACATGATCCGTATTACTGAACTTCGCCTCCCTATTAGCCATCCCCCAGAGGCTTTGGAAGAGGCGATCTTGAAGCGTTTGCAGATTCAGGTGCAAGACTTGGTTCAGGTGGAAGTATTTAAGCGTAGTTATGACGCCCGCAAGAACGTCGCTCTTGCCTTTATTTATACCGTTGATGTATCGGTAAAAGATGAAGAAAAAATACTCAAGCAATTTGCAGGTGATGTTCATATACGTCCCTCTCCTGATACCAGCTACCATTTTGTAGCGAATGCCAGTCAAGTAAAGACAGAAAGCTTTCAGCGTCCTGTCGTCATTGGTTTTGGACCTTGCGGCATTTTTGCCGCCTTAGTCTTGGCGCAGATGGGCTTCAAGCCAATCGTGCTCGAGCGTGGTAAGCCAGTACGCGAGCGGACTCAAGATACTTGGGGCTTGTGGCGCAAGAATGTTCTAAATCCAGAATCGAATGTGCAATTTGGTGAAGGTGGAGCTGGTACCTTTTCTGATGGGAAGCTCTGGAGTCAAATTAAAGACCCGAAGTTTTATGGTCGTAAGGTGATTCATGAGTTCATCAAAGCGGGGGCGCCTGAAGAAATTCGTTATGTTGCTAAACCCCATATTGGTACCTTTCGTTTAGTTGGTGTGGTTGAAAAAATGCGCCAAGAAATTATCACTCTGGGTGGAGAAATTCGTTTTTCACAAAAGGTCATTGGTTTTGATGTGCAGCATGAGCAGATTGCTGGCATCAAAATAGAGGGGCAGCCTGATCTATGTGCTAACCATGTTGTTTTGGCCTTGGGCCACAGCGCACGGGATACTTTTGAGGTCTTGCACAACGCCGGCGTCTATATGGAGGCCAAGCCATTTTCGGTGGGCTTTCGTATTGAACACCCGCAATCCGTAATTGATCGCGCGCGCCTAGGACCACATGCTGGCAATGAGCTCATAGGCGCAGCAGATTACAAGTTAGTTCACCATGCTAAGAATGGCCGAGCAGTCTATAGCTTTTGTATGTGTCCAGGTGGCACGGTAGTTGCTGCCACTTCTGAGCCAAACCGGGTGGTAACGAATGGCATGAGTCAATACTCGCGCAATGAACGTAATGCAAATGCGGGTATTGTTGTTGGAATAACACCTGAAGACTATCCGGGCGGTCCCTTGGCCGGGATTGATTTTCAGAGGGCTCTGGAGTCCAAGGCTTACACCATGGGTGGATCAACCTATGAGGCACCAGGGCAATTAGTCGGAGACTTCTTAGCTGGTAAAGCATCTACTGAGTTCGGTAGTGTGCTGCCATCTTATAAGCCTGGCGTTCATCTCACAGACCTAGCGGATTCTTTACCTGCTTACGCAATCGAAGCAATTCGGGAAGCTATTCCGGCGTTTGAAAAGCAGATCAAGGGTTTTTCGATGAAAGATGCGGTACTCACCGGAGTAGAGACACGTACGTCCTCTCCACTGCGTATTACTAGGGGTGCAAACTTTCAGAGTCTGAATATCAAAGGTTTGTACCCAGCTGGCGAAGGTGCTGGCTATGCTGGTGGGATTTTGTCGGCAGGCGTTGATGGCATTAAAGTAGCAGAAGCGGTTGCGCTTGATTACCTTACCCGATAAGGTGATCGATTAATGTTTCAAACTGTACTTGATCAAAGTTCTGATTATCAAAACGTTGTATAGCGGAATGATTTGGTGGTTCTACTCTGCGCATGACGTATTCATCCCAGTGCTGGAGTTTCCATTCATCCCTGGGGTCTGCACGCTTCTCCAAGCGATGCTTTGTCTCACGCTCATCAAGATCAATCCAGGCGATTTTGATACTCGATCCAATGGGAATACCAAGCGCTTCTGGATCAAACATTCTGCCACTGCGGATTTCACGAGAAAATGGACCTACTAAGATGACATTAACTCCAAGCTGAAGATTTTCTTTTGCAATGGCGAGGAGGCCGGCGTATTCCCAGTCTCTGAGATTGTTAAGATAAAACG
Source organism: Polynucleobacter sp. CS-Odin-A6 (assembly GCF_018882095.1). GTDB lineage: Bacteria > Pseudomonadota > Gammaproteobacteria > Burkholderiales > Burkholderiaceae > Polynucleobacter. The sequence goes on from NZ_JACVPD010000004.1 coordinate 21,155, forward strand.
GACTGTCTCGATCGTTGGGGTTATTGGTGGTGAGCTCCATGACATGAGCGCTGTAGGCACCGTACACCGTATCTTTATCTAAAAAGAAAAAGTCCTCGCTAGTCTTCTCAATAATGAGGGGCAAGGCTTTTTTAGCCAAAGTCGTTTTACCAGTGCCCGCAGGACCTGCAAAGAGGATCAGTCTTGGTGCTGCAGAACTCAGCTTACAGGTCATTTATCTCTCTAGTGGAGTCAAATACTCCAGTAAATTCTACTGCTCAATCCGATGTTTATTGAAAATATCCCGACTTTAGCCGAAGTGACGATAATGTCGCCATGGCTTTAATCGTACTCACTGATGCAAAACTGGCTTTTGGCCACGTTGACCTCCTAGCAAATACTGCTTTCTCACTGGAATCTGGGGAGCGGGTTGGCTTAATTGGCCGTAATGGCACTGGCAAATCTTCTTTGTTGAAGATCTTGGCTGGTATTGAGAAAATGGATGATGGTCTCTTGCAATATCAGCAAGGCCTGCGCATTGCCTATGTTCCCCAAGAGCCGATCTTTGAAGCTGAAGAAACAGTGTTTGACGCTGTATCTCAGGGTGTGGCTCAGGCTAAGGCCTTAAGAGAAGAATATGAGGCTCTCAGTGTGGGTGAGTGGGATGATGCTGCTCATCATCGCCTGGATGAAGTGCAATCCCAACTAGAGGCATTGAGTGGCTGGAATTGGGAACAGCGCGTTCACGAAACCCTCGATCGTTTGCACTTAGAAGCTGAACTCAAAATTAATACGCTTTCTGGCGGTACCAAGAAACGCGTTGCACTGGCACGTGCTTTGGTGGAAATGCCAGATGTGCTGCTGCTTGATGAGCCTACCAACCATTTGGATTTAGATTCCATTTCCTGGTTAGAGGATCTGCTTAAGGAGTACAAAGGATCTGTGATTTTGATCACCCACGATCGTGCGTTCTTGGATAACGTCTGTACACAGATCGTTGAGCTAGATCGCGGCATCTTGCGAACTTACCCAGGTAATTTTTCAGCCTATGAAGTATTAAAAGATCAGGAAATGAATTCTGAATCTTTGGCTAATGCGCGAGCAGACAAATTACTTGCCCAAGAAGAAGTTTGGATTCGGAAAGGGGTTGAGGCAAGACGCACTCGCAGTGTTGCGCGGATTGCTCGTCTAGAAAATCTCCGCGCTAGCCGCTCACAAAGACGCGATGCCGTTGGTCAGGTCAAACTAGCAGTGTCCGCTGGCGATAGAAGCGGCAAGATCGTCGCGGATCTTCAGAATGTCTCGAAGTCTTACGGTCGTCCGATTGTGGCGGATTTCACAGCGACAATTCTGCGAGGCGATAAGGTGGGTTTATTAGGCCCTAATGGCGCTGGTAAGACCACTTTATTGAAATTAATCCTGGGAACGATTGCACCTGATTCGGGCACGGCAACCATGGGCACCCGGATTGAAGTGGCCTACTTTGATCAGATGCGCGAAGGCCTTGATCTGAATGCCTCGCTCGAGGACTACATTAGCCCAGGTAGTGAGTGGATTGAAATCAATGGTAACAAGAAGCACGTGAAGAGTTACTTAAGTGATTTCTTATTTGCACCAGAGCGCACGAATTCACCTGTAAGTACTTTATCCGGTGGCGAGCGGAACCGATTACTGTTAGCGCGTTTATTTGCCCGACCAGCCAATGTCTTAGTGTTGGACGAGCCAACCAATGACTTGGATATTGATACTCTGGATTTACTCGAGCAACTACTCCAAGACTATAAGGGTACGGTCTTTTTAGTGAGTCATGATCGTTACTTCTTGGATAACGTCGTTACTAGCATTATTGCCAATGAGGGTGATGGATTCTGGCGGGAATACGAAGGGGGTTATGAGGATTGGAAGATCCAAAAAGCGCGCTCAGATAAGATTCGCGCTGCCAATGGTGGCGCCAAGGCTGTAGAAAAGTCTGAATCAAAGCTGGAGGTGAAGTCAGAATCTAAAGCTGCAGTTGCCAAAAGTGCCGTTCAAAAACTCAATGGCAAAGAGCGCCAAGAATTAGAGGCATTGCCATTACAAATTGAAGTACTAGAGACAGAACAGGCTGAGATTGGTATTGCGATGAGTAACCCCAACCTATACAAGAATGAGCCTGAATTAGCCGCGGGTATGCAGGCGCGTTTATCCGAAATTACTGCTGATCTAGATACCAAATTGCAGCGCTGGGAATTGCTACTGAGTCGCTCGGAACCTTGATGTCATCAGCGTGGTTTATGACTTGCTGAGCACCGTAGTCAAAAACCTGGAGATATCTGCTAACTCATCCGGATGGAGAGAGTGCTCCATCGGGTAGCTGTTCCAGTCCACCTGATAGCCTAATTTTTCCAGGGTATCAGACGAAGCTTCTGCACGCTCTAGAGTGATCACGGCATCCCAAACTCCATGGGCCATAAAAATAGGGGTCTTACTATTGGCCTCACTTCTTTCTAGCGGTAACGATTTTGCTAGGGGGAGGTAGCCTGACAGCGCCATGATGCCTGCTAGTGTATGTGGAAAGCGAAGGCCTACCTGTAGAGACATCGCGCAGCCTTGCGAGAAGCCGGCTAAAACAATTTTTCCATAAGGCACGCCCCGACTTGCCTCTCGTTCAATTAACTCTGAGATCGCTGATGCTGATTTGTGAATACCGGAAAGATCTTCGCGGTCGTTACTACCTCTCCCAGTAATGTCGTACCAAGCGGGCATGACGTAGCCGCCATTGATAGTGACCGCCATACTAGGCGCACTTGGGAAAACAAATCGAATAGCAGGGCACTCGGAAAGTTGTAGTTGCGGAATGATGGGTACAAAGTCATTCCCATCAGCCCCGAGTCCGTGAAGCCAAATTACAGAAGCACTTGGATTAGGATCTGTTTCAATTTCAATACAGGGTAAAGCGGTCATTTATATTTCATCCTAAATTGCAAAGAATATCGCAGCCGAGTCGCTCAGAGACTTAAGTTATATTTTCGCGTAATAGTTGATTGCGTAGACGAGTAATCTCATCCAGCAGATCAAGCGCTAAGGCAACTCCAGAGATATTAAGCTCTAAGTCGTGGGTTAGGTGAGCAGCAGTTTTGGCACGCTTAAGTGAGTCTCCACTGAAGCGCCAATCCTGAGGAGATGAACCTGCCGGACTGAGAACGCCCTCCCTTACCCAGGACATAATCTGCTCTTCTGGTGCGCGTGTGGCTTGTGAGATTTCTATAATACTCATGTGCACCTCAGTTTCAACAACGATGCCCTCAATCCAGGTGGTTTGTATTGGTGTCATGTTCATCATCCCTTCAGGTGGTTTCTGGGGTTGAAATCAAAAACTTTTTCTAATGCTTGATAGGCTTCTTTTTGGGCGTCAGTTTCGGCGCTTGGTAAAACAATATTGGGTACCACATACAAATCACCAGCCTCTTTACTGGGAATGCCTTTGCCTTTAAGTCGCATCTTGCGACCTGTGACTGTTCCTGCAGGAATTGTTAGTTCAAGTTTGGATCCAGCAGGAGTGGGGATGCTCACCGTAGTTCCCAAGGCAGCCTCCCAGGGTGCGAGCGGTAAATCCAGATAGATATCCTTACCATCTACGCGATAAATGGGATTTGGATGGAAATCAATCTCTAAGTACAGGTCACCAGCACCGCCTGTACCCATACCCGGACCACCTTGACCAGCCAAGCGTAAATTCTGCCCCGCTTTAATACCCTTTGGAATACTGACATCGAGTTTGCGCTCTTGAGTGCTGACATGACCATTCGCATCTTGAGTTGGCATATGAAGGGCAATCGTTCGTTGAGCGCCGTTATAAGCATCAGCAAGATCAATGAGTATTTTGGCATGGTGATCTTGGCCCTTAAAGTCCATGCCTTGACGGGGGTTACCACCGCGTCCACCTTGGCGATGCCTGCCTCTGCCAAAAAGAGATTCAAAGAATTCGCTTTGATCACCTTCGTAACCATTTCCGAATCCAGCATGGCCTCCGCCAAAGTCGCCATCGGAATATTCAAATCCTTCATTCCAGTTGGGTGGTGGAGTGAAGTCTTGACCATTTTTCCAATTGGCACCCATGCGATCGTAAGCAGCACGTTTCTCGGTGTCTTTTAAGACGGAGTAGGCTTCCCCCAGCTCCTTGAATTGTTCTTCTGCGCCCGCCTCTTTGTTGACGTCCGGATGGTATTTGCGGGCCAACTTTCGGTAGGCCGCTTTAATTTCTGCTTCAGTAGCGCCGCGTGCTACACCGAGTGTTTCGTAGTAATCCCTGAATTTCATAATCCCGCTAAAGTCCTGATTAAATCAATAAGCTTAATTCTACAGTCCTGGCTGCTGATTTCTACTGACTTTTTAGCAAAGAAAAAGCGGGCATCATGCCCGCTTGCTAGTGTTATGGATCTGGAAAGTGGATTTAGCTCATGACACCAATTTGCCAGGGTACAAATTCATAATCTCCTAAGCCTAATAATTCACTTTTAGAGCGTTCTCCAGAGGCGGTCTGCAAGAGGAGTTCAAAAATTCGTTGCCCCATCTCTTGCACGGAAACCGTACCATCGAGGATTTCTCCACAATTGATATCCATATCCTCACAAAGGCGCTCAAACATAGGGGTGTTGGTAGCCAGCTTGATGCAGGGTGCCGGTTTGGATCCAAACATGGAGCCACGCCCAGTAGTAAATGCGATGAGATTTGCTCCACCCGCAATCTGACCTGTTGCTGAAACGGGATCAAAGCCAGGTGTATCCATAAATACAAAACCTTTAGCGGTAACAGGCTCAGCATATCGATAGACTTCCATCAACGGCCCAGTACCACCTTTCATGGAGGAGCCGAGAGACTTTTCAAAGATATTGGCTAGGCCACCGATTTGATTCCCAGGGCTCACTTGTCCATTAATTTGAACATCACGACCAACAGAGTATTCGTCTTTCCACCACCGAATGCGTTGAATCAGTTTTTCACCAATGGCTTTACTGGCAGCTCTCCGGGTAAGGGTATGCTCAACCCCATAAATTTCCGGAGTCTCTGAAAGAATGCCGGTGCCACCATGACGTGACAGAATATCAATGGCAGCGCCTAAGGCTGGATTAGCGGTAATCGAAGAAAAGCCATCTGAGCCACCGCATTGCAAGCCCACACAGAGATGGCTTGCAGAGACAGTTTGGCGCGTGGCTTTATTGGCTTCAGGAAGTAGTGCTTTAACAGCCTCGATGCCAGCTTCAATCGTTTTTCGAGTGCCACCCGTTTCTTGCATGATAAAAGTATGCAGTGTGGAGTTCTCTTTAAGGCTTTCCTGCTCCATCAAGCCCTTCAGTTGGTTGCGCTCACAACCAAGACCAATGATCAGTGCGGCAGCGAGGTTAGGGTGTTGCGCATATCCCGCTATCGTTCTACGGAGGAGCTGCATCGGTTCGCCACTCATTTCCATGCCACAGCCGATGTCATGACTAAAAGCCACTACACCATCGATATTAGGATAATCTTTCAACCGCTCGGGCGTGAACCAGGCGGCAATTTTATTCACTACGGTTGCAGAGCAATTGACGGTAGATAAAATGCCGATGAAATTACGGGTTCCAACTTTTCCATTGGCTCTGACAAAACCCTGAAAGGTAGCGCGTTCAGCCTCTGGTAGCAGGGTGGTGGGTTTATATTCACTTGCATAGGCATAGTCGCGATCGAATTCACGAAACTCCGTATTGTGGCTATGTACCATCGTGCCGGCTTCAATATCAGTGTTAGCAAAACCAACCGTCACGTTATATTTGAGAATCGGATCACCCTTGAGAATTTTCTTCGTGGCGATTTTGTAACCTGCCGGTACTTGACTGCGGCTCGTCAAATTCTCGCTAGGTACAGATTCACCAATCGAGACGTCCACTCTAGCAACGACGATATTGTCATTAGGATGCAGGCGAATTATTGGCCCAGCCAATTTTTTTTCAGAGGTTTCAATCATGAGTTTCTTCCAATGTAAATATTTTTAATCATTCTGCTGTTACGCCAGATTTCTTGACAATAGGACCCCATTTCGTTAGCTCAGACTTAATATAGTCACCAAGTTGGTTTGGGGTGCTGGTAACTACATCAAATCCCTTGGAATTGATTTGAGATTTGATTTCAGAATTATTGAGAACGTTGACTAGCTGTGAGTTTAGTTTATCTATGATTGCCTTAGGCGTATTTGCAGGAGCGACGATTGCATACACCAACTCAACTTCAAACTTTGGCAAAGTTTCAGAAATAGCGGGAATTTCAGGGGCGCTAGGAGAGCGCTTCAGGCTGGTGATACCTAAGGCAGTAAGCTTGCCAGACTTCACATAAGGTAGTGCGGCAGGAGTTCCCACGATTGCTGTCTGAATCTGCCCACCCAATACATCTGTCAATGCTGGAGCTGCGCCCTTATAGGGTACATGCAGAATATTTGTTCCGGCTTGCGTATTAAATAGCTCTCCCGCTAGATGCAGGGGTGTCCCTGCCCCGGATGAACCAAAGCTCACTTTGCCAGGATTAGCCTTATCGAAGGCAATTAATTCGGCAACATTCTTTACTGGAACAGAGGGGTTAGCAACTAGCATGAGTGAAGAAGACGCAACCAATGAGACGGGGGCGAAGTCCTTTACTACGTTGTAGTTTAATTTTTTATATAAAGTTTCATTAATGGCCTGAGTTCCAACTAACATTAGAAACAGCGTATAGCCATCGGGCTTTGCATTTGCTACGTATTCGGCGGCTAAATTTGCTCCTGCACCAGGCTTATTTTCAATGATGATTGGCTGACCAAGATTCTCACCAAGCTTTGGCGTAAAGGCGCGTGCAAGGACATCGGATGGCCCGCCAGCTGCGAATGGAATAATTAATTTAATCGGTTGAGTGGGGTAGCTTTGTGCAATAGCTAGCATGGGGAGTAGAGCGCCCACAACTGATAATGCCAAAATAATCTTTCTCATGTATTGTCTCCTTAATTTTTTAGAATATGAGCTACTAATTTAAACCTAGTAAAGCAAGCAAATGAAAATCACCCACGCAGATATTTATCCCTTATCGATCCCCTTAATTGAGCCCATGAAAATGTCGCGGGAGATCGTGGTTGATGCAAAAACAGTACTCTTATGCCTTACTGATGATAAAGGTCGGCAGGGCTGGGGTGAGGCCTCTGTGGCACCTTTAATGACTGGTGAAACCTTAGATAGTCTCATTGGCAGCATTAAATATCTAGTAGAAAAATCATTATCGATTGATTGGTTGAAGCCGGATGATTTTGCGGAAATATTTAATCTCATCTTATATTCCAATGCATCAGCTAAAGCCTGTTTAGAGATGGCTTTATTAGACTTATATACGCAAGAAGTTGGCCTACCACTATGGCGATATTTACGTGGCAGAAATGCCGTCCCGAATGAGAGTGCGCCTGCTGCTATTCCCTTACTTAGAATGCTGGGGGGCTCATTGGATAAAGAGCTTAGCGATGCCGAGACATTTCGCGCCCTTGGTTTTAGACATTGGAAAATTAAAATAGGCTCACTCACGCTGGATGAGGACCTGCACAGAGTTAAGGTGCTATCTGATGCTTTGGGGGGTGATGTTATTTCTGTTGATGCAAACTGCGCACTTACTTTGCCAAATGCAATCCGTTTTTGCCAATCCAAAGAAGCCAGTAGACTTAGTTTTGCAGAGCAATTAATCCCGGCCGATCTCCCTATGGGCGATTTTGTATTACTCAATAGAAGCTCTGGTATCCCAATGGGCTTAGACGAGTCTATCCATGGGGTTGTTGAGCTAGAGCAATTTATAGAAGCGGGCGCTTTTGGGGGCGCTAGCTTAAAGCTGATCAAGACGGGCGGCATCATCAACGCTCTATCTTGCGCTAATCTTCTCAGAGAGCATCGGCTTGGTTTTAATTTGGCTTGCAAGATTGCTGAGAGTTCATTGTCTGCAGCAGCAACAGCTTCAATTGGATTTGCGATGGGGGAGGTATCGTGGGGTTTTAGCATGTCCAATCAATATCTGATGTTTGATGTGTGTGATGTGCCTCTCGTCGCTAAGCGGGGGTGCCTAGACGTAGAGCAATTAGCATCTACAGGCGTTGGTATTACACCAAACATCAATCGAGTTAAAGAGGTCATCGCTAAAGGGTATTCAACTATTCAATGTTAAGAACATCAAAGGCAGCCTTTAATCTCCTAGAATATGAATCAGACACTTTCTCTATTTCTGCGGGCGTCCACTTTCTGAAGCCTTCCCCAGATTTCATTCCGGTTTTTCCTTCACTCATGAGTTGTACAACCTTTGGTGGCAGGGTGGTGATATTAGACAGTGAGGGATAGATTTCCTTAGCTGCATTAGCCATTCCATCCCAACCAGAAATTTCTTTTTGAGTCATCGGGCCGACTGCTGCATAACGAAAACCAAAGCTGTATCGGACTGCATCATCAATATCCTCAGGGGTGGCAATTCCTTCTTGTACAAGGGAGAGTGCTTCGCGCATCAGGGCATGTTGAATGCGGTTTGCCAAAAATCCTGGGATATCTTTTTTAACCAAGACAGGTTTTTTATTAATCTTTCTGTACAGAAGGCAGGCTTGTTCTGCAAATGCCAATTCTGTTTTCTCACCCATCACTACCTCAACTAGTGGTACAACTTCAGCCGGCATAAAGTAATGAGCACCCATCATCCGTTGAGCCGTTTTGAGTCCATCAGCAATTTTGCTAATTGGAAAACCAGAGCTATTACTTCCAATGGGGATGTGTGCTGGAACTCGCTCATCTAAATATTGGAAGATCTCTTGCTTGAGGGCGAGATTTTCTGCCACGGTTTCAATGATCCAATCACACTCATTCCAGTTGGACCAATCTTCGAGAATATCTACAGATTGCTCTGCTTTAATTGAGATCAGATTTTGGGTTGCATAGAGACCGGTGATGCCGATTTTCTGCGCTAGGCTAAGCGCTTTATCTAAACAGGCATCCGCTTTCTCCTTGCTTCTTCCCAAGATCACCACGGGAATGCTTTGCGAAATAAATCCTGCGGCAATGCCGGCGGCCATTATTCCACTACCAATTACAGCAACATAGTTCATGAGGAACCTTACTTATGCGGTTAAGTTATAAAACAAGAAATTTTATACAAGTACTTATTTGCTTTAGATTATCATTCATTATGTTTTAATTGTGAATCAATTAAATTAACTTGTCCGTATAACTATCACTTGGAGCCTGCAATTATGACCATGTACAACCCCTTTCAGCCAGTAGAGAAAATCAAGGCAGAAGTTTTTATGTCGATGCCAGCAAAATTTAGAAAGAAGTCTCGAACAGGCTGGTCCGATCCCAATCGCCAAGGTGCAGAAGTAGAGTGTTTCTTAGAAGGACCTTCTTTTGATCGTGAAGGCAATTTATGGTTTCTCGATATTCCGTTCGGTAGGGTTTTCAGAATTACGCCTAAGGGAGATTGGGATTTAGTCACTCAGTTTGATGGTTGGCCTAATGGCCTGAAATTCCATAAAGATGGCCGCGCATTCATCTGCGATTACAAGTTAGGCTTGTTGGCTCTCGATCCTAAAACTGGCAAAGTGGAAACTATCCTAGGATCCATGTATAGCGAAAACTTTAAAGGTTTAAACGACTTACATTTTGCTTCCAATGGCGATTTGTACTTTACTGATCAAGGTCAAACCGGCATTGCAGATCCAACAGGCAGGGTATTTAGATTGCGTGCAAATGGTCAGTTAGATCGCTTGGCAATTAATGTCCCAAGTCCTAACGGCATTACATTAAATACCCAAGAAAAGCATGTATTCGTTGCCGCCACGAGATCTCAGCAGATTTGGCGCTTGCCACTCATGGCAGATGGCTCAGTATCAAAAACCGGCGTAGCGATTCAGTTGACTGGTGGTGTTGCTGGACCTGATGGCATCGAGATGGATTCTGAAAATGGCTTATTGGTGTGCCATTTGGGTGTTGGTATTTGGCGGTTTGATAACAATATGCTGCCAACGCATCTGATTTATTCCGACAATCCACATCACCACCACCTTGCCAATATGTGCTTCGGTGGAGAGGATGGTAAAGACTTATACATCACGGAATCTTTATCTGGCGATATCTTGAAAGCACGTTTACCGGTTGCCGGCAAGAAGATGTTTGGCCTTTCCTAAGTTGAAAGAGTCCCCTCCACTTTATAAAACTTTGGCGAATGCGCTGGCCCAGCGCATTCGTGATGGTGACTGGGTGGTGGGATCATGCCTGCCTTCTGAGGCAATGCTTTGCGCAAGCTTTAAAACAAGTCGACATACTTTAAGACATGCACTCCAGACTATCGAGGCAGATGGTTTGGTGCTCCGTCGCCAGGGCGCAGCCACGCTAGTCATCTCGAGGCAAAAGGTCAGAAGATTCACTCAAAGCTTTAACTCGCCGGTTGATATATTGAGTTACCCAAGAAATACCTACCGCGAAAATATCATTGAAGAATTCATCGAGCTGGATGAGGCGCTAAGTGAAATGATTGGTGGCGCATTCGGCTCATCTTGGTATCACATTGGGGGTCTTCGTAAGCAGCAGGATTCCGAGCAGATCATTGCATGGACTGATATTTATATTCTGCCTCAGTTCGCCTCCTTAACAGCAGATCCCGAGCATAGGCAGGTGATGGTGTTTGAGCAAATTGAGAAAAAATATGGCACTAGAATTGATCGAGCAGAGGTTGATGTGTGTGCGCTTGGAGCATCAGTAGATATTGCAAAGAAGTTGAAATTAAAGCCAGGGGATCCCTGTTTAGTGATCGTTCGCCGGTATTTTGATGATCAAGATAAACTTTTTGAAATCACCTTTACCTATCATCCTGAACAAAAATACATCTATAAGATGGAGTTTAAGAGTGGCGCAGGTCATTAAGGATAAAGAGCGGATATGAAATATTTACCCATTATTCAGGCTGAGGAATTTATTGCCAATGTGCTAAAGGCGAATAAGGTGCCTGCAGAGGATGCCAAATTGGTTGCACAGTTGATGCTTAAGTCTGATTTAGTTGGTGCTGATGGCCATGGAATTTTCAGATTACCCGCTTACGTAAAAAGAATTCAGGCTGGTGGTATCAACCTCAACCCCCATATTCGTATTGAGCGCGAGCAAGGAGCAACAGCGCTAATTCATGGTGATAACGGTTTAGGCCATCTGGTAATGAATAAAGCAGTTGATCTGGCAATAGAAAAAGTACGGCAGCATAGTGTTTGTTGGATTGGCAGTCATTATGGTAACCACTCTGGCGCTGCGTCTGTTTATGTAAGAAGGCTAGCTGAACAGGGTTATATCGGTATCTATATGGCCGTTGGCAATGCCAATCATATGGCGCCCTGGGGCGGTATTGATTTGCTGCTATCGACCAATCCAATTGCAATTGCGGTTCCCGCTGGTGATCATCCGATCGTGCTATTGGATATTGCCACCACAGTGGCTGCGTATGGGAAAGTGAAGCTTGCCGCGCAAAAAGGGGAATCCATGCCGGATACCTGGATGATAGATCGCAATGGTAAACCCATTACGGATCCTCAAAAATCAAGCGAGGGCTCACTATTGCCGATTGGCGGATATAAGGGTTATGGCTTAGCTGTGATGATCGGATTACTAGCGGGGGCCCTGAATAATGCAGCGGTAGGTAAACAGACGATTGACTTTAATGCGCATCATGATTTGATTACAAATACGGGACAAACCATCATCGCGGTAGACCCTAGCGCCTTTGGCGACAGGGATCAATTTGTTGAGCGAGTGATTGCCTTAGTAGATGATTTGAAAGCCTCTTCTAAGTTACCCGGTGTGAATCAAATTCGGGTACCGGGTGATGGTGCAGCTAAAGTAATGGCAGAGCGGCTTCAACACGGAATTCCGCTATCCATTGAATTACATGCATCTTTGAATCACTGCGCCAAAGAATGTGGAATTGTAACTTTAGATTTATAAATATATTGGAGGAGACAGCATGATTAAGGGATTAATAAAAAAAATAGCTTTAGCTTCATTCGTATTACCTCTTTTTCTGGGAACAGCATTTGCTGCTTACCCAGACAAACCCATCAAAATGTTGATTGGGTATGCCCCAGGAAGTTCAACCGACATTGTTGGCAGAATGGTAGCTAATGAGCTGAGCATGGCCTTAAAGCAGTCGGTCATTGTAGAAAACCGAGGTGGTGCTGCAGGTAGCTTAGCAGCTGACGCTGTGGCGAAGAGTGCGCCAGATGGTTATACCGTGCTCTTCGCTCAGAATGGCTTGGCGATTAATGTGGCCGCCAACCCAAGACTGCCCTTTAATGGCCAGAAAGATCTATTGCCTGTAGTAGGTGTTGCTGCTACTCCCCATATTTTAATTGTGAACAATAACTTCAAGGCGAAAAATGTTGCCGAGTTAATTGCAATGCTCAAAGCTGATCCAGGCAAATTGAGCTTTGGCTCTTCCGGTATCGGGAATTCAGATCACATGGCTGGAGAATTATTTCTTGCAACTACTGGCACTCAGGCAATTCATATTCCTTACAAGGGTGGATCCCCGGCAGCAACTGATTTGGTAGGGGGCCAAATTGATTTTTACTTTGCGGGTATGCCAGTAGGTTTACCTTTGTACAAAGGGGATAAAGCCCATGCTTTGGCTGTAACAAGCAAAAATCGTTTCAGCGGTGCCCCTGAATTAGTCACCATGCAAGAGGCCGGCGTAAAGGGTTATGAGATGGCTCTGTGGCAAGGCATGTTCGTACCGGCAGGAACTCCTGCTGCAATCACGAGCACCTTAAGCACCACTATTTTGAAAATTTTAGATACGCCAGAAATGAAGGAGCGATTTATTAAGGCGGGAGTCCAAATTGCCCCAATGAATACTCAGCAATTTACCGACTTGTATCAATCAGATATCGCGAGATGGAAAGTGGTTATTGAGAAGGCAAAAATTAAACTCGATTAGATTCTGTTTTTGCATTAATAGGCAGCTATTCATTGCTGAGGTCAAAAATGATGACCTCAGCATTTTTCCCTTTTCCTATGGAGAGAAGAGTTTCATTTTCTACAAGTAAGGCATCACCACTAGATAGGACGATGCCGTTGATATTGAGCTCCCCCTGAATTAAATGGACATAGGCTTTCCGTTTGCTATTTAGCATTAACTCAGCTGATTGTGATCCATCAAAGAGCCCCGCATACATTTTGGCATCCGCGTAAATTTTGACGGAATGACCCAAGCCATCAGGAGAGGCTACAAGGCAAAGCTGACCCTGCTTATCCACCAGTGGAATCGTTTTTTGCTCGTAACTGGGAGCAATTTCCATCACGTTGGGTTCTATCCAAATTTGGAGTAAGTGTGTCGTTTGATCTTTAGCATGGTTGAATTCGCTATGGGTGACCCCAGTTCCCGCACTCATCCGCTGGACATCCCCCGGTGGAATGCCTTTGACGTTTCCCATACTGTCCTCATGGGCTAATTCACCCGACAGCACATAGCTGATGATCTCCATATTGCGGTGACCATGTTTACCAAATCCCATTCCCGCCTCGACGCGATCTTCATTAATGACTCTTAAATTGCCCCAGCCCATAAATTGGGGGTCATGATAGCCAGCAAAAGAGAAGGAATGAAAGCTTTTGAGCCATCCATGGTCAGCATAGCCACGATCTTGGGATTTTCTGAGGGTTAGCATATTAATGTGCTTTATAAAAAGTAGTTAAGCCCATTATCATTGGCTTTTGTCACATTTGCTAATGGCCTTCCATGGGAAGTATCAAACACGATATTACAGAGTCCTGTCTAGGAATCTATGAGACCGCTCTCGAAAAGTGGGATGACCTTACGCAATTTTTAGTGGAGACATGGCCCCTATTGCTGATTCTATTTCTAGGATTGCTGGGGGTTTGGTGGTATGCCGATCCACCACCCCCAAGACAGGTGTTAATTGCAACGGGGCAACCCGGTGGATCCTATGAAATTTTAGGAAAGAAGTATGCAGCCTTTTTTGAGAAAAAAGGCATTACCCTTGAATTACTTGCGACCGAAGGGGCAGAGGAAAATATTGCGCATTTAGTGGACCGCAAAGATCCTGTTCAGGCTGCGTTTGTTCAGGCAGGCGCATTTAATTCTCATGATGTTAAGGGTGTTGAGTCATTGGGTGCGATTGCTTATGCGCCAATTTGGTTTTTTTATCGGGGACCTGAACTCAAGGACACTGATTTTCAATCTATCAAAGTAGCTTCCCAATTCTTTTTAAACTCCAGGATATCGGTAGGTCAAAAAGGCAGCGGCTCTTACGCTCAAGCAATGCATATGCTAAAAGCCAATGGGTTTGAAGAGGGGCGCAATTTTGTTCACCTGCCTGGTTTGAAGGCTGCTGAAGCTTTACAAAAAGGAGAGATTGAGGGTGCGTTTATCGTGGATGATTATGAGGCGCCTGTGGTGCAGAAGCTGTTAGCAGATCCGAATTTGCGTATAGCGGCATATCCACGAGCTGAGGCGCTGATCCGTTCGATGCCTTTTTTACAAATTCTGAATGTGCCAATGGGGAGCTTTAGTTTGACACGCAACTTCCCTTCGACCGATATCAAACTGATGGCCTCAACGACCAATCTATTGATTGATGACCGAATGCATCCAGCGCTGCAATTTTTATTTTTAGAGGCAGCGCGAGAGATAAATGGTAAGGCTAGCTTCTTTGCCGAGTATGGCGAATTCCCCTCCTTTAAAAATATAGGACTTCCGGAGAGTCCCGTCGCTTTGCATTATGAAAAAAATGGCTCGCCATTATTGATGCTCTATTTTCCATTTTGGCTAGCAGAATTGATTAACCGCTTAGTTTTCGTATTTCTGCCATTCTGTGCCGTGGCCTATCCAGTGTTGCTCATGTTGCCGGGATATCGTAACAAGCGGATGCAGCGAAAAATTGATTTGCTGTACATTACCTTGAAGACATACGAGCAAGAGCTTACTGAAAATTTTTCGCCCGAAGTCAAAGATGAATATCTGAAGAAATTAGACTTGCTGGAATATGAGGCATTAAAATTGCAGGTTCCCAAGAGCCTAACTGGCTCTTACTATTCCTTGCGGACCAGCATAGACTATGTTCGTAACTGTCTGAATCGTGGCATTCATCCCTATCAGATAGCCAGCGCAGATATCATTCTGCAATGATTCGCTCAAATAAATAAGAGACCCGCAGGTCTCTTATTTATTTGACTTTGACTCATTTCAACCTAAGCTGTCAGCCCAGATATTACGAGCCCAGCCCCATGCATAAACACCCTCAAGAACAGATGGTGCGGGGGATAGGCCACCCGATCCTGGAACGGTCTTAAAGGTTTTCTCGGCAGCGTTATATTGATGAACGCTGGCAACGTGAACTACTTCTCGATCATTCACAAAGCTATAGCAAGTATTGGTGAGAACTGGGGCTGGATTGACTTCCCAGCCATTCAATTCTGCAACAATGGCAGCTGCCGCCACTTTGGCATGCTGGTTAGCCATATGTCCCGATTTAGGCATTAAGGGCGCAACCTGAATGGCGTCTCCTAATACATGAATATCTTTGCGTGCAGTTGATTCAAAGTTGAGGAAGTTGACGTTCACCCAACGACCATTGGCATTCGCTAAGCCAGTTTTAACGGCGATTTCACCGGCAGACATTTGCGGTAAGACATTTAATACATCCGCTTTCACATCATCCTCAACCTCGAGTTTCAGTGTTTTGTTTTTCGCATCAACGCCAATCACATTGCTTTTTGGTCGATATTCGATCATCCCAGCGTACTGCTCAGCCCAGACTTTTTTGAATAAGGCGCCCTTAGAGGTAACGTCTTGATTGGCATCTAAGATCAACACTTTCCCTTTGGGATTGTGTTGTTTCAGATAATTTGCTACTTGGCAAGCACGCTCGTAAGGCCCAGGAGGGCAACGATAAGGCGCTTCTGGAATGCTAATGGCAAAAGTACCACCCTCACGCATAGCAGCTATTTGCTTATGCAGGGCAACAGTTTCTGGGCCTGCTTTCCATGCCTGGAGAGTCACGCCCGCTTCATTGGCTTGTGCAAGACCTTCGATGCTATTTATATTGAGAGAGACGCCTGGAGAGACGATGAGTTTGTCGTAACGCAAGGTCTTGCCTGAGGTGAGCTTAACCATTTTCTTATCTGCATCTATATTGCTGACGCTATCCTGGATGATCTTGATCCCATGACGTTTACTTAGTGTGTCGTAAGGAGAGGTAATCTCGGCTAAATTGCGTGAGCCACCAACTACGAGGTTAGACATTGGGCAAGAAACAAAAGCGGTATTCGGTTCAATGAGGGTTACGCGCGCAGTGTTGTTAGAAAAGAGGCGGAGATATTTAGCGGCAGTTGCACCACCATAGCCACCACCAATCACCAGAATTTCTGCTTTTGGTAGATTGGCGCGAGCTTGAGTAGAGAAGCCAGCGAGTAAGCCGAGTGCAGCAGCACTATGGCCAATAAAATGTCGACGATCCATGGCGCTTCCTTATTGTTTTTTGCCAAGCTGATTGGCAATAGTGATGAGTTGTTCGTCTGAATAGCCTTTAGCAAGTTGCGGCATGATGGTGCCTTCCCGGGCTCCGGATTTATAGGCCTTCAATTGCGTCAGCATTTGTTCGCTAGTCAGGTTGTTGATGAGAGGCATGCCGCCATCGAGTACGCCTTTGCCATCGGTCCCATGACAATTTGCACAAGTGGCCGCTAGACCGCGCTGATAAAGTTGATCGGCAGTTTGGGCCATGCTCAATCCACTCCACTGGCTTAAGCCAATGAGGGCACTAGTCACTAAGATGGGTTTTAAGTACTTCACTTGCATTGGAATCATCTCCGTCTTACACAAATCTGTTTATAGGGGGTGTTGCTGATGGACTCTATCTTAATCAGATGGGGGTCGGATTGGTGGTTTTACTTAGATTGATTTTGAATAAGTTCAGAGTAAAAAGTAAGGTTGCTAATGGCGATACTTTTAGTATTCATACTAAGACCTATAAACTACTGCTATGAGAGGCACATTTACCTATCGAAGCGCTATTCTGATCCTACTTCTAGGTGTTTTTACCTATCTATATGGTCTAGATAGCCGCTTTGCACCTAAAAATGGGGATGAGTATCCCTATATGCATATTGTTCGCATGACTGCAGATGCTGGTTCATGGCTGCCACTGCAATCGGAGATGGATGGCATTAAAAACACTAAACCCCCTTTGGTGTTTTGGCAGGGCATGGTCACTTCAGGGTGGGGTAGTGACTGGACTCTGTTTGCGCTGCGCTGGCCGAGTGTGTTGTACACCGGTCTAACCGCCTTTTTCTTATTTTTTGCTGTAGCGCGCTTTAGTGGCAGAAAACAGACTGGCCTGCTGGCAGCCTTGGTATGGCTCTCCTTTTTTGCGACTTATCGTTATGGCCGACCTTTTCTGACTGATCCCCCAGAGGTGTTTTGGCTCAGCTTACCTTTCTTGGCGCTGCTGTATTGGGGGAAGACTGCATTTAATTCCAGACTGCTATTCCCATTGTTAGCAGGCGCTTGCTTTGGCATGGCTTTGCTGTCGAAATCCTTTGCTTACATTGCTCCGGCCTCATTTGCATTGGGATTGTTTTATTGGCGCTGGCGTGAATGGAGTCTTCCGAAAGTTTTAATACAGGACTTATATAAAGTCATTGTGATTGTGATGCTGGCCTTAGGTGTATTTGCACTTTGGTTTGTGCTTGATCCATTTCCTGAGGCAGTTTGGAAAGAATTTGTTCTTGGTGAAAACGCCGCTAAGTTTGAGGCCCGAAGCTCTTCCTATCTTTTAGATTTAGTGCGTGGTGGCGATAGTATTTGGATGCTGGCTTTAACCACCCTGGCTAATGCCGGACTATTTGTTTTTGTTCTCATTTCTGCTTTGATTCAGTGCTGGCGTGAACGGCGTTTTATTTCGTTAGAAGAGGGCTTGTTGCTGCTATTAGCTTTAGCCTTTTTTATCGTATTTAGTTTGCCTAGTCAGCGCTCTGGTCGCTACCTGCTGCCGGTGATGCCGGCATTGGCCGCTTTAATTGCCTTGTATTGGCACCGCTTGCCTTTATGGGGATTTCAGATTGCGCTGATGTTGCAGTTAATCATACTTGCTGCTCTGACTTGGGTTGGTGGCAATCTACAGTTATCGAATTTCTTAGGTCAGGCTGGTATTTGGGATTACTCTTTCTGGCATTGGGGCTTGATGGGTGGCTCATTAGTTCTGGTGTTATTCGGTCTGTTCAGTCTGGCTCGCTCTAAGAATATCGCCTTGGCTGGATGTTTTCTATGCTACTGCGCCCTGACGAGTAGCTTGACTCCCCTAGAAGGTAGCTTGGGCCGCTATCAACTATCCACAATCCAAGGTGTAGCAGGGCAAGATGTGTGGGTGCCCTGTGACTATCGCGCCAAAGATGAGGAGTATCGATTGTTATTACCGGGCGCCCGATTGCATGGCTACCCAGCAAAAGACGCAGGCCAAATCAATTTACTCAGCAGTACTTATCCATTAGTGGCTATCCAGTCAGCCATCGGTACGGAGCCCATACTTTGTGACGCTTGCCGGATTATCGGTAAGCGTATGGAGATGCGAGCTCGCCATTCGGATGCAGAGATTCGGGCGATACTAATGGGTCAAATCGGAGAACACTTGTTTGTGAATGAATATTTAGTTTCTACCCCTGCAAAGATTGCATTGCCCTCAGTTGGTAAGGACGCTTGTCGATGAAGCATGTGATTGCTTTTTGTTTTTTATTCATTGCATCGGTCTTTGCTTATCTGCATATAGATAGTCTTCCAACATGGGCACCGTTTGTGAGTACTCAACCAGGCGATATTCTTTATGAATCTTTGCTGATAGAGGATGTAACGGAGATGGCTAAGTCCAGTAGGATGCTCAAAGCTCCACCAGCAAAGTCTTCTCAACCAAGCATGCAGATGGATTGGTTGCCAGATACAGGCGCTCCTTCAGTGCATGCAGCATCATTGATTGCACTAAAAGATGGCGCAGTCAGGGCTTTTTGGTTTGCAGGTAGCAGGGAGGGTGCACCAGATGTCGTGATCAATACAGCAGTCTTTGATCCGAAAGCAGCTAGATGGAGTGCTCCAACAGTAGCGATGGATCGAGTAAGAGCTGAAAAAGGTTTATCTCGTTATATTGCTAAATTAGGCAACCCTGTACCTGCCAGAATGGCCGATGGTCGCATGCAGCTATTCTTTGTGACTGTATCTATCGGCGGTTGGGCAGGCAGCTCAATTTCAACAATGATTTCTGATGATGAAGGTTTCACTTGGGGTCAGCCCCAACGTTTAATTACCTCTCCCTTGATTAATCTCAGCACCTTGGTTAAATCTCCGGCGATACCATTTACAGACGGGCGATTGGGTTTGCCGGCATATCACGAGTGGATCGGTCGTTTCGGGGAGTTTCTCAGAGTTCAAGAAAGTCAGGTCATTGATAAACGCCGGATGAGTTCTGGTAGGGGCGCGATTCAGCCAGTAGTGTTTTTGGATGGAGCGCAAGATGCAAGTGCATTCTTTCGTCAAACACGATCTAGCACTCAAGCAAAGCAAATTCCAGCAAGCGAAACGAAAGATGCTGGACAGTCTTGGCTTGTTACAAAGGATCTGGAGATTCCCAATCCAAATGCTGCACTTGCCGCGCTGACTTTAACCAACGGTACGCGAGTGATGGTGTTGAATAATGTTGAGGCCGGGCGCTATCGCTTAGTGATGGTCATGCGTGAGCTGAACTCCACTCAATGGAAAGTGGTGCAGGTGCTCGAGGATGATGAGTTACTTGCAAGTGATCAGCGGCGTGAATTTTCCTACCCCTATTTAGTTTCTGCTAGTGGTGAGAATGTCCATTTGGTATATACCTGGGATAGAAAAAAGATTCGCCATATTTATTTTCCAGCCACCTGGTTTAAGCAAGCCTTGATTAGTTTAAAAGTACAGGAGGTGCAGCAATGAATCAATACATGCAATTGATTGCACTCCTAGAGATGTCGATTACTTGCGGAGTAGTTATCACCATTCTTCTGCAAAAAGTATTGCAAGTGGAGATACCATGGCTTATTCGCTTAGTTATTGTTTTATTTTTTGGGAATGCATTCTTCTGGCCGCTGGGTATGTCGCTTGAGTTACCCTTGTCTGCTTATGTGCGCGGTGTGACGGGCGATCTTAGCATTGTGAGTCTCCTCTTGCTGTGGGACACCTTGCTACCGTCTTCTAAAAAAACGCCATTTGCATTTAAAGTATCCATTACTCTAGTGGCTATTTTCTTCTACCCCTTAGCGCTGGGCTTTGGCATGTTAGACCCTTATGCATGGGGCTATGGCTCTATCGGCCTTCTGATTGCAGTCATCCTCTCTGCAATCCTCTGCGGTCTTGCCGGTTGGACTAAGGGCGTTTGGATTTACTCTCTTGCCATCATTGCATGGGCAGCACATTGGCACGAGTCAGCTAATCTGTGGGACTACCTACTTGATCCCTTCTTGGCTACCTGGGCTTTGTACGCCATTCCAAGCGCTGTCTTGCGTAAGCGTCGTGAGAAAGCTCAATCAGGTTACTTATTTAGATCAGGCTGATACTGCTTTGCCAGTGTGATTTGAGGTAGATGTACAACAAAAAAGCCAGCGAAGAATTGCTGGCTTTTTTGTTGACGACTCACTCCGGAATTAATCAGGAATATTCGCTTTACGAATGACGGGACCCCAGACGTTGATCTCGGTTTCAAGATGGTTCTTGAGGCCTTTGGCAGAAATCTTCTCCGCTGGCACGATATCAATATTGGCATCTTCCAAACGTTTTTTCACATCAGGCGAGTTCAATGCTTTCTTGAGCGCCATATTGAGCTTATCTTGAACAGCTTGCGGCGTTCCTTTTGGAGCATAAACACCGTGCCACACTTTCACTTCAAAACCTTTGAGGCCTTGTTCGTTCAAAGTGGGTACATTTGGAATCGCTGGCAAACGCTTCAAAGTAGTTGTACCAAATGCTTTTACACGACCATCCTTAATGTAAGGAATGGTTTGAGTCGTTTGATCGCATAAAAGATCAACCTGGCCACCAAGTAGATCGGTAAGGGCAGGGCCAGTTCCTTTGTAAGGAATGTTGGTTAATTTCACACCGAGGCGACTCTGAAACAACAAGCCGCACAGTTGTGAGACTGCGCCAGGACCAGCATTAGCCATAGTTACTTTTGAGCCATTCGCTTTAATATAGGCTTCGAGCTCTTTAAAGTTGTTGGCTGGCAAGTCCTTCTTGCCTAGCAACACCATGGGTACATCAGCTACTTGACCAATGTACTCAAAGCTAGTCATTGGGTCATAGGGAAGTTTGTCATACAGCGCATTCGCAGTTGCCATACCCATATGGTGAATATAAATAGTGTAGCCATCTGGAGCAGCGCGAGCCACTTTAGTGGAGGCGATGGTTCCGCCAGCGCCAGGGACGTTTTCAACGACAACCGTTTGACCTAAGGATTGACCCATTGGCACTGCAATTAAGCGTGCGATAGTATCGGTTGGACCACCAGCTGCGAATGGAACTACCAATTGAATGGATTTAGTAGGCCAATCCTTTTGGGCTAATGCCATACTGCTGGTGAGTAAAGTGCTAGCGCCTGCTAAAGCGGCAATTCCAGCGAATAATGTTTTCTTCAATTTCATCAATGTCTCCCTAAATTTGATGCGTGCTCATTTTGCCACCATTCAATGCTATCGGCTTTAGGGTTAACCAGCAAGCGCTAGTGTTCTTTGGGCCAATAAAACTACTGGACGGTCAATCATACGACCGTCTAATTTCACTGCAGCGCCTTTAGATGCCTGATCAGCTTCAATCACTCGGTGAGCCCAAGAAATTTCTTCGCTTGAAGGCATAAAGGCAGCCTTAACGATGGCAACTTGTTTTGGATGAATACAGAGCTTACCCCCAAAACCCATTCTTTTGGCACGTTCAGCATCATCGGTGATACGCTCAATATCATCTGTTGAAGGAGTAACCCCGTCTACTGGAGGGGCAATTTGCGCTAGGCGAGAGGCCAGCACAATCTGAAAGCGGGCAGTTTGGAGTTCTGTTTCTTGCGGGTCGCACACCATTCCTAAGTCGGCTTGTAAATCAATATTGCCTAAAGCAAGACGCAGTACTTGTTCGGAGTTAGCAATTTCATTCAGACGGTCAAGGCCAATCGCAGTCTCAATCATCGGAATAATCGCAGTATTCGGAAGAATTTGTGCGGCGCCATTTATTTGATCGCGTGATTCACTTTTGGGTATGAGTAAGCAAGCTGCATTGAGTTCTTGAACTAAGATCAAATCTGCTGAGTAAAACTGACTGCCAGGCGAGTTCGAGCGAATGATCAAACGTTTTTTCTGTTCGGCGCTAAAGGTGGGCCAAGCAGCACGAATCGCATCACGCGCTTTTTGTTTATCTTTTTCCGCAACCGCATCCTCTAAATCAATCACGATGCCATCGGCCCCACTATCTAAGGCTTTGATAAAACGATCTGGGCGAGTGCCAGGCACAAACAAGAAGGCACTACTAAAGCCAATGGGTGTATCGAGTGGGTTCATATGAGGGGATTTAAGATGAGGTCAGTGGGACACTAGGAAATCAATAAGCCTATCTTGGCTTGTTTGCGGATATTCCACAAGTGCTCAATGGCTTTAGTCATTTCATCTGGAGTGGCGCCATTACTAAATGCAGCAAGACGCATTGCCTTATCAGTAATCTCAGCACGACTTAAGGTATTGCCAGGGTCCCCTTTGGGTTCATCAACACGACCTTCTAATACTGCACCATCATGTAGGTAGACCTTAACTTTGCCAATCCAGCGTTGTGGATAAGCGCGATCTACTTCAGGATCTAACACCATGGTGATGCGATCCCGAAATGCACAGATTGCTTCATCATGAAAATGCCGATCAAACTCTTGCAGGCCTGCAAATTGATAGTGCGCAATCAGGGCCAAGACAGTGCCCATCGAAAATTTCGATTGATGTACTGTGGCTGGATCAGTTACAGGACCCAATACATCAATTGCACCTTGGTGAACTAATGTTTCTACTTTAGCGATATCGCCCGGTTTGAGATTGTGCGCCAGCATCACTTGCAGAAGGGCATCTGCGGCCGGATGAGTATGACGACAGGAGGCGTGGTACTTAAAGCTGGTTTCAGCAATTGCCCAACGACTGCCTAATCGGTCAGTTAGTTTGCTTGGGTCTGCATCACTCGACATACCAGCAGCTAAACCTTGCTTACCCTCTAAGATGTGCTCAGCTCCAGTAAAGCCCGCATGAGCTAAGTAGGCTGACATCAGTCCAGTAGAGGCGGCATGGGCAGTGTGCAATTGTTTAGAGTCTGCTGCATCACGAAGGAATTCCCAAAGACCAGCGGACTGAGTGCCAGCAGAGCCGAAGGCGTGCAACATTTGCGTGGGGTTGAGTTTCAGTAGGTGACCTACTGCAGCTGCTGCAGCCAAGGTGCCTGCAGTGCCAGTAGTATGAAACGTCTTGTAGTGGGACCGACCTAAAAACTCCCCTACCCGAATGCCGACTTCGTAGCCAGCAATTGCAGCAACCAGCAGATCTTCACCCGAAGCACCAATCGTTTGCGCTGTTGCTAGCGCCGCCGGAAAAACAACCGTAGCTGGATGAAAGACGGAACCGTTATGCACATCATCTTGCTCGGCGACATGCGAAGCCGCAGCGTTTGCCAGAGCGGCCAAAAAAGGGCTGGAGCTGGTGCGGCTAATGAGGATTTCAGCGCTACCAGGATTACCGCTGTTAAAGCCACCCATGCTTTGAGCAAACTGGGTAATGGTTTCTACTGGACGCGACCCTTTACCGGCAATGGCTGAGCCAAACCAATCCACCAATAAATCTTCGGCGCGATTCATCACATCGCTTGGGATATCTGCCGCCGTTAAGTTGGTAGCAAAGTTGGCGAGTTCACGAGAGAGATGTTGATTAGTCATAAATAGGTTGATTATTTTGATTACGCCAAAACAGCAGTCGCTTGCATCGTGAGCCAGCCTTCGTGGTCTTCTGCCCAAATGGAGAGCGTTTTTCCAGAAGAGTCCTTCTCAAGATCCGGTTTAGCGCTCACCTTAAACGGATTGATATCAAACGTAGGGCGAATGGCGCGGAACTCAAAACTTTTGAGAGTACAACCGGGAATGCTTTGACGTACAAGGTCTACCAGTAAGGTCGCAATTAAAGGGCCGTGAACAATTAAGCCAGGATAACCTTCAACCTCAGTCACATATTTGCGATCGTAATGAATGCGGTGGCCATTAAAGGTAAGTGCGGAGTAACGAAATAACAAGACATCATCGGGTGTGATAGTCTTGGCCCACTTCGCACCAGTAGGCGCAAGGGTTGGCGCAACCGGCTTGTCGTCTGAGCCAGGCGCATCTCGATACACAATGTCATGCTCTTCAATTAAAGCTAAGCCCTGTTGATTAAAGATCTGATGTTTTACTAAAACAAAAATGAGATCACCAGTGCGGCCTGCCTTGTGGGTAACAGATTCAATTTTGGAAACCCGTTCGATTGCATCGCCGACTGATAATGGCGCTAACCACTCGATACGACTGCCAGCCCACATACGTCTTGGCAATGGCACCGGAGGTAAAAAGCCACCCCGTTTTGGGTGTCCATCCGTACCAATATTAGATTGAAGGGCGCAGGGCAAAAAATACAACCAGTGCCATAACTCTGGCAAAAAGGTCCCCTGACTTGGGGCTGGGTCAGGTCGATCCAGTGTTGCTGATAAAGCTTTAACAGGGGCAGCAGTGATGGCGTCTTGGAGAGACTCTGTTTTACCGAGCCACTCCTGGAGGTGGCTGATGGTTTGTGGTTCGATTCGCATAACTTCTATTATGCCAATGTCAGCTCTAAATACCGTGTTCTTAGATTAATAAACTGCCCACTAAATAGCTCAGAAGGCCAGCAAGGGCGGAACCAGTCAACACGCTGATAACTCCTTTTTGAAACTGGAAGAGGGCCAGTCCAGCAAATACGGTAATGGCGATGGAAACCCAAGAGATTGGACCACTCAGGCCCTGTGGAAAAAAGACGTGATAGGCAAAGAACAAACCAAGGTTGGCAATGACACCAACTACTGCCGCGGAGATAGCTGTGAGGGGAGCGGTGAAGCGCAGCTTGCCATGGGTGGATTCAATGAGCGGGCCGCCGACCAACACTAAAAAGAAAGAGGGTAGGAAAGTAAACCAGGTGGCGACACACGCACCCAGAACCCCAAACCAAAATGGATTGGTATTGCCAATCCAGTGTTGAATGTGGCCAGCTAGGTAGCCAACAAAAGCGACCACCATGATGAGTGGCCCAGGGGTGGTCTCACCGAGCGCTAAGCCATCCATCATTTGACCAGCACTGAGCCAATGAAATTGATCTACTGCACCTTGGTAGACATAGGGTAGTACTGCATACGCACCCCCAAAAGTCAGAAAGGCAGCTTTTGTAAAAAACCAAGCAATTTGGGGGTAGAGTGTTTTCCAGCCAAAGAGGAGGGCAAGTGCAAAAAATGGGATTGACCAGAGCAAGAGAACAACTGAGCTCTGCTGCACCAATCGCTTCACGGAAAACTGAGCATGTTCTGGCGTAGGCGTGTCATCGTTAATCAGTGCTTCGCCGAAATCTTTTTCCTGATCGCTAACCTTGCCGTGCGTTGGGGTTTGCTGGAAATATTCTGGGTAACGTTTGCCACCCCAAATACCAATCAAGGCAGCACACAAAATAATGATCGGAAAGGCGAGATTGAGAACGAAGATGGCTAAAAATGAAAGCAGTGCAATCGCTCGGAGTGCGTGATTGTGGATCGTGCGCTTACCAATTCTGACTGCGGCATGAAGGACGATGGCGACCACTGCAGGTTTAATGCCAAAGAAGATTGCTGTAATCCAAGGTACCTGCCCGAATGTCAGGTAAATCCAAGACAGGCCAATTAAGATGAAGAGTGAGGGCAGAACAAAAAGAGTACCTGCTAATACGCCACCCCAAGTACGATGCATCAGCCAGCCGATATAGGTCACTAGTTGCTGGGCTTCAGGTCCTGGGAGAAGCATGCAATAGTTCAGGGCATGTAAAAAGCGCCGCTCAGAAATCCAGCGACGCTTCTCAACCAGCTCTTGGTGGAGGACGGCGATTTGTCCCGCAGGTCCACCAAAGCTAATAAAACCGAGCTTGGCCCAAAACCTGAGGGCCTCGCCGATTGGAACACTCACACTTCTTCCATTCCGCCAACGACTTGGCTAAAGCCGTTGTCGACGTAAATGATTTCGCCAGTAATGCCGTTTGCCAAATCGGACAATAAGAAGGCGGCACTATTACCAACATCATCAATGGTCACGTTGCGACGTAATGGGGCGGTTTGCTCAACGGCTTCCAAAATTTTGCCAAAGCCTTTAATACCAGCTGCCGCTAAAGTTTTAATGGGGCCGGCTGAAATGCCGTTCGCACGAATACCCTTTGGACCCACTGAGCCTGCGATATAACGTACTGAGGCTTCTAGTGATGCCTTAGCAAGACCCATGGTGTTGTAGTTAGGAACATTGCGCATGCTACCGAGGTAAGTCAATGTCAGCAAAGAGGATTTGTCGCGGAGCATTGGCAAAGCTTCTTTGGCCATTGCTGGAAAGCTATACGCAGAGATATCGTGCGCAATTTTGAAACCTTCACGAGAGAGCCCCTCTAAAAAGTCTCCGGCAATGGCTTCGCGGGGCGCAAAGCCAATGGCATGCACAAAACCATCAAACTGAGGCCAGGATTTAGCCAGATCTTGAAAGAGGGCAGAGATTTGCTCGTCACTTCCCACATCGCAGTCAAAAATCAAGTCGGTATTGAATTCTTTGGCAAAATCGACAATACGGCCCTTAAAGCGCTCGCCAACGTAGGTAAAGGCCAATTCAGCACCTTCACGGTGACAGGCCTTGGCGATTCCATAGGCAATAGAGCGGTTAGAAAGAAGGCCGGTAATTAGAATTTTTTTACCCGCGAGAAAGCCCATATCGTGTCCTTTGCTTCAAATGTGATTTGCTATCTACAATTGTTGCATATATGCCCAGCCTAAAACCCAACCACCAAATCGCCTATTCTTGGCTGCTAGCCCTATTAGTAGGCCTAGGGGTCAACATAGCCCAGGCGGGACAGGGGATTGCACAGTTCGGAAAGCCCAAGTATCCAGAAGGATTTGCCCATTTTGATTATGTCAATCCCAATGCGCCCCGTGGTGGAACTCTGGTCTTGCCAAATCCCGGGCAAAGAACCAGTTTCGATAAGTTCAACCCCTATACCCTGCGGGGTGTGACAGCTCCCGGAATTGATTTGATGTTTGAGTCCTTAGCCGAGGGAAGCGCGGACGAGGTCTCTAGTATTTATGGCTTGCTTGCAGAAGACATCGCAGTTGCTGCAGACCATAAGTCCGTCACATTTCGTATTCGTCCAGAAGCAAAGTTTTCTGATGGCAGTCCAGTATTGGCTGTTGATGTGAAGCACAGCTTTGATACTTTAATGAGTGGAAAGGCTCACCCACGTTACAAAACTACTTTTGCTGATATCAAAGAAGCGGTTGTACTTTCAGATCGATCTGTTCGATTTGATTTTAAAAATAACAATACTGAATTACCAATTTTGGCGGGAACGTTGCCAATCTTCTCTCGTAACTGGGGAAAGAAGCCCGACGGCACAATGATTCCTTTCGATAAGATTGCCTTCGAAGCGCCAGTGGGTAGCGGGCCATATCTGATTGAATCTTTTAAGGCTGGTAAATCGATTGTTTATAAGCGAAACCCGCAATACTGGGCTGATCAAATCAGTAAACCTCTCAATGTGCGTGTTGGTTTTTATAACTTCGATCGCGTGCTCTACAAGCTCTATAGTGATGATGCTGTCCGGCTGGAAGCTTTTAAAGCTGGGGAGTTTGATGCCATTGTCGAATACCGCGCCAAGATTTGGGCTAAGGGCTACGTGGGATCTAAATTTGATAATGGAGCGCTTTTAAGAAAGGCCTTCATCAATCATAATGGTGCAGGTATGCAGGGCTTTGCGGTGAATGTGCGTAAACCCATTTTTCAGGATGCGCGTGTTCGTCAAGCATTAGGCTTGGCTTTAGATTTTGAATGGCTTAATCGCCAAATATTTTTTGACCAATACGGCCGCATTAATAGTTACTTCACCAATAGTGATTTAAGCGCTAACTTTGATGGTCCACGTCAACCTACTGAAGCAGAGATGAAACTGCTAAGACCACTCAAGGCTAAATACCCACAATGGGTTCCTGATGCAGTCTTTGGCCCGATGCCACCAGCGCCATCAACAAAGTCACCAGACAGCCTCCGCCAGAATTTGAAGAAAGCCCGCGAACTATTAATGCATGCCGGTTGGCAGTACCGAGATGGCGCTTTGCGAAATGAAAGGGGCGAACCTTTCCGCATAGAAATGGTGGAAAACGGGGGTTTCTTCTTAAGAGTGATTTCCGCCTACAGTCGCAACTTAGAAAAGCTAGGTATCCAATTGGACATTCGCACAAGTGACTTTGCCCTGTATCAAAAGCGGATGGATGAATATGATTTTGATATCACCACCACTCGTTTTCCAGATTCACAAAATCCTGGCAATGAGCTCTGGGATCGTTTTGGTAGTCAAGCTGCCAAGGAAAAGGGCTCAGATAACATCATCGGGATAAAGTCTCCCGTTGTGGACGCCTTAATTGAAGAGATCACTAAAGCCCAAAATCGGGAAGAGTTGCGGGCTGCCTGTAGAGCGCTTGATCGCGTTTTGTGGAATAGTTATTACGTTATTCCACAGTGGTACAACCCAACACATCGCGTAGCCTTCCGCAAGGAGATGCGTTATCCAGAGCCCCCTTTGTATTACCAGGCCGAGCCTTGGATTATGCAAAACTGGTGGAAAGAGGAGGCTAAATGATGCAACAACAAATGCGCGTTTATATTTTCAAGCGTTTGCTGCTCATGATCCCAACCCTTTTAGGTGTGTTGACTTTGACTTTTGCCATAGTGCAGTTTGTACCAGGCGGACCGGTTGAGCAGATGGTATTGGAGCTTAAGGGCAAAGGCGACGCAGCAGTTGGGGGTACTGAGTCTTCTGGTGCTGGCGCAACTTATCGTGGGCGTCAGGGCTTAGATGCGCAGCGCTTAGATGAAGTCAAGGCTCTCTATGGTTTCGATAAGCCGCCAGTAGAGCGTTACTTCATGATGCTGGGACGTTTCGCTCGATTCGATTTGGGTCAAAGCTATTACCAACATGAAAGCGTATGGGGTTTAGTGATTTCAAAATTGCCAGTGTCTATTAGCATTGGTTTGTGGACCTTCTTCATAACCTACTTAGTATCGATACCTCTGGGTATCGCTAAGGCAGTACGCGATGGCTCACGCTTTGATGCTATTACCAGTAGCATGATTCTGGTGGGCTACGCCATCCCTGGTTTTGTACTGGGCGTCTTATTGCTAGTGCTCTTTGGCGGCGGCAGTTTCTTGCAGCTATTCCCACTGCGAGGCTTAACTTCGGATAACTGGAGCGATCTCAGTTTGATTGGCAAGATCATGGATTACTTGTGGCATTTGGTATTGCCAATTACCGCATCTGTTCTGGGTAGTTTTGCGGTAGTCACAATGCTGACAAAAAATTCTTTCTTGGAGGAGATTCGCAAGCAGTATGTTTTGACTGCACGCGCAAAAGGACTTTCTGAAAAACAAGTGTTATGGAAACATGTCTTTCGTAATGCGCTCTTACCGCTAGTGACAGGCTTTCCTGCGGCTTTTATTAGCGCATTTTTTACTGGCTCATTGTTAATCGAGACACTATTTTCTTTGGATGGCCTTGGCTTGCTATCTTACGAGTCCGTGATGCGCCGTGACTACCCAGTAGTCTTCGGCACTCTATATTTGTTCACCTTGATTGGCTTGTTCACCAAGTTAATCTCGGATCTTTGCTACGTGTATATAGACCCTCGTATTCAGTTTGGTGCGGGAGGGGGTTCATGAGTCGTTGGCATCGCTTTAAAAATAGTCGTATGGGTTATGCCAGTCTTTGGATCTTTATGGTTTTATTTGGTCTATCCATGTGTGCTGAGTTAATTGCGAATGACAAACCTTTGGTGGTTCGCTATGAAGGACATTTCTATTTCCCGATTGTAAAGAGTCAGCCTGAAACTGTTTTTGGTGGGGACTTTGCAACGCCAACGGATTTTTTGGATCCTGACATTCGCCACAACATCACTAGCAATAGCAATTGGGCGATCTACCCACCTATTCACTATAGCTACGAGACACTAAACTACTTTTCTCAAGTTCCTAATCCAGCGCCCCCTTCTTGGGAAAACTGGTTAGGGACCGATGATCGTGGGCGCGATGTTTTAGCTCGCCTGATTTATGGTTTCCGCCTATCCATTCTTTTCGGTCTTGCGCTAACTATTGTTGGAGTAAGTGTAGGCATCATCACCGGATCATTGATGGGATTCTTCGGGGGTAAGTTTGACTTGGTCTCCCAACGCTTGATTGAGATTTGGTCAGCCATGCCTGAGTTGTACTTGTTGATTATTTTTGCCTCCATCTTTAATCCGAGTATTTGGCTCTTGATTATTCTGCTGGCTGCTTTTGGATGGATGGGACTTTCCGATTACGTCCGCGCAGAGTTCTTTCGCAATCGTGCCCTCGAGTACGTGCGTGCGGCAAGAGCATTGGGGTTAACGAACTTACAAATCATGCGCCGTCATATCTTGCCTAATAGTTTGACTCCAGTGATTACCTTTTTGCCTTTCAGAATGAGTGCCGCTATTTTGTCGCTCACGAGTTTAGATTTCTTGGGTCTGGGTGTTCCGCCGGGAACCCCAAGCCTGGGCGAACTACTTTCCCAGGGCAAGAGTAATTTAGATGCATGGTGGATCTCCTTATCCACATTTGTAGTGTTGGTTGCCACATTGCTGTTGCTGACGTTTATGGGCGAGGCGCTACGTGATGCTTTTGATTCTCGTAAGTCAGGCGCTATGAATGGAGGGCGCTTATGAGTACTGTGCCATTGCTGCGTTATGAGGACTTCTCCATTTCTTTTGGTGCAGGTCGTCGCGAGAAATTTGCAGTGAGCCATCTAGATCTAGACATCGGTGTGGGAGAGCGGCTTGCTTTAGTAGGCGAGTCGGGCTCTGGTAAGACCCTCACTGCGCTTGCGCCATTAAGACTAGAGCCCGAAGGTGCTAAAACTACAGGCCGCATTCTCTGGAGTGGTAGCGTTCAATCGGGACAAGAGCTCACTTCAGCCCCAGTAGATCTTCTCTCACTCCCAATCAAAGATATTCGAGATATTCGTGGACGTGAAATCGCCATGGTCTTTCAAGAGCCCATGACGGCACTCAATCCTCTATTTACCGTAGGCAACCAAATTGTCGAGGCAGTGCAAGTGTATCAACCGTTGATCTCTAAGGCGGATTGCATGGCTGCCGCGATTGACTTGCTCCAAAAGACCGGCATTCCTGAACCAGGCAAACGCTTTCATTCTTATCCACATCAACTGTCTGGTGGACAGCGTCAGCGCGCGATGATAGCGATGGCTTTGGCTTGTAAGCCGCGACTATTGATTGCTGACGAACCTACAACTGCGCTGGACGTGAGCTTACGTTTACAGATTTTAGATTTACTAAAAGAGTTGCAAGAGGAATCTAAAGAACATGGTGGCATGGCGATTTTGCTCATTACGCATGATCTCAATTTAGTGAAGCATTTTGCTCAACGCGTTGCCGTACTTAACCAAGGCAATCTCATGGAGGTTGGCTCAACGAAGCAAGTGTTCAAGCATCCCGAGAATGCCTATACAAAATCCCTAGTCAATAGTGAGCCAGTACGTGATCTAGCACCAGTAATGCCTCTGGCTCCTGTGCTATTGAAGACAGACAATCTATCGGTTTCTTATCCAGTGACTGAGTCAGCCGCTTGGTTTAAAAAATCACTGAGACATCAAGTGCTGCGTAAGGTTGGTTTTGAGCTTAAGCAAGGGCAAACCATTGGCGTCATTGGCGAATCCGGCTCTGGAAAAACTACGCTTGGAATGGCGGTCCTAGGTTTACTGGGAGACTCTGCTGCGCAAGTGATTGGCGAGGTAGATGTGCTTGGCCGCGATTGGCAAAAACTAAAACCGGAAGAGCGACGAGCGATGCGCTCAAGCTTGCAAGTTATTTTTCAGGATCCGTTTGGCTCGCTTTCGCCACGCATGAATGTGATGCAGATTATTGCGGAAGGATTGGATGTACATTTTCCTAAGCTATCTGTAGCAGAGCGTGAGTCTCGAGTCTTGGATATATTGCGAGAGGTGGGGATGGATCGCTCAGCACTAACGCGCTATCCCCATGAATTTTCTGGTGGGCAAAGGCAGCGCATTGCGATTGCCCGCGCATTAATACTGAAACCGCAGATTTTAGTATTGGACGAGCCGACCTCTGCGCTAGACGTATCGATTCAAAAACAAGTACTTGCTTTACTTACCGAACTTCAGAAAAAATACAACTTGGCCTATCTGATGATTAGCCATGACTTGGCAGTGATTCGGGCAATGTCCCATGAAATTATGGTTCTCAAAGAGGGTCGGGTAGTTGAGTTTGGCGACACAGAAACGCTAATTAAGTATCCACGTCAAAGCTACACCAAGGAGCTATTCACCGCGGCAGAGCTGACTTAGAGGCTTTCAGAAAATAGTAAAACGACCTATTAAAGCCCTCTATTGGTGCAATCAAGCCCAATAATGACAAATATGCCATTGAAAACAAAGAGTTATCCTGGGTGGTGATGCTTGGTTAAATAGTGCTTATTTGCTAGAATGGCGAAATGATCTTTCTAATAGACCGCTGTTTAGTGCTACTCAAGCAAATGCCCAAGGCATTTCTGTTTGCGGCCGTACTCAGCACCCATCCGGCAATGGCGTTAGACGCTAACTCGGATTCTGCGAAAGAGCCTTCCATTGAGGTTGCCAAAGAGATTCCCAAAGAAAGCATGTTTCAAGCGGGGAAATCTTATTTTGCCCGTGTATCAGATCGCTTAGCAGATTCTGTTACCGGCAAATCGGACGAGTTAATTAATCGCGCCATGGAAGTGATTGGCGTGCGTTATCGCTGGGATGCCGAATTGCCACAATCCGGTTTGGACGGCAGTAGCTTTGTCAGCTATGTTTTTAAGGATAAATTAGGTTTCTTATTGCCGCGTAAGTCAACTCAAATGAGCCGTGTTGGAAAGCCAATTAATCGGGATGAGTTACAACCTGGCGACCTGGTATTTTTCAACACGATGCGACTCACTTTTTCTCATGTTGGTATTTATGTTGGCGACAATAAATTTATTCACTCTCCGTCTAAAGGTACCAGCGTGCGTGTGGATGATCTTGGTAGCCTCTACTGGGATAAGCGCTTCGACGGCGCCCGTCGTTTAGATGGTAGCGACAACTTGGGTGATGCAGAGCGTCAAGAGTTGTTGAACGAAGTCAACAAACTCAAGCGTAAATCACGCAGCCTGTAAGTTTTTCCCTCAGGCAAATCTAGCCTTTCAGCCTTTCTTTAATTAAGCCCATCTGCTCTTGGGCGGCTACCTCTCCTGCCAAGATCGCGGCATTTCTAGACTTGAAGTCACTACTACTCATTTGCTTTAGAAGAGGGGTGATCACAATATCAGCACTTTTGAGTTCATATTGATTGATGCTTCGCTGCATGATGGAAATGGTCTGCTGCATGATGCCGAAAGTGCCGCTGGCATCTTGATGAACCGGTTCCGACGAGATATTGACTGCAATTACTAGCGTGGCACCCATCTGTCTGGCGTAGCTGACCGGGACTGGTGCAACTAGGCCGCCGTCCACATATTCTTTACCGCTAATGATGGCCGGCTGAAATATCCCGGGAACGCTGCACGAGGCACGCACTGCTAGACCCGTATTGCCGGATCGAAAAAGAACACCTTTACCAGACTGCAGATCAGTTGCCACAATTCCCAAGGGGATACGCATTTGCTCTATAGATTTATTTTGTACTTCGCGGTTCACCATATTTTGGAGGGCATCGCCTTTAATCAGCCCGCCGAATCTTCCGGCGAAGGGGAGACCCCAATCTGCAATAGTGGCTTCATCTAGATTGAGAGCTAGCCGGTTTAGGTCATTACCGGCGACTCCAGAGGCAAGTAATGCTGCGATGACGCTACCAGCGCTGCTGCCCACGACGATATCGGGTCTGATTCCTTGGGCTTCTAGAGCCTTAATGACGCCAATATGGGCAAAACCACGAGCCGCCCCAGCTCCAAGAACAAGGCCGACAACGGGTTTACGGTTACCTATTAAGCTGCACCCAGTCAGGCTCGAGCCCCCAACAAGCGCTACTAAACCCAGGCCCAGACCCAAAAAATGACGTCTGGAATCGGTCTCAGAAGATGGGGATGGGTTTTGGACTGTGATTTCGTACATATGGCTATTGTATTGAGGCTCCCTTATAATAGTTGCACGGTGAGCGAAAAAGACTTCGTTTCAGCACGGGCAATTCTCCCAAGCGAATTTGGAGATGTATAGCTCGTAGTAACTGAAGAATGCAACCAGAGCGCCACCAAAACACTACCAACCCATTATTGAAATACACTTTTATGCCCTCATCAGGTGATTGCCTGATAGCCCGAATTTATGGATGATCACAATAAACGCGTAATTGAAACAGCCCTCTTGTGCGCGCAAGAACCACTGACAGTTGCCGATCTCATGCGCTTATTTGCCCAAGATATTTCAGCTGGCGAGATTGATGATGCTCTTATAGAGCTTCAAAAATCTTGGGAAGATAAGGGCATGGAGTTGGTGCATATTGCTACTGGCTGGCGTTTTCAGAGTCGTTTAGCAATGCGCGAATATCTCGATCGATTAACCCCAGAAAAACCACCCAAGTACTCTCGTGCAGTGATGGAAACCTTAGCAATCATTGCTTATCGCCAGCCCGTCACCCGCGGTGAGATTGAAGAGATTCGAGGTGTTGCAGTTAGTAGTAATGTGATGAAACAGTTGGAAGATCGCGGCTGGGTCGAAGTCATTGGTCATAAAGAGACTATTGGCCGCCCAGGTTTATATGCAACCACTAAGCAATTCTTAGATGACTTAAGCCTCACTAATTTGCAAAGCTTGCCAATGTTGGAAGATGCCGCGCCAATGGCTGCTGCTGAGCAATTAGGCCAAGCAGTGATGGAATTTGATGCAAGCGCAACTGTTGAGACGGTCATTGAGTTGGATAAAAATGGTCAGCCCATGATTGAGGTGGCAAGCGAAGAGATTACCGCAGTCACTAAAGAAAAAGCTGCAGAAATAACTGCAGAAGAAGCAACGGAAGAAGTAATAGAAGAAGTTACCCCAGAGTCTGAAAAACAATCAGACGAACAAAAATAATTATTAATGACAAGCTCCAACGAAAACGATTCATCCCCGGTTAAACCAGCGGCGGATCATTCTGCTAATGCAGAATCAACACCGCCTAGTACGGATGGTTTGAAGGCCGAGGGGCGCGAGGGTGGTCCGCGCCGCCCGCGCCGCCAAGGCGCTGGGCCTGGCAAGCATCCTTTTAACAAAAAGCGTCCATCCAATAAGGATCGGCCTCGTCGTGAGGGCGGTGAGTCTCATGGCCAGCGTGAAGGTGGCAATCAGCCCCCTAAGATCACCCACAATCCAGCAGAAAGCGAAGCCTTATTTGCATCAGTTGTTTCCGGGGAATTTGATGCTGCATTAGATGCTCCTGAAGTTGTTGAATCAAAAAATCCAGATAGCGTTAATGAGAACGAAATTTCTCATCAGACCGGGGCTGAGCGTCGCGCACAACGTGTCCGTCATGATGAGGATGCGGATGTCCCTAGTGAAGATGAGATGAGCAGTTTGCAATTTGCAAACATCGATGATTTACCTCTGAGCTTACGTGATGAAGTCTGGTCTGACCTAGATGGTTTAGACGATGATGCTGACGACGAAGATACTGTGAAGTTACATAAGGTATTGGCTGACGTCGGCATGGGTTCCCGTCGCGACATGGAGGATTTAATCATTCAAGGTCGTGTTTCGGTAAATGGTTTACCAGCACACATTGGCCAGCGTATTGGACCAACGGATCAAGTACGTATTAATGGCAAGCCAGTGCATCGCAAGATTCAGACTAAGCCACCGCGCGTCATTATGTATCACAAACCTTCAGGCGAAATTGTGAGTCAGTCCGACCCAGAAGGTCGTCCAACGGTATTTGATCGCTTGCCAAAGCCACGTCAAGGTCGTTGGATTGCTGTGGGACGCTTGGACTTTAATACTGAAGGTCTTTTACTGTTTACAACATCGGGTGAATTGGCTAATCGCTTAATGCATCCCCGATACGGCGTAGAGCGCGAATACGCTGTTCGTATTTTGGGTGAGTTAAGCCAAGAAAATACCGCCCAATTAAAGAGCGGTATTACCCTAGATGATGGCCAAGCTAAATTCTTGCGCTTATCCATGGGTGGTGGCGATGGTGCAAACCGTTGGTATCACGTTGCTTTGACTGAAGGTCGTAACCGTGAGGTACGTCGCATGTTCGAGGCGGTGGGTCATACGGTTTCTCGTTTGCTCCGCACCCGTTACGGCATATTCTTACTTCCTCCACGC
Source organism: Polynucleobacter sp. CS-Odin-A6 (assembly GCF_018882095.1). GTDB lineage: Bacteria > Pseudomonadota > Gammaproteobacteria > Burkholderiales > Burkholderiaceae > Polynucleobacter. The sequence continues at coordinate 57,826 of NZ_JACVPD010000004.1, forward strand.
TTGAGACGGGGTAAGTGGGAGGAGATTGAGGCCGGCGGAATATATAACTTGATGAAGTTTGTAGGCTTAAAAATGCCACAGCCGCAAGACAAGGGTCGTAATCCGAATGCGCAGAGTCGCGATCGCCGCTCCCCTACTAGTGAAGACTTTCAACCAGATCCGATGCAAACTTCAGTTTCATATTGGGGTTCGCGAGATGCTTTGACCTTAGCTAGCGGTCACAATGGACTTACCCACCAAAGTCGGGGCGATAAACCTGCTGGCGGTCGCGGTGGTTCGGGCGAAGGGCGTGGACCTTTCCGAGGCCGCACTAACGCTGGTAGACCAGGGCAGGGTTCTGGTCAAGGCGGGCAGGGTGGTCAGGGAGCCCAGGGTCAGGATCGCAATAAGGGCAAGAAAGTGCATCACGGGCAGTCCGCTTTTGTGACTGCAAGCCCTCAAAACCCTGGAAATGGCCCTAAACGGGGTGCACCAAAAGGACGCAAACCATTTAATAAGGGACCTCGAAAGCCTCGGAATCCAAGCGAAAGCTTCTGATTTTGATGAGTTTTCTTCTAAATCAGCTATAATTTCGGACTTACAGCAGTTTGCTGCTGTTTTAGTGGTTACCGACTGATGTTGCGATCAACGTAAGTCGGCCTGTTCTGATTTTCGAGAATATGGGCTTTAAGGCCCATTTTTTTTTGCCGTTTTGGGTTGAAGGGTTGTTTTGAAAGATCAGCGGATTATTTCTGCAGAGGTAGAAAACTTAGGTTATACGCTAGTAGATATCGAGCGTGAAGCCGGAGGTTTGCTGCGTGTCACGATTGAAAACCCAGATTACGAGCGTTTGATTACTGTTTTAGATTGTGAAAAAGTGAGTCATCAACTGAGCTATACATTGCCAGTAGAAAACATCCCTTTTGAGCGTTTAGAGATTTCGTCTCCAGGTCTAGACCGTCCCGTAAAATCCGCAGCGGATTTTGAGCGCTTCTCCGGGATCGAGGTAGATCTGAAGCTACGCGTTGCCGTTGGCAATCGCAAGAGTTTTCGTGGTGTGTTGCAAGGTTTGCTGAGTGGTGAGTTGGATTCGCCTGATGCGAAATTTGGTTTGTTGTTTGAAGGCACTGATGGTGCTGAGTCTCAATTGGAGTTTTCTTTAGCCGAGGTCGATAAGACTCGGTTGGTCCCTGTTATTGATTTCAAAGGAAGAAAGTCATGAGCCGAGAAGTTCTCATGTTGGCAGACGCCTTAGCGCGTGAAAAGAACGTAGATCAAGCAATTGTGTTTGAGGCGCTGGAAATGGCGTTGGCATCAGCCACTAAAAAGCGTTACCCGACAGAAGATGTAGATATTCGTGTATCGATTGATCGTGAGTCTGGTGAGTATGAAACCTTCCGCCGTTGGTTGGTGGTACCAGATGAAGCTGGTCTGCAAGAGCCCGATAAAGAAATTCTGCATTTTGAAGCGCTTGAGCAATTCGCTGATATGGAAGTTGGCGAATACATCGAAGAGCAAATTGAATCTTTAGCTTTTGGTCGTATTGGCGCCCAAGCAGCGAAACAGGTGATTTTGCAACGGATTCGCGATGCTGAGCGTGAGCAAATCTTGAACGACTACCTAGAGCGTGGCGAAAAAGTCATGACCGGTACCGTCAAGCGTGCCGATAAGAATGGTTTGATTATTGAGTCCGGCCGCGTTGAAGCTTTACTGCGTCGCGATCAAATGATTCCAAAAGAGAACCTCCGTTCTGGCGATCGTGTCCGTGCTTACATCATGAAAGTAGATCGTGAAGTACGCGGTCCGCAGATTGAGCTCTCACGTACTTGCCCTGAGTTCTTAATTAAGTTGTTTGAGAACGAAGTTCCAGAGATGGAGCAGGGTTTATTAGAGATTAAGGGCGCGGCTCGTGATCCTGGTATCCGTGCCAAGATTGCTGTCATTACTTACGACAAGCGTATTGATCCAATCGGCACTTGCGTTGGTGTGCGTGGCACACGCGTTACAGCGGTTCGTAACGAAGTCGCTGGCGAAGCAGTGGATATTGTCTTATGGTCTGAAGATCCAGCACAGTTTGTGATTGGTGCTTTGGCTCCAGCTCAAGTCTCATCGATCGTAGTTGATGAAGAGCGTCATGCCATGGATGTGGTGGTTGATGAAGAGAATTTGGCAATTGCGATTGGTCGCAGTGGACAGAATGTGCGTTTGGCAAGTGAGCTAACTGGCTGGCAAATCAACATCATGACTCCAGAAGAGTCTGCTGAGAAAACAGAAAAAGAAGCTGCTTCTGTGCGTCAGTTGTTCATGGATAAATTAGACGTTGACCAAGAAGTTGCTGACATCTTGATCGAAGAGGGCTTCAACACTTTGGAAGAAGTTGCTTATGTACCCCTTTCTGAAATGCTAGAAATCGACTCTTTCGACGAAGACACGGTAAATGAATTGCGTACTCGTGCGCGTGACTCTCTCTTGACTATGGAATTGGCAAAAGAAGAGCGCGTTGGCGAAGTCTCACAAGATTTACGCTCCCTAGAGGGAATGACTACTGAATTGATTGCAAAGCTTGCTGACAATCAAGTTCATACCCGTGACGACTTAGCTGAACTGGCTGTTGATGAGCTAGTTGAGGCGACACAAATTGACGAAGAAACCGCGAAAACGCTCATCATGAAAGCGCGCGAACATTGGTTTACTTCATGAGAGGAAGTAGTACATGGCAACAACAGTAAAAGTACTCGCTAAAGAATTAAAACGTACCGCACCCGACCTTCTGGAGCAATTGAAGGCGGCCGGTGTCGAAAAAGGTTCTGAGGACGATAGCATTACCGAAAAGGACAAAACTGTCCTGCTTGAGTATTTGCAAAAAGAGCATGGTAGTGCCGACACGGGTAATCGTAAAAAGATTACTTTAATCAAGCGCGAAAACTCGGAGATTCGTCAGGCAGATTCTGCTGGACGAACTCGTACCGTTCAGGTTGAGGTGCGCAAAAAGCGCGTCTTGGTTAAGCGTGGCGATGAAACTTCTCAAGCTCCAGAGCCAGAAGAAGCCCCGGCTGCAGTAGCACCTGCTGTTTCCGTAAAGCCCATTCTTTCTACTGAAGAGTTAGAAAAGCGTGCGGCCGAAGTGACCCGCCAAGCCGAGCTATTAGCTCGACAAGAAGCTGAAATGAAAGCGGCAGAAGACGCTCGCGAAAAAGAGGCTGCATTAGCTGCTGCAAATTCGGCTGAGCCAGCGCTTGAAAAAGAGACTAAGTCGGCCAGTGGAGCAGCAGCTGCTAAAGCTGCCGAAAAGAAAGCGCAAGCGGACAAAGCTGCCAAAGAGATTGCTGATGCCAACAAAGCGCAGTTAGCAGACATCACAAAACGTCGTGCTGCTGCTGAAGCGGAAGCTTTGGCTATTCGTGACATGATGAGTACGCCTGCACGTGTCCTGAAGGCGCCAAGCGAAATTGCTGCTGAAGAAGCTAAAAAAGGCACCTTACACAAACCTGCCAAGGCTGAAGGTGCTGATGATAAGAAAAAAGTAGTTGCCAAAGTTGGCGGTAAGACAATTAAGTCTGCAGAGACTTCATCTACTTGGCAAGAAGAAGGCGCTAAGAAGCCAGGTGGTTTAAAGACTCGTGGCGATAGTTCTGGTGGCGTAGGTGGTTGGCGCTCCGGTGGCGGCAGAAGAAAACAGCGTCAAATTGCTGAAGCGAACGTCGATACCAACTTCCAAGTACCTACCGAAGCTATTGTGCGAGACGTCAATGTCCCTGAAACGATTACCGTTGCTGAGCTCGCTCACGCTATGGCCGTGAAGAGTGCTGAAGTCATTAAGCTCTTGATGGGTATGGGTCAGATGGTGACAATTAACCAAATCTTAGATCAAGATACCGCAATGATCATCGTGGAAGAAATGGGTCACACAGCCCATGCCGCCAAGTTAGATGATCCTGATTTAGATCTCGGTATTGCTGGCCATGATGCGGAGTTGCTATCACGTCCACCAGTAGTGACAGTAATGGGTCACGTTGACCACGGTAAGACTTCCCTGCTCGATAAGATTCGTGCTGCCAAGGTAGCTACTGGCGAAGCCGGTGGTATTACCCAGCATATCGGTGCTTATCACGTTGAAACTCCTCGAGGCATGATTACTTTCTTAGATACTCCAGGTCACGAAGCCTTTACGGCAATGCGTGCTCGTGGCGCTAAGGCAACGGATATTGTGATCTTGGTGGTTGCTGCTGATGACGGTGTGATGCCGCAGACCAAAGAGGCGATTAACCATGCTCAAGCAGCAGGCGTACCAATCGTTGTGGCAATCAATAAAATTGATAAACCGGAAGCTAATTTAGAGCGTGTCAAAACAGAATTGGTTGCCGAGCAAGTTGTTCCAGAAGAATACGGTGGTGATGTGCCCTTTATCGGAGTGTCTGCAAAAACCGGTGATGGTATTGATGCACTGCTCGAGAACGTACTTCTGCAAGCAGAGATTTTGGAGCTCAAAGCAGCTAAAGATGCTCCAGCTCAAGGTCTGGTAATCGAGGCGCGTTTAGATAAGGGTCGTGGCCCTGTTGCAACCGTACTCGTTCAGTCCGGTACGCTCAAGCGTGGCGACATGTTGTTAGCAGGTTCAACCTACGGTCGTGTTCGTGCGATGTTGGATGAAAACGGCAAACCTTGTAATGAAGCGGGTCCCTCTATTCCGGTGGAGATCCAGGGTTTATCTGAAGTTCCAGCAGCTGGCGAGTCAGTACAGGTGGTGCCGGATGAGCGTAAGGCTCGTGAAATTGCACTCTTCCGTCAAGGGAAGTTCCGTGATGTGAAGTTGGCGAAACAGCAAGCATTCAAACTCGAAACCATGATGGAAAACATGGAAGAGGGTGCTATTGAGGCTAAGTTGCTACCACTCATTATTAAGGCCGACGTACAAGGTTCTCAAGAAGCGTTGTCACAGTCATTGCAAAAACTCTCTACCGCAGAAGTGAAGGTTCAAATCGTTCACGCAGCAGTAGGTGGTATTACAGAAACGGACGTCAATTTAGCGGTCGCCTCCAAGGCAGTCATTATTGGATTCAACTCTCGTGCAGATGGTGCGGCGCGTAAGTTGGCTGAAAACAATGGTGTAGATATTCGTTATCACAACATTATTTATGACGCTGTTGATGAAGTCAAAGCCGCCTTGAGTGGTATGTTGACTCCAGATAAGAAAGAAGAAATCACCGGTATGGTGGAGATTCGTCAAGTCTTCTTGGTGTCTAAAGTGGGCGCAATTGCCGGTTGCCTGGTGCTCGAGGGTGTTGTGAAACGTAATTCAAGTGTTCGTCTCTTGCGTGAAAACGTAGTGATCTGGACAGGTGAGTTGGACTCTCTGAAGCGCTTTAAAGATGATGCAAAAGAAGTTCGTGCCGGCGTTGAGTGTGGCTTGTCATTAAAAGGCTATAACGATATTAAAGAAGGCGATCAACTGGAAGCGTTTGAAGTGACTGAAGTTGCCAGAACACTTTAAGAGCTACTGAGCACATGCATAAAACTAGCCCACATCGTAACCAGCGTCTCGCCGATCAAATTCAGCGAGACCTGGCCGAGCTGATCCCTCGTGAGTTGCGCAGTCCTAGTTTAGGCTTAATTACTTTACAAAGTATTGAGCTGACGCCGGACTTGGCGCATGCAAAAGTATTCTTTACGGTCCTGGGTGCTGAGCCTGCGGTCGCATTGAAGGCGCTCCAAGACAAAGCGGGTTATTTACATTCTTTATTATTTAAGCGTTTGCATATTCATACTGTGCCAACCCTGCATTTCCACTACGACAGTTCTGTTGAGCATGGTATTGAGATGTCCCGCTTAATTGATCAAGCAGTGGATAGCGATCGTACCGATCGTAAAGAAGAGAACGCGTCATAGTTATGTCTTTACGGATCGATGGCGTTGTCTTGCTTGATAAACCTGCTGGTATGAGCTCGCAAGGCGCAGTCACTGCTGTCAAGCGGGCATTGAATGCTGAAAAAGCAGGGCATACCGGCACTTTAGATCCGATGGCGACTGGTTTGCTCCCGATTTGTTTGGGTGAGGCAACTAAGTATTCTCAGGATTTATTAGAAGCCGATAAGACTTATATTGCTCAGGTGAAATTTGGTCAGCGTACCGACACGGGTGATGCTGAAGGTCACATCGTAGAAGAATTACCACTGCCGATATTTGCTGATTCGGTGGCCATGAAGTTGGCTCTAGAATCATTATTACCAGCGTTTACTGGACCCATTAGCCAGGTTCCGCCAATGTATTCAGCGCTCAAGCGTGATGGTAAACCTTTATATGAATATGCTCGTGCAGGCGTTGAATTAGAGCGTGCGCCCCGCGATATTACGATTCATGCGATTCGTTGGCTTGACATCAGTTGGCCTGTGGCAACCCTCGAGGTGAGCTGCAGCAAGGGAACTTACATTCGCGTTTTAGCGGAGGATATTGGGAAAGCTTTGGGATGTGGTGCTCATTTGGTTGGCTTGCGCCGCACCGAAGTAGGCCATTTGACTCTAGACCAATCTTTTGAGTTGGTCAGTATTCAAAAAGGCCTGCAAGATAGCTCTCACTATATTTTGCCGGTTGATGCGCTCTTGCAAACCCTGCCACACTTAACAGTGGATGAGCAGCAAGCAAAGCGTCTAGAGATGGGGCAGCGTGTCCCACTCAATATTCCGTCCATTGAAGCACTTGTCCGTATCTATCGCGCTACGGCTGCTCCCCATAACTTTATTGGCACCGGTGACTGGCGCTCGGGTGTATTACACCCTAAGCGCCTAATTTCTTCTGCACATTAAATATTTTTGACTTATTCATTCATTAACCTTAATTAACCTTATCCTTAACTTTAGAAGCTTCACATGACTAAACGCGCACTTCGTAACATCGCCATCATTGCCCACGTTGACCACGGTAAAACTACTTTGGTTGACCAACTCTTGCGCCAATCTGGCACATTCCGCTCTAATGAAAAAATGACCGAACGCGTCATGGACTCAAACGACTTGGAAAAAGAGCGTGGCATCACTATTTTGTCTAAGAACTGTGCAGTGGAATATGACGGCACCCATATCAACATTGTTGACACACCGGGACACGCCGACTTCGGCGGTGAAGTAGAGCGTGTGCTCTCTATGGTTGACGGTGTATTACTCTTGGTTGATGCGGTAGAAGGCCCAATGCCACAAACTCGCTTCGTTACTAAAAAAGCCTTGGCCCTTGGATTAAAGCCCATTGTCGTAATTAATAAAGTGGATCGTCCAGGCGCACGTTGTGACTATGTCATTAATGCAACCTTTGAGTTGTTTGATAAGTTAGGCGCTACTGAAGAGCAGCTTGATTTCCCGGTCATCTACGCCTCTGGTTTAAATGGTTATGCAGGAGAATCAGAAGATGTGCGCGAAGGTAATATGCGCCCATTATTTGATGCTGTACTGAAATATGTTCCCGTGCGCGATGATGATCCAGATGGTCCTTTGCAATTTCAGATTTCTTCAATTGATTACAACAGCTATGTCGGCAAGATTGGTGTTGGCCGCATCAGCCGTGGTCGTGTGAAGTCAGGCATGGAAGTGGTTTGCATGAACGGCCCTGATGGCACACCATTTAAAGGTCGTATTAATCAGGTGTTGAAATTTAAGGGTCTCGAACGTGAAATCGTTGACGAGGCAGTTGCTGGCGATATCGCTCTGATCAATGGTATTGAAGAGTTAGCGATTGGTACGACTGTTTGTGCGGTTGATAAACCAGATCCATTGCCAATGCTCAAGATTGATGAGCCTACATTGACGATGAACTTTATGGTGAACACTAGCCCATTGGCTGGACGCGAAGGAAAGTTTGTTACTAGTCGCCAAATTCGTGAACGTCTTGATCGTGAATTAAAAGCCAACATGGCTTTGCGTGTCAAAGAAACAGATGACGACACCGTATTTGAGGTGTCAGGTCGTGGTGAGTTGCACCTGACTATCTTAGTAGAGACTATGCGACGTGAAGGTTACGAGATGGCGGTTTCCCGTCCACGAGTCGTGTTCCACGAAGAGAATGGCGTCAAGATGGAGCCATATGAAAACTTAACGGTGGACGTAGAAGATGCGACTCAAGGTTCCGTAATGGAAGACCTAGGTAAGCGTAAGGGTGAGCTACAAGATATGGTGAGTGATGGCAAAGGCCGTACCCGTCTTGAGTACCGTATTCCTGCGCGAGGTCTGATCGGTTTCCAGGGTGATTTCATGACTATGACGCGCGGCAATGGACTAATGAGTCACACATTTGATTCGTATGCCCCAGCTAAAGATGGCATTTTGGGCGAGCGTCATAACGGTGTATTGATTAGCCAGGATGATGGCGAAGCAGTTGCTTACGCTATTTGGAAATTACAAGATCGTGGTCGCATGTTTGTGAGTCACGGTGATCCCGTATACGAAGGCATGGTAATTGGTATCCATAGCCGTGACAATGACTTAGTTGTTAACCCGATTAAGGGTAAGCAATTAACAAACGTGCGTTCTTCAGGTACTGACGAAGCAGTGCGCTTGGTGACACCAATCGACTTAACCTTGGAATACGCGGTTGAATTTATTAGTGATGATGAGTTAGTTGAAGTCACTCCAAAAAGCGTGCGTATCCGTAAACGCCACTTAAAAGAGCATGATCGTAAGAAGGCTTCTCGCGAGTAATTGCACTAAGTTGTTTTTAGAAGTCATGTTTTAGCAAAATAAGAGTCACCTTAGGGTGGCTCTTATTTTTTTCTGGGAAGTTAAAAAATAAAGAGTCATAGGCCCTTTTAAAAAGATTTTCATATTCAATGGGTCGCGCGATTAATGGGTTTAAGGCAATCCTGATGAAGTCAGGATTTCAGAAGAGAGTATTCGTGTAGAAACCACTGGAGATTCGACCGAGATAGAAATAGATACCCATGCCCACAGGTTTTTCTATAAAGTAGAGTAAATACTCTAATACACAATAAGGGAGCAAGCGTATGACAAATGAAGGTAAAAAAGCTGAAGAAGAGTTGGGGTCAGATGGTCTCCCAGGACATGATTACTTCTTGGATGCCGTCAAGCATATTGATGAGGCAGTAGCCAATAATTCCATTGCAGCAGGAGCGGCGAAAGGGTTAATTTACAGCCTGGTCGAAACGCTGGGTACCATGGTGGGCGATCCTGATTTGCCGGCACATCTTAAGTCGGGCTATATGGGGGCGCTCGATCTTGCGGTGGATTTAGAGTCCAAGTTAAGTAAGTAGACTCACCTAGCCTGTTCGCCAAATCAAGGGCAATTACGGTTGCGCAAGGTCAGCACATTTTATGTTGATCAGCCCATTGAATATGAGTGGAAGGATCTTGTCATAAACCTGTCATCTATTTCCATATAATTGGAAATATGAAAAACAACAATGCTATTTCTGCTTTTTTAGCACTAGGATAGGAATCGCGACTCAATATATTCCGGCTGATCGTTCAGCGCGGAGACCTTGGTTTAACGCCTGGTGAAATAATTGAAAAGCTGGGCATTCCGAATGCTACCCTGAGCTTTCATTTAAAAGAATTAGTGCAAGCTGATTTGCTGCTCGTTGAGCGCCAAAGTCGCAACCTGATCTATCGTCCTAATGCTTCTCTAGTGCAAGCCCTCAGCGCATTTTTATTGGATAACTGCTGCGGCGGTAAGTCCTGTACCTCTGTAAAAATTCCCAAGAAAACGAAAGCGCTATGAAAACCTATAACATCCTCTTTCTCTGTACACACAATTCTGCAAGATCTATCCTAGGTGAGGCCTTGGCTTCAACCCATCCCAGCGGCAAGTTTGTCGGCTATTCAGCAGGATCTACACCGGGAACAACGGTCAATCCAATTGCTGCAGACATTGCTGCGGAATTGGGGATGGATCGCACGCTCTTAATATCCAAAAGTTGGGATGTTTACGCAGAGCCCAATGCACCAAAGATGGATTTCATCATCACGGTTTGTGATAACGCAGCCGGTGAAGTTTGCCCATTCTGGCCAGGTCAACCCGCTACTGCCCATTGGGGCTTTCCAGATCCATCACAAGTGCAGGGTACTGATCTAGAAAAGCGAACAGCCTTTAATACGGTGATGAATGGCCTTAAGCAGCGGATTGATCTTTTGGCCAGCATGCCTCTAGAAAAATTAGACTCGATGACCCTCAAAGCAATCCATACATCAATTTAAATTTAAGCCAGACTGAAACATGAGCACCTTAACTAAAAAACTCTCTTTTCTTGATCGCTACCTCACGGTATGGATCTTTGCGGCTATGGCTTGCGGCATCGCGCTTGGTTTTGTATTCCCAGGAGTAGAGGGGTTGATTAACTCCTTTCAGGTGGGTGCAACCAATATCCCCATCGCTATTGGCTTGATATTGATGATGTATCCACCATTTGCAAAAGTGCGTTACGAAGATTTGCCTGATGTCTTCAAAGATAAGCGTATTTTTCTTATTTCATTATTAATGAATTGGATCATTGCCCCCTTATTAATGTTCTTTTTGGCGATTCTCTTTGTCCCCAATCAACCGGAATATATGGCAGGCTTGATTCTGATCGGCATTGCACCCTGCATTGCGATGGTCATTGTGTGGAACGATATTGCTAAGGGCTCAACAGAATATGCTGCTGGGCTGGTGGCATTTAATGCGATCTTTCAAGTCTTGTTCTTTAGTGTCTACGCCTATGTCTTTCTGACTGTTCTGCCGCCCTATTTTGGCTTAGCAGCATCTGATGTCAGCGTCAGCGTGGGGCAAATCGCAGAGAGCGTCTTTATTTACCTTGGAGTCCCATGTATTGCCGGCATTCTGACTCGAGTGGTGATGCTCAAGTTCATGTCTAAGGAAGATTATCACCAGCAGTTTGTGCCACGCATTGGCAAGTTGACCTTAATTGCTCTGCTATTTACTATCGTGGTGATGTTCAGTCTTAAAGGAAAGCTCATTGTGAGCCTACCAATGGATGTGCTGACCATTGCCAATCCTCTGCTCATCTTTTTCCTAATCATGTTCTTGCTGACATTCTTTGTAACCAGCAAGATGGGAATTGATTACAAACGTTGCTGCACGCTCTCCTTTACGGCTTCGAGCAATAACTTTGAGCTGGCTATCGCGGTAGCGATTGCTGTATTCGGCATTAACTCTGGAGCTGCATTTGCAGCGGTCATTGGTCCTCTCGTTGAAGTGCCCATTATGATTGGTTTGGTTGCGGTAGCCTTGTGGTTTAAAGAGCGTTATTTTGCAAAAGAGAAGGCTAAGCCTTAACGCTGGTAAGGCTTCACAAGATCCTCTAAGCCGTATGCGTCATTTGCACGACGCAATGCATCGATTGAGTGGCGCAATTCTTTGATGTCATTGTATTTGAGCCTTTGCAGCTTTTTTGGGTCTAAGCCGTAGGCATCAACCAAATAGCGCACCTTGCTTAGCCTCATTTGCAGGCGAATGAGCCAATACAAGGCAAAAAGGGTGGGTGCGAATATCAACAGCAAGATGCTCATCTAGACAGCCTTGTACTGGTTCTTCAGGTGATGAATTCAATATTTACTTAATTAGCAAAACAGGCTGCTTGGCTGCGTTGCTAATTTTCTGCGCAATCGAGCCCATAATGGCATCCATGATGCCAGTCCTTCCTTTTGAACCCATCACGATCAGATCAAATTTTTCTTTATTAGCAAGCATCAGTATTTCTTGCGCTACATTGCCGCGCCTGATAACCGTAGTGTGTTTGACACCAGCAGTATCAAGCGCCTTTTGGGCTGGCTTCAACTCTTTTTCGCTGACTTCACAGAGATAATCATTAATGACGTTAGTGGCAACAAACTGCTTCACGTGACCGAGCCCGATATCATCATGAACGCTAATGAGAGTCACTGCGCACTTGCTTCGCAACTCTTTAGCCAACTTACCGACATACTTGGCTGCATTGAGTGCGGATTTAGAACCGTCAATTGGCAATAGTATTTTCATTTTTTCTCTATTTTTAGTGACTACATTAAAACTGCATTAATTCAATGTACTCTCCTAATCACGATAAATCTATGAACAATAATGAATACCTTAGTAATTTACTTACTTATTACTGTTGTACCTTACTTTAGAAAAGCATCATAGAAGGTTTTGATGATCAAGATAGTCACTAGGATAAAAAAGCCTTTGCGGATAAAAGCATTACCCTGCTTAATCGCAATCTGGGTGCCAATTTGACCGCCTACAAGATTGGCACTGGCCATTAGTAAGCCGAGCTTCCAGTCAAAATAACCCAGGTAGAAGAACACGCAAAGCGCTCCTAAGTTAGAGGCGATGTTGAGGCACTTTGCCGGAGCTGCGGTGCGTAAAAAATCAAATCCCAAAATACGGGTGTAGAGCAACTTGTAAAAAGCACCTGCTCCAGGACCCAGAAAGCCATCATAAAAGCCAATGATTCCAGCGCCAGAAGAGGCGATTACTTTTTGTTGGCGGGGCTGATGTTTAGGTGCATGAATGAGGCCGGCACCCGACTTCATATTAAAAATCAGGAGTGCAAGTAGCAAAAATGGCAAAGCACTTCTCAGCCATTGCGTTGGTAATTGGGTGACGAGATAGGCTCCAGCAACAGAGGCAAAGAAGGCGAACCCAGAAGAAATAATCACTAAGCCCCAAGGGCTCTTGTTTACTCGGCTGTACTGAATGGCAGAGCCAATGGTTCCTACAATTGAGCCAAATTTATTTACAGAAAGTAGGGTGGCTGGCGGGAAGCCCGGTAATACCGCAAAGAGGGCTGGTACCTGGATCATTCCACCGCCACCAATGATGGAATCGACTAGGCCGGCAAATAGGGCGCAAGCGAACAATAAGCTCAGGTCGAAAACGGAGAGTTCAATCATAGTTCTTATTGATTTAGTGATTCTTTAATAAGGTGCCAGTGCATTTTAGAGGGGTTTCTGAAGAGGGGTGCTTGAGAAGGCGATAATCTCATGCATTCTTGTCCAGAGTTCAATCTAAAGCGTATGAAAGTCAATTCTGAGGGAGTTTCTTCTTCTCGAGTGTATCTGCCTGTAGGACAGAATTATCCTTGCTTGCTTGATTTCTTCATTGCCCATTTTCCGCATATTGATCCTGCAGAATGGAGGGCCCGCTTTAGCGAGGGTCTAGTGATGACTGCTGATGGAGAACCAGTCCAAGCCAATCATGCTTATATTTCTGATACCCACTTACTGTATTTTCGCCGTTTAGCCCAAGAACCAGAAATTCCCTTTGAGGAACAGATTCTTTTTCAGGATGAGCATATTCTGGTGGCTGATAAACCCCATTTTTTACCAGTCACACCTAGCGGTCTTTACTTGCACCAAACGCTGCTGAATCGGCTCAAGAAAAAAACGGGAATACAGACTCTGAGCCCCATTCATCGGATCGATCGGGATACTGCTGGGCTAGTGATTTTTTCAGTGAACCCACAGGAACGGGGTCAATACCAGAATCTATTTAGGGATCGTGTCGTTAAAAAAGTCTATGAGGCGATTGCGCCTCACTCAGAAGTGCTAATCCGTAAATTACCAATGACTTATCAAAGTAGGATAGAAGAGTCAGAGCATTTTCTGCAGATGCAGGAGGTGCAGGGTGAGTCAAATACCGATACCTTAATCGAGTTGCTGGCGGTGTCGCAGCCATGGGCAAAATATCGATTAACGCCCGGCAGTGGGAAGAAGCACCAATTACGTTGCCATCTTAATGCCCTCGGTATTCCCATCCGGCATGATCAGATCTACCCAATCCTAACGCCGTATCAAGAATTCCACTTGGATTTTTCAAAACCCCTTCAGCTATTGGCGAAAGAGATTTCATTCAGAGATCCATTAACAGGCGAAGATAAGATGTTTCAGAGTCAAAGGGAAATTCTCGAGTTTTAGTCTAAGCACTGAGATGACTCATTGCCCGTATGTCTGATAGCAGACAGACCAAAACGTAGGTACTTTCTAGACTAATTACTTATCAGTCTAAATAAGAAAGAGAAGGTGCTTATGAAAAAGTTATCCATTATTTTGGTTTCATTACTGATGTCCACAGGGGTGGCTATCGCCGCTACGGGCAGTCCCATGGCAATTAGTACCCAGGAGTTAGTAGGTGTCTGCACTGACCAGTCCAGTTCTACACATCAAACTTACTGCGATATCTATGGTCAAGGGGTATATGACAGCTATTTGGTAACCCGTCACCCCAAAATGGGCCCAGGATTTATTTGTGTTGTTCAGCCGGCTCCGTCTCGTAGAGAAGTCATGAGTCAATTTATGGATTGGGTCAAGCAAAACCCTGCCATGAATACTGTGCCTGCAGCAGATGCATTGCTTCGCTTTTTAGCAGTACGCTTTCCTTGCGATGCCTCAAGCATGTCACCTGCAAATGCTGTGAACAAAATTGTTCGTTAATAATTCATTCAGTGAATAGGAAAATATTATGAAAACAACCATTTTAGTTTTATCTGCCTCATCTATATTGGCATTATCTGCCTGCACCAACATGAGTGATACTCAGCAACGCACCTTATCGGGTGCAGCGATTGGTACTGCGGCTGGCGTTGGTATAGGCGCCCTGACTGGTGGCGGCCTCTTATGGGGTGCTGCTGGTGGTGCTGCAGTAGGCGCCGCTGGAGGATATATCTATGACCAGTATCAAAAAGATAAAACCAAAAATCCCCCAAAATCGAATTCAACAAAGTCAACAGTCAATTGATGAAGTGCTGCAGGGTGGGTCAATAAAAAAGCCGCTAATGATAGCGGCTTTTTTACTAGTACAACAATCTTATTTTGAAATCATCAGTTTATTCTTGACTGACTGAACACCTTCAACTGCCTCAGTGACCTTCACTGCTTTATCTACATTAGCTTGACTGTCAGCAGATCCAGATAGAGTCACTTTCCCTTTTTCAGTATCCACGGTGATTTTCATAGACTGTAATCCAGGCGCGTTTAGTAGGGCTGTTTTCACCTTAGCAGTAATTTGGGTGTCATCTAAAGCTTGACCTGTAGCCTTTCCTTGTTCTGACATGGCTTTGTCTGCCTTGTCAGCAGAATTAGATACTGCCGTTGTGACATTTTCAGCGACTTGATCAACTTTCTTGCCCGCTGTTTCCGCCGGTCCTGGCTTGTCGCAGGCCGCTAGTCCAGAAACAATCATCATTGAAGCAAATACGGCTTTAAATTTATTGTCAATTTTCATCTTATATCTTTCGTTCGTTAGTTTAAATTCTGCCCATCACTAGGAGGATGATTAGAACCAATATCACCAGACCCAATCCTCCGCTTGGTGCATAGCCCCAATTTCTACTGTGCGGCCACGCAGGAATGGCGCCCAGCAACATCAAAATTAAGAGTACTAAAACAATGGTTCCTAGCATTTGAAATTCCTTTCAGAAAGTTTCTACTCACCAATATACGTTTCGAGTAGGCATGTCACTGTTCGGCATCAGACATAAATCGCATATTAAAAATATATTTTTTGTGTTCGGCATCGTACTAACTACTAGCATGTTTGTGATCTAGGATGATCTTTCATACAAGGGAGGGTTTTATATGAATTGGGATATCGTGGAAGGCAACTGGAAGCAATTTAAGGGTAAGGTTCGTGTTCGATGGGGCAAGCTCACTGATGATCAACTAGACCTCATTGCTGGTAAGAGAGTGGAGTTGGCGGGGAAAATTCAAGAAGCTTATGGGATTACTAAAGATGAGGTTGAGCAGCAGATTCAGATTTTTGAAAAACAAATGAAAGACTATAAGTCTGAAGTGTTGAAGTAATTTTGCTGTACCGGCGCTGTGCTTGATGGAGTTTTTTAGCGATTTCTCCATCGACCAGCGTCTTTTTATGAATGTTGAGCTGTAAAACATGATCAAGTTATTTAAAACACTGCTATTCCTCAGTTTTTTCATTGGCGCAAATCAGTCCTATTCAGCTGATTCATATGGGCCCATTGATGTCATCACACCCAGTAGCAAAAGTGCGGTTTGGATAAATCCTGGGCTACTGTCATACCATTTTGATCAAAGTCAGAACTTCAATGCAGTCAACTATGGCTTTGGTGGTGAATACCAATTTTCATCGGTAGCATCCATTACAGCGGGTGCCTTTCGTAATAGCCACTATCATCAATCAAACTATATTGGGATATATTGGCAGCCAATTGCGATTGGTCCAGTTAAGGTTGGTATAGTAGCAGGCGGCTTCAACGGCTACTCTAGCAATAATAATGGCGGCTGGTTTCCCGCAGTATTACCTGCTTTTACAATAGAAGGCGACTGGGTCGGACTAAACTTGTTGGTGATACCGACTATTGGTGATCATGTATCTGGTTCACTCTCTTTTCAAGTGAAATTTAAGGTATTTGAATAGAGTTTCTAGCCAATCATGGAGGTAAAGATCTTCCGATTCTTTAAGTAGCAACTGCAAGCCTCAGCCTTCAGTGCAACTCGATTCAGCACTTTCATTTCTCCGCGATGGTACTCAATCAGACCTCTTCTTCTGAAATCTGCTGCGATGGTTGTAATGCCTACTCGCCTTACTCCCAGCATGAGAGCGATAAATTCATGTGTCATTAAGAAAGCAGGGGACTGCGCTCGGTCCTGACTCATGAGAAGCCACTTTGCAAAGCGTGGACCGATTTCATGAAAGTGCTCACAGGCAACTGATAATCCCAGTTGCTTATTTCGCACCGCAAGATAGGAGCTCACTGTATCTTTAAGTTCAATACTGTTTTGAATTTCAAGTAAGAAATCCTGTGCTGCTATTTTCCAGGCGCTTCCTATACCCTGAACAAGGGCACCAAAAGGGTTAGTGTTGATACCAAGGATATGCTCAGCGCCTAGCATGCCCTCTCTGCCAATCATGCCTACTTCGAGAGGGGGGTGTTCATCAATGCTTTGGGTAATGGAAATAAAGCCATCTATTGGAAAATAGATGTAATCAGTCTGTTTATCAGCTATACAGATAATTTGAGAGAGCTTAAATTCAGTGAGTGTGGCCTTGGAAAAAATAAGCTCTTGATTAATTTTTGGTAATAAATTGAGTAGGAAGTTCCGATTCATTTGTTATGCCTTCGTGTTGAGTGAATAACCTTGCTTGGGCAACAGGGCACAAATGACATTACTACTTCTTATCCCGCCTCTACTATCAATCTACAAATGGATTTGGTCTGTCCGATATCGAACTAAACAGCCAATTTATTTGGAAGCAGACGGTCGTACTCACTCTTGACTACCTGATAGCACTCACAAGTGCGATGTTCTAGGCCAGCTCTATCCAGAATAGAAATGTGTCCACGAGCATATTTAATCAGGCCTGCTTTTTGTACCTTGAGTGCCGCTTCACTCACACCCTCCCTACGCACTCCCAACATATTGGCAATGAGTTCTTGGGTCATGATGAGCTCATTACTTGGCAGTCGATCCAAGCTTAATAATAGCCAGCGACAAAATTGCTGATCGAGTGTGTGATGGCGATTGCAGACTGCCGTTTGCGTCATTTGAGTGATTAGCGCTTGGGTATACCGCAAGAGCAGGTGCATTAATGGACCTGCATTATTAAATTCTTTCAATATGATGCTGGATTTGATTTTGTAACCGAGTCCAGCACTTTGGACAACGGCTCTACTGGAGGTAGATTCACCCCCCATAAAGATGGAAATACCGACAAGGCCTTCACGCCCTACAACAGCAATCTCTGCTGAGGAGCCATTTTCTAGTGCATAGAGCAGGGAAACAATGGCAGTAGAGGGAAAGTAGACGTGACTCATTTTCATATTTGGCTCGTATAAAACCTTGCCAAGTAGCAAAACAGACGTTTCTATATGGGGTAAAAGCCTCTCCCATTCCAGAGCTGGAATTGATTTAAAAAGATCATTTTGATCCTTCATGGCCAACAGTGACATACGGTCCCCTAGATGTTATTTCTCGGTTAGAGACCTTCAGAATATACTTCTTAGAATGATAATTACTATGTTCGGTATCGTACATAGAAAAATTTCATGTAATTAAAAACCCCACCAAAATATCTGGTGGGGTTGAATTCTCTTGGGTAAACCAGCTTAAACGGGTTTATAAGCCCCTCAAGGCAGCATTACTAGGCTACTTTATTTCATTGCTGGGGCTGAATTAGCTGCATTTTTGCAAGCCATTTCGCTATGCTCATGTGCCTGAACAGTATGACCTTGAGCTACGGCAGCATGATACCCCGCTTGCTTCACATCACCAGATGCGCAATGCTTGGCAGCTTCTTTGTGAGCCGAAGAGGCTGCATCACAATGTTGAGCTGCCTTGGTATGGGTTTCTTGTGGCGTGGCGTGTCCGGAATTACTTGATTTTGGATCGATTGTCATATATTTCTCCTGAGGGTGTGAATAGAGGATCCTCTATTCAGGTGAGTTAAAAAATAACTCACAAATCACTATAGAGTTTGTAGATGCATTTTTAAGTCTGTCAGGACACATAGATAAAAATATTTTCCTATGTCTGATATCGAACAAGCAAATTCGAATTTGAGGCTTAGTCTCAAGTTGTACCTCAGGAATTATTGACACCTGAATTTAGTCAATTATCACTATCCGAAAGAACTCCATGAGTCCCATTAAAAAATTCTCCGCTTTAATCTTTTCAAGTCTTTTAATCTCCCTATCAGCCTATGCAGCTTCAGATGCAAAAGAAAGTGCTGGTCAGTATGTAGATAACAGCGTGCTCACTGCCAAAGTCAAAACAGCAATCTTTAATGAACCTACTTTGAAGTCTTCAGAAATCACCGTCGAGACCTTTAAAGGCGAAGTTCAGCTGAGTGGCTTTGTCAGCACTACTGATCAAACCAAGAAAGCCGTGGAGATTGCCAAAAGTATTCCTGGTGTTACCGCGGTAAAGAACGATATGCGAGTGAAGGGTAGTAACAACCCTTTTACTAAATAAAGATTGTGCGAGATAAATACTCGTATTTTTGGTGTTTTGGTCCTTTTATTCCAAGACATCAGTTGTTCCGTTGTTTAACGAAATACTAAGGAGTTCACTATGAATAAAGATCAAGTTAAAGGCCGTGTAGAGGAAGTGAAGGGCAAGGTTAAAGAAGTTGCCGGCAATATGGTTGGCAATAAATCTCTCGCGGCAGAGGGAATGGCTCAAAAAACGGTTGGAAAGATACAGGCAGGCTTAGGTGATGCTAAGTCTAATTTAAAAAGCAAGCTTTAAGGTTTGCTTACTACAGTATGTACATGACCCCGGATTGATATTGAATCAATTTCGGGGCTCTACAAAAAAGGATCAATATGAATACGATTCAAAAACTCAGCATAGCATTACTGGCCAGCATCTCTTTAGCTGCTTGTGTTCCGTTATCAGAGAATCGAAGTATTGTTAAAACAAATGATGGGATTTTAGTCAGTATGACTAACATGACACTCTACACTTTTGATGGCGACCAGGCTGGTTCTGGAAAATCAACCTGCAATGGCGATTGTGCAAATAATTGGCCACCATTATTGGTTGATGCGAATGCAACATCCTACGGCGACTACTCAATCATTACTCGCGATGACGGTAAAAAACAGTTCGCTTTTAAGGGTAAGCCTCTGTACTTCTTCCTCATGGATAAGAAAGCGGATGACCGTAAAGGCGATCCATCCCCCAATGGGATGTGGCATGTTGTGAGAATGTAAACATGTTTGCCATGTGAAGACCCGCCTCGGCGGGTTTTTTATATTCGAGGACCGAGACGCCATCAATTCATATTTGATTAAGCCATAGCCCCACTCCTTCCTAGCTCTGAGATCAGGGGTTTATTACGTGTCAGCACTCTGTTACAAAAGATTCTGTAAGACAAATCATGACATTTCTACAATTACACTTCGCAACTTCTTCATTTATATAAGAAAATGGTTGCAAATTGTGATGCATGGCAATAGGATTATTGTCCTATTTCAGTAAAGCAAAATTAAAGAATCATCATGGAAACCATAAAAGTCCTAGTAACAAACCGCAAGGGTGGGGTTGGCAAGAGCACTATTGCCGCCAATCTTGCTGCGTACCTAGCGCTTCAAGAAAATTTGAAGGTTTCATTGATTGATTACGATGAGCAAAGTTCCTCTTCAGCATGGGTCAAAAAAGCCCCTAATATTGGAATTGAAACTTTTCGCGCAGAAATGTCCTATCAAAGTGCTGGCATGACTTTATTGAGTGCGCGATCTTCTTTACGTAAATTTTCAACAGGCTTTGATGTCAGTATTTCTGATCTCACCTGGACGCCAAATATGGCCGAAAATTTCATGCATGATTTCGATATCATTTTAGTTCCAACCTCGACCTCTAAATTTGAATTGGCCAGCACTGAAATTTTTATACTGGAATATGTATTACGAAATTCCCCATTGATTTCTAAAAACAAGCAATCCATCATGGCGGTACCGAGTAGAGTCGAGGCCAATTTTTTAGAAACCAGCATCTCTACCAATCTTGGTTCATTGGGGATGTGTCATATCACTCCTCCTGTCTTGCGTGCTAATGATATTGATCACTTTGTCTATGAAGACTTTTTCTGTGTCTCTAGCAATGCTGCAATTTCCACTTACTTTTGCCGATTTGGAGCTTTTGTCGCAAAACAAATCCTCGATAAAAAGCGCGAGCGTGCAATTCCCGTATCTAAATTAAGCTCTATTTATTCTGGTCTAGGTAAAGGTATTTTGATACTAGATCGATATCGGAGCAATAAAAAACTAGCTGGTATGCAGGCTCGCTCACAAATGCAGTCGATGAAGTCTAGCGAGTTCATAGGGGATGACTCCTCATCAATTCCTTCTTTTCTGAGCAAGCAAAATTAATGAGGTGCGATTATGTTTGGT
This sequence comes from Polynucleobacter sp. CS-Odin-A6, assembly GCF_018882095.1. Lineage (GTDB taxonomy): Bacteria > Pseudomonadota > Gammaproteobacteria > Burkholderiales > Burkholderiaceae > Polynucleobacter. Next base: position 78,650 of record NZ_JACVPD010000004.1, read on the forward strand.
AAAAAAAATAATGAGAACAAGTTTTCTGAGCCTCAAATCGAATCTTTTGGAACCATTATCGGAAGCGCTACCGAATTTCATGGTGCAATGATCGTTTCTGAAAGTGTCAGAGTGGATGGGAAGATTTTTGGCAATATTGAGGAGCGCGCTGGTCAAAGAATCACCATCGCAATTGGTAAAGGCGGGGAGGTGCATGGCGATATTTATGCCTTCAGAATTCTGATTGCGGGTATGGTTAACGGCAATACTTACGCTCATGAGAGAGTTGAATTACACACGACTGCTAATGTCCATGGAGACGTTACTTACGACACCATCGGGATTGAGCCTGGCGCCACACTCAACGGTCAGATGATTTCCAAGAGAGCTGAGCCAAACACTAATCCTGATTCGGCTTCGCAACTACAAAGTACTATCGACAGGATTAAGCAAGATTCAGGAATTTCTTCTTAGTTTTCTTTGTTTGCCGAAGACTTAGTAAAGGCCAACACATCCATTGGATTTAGTAGGTTGCCATTTCGATACACACTGAAATGAAGATGGGGGCCTGTTGATCGGCCTGTATTACCCACCTCGGCAATGAGTTGACCACGACTAACGGTATCGCCCTGTTCTACTAATAGTTTCTGGCAGTGCGCATACAGACTAGTAAAGCCCTCAGTATGTTTGATCTCAATCACGTTTCCTAGTTCCGGGTCGCGCTTAGCCTTGATGACCGTGCCGCTGCCCGCCGCTAAAACGGGGGTGCCAGGTTTTGCATTGAAATCGATTCCAGGGTGAAAGGCGGGATTATTGGTAATGGGGTCCATCCGTGCACCGAAATTGCTACTCAAGCCATAGCCGGCAACTAAGGGTGGTTTTGTAGGCAAAGGAATTAAGCGCTCATATTTTTCAAGCCAAGCCTCTTCCAATGACTGTATTTTTTTGTTCAAACTTCCAGTCGAATCCAGCGTTTTTTTGAGCATTGCTCTTAAGCTAGTATTTTCTTCAGAATTTACATGAGGGGAAAAGAAGGGGATGTAAGGACCGCCTCGACCTGCGTTATCCCCAGAGTCCTTCTCTTTGCGCTTTTCCTTCATCGGGAGCGGGGTTGCTAGCGCAGCATATTGCTCGTTAATCTTGCTCAAGGTCTCAATTTTTTGATCCATTGATTTTAGAGTGTTCTGGAGTTTTGTTAGCCTCTCGCGATATTCATCTTCTAAGTGGTAAAGCTCTTCTGAGGTGATTACGCCGCCCATATCACGCGCCATATCAGGATCGAACTTAATCGCAACTCTAAAACCTAAGAAATAGACGGCGCTCCCAATCATGATGAACAGAAAGCTCAGTACTGCAGCGAATCGTGTCAACTGGGTTTTGGTGATATTAAATTTTCGGTAATGAGAGGTTGCTCCCGAAATCCAGATAATTTGCATAATTTAATTCAATATTGGATGCGAAAAACAGGATTTAGCTAAGCTTGCTAAATCGTTGCCTGTCATTAATTTAATGAGGTGGGTGTGTTTCATATGGTCTAGATCAATTCTTTGAAGTTGTTGGCGCAGCCTCAATGATTGAGTTTGTAATGCCTTGACTGGCTAATTTTTTTGACAGTGCTTCAACACTTTGCTGTGTCGTCAAGGGCCCAATCCGAACACGATACACATTGCTGCCATTAATGACTGCAGGATCAACAAAGCTGACATACCCTTTTTGATTAAAGGCGGCTACCTGATCATTTGCAATTTCTTTTGTAAAAAAAGCGCCAGTTTGAATAAAGTATTTAGAGGTGCTAGTGGCGGCGGAGGCAGCGGAGGCAGAAGAAGCAGTGGAAGTTGCAGAAGCAGTTTGTTCGATCCCGGCTTTAGGGGGTGCAATAGGAGTAGGGGGAGCAGGCGTTTTTTCAGAAGGTTTCGTGCTGATCTTTGGCGCATCTAATTTTGGACTGACTTCAGCTGGAGGACTGTTTTTGGCAGCATCTTTGGGGGCATCCCCCGCTCCAAATTGCACAATCCTGCGGACTAGGCTTGCCGAGTACTCAGCCTTGGTTTGAGAGTTCTCTAGCTTGATTTCAACCGTACTGCCGACTTTGCCGCGAAGAACATTTTTAACTTTGGCTGGATCCATCCCCTTCAGGTTGGACCCATCGATACTAATCATGACGTCATTGACCTGAATCCCAGCCTGAGCTGCTGGTGACTTATCCTCAACATATTTAACAACAATCATCCCTTCGGCATTTCTGCTGTAGCGAACTCCAATAGCACCTTGCTTCTCGCTTTCTGAGCTTTGAGCAAAAACGAGTTGGGTGGATAAAAGGAGGATAGCGATAAGGTATTTCACGTATTTACTGGCCCTAAAAAAGGAGTCTGTTTGCAAGGTTGCTTGTTTTGACTATTTTAGTGGAGAGTTGATGATGCTGGACTTGGCGTTTTTTGAAAAGACAGATAAATGCTTACAATCTATGGGTAAATAGACCTTCTCAATAGTCAATTTTTTAGTGGTTTTTAGGGGGTCAGAATGGAATGAATTGCTCTATATAGGCATCAAGATTGCTCATTATTACGAAAATGCTAGAATCGACGGGTTTAATTGCCCTTTTCCACCCAATGCCACTCAATTTGACTGAAGTCCCCCTAAATAGAGGTAGTAAGTACTGCCTAACGTACAAACTCCTGCAATTGCTTCATGGCACCGTATTGTTGTGTTTTTTGGGCGCTTCTCCTGCGTCCGCTTATGTGACTCCGCAACCAGTGGAAAGCCTCCTTTTAAAAGGGGACACCAAAGCAGCGCTTGCGCAGACCGAGTCCATGAAGAAGGATTTGTCACCGATTGACTATGCAAATACTAAGGCTACGGCCTTACTGATGTTAGGCCGTTGGCAAGATGCTGCCAATCTCTTAGAGCCTTACTACGAAAAGGACCGTACCAATCTTTTGGTGGCCAATAACTACGCAGTTGCCTTATGGGGAATGGATAAAAAAGACCAAGCGCGTAAGGTCCTGGAAACCGCACTCAATACTTCATCACCAGCCTACAGAAGCTTACGCAAGATTTACTCAGCACAGGCTGCAGAAGCCTATGCGAAAGCCTTGAACGAAAAAAATTCAGCCCCTGCACCGATTCTTTTGGCCGCATCTAGTAGTGGCGCTGACTTGGTGGATAAGCCTGTCGTAGTGGCGCAGGCTCCAAAAGCACCTCCTCCAGCACCAGCCTCAACATCGGCCCCTACTCAGGTAGCTAATGTTCAGGCACCTAAAACAAGTCCTGTAGCTACGCCAGTTGTTGAAGCACCAGCAGCAACCGTTGCGGCGGTTGAAAAAGACGCTACACCTTCTCCACAAGAGCTTGAAACCATTAATGCCAATATGAGTGACTGGGTCAAAGCGTGGTCGTCTAAAAACGTGAAGTCCTATTTGGCCTTTTACTCGCCCAGTTTTTCGCCTGATAAGGGATTGTCTTATTCAGATTGGTTAGAGCAAAGGAAGCAGAGGGTTGCTAAGCCAGGTGCGATCAATGTTGAAATTAGCGTCATGAAAGTAGTCAAATCTAAGGGCAAGATTGTTGTTACCTTTAGGCAGAAGTACAATTCCGCCAACGTCAATACGAATTCCGTGAAGGCTTTGGAATGGGTAAATGACAAGGGAACCTGGTTGATTGTTCGTGAATTTAATAAATAACTTACCTCTCGATAGCGGAGCCTAAAAATTGCGTCTTAAGCACTTATTCATTGCGAGTTTTTGTATAGCGCCCATGATTTGTCAGGCTAATGGCGATGCTACGGTTCGTCAGGCTACTCAAGAGTTGGTTCGCAATGGCAATCTAGATAAAGCGATGGACCTATTAAATAAGTCCGAGTCTGAGCATCCCAATTTTCGTTTGGCAACATTTATGCGAGCTGAGTTGCTGACTGCTTTGGCGGGTGGAGCAATTGCTAATAAGGCGAAGAGTGAAGTGCGCGATGGGGAAGCTCCCCAAAATTTATTGTCTGAGTTGCAGTTAAGAAATTCAGTCATGCCTAATTTAGCTGACCTGCGCCCAGCGCAGGTGCTGAAGATGCCTAAACATGCCGATGTCCTCTTGATTGACGCCTCTATTTCCCGTGCCTATCTGTTGCGGAACAAGGATGGTGACCCAGTTTGGGAGAAAGATTATTTCGTTACCATAGGTAAATTAGGGGTGGGTAAGCAAAAAGAGGGCGATCTCAAATCACCCCTTGGCGTTTACTCCGTTACGATGCAGATTCCTAAGCAACAGTTGAGATCTATTTTTGGTGCTGGAGCGCTGGAACTCAGTTTTCCTAATGCGCTCGATAAGAAGCTCGATATCAGTGGCTCAGGAATTTGGCTACATGGTGTACCTAAGGACACCTACAGTAGAGCTCCAAAAGCTTCTGATGGTTGCCTTGCCTTTGCTAATGATGATGTGAAAGAAATTATTGGCTTAGCTAGTAAGCGCCAAATTAATGTCACTGTTGTGCCATCGGTTCAGTGGCTGAAGAAGGCTGAGTGGAGTGCGCGTGCAACTAAAGTCAGTAATGAGATTGCCGCATTTAGAGCTGAAAGTCTAAAAATGAAAACAGCTCGACCCCCAGAAGCGATTTATGCCCCGGAATCTACATCCACGCTAGTGATTGATCAGCCGATTGGTCAAAATGATGGTTCCCCTATCTACCGAGAGTATTGGGATAAAAACGGTAATAGCTGGAATTTAAAGTTCAAGAGCCGTACCTAAGCCCTCAAAAAAACCAGCCTCTTACTTGGCTGCATGGCTATGTTGCCTAATCTATTGAGGATTTTCCCTAGGAAAAAGCTCAAATACCATCCTGATGGGCCCAAGATGGATTTATTAATCTATAGGGCTTTTGTTTTTTGTTTTATTCAGTCGCTAGTTTAGATAGAATCAATCAATGTTCAATTGATCATGCTAGTTGGAGTTTTCAAGACTGATATTGCTCTATAGATATAAAAGGATAAGCATCGTATGCCATTGGTAAAAAATTGTTTAGCCAACAAATCAAATGCCCTCGTTTCAGTTAAATCCTCTGATTATGTTTTCAAAGTACTGGAGCTCATGCGTGACAATTTAGTGCGTTCAGTATTGGTCATGGATTCTGAAAAACTGGTGGGGATTATTTCCCAGGGTGACTGTGCAATTAAAGTGTTACTTCCTGGCTTGAGTGCTCATGAAGTATTGGTTAAGGATGTGATGACTGCCAATCCAATCTCGGTTGGGTATGAAGATGATTTGCGTGACTGTATGCAAACGATGATTTCTAAACGCATTCGTCACTTACCTGTAGTGGATCAAGGCAAGGTAGTGGGGGTGGTTTCTGTTGGGGATGTGGTGAAAGATACTTTAGAGCACAGAACTGGCCAAATCAAATTTTTAGAGCGATATATCAAGGAGTGGGATGGTTCCCAAAAGCCAGATTGATCACTTCGCTCAAACTTAATTTATAACAAAGGAATTCTTTTTAACAAGAAAATAAATGGCACTATTTGGTAAAAAAACGCAGTCCGCTCCCGTTCAAGCCGCTAGAGGCCCAGAAAAGGTGGCGGCTGAAAATCCGTATTTAGGACGCGAGCCGATTATCGATCGTGATCAAGCAATCATTGGGTATAAGCTTTTCTTCCGCCCAGGAACGACGCTGAAAGCAAAGCGGATTAATGAGCGTAATGCAGTGTTGGAGCAAATTGCCAAGCGCTTAGAGGCAGATCCAAAGGCGCAAGTGACTTATCCTGATGAAATTACAGATGCAAACTTGCGGGATGATGACGGTAATGAAGTCAAAGAAGTGAGTCTCAGTGAAATGCTTTATGCGTTGAAGACTAAAGGGGTGGCTCAGTCGCTTGGTGCACATTTAGGCTTCATCAAAATTCATCCTCATCAATTAGGGGATGAGTTGCGGGGTATTCCTGCCGCTAAATTTCCTTTGGAAGTCGACATAGCCGAGATCCTTGAGGCAATTCAAACTGAAGCCTCCGAGGAGGCGGCAGCGGCAGAAGAAGAAAAAGAAAATAAGGTCGCGGCAAAAAATCCTGATACGGTAGATGAGCCTAAAGTACCTGAGATTCTGGTGAAGCTGGAGAAGCTCTCGAATATTGGTTACAAATTTGTACTGACTGGTTTAACGGAAGTCTTTGATGGTCTCGAAGATATCCTGCCGAAATTTCGTTATGTCAAACTCGAACTTCACAAAGTGGGGAACGCAGCCAGTCTAATCGAGTTTTGTAAAGCCATACCCTTGCCAAGAGACACTAAGTCTCCCGCAAAAAAAGGAGCCAAGACAGACAGTGATGGGTCGGTCATGCAAATTATTGCAACCCACGTAGAGACTCCAGAAGATTTTCATATTGCTCGAGATCTGGGTTGCAATGCTTATGAGGGTTTCTATTTTATTAAGCCTGATCCAGAGCTTTCTTTGCATCGCGGGGATGACTACCGCAAAATATTAAAGCTCCTGACTTTGCTGCTTGCATCCCCTGAGCTACATGAGCTCGTTGATGAAATCGAGGCGAACCCTGTAGTGGGCAAGCATTTAATGGTGATTGCTGAGGTGGATGCCGGTAGAAAGCGAGCCAAGCCAGAGAATATTAGAGATGCTGCAGTGATTTCTGGGGTGAAGCGTATTACCCGTTGGACTCAATTGCTGTTGTACGCGGATAGCAAGGCTAAGGTATCCCTCGAATCTACCCCTTTACTGCAATTGGTTTGTGTCAGGGCGTTCTTTATGGAGTTGGCATCAGAAAAACTGCCTGCTGGTGCCGGATTAGGCTCGAGCGATTTAGCCTTTCTAGTCGGCGGTTTATCGCTTATTGATAACCTCTTTGATGAGTCTAGTCGAGATATCTTGTCTAAATTTAATCTACCTGGCGTAGTCGTGGATGCGATTGCAGATCGAAGTGGTGTTTTAGGAAAACTACTCTCTCTCGCTGAAGCTGCTGAGCTTGGCGATCTGGAAAAATGCCAGCAGCTATGCTCTGGTGAACTAGGATCCTTAACTTTGGATGATGTTGCTCTAGACTCGCTTTTGGCCATTAAAACTTTCGTTGCCCAAACTCAGCTTGCACCGGATGATGACGTTTGGGAGCAGGCCGAAGTTACGGATGATGAGTAATTTAGCTATTCAATGAGTTATTGAATTCCTTATTACATTAACCATTAAACTAACTACTCATTAATTAATCTGGAGTAAACATGAGCGAACGTCGCCACTTTATCAAGGCCTTTTCCTTATCCGGAATCGGCATTGTGGCCGCTTCTACCTTAGGGTTTGCTTCCGATGCTGCTGCGCGCAGGTATAAGTTTTTCAGAGAACCAGAAGCCTTCAGCGGTCCTCACATGATGGTCAAAAACGCCAAGATCCTTTCCATTAAGAATGGGGATGGTTCGGAGACGATGGGCGTCATGAGTGCAAAGGGAGTCATTGACATTTGTGCTGTTGCCAAGAAACTGAATATCGCTGCGCCCTATACATTGGATCAATTGTTGCAAGAGGGTAATGTCACAGCATTTAATAAAGTCGTCGCTGGCGCAGAGAAGTCTGGGGTAGCTTATTTATCAGAAACAAAAATTCGGTATGGCAGGCTATTTAAGAATCCCGGAAAGATTATTTGCGTTGGTATTAATTACCGTCAGTACGCAGAAGAGGTGGGCGTCTCTAAGTTAGCTTTCCCCGCATTGTTTAATAAGTATGACAATAGTTTGGCTGCTCACAATAGCGTTCTAGAAATTCCGTCGCCAGATGTTTCTTATAAGCTAGATTACGAGACCGAACTCTTGGTAGTAGTTGGAAAAAAAGGGCGTAATATCCCTGAATCCGAAGCCCTCAATTATGTTGCTGGCTATTGCACCGCAAATGACTTCACCTCCCGTGATCTCCAGCTCGATCTTCCTGGTGGTCAATGGATGGTTGGTAAAACCCTAGACCAATATGCCCCTATTGGACCTCATTTTGTGACTGCTGATTTAGTAGGTGACCCTAATAATTTGCAAGTGCAGACCTTTGTAAACGGTGAGATGCGGCAGAACTCCAATACCTCTGACTTTATTCATAACGTCCAAAAGTTGCTTGCCTATATCAGCACCTATTGGGCACTTGAGCCAGGCGACATCATTTTTACTGGAACCCCACAGGGTGTCATTGCGAATATGCCTAAGGATCAGCAAGTTTGGCTGAAAAAAGGCGATGTTGTCACCAGTGTTGTGGAAAAGCTGGGAGAACTCAAATTTACTTTGGGGTAGAGACCAAAGTACGGTTTAAGGGTAGGATATAGCTTGAGACGTATCTATTTAAGGAACTCGCTAAAGGGATTTCGACCATAGAAGAACCCACTAAAAAGGAAAGCAGTCGATGAAACTCAAATCATTAGTACCACTTTTTGCCCTGATCACGATTTCCTCTTATAGCTTTGCTGCTGAGATTGGCGGGGGTGCGGGGAGTCGCGACATCGGTCGTGGGGGGAATAATAACAACTACGTCGTTGTTCCATACGATGTGAATAATGTACCGGGAGGCCCCAATAGCAGCCAACCCGTGACGATCATGAATGGCCCGAATGGCTCTACTCAAACTCAGGTTGGCACCACGACCTACTATTCGCCTGGGGGCAGTTCGGTGACTAATGGTAATCGAACTATCTATTCGAATGGCACCAATTGCGTTGTACAGGGTGATAAAAAGATCTGTAACTAGGTTCTAGCATCAAAAAAGGGTAAGTAATGGACCAAAGAAGCCAAATTGAAACCCTTTTGCATGACTTGGGCCAGCCTTTACTGGCCATTCGCTTGAATGCTGAGCTACTTATGCACTCTCTTGGTGAATCGGGTTCTGATGCCGTTAAGAAGAAAATCCACGCTATTTTGCAAGCTAGTCAAGAATCTATGGATATAGCTGCCCAGCTAGGTGATTTAGAGAGTAAAAAATAGTCAATTAAATCAATTACTTAATAAATATTAGTCATTAAATTAATAATTTCTTGCAGTCGAGCTTAAGTTTGCATTGTGGTGGTCGTAAGAGTAATTAAGGAGATTTTTTTGGTTTGACTTCGAGTAAGAATTATTTAATTTTTTGGGGTAGGGTTTATGGATATGCAGATAACACCATATGCTCCTGGCGAGGGTTTATCAGTGAGCGATGTACAAGAGCGCAATAGTTATGCGGGCGCTCTAGCGGCTGCTTTGCGCACTGGTAATGTGCTAGCAGCCCAAAAAGCCCTTCTTGGTTTGCAGGGCTCTGGGGGTGGAATGTCTCCTGCGTCATTATTTAACTCGATTGATTTGGCTCTTATCGGCGGAAGAGCTGAAGATATTAAAAATGCCTCTGCTGCTTTGGACAAATTTAGGGCTGGTGGGGGCGAATATTCCGATAAAAAATTCTTTGGACTTGATCCGCACATAGAAAAGCCATCAGATAAAGATAAGCTAATGGTTGCCTCTGGTATGGGGTCCTTGATTAACATCAAGGTTTAGTTTTTTGGCTCAGTGTGAGCTTAAAAAGGCTACATCTGTTAAGCCTTCATTTTCTAGATTTAGCTTGTTTCTCAGAAATAAGACCATAAATCACCCCTTATTCTTCGAATTAAACCCCTTTCTAGCGCAGTAAATTGATAACTTATTGATCAGGCTAGCCAAACTCTGTCTTTTAAAAGTTCAGGGCTTGCCTCACAAAAGGGCTCAAATGATTGCGACAACCGAATCTAGTGTTAACTTAAGTACCCCCGAAATCTTTCTTGGGCGCAATCCATTATTTGATGCCGCAGGGAAATTGGTTGCTTATGAAATGCTCTTCAAATCTCGTGAGAGTTTGGATGATGAAGGTGCGGATGATTTAGCTGCGAGCACCCAAGTCATTGTCAACTTGATGAGCCATTTTGGTCTCGAAGGGGTCCTTGGGTCATCAGACGGATTTATTCATGTTACTGAAAAACTATTAATGAGCAATACTTTGGAGTTATTGCCTCCAAAGAGAATTACTCTGGAAATTTTGCAGGGGCTCTCCTTGAATGCTGATCTGATTGATCGCATTAAGACCTTAAAAAATATGGGCTTTCGGATTGCCCTTGAATGCACCTCTCTCGATCCGCAATATGAATCCATCCTTCCTTTAGTGGATTTTATTAAAGTCGATTTAGCGACAACTTCTTTAGAAAATTCTGCTGATGTTTTTGTTCAAGTAAAGAAATTCACAAATGCTACTTTTTGGGCCACTAACGTGAAATCAGCCGATGATCTTGCGGCTTGTAAAGCCAAGGGTTTCCGTTTTTTTAGCGGCACCTATTTTTCCCAGCCTTTAGTAATGCGAAGCAAAAAACCCAAAGCGCTGCAAATTAGTTTAATGAAAATCGTTGGCCTATTATTTAAGGATGCTGGGATTACTACCTTAGAGCCTATTTTTAAATTAAATCCAGATCTCACCCTGGGACTCTTTCGCCTAGTGAACTCTGTTGGGGTAGCCGGGCATTTGCAAATCAGCTCAGTTAGGCAGGCATTAGTCACCTTAGGGCAAAAACAGCTTTTGCAATGGATGCTCTTATTGATTTATACCGAGGCTGGCAATACGGCAGCTTCAGAATTGCAGCGCCGCGTGGTGAATCGTGCCCGCTTGATAGAGCTGCTATCTCAACATGAGGATATTACCCAGCCTGGATTAAGCGATGAGGCTTTTGTCGTTGGTTTGCTTTCATTAGCCCATCTGGTGACAGGTCAAAGCCTTGCAGAGGTGGTTAAGCAAATTCATTTAGCAGAGCATCTAGAAAACGCACTCTTGCATCATGAGGGCATATTAGGTCAATTGCTGGTATTGACAGATGCCATTGAGGCAGTGGACTTTAAGCGTATGGAAGTTTCAAGAAGTCATTTGGGTATCTCTGCGCAAGCGTTGACTGAATTACAGCTAGAGGCAATACAGTGGACCAATGAGCTCGATAGCCAAATTGGCATGGCTAAGCGCTAAGAAATTCATTTAAAAATACCAAAAGTGTCACACTGGCCCACTTTTTGGGTAATATCTAGCCTGACTCCGAAAGTAAAGTGTAGCCTCGCATGACGTTAATGAAGCCCCTTCAGATTGCTATTGCAGATGATCATTCAATTATCCGCGAGGGGCTAGTGCAATTACTCAATACTCATCCCGGTATTACCGTGGTGGGACAGGCATCCTCAGGTAAGGAGGCTATCAAGTTAGCTGATGACTTAGAGCTTGACTGTCTAGTGCTCGATATTGATTTTCAGGATCGCAATGGTGTTGAGGTGATTAAAGCGATTAGACGAAATAATCAAAAGTTGCCGATTTTGGTTTTATCAATGCATCCACCTTCTCAATATGCTGCCCGCATTCTATCTGCGGGTGCTTTAGGCTACATTACCAAAAGTGAGCCTACTCAAGAGCTGGTTTTGGCAATTCGCCGAGTTGCTACTGGAGCAAAATATATCAGCCCAATGGTCGCGGAGATTTTGGCCGAACGATTTGGTGACGCCCAGGCTGGCGTAGATCCACACCAATGCCTCTCTGATCGTGAGCATCAATTTATGATGATGGTTGCTACTGGATTAACCGTCAATGCGATTGCTGACAAGCTGAGCCTTTCGCCTAAAACCGTCAGCATGTACCGTACTCGCACCTTGAAAAAAATGGGCATGAAAACGAATGCTGAATTAGTCCATTACGCGATTAAAAACAATTTATTGGCTTAATTTAGATCTTTCAAGTATTAAAAAACAGATAATTAGCTTAGTTAAACGGCTTTTAGGGGTCTTATATCAGTATTGTTTGAGCCTAAAGTTTTGTATTATCTATTCTAGATAAATAAGGTACCTAATCGATTGCTGCAATCGCTTTTACAAGTCAAAATTTAAATGTCCAATAGCGATATGCTCTCTCTGTATGAAGCAGTGACTGAAATTAGTCAGCAGATGTTAGAGGCCGCACGTCAAAAGGATTGGGACGGTTACGGTAAACTGGAGATTCTCTGTCAGGGTTATATTCATCAAATTCCGGTACACGGCGCACAGAGCCCTCTAACTCCTGAAGCTCTAGAGCGAAAGATTGCTTGCCTCAAAACGATCCTATCAAACGATAAAGAAATTATGGATCTAATGCAGCCTTGGATGCTGCGCCTATCCGACATCATGAGTGGCCACAATTTAAAAAAGTAATACCAATAACACTTTGAGGTATTTGTGCCGATTAATCCTATTAACAATCTATCGCCGATAGGATCGACACAGGCTGCAACCAGTGCCCAAGGTGTTTTGACTGTTGGAGCCGAGTATCCTGGCAGGATTTTATCGTTTGATCCTGCTGGCATAGCTGAAGTACAAATCGGTGATCAAGTTTTTGGTATGAAGCTGCCAAGTAAACATGCTGTGGGCGATGTTCTGAATTTTCGTTTCTTAGGCAATCAACCTAATCCAACATTTTTGCTACTCAATGAAGGCTCTCATCTAGGCTTGTATAACAATGTCGCCTTGAGTGCTACGAGCATGTTAATTGCCCAGTATCTTAATGAGGCAAAAATGCATACCGGGCTCTCTCAGGTGGAAGGCCTAACGTCTCCATTGCTACAAAGTCCGCAAAATCCTGCGCTGACAGCTGCCCAACTCCAAAATGCGATCGTGATGAGCGGGCTTTTTTATGAATCTCATCTGGCTAATTTCACTAAAGGGAAGTGGGCATTAAGCTCGCTGATGAGGGAGCCACAGAATCGTCCGAATTTTAATGCTTCACAAGTTGTCAATAAGCAATTGGATGCCTTGGAAAATCAAGCAGTACGTTGGGCCGGTACAGTTTGGCCTGGGCAAGAGCTAATTTGGCAATTGGGTTATGACTCGGAAGAGTCGGCCAAGAAAAGCACTGGCGAGGCTATTAATACGATTGTCAGTGAGATCCAATTAGACCTACCAAGGCTAGGGAAGGTTCGGATTAACCTAAGGCTGACTAATCACGTTCTCGGTGTTTCAATGCGAGCTGAGAAAGCCCAGACAGAAGATCTGTTAAAGGAGCGGGTACCTGTACTGAAGTCGACATTTATAGATCGGGGCCAGGAATTAGATGCAATCGAGGTAGTGCCTCATGGATAAAGCCAAGATCTTGCAACAAGCAGTAGCGCTAACGTATGAGCATGGTGAATTTGCTCCCAAAGTATTAGCGAGCGGCAAGGGTTTAGTTGCTGAACAAATTATTGCCCGTGCTAAGGAAAGTAATATTTTTATTCATGAATCAAAGGATTTAGTAGCCTTGTTAATGCAGATCGATCTGGATGAAAATATCCCACCCGCGTTATATCAGGCTGTTGCTGAAATTCTTGCCTGGCTCTATCAGCTAGAGCATCAATAAAGGCTTATTTTTACTTTTCAATAGCGCTGCCAATGGATCTGTGCAGGCACTGAATAATTCTTTCATGATCTTGCTTGGTCATCCCGAGAAAAAAGGGTAGGCCAAGTACCGTTTTTTCTAGCTCTACTGCATGAGGAGTTGATACAGGAGTTTCTATACCCGACAAATCAGGATGGTGTTGAATGAGCGGCTGATACCAGTGGCGTGTTTCAATGAGATCTGCGGCAAGTTCTTTTTCAGCACGCGCTCGTTGGGTTTGGTTTTTAAACCTCACATTAAAAATGGATGGCGCAAATACGCCCGTATTTTCCTGAAAGTTCAGAGCATCACCAAAATTCTCTTGAATATGCTTTCGGTAAGAGTCAAACAGATCTCTTCTTTTTTGGGCAATCGCATTGAAGTTATTCAGGCTGGCATGACCGACGGCAGCGTGATATTCAGAAAGCTTGGCGTTAGTGCCTTGAGCGCTAGCTTTAGCACCGATCCCAAAGTTACTCATCTTCTTTAAATTTTTAGCTAAATCAGCATGCTCGGTCATGATTAAGCCGCCTTCACCAGTACTAAAGGACTTAGTGGCATGCAGGCTAAAGATGGCAGAGATATTTTTGCTGATGCTTTGTCCTCCAAAGGCGCCGGCAGCGTCAATGATCACTGGAATCCCCGTCTCTTTTTGCCATGAAGACCAAGCACCAATGTCTATGGGCATCCCAAATGTAGTTACCGGAATGACAGCTCCAATTTTTTTCAAATTGATTGCGTGGTCAATAGAGTTCGTGGTCAGCAACCAAGAATGAGGGTCTACGTCAGCCACTACAGGAATATGTCCACAGCGAAGAATGGCAGAGGCAGTAGCAATGAAAGTGAGGGCGGGCAACAAAATACGAGACCCTGGTTTGAGATTGAGCGAGGAAATGAGTAATTCCAGCGCTAGGGTTCCACTACTAGTTGTAACGCTGTGAACATCTCTAGAAAATTTTACTTTTTGTTCGGCGTTAATACGCTCAATCAGACTTTCATTGAGGGGGCCAAAGTTGGTGTAGACCGCCGCAGCATCTATTTTCTGCAAATAGGGCAATATCTCTGAGGAGGAGGGAACGGTCGGCCTTAGTAAAGGAACCTTAGTTTTAGCCATCTTTATTTAATTGACCCAATATAGCGTTCTATAGGGCAGCTCTTTCTTTTTGCTTATCTACGTATTCTAACCACATGTGGCGATAAGCTTTCTCAAGATCACTTACGCTCTTCTGATGATCAGCGGTGGTGCATACTGCAGCAAGCGATTTTCGGCATTTTGAGCGAAGACTGTTGAGCTTTTCTGGATTTAAAATCCATTCTGTGGCAATTGCTCGGTATTCTTCCTCACTGTTGGCAATACAATCTGACAACTCAAGTCCAGAAAGAATATTGGCAGTTGCCGATACGGTGCCGATATTACTATGATTATTGAGTGCTAAAATAGGAAGGCCCATCCACATTGCATGCAAGGTAGTAGTTCCCCCAGAAGTCGGAAATGGATCTACTGAAAAGTCAGCAAACGCGCCAAGATTTAAGAAAAAATGAAGAGGTAGTTTTGGCATGATGTGAACCCTCTGCAATGGAATGCCAATCTCTTGAAGACGGGGAAATACTGATGCTTGAGCGTTCTCCGCAGTGCTTTCGAGCGAAATAATCATCAACTTTGCAGTAGGGTGGTCTTCGAGTATTTTGAGCCATAGCCTGAGGCTTTGATCGCTTACTTTGCGAAAATGGTTCATACATAAAAACGTGACGAAACCATTTTTCTGGTATGGCGCAGGATGAATCTTCTCTGGAATCGCTGGAGGTTGGTAGATACTCATTGGGCCATTTAAGCGGAAGAGTTTTTCGGTATAAAACGCTTCTGATCCAGGCGGAGAGGTGCTCCAATCTGTAATACGATAGTCAATCGCTTTCATACCAAAGGTTTGCATAAAGCCAAACCAGGTGAGCTGAATGGGAGCAGGTTTCATCGCAAAAATATCTAATCGATGACCGGCAGTTGGACCAGAAAGATCTATCAGAATATCAATTCCAAGTGATTGGATAAGATTAAAGAGATCCTGACGTTTCATATACTCTACGGAGTGCCAGTGAGAAACCAAGGACTTCATACCTTGAGTTACGTCATCCTCCCCCATAGTCATGAAGGCATGAACCTCAAATTGGGATTTATCATGCAGCTTGAGATAAGGCGCAATGAAAAATTGTACGGAGTGATCCTTAAAGTCGCCTGAAACGTAGCCAATCTTTAATACGCGATCAGCTTGTAAATCATTTTTATGGGCGATTGGTTCTTTAGGAGTTAGGGGGTCCATAAAACGCTGCGCCCACGACTCAAATAAAGCTTTAATTTCCAAGGGGTCTTTTGAGAGGGCAGCTTGCTGGACTACTAAACCTAAAAAGTTGGGCTCATCATTGGGGTCTAGATCGACTGATATTTTGGAGTGTTTAATAGCGTTATCAAGTTCTCCAGCATTCATATAGAGCTGTGCAAGATAGCCATGATATTTTGGATTCTTGGGATCCTTTAGAAGCAGTTCTTGCAAGACCTGAAAAGCTTCTAAATTTCGACGTTTTTGTTCAAGACAGTATAAGAGCACAGTAACGGCATTGGTATCCACTCTTTTAGCTGAAGATTTAACCAGCGGGTAGACCTTCTCGATAGCCTGATCGATCTGTTTTGTCTTAACCAACTCGAGTGCTTTTAAAAGATCTTTATTCATTTCATCAAGGCGTTAAGTTAGTCAAGAAAGCAGGAAATGAGGCTTACCAAATATGAGACTCAAATCAACATTCCGTCCACAGCTTATTAAAGAGTTGAAGAATTCTTATTCTAATTAAGTAGGCGATCGGATATTTGGTCGATTTAGAGGGCAATTAGAGCTTTGTTCATCGATTAGACTTTCTATTAATGATATATTCTGATGTAGGTAAAGGGGTAGGCGACCTTATTTTGCGTGGGGAATACGCTATAAATGATATAAAAATTGGAGCCCGTACATCAATGAGTCAAGAAATAATTTTTTTAGAGAAATTTACTAGTGCAGTGGATTTTCAGGAGCCGGTAACAATGACCCTGGAAACAGAGTTAAAAAGTCTCCCTGAATGGGATTCATTGGCGGCTCTTGGCGTTATCGTTATGTTCGATATGGAATACTCAAAGACAATCACTGGTGATGATTTGAGTACCTGTGTCACTATTGGTGATATTTTTTCTTTGAAAAGTTAAATCCATGTCCACTTTTGCATTAAAAAACGTACGCATATCCGGAGTAGTCACAGCAGTCCCAAAAAGAGTCATTTCAAATGTCGATGACTGTCCTCCTAATCAGGCAAATGAAAGAGGGCGATTGATTCGAAATATTGGCATTCAAAATAGAAGAATTTTGAGGGATTGGGAATGCTTTTCAGATCTTGCTTTTAAAGCTAGCGAGGAAATTATCAAGTCCTTGGATTGGCATAGGGACGAGATTGATGCTTTTATCGTTGTCACCCAATCGCCTGATTATTTACTGCCCTCGACTGCAATCATCCTACAGGATCGTCTAGGACTTTCTAAAAAGACAATTGCATTTGACATCAATCTTGGATGCTCTGGCTATGCTTTTGGCATTCATGTTCTCGGAAGTATGATTGCAGCAGGAAGTATTAAAAAGGCAATACTGGTTATTGGAGATAAATCAGCAACCATCAAAAGCCCCTTATTTTCAGATGCCGCAAGTGCAACAGCCCTTGAATTTGATATGAATGCTTCTCCAATTTACTTTGACCTGAACTCAGATGGCTCTGGTTTCAAGGCAATTTATAAACCAGTTGGAGGTCATCGAGAGCCTTATGGTCCTCAACATTCTGTTCCTTCTAGAGGAGATGACGGCGTCTTGTCATGGCCAGATGAGTTGGTGTTGGATGGTCCCGGAATTATGAATTTTTCAATTACAGTGATTCCACCCGCTGTAATGAATTTACTAAACTCTGCAGATGTGAAGAAAGATGAAGTAGATTATTTTTTCTTTCATCAAGCAAATAAAATGATCAATGAAACTATTCGCAAAAAATTAGAACTGGAAATTGAAAAGACTCCCTCTAGCCTTCTCAATTTTGGCAATACTAGCGGCGCTTCAATTCCCTTGACCATGACACTTCAGCTGAGCCAACAAAAGGAAGGTTTAGAGCAATCTAAAAAAACTTTGTGCTTTGGCTTTGGTGTTGGTTTGTCGTGGGGCGGTTTCATAGCCGACCTTTCTGAAGCCGTATTCCCCCCTATATTGGAGTTTTAATAATTCAATATGAAATTAGATTGGAATCCTTTTACACTGAACGGAAAGAGAATTTTGGTTACCGGAGCTTCTTCCGGTTTAGGGTATGCAATTGCAATAGGCGCGGCTCGTATGGGCGCAGAAGTTGTTGGAGTTGGCAGGGATGCTAAACGGCTTCAGGGGATGCTGGAAGCAGTGCAATTAATTTCGGATAAAAAACATGCAATCATCAATTCCGACCTTCTTTTGTCAGATGCTATGACTTTAATTGCTGATGCTTTAGAGGCTGCACCTCTCGATGGAGTGGTGCATTGTGCCGGCATATCTAGATTGGCTCCCATTAGGCAAATTAGTTTGAAGCATTTGAGAGAAGTAAATAGTATTAATTTAGAGGCACCTCTTTTGCTCACCCAAACTCTTTTGTCAAAAAATTTGATTAATAAAGGTGGATCTATTTTATTTATATCCTCCATAGCGGCTCATATTGGGGTGACAGGTGTAGGTATTTATTCGGGTAGTAAGGCCTTTTTAATTGCTGTAATGAGATGTTTAGCACTTGAAGTCATTAAGCGAAAAATTAGAGTGAATTGTTTATCCCCAGCATTAGTTGATACGCCCTTACTTGCAGCTACAAGTGCTCTAACAGGTCCGGATTCAATGCGCGAACAAGAGGCAAACTACCCATTGGGCTTTGGAACTCCAGAGGATGTTGCTAATGCATGCATTTATTTTTTATCTGATGCAAGTAAATGGGTAACCGGAACAACGTTAATAATGGATGGCGGTTTAACCATCGGATAAACTTGTGACTAACATGAAAAGAAGCTGTCTGATAATTGGTGCTAGAGGATATGGTAGGGAGGTCTTGACATACATAGAGCAAGACAACCCCCTTTTTACTGTTAAAGGTTTTTTGGATGACAATCAAAATGCTCTAAATGATTATCCTAGGGATGTAAAGATTATTGATAGTCCTCATACTTATATTCCTTTAGAAGGCGAGGCATTTATTGCGGCAATTGGCAATCCACGGACGCGCTTTGAATATACAAAAAGATTGAGAGACGAATTTCATGTCGATTTTGCAACAGTTGTGCATCCTAGAGCAAATATTTCGCAATATGCAAATATGGGTATCGGTTCAATAATTGCCCCACACGTCGGTATTTCCGTAGATGTATCAATAGGCGAATTCACACATGTTCAGGAATATACGGTGATTGGACATGATGCGAAAATTGGTAAATGGTGCCAAATAAATAGCCATTGCACAATAGCAGGTGGCGCAACAATTGGAAATTTTGTGACAATTCACCCAAATTGCGTCGTTACTTCAAAAGCGGTTATTGGAGATGGAGTAGTGGTTGCTCCTGGTAGTGTAGTCGTTGGTAAGATACCGCCAAATATTACCGTTCTGGGAAATCCTGCTAGGCGATTTTCGTTTAAGGCCTAAGATAAAAGATGCGAGCATTGATTAAACCAGAGCAATACACATCAAAATTTTCTTTTGATGAAGAGAATATAAAAATTTTCGAAAATATTTGGATTTTTGCCTGTATGAAACAAGACTTAGATCTTAAGTCTCATTACGGTTTTCGAGTTGGCACTAAGGATATTTTGATTCAATTGGATGAAAGTAATACGCCAAGAGCCTTTATTAATAGTTGCTCACACAGGGGAAGTCTTTTATGTGAAGAGGGAAGGCACAGCGGAAGAGTAAGATGTCCTTATCACGGCTGGGTCTATGACACAGAGGGAATTCCTATTGGAATTCCAAGTAAGTCATGTTTTCCAGAGGTTGTCGCAAATCCAAGAGGCTTTAAATTAAACGAAGTGTCATGCAAGGAGGCTGGAAATTTTATTTTTGTTTCCCTCGCAGAGAGGCCAACCCTATTAAATGAATTTTTAGGAAAAGAGTATGATTTTCTTGAGAGTATTTCGCTGGGATTAAGTAATGTCATATTAGAATTTTCAAAATCTGTACAAGCAAATTGGAAGGTGCTCATTGAAAATTCTCTTGAGGGCTACCACGTACCAATGGTTCATCAAAATACATTTTTGGTTGCCGATGGTATGGGTGAGTCAATAAAGGATATATCCACTAATTTTGATTCTAACTATCATTCATCAATGAACCATCTTGCTAATCAAGGGTGGTTAAATAGTTTTGAAAATAAATTTTCTAAAAAAATAGGGCATTGGCCTTTTAGAACTAATTACTATACACACCATCATATTTTTCCTAATTTAACGATAACAAGTTTTCTGGGTTACAGCTTTCACGTACAGAATTTTAAGAATGTAAGTCATGACTTGACAAAGGTGCATTCTAGAACTTTCAGCACAATTTTCAAAAATCAAAATGAGGTTGGTGCAAAATTAATTAAGAAAATTTATGAGGATTCCAGTCAATTTACCTCAAAGGTTTTTGATGAGGATACTTTTATTTGCGAAAAAGTACAAAGAGGACTGAAAAACGCGAAAAATCAATTGGTCCTCGGGAATGGCTTAGAGGAAAGAGTTCTGCATTTTCAAAAAGCCTATACAAGGATGAGCGCTAACACTGATAAGAGTAAAGACTTGGATAATGAATAAATATATCGTTGTAACATCAATATTTCCACCTACAGAGGCGGTAAAAAAATTCTCAGAAAACTCAAATTACAAATTTATAGTGGTAGGTGATGCAAAAAGCCCCTCAGATTGGCGCTTCCAAGATGTGAACTATTTTTCGCTGGTCCGACAAGAGGCTTTAGATTTTGAGCTTGTGAAGAAATTACCTTTAAATCATTATTGCCGGAAAATGATTGGATACCTTGCGGCAATGTCTGATGCCGAAATTATAGTAGACACTGATGACGATAATATTCCTAAGGATAGCTGGACATTCCCTGATCCTAATTTGAGATACAGATCCCTTACGGGAGCGGGCTTTATTAATATTTACCAATGATATACAAGGCAGAAAATATGGCCAAGGGGATTGCCTTTAGATTTAATTAAAAATAACTATACAAATTCTTTTGGTTCAGAAATAGAAGGCTTAAGAGTTGGTATTTGGCAGGGGCTTGCTGATGAGGATCCGGATGTAGATGCTATCTATAGACTCACAATTAATGAGCCATGTTATTTTGAGGAAGGTGAACCACTAGTTCTTCAAAAAAACCTTATCTCACCTTTTAATAGCCAGAATACGATGTTCCATAGAGATCTCTTTTTACTGATGTATCTTCCAATTACTGTTACCTTCAGATTTACAGATATTTTAAGGGGTTTGGTCGCGCAGCCAATTATGTGGGCTCATGACTACTATCTTGGATTCACTGGTCCTACTGTTGTACAAAAGAGAAATGAGCATAACTTAATGTCAGATTTTTCATCTGAAATTTCGATGTATCAATGCACAGAAAAAATAGTCGATTTAGTATCTTCTGTCACTAGTGTAGGTAATACGATGGAAGTTAACTTATACAATGCATATGACAAGCTTAGGCACTTTGGCATTGTCAGGGATGATGAGATGCAAGCTCTTGAAGCCTGGATAAAAGATGCTCAAAAAATGTTAAAACTTAATAAATAAATTTAATTTTACAAAATGGATAATAAGATATACGACTATATTCAGAGATTGCTGATTTCATTAGATATTCCATATGAACCGATGACAATTTCACAAGTTTTTGACTTTGAACGCTCTCGTGAAGATATTTTGCAGCATGTAATTCTATCGGGTAAAGAGGATTTTAATTCACATAATTGGAATCATCTTAAAGAATCAATTTCAAAAGAGTGCCTACAAATTCCGGTTGGCTTAAATACAATAGGCATGTTAGTTGATAGGCTATCAATTTTAGCTATCAAAAAAGTGAAGAATAAAGCCTCTATAAATAAAGAACTAAATCAACAGATAGTCGAGATGATTGAGTCTATTAATTTCTGCCAGTCTGGTAAGTCTAGTATGTTCAACAAGGTAACAACAATTGAAGTAAAGAGCGCATTAGATCACCCTGTTGATATTATTTTGCACTTAACGTTTGTTAATTTATTAATTTGGCTTGCTCAAGACGTTCTATATCTTCGGGGCGCTGGAGCGCTACCCAAAGATGAATTAAGGGACTATATAAATTATTTTTCTGAAAAAAATGTCTTGAGAAATCACTTAATATCACTACTGGCATCCCATTGGTAGTTTTTAGATTTAATTGGTATTTCACCGAAATAAAATTTCTCATTATGTAAATTACAATTACTTGCTTCATTCGAATGATTGGGTTGCGTTTTGTAATTCACCCAAAAATTGGCTTGTGAAACTTTTGGGCTGGTTTGTAATAGCTCTACTATTCGTATCGATACTATTCCATTCGCTTCAGTTATTAGGCGTGATCTTTCAGAAAGTATCTTCTAAAATGTTCAATCTAAGCTTGTTGTTCACATGGCGGTATGGACATTTAATAATGTGTTCATAGGAATCCAAAAAATACACTTACTATGCCAATTACATGGCTACTCCTAATGTATTCATGCCAGCATAAAGTTCGTTTAAAAGAGTAAAGTGCTATTAGCACGTAGCGGTGATATCAAAATTTCTGACTATCTGTTTATTTAAGATATGGCTTTGCTTACAGTTAGCCCGCTATCTTGTAAGAAATACTTTAATAGACGTCTTGGTTTTCCAATAATTTTCTTGTAACTCTAAGTGTTCTTATTTACCTAGACTGTTTACTCATATTGATACTAGTCACCCTTATTTAGCTGCTATGCATTATTTTGATAAACATTTTGCTCTGATGCTAAAGGAGAGATTAATAACCTTTATTTCCATTGTAAATCTTACAATTTCTCGAGACTTTATGGATGTTACTGATTGAATTAAGGGTATAAGACTACTCCTCATCATGATGCTGTAAGGCCGGTTTATTGATATGTGCGCAGGTAAAAGTCACAGTATCAAATAAATATTAAGCATTCCTAGTAAGATTTTTTATTTAGAACTAAGGCAGGCTGAAGAATGATAGTCTTCTTGAGTAACCATCTTGGCATTTATTGCAACGAGTCCCCGCTAAGCTTAAATAGATTGGTATGCAAAAAATAGATAATTAGAAAATTTTCTCGAGAATTGATTGCTTAGAGTAAATTGAATTTACTTCTTAAAACTATTTCTCAAATTATTATCGATAGTTATTTTTTGTATTTTTGGAAATCTCGAAGGCCAGTTTAATTATTTAACTCCGTTTATGTGGCTAGCTATCTTATTCGAAATTATTTCATGCGTATCTTCATTTTCAACGAATATTTTTTTTTCAGATGACTCTAAATTTAAGCCTAAATCTCTAATTCCCCAAGTTCTAAATTGATCTGAAATTATAGGTTTATTGTGGTGAAACCAATCAGCCATCCAATTTCCCCCAGGGTAGATCGTATAAATATTAGCATTTGAGAGTGAAAGTAAATCAGTTATTCCTGACCTTAGTGTAATCACATTCCCTGCAATGTTTGCATAATAAGGAATTTCATCTAAAGGTATTCTTATCGGAATAGTCCACGATGGAGCATTGCCGTTCATTGAGTCGTAATAGACACGGCCATGAAATAAATTATCAAGAGACTTAAAGCTTTCATTGTCCAAAGGTTTTATAGTGACGGCATGATTAAAGATAATAATGGAGTTTGATCTCAATCCAATATTGGCGGCACCAATAGCTGCCCTATCTTTGAGCTCCTGATTTAAGGCTGGTAACTCAGGCTGAGTTTTTTCTGGAATACCAAGAATATTTTTTTTAAAATTAATCGCGTTATGGCCCTCTAGCATTGGTAAATTTTCCATCAATCTATCATGCATATCTGGGGGCATAATAAAAAAATTTGACTGTGATTGGTACCATGTTGAATTGGCAATAAAGTCTAGCGCTTGGCCATCAAAATCGTCATAACACCAGACATTATCAATATTTGAAAACATTTTAACAATTGGTAGAGCCCTTTTTTTGCAAGCTAAATTAATTTTTGCTCCTGCGGGTTTTGATTTTCTGAATTCATTTATCAGCGATAAGGTGTGGAAAATATCCCCAATTGAATACGGCTCAATTATAAGAAAGTCATCAGGTCCAGTTTTTGTTATTGCCATTAGCCGGCGTATGTAAGGTTTTAAGCGGGACATTAAAAATAAAATTATCTAAAATAGTTAATATTTATAGAGTTTAAATTTTCATAAAAAACTCCTTGATTAAAACATGCGTTGATTACCTCAGATGATTCTTTAAGCTTAATTGTTATTCCAAGATCATATGCGTTGAAAGGAATGCATTTTAAATTTTTAAATTTTTCACAATATGTGTAAACGGCGCTCATATAATCAATGCTGTAAATTATTAGAACGTAGTTAGATAAGTCTATTTCTTCTAAAATAGTTGGTTCATAAATCTTTACATTGTCTACAAACTCTTCTGTTTGATTAGTATCTATTGTGAATTGCACATCAAAATCATGAATAAGATGTCTATATTTAAATATTTTTCCTGTACCCCATCCGATTGGAATAATAGATCCTTCCTTAATTTTTTCATATGTGTTCATGTAGGTAATCACTTCCTTTAAATTGATTTAAATGGATTGACATAACCTTTAAGATGGGTCTATGTCTTATAGATCTAAAATATAACAAAAAGATTTGGCTTAAGTTTGTAATTGCAAACCGATTCAAGACCTTTAACGAAGCGCATCATTTATCAAGGTTTCAAAAGTGGGTTTGTTATGAGAATGTGGTTGAACGGATGATTTAATTGATCCTACTTTTTTACTCTCTACACCTGCATATTCATGATGTCATGATAGGCCGTCACCAGCTTATTTCTCACTTGGACAGTAGCCTGAAAGGACAAGCTGGCTTTTTGAGTTGCAATCATGACATCGGATAAGTGGACACTGTCGTCCCCCAGAGAAAAATTCTTGCCTAACTCAACCGCCTTATCATGGGTTTCATTGACCTGATCTAAGGAGGCCTTGAGGGCAGCGGCAAAGTCAATGGAAGGACTGGATTTAGTCCCCTTCCCATCGGTAATGCCTTTAATGCCTTCCAAGCCATTAATAGGACCTGCAAGGCTTGGGGCAGCAGCAGACGCAGCCTTTAGTTGGGCCAACATTGCCTGAATTCGCCCTGAATCAATAGCGCCGACACTCATGATGGAACTCCTTACCTATACATTTGTAATGTAAGTAATGTATCAGTTCTGAATGCTGGCAGTTTTGCTAATAAGAAGGAAAAAAAGGCCTTATTCCTTGAATTGAAATAACCTAGCCCTGATCATAATTACGCCTAACTACTACTTTTCTTTAGGGCTTTTGTGCAGATTATGCTAAAAAAAATGATCTTACCAGCATTGATGGCGGTGCTCAATCCCCTTATGTATTCCCCTAATTTGCCAAGGAGCAAGTGATGGAAGCTATATTAGAGCGACTAAATTTGCAGGGTAAAAGTAAGCAACTGTTCTTGTCTTTAGGTATTGCTATGGCTATAGCGGTTATGGTGGTATTTTGGATTTGGAGCCAAAGCCCTAAATATAAAGTTGTATTTTCAAACTTCAACGATAAAGATGGTGGAGCAATCGTGGCTGTACTGGAGCAGCAAAATATTCCATTTAAGCTAGCAGATGGCGGCGGATCTATTTTGGTTCCTGCTGATTTGGTCTATCAAACCCGTCTCAAATTGGCTGCTATGGGCTTGCCAAAGGCGGGTAACGTAGGCTTTGAATTGCTTGAGAATCAAAAATTTGGCGTCTCTCAATTTGTTGAACAGGTCAATTTCCAGCGCGGCCTAGAAGGTGAGCTTGAGCGCAGCATTCAGTCGATCTCTGGGGTTGAAAGTGCCAGGGTGCATTTAGCGATTCCTAAGTCATCGGTTTTTGTGCGTGACGCCCAAAAACCAACAGCCTCTGTTTTGATTAAGCTCCTGCAGGGTAGAACTCTAGGTCAAAATCAAGTAAGTGCTGTAGTACATTTAATTGCTAGTAGCGTCCCTAATCTTGGGATATCAAATGTAGACGTTGTGGATCAAAATGGTAATTTACTTTCAGATACTAGCAAGGGTGGGGCTAAAACTTTAGATGCCAATCAACTCAAATATGTTGATGATATTCAAAAAAATATTACAAAACGAGTCCAATCCATCATTGCCCCTATGTTGGGCGATAAAAATGTACGTGCTGAGGCTAACGTAGAAGTAGATTTTTCAAATACTGAAGAAGCGAATGAAATTTATAAGCCCAATCAAAAGCCTGATGTAACGGTCATTCGGAGCTTACAAAGCAATGAATCGATCGTCTCTGCGGGCTCAACAACTGGCGGGGTGCCTGGCGCACTCAGTAATCAGCCGCCTGCCAATGGCACTGCACCACTCAATACAACAACCAATAACGCTCCTGGGGGAGCGGCTACTGGTGCTGCTGCTACCCCGCCTGCACAAACTCCCCAAAATACTCAAAGAAATACGACGACTAACTATGAGGTGGATAAAACCATTTCTTTTACGCAAAAATCGATGGGTGGTATTAAGCGTTTATCGGTAGCCGTAGTTGTGAACAATAAACCGGATGTAGATGCTGAAGGTAAGGAAATTACACGTCCTTTAAATGATGCAGAGAAACAGCAAATTACTGATTTGGCTAAGCAAGCAATGGGCTTTAATGAGGCTAGGGGTGATAGTTTGACAGTAGTCAATACTCCGTTTACAGCGCTAAAAGAAGAGGACTTGCCTGAATTACCGATCTGGAAAGATCCAGCCAATATTGAATTAGCTAAAAATACGGGCCAAATTCTATTTGGAGTGATTGTGCTCTTCCTCATCTACCGTAAGGCTATTAAACCTATGTTAGCGAATTTGTTGGCCCCTGACCCAGTGCTAGAAACCAATGAAGAGCTCGATGAAAATGGTAGACCTTTGCCAAAGCTATCCCCATACCAAAGAGATCTAAAAAATGTTCAGGCCCTCGCTAAGGAAAATCCTAAGGTGATCGCAGACGTAGTAGGTAGTTGGGTTGGGAATAGCTAATGGCCCAAGAAAATAGCGTTCTTAAGGCCGCCATATTGATGCTAGCTCTTGGTGAAGAAGGTGCTTCGATGGTCATGAAGCACGTTTCACCTCGGGACGTACAAAAGCTCAGTACGGTGATGACTACCCTGAGAAAAGTAGATCAGACCGCTGTTGCAGAAACACTGCGGGATTTCTTTGCCTACGCTGGTGAAGGAGCATCACTTAATATTGATACGGATTCCTTTACGCGTAATGTGTTGACGCAGGCTTTAGGTCAAGAGACCGCTGCAGGTTTATTTGAGCGCATCCTTGAAAATCAAGACTCTGAAGGTATTGAAAATTTAAAGTGGATGGATGCTTCAGCAGTTGCAGATTTAATTCGTTATGAGCATCCTCAAATTGTTGCAACTATCTTAGTGCATTTAGAGCCCGAACAATCTTCACAGATACTCTCTTTATTTAATGAGGATCTACGAAAAGATACGATGTTACGAATTGCTACCCTTGAGGAAATTAAGCCGCAAGCACTCAAAGAGCTCAATGTAGTTCTTGCCAGACTATTAAGTGGCGCACAAACATCTGCGAAAAAACAGATTGGAGGCATTAGGGCCGCTGCTGAAATCATGAATTATATTGGCCAAGCTCCGCAACAAGTTTTGATGGATCGGATTAAAGAATATGACATTGAGATCGCAGAGAAAATAACGGATGAAATGTTCACCTTTGACGACATTATTGGAATTGACGATCGTGGAATTCAGACGATCTTGCGCGATATTCAGTCTGATGCTTTGATCGTTGCTCTGAAAGGCGCTAACGCTGAATTACGTGAAAAGATTCTCAAAAACATGTCTACCCGTGCCGCAGATATGATGCGGGAGGATTTAGAGAATAAAGGCCCAGTCAAACTCTCCGAGGTCGAGGCACAGCAAAAAGAAATTCTTGTGGTTGTGAGAGGGCTCATCGAGGATGGCTCTGTAATGTTGCCTGGTAAGGGTGGAGGCGAAGATTATGTCTAATCCTGAGCTTTCTCGCCCTTGGCCAAAAACACTTGGCGAATCCTTTTTTAATGATTTACACCCCCCCAAGACCCCAGTACAGCGTGAGCCTACTGTCGCTCAATCGATTAGCTTTTCTCCGGAAAAGATTAAGGGTATTTTAGATAAAGCCTATTTGGATGGCTTTGACCGAGGTATGAAGAGTGGCCATGAAGCGGGTATGAAGTTAGCTAATGAAAAGTTAGCGGTAGAGCAAGCGGCATTAATTGGCTTAATGAATGGATTTAGTACTAGCGCTAAAGATAAAAGTCAGACTTTATGTCATGATGTTTTAGCACTTGCGTTAGACATTGCTAAGGCAATGCTGAAAGAACAACTCAAGGTTAACCAAGCCACTGTATTGCCCATCTTACAACACGCTACCAATGGTCTGATCGATGCCCAAGACCCAATATCTTTGAGCTTACATCCAGATGATGCCCATATTGTGCGGCAGTATTTACAGTCCAAACTACATGATTGGAGCATTCAAGAAGATGCCCAAATTGAGCGCGGTGGTTGTTTAATCGAGACATCCGGCAATACTATAGACGCTACTAATGCGAATCGTTGGCGTTTGCTTTGTGATGCGCTCGGTCAAAACAATGCATGGCTAGAGGAGGGGACATGACTCTCACTTCACAAGCTGACCTTGCTGATATGAATTTGCCTTTAATGAATCTAGATGGCTATCTTGATAACTATTTGCGTAATTGTTCAGGAGTACTGTCGACGCTAGATAATCTTGAAGTAGCTGGGCATGTAAATAAGGTAACTGGTTTAGTAATTGAAGCAGGTGGAATTAATCTGCCCATTGGGAGTATTTGTCTAATACCCATGGCCGATGGTCAGCAGGTTGAGGCAGAAGTGGTTGGCTTTGATCATGGGCGTTTATTTTTAATGCCCCAAAGTGATATTGAAGGTATCGCTCCTGAGGCAAAGGTCATTCTCAAATCGATTCCAGTTCGTCATTCAGAGTTGCATCAACCCTTTGAACTAAAAACTTCTGCATTGAATAAAAATATCGGTAAAGTTACCCAGCTCCCGGTTGGTGAACACCTTTTGGGTCGAGTTCTAGATGCCAGTGGAGTGCCTTTAGATAATCTAGGCCCTCTTCAGACCGAGCACTTTTCTCCCCTACAGTCTCCACCCATCAATCCATTGAAGCGCGCTCCGATTGATACAATTTTGGATGTAGGTGTTAAAGCTATCAATGGATTATTGACCGTAGGGCGCGGCCAGCGCATGGGTTTGTTTGCTGGTTCTGGAGTTGGTAAAAGCGTCCTTTTAGGAATGATGGCTCGTTATACTGATGCCGACGTGATTGTGGTTGGCCTGATTGGCGAGCGTGGTCGTGAAGTGAAAGAGTTTATTGAAAACATCCTTGGCCCCGTTGGATTAGCCCGCTCAGTCATTGTGGCTGCACCGGCTGATGCTTCACCTTTGATGCGTTTACAAGGCGCTAATTATTCGGCAACCATTGCAGAGCACTTTCGCGAACAAGGAAAGCATGTTTTGCTGATCATGGATTCGTTAACACGTTTTGCGATGGCGCAACGTGAGATCGCACTTGCATTGGGTGAGCCTCCCGCTACAAAAGGTTACCCACCTTCGGTCTTTGCAAAATTACCAAAATTAGTAGAGCGCGCTGGCAATAGTGACGTTGGCGGCGGCTCCATTACTGCTTTTTATACTGTATTAACAGAAGGTGACGATCAGCAAGATCCAATAGCTGATGCCGCTAGAGCAATCTTAGACGGCCACATTGTACTTGATCGCACACTGGCAGAGGCGGGACATTATCCTGCAATTGATATTGAGCAATCTATTAGCCGCGTCATGAATAGTATTGTTGGCCAAGAGCATCAACAAGCTGCTCGTAAGTTAAAACAGTTGAGCTCAAAATATACTCGCAATCAAGATCTCATCAATGTGGGCGCCTATGTAACTGGTTCTGATGCTGTATTAGATGAAGCAATTAATAAGCGGCAGTTAATTGAAGCCTTCTTGCAGCAAGACTTTTCTGATCAGGTGAATGCTCAATCCACTATTAGCCAATTAAGTCAGCTTATATCTGGTGTTAAAGAATAATGTCTAATTCTCTAAACGTCATGAACACGCTTTTAGGGATTGCAAAGCGCAATCTCGATAGAGCTGCCGAGTCCTTGGGAAAAGCAAATCAGGATGTTACCGACGCTCAAGAGCAGCAAAAGCGATTACAAGTGTTTCGTGAAGAATATATTACGCAACGTAAATCAATTTCCTTAGAGGGAATTACAGCAACAGATTTAAAAAATTATGAGTTGTTCTTAAAGGGTATTGATAAAGCAATTGTGGGTCAAGATAGCGTTATTCATCAATATATAGAAATTGCTAAACACCATACCAAGCATTGGCAAGCCTGCCAAACAAAAAAAAGATCTTATGAAGTCATTATTGACAGAAATACACAGCAGATCCAAAAATTGAGTAACAGGCGCGACCAAAAACTCATGGATGAATTTAGTAGTAATCAGCGCCGGTTCTTAATGGCAAAATCCTAATTAGGATGATGAATATGAATATTGATGTTAAAGCCCAAGCCCAATCCTTGCTCAATATGAATGTTGCACAAGAGCCTACGCTATCTTCAAGCCAATCTACTGGGATCGCCAATGCACCGATATTTGGTCAAATGCTTTCTACCCAGGTCAAGGTTTTACAGGTGCAAGATGCAAAAAATACCGTAGATACTGCCCAACTCTTATCGCCTAAATTCGAGCATGCTAGTAAAACAGAAGCAAAGGCTAAAAGTCATGCCGCAAATCATCCGGGACAGGCCCATCATTTAGGTGAGTGGGTTAATCTTGGCGGATCAAATCTTACCGCTAGGACTCAACTGTCAGTTAACATTCAAAATCTTCACCCTGGCTCGCATGCTGAGTTTGCTTTTGCTAAGTTGGCTGAAATGCAAGCACAAGCAAAAAATATGCGTTTATTTTCCAATGATGCTTTATCCAATAGTTCAAATTCTGATGTAAAGGCCGAGTTTTCAATGCCTCATACTCGCTTGCCAAATACCATGGGGGTATTAGGAAAAACAGGACTTTTGGGGGATTCAGAAAAAGAAGCGAATCATTCTAAAATTGCTCCTAATCCTGATTCAGAAGTAATCACTGCAGTAGGAGTTACTGGGATAGAGCATCAAAGTCAAGAGCAGAATGGGCAAGGTCATGGAGATCATCCCGAGGCAGACCTGGGGTCTGCGCAACTACGCACCAATACCATGCAAGGACAAATTCATGCCTCTTTTGGGTCGCTTCAGTGGAGCGAAGAAATCAGTCAAAAGTTAGTATTGATGATTGATGCTAATATGCATAGTGCAGTTTTAAACCTGAATCCTGAGAATCTTGGCCCCTTAAAAATTGTTATTTCTGTGCAAGACCATTTGGTAAATTCAACCTTTATTTCTAATAATGAAGAAGTCCGTCAAGTATTGCGGGACGGTGTAGAAACTCTTCGTGCTTCGATGAAGGAATCTGGTCTTGATCTGATTCAGGCAGATGTTCGCTCCGGGAAGAGTTTTCAGCAAAGTCAAGAGCAGGTTTTAGCAACCTTGCTACCTGAAGATCAAGTTGAGCTTGCTCAGGCTCTCAGTAATCAAAGTCAGGAAGCCCGAACATTGCTTTCTGATGGAACGGTAAACGTTTTTGTTTAAGCCCATATTTATATAAACATGTATCAACTCATCTACGTCAGCTCCTCTACAGAGACCTTTACCCGGGAAAAGTTCTTGGATTTAGCCTTCGTAATGAGCAGCCAGAATACCAAAATTGGCATTACTGGAATGTTGGTATTTAAGGATGGTAATTTTATGGAAGTCTTGGAAGGGGAGGAATCTGCAGTCAAAGAGCTCTTTAGCAAAATCCATGTTGATCCTCGGCACACCTTAGTTAGTGTCATTCAAGAGGGCGATATCAGTGCCCGTGAATACTCCAGTTGGGCCATGACTTTTTATAATTCTGCAACAGAGCAATATGAACATGTTGGTTCTCCAATACAGTGGAAGGACAATTCATGAGCCCATTTGTAAGAATTGGGGGCAAAATCTCCCTTTATTCCCCTAATTGAAATCCTTTCTGACCTATAAAATCAATCGATGAGTATCAGTAATTTATCCCATTCTCTCGCCTCAAGCCAGGTCACAAGCGACTCTAGTGTTCGTTTGAGTAAGCTTGAGGACCAAAAAAAATCCACACCGGAGGCTTCTCAGTCAAGCTTTTTGGGTGATTTGAGTAGTTTTTTAGGTAACGCTATTTCCGGCGGCTTAACTGTAGCCTCTGTTGCGGGCTCCTTAGCTATCCCGGGCGTCTCGAAATTGGGTGAGGCTGCTGCCGTGTCATTATTAAATGGGTTTATGAGCTCTAAAACACCGAATACCGCTTCTGAGATGGGTTCCCCTTTGGACGCAGTAAGTGGCGACTCCGGTCTCCGAATGATGGCCCAACAAGTCTATCAATATAATCAATTGATTTCATCCCCGGGCGCTAGGTTTCTCGCTACCGCTTAAGAGCTCAAGCCTCTTAGCAAAAGAGGTTTAAGGCTATCAAAATCCTTTTTTTGTATACAGCAGTAAAAATCTAAACCCTTGTTTAGGGGGTGTTTCCCCCTCTTTTCTGAGTATCTGCGGTCATAATTAGGCTCCATAATTATTCATAATTTCACTATGGAGCCCTAAATGGCAATTGCACCTTCAGAAGACAGGCCGGTTAAACCTAAATCTAAAAAAATGCTCTTCATCATTTTAGGAGCACTTCTAGCCTTGGGATTAGGCGGCGGAGCAGCCTACTATTTTTTGGTAGTCAAGGCAGGTGATAAATCTACAGAAGCCTCAAAACCAAAGGTTCCTGAGGTTCAGATATTTGTTCCATTGGAAATCTTTACTGTCAATTTACGTCCTGAAGCCACCGAGCCTCAGCAGTATCTCCAGACAATGATCAATTTACAAGTATCTTCTGAAGAGGCTGCAGTTGCCTTAAAGGGGCGCATGCCGGAGCTACGAAATCGTATCTTATTCATCTTGACCAATAAAAAAGCTTCCGAAATTACCTCTATAGAAGGTAAAAACGCCCTCATTACAGAAATCACCGAGCAAGTACAAAAGCCCTTCAGCGGTAGTGAGGCTGAGCAAAAAGTTACTGGCGTCTATTTCACCTCTTTCATTATTCAGTAATTCCAGAGCAAATCATGGCAGATGACAATCTCACCGATACTGAACTGAACGAACTGTTAAAGGACGTCGAAGTAACGGAAGAACAGCAAAAAGCTTCAACACAGCAGCAAGGTCGTGAAGAGAAAGTGCACTCTTACAGAGTAGGGGCTCAAGAGCGCATCGTTCGCGGGCGTATGCCTGCAATTGAAACTATCCATGAAAGATTTATTCGTTTATTTCGAATTACTATGTCGAGTCTTTTAGGGGCTCTAACAGAAATTAAGGTAAGTCCAACTACTACATGTAAATATAGTGAAATCTTATCCAAACATAGTCAGCCTACCAATATCAATACAGTGAAGTTCAAGCCCCTTCGCGGCACAGGCTTGATTGTGATGGATCCTGATTTGGTTCTTTATGTTGTCGATAATCTGTTTGGTGGTGGTAGTCGTTTTCCAGTAACAATTGAGGGGCGAGAATTTACTGGTACTGAGCTCAGAATTGTTGAGCGTATATTGAAACTCTTCTTTACTTCTTACGAAGAAGCCTGGGCACCCATACATCCGATTGAATGTGAGCATGTCGGCTCCGAAATGAATTTGACGTTTGTCAACATCGCCATGTCCAGTGAGTTGATGTCAATAACGACATTTACGCTTACTATCAGCGATAAATCCTATGAGATTGATTTGTGCTTGCCATATATGATGCTCGAGCCAATCATTGATCTTTTGACCTCTCAAATGCAAGGTGCTATTCAAGAGCTTGACGATGCTTGGTCGCACGCATTAACCAGTCAAGTAGAGCTTGTAGATATAGAGCTGGTAGCGAGTTTAGGGAAGAAAAATCTACTAATGGAAGAGATTATTGCTTTAAAGGCAGGAGATACGATCCCCTTAATTTTTTCTTCAGAAATTCCAGTGACAGTCAATAATGTCCCAGTACTGTCATGTCGTTATGGAATTTTTAATAACCAATATGCACTGCGCGTGGAAAAGCTTTTAAGGCCAGATGCATCTGAATACACCAAAGGAGCCCATGATGGCAGATGAAATTGAATCTAGCAACCTAGAGCAAGAAGCCGTGCAAGCCGCGGGATCAGAAGTTTTTCGTGAGCTTGATGATGGCTCTAAGACGCAGGAGCATGAAAAAGACTTAGATTTTATTCGCGATATTCCGGTCCAGTTGTCAGTAGAGTTGGGTCGAACCAAGATTTCAATTAAAAATCTGTTGCAATTAGCTCAAGGGTCTATTGTCGAGCTTGATGCTGCTGCTGGAGACTTAATGGATATCCTGGTAAATGGAACGATGATTGCAAAGGGTGAGGTTGTGATTGTCAATGAAAAATTTGGCATTCGACTAACTGAAATTATTACCCCGGTAGAACGTATTCGCAAACTTAATAAATAAGTCAAATAGATTCTTTAATTACTTATGTTCAATTTACGCCACCTCTTTTTGATCATTAGCCTTTTCTTTTCGGAAATGGCTATTGCTCAGATCACCCGTGTACCAGAGGCTGAGGGTGGACCTTTTAGGGTAATTCTTGGCTTGATCTTGGTATTGGCTCTGATTGCCATTTTGGCCTGGGTAATGAAAAAATTTAATCATGCCAAAATTGGTAATCAGTCGGTTGCCAAAATCGTGGGCGGCGTGAGTGTTGGTTCGCGTGAGCGTGTAGTTGTTGTTGAAATTGGGGGGCATTGGGTAGTTGTCGGAGTAGCATCTGGACAGGTGACTAGTCTTGCCAACTTCAATATCGCCGATTTAGATTTTGGCGAGAATGCCCAAAATGAGCCTGAGTTTTATGAAGAAAACTCTGGATCCTCCGTAAGTCGCTCTACTAGAGAGAAGCGTGCTTCCGAACCCCGATTTGAATTTAGATCTGAGTTTGATCAGAATCAAATACGGGAGGAGCAGGTATTCACTAGCGCCCTTAGCTCTACTAAGGAAAGTAAGTTTAATAAAGAGAATATTAAGCGCATCTTGCGTAAGTTACTTTAAGACACGGATCGTTATGACTACTCTAAAAATACCTCAAACCACTTCGCCCAATAATAAGATCCTGATTTTAAGTATTTTGCTTGGCTTAGGTTTAGCATGTCTTTCCATCTCGAGTTTTGCTGCTAACAATTCTTCATTAAATGTGCTTTCTAGCTCAGCAGGTCCTGGCGGAAGTCAAAACTATAGTTTAAGTTTGCAAACTTTAATTTTGCTCACTTCTTTATCTTTTTTGCCAACAGTATTATTAATGATGACAAGTTTCACTCGTATCATTATTGTTTTATCACTCTTGCGTCAGGCAATTGGAGCCCAATCCTCGCCACCAAATCAAATTTTGTTAGGCTTGGCTTTATTTCTCACATTCTTTGTGATGGGCCCGGTTTTCGATCGAGTTTATAACGAAGCCTATCAGCCGCTTAATGATAATAAAATTACGATGCAGCAAGCCTTAGAAAAAGGCTCTGTTCCAATCAAAGAGTTCATGCTCAAGCAAACTCGTGAAACAGATCTAGCCTTGTTTTTAAATATGTCAGGGAAGAAGGTTGCGACACCTGAAGATATTCCGCTTAGCGTCTTAGTGCCGAGCTTTATGACTAGTGAGCTTAAAACTGGCTTTCAGATTGGCTTTAGTATTTTCATCCCCTTTTTGATCATCGACATGGTGGTTGCCAGCGTATTGATGGCGATGGGTATGATGATGGTCTCCCCGGCAATTATTTCTTTGCCATTCAAGCTTATGCTGTTTGTGTTGGTAGACGGCTGGCAACTCTTATTAGGCTCTTTAGCAGCCAGTTTTGCTTCTTAAGGAATCTATTATGTCCCCAGAATCAGTTATGAATATGGGCCGCCTGGCCATGGAAACCACCATTTTGGTTTCAGCACCCTTATTATTAGTGGCTCTCATCGTAGGTCTTGTGGTTTCAATATTTCAGGCTGCTACTCAAATTAATGAAGCAACACTATCTTTTATTCCAAAATTATTAAGTATTTTTGTAACCCTTATCATCGTAGGTCCCTGGATGTTATCTGTCCTCGTTACCTATATGCGCGGTATGTTTACGAATTTTTCCTTGCTCATTGGTTAAAGCCTCAATCTAAATTTGAGTCAATATCGCTACTCTAAAATTGAATTAAATTCCTAAAAGATGTTGATACTCAACAGCGATTTAATCCAAACTTGGGTTGTGAGTATCCTCATTCCGTTGGTACGCATCCTAGGTTTTGTAGCCATTGCTCCGTTCTTTGGTAATAAGGCTATCTCTATTCCCATTAAGGTATCAATGGGTATTTTTTTAGCTGCGATCATTTCTCCTGCAGCACCTGCAATGCCTTTGATTGACGTACTCTCTTTAAATGGAGTCTTGATCTTGACCGAACAAATGCTGATTGGATTTGCAATTGGCTTTATGGTGCAAATTATTTTTAGTGCAATTGAGTTGGCGGGTCAAGTCAGTGGCATGACTATGGGCTTTGGTTTTGCTACAAGCTATGACCCTCAATCTGCTGGTACTACGGTTGTGATTGCTGAATTAATGGGTATTTTGGCCTTGCTCGTATTTCTGAGTATGAATGGCCACTTAATTATGATTTCTGCACTTTTAGAGAGTTTTTACGCCTTCCCAGTTACAGCAGAGCCCAGAATGATCGACGGAATGACTATTGCATTATGGGGGGCAAAACTCTTTAGCATTGCTTTGCAATTGTCTTTGCCTATTGTGGCTACTCTACTAATTACTAATTTAGCACTTGGTATCTTAACTAAGGCTTCCCCCCAACTCAATATTTTTGGTATTGGTTTTCCAATTACGCTAGGTGTTGGATTTCTTGTTGTGATGTTAATGCTGCCCACTATGGCAGCCCCATATCAATTCATCTTAGAGCAGGGTATGTCGGCAAGTAAGACCATGCTCAAGTTAAGATAAGATCTCAAGCAATCAGAGACTTTGAAATATGAATGACACAGTGACTAA
This sequence comes from Polynucleobacter sp. CS-Odin-A6, assembly GCF_018882095.1. Lineage (GTDB taxonomy): Bacteria > Pseudomonadota > Gammaproteobacteria > Burkholderiales > Burkholderiaceae > Polynucleobacter. The sequence continues at coordinate 115,469 of NZ_JACVPD010000004.1, forward strand.
GGCTTTAGACCTTATTGAGCAAGGTCATCTCAATCAAGCCAAATGGATTTACGAAAGTATTCTTCAGGACGAGCCCCATCAGTTTGATGCTTTATATATGTTGGGCGCACTACTAACTAATGAGGATCCAGACAGATCTATCCAATTACTTTCTAAGGCGATTGAAATCAATCCGCACGTTCCAGAGTGCTTTGTGAGCGCTGCTAGTGCTCTGATTCAATTGGAGAAGTATCAGTTAGCACTAGATTGCTGCCAGCAGGCCTTATCTTTGAAGGCTAACTCTTGGGAGGCAAATGCTAATTTGAGTGCAGCTTTTTATCATTTAAAGCGTTGGAATGAAGCCTTGATTTACTCTAATATCGCCATCAGTCTTCAGCCGCAGATAGCAAAGTTGTACTCAAACCGCGGCAATGTTTTGCAGGAACTCTTTCTTTACGACCAGGCCTTGGAGGATTTTGGAGTGGCGATTGAGTTAGATGCTAGCAATCCCCAATTTTATCTAGACCGAAGTAAGGCTTATCATGCGCTACAGTTAACGCATTTAGCAATTGAAGATCTGCAAAAAGCAATTATGATCGAGCCACTTTTCCTAGAGGCACAAATTTTCCTTGCTCAACTTTACTTATTAAGCGGTAGTTATCAATTGGGTTGGAGTAAATATGATTGGCGCTGGCAATGTAAAGACTCTAATTTGCAGCCTCTGATTATTAAAAAACCTCGTTGGGTTGCCGGCAGTAACTTTCCGCGAGTATTGATTTGGGCAGAGCAGGGCGTAGCCGAGCATATATTTTTTGGGGGATTACTTCCTGAAATGAAAAAATTAGTATCTGACCTGATAGTGCAAGTGGACCCGAGCTTGATTTCTCTGTTTCAGCGCTCTATGCCGGATATGACTTTTTACTCAACTGAGCAGATAGTTGATGAAAAACTATACGATGCCCATCTCCCGATGGGTGACTTGGCAGGGCTTTTTAGAAACCATCTCGATGATTTTTGTAATGTAAAGACCCAGTTTCTCGTAGCTGATCAACAGCATACAGACAGCATTAAAGAGGCTTTATCAAGTAAAGATCAGCTTTTAATTGGCATCTCCTGTAACCAAGAAAGCAGTCAAGCGGATCCCAATAGAATTCTGGAGCTTAGTCGTTTAGTCAGCACCCTTAATATACCGAGCGTCAAATTTGTGAGTCTTGATGATGGTGATCATGAAGTACGAATTCAGGAGCTCCAAAAGCAATCATTAATTGAGGTAATACAGCGCTCTCAGCTTGAAAATCAAAGCAATCTTGACGATTTAGCGTCCCTGATTAGAGCCTGTGATCTTATTATTTCTGTAGATAATCCGATTGTGCATTTGGCTGGTGCTCTCAATAAGCCTTGCTGGGTCCTGTTAGCTAAAATGCCAGACTGGCGCTGGTTGTTAAATGTGAATTTGACTCCTTGGTATCCTAGTCTGCGACTCTGTAGGCAAACTGTCGATGGTCAATGGGACGACGTTCTTCAAAAAATTCGGGCAGACTTAATGCCTTTATTCAGCTCCCCTGGGCACTATCACTAAACAGCTTTACTGAAGAGTTGGGCAGATGATATTTCTTGGCTTGCTCCATCATCGTGATTGCAGATACTTTTAAATCCAGCACAAAGGGCATTCACCAAAGCGGCGAAATAAGTTGATAAAGCCCTACCCAGCTAAGCCATAAATGGTGGTTTACTTAGGGCTAAGGTACCTAGATTGTAAAAAAACCTCATATTTTTTAAAGGTTTACTCAAGTTTGCCGTTAATTAAGATGTAGGGGTCTAGTTTTTCACTAAACTTATGATTAAATGACATTAGGTCATTTTCGTAAGGTTACCCCTCATGTCCATCTTAATTCCTAGACTTTCACCCATTCTCTCGAATGCTATCAGTTCTGTTGAGGATAAGATGGTGAAGACTCAAACTCAGTTAGCTACAGGTATCAACCCAGACTTGAGTTCTTCAAGTGCCAGCGTCATTTTATCTCTCTCATCTGATATATCAACGTGGGGCACCAGAACAACTGGCCTCAAAACTGCCAATGATTTAGTGGGCGTTACCCAAGTTGGACTCGCTTCAATATCCAGTATTTTGTATCAAATGCTAAATTTGGTGAATTCTGCAGCAGCAGACCCTACAAACGCAAGCACTTATGGCAGCAGCTATCAATCCCTTGGCTTGCAAATTAAATCTATTGCTAGTAGCTCCCTTATTAACGGACAAACCTTGCTCGGTTCGAGTCCAGGAATCACGATTTATCCGGCGCTTAGCTCAAGTATTAGTTCAAGCGTAGCTGGCTATGACTTTAATACCTTAGGCACTTCGCTAGCGGCGGACCACGACTTATCTACTACTGCTTCTGTATCAACAACTACAAAGTTAGCAAATCTCAACACTTATATTGATCAGGTTAGCGCCTTGCAATCGTCAATGAGTGCTTATAGTGGGGCAATTAAGGCCAACATTACTGCGGCGACAGGGTTTTCTAGTGGCTTAAGCGCCTATATTGATGATCTACAAAATGTTGACGCGACTGCATTACAAACCCAACTTCAAGTCCATAGCAATCAACTGAGCATTGATTATTATTTAGTAGGGCAATTAAACGCTGCTGCTGCTGAAGAGCTAAGAATTTTTAGATAGTGATTTGATCTAAACAATGTGGGCTATGCAGATGTTGAGCTCAATCTGCTGAGAGCAAATACTTAAGCAGTATTCTGCTGCTTTGCTGTATTACTAGAGTCCTCTGCCGAGGCCGGTTTATTGTAGGGCTCTAGAATTATTTCTATAGAAGTAATGACCAGGGGCAAGTAATCCATCTTCTGAGTTTGAATGGTACTGTTGAGGATTTGAATATTCGTGCTGTAGATATTTTTAAGCATCGTACGGTGCTGAGAATTCAACTTCTCATTCAGGTTTTCTTGAACCCACTGTAGCCCCTCTGAAACTTCAAGTAGTTTTTTATGGGTCTCTACGGGGTTAAATTCCCCAGCCATGATTCGCTTCAGAATCATAATCACAGATTCAAACCAGCGTTTTTCAAAGCTAGCGCCTGTGAGGTTGTTATCAACCGACACATATGCATTGATGGCGTTTTGTTTTTGAAAAATTTTGGGCTCGACTTTCTGTGCTTTGATAAAACAAATTTTAACCTACACTAATTTAGCATATTAGCGTAGGTTAAGTTGTTATTTAATGCCATAACGGCCTGTCAGCTCTGAGTTATCGGAAAATCGAAAGAATCGCTGCTGAGGCCTGATTCATTTGACTGACTAGATAGTAGTCAACACTTTGTTGTGTATTCAGATTCTGCAAGAAGGCTTGCAGTTCTGTGGCATCTACGTTGGCAATACTATCAATCGTCTTTTGAACGCCAGTACCTAAAGCATTTGCGGTCTCCAGTTGCGCTTTAAGTCCTGTGGTCGCAGCACTTAAGGAAGATTGTGCAGAAGATATAGTCGTAATCTGATTAGCTAGTGAAGTAGTTGCGATTTGACAGTTGGCAATTGCAGTGAATCTAGTATCAACTACAAGGCTAGGGGGTGAGTGTGTACCAGCATTGACAGAGGTTAAAGTTAACACGCCTGATGCTGCTGAAGCAGTGAAGTCAGCTTTTAATGAATTATATTTATCAGCTAATAAGCTTCCGTCAGTCGTTGTAAAGTTTGTCGTTGGTGTTCCGCTTGTAATGAAGGCTGCAAACGCAGTTGCGACTGTGGCGGCGGAAACTGTTGTACCAGATGGGCAGGTATAGACTAATCCCGAAACAGTAACGCTATCGCCCGCAATAAGAACTGATGCTGGTGATGTGTCGCTCAAGGTGATGGTATCGATTTGGTGAGTCGCCCCTGATGCTGCAGTAGATACATTTGTCCCAGTCATACCGCCATTAATTCTGAGATTATTAATGATTGTGGCCATGGCAGTGACGTCTGCAGCTTGTACAGTAGTTTGAGAAGCAATGGTGCCATCAATGCCCGTGGTAACTGTGAGACCAGTGCTGGTATTAATGAGGTTGTTACCGTTTACTCCGGCTGATGCAGCAATGTCGCCAATTTGTTTAGCTAGACTTTCAAATGTTGTATTTAAACTATCTCGATCAGTAGAGGCAAATCCAACGCTAGATGACTGGACGGAAAGTCCTTTCATTTGAACCATGATATCTGCAATCGATTGGAGGGCAACTTGTCCAACATCAATGACGCTTTGCGCATCAACAATGTTTTTCTCAACCGACTTATAGCCCAGCACTTGTGCAGTTAGCCTTGTCACAACCCCATTTTCAGCGGGATTTAAGGTTCTCTTGCCCGCAGCTAATTGGACTTGCGTCTCAACAATTTTCTTCTGAACGTCATTGACGCCAGATGCTAGGGTAGTTGCTAATCCAGTTATCGTATTGTTCACTTTATTTCCTCTTAATCCTTTAATGTCCTGGCATTAGCTTGCGAAAAGGGTGCAGTGCCAGGGCCTAAACAGATAAAAAATACTTCTATAAGGAGAATAATAGTAAAAATTCAACAATTCAATCGCGTAAAAAAGCCGGGAATTACCCGGCTCTTTTACGCTTAGAAAGCTAAAACGCGTTTTAAATCAACGGAATATCGATAAAATCGCTGCAGAAGCTGTATTTAGCTGGCTAACCAAGTAGTAATCAATACTTTGCTGGTTATTCAACGATTGTAGCTTAGTTTGTAGCGCAGTAGAGTCAATCGCAGTCATAGAAGCAACTGCACCATTTAAGCCAGACTCCAATCCAGTAGCATTTGCCATCTGCGCGGTTACCCCGACAGTGTAGGCGCTAAGGTTAGCCTGAGCAGTAGACACGGCTTGAATTAAGGTGTCTAGGTTGGTAATCATCGTACCGGCATTGCTTGAAGTACCGATACCGGTAGCTAAACTTGCAGTCGTGATACTAGCGGTAATACCTTGACCAGTAAGGGACATGGCGCTTGTACCATCCTGGTTTACAGTTACGCTCAATGCGGTAGCGCCGCTGACCAGGTTGTTAGTAGAGCCGTTTAAACTAGCGTTAGTAATAAGGGAGCTTACTTGGGTTGAGAGTTGCTGAAAACTTGTGTTTAGCGAAGCTCTGTCGGTGCCATCCACTAATCCAGCGCTCTGCGATTGTGTTGCCAAGGCCTTCATTTGGATAAGAATGTCAGAAACTGATCCTAGTGCAGTCTGACCAACATTGATGATATTTTGGGCAACAGTAAGGTTGGCTTTAATTTTTGTGTAGCCGGCTGCTTGAGAAGATAAGCGAGTCACAACCCCTTGTTCGCCAGGGTTTAAATCTGCCGTACCCCGTGCTAAAGCATTTTGAGTTGAAATGATGTCGTTTTGAACATCTTTAACAGAGTTCGCAAGAGTAATTTGTAGCGGACTAAAAGTAAATGGCATGATTCTTTTCCTTGAGTTAAATTTACACGGTCACTATGACTGTGATAAACGGCTTGCTTATGCACCATGCATAAGAACAAACCAACTTACGAAAAAGCATCAGTGCGCAGTACTTAGACTACATCAACAGAGCTTGGCGCTAACTATTACATTAGCTCATTTGAAAACTTCCGCAGAAGCTTTCGATCTATATTTACTTTAACGGTAAAACTTTAAAATACTTTAGCAAATAGTTTTTATTTATTATAAAAAACGAGTGTTGCTCATTTTTGATCGGGTTGATTAATTTAACCCGGATTTAAGGCTGGCTATCTTTAAAGATTTATAAGCATCAGGATCTAATTGGCTAATGAGTTGATAGTCAATGTTTTGTTTACTTTTTAATTGAGTAAGCTGCTCTTTAACTTTGACAGGATCAATATTTTGTAAGGTCTTGATGGAGTCTGAAGCTTGTACACTCAGGCCTGTGAGCTCGTTTGCCTTTTTAGATAGCTCACTAGAGGCATACTTTAAATTGGTCTCACCATTACTAATTTGCATCATGGCACTGCGTATGGAGTTGTTGGCTTCCTGGGCATTTTGTGGAGTGTCTAATTTGACGCCGCTTAGCAGGCCAGTGGTCATCATGCCGAAGACATTCACGCTGTTAATAAAGTAGCGAGATGCGGCCGTCTTATCAGTACCGATCACGACATTCATACCAGCGGTGCCACTCAACAGATTGGTTCCATTCAGTTTAGCGCTAGTTGCTAACTTACCAATCTCTGTAACCAATTTCTGAAAGCGAAAGTTAAAATTATTGCTATCACTCGCATTAAGGCTTGGACTGGATGCTAGCGATGCCATTTGTTGCATCTGTCTCATCAACTTGTTAATTGAAGTAATCGCTGTTTGTGCAACACCGATTGTATTTTGTGCAGCAGTGATGCTGGCTTGCGGCTTTGTGAAAGATGAAGCAGTTTTAGAAAGGGTGGCTACAGTATCTTGCTGCTCAGTAGTTAATACTTTTTTACCAGAGACTAGCTGAGATTCTAGTGCCTTAATTTTCGTCTGAGAATCTTTAACAGCAGTTGTAATAGAGTTAACTAAGTTAGTTTTAGCAATGCTCATGTTAGGCATTAAGAATTAACATTGTCAGTGAATTTGTTTCAGCGCAAAAAATTGAATACGCTTTCTTTTCAATCTATTTAGATTTGAGAAAAGAAACAACATCCTTAACCATGGCATCTGCCACTTTGCTTGAGTCAACTGCAAACCGACCGCTTTCAATTTCACTACGGATGATGTCTACTTTTTTAGCATCAAATACTGGGCTATTAGCAACGATTGCTTGCAACGATTGAAGTTGACTTGAAAGTTTGGTGATATCAGCTGCGGGGGGAGGGACAGCACCAGCGCTAGGGTTTACAGTTGAAGTCGGAGTGCTCTCACCCGTAGCTGGTTTCTCAACTACAGTATTCAGTGCGGTCTTTAAAGGATCGTTAATTTTCATGGGGTCACTTTAGCGTAGTTTTAGATACATGTTCTTCAGAAACTGTTGATGAAGGATATTTTGTAAATAAAACATTACTTCATCACCTTCTTTTACGGCGCCTAATCGGCTTTCTTTAGGCATTTTTATCTCAAGCACTCATTCTGAGGGTTAATTTTTGCCACCAACCTCAACCTGGCCATCTTTTCTAGCAATACCAGTCACTACACTGCCATTATTAACTCTGACCTTAGTAATTTCGCCCTCAGCAGCAGCATTTAGGGCTTGACCTTCAGTGGTAATCGAAAACCCAGTGCCTTTACTAGCGACCCTGACACTCTGCCCTTGCTGAATTACGATGGGCATTTTGAGCATTTCTTTTTTAATGACAGTGCCCGCGGCTAGGGTCATTTTGGCGCTGGTACCAATAATAGGGCTAATTTCAGTAAAAATCCCAGTTGGGAGGGCAGTTATATCGCCTTTTTGCAGCTGTAAATCATTGGGGTTGATAGTTTGGCCTTGGCCCAGTGGATTGGCGGCCACCACATAATTAGCGATGATGCTGACATTCGCTTGGAGGTAAACCGTCCATGGTTTTGGTTGGCTACAGCGCACTCCCACAGTGGTCCGGCCCCAAGCAGCACTGCTTGGAGGGAAAAACGCCTCAGGATTAGGGCAAAGATCCAAGCGGGTCCCCTGCTCCATGGGGGTGATAGTGATTTCAACCTTGCCAGGCGAGCCAGCACTTTGAGCCGTTAAAAACTCCTTAACCTTCTGATTTATAAGGCGAAGATCTTGGATTTGGGGCTGTCCTTGCGCCCAGCCTATTTGCGGCATTACTAGTAGGGTGCTGGAGATTAATAAGGCATTAAAGAGCTTAAAACCCCACTTAAAAGGTATGAAATACAGTTTTTCAGGCTTTGCTGGTATTGGAGATGATTCTTGAATAAAACTATTCATGCTCAATCCTAAGATAGATAAGTATCAAAAGCATGATTTTAGGAGTAGGGCGGTAAGTCAATAGCTCAATTAGCCCAGCAATTCCCCCTTTTATTGAAAGATCAATAAAGGAGAGGGCAAATTACATTAGAGAAAATGCAATTTATAGGTTTACATATCCTATTACGACAGCAAAAAAGATTTCTTTAGGGGAATTGGAGAAAAAAATGAATAAATTAGATGCATTGTTTGATTTTAACGCAACTGCCTTGCGGGTGAGGGCGCAGCGTCAAGAAATTCTAGCTGCCAATATCGCCAATACTGACACCCCGAACTTCAAAGCTCGGGATATTGACTTTGCGTCTTCCTTTAAAAAGGCCCTAGAAGCCAATGTGTCCAATGCCGCCAATAACTCTACAGGAAGCCAAAGCGGAGCGCTTTCTTTGACCACTAGCCATCAAAAACACATTTCCGGGGATGTGAAAAAAGGCGGCATTAGTGAAGAAGACTTGCTCTATCGCCCCTTGATACAGAGCAGTGTGGATGGTAACTCGGTCGACGGCGAGGTTGAGCGGACCGCATTCGTAGATAACGCCATTCATTACGAAGCCAACATCACAATGCTCAACGCTAGCATTAAAGATATGAATGAAGCGCTTAAACCTAGCGCTTAATTATTTTTTTGATTCACTTTAATAAATAGAACGGTAAATCACTATGTCTTCCTTACTTAATGTTTTTAATATCTCTAGTTCGGCCATGAGCGCTCAATCACAACGTTTAAATACGGTTGCGAGTAACTTGGCAAACGTTGATAGCGCAACGAGCGCTAATGGTCAGCCTTATAAAGCGAAACAAGTTATTTTTGAGGCTGCGCAGGTTGGAACATCGGGTCATCAGGGCGTTAAGGTAAAAGAAGTAATTGAGGATCAATCTCCGTCACGAATGGTGCATGAACCTGCCAATCCCTTGGCGGATAAAGATGGCTATGTTGCCATGCCGAACGTGAATGCAACTCAGGAAATGGTGAATATGATTTCCACTTCACGCTCTTATCAAAACAACGTTGAAACTATGAATGCAGCTAAAGCAATGTTGCAAAGAACTATAACCATTGGCCAAGCCTAATTAGGACATTAATATGACTACGATTCAAAACAATTCCACTGCTGTAAATGCTGGGGCTACCGGGACTGCTGGCGCTATTAATGGCGCTACTGCTGCATTAAATGCCTCAGCTGGTTCAGCGAAGCAGATTCAGGATCAGTTTATGAAAATGCTGGTTGCGCAGATGAAGTATCAGGATCCCACTGATCCGATGAAAAGTTCTGAAATGACTAGTCAGATGGCGCAAATTTCAACAGTCGATGGTATTAATAAGCTCAACACTTCCATGAGCTCGTTGCTTTCACAGATGCAATCAAGTCAAGCTTATGAGGCCACTAATTTAGTTGGTCGAAGTGTCTTGATTCCAGGTAACACCATGAACCTGGTCAAGGGTCAAGCAGCATTTGGTGCTCAGTTAGATGCATCTGCCACCTCCTTGAAGGTCAATATTTTGAATAGTGCTGGTCAGACCGTAGATGTGTTATCCATGGGCCCGCAAAAGGCAGGCACAGTGCCTTTGGTTTGGGATGGTAAGGACATCAATGGCAACCAGTTACCAGATGGCCCTTATAAATTCCAATTGTCTGCTAATGTCGCCGGAAAAAATATTAATCCAGCTGGATTAACAGTTGCTGGGGTTACCGGAATTCTGAATCCTACAGGTACTGCACCTACACAAATTATGTTGGATAACAACACCACAACGAGTCTTGCTGATATTGCACAAATTCGCTAACTAGATTGCTAAAGATTAAGGAATTGATATGTCATTTACAGAAGGACTAAGTGGTTTACATGCTGCCTCTGAAAATTTAAGTGTGCTGGGTAAAAATATTGCCAATGCTGCAACTGTGGGTTACAAGTCCTCTAGCATTGATTTTACAAATGTACTCGCAAGTCATCTGAATTCTGCTAACTCAGGGTCAGGTCTTCAGACTGGCGGAGCTGTATTGGCTTCCAATATTACTCAGTCATTTTCACAGGGTGCGATTATGTCCAATAACACCCCATTAAATGCCGCTATTAACGGTCAGGGTATGTTTGTGACGTATGACCCAACCCTAGATCAAACTTCTTATACCCGTAATGGTCAATTTATAGAAAATACGGATGGTTATTTAGTAAATGCTTCAGGTTTTCAGGTGATGGATATTAATAGTACCCCCATCAATTTATCAACCTACCAAATACATCCGCTATCAGTACAAACAAAACAGGTCGATGTAGCTGCGTTTACTGCGCCATTATCGCCTTATGGCACGATTACTTTCGGGGGGCTGGTATACACGAACACTGATGGTAAGACTATTGGTACTGCAATGGCTCCAAGCATTGTTCCTTCAACCATCGGAACTCCGTCTACCCGCGAGACGGATGATGTTACTTTTGCACATGGAATGTCTGCTGGTGATGCAATCACTGTTGCTGGGTTAACTTTTAAGGCAAATAAAGATTTGACCAGCACTCAAATTGCCCGTGCTTTTGCTAATTTATCTGCTGGAGCAACTACTGGTCCCAGAACTGCTGATGGTTCTTATAGCGGACAATTATCTAGTAATTTTAGTAGTAGCGCGGTTTACTCAGCAGCCGGAATCAATGGTGGCTCTGGCGATATTGTATTTTTTACTGCAACAAGTATGGGCGCTCAACCAGCAATTACTGCAAGCGCACTTCAGGGTGGCGTTGCTACTATTTTTGCAGGCCTTTTGGCAGGGGATACTGCTGAAACAATCGCAGCTCGTTCTGCAGTGTCTGTTGCAAATGGTGGTCCGGCCAATTATGCCCTGAGCAGTGGAATATTCACCGGAAAGTTAGGAAATTTCGATACGATTTCTGTTGCCGGTTCTACAGCTACCAGTCCAAGCTTATTAACTACTGGCACGCTTGGTACAAGCGGCCCTACTACGCAAATTGAAACACTTATCTTATCCGCATTAAGTGCTGGCGATACTTATGCAGCAGGAGGCCTAACCTTCACCGCAACAAGTAATGTGACTGCCGCACAACTTGCCACTGCTTTTAACAACAAAATTAATACCGCAACCTCTATATCAAGCTATGGAACCTGGGGTGGGACTAAAACAGCTGGTACGGGTGGATCTGGTCTTGGTACTTCGGTGATGAATGGTACGGATGCTATTAACTGGAGCTATGCCGGAGACGGAATTGTCTCTACAAGATTGATATCTGGTGTAAAAACAGTGTCTGGCGTGCTTGGTTCGAGCACTACAAATACAGCTATATCAATCGCCGGCACAAATGCCGCAACGACTGCCGCTGCACAAATTGAAGCATTGACTTTTTCAGCGTTGAGCGCAGGCGATACTTATTCAGCTGGAGGCTTAACTTTTACTGCAACAAGTAATGTGACTGCTGCGCAACTTGCCGCTGATTTTTATAACAAAATTAATACTGCAAGTTCTGCCTCTATCTATGGAACTTGGAGTGGGACTAAAACGGCTGGTACTGGCGGATCTGGGCTCGGCACTGCAGTGATGAGTGGAACGGATACTGTTAACTGGAGTTATAGCGGACCAGGGGTTGTGAATGCAAGATTGATATCTGGATTAAAAACCACCTCAGGTGCCCCCAGTACTTATTTGGGATCTAAGCTGACAACAGAGCAGTTAGCAAATATCTCGGCGGTAATAGTCAATCATAAAAATTATGGGCCAGAGAACGCAATTGATATCAATAGTTATGGTTTTACCAGCGGCTCTCATAGTTTTGTCCAAACGACTACGCTAGGAACCGATTTTGCTTACCTTAATACAAAAGCGATTGATGCAACGGGTACCATTATTGGCACCTATTCAGATAATAGTACTTATGAATTAGGTCAAATTGGCATAGCGCTCATTCCAAGTAATGTGGGACTGAAGGCTTTAGGAAACGACTCATGGGTTGAGACGGCTAAGTCTGGAGTTCCACTTATTGCCGCTGCAAATACCTTAGGTAGAGGTACGATTGTGGGCTCCTCAGTAGAGGCTTCCAACGTGAATCAAACGACTGATATGGTAGGTTTATTAGCTGCCCAGCAAGCTTATCAGGCTAGCGCTCAAGTAGTTAAGATCGAAAGTCAAAATTATCAAACCCTTATTGGAATGAATGGTTAATGTACTTCGTTACACAAGCTAAGCTCACCCAATAGATAAGAGAAGCGAGAAAAAAGGACTTAATATGGATCGTGTTATTTACACCGCAATGACTGGGGCCCAACATATCTTGGACCAGCAATCTACCAACTCGAATAATTTGGCTAACGTTTCTACGACTGGTTTCAAGGCGCAGATCGACTCCTTTTTATCAGTACCAGTTTTGGGGGGCGGCATTGACACTCGGGCATTTGTTATTAATGCAAGTAACGGCACTGATTTCACGCCGGGCGCAATTCAGCAAACTGGCCGTACGCTAGATGTGGCTATAGAAGGTAAAGGCTGGTTTAGTGTCCAACGCCCTGATGGTTCTGAAGGTCTAACTCGTAATGGATCTTTTAAGGTTAGTGAAAATGGTATTTTGCAAACAGCAGGTGGTCGCAATGTTCTGGGCGGCGGCGGTCCCATTACGATTCCGCCTAATGTCAATATCTCCATTGGAGCGGACGGAACAATTTCTAGTATAGATCCTGCAATTAGCGGCGGTCCCTCTACACCTATAGATGTCTTAAAGTTATCCAACCCTGATGAAAAAAAATTAGTGCGCGGTGTTGATGGCCTATTTAATAATCGAGATCTGTCGCCAATTGCTGCTGATCCTACTATAAGAGTAGTGAATGGTGCCTTAGAGAACAGCAACGTAAATGTTGTACAGGGTATGGTAAATATGATTTCTCTAGCACGCCAATTTGATATTCAGATGCAGCTGATGAAGAATGCTGAGAATAGCGACCAACAAGCCGCTCAGCTCTTCAATTTAAATTAATACCTAATGTGTCAAGATACCTCTAAATTAAAGGAAATAAGATGATACGCTCACTGTGGATTTCAAAAACTGGTCTCGAAGCTCAACAAACCCAGATGGATGTGATATCCAACAACTTGGCTAACGTCAGTACGAATGGTTTTAAAAAGTCGCGAGCAGTGTTTGAGGATTTGCTTTACCAGACGATTCGTCAACCCGGTGCACAATCTTCTCAACAAACTCAACTCCCTTCTGGAATGCAAATTGGTACAGGTGTGAAGCCTGTCGCTACAGAACGCATCTTTACTCAGGGCAACTTACAGCAAACCAGTAACAATACTGATATTGCAATTAATGGTAGCGGCTTCTTTCAGATCTTAATGCCCGATGGCACTACAAACTATACCCGCGATGGTAGCTTTCAGGTCAGTAGCACCGGACAGTTAGTGACCGCTAGTGGTTATGTTATTCAGCCAGCGATTACGATTCCAGCAACTGCGCAGACGGTAACAGTAGCAGCTGACGGTGTTGTGTCAGTGACCTTGCCAAACACGGTTGCAGTTACACAGGTTGGCCAGTTGCAATTAGCCACCTTTATTAATCCAGCGGGCTTGAGCGCTAAAGGTGAGAATCTGTATGCTGAAACTGCTGCCTCTGGCGCACCCAATACAGTGAATCCTGGCTCCAATGGCGCAGGCGTCCTGGCGCAAGGCTTCGTAGAAACTTCTAATGTGAATGTGGTTGAGGAGATGGTCAATATGATTCAGACTCAGCGCGCTTATGAGATCAATAGTAAGGCGATATCAACCTCTGATCAGATGCTCCAAAGATTGGCTCAATTGGGATAGCCCTTATGCAAACCTCATTACGCCTACCTAAAATAAGCCTCTTTACCGTCTTTAGTATTACAGCTATAGGCATTAGCCTTAGTGCTTGCAGCGTCGTTCCCAGCACGATCACGCAAAACCCTGGTCCAGCTAGTAATCGCATGGCGATGTCGCAAGCTTCAAATGGTTCAATTTTTTCAAGCGTAAGCTACAAACCGATGTTTGAGGGCAATCGTGCACGTAGCGTTGGCGATACGATCACAATTAATATTACTGAAACCACCACTGCAACAAAAGACGCAGGCTCATCAGGCTCTAAAAAGGGCCTTGCCAATGCCACGGCAACCGATCAGTTTGGCAACACTGTTAGTCCAACGTTTAGTTGGGCTAACAACTTATCTAATGAAAATAAAGCTACGTCTAATGCTAGTAATACTTTTAATGGATTTATAACAGCAACAGTTTTGGAGGTATTTCCAAACGGTAATTTAATGGTAGCAGGTGAAAAGCAAATCGGTTACGACCAAGGCTCGGAGTTTGTTCGTTTTTCAGGGGTAGTAAACCCAAATATGATTACAACTAACAACACAGTTGCCTCTAACACTGTTGCAGATGCTCGGTTTGAGTACCGCACTACTAATGCAATTGATAGCTCTTATATTGCTAGTATGGTTACCCGCTTCTTCTTAAGTATTGCGCCATTCTAAAAATATGATGACATTTTTTCTTAAATCTCATCGTTTCTCTTTATTTCGAACTGAAAAAAGACCCCAATGGCTTAAAAGCCTGATAGTACTATTACTATTGTGTACGGGTATATTTAGCAGTCTAAGCCTGACTTCTGTCGCACATGCTGAGCGTATTAAAGATTTAGCAAATATTCAGGGCGTCCGAAGTAACCAATTAATTGGCTATGGATTGGTTGTGGGCTTGGATGGCACTGGCGACCAAACAACGCAGACACCATTTACCCTACAAAGTACTTTAAGTATGTTGCAATCTCTGGGAGTCACGTTACCGCCAGGTACATTTTCTCAGATTCAACTGAAGAACGTAGCGGCAGTTATTGTGACGGCAAATTTGCCGCCTTTTTCTCAAATTGGTCAAACTTTAGATGTCACTGTTTCAGCTATGGGTAATGCCAAGACTCTACGAGGTGGCACCTTATTGCTCTCGCCTTTAAAAGGAGCTGACGGTCAGATCTACGCAATGGCTCAAGGAAACATTGTTATTGGCGGCGCAACTGCCTCCGCTAATGGCAGTTCGGCAACTATTAATCAGCTTAATGCTGGTCGTATATCAGCTGGAGCTACTGTTGAAAGAGTGATCCCGAATAATTTAGCTGGCATGGATATCTTTAATCTAGAGCTTAAAAGTTCTGATTTTTCTACAGCTAGTATTGTTGTTGATGCAATTAATAAACGTTTTGGCAAGCCAATTGCAATTGCCCATGATTCGCGTGTAATTCAGATTACGCCAGATAATATTAATAGTGCTAGCCGCGTCCAATTTATGGCTGCATTAGAAAGCATCAGCGTTACTCCAGCCAAAGGCGAAGCGAAGGTAATTCTAAATGCAAGAACAGGTTCAATTGTCTTAAATCAGAGTGTTGAGTTAGAAAATTGCGCGGTTGCTCATGGTAACTTGACTGTAGTGATTAGTACGACTCCTGTTATTAGTCAGCCAGGCGCTTTTTCGAATACTGGAAATACGGTTGAGGCAAAAGTATCACAGGTTAGCTTAAATCAAGACCCCGGCAACGTGATTCAATTGGCTGGTGGCACATCTCTATCAGATGTAGTTCGGGGATTAAATGCTGTTGGTGCAACGCCTCAAGATTTAGTGGCTATCTTGCAAGCAATTAAGGCTGCTGGCGCATTACGCGCCGAACTAGAGATAATTTAAGCATTAGTATCATGGCGCTATCTAATAACACCATCTCTGGCACTGATCTAAGTAATCAGCTGGCTATGGATGCTAATGGCCTCAACTCACTCAAGAAGTCTGCAAAAGAGAACTCACCAGAAGCAATTAAGGGTGTTGCTAAGCAGTTTGAAGCGATCTTCATTAATATGATGCTAAAAAGCATGCGTGATGCTAGCCCACAAGATGGTGTCTTTAATACTGAGCAAAATAAGCTTTACACCTCAATGTTTGATCAGCAGTTAAGTCAAAAACTTGCCAACGGTAAGGGTATTGGTTTGGCTGACGTTCTTGTCAGGCAACTCAGCAAAGCAGTAGGCGCTCCCGAAGGACAAACAGGCGATGGTCCCATTAGCTCTAAAGCACTTGGACTTAATCGCTCAAGTGTTAGTGGTCTTTCTGCTTATACTTCGCTAACAGCTCCCGAGGATGTTCGTACAAGAAGTGCCACCATTAAAGCAGACGGTACAAAATCTTGGTCAGATAAAATTTCACAATTATTTAGTGATTTTGAAATGTCTGCTGAAATCATATCGCCATCTTTATCCAATGCTCTTAAGGACACTGTGAATGGTTTCACAGATAAGTTAGCTTCATTTGCACGACAGGCTAGTAACGCTAGCGGTCTGCCAGCTCAATTTATGCTCGGTCAGGCTGCACTCGAAACAGGCTGGGGAAAAAAAGAAATTAAAGGTAGCGATGGCACGCCTAGTAATAATTTATTTGGTATCAAAGCTACAGGCAATTGGAATGGCAGGGTGGTATCAACATTGACTACTGAATATATCAACGGTGAGAAGCAGGTCAAGGTAGAAAAATTCAGGGCGTATGATTCTTACGCAGATTCATTTAAGGACTTTGCCAATTTGATTACTAGTAATCCACGTTTTAATAATGTCCTGAATAACTTGAGTAATGTTAATAGCTATGCTGATGCGATGGCTAAAGCGGGTTATGCAACTGATCCTGACTACGCTAAAAAATTGGCTAGTGTGATTAAAAAAATTAGCAAGCCTTAAGGCTGAGCTAATGGAATGTCCTAGTCGGGTTCAATGTTACTTAAGCCACTCTTTTAGCTCTAACATTTGTTTATCAATAAATACCTCCATAAAGAAGCCGTCTGAATCGTTCAGATTTGGATTGACATGTTTTTGCACGAGATGAATGATGAGTTTGATGGCTCTATTTCGTAATTCTTGTGGCAAAGAAACAGCCATTTGGGCGTTATAACTGGCCAAAATACTGTTAGAGTCAACCGTTCTTAATGCTGGAATAAACTGCTTCTGAGACTCAATCATCTTTGTTAAAGCGACTTTATAATCCTTGCCAGATCGCATTGATTCATTAAATGATGAGCATAGCAAACGAACTGCCTTTTTATCGACCTCTCTTATTCTGGATTTAGCGCTACACATTGTTTGAATATTATCACTTGTGATAATATTTGGGGTATTAGAAAGTAGCACTAAGGCGCCCAAATCTCACCCCCGTATTGATTGATAAGAAATAGGCAAAATTGAAATGGCACACTTAACAGAATCCCAAATAATTGAAAAGTTATGTAAGACTTTTAACACTCGCTTTTCAGGAAGTCGTAATGTGGTGCAATCACTTGCTGACACTATAGAAATGAGTGATATGTTGCATCCTGGTTTGCGCGGCCTGGGTGGCAAGGATGTTTTATCCTTGTTTAAGGATCGAATGAATGTTTGGGATCCCGAATCATTGCGAGAGATTGTTATAGATGTATTTGTTTATCTCATGAAAGAGAAAATCACTTCGGACACATCTAAGCGAGAATTAGCGAAAGATATTAACAACTACTTGTTGCCAATTAATTTCTGGTAATTGCAGACTATTTTTTAGGGTTTACTGCACTCATCTTTTCTCGCATGCCTTTGAGCTCAAACTCAATACTATCTATACGTGCGTTATGGTTATTTACTTTCTCCCTGGTTGGAGTAAAAGAATCTAGAGCTGCCTCTGTTTCAGATTTTGTTTGCTCAATCAATCCATAAATGATTTTTATCTGGGCTGCTTGTTTATCAATTGATTCAATTAATTTCATGATAAAAATGCTCATGCCGAGAACTATCAGCGCGAAAACACCAAACAAAAAGGGCGCTATAAAATCAATGAGGTTCATGGGATTTCTTGCTAAAAATAGTGTGAATTGAGAATTTGAGCGTATTTAAAGGTCTCTTTAGAGCCAGTTGATAACATAATAAGTCCCTTATTCTAGTCTGTTTTAGAGGGCAGTAGGTCCGATCCAGGCTGCTGGCCAGGGTCACGTAATAGCAGAATTGAAACCCGACGGTTTTTTGCCTTACCTAAAGCGGAATCGTTACTGCTGATTGGTCTTGATGAGCCAAAGCCGGTGGCGCTCAAACGATTTTCGTTGATTCCTTTTTGACTGAGTATATTAAGTACTGTGGTAGCTCGAATCGCTGATAGCTCCCAGTTAGAGTTAAATGCCTTGGTGTTGATAGGCTGGTTATCTGTATGGCCTTCAATATCAATCGTTTGATCACTTTTAGCCAAAATTGGTGCAATTTCTGCAAGGGTTTGGAACGCCGCTGGGCTAGTAACGGCGGCGGATCCGGGGCTAAAGAGGTAGCTATCAATAATATCGATCCTAATACCTTTGGACGATTGAATGACGCTAATTTTTCCATCTTGTATTAGCGGATTTAATGCTTTAGTAAGGTCCTTTTCGAGGCGATTCATTTTCTCACGCTTCATCATAGCCATTTCTCGTTTGAGCTTAACTAGACCCAAAGGATCAATGAGGATTGGACTTTGTTCGGCTGCATAAGTCCCAGCAATCTCAGCATCTCCTTTGTCCCTCATTGCTAATTTACTATCTCCCTCTGTCATTTGGATGGGAGCAAATGCGGACATTAAGGAGTTGGATAGCGCATCATATTTTTTTTGATTAATGGTCGAGCTTGCATACATCACTACAAAAAATGCAAATAAGAGAGTGATGAAATCGGCATAGGAGACAAGCCACCGATCATGATGTTCATGATCTTCTAGGTGACGACGTCTTTTCAGTGGGGGGTTTTTAAAGGAGGTATCCAGAGAGTCTATCCTCTATCACTTTAGTGTGTTCTCCGTAGGCAATTGATGCCAATGACTCTACAACCATCTCATATTTAGATACTTCTAATTGTAGGAGTGTTTTTAGTTTATTGGCAATTGGAATAAATAAAAGATTTGCCAAGCCAACGCCATAAATAGTAGAAACAAAGGCTACAGCGATGCCACTTCCAAGTAGGGTGGGGTCCGATAGATTTTCCATCACATGAATCAAGCCCATAACGGCAGCTAAGATTCCAATCGTAGGTGCATAGCCACCTGCTGAGTCCCAAACCTTAATGGCGTTACGTTCATGTAATTCATATTGATAGAGGTCGTTTGCGCCAACCTCTTTAATGGTTTGTGGTGGCGCACCATCTATAACTAGGCGCAGGATCTTCTTCACAAAAGGATCGGACGCTTCATTCATATAGCTCTCAAGCTTTAATACGCCTTCCTTTCTGACTATCAAGCTCCATTGCGAAATATCGAGTGCCAAAGTAGTTCGTTGGTCTTCCGGCTCAGTAAAAACAGATTTTAGTTTACTAAACCCATTGCGAAAGTTAGCGGGGCGGCTTTGCAACAAAACTGCACCAAACGTGCCAAAGGTAACAATGATGAATGCTGAGGGTTGGAGTAGGGAGGAAATCCTACCGCCACCAAGCGATTCACCAATTAAAATACCAATGAGTGCAAGTGCAATACCGCCTAGGCTGGCCCAGTCCATAATTTCTCTTTTAAGGTTGTGCGAATCCGAGCAACAGCTTGGCTATGCATTTGAGATACGCGAGATTCAGTAACGCTCATCACCGCACCAATTTCTTTAAGGTTGAGTTCTTGTTCGTAATACAAACCCATCAGAATTTTCTCTCTTTCGGGTAGGGCTTCAATGCTCTGTTTTAAGGCCTCTTTAAAATCTTTTGAAAGTAGACCATTGATCACATCGCCGCTATTGTGCTGAATAAAACGGTCAAGAAAGTGATCTTCTTCTTCATTTTTATGAACGTCTTCAAAATAAATTAGTTGATGCCCGCTACAGTCGGTTAATAGCTGGAAGTAATCAGCAATGTTAAGCTTAAGTTTTTTAGCAACTTCATTTTCACTTGGAGGTCTACCTAAGCTTTGCTGCAAGCTAGCGATCGCTTTTTCAACATCTCGCATTTGTTTGCGAATATTGCGTGGCAGCCAATCAGCACTACGGAGCTCATCCATGATGGCGCCATGAATACGGGAGCTGGCGTAGGTTTTAAATTGGGCCCCTTGGTTATCCTGGTACTTACTGGCGGCGTCTAATAGCCCAATCATACCGGCTTGAATTAAATCATCTACCTCCACATTGGCAGGTAACTTAGCTTTAATTTGATAGGCCATTTTTTTGACCAAATCGGCGTATTGATGAACTAGACTTTCTTTATGGTCAGTTTTTCCGTCGGCCTTGTACATAGTTTTTAGTTTGTTGCTACGCCAAATGGGGTGGTAAAAGTAGTCTTTTTTATTTGGGCAGGCATCATATTTAACAATATAGGGCTAACCCAGTTGTTACTAAGTGTACTAAACCCGATGAGCTCTAGATGAATATGTGAAAATCCCTTGCTTGCTTGTTTCAGATTGCGATAAATGGTTTGTGCCGCAATCTCATTTTGGGCGCTAACAATCATGCCAAAGACCCGATTTTCAGCACTTTTGCTTAGTAACTTAATAATTCCGAAGGTTTGCTTAATAGATATTGGGTTATTTGTTAGTTTCATGATGAAATGATCGTAATTAAGCAAAGCCAGGGGTAGTTCATGATGCCCTTCAATACTTGCATCAATAAAGTAAATCTGCTGTTTTTCCATGTCTTTAATAAGATCACTCAGTAGTTGGCCCTTTCCACGCTTAAAGTCCAAATTTAAGCAAGAAATCGCATCGGGCTTAGGGGGCATCAGAATGCGTCTGAGTCCCTCTGCTTGATCGAAGGGATTAAGCATATTGGGCAATTCCCTGGTTCATATTCGTAGACGAATTACTGAAGAAGGCAGGTAAATCTTCTGGAGAGATTGTTGATACAGCATCTTTGGTCTTTCCTTGATTAAAGGCCTCCTCGATCAGTGCGACTTTATCGATCATGGCTATATCTTCAGGTACTCTCTGACCATTGGTGAGGTAATAGACCTTGAGCTTATTTTGTAGCGCGACATTAATGACGCCACCTAAGCCAATGGCCTCATCGACCTTAGTGATGATGCAGCCATCTAGACCTCTACTAGCAAAAGCTTTGCTGACATTATTAAGGGTATCTAGAGTACTGCTGGCATTGAGGCAGATAATTTTTTGAATATCGCGATTTGCCTCATGGAGCATATCAAGTTGTGCACCTACCATCTGGTCTTTTTGACTTAATCCTGCCATATCAATGAGAATCAGCTTCTTATCCTTAAGTTGATCAAGAGTTTGCTGCAATTCTTGGGCGTCTTTTGCAGCAAATACTTCAACCCCTAAAATCTTTCCGTAAATACGTAGTTGTTCGTGACCGCCAATTCGATAAGTATCAGTGCTAACTAAAGCAATGCCTTGATTGCCATGCTTGAGAACATAGCGAGAAGCAATTTTAGCAATCGTAGTTGTTTTTCCTACGCCCGTAGGTCCCAGCAATGCAAAGATGCCTTGGCGACTCATAATCTCAGATTCGTTTTCGAGAACTTGTAGATTTTTTGCGAGTAAATTAATTGCCCAGGGAGTGGCCTCCTTGGCAGAAAAGTCTGATGGCAATTTCGTAATAACGCGTTTTGCTAGGTCAAGATTGAAGCCAGCGGATAAAAATTGACTCATGAGATCTCTTTTGTTGGAGCTATATTCCAGGCTGGCACGAGAGAGATTATCAATCTGTACCTGAAATTGTGAACGCATCTCACGAATTTCCTTCAGGACCCCCTGAATTTGGATACTCTGTACAGCGTCAATCTTAGTTACATTAGCTTCCGGGAGCTCTGAGGAAGAGCTGATAGTTTTCTGAGCGGGCTTGCTATTAAGCAAAGTAATCATCTCTTGCGCTTTTTTTGCTTGTAGTTGTTTTGCAAGTTGCGTCTCGTCTAGCTTTTGAGTCTTTTGACTCTGCGAGTCAGTATTGACTGCAGATTCACCACGCGCGAGAATTTCAGTCCAGCCGTTGATGGATCGATTGGAAATAATAGTAGCGTCTTCGCCCAGCTCTTCTTTAACTTGATTTAGCGCAAGGCGGGGAGTTTTGGCTAGGAATTTTTTGATGGTCATACAGAACCTCCAATTAAGTTGGCAACACGGATAGTTTTAGAATCAGGTAATTCTTCATGGGATAAAACACGTAAATTAGGCGTTACTCTTTTCAGAAATTTCGCTAAAGTGGCCCGTAATGGTGAGGCGACTAATAGTACGGGAGAGTGCCCCATTTTTTCTTGTGCGCGAGCGGCTTCACCAGCTTGGGAAGCTAAGGTTTGAGCGATTCCGGGCTCAATTGAACCGCCGTCACCGCTACCACTGACTGCCTGCATTAAAAGACGCTCGAGATTATTTTCAAGAGAGATCACAGACATCTCGTTACTATTGGGGAAGAGTTGATTGGTAATGGCTCGACCCAACTTAATTCTTACCTTGGCAGTTAATTCAGCAGGGTCTTGCGTGTGTGGCGCATATTCAATGAGGGTTTCCATGATGGTGCGCATATCGCGAATTGTGACTCCTTCGCTTAATAGATTTTGCAGCACCTTTTGCACTACAGAGCTAGTAAGTAATTTTGGAATTAAATCTTCAACTAATTTTGGAGATTCTTTGCTAAGTAAATTGAGTAGCTGCTGTACCTCTTGATGACCAAGTAGTTCTGAGGCGTGCATACCAATCACGTGATTGAGGTGTGTCGCAATCACGGTACTTGCATCCACTACGGTATAGCCCATGCCTTGTGCTTCATCACGTAAGCTGTTATCAATCCAGGTCGCGGGCAAATCAAATGCGGGATCTGATGTTATCGGTCCGGGTAGTTGGCCGGTCACATTACCTGGATTAATCGCTAAGAATTGTCCGTAATGGGACTCACCTTTTGCAATTTCCACGCCTTTTAATTTAATACTGTACGCAGAGGGCTTGAGCTCTAAGTTATCGCAAATATGGACTGGTGGGGTTAAGAAACCAACATCTTGAGCAAATTTTTTGCGTAAGGCTTTAATGCGCTTAATGAGATCTCCACCGTGTTGTGTATCTACTAAAGGTACTAGGCGAAAGCCGACCTCTAGACCAAGTGCATCCACTGGCATCACGTCATCCCATGTAGCGTCGATGGACTCCATTTCAGACTTTTCATTCGCTTTTGCGTCAGTTTCGACTACCTGTTTTAGGCGATTTTTCACCGTATAGGCGATGCCCGCCAGGGTGGCTGCTAATAGTAAAAAAGCAAGATTAGGCATGCCTGGAATCAAGCCCATACCACCGATAATGAGGGCGGTAATGTTCAGAACTTTAGGATTATTAAAGAGTTGCTTGGTTAACTGCGTGCCAATATCCTGGTCATTAGCAACACGTGAAACCACAATACCAGCTGCAATGGAAATAATAAGGGATGGTATTTGCGCTACCAAGCCATCGCCGATAGCCAGCAAAGTGTAATTCTTTACCGCATCGCTAAAATTCATATCATGCTGAAGCATGCCTACAATGAGGCCGCCGAGAATGTTAATGATAATCACCAGAATACCGGCGATCGCATCACCTCGCACATATTTTGAAGCGCCATCCATGGCACCATAAAATTCAGCTTCCTGGCTAATTTCAGTGCGGCGACTACGTGCCTCATCTTGCCCAATCATTCCGGCATTCAGATCGGCATCAATTGCCATCTGCTTACCAGGCATCGCGTCTAAGGTAAAACGCGCACCAACTTCTGCAATTCTTCCGGCACCTTTAGTGACCACCGTAAAGTTAATGATGGTCAAAATAATGAAGACCACAATACCTACCGCATAGTTTCCACCAATTAAGAAATGTCCGAAAGCTTCAATTACTTTGCCGGCTGCTGCTGGACCAGTATGACCTTCAGTCAGAACTAGGCGTGTTGAAGCAACGTTCAAGCTCAGGCGCAACATGGTTGTCACCAAGAGCACTGTTGGAAACGCTAAAAAATCTAATGGCTTGGAAGTCTGCAGTCCAATCATCAGCACCAAAATTGATAGTGCAATATTGAAGGTGAATAAGAGATCTAAGCCAATCGCTGGAATTGGCAAAATCATCATTCCGAGCATGAGCACAATAATGAGTGGACCTGCAATAGTCTTACTATTGAAATTTTTAAGAGAGTCTAAAAATTGGGTAAAGTTCATGATGTAAGCTCGATTTGCTTAGTGCTCGATAATGGATCTAATTCATCGGGTACAAAAATATTATGGGGTTGACTTGGGTAAGTGCCAATTCGACCGTTAAAGTTTTTGACCTGGAATACAAAGGCGAGAATCTCGGCAACTGCAAGGTAAAGAGACTCAGGAATTTCTGCATCGAGCTCAGTATTGGCATAGATCGCACGCGCAAGTTTAGGAGACTCTAAAACCAGAATGTCATGCTCCTTAGCGAGCTCTCGAATACGCAATGCAACAGCATCTGACCCTTTGGCTAAAAGCACTGGCGCCCTCATATCACCTTCTCTATATTGAATAGCAACTGAGTAGTGGGTTGGATTGGTAATGATTACGTCTGCTTTTTGTACTTGTGACATCATCCTGCGTCGTGACATTGCGCGCTGTTGCTGGCGAATTTTGGCTTTAATTTCAGGGCTGCCGTTATCTTCTTTACCCTCTTGCTTGAGCTCTTCACGGCTCATCTTATGCTTCTCAGCATATTGATAGAGTTGATAAGGCACATCAATCAAGGCAATAGCTACTAAGGCGCCAACTATAAAAATAAATGATTTCACCAGAAATAAACCTGTCTCTGCCACGCCCACCTCTAGAGGAACTAATGACAAGGTAATGAGCTGTGCAAAATCAGCGGCAATCATAAAGTAGGCTACGATTCCAACCAAAGTAGCCTTGGCTGTTGCTTTGACTAATTCCACTAAAGAATTTTTAGAAAATAAATTGCCAAATCCTTTGATGGGATCGAGCCTTGTAAGGTTTGGTATTAATAGATCTGTGCTGAAGTTCCAGCCGCCAACGAGAATTGGAGCAGCTAGGGCAACTATTGTCAGGGCTAGACCTAGAGGAGAAAAAGCGATTAGTAAATCAATGGCTTGTCCAGAAAGACTTGCTAGAGAGTTTTCGGTATTAAAGGCTAATTTGCTATCAAACGTGAGTCCAGAACTCAGCATATTTGCAAGGGCGCTACTAAGGTGCGCCCCTAATATCCAAATCGATAATCCAGCGGTAAATAACAAGGCGCAGGTCTGCAATTCCCTGGAGCGAGGAACGTCACCCTCTCGATACGCTTTATCTAATCGTTTCGACGAGGCCTGTTCTGTTTTTTCTAAATCGCTTTCTTCTGCCACCGCTACACCTTAAAAAGGATTGATTTGCTGATGAATGATTTTCAGCGAGCGGGCCTTAAATGAATTGCTAGAAAAGGGGGGTGAACGCCCCTTAATTCAATCTTCTAAAAATGGGATTATTAGCAATAAGGGGTCAAAAAGACCCCTTTCAGACAGATTTATTGGTACAAGCTCTGCCTAAAATCCGGTCTAAAACAGCCTCCAATCTGGATCTTTTTCAGAAGGATTTGCTGGTGGATTCTCAGATTCAGTGGTCTTTGGGGTATCTAATGAAACGCTCAAAGGGGCGGCAACGGGTTTAGTTGTCGATACCGTTAAATGGCCAAAAGCCTGCTCTAGGGCGCCGGCATGATGCGATAGCATCCCCCCATTTAAAGCAGTATCTTTGATTGTTTCAATATTTTTCTGGGCTATTTTTTCCACCTGGGATATAGCGCTATTCACTTCATTTAGGTTCAGGCTCTGATCCAAGGATGCGGTAGTGATATTGGCGCTCAAATCGGCGACATAACGGGTAGAGCTGGCAATTCGCTCCACCCATTTGTTGATGCTTTCCAGCTTCTCAGCAGGAATCCCTGCATGGCTCATCTCGGCAGTAAGGGTATCGGCCATTTCAGAGGTCGAAATAGCCATGAGACGTGCTTGTTTTGCGTTTTCAGCATTTTGTTTGGTGCTATCTCCCAAGCTTTGCATCTTCAAGTTGGAGTTTTGTAAGTATTGGGCCTGTTCCTCAGCGCCCTTCATGAGGCTAGCATGATTTAGGCTTAAGTCTTTGGCCAGTCTTTGAATATCTATCCCTTGACTTTGGGCAAAGCTACTGAGCTCTTCCATTTTGTCTAGGAGCTGATTCATCGTTTTGTTGAGCAAATTCACTTCCTCAAGCTCGCTATCAACAGATAGTCTTTTACTCAAATCATGATTTTGTATTGCCGCAGGAATGGTTTGAGCTTGGGTTAAGGCTTTTTGAAGTGCTTGCTGAATATTGCGTTGAGCAGATTCAGATACTTGACCCTTTTGCATTGCAAGGTCAATGGTGGTGTTGAGGTCATTGGCAAATTCATAAAAAGCACCGCGATGCTGATCAACCTCGCGGCGACCCAATAACTTTCCATCTTGCATAGCGGCATTCAAAATGCTGGTATCAAGCATGAATTGTTTCCACTCGCCTTGAATTGCTTTGATAGCAGCCATGGCACTACTATGGTCTCCAGCACTCAATGCAATGCGGTAATCTAATTGACCGCTAGCAATATAGCCTGCTGCTTTTGTTAATTCTTCAGGGCTGGCACCCAAACTATGCTTAAGTGTTCTAGAAATGAGGAGTGCCAAGCTCAGCATCACCAGCATACCGACGGCAATGATCATGAGCTTATCTGTAGGTAAGTCACCTGTTGAAGAAGGTGTATTGACTGTTGCAGGTGCAGGAGTAACCGCAGGAGCTACAGCAACCACAGGAGCTTCAGGAGCTACTTCCGTAATACTTTTCTTTTGCAAGGCAATGAGTTTGGCGCTCGACTGGGCTTTGATGAGCGCATCTAAATCAGTCATGACTTGTGTTTGCAGGCCTTGAGTGCGAGCCAGTAATGCGCTGGCTTGCGATAAATAGTTCACTTGCAAGAGATCAACCGTTGGCTTGATCGACTGGTTAACCAGTTTGTCAAAATCACCTCTATATTGGGTTGCTAAGGTCTTTTCTTCTGCGCTTAAAGGACCTGCTAAAAAGGATTGCCAGATCGCATTCATATCAGCGAGATCTTGCGTCACGCGATCCGCTAGGTTGCGAACTTCTTCTGAGACAGGTTCAGGCGCTTTTTTCTCTGCATAAGCCTTATTTAAAAAGAGGCGATTTTGTGCAATGAGTTCTTTGAGTTTATTTAAATCAACTGATGCAGGTGCAGGCTCCTCTACCTTTGGCGACTTGGCCGGCGTAATTGCAGATGACATGGAGTTCAATGGCTTCATCGCTGTTGAGAAGTCAGGGGTCCAGCTTTGGGTATTGATTAAAAGTAATCCTGCCATGACGAGAGCAGTCATTAGCATTGCTATTAAGCCTACTTTGACTGGCAAGTAGGGGAGCTTAGGGAGACCGGTCTGTAGTTTCATCATGATTTACATTATTACAATTAGGCGAAAGGGTAAACACCTTTAAGTGCGTGAATAGATCGAAGCCTCAGGGCTTCACGTCTGGCTTAGCCACCGGTTTTATGCCAGGGGCTGAAGCTTGAATCCCTTTTTGTACAGCATCGGCATTACCAGCCTCAATGGATGCATTTCTTTCTATCCGCTCTTGAGCTTTTTTGTTCATCACAATAATCGAAATACGGCGATTAATGGGATTGAGCGGATCTGTTTTGTCGTAGAGAACCGCAGAAGATAAACCAGTGACTTGCATCAACTTGGTTTCATCCATGCCGCCATTCACTAGTTCGCGCCTTGCAGCATTTGCTCGGTCCGCAGAGAGTTCCCAGTTGCTATAAGACTTTTCTTTATTGGGAAAAGGGTGTGCATCCGTATGGCCGGATAAAGTCAGCTTGTTTTCTACGCCATTGAGCGACTTGCCAACGGCTTTCATAATGTCGCGTGCATAGGGCTGAAGCTCATCATCCGATAAGGCAAACATGGGCCTCTTCAGGTTATCCACAATCTGAATCCGCAAACCATCTTCGGTAATGTCAATCAACACTTGTTTTTTGAAGCTCTGGAGTTGGGGATTTGCTTCAATGGCAGACTCAACCCGGGCTTTGAGTTGCTTGAGACCTTCTTCATCCAGCATCCTTTGCGGCGCTTTATCGCTATTGTCATCAGCCTTAGAAACCTCACCATCCTTACGGGTAAGGTCTTTGCCTCCGCCAACAAAAATACCGCTGGAGCCTGAAGCGCTAGGGCCGGTAGAGACAATTTTTTCAATTGGCATCTTGAAGTATTCAGAGATGCCCTTCAGATCTTCTTTAGAAACAGATGCCAATAGCCACATCAGCAAGAAGAAGGCCATCATCGCTGTTACGAAGTCTGCGTAGGCAATCTTCCATGCACCTCCGTGATGACCACCAGCAACTTTTTTAATTCGTTTTACAACAATGAGAGGCTTATCTTCTTTGGTAGCCATGGATTAACGCGTTTTGGCGCCTTTAATATATTCTTCGAGTTCAAGAAAGCCAGGGCGCTCATTCGAAGTTAAGACCTTGCGGCCAAACTCGACAGCAATCGTCGGTGCGTAACCATTTAAGCTGGCTAGCAAAATCACCTTTGCTGTTTGGAGCATCTTCGAGGACTCATTCAATTTTTGCTCTAGGATGGTGGCAAGTGGGCCTACAAATCCGTAGCACAACAAAATGCCGAGGAAGGTTCCCACCAGAGCATGCGCAATCAAGATACCCAGTTCAGCGTTGGAGACTTGACCCACGGATGACATCGTGTGAACCACACCCATCACGGCCGCAACAATGCCAAAAGCAGGCATACCGTCAGCCATTTTTGCAATCGCATGACACACTACATGCCCTTCATTGTGGTGGGTCTCAATATCTAAATCCATTAAGTTTTCTACTTGAAACGGCTCCATATTGCCCGAGAGCATCATGCGTAAGTAGTCGCATAAAAAGTCCATCAAATGATGGTCTTTCATAATTTTTGGGTACTTGGTGAAGATGGCGCTGTTCTCTGGATTTTCCACATCTTTTTCGATGGCCATCATGCCGTCTTTACGAATCTTGGTTAGAAACTCAAACATCATTGCTAGCAAGTCGAGATATAGCGCTTTGCTGTAGTTAGAGCCTTTAAATACGCTGGGCAGAGTGGCAAGGGTTGCCTTAATAGTCTTGAGGTCATTGCCTACTAAAAAGGCACCCAAAGCGGCCCCTCCAATCATCAATAGCTCGATTGGTTGCATTAGCGCTGCGAGATGGCCGCCGGCCATAGCAAAGCCCCCGAATACTGAAAATGTGACGATGACAAAACCAATGATGACAAACACAATGAGCCCCTTTTTGCCTGAATATCAGAAGAATACCTGTAAATAAGACATTTAATTGCCTGAATAAAGCCAGATTATGATGTCTGTCTTCCCGTTAAACAGCCTGATATTGGCCGATTTGGTAGATAAAGCACTGACGTTGATCTGAATGAAAGGTCTTTTTTTGAGTTTCGTGAACGCCTGGAATTGGGAATTCATGGCTAATTAAGAGACTTTCACCAGCCATTTCTGAGAGCGCTTTCTTCCACAGCTCAGGCATTGCCGCCGGTGATAGATAGGCAAAAATCAGGTCATAGTGAGCGAAATTCACTTTTTCATAGTTGCCAAGGCGAAAACGGACGCTGGGCGCGATGAATTTGGCTTGAATGAGGCTGACAAGCCAGGGCAAAGGGGCTATTTCTATGCCTTCAACATAAGATTCTGGCCGCAATTGGGCCATGCGGATCGCAAAATTGCCCAAACCACTGCCAATTTCCAGAATTCTGAGCTTTTTACCGGGCAATAACCCAGAAACAGCGACCCAAACCTCGGGTTTGGAGGGGTAAAAAGGCACTTGAGTGAGAAAAACAGACCAAAATAGGGCTCCTGTAAGCAAAAACCCCACTAAAAAGTAGCTTGTCGGAATTTGCAGCGCTAGTGCCGCCCAGATCGCCAATGGAAATAGAAGGTGAATGTAGCGCCACCAATGAGCCATTTGGAGTGCGATGCTTAAAAAATAGGCAAATACTGCTTGCAGTACTAATAAGACTGCAAGGCTAGGGAAATAAAAATCAAACTGGATCGCTAACCAACATGAGCCCGCTGCCAGAACAAAAGCGATGCCTTGAACAAACAAGGCAATCAAAGCAGGGGGTGCCTTACTAAAAGAATTCATCTTCGCCATGAGATAAGGAGTTTATTAAAAATCATTTTGGTAAATCCTCATCAATCGCTATTTTGAGCCGTAAAGTGAATATAGGAATCTATTCAAGCGGGCTTCATCAAAACGTTTGTTGGGGTTGAAGTATTCAATTAAAACAGCTTAGGGTTTTTTGGGTTAAGGATATGTTGCGTTTAAATTATCTTTCATTATGGATTGCGAGTCTGCTGATTTGTTCCGGCTGCTCCTCTGTAAGCTCGCCCTATGCAGTCAATTGTGAAAATTGCAGTTCACAGCCTTTTTATTCAGTCATGATTATTCAGCCAGGCATGTCTAGTGATTTTCCGGTGAGTTATCGCGTTCGACTGCCTGAGAATGATGCAAAACTCAGCAAGGTCATGCCAACGGAAGCCGTCAGCTCTAGAGCGGTGCCCCAATGAAGTTGCCATTGAATTTACTCGTATGCACTCTGTTTTCTTTGGGCGCACTCACTTGTATCACTTCTGTGCAGGCGCAGACGCAGCCTAGTCAAGAAAAGACACTCTCGCCCTATCCATTTCGGTATGAGTCTATTTCTCTTGTTCCCAGCACGTCCTCAACGGGCACTCTCAATACGGCCTCGATGTTTATTGCCGAGCAGCTGGAGCGCAACCTTTCTCCAGAGATGAGAAGTCGTGCTCTAGTTGTCACTGATTTTGTTGCGCTCAATACCTTAACTGAGACATCTCAGTTGGGTCGACTTTTGGCGCAAAATTTAATGCATGAAATGCAATTAAGAAATTGGTCTGTTACAGACATCACCTTCAGAAAAAATATTCTAATCGAAGCAAGTGGTGAGTTTTCTCTGAGCAGAGACGTTAAACAACTCAAGCCGCCAGTGCAAGCTGGCAGCATCATTACTGGCACTTATGTAAATACCTCAGAAGGTCTGATTTTAAATGTCAGAATGATCCAGGTGATCAGTGGCGCTGTAGTATCCACGGCACAAGTGAAATTACCTGCCGATCGGCTGATATCGCATTTACTGGACGGTCCTCCAAGAGCGCCAACGATGCCAGTGTTAAATCTCACTAATTAATCTGACTCGCAACCACTAGTAGAATACGACTTTTATTGGTATCTTCTCAATATGTCTATTCGCCAATTTCCTCGCCTTACTTTTTCTCGCTCCTCAATACTGCTGAGTACTTTTTTTCTCTGCGCACTATTGGGCCTGACAGCTTGTGGTACTGCTAGGCGTAGTGATTCTCAATGCCTTACTTTTGAAGACAAGCTTCAGGCAACCGATTTGACTGTACTGGTATCGGGCATGGCTACAGAGCTAAACACTGCGTTACCTAAATTTGATCCTAATGGGCCAGATGAATACGGCATCTTACTTGTGGCAGATTTTGTGAATGTAAATACTTTAAAAACTGAGCCTAATGTCTTGGTCATGAGTGAGATGATGCGCAGCTACCTTGCACGCATTCCGGGTAAGAAGGTGGTGCAAGTGGAGTTTGGAAAAGATATTCGAATTAGTGATGCTGGGATTATTTCTCTGACCCGCAAGCTTGATCAAGCTGGTAACACGAAGGTAGGCGCAAGCCAAGTGATTGTTGCAACTTATTTAAACCTACCAAATAAGCTGGTGATTAATGTCAAAGCCATTGATCCAAGCAATCAAATTATTAGCGCTGCGATTGTTCGGGAGTTGAACTACTCTTGCAGCGGCGGTAAATTAAAGCTCGATAAATAGCGTTGCTATTTGATCCATTGAGTAAGCTGATTCACTAGCTCCTGAGGGTCAACCGTCTTAGAGATGGAGCCATTCATTCCATGATCTAGGCATTGCTGAGATGTATCTTCACACACGCTGGCACTCAGCCCAATGATTGGTAAAGTCTTCAGGTGGGCTTGCGCTCGGATTTGTTTGCAGGCTTGCAAGCCATCTAGCACTGGCATCTGAATATCCATTAAGACGGCATCATAACGTACGGTCTTCAATCGCTCTAAAGCATCTTGACCGTTATTAGCAACATCAATGCGCGCTCCAAAAATTTCTAAAAATTCTTTTAAGGCTTCTTGCGCAAGGAGATTATCTTCAGTTAATAAAATGACACAATCCTGCAAAGGCTTGTTTTCGAGATTTTGCTTACCAGTTTGACCTTCTAAATGCGATTCAGATTGATCAAGGTATTGTTTTAACTGAATGCGGGTCTCTGCAAGCCGCTCTAAAAAAGAATCGTAGTTTTTGGTTTGTAGTTGGCCAACCTTGAGATCTGCTTCGAGGTGTTCAGCGGCAGCAAAAATCGCCTCAGCCCCAACACTTCCTGCTGATCCCTTAAACGCATGAATACGGTTTTGGGCAGCTTTGTAATCATTAATGGCAATTTCATTTTGCAGACCTGCGCTGCAATCTCGACATTCCAACAAAAATAGATTGAGTAGCTTGTATGTCAGCGGGGCATTAGCCATCAACAGCGCTATTTTTTTAAGGTTAAATCCGGGTAAGTCTTCCAAAGCGGCATCTACGAGAGTTTCCTGATGTGTCGTATCTCGATGGCGGGTTAGTGAATCCGCCTTAAAGATCGGTAATTGCAAAATCCAGCTTGATATTGTTTGATACAACCTGTCTGGATCAATGGGCTTGCTAATAAAGTCATTCATGCCGTGATCGAGGCATTGCTGAATTTCATCAGCAAATACACCTGCACTCAGTCCGATAATCGGTAAGGATTTCAGATTTAATTGTTCTCGAATGTGTTTGCAGGCTTGCAAGCCATCTAATACTGGCATCTGAATATCCATCAATACGGCATCAAATTGCTCAGTCTTTAATAACGCGATAGCATCTAGGCCATTACTAGCAAGTTCGATCAGTGCGCCTGCGCGTAATAAGAATTGCTTAATCACGGTCTGATTAATGAGATTGTCCTCAACAACGAGGATACGAGTCCCTAACAACACCATGGCTTGCTGATTTCTTTGCTTTCCAGCAGAGCTTGTGTTGTTAATAGTCACAATTTTGCCCTTAGTTTCCATTTATTCGTCGCAAGAAAACTGTGTAACTTGATCTGCTGAGTTAGAAATAGGGGCGGGCGCGATTGTTTGAAGCCCGCGGCAGTATCTAAGTTTTGAGTGCTTAGCTGTGTATACAAAAATCAGTCTCCATTTTTGCTTGGGCCATACAGCTTGGGCTTTTGCTGGCCATTTGAATGGCTACGATTTTATTGATTACTAAGATCTAAGGCAGGGTTTTAAGGCGGATGAACTACTCTTACATTAGCATTTTATACATTTTGTAAGTATTTCCCTTACTATTTTTATAGCATTTATCTTATTTAGAAAAATATTGGATCAGAGAAACTACATTCATCGCGAAAGCACTTAATCGCATAAAAGAAATGAGATACAACATGCAACTGATTGATAAATCACAAGAAAGCATTATGACAGAAATTCGTGAAGCGAATCTGAACTATTTGATGCTGGCTCAGCAGATGATTCAAGCAGACAAAGATCAAGCGATTTTCCGACTTGGTGTGAGCAAGGATATCGCTGATTTGATTGGGGATTTAAGCAATTCTCAATTAATTAAGTTGGCTAGCTCAACCATGATGTTGATGCGCTTTCGCTTTGATGATGCTGCTATGTTGGGTATGTTGACCAAAAATACTAAGGGTTTATCCCAATCCATTGTTCACAGTTCAATTTTGATGGCCGGCCAAAAAGCCGAAGCCATCGCCTAAGTTCTGTAATATTCATAACGAGAGCGGAATAGATCATGAAAGTAAAAAGCATCGTTGGTGAAACTGAGCAGCTTCAGTTGGCGATTCAGTTGATCAATTTAGGCGCTCGCTTACAGTTACTAGAGTCACATACTTCTTTATCGCGTGAGCGTTTGACTAAGCTTTATAAAGAGTTAAAGGGTATTTCACCTCCAAAAGGGATGTTGCCGTTTTCAACCGACTGGTTTTTGACCTGGCAACCGAATATTCATTCCTCTTTATTTCTGAATATTTACACTTTCTTAAAAGAAAACACTGGTGTTACTGGTATTCAGGCGCTAATTAAGTCTTATCAGCTTTACCTTGAGCAATACCATGTCATTGAGCAGGCCGATGATCATCCGATCAGTGATGAGCCAGTGATTAGCTTAATTCGCGCATGGACTCTGATTCGTTTTGTAGAGCAAAAACTGCTAAAAACTGAAACCTGTTCCTGCTGTAAAGGGAAGTTTGTAGTTGATGTGTATGACTTGCATGAAGACTATGAGTGCAATCTTTGCAATGTTCCCTCAAGAGCAGGCAAGTACCAAAAGAATAAAAAATACCTGCTCGCGGCGTAAAACCTATAATTTAAATACGCTTTGCACAGCTGTAGACCATCTATCAAAGCAGTATTTACCCCATAATTTCATGACAGTTTGATGTTGTGAATGCAAGTCACACTCAGTGATATTCAGGTATGCAATTAGGAAAAACATACTCTGCGTACTAAATAACTATTTAGTTATTAGTGCCATCTTCAGCGTCTTCATCTTGATATGCTTCAAATTGTTCGGGCAGACCAGCAATCTTCAAAATGGCGTTGGCAGTATTGTGCGAGAGAATTCTGCCATCGAGTGGAAAGTAAATCCCAGTTATTGGTGAGAACCAGATATCGTGGTTACCTCTCTGGCCTGGTGCATGATAGTTGCACCCAGCCTCTCTCAAAATCGCCAGTAAATCTGAAGAAAAAGAGTTGCCCCGGTAGGACCCCATCACTTTACTCATAATTGGCCTTCGGAAGGCATGTGGGTAATTGATAGCTTGTGAGCCACTACTTCATACAGAATTTCGGATGGGCAATCAACCTGATTTGCCGCTAATAACTCTGGAATCATAGAGCTGAGTTTATTAAAGAGATTTTCAATCGAGTCAGCCTCCGTTGCTAATCCAGGTACATGATCGGAGGTAGCAGACCAGATATCTACATCACCACACCATTCCGCGCGGATTAACAATACGTTTTGCATCTAATCTCCAGAGGCTAGGATGGGATGAACTAAAAAAGTTAGCTAGTAATACATAAATAATATAATACAGTTGCTCAAAAAATACCAATTGGTTAGATCGAAGATAACCAAATAAATCAATGCTTAAGCTATGAAACCCACGAATATCCTCATTGTTGATGACACTCCCGAAAATATTGATTTATTGAAGGCAATATTAGAGAGTCGTAACTATGTTGTGAAAACCGCGTCCAGCGGTGCTGAGGCTCTAAAGTCCATTGAAGATTCCATCCCCGATCTGGTAGTGTTAGATGTGATGATGCCAGAGATGTCTGGATATGAGGTATGCCAAGCTATTCGTAAAAATGCACAAACTGCCTTGTTGCCAGTTGTGATGCTCACGGCGCTTGATCCTGCCATCGAAAAAGTCAAGGGGATAGAGGCGGGAGCTGATGACTTTTTGAGTAAGCCTATTAATCAAGCTGAGTTGTTAGCGCGAGTGGATTCCTTATTGCGAATTGCTGGCTTGCAAAAAGAAATCGCTGATAGAAATGGTGAGTTACTGCAGCTGAATCAAAATTTGGAAATGAAGGTTGCACAACAAGTGCAGGAAATCGAAAACTTAAATAAGCTAAAGAGATCTTTGCCTGCTGATGTTGCCACCAAAATTGTTGCTGATAAACAAGAGAATTTATTAGAACCGCACCGTAAAGAAATCACTATTGTATTTTTTGAGTTACGTGGCTTTGGTAATTTAGTGGTGGAAAGAGAGCCAGAGGAAGTCATGATTATTCTCAACGATTTTCATCAAATCCTTGGCAAACTTATTAGTCAATTTAATGGCACAGTACAACGTTTTTCATGTGATGAGATCGTCATCTTTTTTAATGATCCTATCCCAGTAGACAACGCCCCAATGCAGGCTATCAATCTTGCAAAACGGTTTACGACGGCCTTTAGCAACCTCAAGGTTCGTTGGGTTCAAAAGGGCTATAACCCCTCCCTATCTCTCGGCATAGGAGTTGCAACGGGTTTTGCCACCCTAGGAATGATGGGATTCGAAGGTCGAGAGGACTATACGGCCATTGGCGCAGTGACTGAAATTGTTTCTAGGCTGTGCCGTGAAGCAAAGTCTGGTGAAATCCTCATGGATATGCGTACTCAATCTCGCCTAAATGCGGACTCAGGTGTCAAACCCCGTGGGTCAATTATGTTTAGAGACCTCGAAAAGTCCATAGAGGCCTTCAAAATTTCTCAGTAGTAATCAACTTCAATCCAACTGGTTCGGGCTAATGGATGCATCACCTACCATTGCATTTTTAGCTTCGGTCATGCAAGAAGAGAAGCAATCGATTATGGATGGAGGTTTTAATGGCTTTACAGAAAAGTGTATAGGCTTTAAGTAGTTCCTCAATACCATTTCATCTATTTTGCAAAATTCTGCTGGCTAAGTCAGCGATTTCTCTCTCTGAATTTCATCTTTATATCAAATATTGCTAAATCGGTGGGTAATCCTATAATCCGACTATATGACTAGCGCCAATCATTCTGCAAAATTCCCCATGGAAGAATCTTTTTCCATTGTTGATCCTGCGGAGTATTTAAGATTGGCTGGCATCATCATTGCCAACACGAACGATATTGTTGTGATCACCGATGTTCCTAATGTTAATCAAGAACCACGCATTGTTTATGTCAACGAGGCTTTTGTTCGTGAAACGGGTTATTCGCCACGCGATGTGCTGGGAAAAAATCCTCAAATTCTTCTGGGCCCAAGATCTGATCCCGCTACTAGGGGCAGAATTTATGGTGCGCTTAGTGAGCGAAAGCATGTCCGTGAAGAAATATTAAATTACAAAAAAAATGGTGAGGAGTTCTGGCAAGAACTCAACATCTTTCCCATTGCTAATGAATCTGGTGTTTATACCCACTGGGTTTCAATTCAGCGTAATATTACTGAGCGTAAATTATCCGAAAAGCTGATTTTTGAAACGAAGAATCGCTTGGAGCTGGCTGCGCGTGCTGGTGCTGTCGGTATTTGGGATTTTGACTTCTTCAACAATCGTTTGGCTTGGGATGAGCAAATGTATTCGTTGTATGGCATTACTCGAGATCAATTTACTGGGTCGTATGCCGATTGGACTGAGAGGCTTCACCAAGAAGATAGAGCGGATGCTGAGCTGAGCATTACCAAAGCCATGGAGGGTGCTAGTGAATTTAATACGCAATTTAGAGTCATTTGGCCAGATGGCAGCATTCACTTTATTCGAGGCTTAGCTGAAGTAGAAAGAGATGTTAATAACAAACCACTGCGCATGGTCGGTACTAATTGGGATATTACTGAGCTCATTAATGCCAAGATGGATGCTGAGGCTGCTCTCAAAGTAAAAACTCAGTTTTTAATGAATATGTCACATGAGATACGAACCCCGATGACAGGGATACTGGGCCTCTCCTCTTTGGCATTATTTGAGCCCCTAAGTCCAGTAGTGCGGGATTATCTGCATGGCATCGAGTCTTCCGCCAAGTTGCTGCTGGAGATCGTGAATGAAATTCTCGACTTTTCTAAGCTAGAGGCTGATAAGGGGCATATCAATACTGCGCCATTTTGTATTCAAGATCTCTTTGCTAGAGTGCGTAGCTTATTTGCTGAGAGTGCCAAGGCCAAAGGATTGCAATTAAATCTCTTTTGCGATTTAGATCAACATGTGCAGCTCATCGGAGATTTCTTTCAACTGAGTCTAGTCATTAATAATCTAATTGGTAATGCGATTAAATTTACTGAGCAAGGCTCTGTGGATCTCTCTATTAAGTTGCTCAAGCTGGAAGGTGCTACCTTAACTCTCTCCTTTGTTGTTAAGGATAGCGGCATTGGAATCTCCCAAGAGGCTCAACCGCAAATACTAGAACCCTTTGCGCAGGCAGATGATTCGATTTCACGACGCTTCGGTGGTACGGGACTGGGATTAACGATTAGTAATCGAATTTTGGGGCTGATGGGCAGTCAGCTCCATATCCAGAGCATTGAAGGGCAGGGGTCAAGCTTTGGTTTTGACTTAGTGCTAGTTCAGGAGCGCCGTAATCAAAATACTATTTAACCTAGATTATTTAGGTCTACAAAGATAAGTAAACGCTTTGAAATTTAATACATTGGGCGGTATGCTGAGCCAATTCTCTGGCTTGTTAGATGAAAATAGCTGATCACCTTGACCATTCTTTTCAGCATAAGCATATTTTTCTAGAAAACGCGCTTTGTTTTCTGTGCAGTCATACTCATAAAGAGCCACACCGGAGTAAAAGTCTCTATCCCCTTCAAAAATTTGTCGTGGTTTCTTAAGGTCAAATAAAACCCATGCTTCGATGGAGTAGGGGTTACGCTTAATCGTGCTGGTATCAATCTTGATCACTGCGGCATCATTGCTCCCAAGCTCAAGCCAATTAGCCATTGCGAGTGCGCTGTAGCCCCACAGAATGATTAAAGCGAGTTTTTTCATTTAAATTCTTCCCGTATTGAAAATCTAGAAATATTCTATTCTGTATTTCATTACGAGTGCAGAATTTTGAAGGATTTAGATCCATCACCTTTCATACACAACAACTAGCCCCAGAGATTCCCTTAAACAGGTCCTGAATGAGTAAATAGGGTTTGATTTTGCCCGAATAAGGCGCAAAAGCCCGATGTAATTGTGGTAAAAATACACCCTAATTACACTCATTTTAATCATTATTATTCATGGCACTTTTTAAGAAAAAAGCGGTATCTCAACCGGTTCAGGCTTCTAAGGGCCCAGAAAAAATCCTCCCTGAAAATCCCTATCTTGGACGTGAGCCCATTATTAATGCTTCCCAAGCCATCATTGGGTACGAACTTTTCTTTCGTCCAGGCACTGCCCTCAAGGCGAAACGGCTTAATGACCGCAATGAGGTATTGGCGCAAATTGCTACACGCTTAGCAAATGATCCTCATGTAGAAGTGAGTTATCCAGAAGAGGTGACTGATGCCAATCTCAGAGATGATGATGGCAAGGAGATTACAGACGTTACCCTGTCTGAAATCTTCTATTCCCTGAAGACTAAAGGGGTCACTCAATCCTTAGGCCAGCATTTGGGGTTTATTCGTATTCGTGCAGATCAATTGGGGGATGAGCTACGAGGTTTCCCCGCTATTAAGTTTCCATTACAAATTGATTTGGCAGAAATTTTAGAGGCGATCAAGACAGAGGCAAATCAAGTCGATGATGCTGAAGAAGATCCTGAGACTAAGCAAGAGCTCGATGATTCTGAAGGGCCTCCCGTTCCTGAAATTCTGCAAAAGCTGGAGAGGCTCAGAAGTGCTGGTTACAAATTTGTATTGACGGGTTTGACTGAAGTGTTTGATGGCCTTGATGACATCTTACCTAAGTTTCGCTATGTCAAATTGGATCTTCATCAAGTTGCTCAACCATCCAGTCTGATTGACTACTGTAAAGGCATCCCTTTGCCACGAGACGAAAAAGTGAAGGGCTCCAGCAACGTTTTACAAATCATTGCAGTCAATGTCCATCAGCCGGAAGATTTTCACCGGGCTCGAGATTTGGGGTGCGATGCATTTGAAGGTTTTTACTTTGTGAAGCCTGACCCTGAGCTTTCTTTGCATCGAGGAGAAGAGTACCGCAAGTTATTACAGTTATTAACCTTGCTACTGTCATCTCCCGAGTTAAAGGATTTGGTCATTGCGATTGAGGCTAATCCGGTGGTTTCTAAGCATCTTATGGTGATTGCTGAGATTGACTCGCGCAGGAAACGCGACAAGCCTGAGAACATCCGGGACGCTGCGGTGATCTCTGGCGTCAAGCGCATTACCCGCTGGACTCAGCTTTTACTTTATGCTGATACCAAGGCGAAGGTGGCCTTGGATGCTACCCCCTTGTTACAGCTTGTTTGTGTCCGCGCCTTCTTCATGGAAGCCTTATCAAGCAAGTTGGGCGCAGGGGGAGGCTTAGGGTCTAGCGACTTAGCCTTTTTAGTGGGTGGCTTATCCTTAATTGATAACCTGTTTGATGAGCCCGCCCGCGAGCTACTCTCTCAATTTAATCTTCCCAGTGTTGTTGTGGATGCGATCGTTGATCGCTCTGGTATTTTGGGGCAACTATTAACTCTTGCTGAGGCAGCGGAAGTAGGCGATTTAGAGAAATGTCGCCATTTATGCTCTGATGAGCTCAAGACCGTGACTTTAGACGATGTCGCTCAAGATTCGCTCATGGCGATTAAAAACTTCGTTTCTCAAACCCAATTCGCACCTGAAGAGGATGTTTGGGAGAGTGCAAATTCTGTGGACGAGGAGTTGGCCTAAGGCCCTAAAGTCCCTCTTAGTCATTTCACGGCGCTAGATGTGGGTTGTATTAGTCGTAAAAATGTCATCTATTTTAAATACTTGCATTGTTACAATTAGCGTATACACTAGCCTAAGTTCATGATTTGTATAAGCAATATTCATTAGCCAGCGTTTTTAGAGTTGTGAATTGAAATCAGTGAGGTAATTATAAGAATGATTCGATATTAATTGGTTGAGTCATCGTAGCGTTTGACAATGGAGTTACTTCTTTGCAAACATTAAAGGGAAATTTTGGTGTCCGACAAGCATAAAAATCCATTGCCCAAAATAGTGGGTGAGTGCTTTAAGGACGCTAGAGAAAAGATGGGCCTCTCTGTCGAGGAGTTAGCAAATAAAGCGATACTCTCGAATAGTCAAATTCGACAAATTGAATCCACTGGGCTAAGCGCTTTTTATTCGCCAACCATTAAATATTCGAGCGCTAAAAAGGTAGCAAACATACTAGGACTATCTGAGGATCAAGCATTCAATATAAATGAATCAGATCTCAATCAGAGTGCTTCAGAGCTAAGCGAGCAAAAGGAATTGAAAGAGATTGAAGCCGTACTGGCAAAAAAAATGATCAATGAGCTTCAATACGAAAAGCCAAGCCTTTTACTCAAGATTACTGGCAAGCAAAACTCCACCCAATTACCGATTCAGGGTATTGAAGTACCTCAACCCAAGCGATCCAAAAAGATCTTCAAAATTTCTGGCTTGCTATTGGTTTTAATTGCTGGTGTTGGATGTTTTTATTTCTTCTTAAATCCTTTGATCAACTTCTCATAAATAAAGATTGCCTGACGAGGATAATGATCAAGCAATGAGCAAGCAATAATTAAACAATGATTAAAAAACTACTCTTACTCTTATTCCTTTTATTTGCAGGTCAAGCCTCTGCAGATTGGACCAAAGTGACTGCCAATCAAGATATTTCTGTTTATATAGACGCTCAGGCTATTCAAAGAAATAAAAGCCTAGTTAAAGTGAAAGTGTTAGTGAACGAAGCGAAGGACTTAGTTGTTGATAAGGACAAGTACTCCTACCGTTCATTTCGAACGTATATCGAATTCAATTGCAAGAAAGAGCTTCAAAGAGCGCTCTCGACTAAATGGTATTCAGGGGCAATGGGAGAGGGTGATGTGGTGTATCAAGATAAGAGCCCGTATACCTTTGCGCCTGTGGCAGAAGGCACTCTTGGTTTGGTTGTGATGAAGCGTGTTTGTAAGGACCGATGATGCGTCAATTACTGAAAACTTACTTTAAAACATCTTAACGAGCATTCTTGTACTATTAGTCTATTCATTTTTTCTACTAAAACATGCAAAATCCAGTCAATTTATATCTTCCCATTGGAATCGCAATTGGAATTCTTCTAGTAGCTGCTTTTTTATATTGGTCTTGGTCAAAGGTGATCAAGCAATCCATTGAAGATGTCAAGGGCCTATCCGATGAATTAAAGAATCAAACAGCAGTAGGTGGTGATATTTTTTCAGTAGCCATTGAAGCAACAAAAGATGCCCGAATAGTAGATTTGCTACAAGAGTGCAAAAGGAATCTTATTACGATTCCAGGAAACCTAGGGGCTAAGCAATACTGCCTCAAACCCTATTCCGATATTTGGACGGCAAGAAATGTCCTTTCGGGCAGAATTAAACTTTCCCTTTACGAAACCATGCCCAACATTTTGATTGGTGTAGGTTTGATGTTTACTTTCGTATTCTTGGCGTTGGCATTAAATGATGCAGGCCAAGCGATGTCTGGCAACCAAGAATCTCGAGATGCAGCGCTCAAGGGCTTAATAGCTACTGCTGGCGGTAAATTCATTACTTCGATTGCCGGATTATTCAGCTCCCTAGTGTGGAATTGGGGTGGCAAACTCTCGATTGAAAAGTTAGAATCCGCCATTCATGATTTGGATGCCCATCTTCGAGCCATAGTTCCAGATAATGCCTCGCAAGCAACTATCCAGGCCCAACTGGGTATGTTCCACGAAATACTGATACAAAATCGTGAACAAGTAAATCAATTAAAGCGTTTTGAAACTGATTTTGCACTCTCCATATCCAGTTCGATCGGCAAGGCACTTGAGCCTTTATTCAACGATCTGAGTCATAAACTGATTGATGCTTTTGATAATTTGACTGACCGTATTAGTCGAATTAATGAAGAAGCCCTTAAAAATATCATGGAGAAATTTTTAGAGGCCATTAAAGGAGGCTCTGCAAAGGAGCTAGAGCAGTTTAGAAAAACGCTGCTTGAGGTTTCTGAAAAACTCAATACTGCTGGCATTGGAGCTGGAGTTTCTTTGGCGCAAGCGGGCGATTCCTTTGGTAGTGCGATTAGTGCCCTAGAAAAAACAGTAACGAAGACGAATGAGACTATGCAAGGCCTTGAGTCTGGCTTGCAGAGGGCGAATCAGTTCACCAACGAGGGAGCTACTAAATTAGAGTTTGTTCTCGGCGGCCTGATTGGTTCAGTCAATGGAATTGATAAGGTGATTACTAATGTGGATTCTTTTGTTCAAAAAATTCAAGCGAGCACAGAATCACTCGGCTTAATAGCCCAAAGTTTAGATGGCACGGTAGCCTCACAAGAGGTGCTTAGCAAGGAATTTAGCGTCGGCATTCCTGCTATGTCCAGCGCTCTGAAAGACGCTGTCAATGAAATCAAGTTGGGTACTGATGCTTCTCGTGAGGCGCTGAGTTCCTTGCGTACTGAATTTGAATCTACTAAGAGCTCAATTGATCAAACGGTTAATCATCTGACCAGTGGCGTATCAGATTATTCTAATAAGGTAGTGCAGCTACACTTTAAATTAGATGAAAAGCTCGCTCAGGCCATCTCTTCAATTCATTCGACTATCGTCACTTTAGAGCAAACGATGGATGACTTTGTTGAGTCACTTCCTAAGACCTAAGTCAAGAACCTGATCAGACCTACATCACAGCAATGATTTTTTTACCATCAAGCCAGAATAAACCCGCTGAAAGAGTTGAAGAGACGGGCTACCTTGCTTCAGCTAGCGATTTGATGATTGGCTTATTGTTTGTATTCATCATCATGGTAGTAATGCTTTCTCAGAGGGTGGATTCTATTCAACAGGGTGAAAATATCAATGATCCCCTAGCTAGTGCTGTTCTCATGATTGGGCAAAAGTTTAAAGAGGCTGGCCTGAATGTCGTGATAGATCCGCAATCTGGTGTCATTGGCCTACCAGCTGATGCCTTATTTGGTTTTAATAGTGCTGTACTCAATGACAATGCTGCCCAGACATTAAAAAAAGCGAGAGAATCCTTGGCCAAGATCCTGCCTTGTTATGTTCACTCCGAAAGAGCTGCTAGGCCATTAGACTGCCCACCCAATGAAGAGCAGGTAGAGATCGATACGATTTTTATTGAGGGGCATACAGACTCTAAGCCTCTACAACAAGGCAATTACACAAACTGGCATCTTGCGCTTGATCGAGCTCGGGCTGTGTATGACGTATTGACCGAGGGTAAGCCACAGTCCTACCAAAATGAACGCAAGTTAGATGTCTTTGGCATTAGCTCTTATTCCGATAAGCGCTTAGTGAAAAATCTTGGCATGGAAGATTCAGAAAAAAGCCGGCGGGTAGAGATGCGCTTTATTTTGGCGTTCAAACCCGATTCTCAAAAAGACAAAAAAACTAAAGAGGTCCTAGATGCTGCCAGTATTCAGGGGGCTTCTGTTGGATCGGGTGCGACGGCAAAAAAGGACGCTAATAGTAATTCCACTGCATTACCAAAATGAACTTAGCATCATTACCAGAAGATTTTCCTCTGCTAGCGATTGCCACGCAAAGTATTTCCTCCCAAAAAATATCAATTGAAAGAATGGGCCTACCACCCGATCTGTTCGCAGTGGGTGAGCGTACCTTCATTCGCTTTTCCTTAGCCCAGCTTTCAGGTCATCAAGTCGATCAACGTTATTGGCGTTACTTTCCCTATGCCATTTGGCTCGAGTCAGATCGTAGCTTAGCAACGCGAGCTGATTATTTAAGTGAGTACTTTGACATTCAACTCCCACGCTCTTTGAAGATTGCGAAAAGGGCGATGAAGTGGGCCGAGCCTCTGTTTTATGTTTATCTCACCCACTTCAAACCAAATGACCCTGTTTTTGAAAAGTTAGCACAGACAGCCCATCGTTTTTTTACTAGTGATGCGATTCAGGCTGGTACTCCCCTTTATTCTTTGGCTCAAGAGCTCAACATCTTTAAATCCGCTGAAGGCCCCCATTTAGTGGCTGATTCCATTCTCAAAACAAACCGAGGATTACAAGGCTGGATGAATCAATTTGATGTATGGCCAGGATTTGCAGATACCGCTTTTGCTCAGTGCGCGTTTCTTGAATTACTTAAGCTTCCTAAAGAAAAGAGACGGCAACTTGACTTTGTCAATTTAGCATTTGATTGGGGGATTGATGCGCAAAATCAATTTCGCTACCCCAAGACCAAATCCCTATTCATTGATGCTTTGCTCTTAGCCTGGAAAGG
Organism: Polynucleobacter sp. CS-Odin-A6; assembly: GCF_018882095.1. GTDB lineage: Bacteria > Pseudomonadota > Gammaproteobacteria > Burkholderiales > Burkholderiaceae > Polynucleobacter. Next base: position 160,296 of record NZ_JACVPD010000004.1, read on the forward strand.
GGTAAAGCCACCTGATGATTTAATGATGGCCATGAGCGCAAAATTGGTTCGTGTTATGGGTGATCCCAGGACTACTCAAGATCAATGGCAGGGAGTCAGTAGTGAGGCTGTTCAGGTGCTAGTAGCTTGGCTTAATGCAAAATAGTAGGAACCTGTCTTCTGATCTTCTTGAGCAATCGTCAGGAGCTAAAATTTATAGCGAAAGACCTGCGAACATCATTTAAAGGTGTCGCCAATACGATTTAACGGAATATCAACATTCTTATAGAATTTCGTTATAAAATCAAAAAGTACTTAATGAAGCTTGATTTATTAAAAATAATTCATTATGTCGTTACTTGCTTTTAAGTAGATCTCGCTTTTATTTGGCTGTAATTGTTTTGCTCTCTCATATCGATGCCTTCTGACTCTTGCAGGTGATGCCTTTTTGGAAGGGTTTCATTGGAGGTGAAAAAAATTCTTTGTTTAGTATCCACACCAATTTGAGGTGCGACTGCATTACTTTGCACCACTATTTAAATATTGAAAAACAGGGTCTCGCTCAGGTATTAGCCAGAGACAGCGATAACCTTGCTCCCGATAGCTATTCATCCCCAGTGTTGAATATATAAAAAAAGCAAGATATCGCTATGCAACTAATACATAAATCTTTTATATTTATCTTCACATTATTCTTGCCTCTATTAGCATGCGGCAAGTGTATCGGTGATCCAAATTCAATCTATCCTATTCGCAGTGTTTATGTAGTGCCCCAGTTAGCACCTGCACAGCTTTATGTGCGTTGGGCACCCGTACTAGAGAAGGTAGGCTACAGCGCTGGTATTTGCTTTGATTTAATAATTGTTCGGACTATTCCGGACTTTGAGCGAGAACTACTCGATGGCAAACCAAACTTTGCCTTTATGAATCCCTATCACCAAGTGATGGCATATCAGGCCAAAGGTTATTTTCCACTGCTAGCAGATGGTAAAAATAAATTAGACGGAATTATTGTCGTCAAAAAAAAGAGCGGCATCGAGAGTATCGAGAGTTTGCGTGGAGCTAAGCTCGCTTTCCCAGCACCGAATGCGTTTGGAGCTTCACTTCTAGTAAGAGCCACTTTAGCCAAACAGGGAATTGATATAGAGCCAATCTATGTCAATTCTCATAACAATGTTTACCGATCGGTGATAGCAGGCGATGTTAGTGCTGGCGGGGCTGTTAATAACACTCTACAAAGAGAGCCTCCTGAGGTGCAAGACCAAGTTCGAGTCCTCTTTAAGACCACTAGTTATGTGCCACATCCATTCTCAGTGAGTCCAGCAATTTCATTGCAAGAACGGCAGAAAGTCACTCAAGGCTTTTTAGAGTTAGCGAAAACTGCTGAGGGACGACGTTTATTGGATGGAATTCAAATGCCAGATCCTATCGTGGTTAATTACGCACGTGATTACCAGCCTTTAGAGCAGTTAGGCCTGGCAAAGTTTGTAGTGAAAAATGCTAACTAATCGTCGATATCTCTCAACTCGAAAAGTTTTTTATCGACTCATTCTATGGTCTGGCGGCATTGTTGCGGTGATGATGTTGGTCACCAGTTTATGGACTTACATTAGCGTTGACAAATTTATCAAGTCTTCGCGTGACCGATCTATCTCGCTCCTTTCTGCTGGGATGGCAACTTCAGTAAGCGACTTGATTGTGACTCGAGATTATGGGGCCTTAGAGGCAATGTTACGACATTCATTCGCCAACGAGGCTATACAAGCGATTACCATCACCGATTTAAATGGCCATGTTTTAGTGAGTTTATTGCGCAAGTCAGATGATTCTGTTGTACTTGATTTTGAGAGTCAACAGTTGGTTACTCCTCAAAGCACAACATCTGAACAAATTGAGAATGTTAATCAAGGGCTTATTTCAGCCTGGCAAAAAATTGATCCCGGCGTTTCATTGGGATGGCTTTACATAAAGGTTTCGACTAAATTTTCTGATGAAATTCTTAATCATATGAAACACAATATGATTATTTTTGTTATATTACTTTTTCTGATGGCCTTAGGTATTGCCTTTTACCCAATTTACTTTGAGGTTAAAAAGATGAATGCACGTGAGCAGGCTTTAATTCTAAGTAATGACGAGCTTTCAGATGCAGCTCACCATGATCCCTTAACTGGTCTCCCAAACAGGTTGGCATTAGAGCGTTTAATGGCAAATTCCATGGAGTCTGCAAGCGCGGAAAGTGAGCTATTGGCTATCTGTTTCTTGGATCTAGACGAATTTAAGTATGTAAACGATCAATTTGGACATAAGGTCGGTGATCTAACATTGCAATGTGTATCTGATCGTCTGAGAAATATTATCCGAGTTAAAGATTCGGTAATTCGCTTGGGCGGTGATGAATTTTTGCTTTTATTAGGCGGATTTCAAACTCGTGCCCAGGTTGAAGCGCTATTAACCCGAATGATTATCACCTTACAAGGGCCTGTTCGGATTGGCGGTAGTCAGGTAAGTGTTGGAGCCAGTATTGGGGTGACACTTTTTCCATTTGATGATGGCGAAGTGAGCTCCTTACTTGAGCATGCAGACCAAGCAATGTATCAAGCTAAGCTAGATGGTAAAAATTGTTGGAAATTCTATCAATCAACACAAACGCCTAATATTCTTTCTGGTTCTGCAGAATGCAGCTAACTAATCAAATTTTCTATTTCACATCATTTATTGTGATGCTTGGCTTAACGCTAGGATTCTTCCCGCAGTACGAAGAATATAAAGTGAATAAAAAAACATTCTTTTGGCCAATCAGTCTTACTTTTTATACTCTGTCAATGTTGTGTTTTGCAATTGCTCCATGGGTAGGTAAACCTGCTTTAGCCATTGCTAATATCTGTTTGATTTGGGGCTCCCTATCCATTTCCTTACTATTTAGATCTTGGCGGCAAGCATTAAAAATGCCTGAGTTGAGTGCTTATTGTGTTGCATTAGTTATCTTGGCGATTGCTTATTTGTTGCTGCTCTCATATTCAAGTACCTCAATACGCATTCATTACCTCAATCTCATACTAGCTTCTTTGTCACTCTGGCAAATATATGAACTATCGAAGCAATTAAAAGTTCGGCGAGCATTTCAAATTAAAGTTTTATTTGGCGTTATCCTGCTTCAGCTTACTGTGCGGCTTATTAGATCGGCAGATTTGCTCTTAGAATTTAACGGAAATCCGTCGACAATCTTCGAGGAGGGGGTATTTGGATTCTTGCTTCGCATATCTTCAGTGCTATTAATCTTGCTCACGTGCGTTTTGATTGCAAACTATTTCTTGGAAATTATTTGGAGGGGGCATAAACAGAACTCCGAGCTTCTTGAAAAAGCGATGCTATCTAGTCTGAATGCCTTATCTATGGCTCGTGATAATGAGACTGGAAATCATATTTTACGAACGCAGAGCTATGTAGCTGCACTCGCAAACAGACTGCATATTATGAATGCATATCCTTCTGAAATCACTCCACTGTTTTTAAGTAATATTGCAAATGCCGCCCCTCTGCACGATATCGGAAAAGTCGGAATTCCTGATGAGATTCTGAAAAAGGGGGTGTCCCTCACAGAAAGCGAGTGGGTGACTATGAAGACGCATGCCAGCCTGGGTGAGAATGTATTAAATGCGGCTAAGGTAGAGTATCCTTTTCATTCTACTTCGCTAGATTTAGCAATTGATATTGCCGGCGGCCATCATGAGTGCTGGGATGGCTCTGGTTATCCTAGGGGCTTAACTGCTGAAAATATTCCTTTGGCTGCGCGGATTATGTCTCTGGCTGATATGTATGACGCTTTGGTGAGTGAGCGTGTTTATAAAGCCCGTTGGTCGCATGAGGACGCTGTGAAAGAGATTTTGGCCGGTCAAGGTAAATTCTTTGATCCTTTAGTAGTAGAGGCTTTCTTGCTTGAGCAGACCCATTTTCGGGACATCTCCCTGAAATATCAGGATTAGATGAGGATGTTATTATTAGGCCTTCATTGCCATTCACGGTAATGCAATAAAATAATCACTAATTCATTATTGATTAAAAGTTTCTGTGAAAAATAAAAAGAATAAAAGACTGGCAGTTGCTCCAATGATGGAGTGGACTGACCGTCACTGCCGTTCTTTTCATCGTACGCTGACAAAAAACGCAGTACTATATTCGGAGATGGTCACTACAGGCGCTCTCATTCATGGGGATGTGCCTCGCCATTTAGATTATTCAAAAGATCAACACCCTGTTGTTTTGCAATTAGGTGGTTCAGATCCATCTGATTTAGCAAAAGCGGCAGAATTAGCACAACAGTGGGGCTACGATGAGATTGATCTCAATTGTGGTTGTCCTTCAGAGCGAGTTCAGCGTGGCGCTTTTGGTGCATGTCTCATGGCTGAGCCTGTCTTAGTTGCAGATTGTGTCAAAGCAATGAAGAGTGCAGTCGATATACCTATTTCAGTTAAGCATAGATTGGGTTTAGATTCTATGGATGCAGCCAGTTCAGAAAAAGATTATCAATTTGCACTGGATTTTATTCTGGCGGTGGCAGATGCGGGCGCCAGTCAAGTGACTATTCATGCGCGCAATGCCGTGCTCAAAGGATTATCCCCAAAAGAGAATCGCAGTAAGCCGCCACTGCGTTATGAGGTGGCTGCAAAACTCAGAATCGACGCCCAAAAAGAATTTCCGCATCTCAAGGTATTGCTCAACGGCGGTCTAGAAAGCAATGATCAGATCGCCGGCCATTGGGATGATTTTGATGGCTTTATGGTGGGCAGGGCGGCTTATCATTTCCCGGCCATGCTATTGGGCTGGGATGATTTAATTGCGTCGGATGGCGAAGCTGCAGGCTATTTATTTAGTGAGACTGAGTGGCATCGTATTCAGATCGCATTAGTAAAGCAAGGTCAAGCCTGGTATGACGAATGTCGCTCAAAAGATAAGCCCTTTTACATCGGTGCATTTACAAGGCATATTCTGGGCCTAGCTCATGGCAGAGCAGGCTCCCGCTATTGGCGCCAGCGTCTCTCAGATCACCATGCTTTAGCCAAGGTGCAGAGCAAGGCTGCCATTGCTGATTTTTTTCTAGATGCTAGCCTCACTCTGGGTGATTGGGCTGCCTTTGAGTTTGAGTCTGCCTAAATTCATGATCTAGGCCTTTTTTGACAGGGTTTTGATCCAAAAGCTATAATCTGAGTCTTCAGTGGCGGACGTAGCTCAGTTGGTAGAGTCCCAGATTGTGATTCTGGTTGTCGCGGGTTCGAGCCCCGTCGTTCGCCCCACTAAATACCGTGAATCAAATTACCGGCCAGCATCTATTTCACTGAAGCGCTGCTTCAGCAGAAAGCTCTTGCTTCAATACTTTCATATCGGGATGATTTGTAAATTGATCATCTGGATAATAGCCAAAATTCAATATTCCCCTGACGCGCATTAATCGCATCCAGCCACTAAGCTCTTCAGTAGGGATGGGTTTATCGGTCTTCCAGTTCTTTGCCTGAAATTCATACAGCAGTTTTTTACTAGCCTTTGGATAGATCTGCGTTTGATCAACTAAGTTGTTGAGCCATTGAGTCGGGTTGCGTGCATTTTCCATATAAGGCATTGCCATTAAAGCCACCCAGTTAAAGTGATCTAATCCATTGGGGATGGATTGCGCAAACCACTCCTCAGAGCTTGGATTAAGGGCGACCTCGGCGTAGTAGTTTCTGGCAAGGCTAATGGGTTTTCGATAGTTTTGGGCTGCATCCTTCATATTTAAGGCAAATTGCGTCAGTGCATGCGTCTTTGCCTTGTACCATTTTTCATTTAATTCTGGATTTTGAGTAATGGCCTCAATGCTCGGTGGTAAACCCCATTTTTTTGCGTAGTAATTTAAGGCAACAGGACTTGCATCTTCTTTGTCCGAGAGCGTTGCATCATCATGTATCAAGATGCCCGCAAAATTGGCATAGCGGCCAAGATCGGTATATATCCCCTCAATAAACTTTCGTGAGCGGTCTGAGAAAGGGCTCAGTCTCAAGTAGCCAATGCCTTTACTCCCATCAACCGAAGTCACTACGTCAAGCTGCTGCAACTTTTCAGGCCCTGGATTAAAGGCTAGGAGTGGCATCCAGGCAAATACTTTCACACCAACTCGTGTCCTCAGTTGCCAACTGACTCGACCAAAGAGATCTGCTTTGACCGGCATATAGCTATTCTTAAAGTAGAGGCTCTTAGCTACACCACTAGCATCGTCATCTGAAAACGCCTGTAGATAGACCGTAGTCACCCCAGAATCTTTGATGCGTTCTATGAGTAATCCTAGGTTCTTTTCTTGCTGAATGGGGTCTTTGTCATATACATAGTCTAGGTCTACGTGAATGACTCGCTCTAGAGCAGGAGGAGATTCTCGAAGGTTGGCAGCAAACTCATCAATTTCAGGATTATTGATGAGATAGATGCGTCGAATGCTATCCACAGGCTGAAGTTCTAGATTTTCTCCATCATCCAGAGTAATGGCCACTTCCATTCCGAGATCTTTAGCCATGGTTTGTGCAATCTGGTTATATCTACCATAGGGCCAAACAATAATTCTGGGTATAGTGCCAGTCTGTTTTTTAATCCAAACATTATTTTTAATTAAGTCAGCTTTGATACGAGCTAAATAGTGGTCTTCGGATTCGTATTGATGAGTAGTGTTGTTGTACTCGAATGTAGTGAGAGCTGGCATCGTATTGCCCTCAATGTTGCCTAATACACCATGATGTAAATCATAGGTATGAGAGGCAATCTCTACCAAGCCACTTTGGGAGATCTCACGCAGCTCCTGAATAGATAAGAATTTGGAGCGGGGAACTTGCTGATCTGCATAGAGAACGGTGTCATTTTCAGGAACTTCAAGCCATGAACCAACAATGGCGAGAGTGGCTGGATATTGAAATGCTTTGAGGAGGGGGAAGACATAGGTATAAAAACTCTTATAACCATCATCAAAGGTGAGAACAATCGATTTATCAGGGAGGCGCTTACCTGCCTTCTTGGCATTCAAAACATCTTGAATAGAAATGACCTGATAGTTATTCGCTTTTAACCAAGAGAAATAGTTGATGAGATTATCCGTAGTCACATCATCAATTTCAGAGCTGGCAGTCTTTTCAATCACGATGTCATGAAAGCTCAACACCTTGAAATTAGATTGTCCCCATGCAAGATGACTCACGAAGGCCAACATACATAGCAGGTATTTAAGTAATGTCATTTAGAAGCGCGACTCAAAATTAAGGTAACCAGTGATATAGCTTGATTTTGCGCCATTAAATGGAAAGCTTGTTTTGCCAACACCCCAGCTCAGCATTCTTTTATCTCCAATATTGAAATCCTGGCCGTAGCCATAGTTATTCATTGGTAGGGTGCTATAACCAGATTGAGTAACTACTCCATACGATCCATAGAATCGATGCCAAAAGTCATATTTCTTAGTTTCGATATCGCGCCATTGCAAGAACCTCAAATTGAGCGTGCTTGAATATTCAGTTTGGTTCACTGGCGAAAAATAACTTACATTCGAGTTGCTGTTTTGTTGACTTCCTATCCAGCCAGAAATATCGAGCTTGTAGTTGAATTCAGTCAAGAGGCGTTGACTGACTGTGCCGAATATCTGTTGACGGTTATTGCTTGGTAAAGTCCAGTAGCGATATCCCAGAGCAGCGCTTCTGGTGTCGGCATCCTTCCACTTCAGATCAAGCCCCACAACATTGCCGCCATAAGTGGCATAAAGAGAACCAGGAAAGAGATAAAACGCATTCCTTTCGTAGGATGCACCAACGACCCAGTTGTCGTTTAGGGTCTGTATGCCCTCAACACGCGCATAGCCTGCGTTACCTACCTCTACTTCAGCTTCTTGATTAATGCCTGTGTATCGGAGGCCACCGCCAACACCTTGATCTGTCACGGGAATGGCGGGACCACTATTTAAATCACGATACCTAGCAAAGCCCCTCAGGTTATCGTTAATAGGGGCGCTGTAGACCCGGAGATCACTGGTACGGTTATTGTTTTTTTGGCTTCCATAGTCACCATTACCCACCACAAAATTACCTGTGACATAGCCTTCTTTGTAAATATCTAGCCTATTTGAGGCATTTTTTACTGCGTTGATATCAGAATAACCCGGTGTTAATTCATTCACCGTAGAAATGAAGGTGGGGATATCGCCTTGACTCATTCTAGAATTTGCGTAACCAATTTTGGCTTCAATATCCTCTGGATCTTGCCTGGCAGCAATTTGATAGTAGTCTGCAGCAGATTGATGCATTCCCTCTGATTCTCTTAAGCTAGCAGCTGTTTTGAGTAGATCCGCATTAGACGGAATAGTGCCGAGTAGAGGAAGAAGCTTTTTATTTGCTTCCTGATATTTTTCTTGATAAGCCTCAAAACTGACTGCCTCAATGACGGCGCTGGTGTAATTAAAGTCACGCTTAGGTAAATACTTAGGGCGCACTTTAAGTTGAGCAGTGAGTTTATCTAGAACAGGTTTTGCTTCTGTAAACTGATCTTGATCGACCAAATTAAAGTACATATCTAATTGAATATCCAAGTCATCTGGTTTTTTAGCATACAATTTTTGAAGAATATTTCCTGCTTTTGCATATTGATACTTAGCGCTATAGCTAGCTGCAACTGCAGATAGAGCATAGTCAGGAACAGTGCTGCCACCAGAGATTAATTCATCATAAAGCGCTAAAGATTTGTCCCACTGCTTTCTTTTTGTATAAGCAATGATCAAATCATATTGGATCGAAGCTATTTGATCCTTAGGTGCCTGAATGGATTTGGCATAAGCCAGAGAGTTATTTAAGGTTTCTATACCAGTATCTACTGAAGTAAAGCGATTAGGTGCAACCGCAGAATCAGCCTGTGCCCAACGAAGATCGACTGCCCCAGAGTCATGAATAGCGCGTAATTTTTGATCTTGATTCGTTTTCCACTGTTTCTTGTTGATCAAATCTACAGCAAGGTGAGGGATGCCCATATCCAGTAAAACTTGAATGATGCGCTCTTGAGTATTCGGATTGTGCGGCTTAAACCTTCTAATATCTTCGTAAATCTGAAGGGCGGCAAATTGATCACCGACATCCTGAAGAGCTCCAGCCCTGAGCTCCCATGCGGACATACTATTAGGGTAATCTTTTAAAAAGCGTGCGCTCCAATAGAGGGCAGAGTCTGACTCTTTTTTTTCTCGCGCTAATGCCGTCATTCGTAACTCGATAGCCCTATTCGTACCTTGAATCTTTAAAATAGACTTGGCCAATGCATCCACTTTAGAAAAGTCTTGTGTATTGGCATAGCAGGAAAATATTGCATTCTGAACATAGGCTGGCGCCTTTGCTATATATTTTCTATTGCTCATAGCAATGACATCCTCACAAAGCTCGGCATTACTAGCTACTGATATGAAATCAGACTTATAGCGTTCAGTGGCTGGATAAGAAATCATGAGTGATTTCAGTAGGGCAGCTGATTCAATATATCGAGCTGACTTATTGAGTTCCAATGCTTTTTTGTATTGGATATCCTCTAGCAGGGTTTGACCAAGGGCTAAGTTTACAAAGAGGAGTGCGACGATTAAGAATTCCCCATGAAGATTTTTATTCTCCATAAGTGCTTATTAAAGCTGAATTGAGATTAGTTTTAATGATTTACTCAGAATACTATCTTTATGAGCAAATTGGTTATATATTTGATTATCAATTAGCTTTTCGAGAATCAATATATCCTGAGTCTAAATAATGCCTTCAGCTTCATTCTTGCTCAATTAAGCAGATTACTGTTGAAGGCTCATTTGTGGACATTTTAAAAGCAGTACCCTCTGCTATTTTCGGTTTTTGTTTTCTTTACCCACTCTTTATGAGTTGGGTCTGGGTGACTTCTGGGATTTTTTACTGGTTTCGCTATGAGCGTAAGCATTCCCTTCCAGGTAACATACCTAGCTTAAGCTCTTTTCCTAAGATTGCCTTAATTGCTCCTTTTTATAATGAAGAGTCTAGTGCTGAAGAAACTCTGCGTAATCTGATCGATCAAAATTATCCTAATTTTGAAGTGATTGCAGTAAATGATTGCAGCGTCGATTCAACAGGAGAGATTTTGAATCGACTTGCACGCGGACATCATCAATTACGCATTCTTCATAATTCTGAAAATCAAGGCAAAGCCGTCTCTTTAACTGCGGCTGCATTATTAACAGACGCTGAATTTTTGCTATGCATTGATGGCGATTCTCTTTTGGACCAAAATGCTGCTCGTTGGATGCTGAGTCATTTTCTAAGAAGTAGCCGCGTAGGCGCTGTTACGGGTAATCCACGCATTCGAACCCGTTCTTCTGTATTAGGCAAGATTCAGGTTGGCGAGTTTTCATCCATTATTGGCTTAATCAAGCGCGCCCAAAGAACCTATGGTCGATTGTTTACTGTGTCTGGGGTTTGTGCCATGTTCCGTAAATCCGCATTAGAAGATGTTGGCTTTTGGTCTAACGAGACTCTGACGGAAGATATTGATATCAGTTGGAAACTGCAAATTCGGCATTGGCAAGTTCGGTTTGAGCCTGCAGCCATCTGCTGGATTCTGATGCCAGAAACCATTAGAGGGCTTTGGAGTCAAAGACTTCGTTGGGCAACAGGAGGGGCACAGGCAGTTCTGAAGTTTTCAGATATGTTGTTCGATTGGAAAAGTCGCAGAATGTGGCCAATATTTTTTGAATATGCTTTGAGTTTATTTTGGTCCTATTCGATGCTAGTAACCATTATTATTTATTTATTGCATTTCTTCATTGCACTGCCAAATTACATCAACGTCGAAACTCTGATTCCCGAATGGACAGGTATTTTGATTGCAATGACCTCAATGACTCAAATTGCTGTAGCGATGTGGATAGACTCCCGCTACGACTACCAAATTTGGCGTAATTATTTGTTTACTATTTGGTACCCAATTGTATTTTGGATTTTATGTATGGCCACTACGGTCGTTGCTTTTCCACGTGCTCTATTCAGAAGTAGCAGCAAGCGTGGTAGATGGAATAGCCCCGATAGAGGCTTGCAATGAGGCAATTGCCATCCCATATTCAGGTGAAATTATCAGAGGGGCGCCCCTTAATTTTTTCTCATGTACGACAAGACTCTAAAACGGAGTGGGCAATATCTTTAATGATTGATGCAGCTGGATGGGGTATTTGGCTTTACCTTTGGAAAGTCATGATTACTTCTGTCGCATGGTATTTTGGCCTTCAGTTGGCATATCAAGAGTGGGCCAGCCCCAGTGGCTTGGAACAGTTTATTGAATTTATTGAGACAGTATCTTTATATGGAGTGGCTTTATGTTCCGCATTGTGGGTTTGGGCGCTTCAAGATATTTGGAGATTTCGCACCGAAAAGCGACGTTCAGACGTTCGCTCCCCGTCTCTAGAGGGCGATTGCTTGTGGACATCGATTGGGCCAGTTGATCTTCATGAGGCAAGATCTCAAAAAATAATAAAATGTACATATAGCCCCGACGGTGAATTAATATCTGCCAAGCCCCTTAAGTAATCCCCCTTTTATATTCTCATGAAAAAATTTGATTTTCTTTCCATTAGTTTCGGTCTACTACTGTCATTCATTGCCCTGTACTTCATGTTGAGACCCTCAGCAGCAACAAGTGCCCCTGCATCCACTATTTCCGTGGTTCAGGTGGGTAACATTGCTTGGGATCAAACCGAGATGACCATTGCTGATATGAAAACTTTTGTAACTGGCACAGGCTTTGTGAGTCAAGCGGAGAAAAATGGTGGTGGTCTCTCTTACGAATCGGGCTTTGTAAAGAAACTTGGCTGGACCTGGAAAACTCCCTACGGTGCTCCCGCTAAAGATGCGGAGCCAGCAGTTCATCTCAATCAATCTGAGGCAGCATCCGCTTGCCGTTATTTTGGAAAGCGTTTGCCTACTGAAGCTGAGTGGAATTCTGCAGGATTTGTAGAACAACGCTCTAATCCACCTTCTGGGTATATCAAAGGTGAGCGCTATCCATTTCCGGGTGGCAGCACGCCAGCGGTTTCTCACTGCTTAAGTGGCTGCGGTGACTATAAAGGTGTAGCACCAGCAGGTGCTCTTAACCGCGGCACAGGCCATGTTCTTACCGGCACTACTAAGCCTGGTGTCAACGGACTGCTGGACATGGGTGGCAATGTTTGGGAATGGACGGCCACCGAAAGAAACGGTGGCTATATTACCAAGGGGGCATCTTGGTGGTACGGCCCAGAACGGCAGAAAGAGTCAGATATGGAATCTAAACCTAGCGACATCGCCGTGGTTTATATCGGTTTTCGGTGTGTGGCCGATGCCGTGAAACAATAGGAGCATGACCAATCCTGTAGTTGACCCATCCGCAATAGAAATCACCCCTGAATATCAGGCAGTCATTGATGCCATTGAGCGAAGTGACCCCTATATTTTTGTCAGCGGTAAAGCGGGTACAGGGAAGACTACCCTCATTGGTTATTTGCGAGAGCATATCTCTGGTAATGTCGTGGTGGTGGCCCCCACGGGAGTAGCAGCCTTGCAAGTGAAGGGCGTGACCATTCACTCTTTCTTTCGCTTGCCACCGCGATTAATCTTCCCTGAAGAGGATATTAAGCCCTTAAAAGATAAGCGTCTTTATAAAGATATTCGTCTACTGATCATTGATGAAATCTCGATGGTCAGAGTAGACGTGATTGATGCAATCGATTTATTTCTGCGTGCCAATGGACCTCACAAGAGTGAACCCTTTGGCGGCATTCAGGTGATGTTTGTAGGGGATTTATTTCAGTTGCCCCCGGTAGTCTCCAACACCGATATGCAAGTCTTATCCGAGCGTGGCTATGAGGGACCTTATTTCTTCTGCGCAATGGCATTGCATCGCAAGGATGTCACGATGGTGGAGTTGTCCAAGATCTTTCGCCAGAAGGATGCCCACTTTGCGAGCTTACTCAATCAGATCCGTATTAACCAAGATATTGATGAAGCCCTTGATACCTTAAATGCCGTTTGCTATGAAACTAAAAAAGAGGCTGATGAGCAAACCATTACCTTAACTACGACTAATGCCCGTGCCGATCAAATTAATGGTGCAGGCTTACGTGCCTTAACTACGGATGCCAAGGTCTATACCGGCAATAGCACGGGCAAGTTCAATGTGGATGAGCGTAATCTACCCTCCCCAAATCACCTCACTCTAAAAGTGGGAGCCAAGGTCATGTTCACGGCAACCGATAGTAACTTTCCGAAGCGCTGGGTCAATGGCACCATCGGCGTCGTTCGCGAGCTGCTACCCAACACCGTGAAGGTAATGGTGCAAAACGGTCCCTACTCGAATACGGTTGAAGTCAAAGGGCACCAGTGGGAATCCTATCGATACGATCATGACATGATGTCCGGCAGAATCTCGCCCAACATCATTGGTACTTTTGTGCAAATCCCATTGATGTTAGCTTGGGCTTTCACCATTCATAAGAGTCAAGGCAAGACGCTTGATAAGATCAAAGTAGATCTCTCTTCGGGTGCATTTGCATCAGGACAAGTGTATGTTGCCTTGAGTCGCTGTACCTCCATCGAGGGCATCACTCTAGAGCGACCGATACTGCCTAAGGATGTGAGCTGTGATCAAGAGGTAAAGCGTTTTTATCTGAATTGCTTACCTAGTTAAGCCGCTTTTGCTAACCTCTTGCTGTTCTTTTGTTTTTCAGTCTTCTGTTTTTCTAAAGCTTCGCTAGCAATCAGCTTAAATTCACCCTCTACGAATCGTTTTAAGGCCTCCCGCATAAGAGGTTGATAGCCCATATCGTATTTAGTGCCCAAGAGTTTAAAAGACTCAATCAAGTCCTGCTCTAGTCTGATGGAGATCATTTGGAGTCCTAGCGCCTCGTCAATTTGAGCGCTCATTTTTTTATCAACTACTCTCGCATGCTTTAGGTCACTACCGAGCTCGCCGCTCTCCCAAGCCTTAGCTGAGCTCTCTATTCTTACCCTCTTACTTTTTGCGATCATCGCATTCCTCGCTTTTGAGTTTCAATATTTAGCCACTTTCATAGAAATGACACTTTTAGTAAGGCAATGATATTGTATTGTATATACGAATTTCTGTAGAATTTGGTGGAAATGCACTTTTTAGGTAAATCATGTCGTTGTCGAATATAAAAACCACCTTAATTAAAAATCCTTGATTATTTTCTGAGATAAACCATTCTGTTGGCGGTTCTGTCAGGTGATCTAGTCTTGTATCCTCGAGGTAAGAGCGGGCTCTATTCATAAAACATTGCTCAATATCTTGACGTCTGATGTGGTGCTTGAAGGTTAATTTTTCTTCTATTGCTGGACTAATTACCAGATTTTTCATTCCTTCACCCTTGTATTGTATATACATATTTTACCAAAGGGATGAATCCTAAAATTGAAAAAGTTTGTTAACCCATGATTGAAATAATGGAATTTATTTCAATAGGGTGGAGTAGTGGGGCTCCATTAAAAATTCTCATATTGTTGCCTAATATGATTACTATGAAAAAAGATCTTAGTAGGAATGATGAGGGTATTAGCCCTTCGAAAAACGATGCAAAGCCATCACTTCCAAAAAATATCCAGGGCTGGCTAGATTGAAAGCTCTAAAGACATCGCCAAGCAAGGCGATGATTATTTAATTCTCGGTAAATCTCTGAATTTGGAGGATAAAAATATAGGGTGGTAAATCGCTTTAAAAACCAGCCGCCAACCCATCGCGGCGATGATCGCTACCAGCAATATAAGCATCTGCAGTATCTTCACCCAATAGCGCAATAGCTTGCGCACTGCCAAAGTCCAGACTGTTTGCTGGCATGACGGTAACTTCATGCCCCATGGCTTTTAAGCCCTCCACAACAGCGCTTGGCATCGAAGCCTCTACAGTCAGCTTGCCCTCATCATCAATTCTCCAACGGGGTGCATCAGAGCAAGCTTGTGGATTGAGATGCTCATCGACAAAGCGCATCACAAACTGCAGATGTCCTTGGGGTTGCATATTGCCACCCATCACACCAAATGCCATGGTTGGTTGATTGCCCTTAGTAAGGAATGCCGGAATGATGGTATGAAAAGGGCGCTTGCCGGGAGCCACTTGATTGGGATGGCCATCGACTAAGCTAAAGCCCATGCCTCGGTTTTGGAAAGCAATACCACCCGGGGCAACAACGCCAGAACCAAAGCCTTTGAAGTTGGACTGAATATAAGAAATCATCATGCCAGAGTCATCGGCGGCACATAGATAGACTGTGCCACCCGCGTGCGGATCTCCTGCGCCATAGGTTCCTGCCTGCGAATGGTTAATGAGTGCAGCGCGACTGGCTAAATAGTTTCCATCTAATAAAGCACTCGCTGGCATTTTCATGGTGCTGGCATCAGAGATGTGTGCATGCGCATCTGCAAAGGCCATACGCATCGCCTCCACCTGCAGATGAATACGCTGAGCAGAATTAGCTGGATATTGTTTGACATTAGCAGCCTGCAAAATGCCAAGGGCTATTTGTGCGGCGATGCCTGAGCCATTCGGGGGAATTTCATGGAGAGTGAAGTCGCCATAGTCAAATGCCAACGGTTCAACCCAATCTGTTTGGTTGGCAGCGAAATCAGCCATCGTGAAACACCCACCTGTACTCTGAGCAAAATCAACCATGCTTTGCGCTAAGCGACCGGTATAAAAAGATTCCCCTTCAGTCTCTGCGATTTCGCGTAAGGTATTTGCTTGAGCAGGGTAGCGCCAGATTTGACCTGCACTAGGTGCTTTGCCTTCGATCAGGAAAGACTCACTAAAGCCAGGTTGATTCTTTAAGATCAGAATCGCTTCATGCCATTGACGGGCAATCACCGGAGAGACGGGAAAGCCATGTTCTGCATAATCAATCGCGCGTTTGAAGAGTTGCGCAAACGGGAGCTTGCCAAATTTTCGGGAGAGTGCAATCCACCCTGACACCATGCCGGGTACTGTCACCGTATTCCAACCAATCAAATCCATTGCTGCTTTACCGGCAAAAAATTCTGGAGTCCACGCTGCTGGTGCACGACCAGAGGCATTCATGCCATGGAGTTTCTTACCATCCCAGATTAAAGCAAAGCCATCGCCACCTAAACCATTCATCGTGGGTTCTACCACCGTGAGTGTGATCGCAGTGGCTAGGGCAGCATCAACCGCATTGCCCCCATTTTGTAGGGCTTCGATCCCCGCTTGTGTAGCTAAAGGCTGTGAACTCGCAACGGCATTCTTAGCCAGGACGGGGGCGCGGCCGCCACCAAAGGGAGGGGCAATTAACATGGATTTAATCTATTCAATTTCAGTCAATTTTAATATTGGCAGACTTCACGATCTTCGTCCACTTGTCATGCTCGCTTTGGGTAATGATGGCCAATTGATCTGCATTCGCAAACTGAGGGTGAATTCCTTGATTCGCTAGACGCGTCTTGAAGTCAGGATTCGTGAGAATCTTCCGAATCTCTCTTTCTAGTCTTGCAGAAATAGCTGGAGGGGTTCCCTTCGGCGCAAACATGGCATAGAGATTCTCGACATCAAATTGTTTCATGCCATCTTGTCCTAGGGTCGGAACATTGGGCATGAGGGGTGAACGCTCTGGGGCAGCAATGGCGATGGGGCGCAACTTCCCACTTTGAATATGAGGTAGAGAGGCTGTCACGCTGTCAAACATCATTAGGGTATTGCCAGCCATTAAATCAGGTAAGGCAAACGAGCTTCCCTTATAAGGGACGTGTGTACCCATAGCGCCGATACGCTGCATAAACAGTACTGACTCTAGGTGGGAGAGGCTGCCATTACCTTGAGAGGCGTAATTAAAGTCACCCTTCTTGGATTTAATAAACGCAATTAACTCTGGCAAATTTTTAGCTGGAACAGAAGGATTGATGACGATCAAATGGGGAATGCTGCCAACCAAGGAAATGGGCGCAAAGTCTTTGGTGAGGTCTGCTGCTGGATTTTTGAAGAGCGCTTGAGAAATCGATTGATTCGTTAATGCACTAAACAGTAAGGTGTATCCATCAGGAGCAGCCTTCGCAGCTGCACCCAAGGCAATCATGCCACCGGCACCTGGTTTATTTTCAATCACAACAGCCTGGCCAAGCGCCTCACCTAGCGGCACACTGATTGCTCTAGCAAATGCATCGGTTGAGCCACCAGCAGGAAAAGGCAGAATGGCCACAATGGGTTTCTTGGGCCAGTCAGCATCTGCTGCCGCAAACACAGGGCTACTAAGGCCTATCGACAACAACAAGCCTGTGAGGAAATGCTTACAAAAGTGTCTTGTGAGGTTCATGTGAGTACTCTTTCAGTGATAGTTCTATCGTATTGGAAAAGTATGGCTTGCATGGTCTTATTTCTATCTAAATGTGAATGAAGTGAAGGTTAAAGGCTAAGGCTAAAGTGGAATGGAATTAGATTAGCGATTGAAGAGGTGATAGAGAATTGGGATGGCCACCGCACTAATGACGCCATTCATGCCCATCGCGAGGCTGGCATAGGTGCCCGCTTCTGGATGGATGCTGAATGCACGAGAAGTACCAATGCCATGAGCCCCAATGCCAATCGCAAAGCCCCGTTGCCACCAGGCTTTCATACCGAGCGCATTCAGAATGAAGGGCGCCAAAATAGCGCCCAGTATTCCAGTGGTCACGGCAAAAATCGCGGTTAAGGTTGGAGAGACGCCAATGCGCTCTGCAATACCCATTGCAATTGGTGCGGTAACCGATTTTGGATACATTGCGCCAGTGATGCTGGCGTCAGCACCGAAGAGCTTGGCAATGTTGACTGCGCTAATAATGGATATCAAGCTACCCGCAATCAAGGACGCCAGTAATGGTATGGAGCGACCCTTCAGACTGCTTAAGCCTCTATAGATCGGAATCGCCAAAGACACGGTCGCAGAGCCTAAAAGGAAATGAATAAATTGGGCGCCTTCAAAGTAACTTGAATAGGGCATCTCTATTAATTGAATCACGCTCGCTACTAAGGTGATGGCAATGGCTACAGGGTTAGCTAGTGGATTCTGCTTGGTGGTCCTGTAGACCCACAGACCAATTTGATAGGCGGCTAAGGTGATGAAGAGTGCAAATAAAGGACTGCCTGATAAATAGACCCAAATCTCAACAATAGAGTGCTTCTCGTTCATTAATCAACCCCTTTAGGCTTAGGGGTCAGAAAACGTACTATTACCGCACTGGTAGCAATGGTGAGAATCACGCTGCCGAATAAGGCGCTCACAATGGCCAGCGCATTGGCTTTAAGTTGAGGTAGAAAAAGCACCACTCCAACAGCAGCAGGAACAAACAAGAGGCCAAAATATTGACTAAAACCATCGGCCACGCTGGCTAATTCTGGATTGACCCCATTGCGAACTACCAGCCAAAGAATCAGGAGTACTAGGCCAATCACGGGGCCGGGTAGGGTTGGCAGAGCAAACTTGGATACAAGCTCCCCAATGCTTTGAAACAAGAGGATTTGGACTAAACCGGAGATCATATGACAATCTTACTGCTCTGCAGCATATGTTGCAAAGCAATATATTATTTCTTGGGTAATATGACCATACAAAAAGTAGGAGGCTTTATCAGATCGATAAAGCTTGAATATCAAAACACTCAGGAGAGCGCGCATGGCCGACTTAAACGTCAACGGTAAAAAGTACAAGGTAGATGTCGATCCATCAACCCCATTGTTATGGGTGCTTCGTGATCATGTCGGTTTGACAGGAACTAAGTACGGTTGTGGTGTTGGTCAATGCGGTGCCTGTACCGTGCTATTCGAAGGTCAAGCAATTCGCAGCTGTTCAATTCCAGTGAGTGCTGCGATGGGTAAGAAGATTGAAACCATTGAAGGCCTGGAAAAGAATGGTCAGCTTTCTAAAGTGCAAAAAGCATGGGTTGATAATCAGGTGCCCCAATGCGGCTACTGTCAATCTGGCATGGTAATGGCTACTACCGCTTTATTGCGCAATACCCCCAAGCCTACTGATGCACAGATTGATGCAGCAGTGACCAATATCTGCCGATGCGGAACCTTTCAACAAGTGCGTGATGCGATTCATGCTGTGAGCAAGGCATAAGGAACAATCATGACTAAGACTATTCAATCAGCAACTACCAATACTTCACGTCGCCACTTTATTGTTGGCACTAGCGCCATTGCAGCGGGTTTAGCAATCGGCTTTGATTTTTCATTGATGTCTGAGGCTAATGCTGCAGAGGGTTCTGGCACTACCGCTATGACTCCTCTGGGAACACCCGAGATTGGGGTTTGGGTGGAGGTCAAGCCGAATGACGATATCGTCGTGCGGATCGTGCGCTCCGAGATGGGCCAAGGAACTATCACTGGTTTGGCGCAAATGGTTGCCGAAGAACTGCAATGCGATTGGAAAAAAGTTTCTTATGACTATCCATCGCCTGGCGAAAATCTGAAGCGCAATAAAGTATGGGGCAGTTATTCCACCGGTGGTAGCCGCGGTATTCGTACTTCTGAGCAATATGTTCGTCAAGGC
Organism: Polynucleobacter sp. CS-Odin-A6; assembly: GCF_018882095.1. Classification (GTDB taxonomy): domain Bacteria; phylum Pseudomonadota; class Gammaproteobacteria; order Burkholderiales; family Burkholderiaceae; genus Polynucleobacter. The sequence continues at coordinate 179,848 of NZ_JACVPD010000004.1, forward strand.
GGTGCAGCAGCTCGTGTGATGTTGATTCAGGCTGCAGCCTCCCAATGGAATGTACCCCCATCAGAATGCGTTGCTAAAGATAGTGTGATTACCCATACCCCAACTGGTCGTAAAACGACTTTCGGTAAAGTATCTGTAGCAGCTTCCCAGTTAGCAGTGCCCAAAGATATCCCCTTAAAGGATCCGAAGGACTGGACTGTGATTGGCAAGTCAGTCAACCGGATTGATGGTACTGCCGATAAGGTCACTGGTAAGCAGGTCTATGCCATTGATTTGAAATTGCCCGGCATGTTGGTGGCAACCATTCATGAGTCTCCCGTCTTTGGTGGCAAAGTTAAAAGCTTTGATGCCTCCCAGGCAACCGCTATGAAAGGCGTGAAGAAGGTAGTTCAGGTAGGTGACACTGCTGTTGCCGTCATTGCTGACACTTTCTGGCAAGCGAAGACTGGCTTAGATGCCGTCAAAATTACTTGGGATAACGGCAGTAACGGTGATCTTTCCAGCGCCTCTATTAAGAAGACGCTAGAAGCCGGCTTAACTGCTACTGATACTTTTGTCGGTAACTCTAACGGTGATGCTAAAGAGGCGATCAGCAAAGCCTCTAAAACCATTGAGGCAACGTATTTCTACCCATTCTTAAACCACGCTACCTTAGAGCCCCAAACGGCCACAGCGAAGTGGACTGCAGACTCCTGCGAGGCATGGGTTCCAACTCAGGATGGCGAGGCCTCATTAGCTGCGGTGATGGCTGCCTCTGGGTTGCCGGCTGAAAAATGCAATGTGTTCAAAGTGAATCTCGGCGGTGGATTTGGTCGTCGCGGTGCCTTCCAAGATTACACAACGCAAGCAGTCAATATTGCGAAGCAAATGCCAGGCACGCCGATTAAATTGATTTGGACTCGTGAAGAGGATATGACACAAGGTCGTTATCACCCGGTCATGATGTGCAAAATGACGGCGGCGATTGATGATAAGAAAAACATCACTGGCGTGAATATGCGTCTTTCAGGTCAATCTATTTTGGCCGCTGTGCGTCCAGCAGTGGTTGCTGCCAATAAAGGTAAAGACCCAGTGGTGTTCCAAGGCTTAGATGAAAACGGCGAGCATGGCATCACATACAGTTTCCCGAATTTGATGATTGATCACGCGATGCGTAATCCCAATGTGCCTCCCGGTTTTTGGCGGGGTGTCAACGTCAATCAAAATGCTGTTTTCTTAGAAACATTTATGGATGAGATGGCTGAGGCTACGGGCATGGATGCTGTGGAGTTCCGTCGTAAGCACATGGCGAATTTTCCACGCGCAGTGGCTGTTCTCAATGCAGTAGCCGATGGCATTGGTTGGACTAAGCCCGCAAAGCCAGGCGTATTTCGTGGACTTGCTCAGATGCGCTCATTTGGTAGCTATGTCGCTGCCGCCTGCGAGCTCACGGTTAAAAACGGTAATGAAGTAGAGATTATCCGTATGGTGGCTGCAACTGATCCGGGTTATGTAGTGAATCCAGCGCAAGTGGCCCGTCAAGTATCTGGATCCTTTGTATATGGTTTATCTGCACTCTTCGAAGAAGAAATTACGATTGAGAAGGGCGCGGTTGTGCAGAAGAACTTTGATACTTTCAATTCCATTCGTCTGTCACAGATGCCACCAGTAGAGACCATTATTATTCAAGGTGGCGGTAAAGAATGGGGTGGTGTAGGTGAGCCGACAATTGCTGTAGCAGCACCGGCGGTACTAAATGCGATTTACCGAGCAACTGGTAAACGCTATCGTACAGTGCCCTTGAAAAACAGCGGCATCAAGTTGGTTTAAGTTCACTACTCATGGGTTGGTCTAAAAGGTATTGAGGTAATGAAGAAATGAGAAGTGCACTGGCAGGGTTACTGCTAGCAGCGTGGACTGTTTCTCTTGCCAACCCGAGTCAAGCACAAACCTGGTCGGGGGATTCCATCGTGAATCCCCTTACTGCTATTCCAGGAGATGCAGTTAAAGGCCGTGTGATTGTAGCTAGTCGTCAAACCGGTTTATGCCTACTCTGTCATAGCGGGCCCTTTCCGGAAGAGCGTTTTCAGGGCAACTTAGCCCCAGAGATTGGTATCAGCGTTGGGCGCTTAAGCGAAGCACAATTGCGAGCCAGAATAGTTGACGCTAGCCGTTTTAATCCTGGCACCATTATGCCCTCGTATTACCGTACAGTAGAATTAAATAGGGTGGCCCCCAAGTTTGATGGGCAGCCTATTTTAAGCGGACAAGAAATTGAAGATGTCGTGGCTTTCTTGGTGAGCCTGAAGACAACAGTCGCTCAATAGGCAATAAAATATCATGATGAATGCATTCAAATTAAATACTTCCTCTCCCAATCTCACTCGCAGACTTTACTTGTCGACGCTGGGAGTATTGGGTTTATCGAGTTGGTTCATACCATTGTCGGCTATGGCTAAAAAGCCAGAGGCAATGGAAGCCATTGCCAAGATCGTCGGTGCAAATATCCCCAGGAATGGACGAGTTAAGCTGGTCATTCCACCCTTAGTGGAAAGCGGAAATTTAGTCGTACTCAAAGTAGCAATCGAGAGTCCAATGACTACCAGCGATTATGTCAAGGCTGTTTATATTATTTCTGAAGAAAATCCATTGCCAAATATTTTTACGGCGTATTTCACACCCCGCTCTGGACGCGCAGAACTCACCACCCGGGTGCGTTTGGCGGACTCACAAAGAGTATGGGCAATTGCTCAGATGAGTGATGGTAGTTATTGGCAAGGGTATGCCGATACCTTGGTAACTTTATCTGCGTGTACGGAGATGATATGAGTAAGACCTCCCGTACGGGCATTACTGCTCCAGCTACCGCGAAGCAGGATTCCATTATTGAAATTCGAGCAATTGCTCAGCATGATATGGAGACAGGCTTTCGCTACACCGAAGATGGCAAACGTATCCCCCGAGATATTATTCGTTTGTTTACCTGTCGCTATAACGGTGAAGAAGTTTTTAGGGCTGATTTTTATTCTGGAATTGGTGCCAATCCCCTCATCATATTTACTACGATTGCGGTGGCATCAGGTACGATTGAGTGTAGTTGGATAGGTGATGACGGATATGAAGCAGTCAATCAAGTCAAAATTATTGTGTCGTGAACATCGCGATATTCTGTAATCCTTGGGCGTCGATATTACTTTCGCTCCTGATTGCACCGGTGGCATTAGCAGCCAAGAATCCGGTGGAAATTCCAAAAGAGAGTCGTCAATCAAGTTATCAGCTGATGACGCCCGAAAATCAAGCGATGCAAGATGATCCCAATTTAAACCCTGCAATGTTTTGGGTAATGGATGGTCATAGTTTCTGGCAAGAAAAGGCGGGCAACCAGAATATCTCTTGTGCTTCTTGTCACGGCGATTCGGGAAAAAAGATGGCCGGTGTTGCCACTCAATTTCCTAAAGTGATTCAGGGAAAGTTGCAGACGCTTGAGGGGCAAATTAATCAATGTCGTACTTCACGACAAGAGGCTCCTGCACTCATTTATGAAAGTAAAACCCTCTTGGCATTAAGCACATTTGTAGCAAGCCAATCAAAGGGGATGCCTATCGCCATCAAAGAAACGCCCCAGAATACGAAAGACCTGCAACAAGGCAAACAGTTTTTTAATGAAAGAATGGGGCAACTCAACCTCTCTTGTGCTCAATGTCATCAAGAGCGTGCTGGCTTGAAATTAGGAGGTAGTCTGATTCCGCAAGGGCATCCTACTGCATACCCAATCTACAGAATTGAATGGCAAACCATGGGGTCTTTGCAACGACGTCTGCGTAATTGTATGAGCGGGGTAAGGTCAAAACAATTTGAGTATGGCTCAACAGAAATGGCTCAACTGGAGTTATTTCTGATGTGGCGCGCCAGAGGAATACCTTTAGAATCACCTGGAGTCAGGCCTTAAAGATTAACTTGGAGTCTTACACTCATGCACCAGTTTGCAAATTATTATTGGGTTTTAGTTCTAGGTTTAGCGATATCAGCTGGGCCTAGATAGGATTCGCTCATATCTTTGACTTTAGGTATTGGGATATCGGCGCAAATGGGTTTAGGCCCCAGTGCATTCAGAAAGTTGCAATCCTGTTTGGTTCCTGCTGAAGCCGCATGCTCGAGTGGCGATTTACCCGTGGCTGCTGTAGAAATGACGCTCGCTGCGGTAGTGGGGTTCGCTACTGCTACGCTGACGGCTGCAGTTCCTCCAGAGCTTGCGACAGCAGTGGCAGAGCTACCAAGCGCTAAGAGGGGCGCTGCGCAGCCCGCTAGGCTCAAGCAGATTATTAAGTAAGCAAGCGGAATGCCTTTGTCTAATAAAAAAGCAGGCCAACCCCTTCGGTTTGATCTGCTAATGTAGGCTGTCGAGCTGATGAATTTATTTGCGTTGACAAACAACATTAAAGACTCCAGCCGCCCAAGATTCACTAACGACTGGCTCGAATTCACTATTGGGAGTTTTGTTATCAGAAACAACTTTGCCAGCACCCTTTTTACCAGCGAATTCTTTGTATTCAATTGGGCGGTAACTAATCGCAGGGCAATTGTATTCGTTGATGCCAATGATGGAGCTCACTGACTGTTTTGTTTTGGGGTTCATGCCAGGCTTCTTTAAATCCAACATCGACATGATTTGTGCTTTTTCACCAGAATCGCTAATGGTTTCTAGATCAACATAAACTACCATGACCTCATTGGCGCCTAATTCTTTCCAGGCAGCAAAGCTATTGGCGAGTGGTAAAAGGGCAAGGGTGGCAAAGACGGTGAGTACGTATATTTTTTTCATCATATTTAGCGTGGTTGCAGTTGTTGTTAAAGAATACTGAGCCCGTATTAGACCCATCAGAAACATTCTAAACTCCCCAGTCTATTTTTCCTTAATTATCAGATTCAGCTCTCTACTAATCTTTTTTGGCTTCATTTGGAGGGGCAGGTATTCATTTTGAGCCCAGAGTGTGCTCATATTGCGGTAAAGCTTACTCTGTACCCAGCCTGATTGCCCGGTAGGATAAATAAAAAGGGATTGCTCCAAATCTGCAAGGTCATACAGTGTCCGTAGACTAGATGCCTGCTTCGTTTCAAAGGGATTGTCAGCCCTGAGAAGCTCTAGTCTACCCACGTTAATCGAGAAGCTATCCCCGGGAGAGGGTTGCTTCACATTAAAGAGCTCTCCCAAGATGGGAACCTTGCTTAGGGGGCGATGCTCGGAGACCGCAGTATGCGCATTACCCCAAGCCCAATTTTTAGGATTATCACCAAATTGTGTACTCAATTGCACCAGTGCATTATCCAATGCGGCATTGGAAGCATCTGCACAGCTCTCGATCTGCTCAGTTTGAGGGTCGTTACACCAAGGGCTATTGGGATTTTGTAACTGCAGTATTAATGCTTGTCTGAAATGACGTGTACCGTAATTTTCTGTAAATAAATATCCCAAGCGTGAAAAGAGTTTGCGGGTGATTTGATCGGCCCAAGCATTAAAAATGAGCGCACCGGCACTGTTTACTTTCATATCACCATCAAAGTTCCTGGTGAGCTCGAAGGCTTGTTGAGCTAAAGGGTGCTTTGATTGGGCGGATCTAAATAACTCTAACAATGGGGTGGCGCCCAAAGAGACGGTATCCGCTTGTATGACCTTCATGGAAGACAAATCATGACTGGCTTTGCCTTTAATCAACTCCACAATTCGGTCGTAGCGGGTAGGTAGGTCCCAATCGCCCGTCAAGGGATTGGGATCATTGGCAGCTACCATTTTTTGATTTGCAGTAGCAACCCAGTTGGAGTCTGGATTATTGCTGCTAGGCAGTTGCTCGAAAGGCACGTAGCCAGTCCAGTCGTATTGTTTTTCCCAGCCCAATGCGGGAGCGACACCATAAAGTCCCTGATGCAGGGTCCGCTTGGGCGCAACCCCGGCTGCCTGCAAAGAAATATTTCCGCCGATATCAGCCATCACCACGTTTTGCATCGGCGCATAATTTTTGCGAAGTGCCTGCTTGAAGGTATCCAAATCTTTTGCATGATTCATGTCCAGCAAACCAGCAATAGACTGATTTTCAGCATCCAAGGCAGTCCAGCGCAATGCTAAGACAAATCGGTCCGTGTCAATGACTCTTTTGGCACGCGCATACGAGTCAGAAATCACGGGGCCATGCTGCGTCTCTTTGACTAAAAAACGCAGTGGTGGCTCTCCTTTAATGTCGATAATTTCCTGGCGAACCTTAAAAGAGAGTGGTCCATCTGGACCGCGGTAGACTCCGGGATTTTTGGGGTCTAACTGTTCAATATATAAATCCTGTACGTCTGGTCCTGTATTCGTAAAGCTCCAAGCAAATTGATCTGTTCTGCCAAGCACTATCGCTGGAATGCCGGGAAGAGTGGCGCCAATGACATTAAGGTCTGGCGCCTCTAGATGAGCCATATACCAAATCGCAGGGGCAGATAGACCAAGGTGAGGGTCATTCGCAAGCAAGGGTTTGCCAGAAGCTGTCAGCTTGCCGTTGAGTGCCCAATTATTAGAGCCAATACCATCTTTCCCACCAGGCGCCTCGTTCATCGCCAATTCGGTAGCAGGAAGCGTCTTGGATTTTTGATCCTTTACTAATGGATTCGGATTGAATACATTGAGGTCGCGATACATTTTGGCAAAGTCAAGGTTGCTGACTAGCTCTCCCGGTGTATAGGCCGGCATCACTTCCCATATCTGCTGAGTCGTTAAAAACTGTGACAACTCCAGGCGTTGTAATTCTTTATGCCAATTGCCACCAAGGTCGAGAGCCATCATCAACATCCATGCCACACTGTCTGTCGGTGACCAATGCCCTGGTTTGGATCCTGTTAAAAAATATTCAACAGGAAGCGCCCAGCCTAAGTTGGCATTACCCGAATTGACGCCATCTGCATAGGCTTGCATGAGACGTTTAGTCGCAATGGGGTAGCGATCAAATTGCTTTTCAGCAGCCTGCTTGATGCCGAGTGTGCGAATAAAACGATCGATTGACAGGGTTTCTTTTCCAAGGATTTCAGAAAGACGTCCACTCGCTAATCGACGATTAACTTCCATTTGCCAAGAACGTTCACCGGCGTGCAAATACCCCAATGCAAACAGCGCATCAGAAGAGCTCTTCGCTTTAATATGAGGAATATCACTTTCATCGAAGGTAATGACAACGGAATCACCCAGACTCTTAATGACCCGTTTGCCAGAGGGATTGGTTTGAGCTGAACTTAGGTAGATTATTCCGGCGATAATCACCAAGGCAAGAGCTGAAGAGGTAAGCCAGAAGATCCCCTTAAAAAGGATTTTCAGACCTGAGCTCGGGGAAGGAACTTTCATGGCATTAGTGTAGTAGGTTTCCCCCCCACTTCCGGTCAAGTCCAAACGAAAGTAGGCTTCCCGAGCCCTATAGACCTCGCATGCTAAAATTCATCCGTCTTGGTTTTTTAGTACGGCTTTATTGCTCGTGCGAGCCCGAGTGGTGAAATCGGTAGACACAGCAGATTTAAAATCTGCCGACTCAAAAAAGTCGTGCCGGTTCGATTCCGGCCTCGGGCACCAATCGATTGATTTCAGGCATCCTTGAAACACTTTCCTATTTTTCTCTCTCTTCTATTTTTTTGGACCAGTTCTCCCCTGGCAGCACAGCCCCTTATTTTTACTTGTGAGCGCGCGGAGAAGAATTACACTGAAGTCTATGAATTAAAAATTAGTCCAGCCTCTCATAATCAGAAGGCTAAGGTATTTGTCGATAGCCGAGATTTGGATCTGTCAGATGAGATGGGTCGACAATCCATCAAAAATGTAGTGATCACTACTTCAGCCATTTTGATTTCGATGGAGGCCCACTTTCCACCTGAGAGATTTGATGGCGTTCAATATGGAGCAGGTTCAGTAAAGACGGCGATTGCGATTAACCGATCTTCCGGTCAGCTCAGAAAAGCAGAGACCATTCAAGGCGGAATTCTGTCTGCAACTCTTGGTGAGGGTAGTAAGATCTATCAAGAGCAATGTGTTGCTCTACATAAACCTTAATTCGGCTCTGTCACAAACCCCAGTTTTGTTAAGCCAGCACGACGCGATGCGGCTAGTACCTGAGCAACGTATTCATACTTTACAGATTTATCTGCTCTTAAATTAATCTCTGGTTGCGGTTCTTTCTGGGCGGCTTTTTCTGCGTAGCCATCGAAAGTTTTTAAATCAATCGGCGTACTATTCCAGAAAATCTGGCCCTTCGCATCAATCGATAATTGGACTGACTCAGGTTTCACTTCATTGCGGACGCTATTGGCCTTGGGTAGCTCAACCTTAACCGCCTGCTGGATGACGGGCAGAGTGATGATGAAAATAATCAAGAGCACCAACATGACATCCACCATCGGAGTCATGTTGATTTCCGCCATGATAGCGTCTTCGTTCTGATCGTTTTGCAGATTCAAGGACATGTTTATTCTCCGGAATCCACACGGGCGCCGGTCACAAAGTAAGCAAGTAAGTCATTGCCAAAGCGATTGAGGTCAGCAACTAGCAGTTTATTGGCGCGGTTAATGGCGTTAAAACCCAGCACTGCTGGAATCGCAACAGCCAAACCTAAGGCAGTCATAATGAGGGCTTCACCAATCGGGCCGGCGACTTGATCAATTTGTGCGCTACCAGAGCTGCTAATGGCGATCAGGGCGTGATAGATTCCCCACACTGTTCCAAACAAGCCAATAAAGGGTGCAGTTGCGCCAGTAGAGCCCAGAAAGGTAAGGCCCTTTTGCAGTTGCGCTGCAATCCCATCAATACTGTTCTTCAGACTCCTCGCCATCCACTCGGAATAGTTGAGTGTTTGCAGAAGTTCACGATGATTATTGGATTGACTCTGGTGATGGGTAGATGCGCCACTCGCTGCTTTGGCAATCTGATAGTAAGGATTACTTGCGTGACCAGTAAAAGCATTCAGACCTTGATCATAAGAAGTAGCACGCCAAAATTGATCCAGCTCGGGTTTGAATTTGCGGAGATTGCGCAAATCCCAAAAGCGTGACAGCAAAATGACCCAAGTTACGATAGAGCAGATGAGTAATGCCAGGGCGACAAAGCGGGTAATCATATCCCCTTCAAGCCACAAATTTGCTAAGCCAAATGGTGTATTCATGATGATTAATTCTTTAAATTAAATTTAATTAACAGGTTGGTAGAAATTCTGGCTGGAGAGCCGTTGACTAAAAACGGTTTAAAACGATAGCGATGACCAATCTCAGAAGCTGCTCGATCTAGCCTGGGAAAAGAGCTCGAACGCAATAAAGCGACTTCTTCAACACTTCCTGATTCATCAATAATTAATCGCACCACCACTTCACCCTGCTCACCAGATCGTTTGGAGAAAGAGGGGTAATAGGCATCTGCATCAGGTTGATATAAGACTATTAGTTTACCAATGTCGGTTTGAATGGGTGTGCCACTAGATCCCGGAGCAGTTGCGGGTGCGACCGTAGCATTGGGAGCCTGAGATTCGCTTTTAGATTGGGGGGCTGGCGGTGTGGGGACTTGTGCCTGGGTCTGCGGTGATACTGGTGCTTTGGTGGACTTTTCATCCACGGTCTTCTTCTGCTCTTGCTTTGGTTTTGGCGGAGGAGGAGTTGAAGGAGCTTGAGTTTGTTTAGCAGCTTCAGGGCTGACTAAATTTGCCATTACTCGCGCATCATCCGGATTATTCTCATTGTCTGGCTTCATGCTGCTCTGAAAGCCAATTAAGAAGAGGAGGTGCAGGGCAATAACAATGCCAAGGATGATGCGTTCGCTTGCACTGAATGGTAAACGCGCGCTGATTTGGGTAAAGAAGGTACTCATCTGAAATGACTCACCAGCTCAGATTCAATCCGGTGCAGACTAAGATCGGATTGGATTAATTCTTGCGCCATCTTGGATAGGGTTTCAGAATCTTTACTACTAAGAAATGATATGGAGCCATGTCTACCATCACCAAGCATCTTCCCTTGCGCTTCTAATTTCCGCTTGAGTTGGCGCACTACGGCATCGCTGGTATCAATCAAATTGATCGTGTCACCCAATAATTTGCGAATAGCTTTTCTAAGAAAAGGGTAGTGAGTGCATCCAAGAACCAGGGTATCTGCCCCCGCATCCTGAATTGGTTCTAGATGCTTGGCTAGAAGCTCTAAGACTGTGTCGCTATTGGCTTGGCCTGCCTCAATTAAGGGAACTAAACCAGCGCCTGCTTGCTTAATAAATTGGTATTCACTTGGAAGTGTCGCTAATAGGGCATTGAACTTATCGCTTTGGAGTGTCGCTTCCGTCGCAAGAACACCCACCACGCCATTGGTCGATTGCATTGCTGCTGGCTTAATCCCTGGCTCCACCCCAATGATGGGAATGTGTATGAGTACGGTGCGGATATGCGCTATCGCTTGAGCAGTAGCTGTATTGCAGGCTACTATGATTGCATCGCACCCTTTTGCCGCCAAATACTGACATAGCTCCATACTGCGAGCAGCGATCCACTCGCTCGATTTTTCTCCATAAGGCGCATTGATCGAGTCGGCTAAATAGATATAGTCGTGTTCAGGAAGCTGGCGCAAAGCCTCATCCAAAATGGATAGGCCGCCTACGCCAGAATCAAATACCCCGATGAGTGCCAAGTAACAGTCGCTTAACTATAGAGGATTGTGATGAGTGCTTATCTTACGCAATCGTGACTGGAATGCCGCCAATCTTTGCTTGCCACTCTTTTGGGCCAGTCTCATGCATCGAGATGCCTGCAGAGCTTACGGCTACCGTTACGGGCATGTCTTTAACATCGAATTCATAAATGGCTTCCATGCCTAAGTCTGCAAAACCGACTACCTTAGCTGTCTGAATTGCCTTAGATACCAAGTAAGCTGCGCCGCCGACTGCCATTAAGTAAGCAGACTTATGCTTCTTGATGGCCTCAATTGCAGTAGGTCCTCGTTCTGCTTTGCCAATCATGGAAATCAGACCAGTCTTGGCCAGCATCATCTCCGTAAATTTATCCATGCGAGTGGATGTCGTCGGACCTGCAGGTCCGACAGCTTCATTGCCTACAGGATCGACTGGGCCAACGTAATAAATCACTCGATTCTGAAAGCTGACTGGTAACGCTTCTCCTTTAGCGAGCATTTCCTGGATTCGTTTATGAGCCGCATCACGCCCAGTCAAAATTTTGCCATTGAGGAGTAGTGTTTCGCCTGCTTTCCAAGCAGCTACTTCCTCTGCAGTCAGGGTGTCTAAGTTTACGCGCTTGGATTTTTTAGTGTCTGGAGTCCAGGTAACATCAGGCCAATCCGATAATGAGGGCGCTTCTAATTTTGCTGGACCATCGCCATGGAGATGGAAGTGCACATGGCGAGTAGCAGCACAGTTTGGAATCATGGCTACTGGCAAAGAGGCTGCATGGGTTGGGTAATCTAAAATCTTGATATCTAAAACAGTGGTTAAGCCACCGAGACCTTGGGCGCCGATGCCTAATTGATTTACTTTCTCATAAAGCTCCAGACGCAGTTCTTCAAGCTTATTCTGAGGACCGCGAGCAATCAACTCCTGAATATCCACTGGACCCATTAGAGACTCTTTAGCCATTAGCATGGCTTTTTCTGGGGTTCCGCCAATGCCGATCCCCAAAATACCTGGAGGGCACCAGCCTGCACCCATGGTGGGAACCGTTTTAAGGACCCAATCCACGATGGAGTCAGAGGGGTTGAGCATGACCATCTTGGCTTTGTTCTCAGAGCCACCACCCTTGGCGGCACAAATGACTTCAACATCATCGCCAGGGACAATCTCGTAATGGATAACAGCGGGAGTGTTGTCACCCGTGTTTTTACGTTTACCTGCTGGATCAGTCAACACCGAAGCACGTAGCGGGTTATCGGGGTGCATGTAAGCCCGGCGAACCCCTTCATTCACCATCTCACTCACACTCATAGTGGCATCGCCCCATTGGACATTCATGCCAATTTTCAGAAAAACGACTGCAATACCGGTGTCTTGGCACATTGGTCGGTGACCCTCTGCGCACATGCGGCTATTGGTCAAGATTTGGGCAATCGCATCCTTCGCAGCCTCACCTTGCTCCAGCTCGTAAGCCTTGCCCATGGCGGAAATGAAGTCCTTTGGATGGTAGTAAGAGATGAATTGAAAGGCATCTGCAACGCTTTGAATCAGGTCATTTTGTTTAATATTGGTCATCGTCTTTAACTTTATGGAGTAAGGTTTGTTCTATTTTAAGGGTTTGCCATAGAGCAAATCTAGCGTGTTTTCACTTATCTTATGAAGGCTAAGGGATGCGCTTCCCTGATTCTGCTGTGTTTTTGCAGAAAAGTTGACCGTTTATTGAATAGAAGGGCTTTAAAGCATGGAATCATTAATGCACGAAAACCGCGTTTTTAACCCATCTGCAGATTTTGTTAAAGGAGCCGCCATTTCAGGAATGGAGGCGTACAACACACTTTGCGCAGAAGCTGAAAAAGATTATGAGGGTTTTTGGGGTCGCCTTGCGAAGGAAAATATTTTCTGGAAGAAGCCTTTCACGAAAGTTCTCGATGAATCCAAAGTGCCTTTCTACAAGTGGTTTGAAGATGGCACAACCAATGCTTCTCACAACTGCTTAGACCGCCAGGTTGAAAATGGTTTGGGTGCTAAGACTGCCATTATTTTTGAGGCGGATGACGGTTCAGTTACCAATGTGACTTATCAAGAATTGCTTGAGCGTGTCAGTAAGTTTGCTAATGCGCTTCGTAAGATGGGCATCAAGTCTGGTGATCGCGTCATTATTTATATGGCAATGACAATTGATGGCATTGTTGCAATGCAAGCTTGTGCTCGTATCGGTGCCATTCACTCTGTTGTATTCGGTGGCTTCTCGGCCAAAGCATTACAAGAGCGGATTGTTGACGTTGGCGCTGTTGCTGTGATTACAGCGGATGGCCAATTCCGAGGTGGTAAGGTATTGCCGCTGAAAGCCATTCTTGATGAAGCAATTGCTCTGGGTGATTGCGATAAAGTAAAAAACATCATTGTTAAAAAGCGTACCGGCACTGCAGTAACGATGGTTGCTGGCCGTGATGTGTGGATGGATGAAGTCGCTGCTGTTGAATCTGCTACCTGCGAGCCAGAGTGGGTTAGTGCTGAGCATCCATTGTTCATTCTGTATACATCGGGCTCTACTGGTAAACCTAAAGGAGTGCAACACTCCACGGGCGGTTACCTCTTGTGGACCATTCTGACGATGAAGTGGACCTTTGATATCAAACCGAATGATGTGTTCTGGTGTACTGCTGACATTGGTTGGGTAACAGGTCACTCCTATATTACTTACGGGCCACTCGCAGTAGGAGCCACAGAAATTGTGTTTGAGGGCGTACCCACTTTTCCGAATGCGGGTCGCTTCTGGGACATGATCCAGAAACACAAGGCAACCATTTTCTATACTGCCCCAACCGCCATTCGTTCTTTGATCAAAGCCTCCAGCAATGATGAGGCAATACATCCCAAGAGTTATGACCTATCTTCGCTGCGCCTTTTGGGTTCCGTTGGTGAGCCGATTAATCCAGAGGCTTGGATGTGGTACTACGAGAATGTGGGTGGCAAACGCTGCCCAATCGCAGATACTTTTTGGCAGACAGAAACGGGTGGTCATATGATCTCCCCATTACCCGGTGCAACGCCCATGATTCCGGGTTCTTGTACTTTGCCATTGCCCGGCATCATGGCGGCGATTGTGGACGAGGCAGGAGTCGATGTACCAAATGGTAGTGGCGGTATCTTGGTAGTGAAGCGCCCATGGCCCTCGATGATCCGCACGATTTGGGGTGACCCTGAGCGTTTCATTAAATCGTATTTCCCGGAAGAGCTGGGTGGTACTTTGTATTTGGCTGGTGATGGCGCAATTCGTAATGAAGAGACTGGTTATTTCACAATTACTGGACGTATCGATGACGTCTTAAATGTATCTGGTCACCGTATGGGCACGATGGAAATTGAATCTTGCTTGGTTGCCAATCCCTTAGTTGCTGAGGCTGCAGTAGTAGGCCGCCCTGATGACATGACTGGTGAAGCAATCTGTGCCTTTGTGGTTTTGAAGGGTGTTCGACCCACTGGCGATGAAGCTCAGAGGCTCGCGACTGAATTACGTAATTGGGTTGCTAAAGAGATTGGCCCGATCGCCAAGCCAAAAGATATTCGCTTTGGCGATAATCTGCCTAAGACCCGTTCTGGAAAAATTATGCGCCGCTTATTGCGTGTGATTGCTAAAGGTGAAGAAGTTACCCAAGACACTTCCACCCTGGAGAACCCTGCAATTTTGGAGCAACTCAAGCAGCCTTTATAAGGATTGGGCGCAAACCATTCCTCGAAACGTATAATGAGAGGTTGTACGGAAGGGTGGATGAGCGGTTTAAGTCACACGCCTGGAAAGCGTGCGTAGGTTTATAGCCTACCGCGGGTTCGAATCCCGCCTCTTCCGCCAGCAGTTCGAAACCACCTTCGGGTGGTTTTTTTACGCCTATTTTTCATATTATTGGCTAAATTAAGTGCTCAAATGAGTGCTTATGTTTCTCATAACCCCCTAATTTTAATGAAAGAATAGGGTTTTCTGCCTTTTTGTTGCATTGCCGCAAATAAATCTTGCAGTGCAATAAAAAACTTCCTACAATGGTGCATTGCAATAAATTTTATCAACCTTAAAAAGTTAGGAAAACACCATGTTCCAGAATCAATTAAACGACCAACTCTCACAAGCTCAAACTAAAGCTGTTGAAAGCGCAAAGTATTTAGCTCAAGTTGCTGTTGAAAGCGCGCAAGAATTAGCTGAGTTGAACCAAGCCGCTGCCAAAGACGCTTTGGTTGCTGCTCAAGATGCTAGCGCTAAATTAATGGCAATCAAAGATGCGCAGGAATTAACTAAATTAGCTCAGCCAGAAGTGGCTCAAGACGCTGCTAAATATGCAGCTGCATACCAAGCTAAGGTAAACAAAGTCATGCGTAATGGCAACAAAGAAGTTGCTCAAGTAGTTGACGCTTCTATTGATGACGCACGTGCTGAAATGGTTAACTTTGTTAAAGAAGCAACTAAGACAGCGCCTGCTGGTTCTGAGGCATTTGTAGCTGCATTTAAGACTGCATTTGAAACTTCACTCCAACAGTTTGACCAAGTGCGCGCTACAGCAACTGACGCATTCGCAAACTTTGAAAAGAGTGTTGATGCTGCAATGGCTAACATGCAAGGTCAATATGCAGTAGCTAAGCCAGCAACAAAAAGCCGCAAATCTGCTTAATTCGTTTTAAGTGTCTTTGTGAGAAACCGCCTTCGGGCGGTTTTTTCTTTTCCGGATGTCGTAATATCTCAGGACTAAAACCACAACGGAGAATCACATGATTTTTGCAATCCTCTTAATGGATCGTCCGGGCACAGCAGAGTTGCGTATTCAAGTTCGCCCAGAGCATCGCGCCTATCTAGGAAAATCAGCTGACAAAATGGCTTTTGCAGGACCCTTGACATCGGAAGATGGCAAAACCACAGTCGGCAGCTTATTGGCAATGGACTTCCCAAGTAAGGCGGATGTAGAAGCCTGGTTATCAGATGAGCCATTTACTAAGGCGGGTGTTTATGAAAAGCCGATTATTCATGTGTTTAACAATAGCTGGCAGCAGAAGGTAGGCTTTCCACCTGCAGCCTAAATCAAAAAGCCACCCCAACGGGTGGCTTTGAGCTTAACTGCAGTGCAACCTAGAGGGGTTTGATCTGCAGCTTTCTGAACCGAACGGTGCCGCCCGCCGACTGAAGGGCGATCGGACCTTCTGCAAACTGACTATCTCTGGCATCGCCAACAGTCACTACGTCATTCATCGTAACCTTGAACTGAGATCCATTTGCCACGATTTCCATGGTGTTCCAGCGACCACCCGCTTTATGTATTGGATTGACCTTAGCAATATCGACAATCGCCCCAGTGGAGTATTCTTGTGCGGGACGGGTATCCCAAATATTGATCTCATAAGCATTGCTAGAGCTCACTTTGTTCTGATCTTGGCAGCGAATAAAAATCCCGCTATTGGTATTTGATTCAGCCCAAAATTCAGCGCGAATAATAAAATTCCGATAGCTTTTACTACTTACCAAAAATCCAGAGGGTTTATTGCTCTCGATGATGCCTTTTCCAATAGCCCAATTTGCACTACCAATAATGTTCCAGCCATCCAGGCTCACACCATCAATTAAATCGGTATAACCATCTTGCGCTTGGGCATGGGAAGTTGGCGAGAGTAGGGCGGCTGCCAGTGAAAAAGTGACAGCTAGAAGTCGCTTCAAGATAAATTGCATCGTGGTCTCCAAATGGATGAATTGTTCTATTGGTGAAGTTGCCAAGATCTAATGTTGCTGACTTATCCCAAATTCCACAAGTGCCTACTTTCCCTTAACTTGGCATCCAGAATCCATTAGACTTGGGGTATGACTTCAACTACATTACGCCCCCTAGCTATTCTTGCTTCTATTGCTACCTTTGCTTTGTCTGGCTGCGGATCTATTGAATCTGCTGCCCAAGATGATTGCACCTCAATTGGCTGGCAGATTGGTAGCAAAGGCTATCAGGATTGCTTTAAGGCCAGGGTATATGAGCGTAAGTTGGATTACTCGCTTCCACCTGGTGATAAACCTTCCCCATCGGTCATTTAAATTAAGGGTTTACCCTTGCCCAATTCCCTTGAGCGCCGTCAAGGACGCGAAAATGGAAATGAGTCAAAATCGAAGGTTGTTTTAAGGGGTTATTTATTTAGCGATCAATGCACGATTGTGCTAATTGAGGCATTCTCTCCCTTAAACATGGTTTAGCACTAAAAGACATAAAATAGTGGTAACGATTGCGATTATCAATTAGAGAATATAGATTATGAATCACCCAAAAACTTCTGAAGAGGTAAAAGCTGTTGCATTAGCAACGGCAGATGACTTAAGAGAAACCATACGCCGTAAAAGCAAGTTAAAGGGCCGTCAACCAGATGATGCTTCTTTGGCTGAAGTGCGAAGTTTAATTGGGCTTGATGCTTCTCGTCGTGACCTTCTGATTGAAAATTTACACAAGCTGAATGACGAGTACCGTGCGTTGCATGATCGACACTTGGTTGCCTTGGCAAAAGAGATGAATTTGCCAATGGCTGAAGTGTATGAAGTGGCTACTTTCTACCACCATTTTGAAGTGGTGCGTGGCAATGATCCAGTGGCAGACATCACTGTGCGTGTCTGTGATGGCGTCTCTTGTGAACTAGCTGGTGCTAAAGCACTCCTAGAAAAGCTACCTAGCATTTTGGGCAATTCGAAAGTGAAGGTCATAGCAGCGCCCTGTGTGGGTCGTTGTGAGCAAGCCCCTATCGCAGTAGTGCATCAGCATCCAGTCTTGTTTGCATCACTAGATAAGGTGCAGGCGGCCGTTAAAAATGGCATGACCACGCAAGTCATGGCGCGTGATGATGCCCATTTTGAGCCTGCCGGATTCGCAGAGAAGAGCATTTCTCCTTTGGGTCCAAATCAATTGATTTCGCCAGATTATGTTGGGTTCGAAGCCTATAAGGCCAAAGGCGGATATGCCTTAGCGAAAGAAATTGCTGATGGCAAACATAGTATTGAGAGCGTTATCAAGGCCATGGAAAACTCGGGCTTGCGAGGTTTAGGCGGCGCTGGTTTCCCAGCAGGTCGCAAGTGGCGCATCGTTAAAGATCAAGTGGCTCCTAAGTTGATGGCCATCAATATTGACGAAGGTGAGCCTGGAACATTTAAAGATCGCACTTACCTTGAGCGTGATCCCCATCGCTTTTTAGAAGGTATGTTGATTGCTGCGCAAGTAGTTGGGATTGATGCCTGCTACATTTATCTGCGTGATGAGTATCATGGCTGCCGTGAGCTTTTACAGTTAGAGTTGGATAAATTAAAAGCTAACCCACCAATGCCATTGCCACTCATCGAGTTGCGTCGCGGTGCGGGTGCCTATATCTGTGGTGAAGAATCTGCCATGATCGAAAGTATTGAAGGCAAACGGGGTGAGCCTCGTATGCGTCCTCCCTATATTGCGCAAGTGGGTTTGTTCGGAAGACCTACGCTTGAGCACAATATGGAAACCCTCTATTGGGTGCGCGATATCGTGCAACGGGGCCCTGATTGGTTTAGTGCATTTGGCTTGAATGGTCGCAAAGGCTTACGCAGCTTTAGCTTGAGCGGTCGCGTGAAGAACCCAGGTGTGAAACTTGCACCAGCCGGAATTACGATTCAGCAATTGATTGATGATTATTGCGGCGGTATGCAAGATGGCCACCAGTTCTATGGCTACTTACCAGGTGGTGCTTCAGGTGGCATCTTGCCCGCCACTATGAATGACATTCCATTGGATTTTGATACCTTACAGCCTTATGGTTGCTTTATCGGTTCTGCTGCCGTAGTCGTTTTTAGTGATCAAGATCGGGCGCGTGATGTTGCCTTAAATGTGATGCGCTTCTTTGAGCATGAGAGCTGTGGTCAGTGCACGCCTTGTCGGGTAGGCACTGCAAAGGCAGCGCAATTGATGAAAGCGAAATCCTGGGACAAGGGAACCTTAGAAGATCTGGCAACCGTGATGGTGGATGCCTCTATTTGCGGCTTGGGTCAAGCAGCACCGAACCCAATTCGCTGCACTCAGAAATACTTTCCGCAAGAAATTGCGTAAGCCGGTAACAGTCGAGATAAATTATGAATGCACCAACGAATCCTAAAGAGCTTGAACTTCAAACTGTAGAGTTCAAACTTGACGGCAAGACAATCGTTTCTTATGAAGGTGAGACGATTCTCAAGGCGGCTAAACGCCATGGAATTGATATCCCCCATCTGTGCTTTAAAGATGGCTACCGTGCTGATGGTAATTGCCGTGCTTGCGTAGTTGAAATTAATGGCGAGCGTACCTTAGCACCGAGTTGCTGCCGCAGTGCTACTCCCGGAATGGAAGTGCAAGCACTGAGTGAGCGTGCAGTCAAGAGTCAAAAACTGGTACTGGAAATGCTGTTGTCAGACATGCCAGACGAAGGGTTTAAGTGGGTTGGTGATACCGCTGAGGAAGAGCAAAAGCAACAACACGGTGAATTGAGTGTTTGGGCAACCCGCATGGATGTCACCGTGCGGCCCGAGCTCAAAGCGATTCGTCGTCACGAAGTGGTATCAGACTATTCGCATCCAGCAATGGCTGTGAATCTCGATGCCTGTATTCAATGTAATCGCTGTGTCCGCGCCTGTCGTGAAGAGCAGGTCAATGATGTGATTGGTTATGCCATGCGTGGGGCCCATAGCGAAATCGTATTCGATCTCAATGATCCGATGGGTAACTCTACTTGTGTCGGCTGTGGTGAGTGCGTACAAGCATGTCCTACTGGTGCTTTGATGCCAAAAGGTCTGATTGGCTCGCAAATCGTAGATCGTAAGGTCGACTCTGTATGTCCATTCTGCGGCGTAGGTTGTCAGATTACCTACAACGTAAAAGATGAAAAGATTGTGAGTGTTGAGGGGCGCGACGGCCCAGCCAATCACGAGCGTCTGTGCGTTAAAGGCCGCTTTGGCATGGATTACATTCATAACCCACAACGCTTAACCAAACCATTGATTCGTAAAGCGGGCGTTCCAAAGGACGAGACCGCCGCACAAAATCCACAAGATTGGTCCGATATTTTCCGTGAAGCCAGCTGGGAAGAGGCCTTAGAACTCGCTGGTGGTGGTTTAAAGAAACTCAAAGACCAATATGGTAATAAGGTGTTGGCTGGCTTTGGCTCTGCTAAAGGTAGCAACGAGGAGGCCTATCTCTTTCAAAAGCTTGTACGCACTGGTTTCGGTAGCAATAACGTCGACCATTGCACTCGCTTGTGTCATGCATCTTCTGTAGCGGCTTTGCTTGAGGGAGTTGGTTCTGGTGCTGTGAGTAACCAGGTAAACGACGTTGAGCACTCCAGCATGATTTTGTTGATTGGCACCAATCCAACAGCGAATCATCCTGTTGCAGCAACCTGGTTTAAGAATGCGGCTAAACGTGGCACTAAGATTGTGCTCTGCGATCCACGTAAAACGGAGATTAGTAAGCATGCTTGGCGTACTTTGCAATTCAAGCCAGATACCGATGTAGCTTTGCTCAATGCCATGATCTATACGATTATTGAAGAAGGTCTAGTAGATCAAGACTTTATTCAGAATCGTGCCAATAATTTCGAAGCCTTAAAAGAAAATATCAAAGGCTACAGCCCAGAAGCGATGGCACCTCTTTGTGGCATTCCTCCGGAAACCTTGCGTGAAGTAGCGCGTGAATTTGCGACTACGAAATCAGCAATGGTTCTATGGGGTATGGGTATTAGCCAGCACGTACATGGTACTGATAACGCTCGCTGCCTCATTGCCCTTGTTAGTATCACCGGTCAAATTGGTAAGCCTGGCTCTGGTCTACATCCTTTACGCGGTCAGAACAACGTACAGGGTGCCAGTGATGCCGGCTTAATTCCGATGATGTTCCCGAACTATCAACGGGTTGACAATGAAAACGCCCATGCTTGGTTTGAGAAGTTCTGGGATAGCCCGTTAGATAAAAAACCGGGCTACACCGTAGTAGAGATCATGCATAAGATCACTGCGCCGGATAGTGATCCCGATAAGATTCGGGGAATGTATATTGAGGGTGAAAACCCAGCAATGAGCGATCCCGACTTGAATCATGCGCGACATGCCATTGCTTCACTAGAGCATTTGGTGGTTCAGGATATCTTCATGACTGAAACGGCTTTATTGGCTGACGTGGTATTACCCGCATCCGCCTGGCCTGAAAAGTCCGGTACCGTGAGTAATACAGACCGAATGGTTCAGTTGGGTAAAAAAGCCATTGATCCTCCTGGCGAAGCAAAAGCAGACTTGTGGATTATTCAGCAAATTGCAAACCGCATGGGGCTGAACTGGAACTACAAAGGTCCTGATGCAGGCGTTGCTGAGGTATACGACGAGATGCGTCAAGCGATGCATGCAGCAATCAAAGGCATCACTTGGGATCGTCTCGAGAGAGAGTCTAGCGTGACTTATCCTTGCTTGTCTCCCGAAGATCCAGGTCGCCCGATTGTCTTTAACGATAAGTTTGCTACAGCAGACGGCAAAGTAAAACTCGTCCCTGCCGATATCATTCCAGCGAATGAACGTCCTGATGCGGATTATCCGTTTGTACTAATTACAGGTCGCCAACTAGAGCACTGGCATACCGGCAGCATGACCCGTCGTGCTACTGTTCTTGATGCTATTGAGCCGATGGCCACGGTATCCATGAATGGCGAAGATATGACGCAGATGGGCGTATCTGCTGGTGATGTCATTACCGTGCAGTCTCGTCGCGGCGAAGTCAGCATTCATGTGCGTAGAGATGACGGTACTCCACGCGGAGTAATCTTTATTCCGTTTGCCTACTATGAAGCTGCGGCTAACCTGATCACAAACTCTGCACTCGATCCATTTGGCAAGATTCCAGAATTTAAGTATTGCGCAGTCAAGCTAGTTAAAGGTGGTCAGGCTGCGGTGGTATTGGGTTATGGTACTAATGATCCTAGCCGGCAGAAGGTCGAATCGGTTCATTGATCATCGTCATGCTCGAAACAGACCGCCTTTGGGCGGTTTTTTTCTTTAAAAGACCTCACTTTCCATATTGCTACTTTTGTAGTAAAATACTAGAAATAGGAGATTTTTGATGGGTATGCCAGTCAGAATTGATGAAAATCTATACGAAGCAGCCAAATCAGAGGCCAAGTCTGAACATCGGACGATTGCTGGCCAATTAGAGTTTTGGGCTACCGTAGGCCGTGCCGCAATTGATAATCCAGATCTTCCAATTTCATTTATTACTGCCTCGTTGGCCTCTTTAGCAGAGCCGAGGACAGAGGGCACCCCATTTATCCCCCGCTCTAAGAAGATTTAATGGCGCATGCAGTGATTCAAACGCGCCGATTTGCCAGACAATATAAAAAGCTAAATGACAATATCGCCAAGGATGTAGATGCTGCTGTAGGAATTGTTGCTAACAAACCCTCGGTCGGCGAAAGAAAGAAGGGTGATTTAGCTGCGTTGCTGGTTTACAAATTCAATATTAAGAACCAACTCTACTTGCTCGGTTATTCGCTCGATGACGGCTTGAAATTAATCTATCTCGAGGCGATTGGCTCGCATGAAAATTTCTATCGAGGCATCAAGAGATAGTTAACGCAATATGTCATTGCCCTTTAGAATTAGTCATGTCCAATTCAAAACCCCAAACACCTCAATTTGATTCAAAAGCAGAATTACCTGTCCTAATTATTGGGGCAGGCTTAGCAGGCTTAACAGTCGCTCTCCATATGGCTGAAAATCAGCCAGTGATTGTGATGGCTAAGCGTGGTCTCGGAGAGGCTGCTACTGCATGGGCTCAAGGCGGGATTGTGGGAGTGGTGGATAAAGTTCATGACAGTATTGATTCGCATGTAGCGGACACTTTAGATGCTGGTGCGGGTCTTGTCGTGGAATCAACGGCACGCTACATTGCTGAAGAAAGTGCTGAAGCGATTCGTTGGCTTGTCGAGCAGGGCGTTCCTTTTACTGCTGATGAAACTGGCCCTATGGGCTTGCATCTCACGCGTGAGGGCGGACACAGTCAACGTCGTATTGCACACGTGGCTGATGCTACTGGTAAGGCGATTCATGAAGTGCTTTTAGATAAAGCGCGAGCCCATAAAAATATTCAATTACTAGAGCATTGGATTGCGTTGGATCTCATCACCAATCGCCAGTTAGATGCGAAGACTCAACGTACCAAGCCAAATCGTTGTTATGGTGTGTATGCACTCGATATCAAAAATAATCGCGTGGAAACCATTCAAGCGAAATCCGTAGTGCTAGCAACCGGTGGTGTTGGCAAAGTCTATCGATACACTAGCAACCCAGACACCGCGACAGGCGATGGCATTGCGATGGCTTGGCGGGCAGGTTGCCGTGTTGGCAATATGGAATTTATTCAGTTTCATCCAACCTGCTTGTATCACCCTGGCGATCGAACTTTTCTGATTACGGAAGCGATTCGGGGTGAGGGTGGTTTACTTAAGCTACCAAATGGCACGCGTTTCATGCCAGAGCATGATGATCGCAATGAGCTTGCCCCGCGCGATATCGTCGCCAGGGCAATTGACTTTGAGATGAAGAAGCATGGTATTGATTATGTCCATTTAGATGCCACTCATTTAGGCGAAGCTTTTATCAAAGAGCATTTCCCTATGATCTATGCCCGCTGCATGACACTGGGTCTTGACATTACTAAAGAGCCAATCCCCGTGGTGCCAGCAGCGCATTACACCTGTGGCGGTGTAGTGACTGATCTCAAGGGAAAAACCGATTTACCAGGGCTCTATTCAGTAGGTGAGGCAACCTATACCGGTTTACATGGTGCGAATCGTTTGGCCAGTAACTCATTATTAGAGTGCATTGTGATTGGTAAGGCTGCTGCTGCAGATATCTCAATCCTAAAGACACCTGCGATGCCTAAATTGCCTTTATGGGATGAGAGTCAGGTAGAAGATGCTGATGAACAGGTAGTAATTGCCCATAACTGGGATGAGCTACGTTCTTTGATGTGGAACTATGTCGGTATTGTCAGAACAAATCGCCGTCTTGAGAGGGCGTTACATCGCATTAAGTTACTGCGTTATGAAGTGCAAGAGTATTACGCCAACTTTAAGGTCACACGCGACTTAATTGAATTGCGTAACCTCCTGGAATGTGCTGAACTGATCGTGAGATCAGCACTCATGCGCAGAGAGAGTAGGGGGCTGCATTACAGTCGCGATTACCCGGGGACTTGGGCAGTCTCTTATCCGACTATTCTGACGCCTCAGGCAGAGGGAAATTCTGAGGGCGCCAACACTTAATTCTTTAGTGATTGAGACTTAGGTGATTATTCTCATGGAGAAATCCACCGCCTGAATATCCTTAGTGAGCTTCCCGAGAGAGATACGATCAACGCCAGTTGCGGCAATTACGCGCATTTGATCTAAACCGATACCCCCAGAAGCCTCTAGTAATGCTCGGCCATTGGTAAAAGCTACGGCTTCTTTCATTTGCTCTGTGGTGAAGTTATCAATCAAAATACTCTTCGCACCAGCATCCAAAGCTTCTTTTAATTCGGCAAAATTTTCTACTTCTACTTGAATATCCACCCCAGAATTTAATGCCTGCGCAGCCTTCACTGCAGCAGCAACACTACCAGCGGCGGCGATGTGATTCTCTTTGATCAAAATGCCATGCCACAGTGCAAGACGTTGGTTCTGGCCGCCACCTACACGTACCGCGTACTTTTGAGCTTGACGCAACCCCGGAATCGTTTTGCGTGTATCTAACACTGCACAACCTTTAGGATTGGGGCTCACACCGGCAATAGCATCAACGTGCTGCCGAGCAATACTAGCAGTCCATGACAGGGTTTGCAGGAAATTAATGCAAGGACGTTCAGCAGAAAGCAGGGCACGAGAGTTAGCTTCAATCTCACAGACCTTAGTATCGGGTTTCATCACGTCACCCTCTTGGTAATGCCAAGTCACTTTCGCTACAGGGTCTAATTTCTTGAGAGTGCCTTCAAACCAAGCTACTCCACATAGCACTGCTTCTTGGCGCACAATCATTTGCGCATGAACTGGTTTATTAGGAACAAGCTGTGCGGTCCAATCACCTGTGCCGATATCCTCCATTAAGGCATCGGCAATATTGCGTTGACATGCCTGCTCTAAGGTTTCGTTATATTCAAACATTCGTATTCAGACAATTAATTTCATTAGGCAGTGCCAATATTCTTCACAAAGCCATGCTGGGCTTTGGCTAGAAGGTCGGGATGGTTTTGTGTGAAGTCGAGCATACGATCGATACAACCCAGCGCTTTCACTCGGGTAGACTCATCGATGAGGATTTCACCAGAAGCATTTTCTAAGCAACTTAGAATTCCTTGTAAACCATTCATAGCCATCCAGGGGCAGTGAGCGCAGCTCTTGCAGGTCGCACTATTGCCGGCAGTAGGCGCTTCGATCAATACCTTATTGGGGGCGAGTTGGCGCATCCGGTGCAAAATACCGTTATCAGTTGCCACAATATATTCAGTTGCAGTGCCTTCAACAACCGCTTTAATCATGGCGGAAGTCGAGCCCACTACATCAGCAAGATCAACTACTCCCTGAGGGGATTCCGGGTGAACCAAAACCATCGCATTGGGATGCGCAGCCATCAATACTTCTAATTCAACAGCCTTGAATTCATCATGAACAATACAGGCACCATTCCACAACAACATATCAGCACCAGTCTGCTCTTGAATGTAACGACCTAAATGGCGATCGGGAGCCCAAAGAATTTTCTTACCTTCCAGCTTGAGTTGATGCACGATGGCTAAAGCACAAGAGCTGGTCACCATCCAATCGGCTTGAGCCTTCACTGCAGCGCTAGTATTTGCATACACCACTACAACACGATCTGGGTGTAAGGCACGAAACTTGGCAAAGTCACTTGCAGCACAACCTAAATCTAAAGAGCATGTTGCCTCTAGATCTGGCATAAAGATCCTTTTTTCAGGACTCAGTATCTTGGCAGACTCACCCATAAAGCGCACACCAGCAACAATGAGATTTTTAGCGGAATGGTTTTTGCCAAAGCGCGCCATTTCCAAAGAGTCGGCTACATAACCACCAGTCTCCAAAGCAAGGTCTTGAATATCCCCGTCGACATAGTAATGAGCCACTAGGGCAGCCTCTTTCTCAATCAGTAACTGCTTAATACGGGCTATTACTGTGGCCTTTTCAGCACCATGAAGTTGGGGAGGTGTCTTGGCCCAAGCTTGGGCGGTACAAGTTACGCCAGTAGAGTCTTGCTGTGGGAAATCGTAAGCGATAGGAGGTGAAGTCATAAGCAATTTTATCTCTATTACGCCAACTCGAGAGAGCCTACCATTTCATGACTTAAAAGGGTAGCGCGGCTCCTGGCTTAGCGGCTAGTAAAACAGCCTTAAATTCTGCCTGAATGCGTTTGATAGCCTCTTCGCTGTCTGCCTCAAAACGCATCACTACTACCGGTGTTGTATTGGATGGTCTCGCTAAGCCAAAACCATCAGCGTATTCGACGCGCACACCGTCAATCGTATTAATAGATTCAGCAGTTGGGAAATTGGCATTCGCCTTGATGGTTTCTAGTATGGAGAAAGGCTCGCCTTCAGCGCAGGCAAGTTGCAACTCAGGAGTGCAGATCGCATTGGGTAAGTTGTTAAGCGTGTCACTTGGATTCTGTTCTTTACTCAGAATCTCCAATAAACGTGCGCCGGTATAAAGACCATCATCAAAACCAAACCAACGGTCTTTGAAGAAGATATGACCACTCATCTCGCCAGCGAGTGGGGCACCAGTTTCTTTTAGCTTGGCTTTGACTAAAGAGTGACCCGTTTTCCACATGATGGGTTCGCCACCATGTTCTTTTACATAAGTTGCTAGATTACGAGTGCACTTCACATCGTAAATAATCTGGCCGCCAGGATTTCTGGATAGAACGTCTTTGGCAAATAACATCATTTGACGATCTGGGAAAATGACCTGAGCATCCTTAGTTACTACCCCTAAGCGATCGGCATCTCCATCAAAGGCGAGGCCCAATTCGTTATCGGTAGTCTGGAGGTTCTTCATGAGATCTTGTAAGTTCTCAACATGCGCTGGATCTGGATGGTGATTCGGAAAGTGACCATCGACTTCACAGAACAGCTCTTGCACTTCACAACCAAGCGCTCTTAAGAGCTTACCAGCGAATGCGCCACCAACACCATTACCGCAATCAACCGCAATCTTCATTGGACGAGCCAACTTGATGTCACCCACAATATAGTTGAGGTACATTGGGAAAATGTCAAAGGTACTTCTTGTTCCTTGCCCAGTGACAAATTGCTTGGCTTCAATGCGCTTACGCAAGTCCTGAATTTTGTCACCGTAAATAGCTGCAGTACCCAAAACCATTTTGAAGCCGTTGTAATTCGGGGGATTATGACTCCCAGTAATCATGATGCCGGACTTGGGTGTCTTGCCATCAATGGTGTGATTGGCAGCAAAGTAGACCATTGGTGTGGCGACCATGCCTAAATCAATCACATTAATGCCAGTAGAAAGTAAGCCCTCGGTAAGGGCTTCAATTAAGCTGGGGCCAGACAGGCGACCATCACGGCCGATGACGATATCGGTTTCACCAAGTTGATGCATCTCCGTACCAAAGGCCTGACCAATGAGTTTGGCAATAGAGGGATCTAAAGTCTCATCAATAATGCCACGGATGTCATATGCTTTAAAAATTGAAGGGGATAGTTTCACTTTGAATCCTGGTGTTATTAATGGGCTATTTCGATGATTGAATTAAGTCCCTCACAAGCCTCCTGAAAAAGGGCTGGCGGCAGACTCTTCCATGGGTGAGGTCTTGCGGAGCGTAGGCGCCAATCAAAAGATTTGGGTTGATGAGTCAAGATAAAAACAGACTCACTTCGACCAACCGAAAATTTGATTGCAAAGGGATTGGTTTCATTAGACTTAGCATGCGTCATGGGAAGGCCAATCACAATGCCAGTTTTTTCATTAAATGCTTTGGGTGAGAGGATTAGCATGGGATGCTCATCTTTCATTTCTTTTCCCAGTTGCGGATTAAAGTTAATCCAAATCATGTCCCTGCGCTCAGGAACCCATGTCTTCAATTTTTCCGCCATTAAATATTTTCTTTTCCAACGGGTGTTGATGCCATTACTTCGCCGCCATGCTTTTTTGGATCAAAGGCTTTCAGCTTTTGATTAAGGCTAAGTTTAGGCTTACCAACCACTCTGAGTAAAACGCCATCTTTAACAACCTCTACAGAAATCGGGACACCCTGAGCCAAATGAGCAGCCTTCGCAATAGGCGAGGTGATTCGAACGCCCAATCCATTACCCCATTCTTGGATAGTCTGTTCTACCTTTAGTGCTGGAGCCATGATTTACTCCTATTTAAATGTTTATACAAGTTTAAACAATTTGTCAGCTTAAGTCAAATCGAATAGATTGACGAGGGTGCAGTCTTATGAATTTAATAAATTAATACGGCCGGCAGTTACAGCGTCAATATCTGCACTGGCCTGAATATTACTCTGGTGACTTGCGAGGGCTTTTTCGATTGGCTTGGCCAATACCTTGCCGTATTCCACTCCAGGCTGATCAAAGCTATTGATATTCCAAAGCGCGCCTAATGTCGCTGCGCGATTCTCGTATAAGGAAAGTAGGGCGCCAAGATAAAAAGCATTGAGCTTTGGCAGCAACAAGAGGTTACTCGGGCGCTTGCCTGGGTATACATCATTTGGATTGCTAGCATCTTTGCCATTTGCCAAAGCTTGAGCTTGGGCCAAACAATTAGAAAGCAGAATGCGATGGTGCGCCTCAGCTTCTGGCCTATCACTCATTGGCTCGCGCACGGCAATGAAATCAATCGGGATAATTTCGGTACCTTGGTGTAAGAGCTGGAAGTAGGAATGTTGTGCATTGCTACCCGCACTACCAAAGACGACTGGCGAAGAATGTTTGACGGGTTTACCATCACGGTCAACGCTCTTGCCGTTACTTTCCATATCGAGTTGTTGTAGCCACTTTGGAAACCAATCTAAAGCATCCGCATATGGAATGGTTGCATAAGCCTTGATGTCATGCTGCTCTTGCTGGTGTAGTAAAGCGAGCGCCATGATGACGGGCAGGTTTTCCTCTAAAGGTGCATTCTTAAAATGGAGATCCATGGCTTCTGCACCAGCCAAAAATTCTTTAAAAGTTTCAAAGCCGTATTGCAGGGCAATTGGCAAGCCAACGGCTGACCAGACTGAGTAGCGCCCACCGACCCATTCCCAGAAAGGGTAAATATGATCTTCCTCAACACCAAATTCTTTGGCAGCAGGAATATTGGCAGTCACCGCATACAAACTATGTGCAACTTGACTTTTAGAGCATCCACTACTTTTTAGCCAAGCCATAACAGCCTTCGCATTCATGGAGGTTTCAAGGGTGGTGAATGACTTCGATACCACTATCACGCGAGTGCTATGCGGATGAGCGCGAGCCAAGATACGAGCCAGTTCGGCGGTATCAATATTGGCCAAGAAATGTATCCGCATCCCTCGACTTTCAATACTAGGTACATGGGCTAAAGCTTCAATGGCGAGGCGAGGACCAAAATCTGAACCACCAATGCCAATATGAATGACATCTGTCACTCCGGTCCACTTATTGCAAAGTGCTTCTATACGGCGCCAGACCTCAGCAACTGCCGGCATGACATCGGCACCATTAATAAATACAGGCGTCTTAGAGAGATTGCGCAAAGCGGAATGTAAAGCGGGGCGATCTTCACTATGATTGATATGCTTGCCAGCAAACATATCTGCAATAAATTGCTCTAGGTGACTTTGGCGAGCAGAGGTAAACAGCTTTTTCCAGCCCGCACCGTCGATACCTTGATAGGCGGTATCGAGCACTATATCGAGAGCTGAATGGGTATTTTGGTTGGCTAATTGACTTTGCAAAGACATTTCCAGATTTTATCAATAAGGCCATCAATATCTCCTTAAAACGCTCAAAATGTTACGATTTAGCGTAGATGAGTACATTGATAACAACATTGGCATCACTAATTCAGATGTTAAGGCTATAAAGGCCATTAGAAAGATCCTAAATGGAGCAGGTCGATTGTGTAGTAATAGGTGCTGGTGTAGTTGGCTTAGCGGTTGCGCGAGAAATGGCCTTGCAAGGCCGAGAAACTATTTTGCTCGAGCGAGAAGATTCTTTTGGGACAATCAGTAGTGCGCGCAATAGTGAAGTGATTCATGCAGGAATTTATTACCCAAAAGATTCTCTGAAGGCCAAGCTTTGTGTAGCAGGCAATCGCCTCTTATATGAATACTGCCGCAGCCATCAGGTGAATACAAAAGCCTACGGCAAACTCATTGTCGCTGCTGATGCAAGCCAGCTAGACGATCTGCAAGCCATCCTTTATAAGGCTCAAAATAATCAAGTTCCCGATATCAAGATGATTTCAGGTATCGAGGCAAAGACGCTTGAACCTCAACTGCAATGTGAGGCAGCGCTTCTTTCAGGTTCTACTGGTGTAGTGGATAGCCATGGCTTCATGCTTTCTTTACTAGGCGGCTTTGAGGATGCGGGTGGCATGGTTGCCTATCAATCTCCCTTAGTCAGCGCCAAGCCCATTGGCAATCATGCTGAAGGGGGTTTTGAGCTCACCATTGGCGGTGCTGATGGTGTGACAATTCAGACGAAGTTACTGATCAACTGCGCAGGACTGAGTGCCCCAGCGCTGGCCCAAAAGATTGAGGGCTTATCTAAAGAGCAAATACCGAAAGCGTATTTTGCAAAAGGCAATTATTTCTCGCTTTCTGGAAAATCCCCATTTACTCATTTGATTTATCCCATCCCTGAGCCAGGTGGTTTAGGTGTGCATCTGACTCTCGACATGGGTGGTCAAGCCAAGTTTGGACCAGATGTAGAGTGGCTAGCAATTGAAGAAGAGGGGCAAATTAGCTACACGGTGGATCCCAAGAGGGGTGATGACTTTTATGCTGCTGTTAGGCAATATTGGCCTGGTCTTAAGGATGGGGCGCTTCAGGCCGATTACTCTGGCGTGAGGGCCAAGATTGTTCCTCAGAATACGCCAGCGGGAGACTTTTACTTCAATGGGCCCGAGCAGCACCAGCTTCAGGGTCTATTTAACCTCTACGGCTTTGAGTCTCCAGGCCTGACCTCAAGCCTGGCAATTGCGCAGTATTTGGAGGCGCAAATCAAAAGTTCTCTATAATTCAGGACTCAAATCGCGAAGGAAGAGTGGCAGAGCGGTTGAATGCACCAGTCTTGAAAACTGGCGAGGATGAAAGTCCTCCGTGAGTTCGAATCTCACCTCTTCCGCCAAGTCAATAGGTATTACAAGGGTTTGTGGCAATACAACAGCCTTGTTACCAAAATCGTTACCAAAGCCACTCTGCGGGGTGGCTTTTCTTTTGGCATTGAGGGTCTGCTTTCGGCCATTAGCGGTCGCTTGGGATGATCGGATGGTTGATTCCTTGCACTTACGCAGTTTTTAGTATGTTGCACGACGGGTTGAGGTCAAGGTAGTTAGTTGACCCCCGAAATAAAAGCTTAGTTGGGTGAGATCAGCCACTCTATGAGAGCCTCGCTAAAACCCAAGAGTAAGTTGTGGGCTTGATTCTGTAGTCTTCACTTTAGAGCTTTTGCGGCCAGTTCTTTTTGCTCGAGAAGCATGTTTATCAATCACTGATTTTTTACCAGCCCGAACGTCTGATAAGTTACGCCTAGCATGCAAGCGATCCTTAGACACTTTTGTAGCGATAGCTATGTCTACTATTGGCTGTGGAATATCTTTACCTATATAAACGCCGATATTATTTTGCTCTTCCTGAGTCATGTTCCACGGCTCAAAAAGCCACATATTCGGTATTTGACGCATGTGAGGAAGCCATTTTCTAACAAAAAAGCCTTTTTGATCATGATCTTGCGCTTGCTTGATCGGGTTATAAACACGTGTCACGTTGATCCCGGTCGTGCCCGATTGCATTTGTAGTTGACTCCAATGGATTCCGGGCTCGTAGTCTAAAAATTGGGTGGCTAACCAATCTCCTACTGGTTTCCAGTGCAACCAAAGTGGATAAGCTGCAACTGAAACCAGCATTGCGCGCATTCTAAAATTAAGCCATCCCGTTTCACGTAGCATGACGACACAGGCGTCCACCATAGGCCAACCTGTCTTACCATCCTTTAAGGCATTGAAGTAATCGTCATTGAATTCATTCTCGCGTAATGCATCATATCCACGGTGCATATTTCGCCACTCGATTTCAGGTTCACTCTCCAGCTTTTGAATGAAATGACAATGCCAATATAAGCGACTCATGAAGGCAGACAGACCTGATATTTTTCGGCTGGCTTGAGGCGGAGTTTGAAGTAGTTCTTCGTTCGTAGCTTGCACTACCTCCCTAATGCTGAGGCACCCATAGGTCAGATACACAGATAATCGGGAACATGCATCTGGCGCTGATAGAGGTGATGAGATCCCGCCGCGGTACCCCATGCTCCGCTGCTTCAAAAAACTATTGAGTGTTTTTAGTGCAAGGGATCTTCCGCCACGTTGTCTCAAGGGTGGATTGTGTCTAAGGTGCGCAGGCGCCTGCATCGTAGATGGCGTCAGACACTGAGCACTGGAGTTCGGTACAGGTGATGCTTCCCAAAATTGAATTGGATGAATTTCATATAAAGGTGCTTCCATGTGCTTTTGCCAATTAGCTTGCCATTCATTACGATTTTTTAATCCTCTAGTAACTCCAAACTGGGCATATTGACCCCAATGAAGGCCATGGGACTGACACCATTTACTAACCTCTTGATCTCTGGAATAGGTAAATCCGTTGCCAGTTTCCTGGTGAGAATGCAAACCTTGAAA
Organism: Polynucleobacter sp. CS-Odin-A6; assembly: GCF_018882095.1. GTDB lineage: Bacteria > Pseudomonadota > Gammaproteobacteria > Burkholderiales > Burkholderiaceae > Polynucleobacter. The sequence continues at coordinate 212,411 of NZ_JACVPD010000004.1, forward strand.
AGGACTGGCTACCCAGATGTTATTCAGTACTTCAGTAACTTCACCTTCATGAACCTCCAAAGTGCCACCAAGTAAATGGAGTTGGGCATCTAGATCGTGAAGACACTCTCGAATAAACTCAAAATGTTGAAGGGCAACATCTGGCTGCATCCATAGCGTAGGCTCAAGCACATAAATACAGCGAATGGGGCCTAGCTTTGAAGCCTCGACAAGTGCGGCGTGGTCCTCACAGCGTAAGTCACGCTTAAACCAAACCAGTTGATAACTCATAATTTAGTAGTATTAGAAATTGATTTAGATGAATATCAACTCAAAATTAATCTTTTTGAGATGCAATGTCTCATCATAAAAGCCTTTGGCTAATTTTGCCCAACTAGCAAGACTGCTTTGTCATACTTTATGCTGATACAAGGCACTACGCAGACTTTAACCTTCGACTTTTGCGTGTACGCTCAAAAAAATCATCGGGCTTTAAGCGAACCCACTCAATAAAACCCGCTAAGTCAGCTTGTAGCCTGAGTTGTTCAACAGTATTGTATTGACGCGCGAGCTCGGTTTCAGTCAAGACGGCATGGATCTGTCGATGGCAAATACGATGCAATACCGCGGTTTGGCGACCCCCATGGGACTTGGGAACTAGGTGGTGCTCATCTCGCTGAGATTTTGGAACGGCTCTGTCGCATAGTGGGCAAATCAATAATTCAGATTGTTGATCTGGAGTATTACTCAACTCAGACAGAATCAGTTTTTTCTTAATGCGTCCGGTCATAACATGGGTAGCCTGAGAACCAGGCTTGTTTACTGGGCTGCTAAATCAACAATCACAAATCCTAATGCAACAATATGTGCCAAGGTAATAAGCACAGATAAACCATGCAGCACTAAGAAACGCTGTTTTAGTTTTGCGTCCGTTGCCGCATTAATTGCGGGCATTAAGATTTGACGAGTAGGAATAGTGGATAGGGCAATGAGCGCCAAGATACTGGCACTAAATAGACTGCTCGCTAGGGCCAGTAATGCTGCAATGAGTGATGTGATCACCACAAAAATATAAAAAGAAGGGAAGGCCTTGCGTATTAATGCACGTGCTTCTGTTGGCGGTAAGGATTTAAGTAAAAAAGCAGCAAAGCTTGCGGAGAAAAATAACATGCCCCCAAAAAGTAAGGAGGAAGTTAATAAAGCAGATATGTGGAGAGCGTTTTCAAACAAAGTGTAGCCTCAAGATAAATAGGGTTGTATGCAAACTGGCGTACTAAATGATGCAATTATTAAAACAGTAAAGCATTTTGGTGAATCAATTTGAGCACTGAGCTACGTGATGATTTCAGCAAAGTAGAGTGTCGAACTAATCTTTAAGTTTCTTACCCTTTTTTCTTCTGATTTTTTTCTCGCTCTTTCCGAAGGTCTCGTAATTGCCACCATGCAAATAGTAAAAGCCCTCCAAACACGAGTATTACTTCAATCAAAATGACAGGACCAAAGTCATCCATATATTTCCTAAATCCTAAGTAGTCATTTTAGGATCTGTGAAGCAAGCTTTCATGGCCTTTAACTCTATAACCTTGAGCCACTCAGGCTTTGCTTTTGGATTCATGACCAACTCATTAACTTGTCGATTTGAAGCCGTTTTAGAAATGAAGTTGGCTTGGCAGCCGCAATAAGCGGTAAAGTCTTCCTCAGTAAGTGCTTTGCCTTTAATGCCTTGATGCTCAGCCACTTGCTCACGAGCACAATTCTTTTGATAGTCTTTAGAGATTGCCTGGGCGTATGACTGATTGGACACAAGCAAGAAAAAACCCAAGAGTACAAAACTGCGAAATATAGACATAGTCCTTTTCCTTTAAGGTTGTTCCGATTAATTAGCGGCTATTCTTCCATGAATATCAAGACCGGACTCGTCTACCGCTAAGTCATCATCTTCAATGACAGACGCTCCATCTAGCCTCTCAACGTGTTACAGACTCTATAACGAAATACGGTTAAGCGCATTTAGGGTTGCCTAAAAAGGGTTATGAGCCCAATAAATGGTTCAAATGACGCTTGGCATACGCTTTGCGAGCATCAATTAAAGCCAAGACCAAATTATTAAGAAACTGTTTGAACTGTGTCATTTAAGGCTCCTTTAGTTTTATGCATTAGGGTTAATACTTAGTTAGTATGCGCTCAATTATTTGATGGTGCAGAGCCGTAAAAACCCCTTTGTTAGTAGTTTTAAACATAAAAGCTCTGATGGGTAGAGAATGGTTCATGTCTTCTGACCCGTATTTAGGGTCCTTAAGTCGCTTTTGGGCGACTTCTTTTTTTGAGGTAAATAAGTAGAAAGCACAAAGAACCAAACTAAAGATGCAAAAAGTAAAAAAATGCTAGATCCCACTTCCAAATTTGATCCCGCAGATTACCTTCCATAACCAAAAATGAAATTGATACAAAAGATGCGACAGTTTTATGACGAAGTGCTTAGTTATATCAGGGCATGTTTAAGATGAGTGCTGTGATTGAGTCTGGCATAGCCTCATACTCTAAATACCTAGAGCAAGAACTCCGATCTGATCATGCGGGTGAAACAGGTGCTGTCTATATTTACAAAGGCATCATTGCTGTTGCGACATTGCTTAAAGATCAAGAGCTCATCCATTTTGCAAAAGAACATGGGGCTACTGAAGCGGAGCATTTACAGCTAATAGAGGCTGTCTTTGAGAGGAAGTATCGAAGCCGTTTGCTAGGGCCATGGCGAATAGCGGGATGGCTAACAGGAGCCATACCAGCACTATTTGGCAGAAAAGCAGTCTATGCAACTATTGCTGCAGTTGAAACATTCGTAGAGCAGCACTACCAAGAGCAGATTAATTACCTCAAAAAACATGGCGGCCATGAGCAATTACTTGACCTATTAATCCGCTGCCAAGCCGATGAGATTGGTCATAAAAATGAAGCAAGATCAAAAGCCTCCCCCTCACTACCATTAGCCCTGAGAGCATGGTGCGCTATGGTGGGTAGCGGCTCAGCGACGGCAGTTTTGCTGGCAAAACGTATATAAAAAATTGATGAATGTAGTGAATTACTAAAGGTAAAACAATGATGCAGATTCAGGTTTGGGCTGACCTTGAATGTCCATACAGTTATTTTCAAACCATCGTTCTAGAGAAGATACAGGCACAGCATCAAGACACAGTGGAAATAGTATGGAGGGCGTTTGAGTTAAGTCCAGTAGAAGGTAATATCTCACCGTCGCAATCCTACTTAAGTAACTTTGAGGAGGCTAAGTTAGAGCCCATTGTTGCAGATGAGGGGCTGAAGCTTTTAACTCCTAAATTTCTAGCCTACACCTGGCTTGCGCAAGAAAGTGTTTATTTTGCTAACTCTCAGGGGCTATCGCTAAAACTGGCAAGGGCACTATTTGATGCATTCTTTTTAGAAGGTCTGGATATTAGCAATGAAGAAGTGGTAATGCAGATTGCCTCCCAGAGAGGAGTTAATGGCCAGCTATTAAGACAAGCTCTTGATAATGGTCAGTTGACTAAGCATGTGATGGCTGACGAGCAAGAATTTAAGATTTATGGCTTTCAAGGCTTGCCGGCAATGTTAATCGGCGAGAAAGACTTTTCACCCAAGAGCTTCATGCCTATTAATGGATATAAAACATTTGATGAGTTATCTGCAATTATTCGAAGTCTGAATATCTAAATAGCCTACTGGTTGGGCTATTTCTTTTAATTTAAACACGCAACATATCTTATTAACTTGGTTGTGATAGTCTGAATCTAGAAGTAAACCTATAGGAGATACACATGATAAAAAGTAACACTTTAATTAAAAATATAATCGGGATTTGTATTGGTTTTGCTTCATTAGCTGTTTCAGCGCAGTCAATGAAAGTAACACTCTCTGGATCTCAAGAGGTTCCGCCAGTCATGACTTCAGCTTCTGGGGTGGGATCAATTATGGTTGGTCCAGATGGTTCAGTATCAGGAACAATTACCACTAATGGTGTTGATGGAACCATGGCTCATATTCATGAAGGGGCAATGGGTCAAAATGGTCCTGTCATCGTGCCATTTACCAAGACTGCTGATAATGTTTGGTCAGCTCCCGCTGGTGCCAAATTAACAGATGCTCAGCTCCAAAGTTTGAAGAGCGGCAATCTTTATCTCAATGTTCACAGCGCTACCAATAAGCCTGGCGAAATTAGAGCTCAGCTAAAGCCATAAGGATTAGACATCCTCGGCCCTGGTCGATTCCGCCCCGGGCCACCAAGAATTTCAATAGCCCACTTGTTGGGCTATTTTCTTTAATGGCTTGGTTGCGGATATTCCAAAAGGACCAAAACTTCCAAAAGATACCGCCTTTAAGAAAGCCTCTCGAATAGGGTTTCTATGAAGCGTGATGTTAATTAGTCCAAACTCCTTGAAGAGCACCACATACTCAGTTTGATTGACGATATCAGAGACTAAAATCATTCCGCCGGGTTTTAATGTACGAACAATTTCTCGGATAACCTCTTTGCGATCCTCGAGCTTTTCAAGATTGTGAATTACCCAACCAGAGGTAATGACATCAAAGTGATTATTGGTAAAGGGAAGATTTCTCATATCCGCTGTTTGAACTTCACACTTGGCAGTCACTTTAGCTAAAGCTAAGTTATCAAGGGTTTGGGCTTGTGAGTTATCTGACTGGTCAGTGGCAGACCAAATATCAATTCCTATGGCTTTGCCAGTGAAAAGTCTTTGTGCCGCATTGATCAAGAACAAACCTCTGCCACAGCCAATATCAAGCACTTGCTCGTTACCAGTCCAATTTCTGACACCCAATAACCTTTGAGCATCTATGAGTTTGACGAATTTGCTATAGCAATACATTAGGCATCCCATAAAGCCTAAATAAAGAGCCATAACAGCCAAAGGAATATCGACAATAGATGTAATGAGGTTGGGCTCAAATAGGGCTCGACTCATAACCAGCAAGCTAAAGCTAATCAGCGAGCCAGTGATAAAGCCCCTAAATAGATTGGGAGCATCAATACCGTAGTCAATTCGTTTCATAGCTTGATATTAGCAAAGCATTGCTAAGGGCGGAGAAGGAATCCTTCGCCCCGGGCCACCAAGAATCTCAATAGCCCACTTGTTGGGCTATTTTCTTTTGTAGCTTGGTAGGGTTGGACGCCATCGGCCTCGGATAGACCGTCTTTATCCTCGACTAAAACTGCCCCTTAAAGGGACCTACTCAATTTTTGGATGAACATCCGCCTTATTCAGTTCACTTAAAGGCCCTGTTGGCATCGTAGCCCCGACGGCATTTAATGAGTAGCCTTTTGACTGCCAATAAGCCAAGGCATAGGGCCCTGCTGGTACAACCGTAACAAAGCCGTATAGATCCTCTGGTCTAGAGCCTACAGCCTTGGCGGCGTTATTACAAATTTCAAATTTAACACCTTGTTTGGCAAAGTTACTCGCACGCTCGACTACATCTTTATATTTCGCATAGTTACGCTTGTCAAATACCACCAACTCCGGCCCATGCGATACGATTACGACCTTGATGGGCTCAAAATCATGCGGACCATATTCGGCGGTTGCTTTGAGTAATGCGGCGAGATTATTAAAAACGCCATTGACACTTTTTGGATCCTGAAAATTAAAATCCCAAACAACTTTGAGTTGCTTAACAGATTCAATATCTTGGTAGCTTTGAAACTTGGCTGTTCCGTACTGCTCTACCTCAGAGGCGGCAAAAGCATGGCCTTGAAAAATGAACACGCTCAAAATAACCAATAGCTTTAAATAATTCATAATTTTTATCCTATTAAATCGAAGTGATCATTTTGCTTTACAACACAATTTATTTACTAATACTTTTCTTATATGCTTATAACTATGCCTCAAGGGGCCAGCTGAGGTGTTTTTTTGTGCCTAGTAGGGTTGTCCACTACTACTCTCGGATATCCCTACCTAGAGGCGTCCTTTAAAAGGACAGTTTATGAATTGGGGGTTTGTCATCCCTGCGTCCGTCAAGCGTCCATTTAAGCGACGCTCATTAGAACTCATACTCAACCTGCATACGTATTGTGTTTTTTGGGGATGCGGTAGTTGTTCCCCAAAGATAGGCAATGTTATAGACAAGCGCTTCTTTTCTACCAAGTTTAGTTTTTCCAAATATAGCCGGTCCGACACTGGTTTGCTGTTGTTGATTCGTGTTCCAATTATTCAGTTGTCCAAGCCAAGAAAATAGTTGTGCTCCGAGCTGAAGCTCAGGTTGAAGGCGATACTTCACTTGCCCCTGATAGCCAAAATAGGTGCCTTGATTTTCGGTGCCAGTGTAATGACCTTGCATCAGTAGGTTTAAGTTTGCCTGCCACTTATTCCAGTCCTTTTGCAATAAAAAACCATACTTAGCCTCATACCCTTCATTTCGATTTTGTGGGCGCTCTAATTCAATTAAGAATCCTACATCTACAAAATATTTCCCTGTCTCAGTTAGTTGGAATTTATTTTCCCACTCAATAGCGTCAAATTGAGAGTTATTGCCATCCCAAGTATTTTTTCCATATATTTCGGTGAACCACCAAGAAGTGACGCCATAACCAAAGCCGATAGAGGCGCCTGATTGCCTTGAGTCTTCGCCGCTTCTGGGCTTTTGAGTACCAAATTTAGTGTCAATCTCTCGCTCACCTTCCTCAACTCTTGGGCTATAAATGTAGTCAGCTGGCCCGCTGAGATATTCGCCGGCATATGTAAATGTGGCGGTTAACAAAAAGATAGATGCCACTATCCATCGAACAGGCGGCATGACAATTCTTTTCATTTAACAATGACCTCACCTTGAGCAGTTTCTGGACTAAATTCACCTTCAAACTTGTAGCGTCCTGGTGAAAGTGGGCCAATATAGAAAGAGGCGCTACTGTTTGCTTTAATAAACACTTCTCGATTTAGATCGTGGCTTTCAAACTCTTCTGGGGTGTCATCCAGATTCTGAATCACCAGTCTTACTTTGGTATCTGCTGGGATTTCAATTTGGGCGGGTGAGAAGCGTCCCTTTTGAATCTTGATGGTGATTTCTGACTGGTTGGCGCTCACCAAGGTAGCTACTCCAATCATTAGGCAAAATAAGGCGTAAGCAATAGTGTTTTTCATAAAATAAGATCTTTATCAAATAGGAATGATTCTCATTGTATACCTTATTAAGAATGACTCTCATTTAATAAAAGTAGAGAACCATGCTGAGAGTGCCTGCTTTGATATGTTGGCCATCGGATTGCGCATCCAAGGCCCTGTTCGATTCCGCTGCGGTCACCAAGAAACACTAAAGAGACCTTCGGACGGGTTTTGTTATCCCTGAATGTCACTTATGGGTCGATAGCGGTCTGCTATAACTAGTTAATTGAGTGACCGCCTAGAGGACTTCTACATCCCTTGCTGATAGCTTTAATTCAGCGCAGAGTGATATTCCCTTTCACATAAGGAGAATGTCATGGAACAGCTTATTGCAATTGCACATAAAGAGCCCTGGAATAAAGGCAAGCTAACAGGGCAGAAAGCACCGCTTAAGTTAAAAGATATTTGGGCCATTCGAGTAAGACTTCAGCTAGGTGATAACAAACGGGATTTAGCCTTATTCAATCTAGCTATAGACAGCAAGCTGCGAGCCTGTGATTTATTAAAGTTAAAGGTGAGAGATATCTGCACTGGAGACCATGTTTCTTCCAGAACCACTATCTTGCAGCAAAAGACCCATCGGCCAGTCCAGTTTGAGATTACTGAGCCGACTAGAGTTGCAGTTGAACAGTGGATGAGATTTGATACCTTGCACCCAGAGGACTATTTATTTCCTAGTCGCATAATTGAATCTCCCCATTTATCAACTAGGCAGTACGCTAGGATTGTTCACGGCTGGGTGAGCTCTATTGGTTTGGAATCGGCAAACTATGGAACCCATACGATGCGTCGTACTAAGGTTTCATTAATTTATCGAAGAACCAAAAATCTAAGAGCCATTCAGCTACTTTTAGGGCATACCAAGCTAGAAAGCACGGTTCGCTATCTTGGTATTGAAGTGGATGATGCTTTGGAGATGGCTGAACAAACTGAGGTTTAAGTGTAAAAGCGGGCTGTGATCGAAAGCCATAGTCCGCCCCTCACTCATTAGCGGTCAATCAATGAGTCGTCCCATGGCAGGCTGCTTCCGACCCAAATCTGACCTTGGTGGAACACTCCATCAGCATAATCTTAGGTTATAAATTTATATATACGCATACACTCATATACGCATATACGCAATTAAGAACGACCTCTACTAGCTTAAGAGGACAATTTACTGCAGGTATTAGTGTCTAAGATTGTGTAAGCTGGACAGAATCTAAATAAGGATGTTGCGAGCGGTACAACACCAACCCAACCCCAAGTACCAACAACTCCAGTCGCAGCTAAGCCAATTAAAACTAGACCAACCACAATGCGGAGAATACGATCAATACCGCCAATATTGCTTTTCATATAAAGACTCCTTTTGGTTATTTACTGCAGTAATTTTTATACAGCACATTCATGACTTCTAATGCAACATGATTAGAAAGCGAATAATAAATTTGCTTTCCCTCTCGTCTGGTCTCAACTAATTCTTCATTTCTGAGAATGGTTAGCTGCTGAGACAAGGTGGGCTGATGAATATCAAGGCATTCCTCTAGCTCACCAACGCACATTTCACCCTGACTTATTTGGCATAGCAGCATCATCCGATCTCTATTGGAAAGGACTTTCATTAAGCGACAAGCATCATCAGCAGATGATTGCATCTTTTTAAGATTGATTGTTTTCATATCGTTTAGAGCAAATTGATTGGAATCTTCATGTACGAAGTGCCGTTATCCTCTTTAGGAGGCATAGCTCCAGCTCGGATATTAACTTGTATAGAGGGTAACAATAAAACTGGTACCTCTAACATAGCATCCCTAGCTTTTCTCATTTGAACAAAAGCATCCTCTGTCACGCCGTCACGGATATGAATATTATTTGTCCGCTGCTCTCCGACAGTAGTTCTACCAATAACTTGCCTATCAGTTGGTGGGTAGTCATGACACATGTATAAATTTGTGGACTCAGGATAACTGAGTATATTTTTAATTGATTTATATAGGGTGCTGGCATCCCCACCTGGGAAGTCACAACGAGCTGTGCCAACATCTGGCGGAAACAATGTATCCCCTATAAAAATAGCATCATCGATCTTATAGGCTAAGCAAGCTGGAGTATGCCCTGGAACAGCTATTGATTCAATCTTGAGATTTCCGAAAGGGATATTCTCACCACCCTTAATCAAATGGTCGAACTGGGAGCCGTCAGCCTTAAATTCATCACCTAAATTAAATATTCCTTTAAATACCCCTTGAATCTTTTGCACTTTTTCGCCAATCGCAATTTTTCCACCAAGCACATCCTGCAAGTACTTAGCAGCGGTTAAATGATCAGCATGAGCGTGCGTCTCTAAAATCCATTTCAATTGCAGCTGGTTACTTGTAATGTATTCAATAACCTGATCGGCTGATTGCGTTAGAGTCTTGCCTGATTTGGGGTCATAATTTAAAACAGGATCAATCACAATGCAAACCCTTGCCTCTGGATCTGAGACAACATAGGTAAAGGTCCAAGTGGCCTTATCAAAAAAACTCCTGATTTGTGCTTTCATGCAAATCTCCACCTATTTAATATATTGAAATATATATTATATTTCACTATAATGTAAACATGGAAATGATCACCACCTCAAGTTTGGGCCTATTTATTGGTCTATTAATGGGTCTCACTGGCGCAGGTGGAGGCATAGTCTCAGTTCCAGCGCTGGTCTATTTTTTACACTTAAGTATTGCAGAGGCGGGTCCAATCGCACTGATGGCTATTGCTTCCTCGGCTGGCATTGGAGCTCTTTTAGCCCACAGAAAAAAAACCTTAAGATACAAAGCCGCTCTATTAATTGGGCTTGCTGGTTTAACTACTGCTCCCTTTGGTTTGTGGCTAGCGCACCAAGTGCCCAACCGACCATTAGTTGCGCTATTCGGGCTGATATTGATAGGCATATCAATACGTTTTTTCCTACAGGCAATCTTCAACCAAGATGAAACTAACCTAAAGATAAATAACAATACGATCTGCCAATTAAACGATATAACTGGAAAACTAACATGGACTAAGCCCTGTTTTTTGACTTTGTTAAGTGTTGGCGCAGTCTCTGGTTTTTTATCTGGACTTCTAGGTGTCGGAGGTGGATTCGTGATTGTTCCAGCGCTTCGTAAATACACCAACCTGTCAACAAATTCAATTATCAGCTCATCATTAGGGGTGATGGCAATCATTGCAATTGGTAGCGCAGGAATCTCAGCATTTGCAGGAACCTTAAATCTACCTATTGCTACTTTATTCTCAGTAGGCGCCATTATTGGCTTACTCATCAGTAGGCAGTTCTCTCAAAAGTTAGATCCTTTACGCATTCAACAGATATTTGCATCCTTCACATTTTTGGTTGGCGTATACATGCTTTACAAATCTTTTCTAGATATATAGGTGTTTAAGAACATGATAATTAATTGGCAAGAATTCACCCCAGTTTCATCGCTTATTGGTGGGGCTATCTTAGGGCTTGGCGCTGTTTTTCTGATCGCCTTTAAAGGAAGAATTGCAGGAATTAGCGGGATTATCGGCGCTCTAATGCAATTTCAAAATACACCTAAGGATCATTACTTGTGGAGAATTCTTTTTCTTTTAGGGCTGATTGGCTCATATCAAATTTATTCAATAATTTTTGGAGTACCGACCATCGAAATCAATAAGAGCTCAATTGAGCTTGTCATAGCAGGATTATTAGTCGGTTTTGGAACAAGAATGGGTTCGGGATGCACGAGTGGTCATGGGGTTTGTGGACTTGGTAGATTATCGACACGCTCGCTTATTGCAACCCTGAGCTTTATGACTTCAGGATTTATTGTTTGCTATCTATTACTTCATTGGATCAATTAATTATGAAAAACCTACTCACCTTTCTTGCTGGACTAGGTTTTGGTATCGGACTTATCATTTCTGGAATGACCAATCCTGCCAAAGTCATTGGGTTTCTAGACTTATTTGGGCAATGGGACCCTAGCCTCATGTTTGTCATGATAGGTGCAATTTTCGTCACCTTTTTTGGATTTAGGTTTATTGAAAAAAAGAAAACGACTTACTTTGAAGAGCCTCTTCACCTTTCCGGTAAAACACACATCAACAAAGATTTAGTTGTTGGGAGTATCTTGTTTGGAGCTGGTTGGGCAATCGCAGGGTTATGCCCTGGACCCGCTCTTGTTGCCCTTGGATCTGGAAATCAGAAGGCAATCATCTTTGTTGTTGCAATGCTGTCAGGAATGTACATACATGATCATCCCTATAAGAAAGTATTTTCAGAGAGTGTCGTTTAATTTCATGAATACCTAGAGGTAGTTTTGGTGTTTTTAATCCTCTGCTCTAACGGCTGTTATTGGCCGAATTGGGACGGTCAATCGTCCCAAAAAGGCTTGTTTGAGTGGCTGGAATAACTCTAAAGCAGCCAATGTAATTACTGGCGCTCCTTTGGTGTTGCAGTCTACGGAGGTACTGTCCGCCAATTAACCCCAATAGATCTGGCTTGGAGCACCGAATTTAGTATTGTTACCAAAGAAGTTACCAATTGTTAAGATTGCAGTACATCGGTTCTGGTTGCAAATTGCAGATTAAATAAAGTGGCGGGGTAGACCCCCGCCTTCAAGAAACAGGCATACGCCTTTTCCTTTCGAGGTGCTTACCTCCCCTAGATGGTACCTATGAGAGCAAGCTAGCTATATTTTCTCAGTCAAACAATCCAAGATGCTCTGCAATTTTCTCAGTTGAGTCTTTAGTTAAGAACGCATTTGGTTGTGGCGCATTCAATTCTTCCCCCAAAGACTTTGCTTGCCCAATCATCCATTGCACATGTCTAGCTATTTGAAGACGATAAGCAGCAGGGATGTTGATTTGTGAAATAGTTAAGCGAAGCCTATTTGCTGAAACGTGTAATGCATAGGCAAGCTCAGTAATTTCGCTATTAGTTGTTAGTTTGTTGCGTTTTTTGGTACGTTTTTGCATTATTTCTATACCTTTTTGACTGTTTATTGCCATTTTTTAGCTCTTTTTGAGCAGTCATTTTTCTGACAATTTTTTATTTTTTAAAAACACACAGGAAGTCCAATTAACTTTTGAGAACATTTCTTGGCTAGCTGTGTGCTTAGTTGTGAACAATTGGTGCAAGGGGCTGAAAATGGGGTTCAAGACCAAGTCCATCCTCTCGCGCGCTTAAGTCCAGCTATGTACTGAGATCAGGAAAGGGTATATAGGCAACATCAATACCTATATCTAGTGCATCCTGAGCAAACCGGGTTGCGGCTAGCATTCCACTATTAAATCCATGGTGCCAGTCGCCTGTTGTAACTGACCTTAGGGCATCTGTTTCATTGGGATACTCCCTTTCTAGATTTGCGGCTTCAATCCTGACTCCTTCAATCGTTGCGATTTGTTTAGGTGTCTTTCTGGCGTACCAGACGAGCATTTCATATTTACGCTCGAGTTGCTTTAATTCATCGATTACTTGTTTTTTTGTTGCTTTCATTTTGTATTCCTTATTTATTTAGATTTTTGGTGACGATGGTGTCGAAATATGAGTCGTTTCCTAAAAGTTCCTCATGAGAAAAATGCTTAGAGTACTTTTGGGAATTGGGTATCAAATCGTCACTATCGTCACCGCTACACTTTTTCGTTGTTATTGGAAAAACCACTTCCACTCGTTCTGCGCCTTTTCGTTGAGCTCTAGACCGATATAAAAACGGTTAGTTTCACCTTGCGCCTTTACTCGTTTTGTATCGACTCCACGACTACCTAATTGACGTGTAAATGACTTTTGAGTGACTGGGTGCGTACCATTTTTATTAGCCCACATGCGGTAAGTGCCAAATACAGATTTCTGACTTTCAGACTTACCAGCACCAACTTCGCAGCAATCTTCCAAAAACTCCCCAAGCATGTCTGACTCTTCTTGATACACACGACTAGCATCTTCAATCCTTTTTGGAGCGGGTAGGTGCTCTTGTTGCCAGCGGTAACAGCCATCAATCATCCAAGCTAATATCCCTTCCTTCTCGGCTAGAAGTTTCTCTTCTAACTTGTGGTCGGTTTTATCCTCTGGCACTTGATATTCAAAGGGGATTAACCTCATCCGGCGCCATGCACCATTGCTACTATCGGTAATGATGGGTTTGTAGTTGCCACGCAGCCAAATCTTGAACTGTGGCCAAAACTCAAAGAACTCGGCATACATAAAGCGTGCAGTAATCTTTTCGGTTGAGACCAAAGCTTTAAGTTTTTGATCATCCAGCCTTTGATTTTCGCGTGTCTCATTAGCCATGACTAAACGTGCACCAGCTAGGCGGGCAACATCATTGGTAGCGCCTGATTCTTTGAGTGCTAGCAGATCAAAGTTAGCCGTCTGTACATAATCACCCATGATTTTGACAATGACATTTGCCATGACGGACTTACCATTTTTGCCATGCCCATAGCAAAAATGAAGTAATTCCTCAGACACATCGCCCGTCAAGGAGTAACCCAAAGCCTTTTGGACATAATTAATGACATCTTGATCGCCAATAAAGATTTCATTGAGAAACTTGAGCCAAAGAGGGCAGGTAGCAGCCTGGTTGTAATCAGCATGAACTTGCCTACTAATTAGCAGTTTGGGATCAGGTAGCAGTAACTTCATGTTTTTAAGGTCAAACACACCATTACTGACACCTAGGAGCATTGGCTGGCTATCTAAGTCACTAATGTTGCTAATTCCCATTCCTGGTTCGCTGGTCGCTAATTCGAGCATGGCAATGATTCGACCATTACTACGAATTGCTTTGGCATGAGCCTGCCATGCTTTTGATAGTGGGCCAGTTGGATCTAACTTAAAGAGTTCGCCAGCTTTATCCATAATTTGCTCCGCTACTAACTTAGCAGCGCCAATCTGTTCCTCTTTTTGGCACCATTCCCAACGCATGCCAGTAAAACGAAGCCATTTACGATTGGAATGACAAAACAGGAACTCACCTTCAAACATGGATTTAAAGTAACGAGCATTATCTAAGTCACCCATGATGTGGCTAGCACTTTGGGTAATTTGCTGACGTATAAGGTGCAATAACCATCTAAAGGTCTTATTAAGACGATTAGGGTCTCGTTTAGAGCTTTTCCAAAGGGCATCTACTTCACTTGGATCGTACATCTCAGGAATACGCTGGCTGTACTCATGAAAAAGTTCTAATCCTTCATCACTGCCTCCAGTTTGGTGGTGCAGGGCAAAGCAGACATCACGCCAATTGTCTCGATCAGCAAAATCTTTTAGCCTTGGCAAAATTTCTGCTCTGATACGCTCTACGTCCCAACCTGCAACAGGTATGTTGTGATCAAACGGAACTTCTTGGTTTATGAAGGTGCTAGCGTTATCAGAACCATTAAGTAGCTCGCGCCACTTATGTAACTCAGAAAAGTCTTGAGTCTCACCAATGCTGTAACAAGCATCATCGATGATGTCACCTGTAACCATGACAAAAGTCCCGCTACATAGAACATCTATTCCCGAGCCATCTTCAAACTTGCCTCGCTTAGTACCAAGATCCCAGCCATGCTTTTTAACGAATATGTGTAAGCCAGTTTGACTGACTGACTTTTCAACAAAGCCGTGAAGACTAGCCAGAATATCCTTGGCAAAGGGCTTTAATGAGTCACCACTAAACGCTTTATCTAGGTCAACGCATATGTAATCGGTATCGTTTAGAACGAAACCTACGCCATGAAAACGCCTCTCAATTGGACTTAGTAGAAGTTCATTGTCTAGTAGCGCTTTAACTATCTCAAAAGATAAGCGATTTGAGGATTTGCTCCATGCAGAATCAACGGCTATACCTTGGTTCAGTCTGACGGGAACTTTATCAAAGCCACCATTAGCCTTTGGTTTTAGTGCAACCAAAACCCAGTTGTTAATTGCCTTGAGTTCTTGTGGAAAATTATCTAAGTTCATGCTGCCTCCTTGTGAGAAGAAGGGTTGCAAAAACTTTCAATCCAAGCATCTACTTCAGACTCTTTCCAGACACTAATGGCTGGAGAAATCTTAATAGGCTTAGGGAATTGCCCTTTAGATATTTTGATCCAAAGGGTGCTTTTAGCGAGGGTTGTTTTATTTGCTACATCGCTAATCCGTAGCAGTTTGATACTTGACTCCATTTATGTTTACTCCTGTTTGGTTGAACATAAATAGATTTTCAAACGAACAACTTAAAAAGCACGATTAACACTTAACTGTTAACTGTTTAGTTTTCAATCATATTTTTTCTTGTATATTTTGGGTATTTACTTCTAATTTCAGCAGCTAATTTTTTACTCCATACAGGCGTTAGTTTTGTTTCTTCAGCGAAATAATTTCTAAGCGTAGCGAGATCCCAGCCTTCTTCCGTTGAAGTTAATCTTTTGGAGTTGTTTTGCATTAAATCTTGATCTTCCATCACGACTACATAATGTGAAAAGTCAGTTCCAGTTAGTTCGCTCTTTAAGTTTTTTCTTAGGAGTGTTAGGCCTGCTCTTTTGCAGTCAGTATCTTTCTGATTTCTTCGTTTTACTCCCTGTGTTTGATTCTTGACTGCAGAAATTCGGCCTTTTAAGTATTTCTCAGTCAACTTATCACTAAGAAATGTAATTTCTTTTTGAAAGGCTGCAACTATCTGGTTTGCTTTTTCACGCTCAATTAGTAGCTCTAAAAATCCACTTTTAAGCTCTTCTAAAGTTAACTTATCCAATTGATCCTTCAGCTCTTCTCCAAGTTGCTGCTTGCGAGCTTTAATAGCTTTATCTGATGAGTATTTTCTAATTGGTCCATGGGGCGATTTAATTACTATATTTTTAGCTACAGTCCACTCTGTTTCTAATCTTGCCAGTTTTTCTCGGCTTGATTCTCTTTTGGAGCTTTTCTCAAGTCGAAATGGCTTATCTTTGAGGTGTTGTAAACCCATGTCTAGAAGTGAGTAAGTATCTTCATTAAGTAAAAATTCTCGAATCTTATAGAGTTGGTCAAGCTTGACTTTTAAGTCCTTAGAAAGTTTTTTCTCGGAACCCTTTATGGATGCCATACCATCATCAATTTCTTTTATTAAATCTAGATAAGGCTTGTGCTTTTTATTACTCATTTTTATGCCACCTTTAATTCAAGAACATTTTGATTTATCGTATTGCAATACTCTTGCCAGTCATTTAATAACAAACGTCGCTTCTCAAGCAAGTCTCTTCTACGATAGGCTCTTTCCACAGTATTACTTATGGTGTGGGCCAGTGCCATTTCTGCAACTTCTGATGGGTGGTTCGTTTCTTCGCTTACCCAATCCCTAAATGAAGAACGAAAGCCGTGCACAGTCGCTTCTAGGTCGAATTTCCTTAGTGCCATAGGCATAGCCATATTGGTTAGCTTCTTACCGTTCCGTGAAAATAAGTATTTGCTATCCTCATCTTTGATTTTGGCGATAGCTAGTATCTCTAGGGATCGCTTACAAAGTGGGACTCGATGCTCCTTTTTAGCTTTCATTCTTGCCCCAGGAATAATCCATAAGTCATCCTGTAGTTCGCTTCTTAGTCCACCAATGACCTCACCTGTTCTTGAAGCATTCAAGATAGTGAACTCCAAAGCCAATGCGCCCATAGTGTCCATTTCTCGAAGCTGGGCTATCAGGTTTGGTACTTGACGATAGGGAAGTGCTTTGTGATGCTCAACCTTTTTAATCTTATTGGGAGCTGGCAAGATCGTTTGTAAAAAGCCTCTCCAAAGGGCAGGATTGATGCCAGAGCGCAACTTTCTTGTTGTTGCTGAAGCAAGGATCCATTCAAGCCTACCTCTCAACCTAGAAGCAGTTTCAGTTTTGGTAGTCCAGATTGGGTTAAGAATCTCTAATATGTCCTCCATAGTGATTTCATCGAGATGTTTCTCGCCAATCACGGGGTAGGCAAATTCTTCTAACGTGTATTCCCATTGATCTCCATGTTTTTGGTTTGTCCATTCGGCTCGCTTGGTCTGGATGCAGGCATGTGCGAACTCTTTGAAGCGTATCTTTTCAGTTTTGGGAGCCTGTTTTAGTGCCTTCGAGGCATTTTTAGTTGCTACTGGGTTTGTGCCCTGATCGAGCTCATCGCGTGCTTGTTGGGCCTTAATACGAGCCTCCGCTATTGTTAGAGTAGGGAAGGATCCCAGACTGATATTGTGCTGCTTGCCTTGATGTGTGTATCGGAAGATCCAATACTTATTTTCGTTAGGCTTCACCCAAATATGTAGACCTTTAATTAATGCATCTGTGTAGCGGCCGGGTGTTTTAAGATTTTTTACTGTCTGAAAATCGAGTTTAATAGTCATTTAATTCTCCATTGGTTACCAAAAATTGTTACCAAAATTAACTCTTAGAACGAGATAAATTGGTATAGATTCCAATGTATGACTTCAAGCCTTTTTTAGGCGATTAACACTTGAGTGTTAATTATTTAATTATTTAAATCAATGTGATATGTTGTTTATTGCAATCTAATTTAGTCTTATAGGGTCCAAAGCCATACACCCCTAGCCTAAGCCACCTCTTCCGCCAAATAAAAAACCCCAGCAACTACTTGCTGGGGTTTTGTCTTTCTAGCTACTAGAAAAGAAAAGCGAGATTACTTCTTAGCAGCTGGTGCGCTCACGACAGCGGCAATCGCTTCTGAGTAAACCACTTTTACTTGATCATTTACAGCAATATCTTTCATCAAGTCAGGGTTCTGAACTTTGACCTTGAAGATGTTTCCTTGCGGACCTTTTAAAGATACGGTGTTTTTAACGGCATCAATTGCTTCAACGTTAGCAACTGCAGTAACGGTATTGGTAGTGATCATGCCTGGCTTGTCGCCTTGCGGTGCAGTTGCGGTGCTGGTGGTAACTTGCTCACTTGTTGCACCAGGATTTTTAACTTTAACCAATTCAATCGCTACGGCTAGTTCGTATACAACATCAAAACGGTCACCCACTTTAATTTCTGCAAAGTTTTTGACTTCTGGGCCGGCAACGATGGTGGATTCACCATCTTGATTTTTGAGGGTGATGGTACGAGTTGCAGTATCGATCTTGATCACTTCGCCGTCATATAGGAGGGCAGATTCTTGGGCGGCTACGGCAGCAACTGGCGCTTTTGGTTGATTAAAAACGAAGTAAGCGCCAATTGCGATTGCTGCAATAACGATAATGATAAGTAGTTTTTTCATAATGGTAAATATCCTGAATGTGATAAATGCATCACCTATGAAAGGCAATGCGAGAATAATTAAATACTTTTGTTATAGTATTTAAAGAGATTGTAATACTCTTGCTATTAATTAGAGCTAAATTATCAAGAGATCCAATTAAAGCAATGCTTGAATGCCCGGCTAGTTTGGCAATTACCCAATGACACTGCTTTTCTGATATCTACTGCATCTTATTTAATACTTTAAACACCCATCGGGGCTTCAAATGAAAACCATACTATCGCTTATAACCTTATCAATTGCCCTCATTGCAGGAAGCCCTGCTTTTGCTGCTGGTGGTGGCGGAGTAGTCGCAGATCCTGGCGCAATGCAGGGTAAACACTTTGACTCCAAAGGTAAGGCGCCTTCGACTTTTACGGTAGAGCTTCAAAACGGTTTACGTAAAACCCTACCCTTTGAGGACAAGCGGGACTTTGAAGAGTCGCAAAGAGGATTTATTGCAGCGCCCCCCTATAAAACAATCATGGCCGATGCAGGAAACGTCGCTTGGGATATGGGCAGTTATGAGTTCTTGTTGCAAGGTAAAGATTTCGATAGTGTGCACCCGTCCTTGCAACGACAAGCGATTCTCAATATGGGATATGGGCTGTATGAAGTTGTTCCTGGAAAAATCTACCAAGTCCGTGGTTTTGACTTGGCCAATATCAGTTTTGTCAAAACCAATACTGGATGGATCGTGTTTGATCCATTGACTGCTAAAGAGACTGCCCGAGCTGCCCTTGAATTGGTTAATGAAAAGTTAGGCAAGCGCCCTGTAGTGGCAGTGGTGTACTCCCACTCGCATGCGGACCATTTTGGTGGTGTGCGCGGGGTAGTGGACGAAGCAGATGTAAAAAGTGGCAAAGTCAAAGTGATCGCACCAGTGGGTTTTATGGATCATGCGGTAGCTGAGAATGTGTATGCCGGTAATGCAATGACACGTAGAATGTATTTTCAATACGGCGTTTTGCTGCCACGTAGTCCATTTGGACACGTAGATCAGTCAATTGGTAAAAATACTGCAGCTGGAAACTTAGGATTAATTGAGCCTAACGTGTTAATCACGCAGCCCTATGAAACCATGAATGTGGATGGTGTGGTGATGGAGTTCCAAAACACACCAGGTACTGAAGCGCCTGCGGAGATGAATACCTATTTCCCGCAATTCAAAGCATTTTGGGCTGCCGAGAATATTACTGCAACAATTCATAACATTTATACCTTGCGCGGGGCCTTAGTACGCGATTCATTGGCATGGTCTAAAAATATTAATAACGCTCTGTACCTCTACGGTACGAATAGCGAGGTGATGTTTGCCTCACATAGTTGGCCACGCTGGGGCAATGAGCGCATTCAAGAGGTGATGCGTACCCAACGAGATAGCTATGCGCATCTCCATAATGAAGTATTGCATCTTGCTAATAATGGCGTCACTATTAACGAGATTCAAAACGTCTATAAGCAACCAGAAAGCCTCAAAAGCCAGTGGGCAGCTCATAGTTACCATGGCTCCGAAGAGCACAACAGTAGGGCGGTGATTAATCGATACTTAGGTTACTGGGACGCCAATCCAGCTACTCTAGCTCCGCTATCTCCCAGGGATTCTGCTCCGCTATATGTAGAGATGATGGGCGGCTCCTCAAAAATTCTAGCTAAAGGCCGTCAACTATATAAGCAGGGTAAATATCGTGAGGCGATGGAAATCGTCAATAAGTTGGTGTATGCGCAACCTGAAAATACTGCGGCAAAAGATTTATTGGCCGATATTTTTGAGCAAATTGGCTATCAGAAAGAAAGTCCAAGTATGCGCAATAGCTTCTTGGGTGCCGCCTATGAATTGCGTCATGGCATGCCAACAGGAGCATCACCAAAATCCAACGGCCCTGACATGATTAAGGCTATGACCACAGAGCTGTGGCTCAATTCGCTAGCGATCAGCATGGATAGTAAAAAGGCTGCTGGTATGAAATTCACTATCAACCTTGATACACCAGACAATGGTGAACAGTTTGTAGTTGAGATGAGTAACTCCGCTATGACCAATATCAAAGGCCAGCAAGCTAAGAATCCAACGCTGACTATTGTGATTAACCGCAGTGATTTAGAAAAAATTATGGGCGGGCAAACGACTTTTGAAAAGCTCTTAGCAGAGGGTAAAGTCAAATTTATAGGCGATCGCAAAGCCTTTGATCAACTCAAGAGCACCCTAACCATATTCACTCCAGATTTTGAGCTCATGCCAGGCACGAAGGCGAAGAAGCAAGCACCTAAGTCCAATAAAGATCCATTTGAGGCTCAAGAAATAGCAGTTACCGCTGGCGAGTAAAAATTAATGGTCTTAACGGAAAAGGACCCTACGGAGTCCTTTTTTAATGGCATGAAAAAAAGATTACCTCAGGGGTTAAAGGCGCCGCCATCTTCAAGCAACTTCAGATTGTCTCCGGTGATTCCCAATTCTTTCAGTATTTCACTAGTATGTTCACCTAAGAGCGGTGGATGCCGTGTCACTTCCTGAGGGGTCCCCATAAGCTTGACTGCAAATCCGATGTTGGGAACTTTGCCCTCAATGGGGTGATCAATCTCCATCCGCATGTTGCGATGCTGTCCATGTTCACTATCAAATGCTTGTGGGTAAGTGTTAATTGGACCCGCCGGAATGCCGGCTGCCAGAAGTAGATCGACCCATTGTTTGCTTGTTTTGGTAGCAAAAGTCTTTTCGAGTTCAGTTGCCAGAATCAGGCGATTGGCTAAGCGGAGTGGATTGGTTCTAAAAAGGGGGTCTTCAAATAATTCTGGGCGCTCAATCTTGTCACAAAGGAGCTTCCAGAGTTTTTGGTTAGTAGCGCCCATAACAAAGTAGCCATCAGCCGCTTTCATGGCCTGATAGGGCGCACTCATATGGTTGGCAGTGCCAAGCTTCTCGGGCTCTACTCCAGTGCCCCAGTACTGCGCAGTATCCCAAATCGAGAACGCCAATGCCGAATCAAATAAGGAGGCATCGATGAATTGCCCTTCACCGGATTTAGTCTTGCCAATGTAGGCCGACAAAATGCCATAGACGGCAAAGAGGGCGCAGCCAATATCGGCAACTGGTACACCTGCTTTTACAGGTGGTCCATCGGGATAGCCTGTGACACTCATCACACCCGACATCGCTTGCGCCATGAGATCAAAACCGGGACGATCTGCCCAAGGACCCGTTTGGCCAAATCCTGAAATACTGGCATAGACTAATCCGGGGTTTATGTCTTTCAGCGAAGGATAGTCAATCCCGAGTTTTTTCATGACACCGGGACGGTAGTTTTCTACCAAGATGTCTGCTGTTCTAACGAGTTCGAAAAATACTTTCTTGCCAGCCTCGGTCTTGAGATTGAGGGTCACACTCCGCTTATTGCGATTCATATTCAGAAAGCCCATGCTATCGGAGCCCTTCATCTTGAATCCCATTGCTCCGCGGGTTTGATCACCGCTACCAGGGGGTTCAATTTTGATGACATCCGCACCTAAGTCAGCTAGAAGCATGCAGCAATAGGGCCCCGCCATGACTTGGCTCACATCCAGCACTCTGACGCCGGTCAGAGGCAAAGGCTTGCCGATAGGTGTTTTCATCATTGTCTCAATGGTTTTTATATGTTTATATTGCGATACTGAATAATAGTCATGAATATAAAACAAATAATGGAGATCTGATGATCAATCGACCCTCTCAATGGATTTTGCGTCATTTTGCTTATTTAGTATTCGGAGTGTGTGGCGCACTACCAATCGCTGCCAATGCGCAGCAAAATTTTCCTACTAAACCGATTCGTTTGATTGTCGGTTTTGCGCCTGGTGGTGGCACTGATATCGTGGCTCGCGCAATTGCTCCAAAGATGAGCGAAATCTTAGGTCAAAGTGTCATTATTGAAAATAAGTCCGGCGCTGCTGGAACCATTGGCGCTGATTTGGTTGCCAAGTCTAATCCGGATGGATATACCTTATTGATGGGTCACTCCAATTCCAATGCCATTTCTCCATTTGTGTTGAAGAACGTGCCTTACAACCCTGCAACCGATTTCACGCCGATTACGTATTTGGGATATGTGCCCAATGTATTGGTTGTCAAATCATCACTGCCCGTGAATTCTGTAGCGCAATTGATTTCTTTGGCGAAGCAGAATCCAGGTCAAATGACTTATGGCTCTTCAGGTATTGGAAGTACGCAGCATCTAGCGGGCGCTTTGTTCTCCAAGATTGCAGGTGTGGAAATAAACCATGTGCCCTATAAAGGAAGCGGACAGGCAATTATCGATTTATTGGGCGGCCAAATCACCATGAACTTTGATACTTTGCCACCCAATTTGCAGCAAATCAAACAGGGCAGCTTAAAAGCCTTGGCAATCTCTACTCCTAAGCGTTTGCCTTTACTGCCCAACGTCCCGACATTTAATGAGGTAGGAATCGTTGGTTTCGATGTCACTAATTGGTACTCCATCATGGGTCCTAAGGGAATGGATCCTGCTTTAGTGAATAAGATTGATCAAGCAGTCAAGGCTGCTAGCAATGATCCCGAGATTAAGAAAACGTTGGATTCTCAAGGCTTACAACCAGAAGGCCCAACAACACCTGCTGCATTTAGTCTTTTCTTGGCAGGTGAGTTAGCAAAGTATCAACGCTTGGTTAAGAGCCTGAACATTAAGGCTGAATAAGCCCCTTTTTAAATTGGGGAGATATCTTGTTTCATGAGAACTGACAAAGAGTCCCAAGCAGATCGACTTGTCGAAGTACGCTTAGAGCTGCGTAATGGCATTGCCTACATTACCTTTGATCATGTTGCTGCGCGTAATGCGATGACAGTAGGCATGTATCAGAGCCTCAAAACTATTTGTGAAGATTTAACTAAGAGCTCTGCTGCGCGCGTTGCTATTTTGCGGGGAGCTGGTGGCAAGTCTTTTGTCTCAGGCAGTGACATCGCGCAGTTTGCAGACTTTCAAAGCGGGGATGACGGTATTCGTTATGAAGAAGGCATTGATGAGTATTTTGCTCCCTTAGCGCTATTGCCTATTCCGACCATTGCTGTAATTGACGGCATGGCAGTAGGTGGGGGGCTAGCAATTGCCAGTTGCTGTGATTTTCGAATATCTACACCGGATGCCCGCTTTGGAGTTCCGATTGCAAAGACCTTGGGTAATTGTTTGTCTGCTGGGAATGTTGCCTGGCTCGTTGCGCATCTTGGCATCAATATCGTCAAGCGTATGCTCTTATTGGCTGAACTAGTGACTGCACCAGAATTGCTAAAGCAAGGCTATCTCTTGGCAACCTATGCTGCCGATGATCTTGAGAGCGAAGCAAACCAGTTGGCTGAGCGCTTAATGCAGTTGGCTCCTATTACGCAGAAATCCAGCAAGCAGACCCTTGCTCGACTAATGAAAAACAACTTACCGGATTGCAGTGATCTGATTCGAGAATGTTATGGCAGTGACGACTTCAAGAATGGGGTTGCTTCATTCTTAGAGGGTAAGCCGCCAGTGTGGACAGGGAAGTAGTTTCTATCAATATTAAAGAAACAGTTCTTGTAAATTATTGAGGTAGCGCAGACCCTGCTCTGTGGCTTTAAGTTTGTTGGGGTTTAAATCTAATAAGCCCTTTTTACTAGCCTCATCTAATGCCTTAGAGACGACATTGAGTGTCAAGCCAGTTCGCTCACTAAAGGTAACGGTATCAACGCCATCAGTTAGGCGTAAGACATTGAGCATGAATTCAAAAGGAAGATCTTTGGAAGGAATCTCTTTTGCTTCAATCAAAGCATTCCCTTTGGTTTCCATCGCTTGCATATATGTTTCTGGATGACGCTCTCGCACTTGCCGAGTAATTTTGTCTGGAAAAGAAATCTTGCCATGGGCGCCAGCCCCAATACCGATGTAGTCACCAAAACGCCAGTAATTGAGATTGTGTTTACATTCTTGATCTTTCTGAGCGTAGGCAGACACTTCATAACGTCGATAACCTGCTGCCTCTAAAAGAGCTAAGTTCTGCTCAAAGATCGCATCAATCTCTTCATCGTTTGGAAGTTTCGGTGGGAAGCTCGCAAAGTACGTATTCGGTTCAAGCGTCAGGTTATAAAAAGAAAGGTGCGGCGTCTTAAAGGAGAGGGCAGTTTCAATATCGGCTTTAGCGGCTTCTAAGGTTTGGTTAGGTAAACCAAACATCAAATCGAGATTGACAGATTTGAAGTGCTGGAGCGCAATCGCTATGGCGCGCTTTGCTTCTTCCCCATTATGAATTCGCCCCAATGCTTTGAGTTGTTCATCTTGAAAACTCTGAATTCCCAGTGAAACACGATTGATTCCAGCCTGGGCAAAGCCAGCCAATTTTTCTGTCTCTACAGAGCCTGGGTTTGCTTCCATCGTAATCTCGCAATCAGGCTCTAAATTCACGCGTGCCCGAACTGCTGACAGAAGTTCATTCATTCCTTTGGCTGATAGCAAACTCGGAGTGCCGCCACCAATGAAGATGCTGTGCACTTGCCGACCCCAAATGCGAGGTAACTCTGTTTCTAAATCGGTAATCAGTGCCTTGATATATCGAGCCTCATCAAAGCCTTGCTGACCCTCTTTAACCTGATGAGAATTAAAGTCACAGTAGGGGCACTTCTTTTCACACCAAGGAAAATGAATATAGAGCGATAGCGGTGGCAGGGCAGTAAGTATTGGCCCGGTTGCCAAGGCAGGCTTGAGCGTATTAAGCACGGGTTTGGAGTTGTGCGATGAGTTCACGCAATGCTTGACCGCGGTGACTGATGCGATTTTTTTCAGATGGCTCTAATTCTGCGGCAGTGATACCCAGTTCTGGCAAAAAGAAGTGAGGGTCATAACCAAAGCCGTGAGCGCCTCTAGCCACATCCACTACTTGTCCATACCAGCGTGTTTGGACAATCAGGGGTTCAGGATCATCAACGTCATTGACCATGACAAGTGCACAAGCATAATGTGCGCCACGATCTGTTTTCCCCTGCAGTGCTGCTATCAGCTTTTGGTTATTGGCCGCATTGTCCCCGTCAAGCCCTGCATAACGCGCAGAGTAAACACCAGGTACACCATTGAGGGCATGCGCACAGATTCCGGAGTCATCTGCCAGTGCAGGTAAACCGCTGACAGCACTCGCATGGCGTGCCTTAGCCAGTGCATTTTCTACAAAAGTGTGATGAGGCTCTTCTGCCGCTGGAATGCCTAATTCACCTTGAGGAATGACCTGAAAGTGAAAAGGTGCCAAGAGTTCTTGAAACTCACGAACCTTGCCAGCGTTGTTAGAGGCGAGAACCAGTTTTTGCACAATCAACTCTAATTTCAAGACTTATTTCAAAGCTTCTTTTTGTAGTTGCGTTAAATCACGAATGCCTGCTTCGGCCAAATCTAACAAAGCGTTTAATTCTGGGCGGGAGAAAGTAGCACCTTCAGCAGTGCCTTGCACTTCGATCATGCCGCCTTTACCGGTCATGACGACATTCATATCCGTATCGCAGGAGGAGTCTTCTGGATAGTCTAGATCAAGTACAGGTACGCCTTGATAGATACCAACGGAAATTGCAGCAACGCTATCTATGATGGGATCCGCTTTAAGTGCACCGCTCTTAAGAAGGATATTCACAGCATCCCTTGCGGCAACATAGGCGCCGGTAATAGCGGCAGTTCTAGTGCCACCATCGGCTTGCAAGACATCGCAATCGAGATGAATCGTGCGTTCACCTAATATTTTTAAATCAAAGACGCTTCGCATCGCACGGCCAATGAGACGCTGAATCTCTTGGGTACGCCCAGATTGTTTGCCACGAGCCGCTTCACGATCGCTACGGGTGTGGGTGGAGCGGGGAAGCATGCCGTATTCGGCGGTAACCCAACCTTCGCCAGAGCCCTTTTTATGAGGAGGGACCTTTTCCAAGATACTGGCTGTACAGAGGACTTTGGTATCGCCAAACGCAATTAGGACTGAGCCCTCTGCATGCTTAGTAAAAGCGCGGTCAATGGTGACAGGGCGTAACTGTATTGGGGTACGGCCACTAGGACGGGTGATGTTGGGCTTACTCATGGGGCATGTTCCTAAAGATCTACAATGTCCCTATGATATCGAGCATGACTGGTTATGGCAGCGCTTCTCACCAAGTTTCTCTAGGAAATGGCGTGGTTGCTGATCTGCAGGTGGAATGTCGGGCTGTGAATAGCCGCTTTCTGGATTTAGGCTTTCGTCTGCCAGACGAGTGTCGTGGGGCTGAGCCTGCTCTTCGGGAGCTCGCTACTCAAAGCCTTTCTCGAGGTAAGGTGGAGTTTCGTGCTGCATGGCGGGTGAATGCTGGCATGGCTGGAGCCAGCAAAGCCAATCCGCACGCTCTAGGCGCCATCAATCAAGATCGCCTTGAAGCTTTAAATACGCTGCAAGAAAAAGCTCAGGAAGCCTTTCCAAAGGCGCAAGCGCTTAGCATTGCCGAAGTACTGCGTTGGCCTGGCATTGTTTCTGAGCCTAGAGGCGAAGAAGAGGGTTGGATTGCCGCTACGGTTGAAGCAGGGCGTGCCGCTCTGGCCGCTTTGATGGATAGTCGTCATGCTGAAGGCATGGCCTTGGTGACGGTACTTACTCACATTACCGCCAAGATGCGGGAGATCGTCAAAACACTTGAGCCCAAGGTGCCAGTTTATGTGACTCAGTATCAAGAAAAGCTCACGGAGCGCCTGGCTGAAGCCTTAGCTGCCCAAGAGCACGGAAAAAGTCACGGTGGGTCTGGCACTGAGTTGATGGAGCGGATTCGTCAGGAAGTGGTTCTTTATGCCGTCCGTATCGATGTTGCAGAAGAATTTGCAAGGCTGAAGACCCATCTTCAAGTGGCAGATACTGCGCTAGCAGGTAAGGGCCCCGTAGGTAAACGTTTGGATTTCTTGATGCAAGAACTGAATCGTGAAGCCAATACCTTAAGCTCTAAATCGGTTTCTGAAGAATGTACCCAAGCGGCTTTAGAGCTGAAGCTTTTGATTGAGCAGATGCGTGAACAGGTGCAAAATTTAGAGTAAATGACATTTATATAAATCATGATGTCCAGCCCCAAACTCAAGCCTAATTTTTCCCCCGCATACCAAGGCAGTATGTTGATGATCGTCGCCCCATCAGGTGCGGGCAAATCCTCTTTGGTGAATGCTTTATTGCAAGAAGATGCTGCTCTGAAGCTGTCTTTATCCACTACCACTCGTGCACCCCGCCCCGGTGAGATAGATGGCAAGGACTATCGATTTATCGCCCGAGAAGAATTCATTGCCGAGCGTGAGCAAGGTCTTTTTTTAGAGCACGCAGAAGTGCATGGCAATTTTTACGGTACTTCAAAGGCCTGGATCGAGACCCAAATGAAAACCGGGCGTGATGTCGTGCTTGAGATCGATTGGCAGGGCGCCCAACAGATTCGTCAAATCATTCCAGAAGTGCAGTGGATCTTTATCTTCCCGCCTTCATTCGAGGCCCTTGAAGAACGCTTGCGCAAAAGAGGGCAGGATGATGAGGCAACTATTCAGAGAAGATTAGCCGCTGCGCATTTAGAGCTCCAACACGCTCATGAGGCAGATTTTATTGTGATTAACGATGATTTTGAGCAGGCATTGATTGATTTGCGGCAAGTGGTGGCTGCTAGCCGTCTGCGCTCAGGACCGATTATGGCTCGGAACCCCGCGCTTTTAAGGCGACTTGGGGTGTAATCAGTTATTCTATAGGTATTGAAGCTAAATTAAGTGAGTTCAGCATGGCCCGTATTACTGTAGAAGATTGTCTAAAAACTATCCCTAATCGTTTTGAGCTTGTATTGGCAGCGACTTATCGCGCACGTCAATTAGTTCAAGGTCACTCCCCACGCGTTGAGTCCAGAGATAAAGCAACGGTTGTTGCGTTGCGTGAAGTTGCTGCTGGTGTAACAGACCGTGACATGTTGACCAAAGTACCTTTGTAATTCAGGGGTTCCATTGTGGAGCTCCCCTTAGGTGATCTAAATACTCCGGCATCCAAAGGTCGGGTTTCGCCTGAAGAGGCTGCTGAAAGCGGTCAGTCCTCGATCCTTGCCACACTGTTGGCACAATCTAGTCGACATTTATTTGGTCCTACCTCAGCACCATCGCTCCCACTAAAGCATCAAGTTGTCTCTATTGAGGGACTCATTTCTAAGTTAGGCTATTTGAAGCCGGACGAAATGACTTTAATTAAGAAGGCTTTTCATTTTGCTGATGCCGCCCACTTAGGTCAGTATCGACATAGTGGTGAGCCCTACATTACCCATCCTGTTGCAGTGGCAGAGCTGTGCGCCACTTGGCGTTTGGATGTGTCCTCCATCATGGCTGCACTGCTGCATGATGTGATTGAAGATACGGGCTGCACTCAGGGTGACCTGGTTGGAAAGTTTGGTAGCAAAGTTGCCGAGCTAGTAGAGGGCCTAACGAAGCTCGATAAGCTGGAGTTTCAGAGCCATGCTGAAGCGCAAGCTGAAAGCTTCCGCAAAATGTTTATGGCCATGGCACGCGATGTCCGAGTCATTTTGGTCAAGCTGGCAGATCGTACTCACAATATGCGAACCCTAGATGCTGTTCCAATGGAAAAGCGTCGTCGGGTTGCAACCGAGACCGTTGAGATTTATGCTCCGATTGCTCACCGTCTTGGCCTGAA
Organism: Polynucleobacter sp. CS-Odin-A6; assembly: GCF_018882095.1. Lineage (GTDB taxonomy): Bacteria > Pseudomonadota > Gammaproteobacteria > Burkholderiales > Burkholderiaceae > Polynucleobacter. The sequence goes on from NZ_JACVPD010000004.1 coordinate 241,426, forward strand.
TGTGATCTATCGTGACTTACAAGATTTAAGTTTCCGTTTTTCCACGCCTATGCGCTTTCGGGTGATTGAAGGGGCTGTGAAGCGGGCGCGCGGTAATCGTAAGGAGATGGTTGAAAAGATTTTGCAGAATACGAGGTTGGCGTTTGCAAAAGCGAATCTAGAGGTAGATCTGCAGGGCCGAGAAAAAACCCTCTTTAGTATTTACAACAAAATGCGCCGAAAGCGTTTGAGTTTTTCTCAGGTGCTCGATGTCTATGCCTTCAGAGTCACCGTGAACTCAATTGATGAGTGTTACCGTGCTTTAGGTTTATTGCACTCCCTTTACAAGCCGATGCCAGGAAAGTTTAAGGATTACGTCGCGATTCCTAAGCTTAATGGTTACCAATCTCTGCACACGACGCTTTTGGGGCCATCTGGTGTGCCGGTGGAGTTTCAAATTCGGACGGGTGATATGCACGCTGTTGCTGAAGCAGGTGTTGCAGCACACTGGGCATACAAAGATGGCTCTCCCGATATGAGCGAGGTGCAAAACCGCGCTCATCAGTGGTTGCAATCGTTGATTGATATTCAAGACAGTAGTGGTGATTCACAAGAATTCCTAGAGCACGTCAAAATTGATTTGTTCCCGGATGCGGTTTATGTCTTCACTCCTAAGGGTCAGATTAGAGCCTTGCCACGCGGTGCCACCGCCTTAGACTTTGCTTATTCCATTCATAGTGATGTAGGCAATACCTGTGTGGCTGTCAAAATTAATGGCATGCAACTTCCTTTGCGGAGTGAATTGAAGAATGGTGACATCGTTGAGGTATTGACTTCAGCGAATTCTCAACCTAATCCGGGTTGGCTGGCCTTTGTTAGGACCGGTAAAGCGCGTGCCTCGATTCGTCATTCACTTAAGACCAAGCACTATGCAGAGTCTTTACAATTGGGTGAGCGTCTTTTAGCAAGTGCCTTGCGTCAGCAGGGCGTAGATGCTGGCCTTTTATCTCCAGAGATTTGGGAAAAGCTCCTGCATTGGACTGGTGATAAAACGCGCGAAGAGGGATGTGTCAATATTGCGCTTGGTCGCAGGTCGCCTCAAGAGCTGGCTATTCGTTTGAAGATTTTGATTGATGATGAGGGTGGCACTGAACAAATGCGCTTGGGTGCAACGGATTGGGTTTCTCCTCAGCAAGAAATCGCTTCACACCATCATCAGCGTCAAGCCATTTTAGTTGACGGTCGTGAGGGTAACTCCATTAGCTTTCAAACTTGTTGCCATCCGATTCCGGGCGACAACATCATCGGTTACCTTGGTAAGGGTGAGGGTTTGCAAGTGCATACCAATGACTGCTCGGTTGCTCTGCGTATGCTGTCAAAAGATAGCGATAAATGGGTGGAGGTCGAGTGGGGTAAAGAAGTGAATCGGGAGTTTGAGGTGGATCTAGCAATTGATACTCGTCAAGGTAAAGGAGTGCTTGCAAGAGTCGCTAGTAGCGTGACCGCAGCAGACTCCAACATCATGAACGTTTCAATGGATGATCGCTATAAAGAAGACGCGGTCACTATTCGCTTCACGATTCAGGTCTCTGATCGTTTCCATTTATCTAAAGTCATGCGCAGTCTGCGTACAAATCATGATGTGATGCGCGTAACTCGGGTCAGGGTCAGTTAAATTACTCAGCCTAAATTACTGATATTGAACCTCTAAGATTTCTATTTCAGTAGGGCCAGTAGGCGTCTGAATCTTGACGCAATCACCTACACGGGATTTAATTAAGGCTTTAGCAATGGGGGATACCCAACTCACATGACCCTGATCTAAATCGACCTCATCGACTCCCACAATTGTGATGGTGGTTTCTTTTTCGGAGTCGATGCCTTCGAGGTTTAGGTAGGTGACGGTAGCCCCAAAAAAGACTTGTTCGGCATCAGCGCCCCCAGACTTTCGGGTCTGATTGTCGACAACGACAGCAAATTCAAGGCGTTGATTGAGAAAGCGAATACGGCGATCGATCTCCCGCAAACGTTTTTTTCCGTAAATATAGTCCCCATTTTCGGAGCGATCACCATTGGAGGCAGCCCAGTGAACAACCTTTACTACCTCAGGCCGATCCTGGTTTAGAAGCTGTAAAAGCTCGCTTTTAATGCGTTCATGACCAGCCGGGGTAATGTAGTTCTTCTCTTCCATGGCATAATTATGACTGTTGCGGCTGTAGCTCAGTTGGATAGAGTACTTGGCTACGAACCAAGGGGTCGTGGGTTCAATTCCTGCCAGCCGCACCATACTACATAAGGGTCTCCCGTCAGGGAGGCCCTTTCTATTTGCATAATAGAATGAATTTTGCATAATAGAATCCACTTTTTAGGTCTCTATTGCCTAATTTACCGCCTGCAGAGCCATATAGAATATGAGCCCTCTATTAATCTTGCTTTAATTGGCTTGCATAATAGAATTAATCTGCATTTTAAATTTCCCACAATTATTTTCTTCAATCTCCCAAGAATTAAGTCCCATGCTTTGGTGATTATTTTTGTTATTTTTAATTGCATCACGACTACATATGGCCGCTTTTGTATCTACAGCAGTCTTTCGAATAAAGTTTTTTATGGGTTCTGACCGGCAGAGTTCGGCCAATAGCAGACGTAAGAGCAGAGAATTCATATCAAAATACCGTATCTGCGCTATGCTGAGTAATCAAGGCGACAATCTTCGCACTGTTTGTTAATAATGGAGAGACTATGAAATCAATTTATAAACTTTTTTTGTTTTTTGCACTAACTCAATCGGCATTGGTATTTGCCGCAGGCCAACCCTTCAATCAAGACCAATTTAATACCTTAATGAAAGAAGGTAAGCCTATCGTGGTCCATGTCCATGCGCCATGGTGCTCTAACTGTAAAGCTCAAGACCCCATAATTAACTCTGAAATCAATTCACCTGCTTATAAAGGCGTTACATTTCTTGAGCTCGACTTTGATACACAAAAAAAGGTGCTTAAAGAATTTAATGTTTCTACGCAAAGCACAATCTTAGTCTTTAAGCAGGGTAAAGAAGTGGGTCGCTTAACAGGCAATACTAAAGCCGTAGACATTGAAGCACTGACAAAAAAAGCGATTTGATGGAATTTAGTATTGGGACCTATGCCATTGCTTTGCTGGCGGGAGCTTTATCGACGCTCTCTCCCTGTGTTTTGCCTTTACTCCCCATCATCATTGGTTCATCAGTAGCAGAGCATAAAGCAGGCCCTTTTGTGCTTGCTGCGGGTATGGCACTCTCCTTTGCCATGATTGGCACGATGCTCGCTAGTGTTGGTGTGAGTATTGGCTTAAATCAAAATAGCTTTCGCTTTGTTGCTGCTATCGTAATGATGCTAATCGGTATTGTTCTGATCTCCAAAAATCTTCAGGAGCGTTTTGCTGTGGCTAGCTCAGGAATCAGTAATGCTGGTAATAGTTTATTGGCCAAAGTCTCAATTGGTGGCTTAAAAGGTCAATTTGTCATTGGTGTTTTATTAGGCCTTGTCTGGAGTCCCTGCGTAGGACCCACTTTGGGAGCAGTGATTACGATTGCGAGTCAGGGCTCTAATCTCATCAAAGTAGCATTGATGATGGGAGTCTTTGGATTGGGTGCTGCTTTGCCTATTGTTATTCTGGGATTACTCTCAAGAGAGGCAATGCTCAAAGCAAAGCTGAAGCTACAAGGCGCTGGCGGCATTGGAAAGATGATTTTAGGAACTTTCTTAATCGTTGTGGGTTTAGCTATTTTATCCGGCCAGGATAAGAAGGTGGAGGAGTTCTTGACTGTTCACTCACCAGAATGGCTCACTGAGCTGACTACTCGTTTTTAATCTGATGATTTTGGTCATGCTGATTTAACAATGCTTTGTATAGCTCTTGCCTTAAGCTAAGGAGTATATTTAACCAATCATCATTCGAATTTACTACTTATTAGAAAGAGGTTTCCCAATGTTATTGCCCCGTCAAGCCACTCCTGCATTAAGCGTTCCTACCTTGCATCATGGCACTTTTGATCTGGCCAAAGATGCTGCTGAGAATTTCACATTAGCAGTATTTTATCGCGGTCTACATTGCCCAATATGCGCAAAGTACCTATTGGAATTAGCACGCCTAGTTCCTGAGTTTGAAAAACGTGGAGTTAAGGTAATTGCGATCTCTAGTGATACTAAAGAGCGCACCGAGCAAATGGCTGAAAAACTCAATGCCCCAGAGCTGCGAATGGGCTACGGACTAAAGTTAGATGTTGCGCGTCAGTGGGGCCTCTATATCAGTACCTCACGCGGCTTAACGTCGATCAACATTGAAGAGCCGGCTTTATTCTCAGAGCCAGCAGTCTACATTGTGAGACCGGATACTACGCTTTATTACGGCGCTGTTCAAACGATGCCATTTGCACGCCCCAATTTCACTGAGTTATTAGGCGCGATTGATTTTGCATTAGCTAAAGATTATCCAGCGCGTGGTGAATATACTGGTGCCGTATAAGAGACTTTAGATTGATGAGATTAAAAGATAGGAGTTGAAGAGATGCCTTTTGTGCGAATTGATTTAGGTAAGCAATACCCCGATGGAGTAGCGCAACAAGTCGGAGATATTGTGTATCAGGCGATGATTCATCATATTAATGTGCCTCCTGATGATAAGTTTCAGGTAATTACTAAACATGATGCAGATGAATTAGTAATCCCTAAAAGCTATCTAGGTATTGAATATTCCCCAGGCATCATCTTCATTCAGGTGACTTTAAACGAGGGACGTAGCACTGAGCTCAAGAAGAAATTCTATAAGGTCATCTGCGATGGATTAGTTGAGAAGCTCCAAATTCGGCCAGAGGATATCGTCATTAACCTCGTAGAAGTAAATAAAGAAAATTGGTCATTTGGTCATGGCGAGATGCAATACGCGCCTAAGAATTAATTCCACCGGCCCCTGATATAGGTACATCCACACCCATATCCATCTATCAATATGACATCTAAAATATTCCTCTGCCTATTTCTTATTTGGGCTCCACTAACTGCAAGCGCCCAGCTTCTCGACGCAATCCGTGGTCACGCACAAGATCTTAAGTCACGTTTTGAGGATAATCAAAAAGTTGAAGGCGAAATCATCAAGCGAGGACAAATTGATAAAAACGCTAAGGGCCAAGATTTGATACACAACTCCTCAGGCGAGTGGTTCTTAATCAAAGTGGGTAATCAATTGTTTTTACAATCCAGCGAGGACTTTAAGTCTAGCCCAGGACCGGACTATCATATCTATATCAGCAGTAAACCCGCCATTAAAGATAATGATGAATTTAGCGCCCAACAGATTGAAGTCAGCCGCATTAAAAAGCCCAATGGCGCCGCATTCTATCTTTTAAAGACGCAAAATCCAGAAGATGTAAACAGCATGTTGATTTGGTGTAAGCAATTTAAAGAGTACATCGGATCAGCTGATTTACGTGCCATCAAGTAAGCAAATGAAATACTTATTTTTTGCTAAAAGCTTTTTATCGCAGTCCTGATGATGTGCCGTCGGTTTAACCGACTCTAAATCATTCAGGTCGCCAAGTAATTTCCCAGCAACACTCGTTGCACAGTTTATTACACAACCCCAACTTAAGAGTGTAAGTCATTGAATTTATTATACTCTTCAGCAGCCATGATTTCTTCTAAGGCGTAGGTCGCACGTTCGAATCGTGCTGGGCAGGCCAAATTCCCATCACTCTTTATATTAATCTAGATTGTTTTACTAGTTAGTTAGTTTGATCACAACTCGTGTTTGACTAACCTAATGATCAGCTTATCGGGATATTGGCGATCTCTTTGACTATCGGCAACTCAGGGGAAATTATGACCCTGGGTTGGTAGTGTCGGTTTGACCCGACGGTGGCGTGTCCGATTACGTGACGGTCAGGGGGGGGCTCTTATAGGGTACAAAGTGGACTCTCAAAACTGGCTAAGCAATGCCAATCATTAAAACTCTTTCATAAACCTCAATATAAAAACTCGATTTTGGATAAGTCCATTTTGAATGCCAATATCTCTTCCATACTGTAGAGAGAATCTGCCGATATCCGTATGCATTAGGCTGCTGAGCATAAAACGCTGAGTATTGATTACATTATTTTGATAGGCATTATTAATAGTAGTAGCGCCACCGGCTACATGGTAGTACTGGGCAGATACCGTAAATATTTCATTGAACTTATAGATCGGCCCCACTTGGGTAGTAGTAACCGGTTTTTGATTTAGTGGAACATTGGTAGAAGATAAGCATGCTACTGAGCACTGGCTATTACCACCATAAAACATCGTGTCAATTGCAAACATCCCATCTAGATTGCCGATGATGGGTTGCTGGTAACCCATTTGAATATCTGTGGTGTAACGATTGCCTCCCATATTAAAAGGCTGCATGCTTGAGTAGCCTCCCGTAGGAATAGTGAGGTATGCAGCCAATCCAAAATAGGTACGAGTTTCTGTATTTGAATAGGGCCAAATAGCTGTTGCTAAAACAATATCGCCAATACCAGTGTCTGAAGGAGACCTCGATAGCGAGCCGGCTGGTTTAACGGTGCCATAAGGTAGTTGCACGAAGGATGCAGCTGGAAGATTTGCGACGGTATAACTGCCAATCAATCTCGCATTGACGCTTTGGGCATCAAGCACAGGACTAGCAAAGGGGCTGGCAGAGACTACAGAACCATTCTTATAGTAAGTAGTATTTTCAGTATTGAAGTAGGTAATCTGCACATAGCGCTTTTCGGGCAACGGCGCCACAATATCGTTAGGTTGCAAGTCAATTGCCCATCCCACAAAAGGCTTGGCCAATATCAACAAAAGAACAGTTCGATACAAAATCATAAAGTGATTAAGAAAAAAATGATAACTTGAACTGCTGTCAATTTAGACCCACAACCAAAGAGAGTATTTCTATAGTAAATCATTGCAGCAAAACGGGTTGATTCTGTAGTAGTTTGGGGTGCTGGTGGGGCAGGCTAGAAAGAAGCTCAGGGCTGATTCACTTTTCACCCTGATCATTTAGTGTCGGTTTGACCCGACTGTAGGGTGTCACTTAACGCGACGGTTATGCGACTCTTATGGGGTGGCTTACGGACGTTCAATTTGGGTGATTGGTGGTGGCTGGGTAGCAGAGAACGGCCAATTAGGGACGTTCTTGGTTCCTGGTAATACCTCTTCCACCAACTCTTGTGTGTTGCAAAAGTTTGCGGCAGCATAACAGCCTTGTACCAAAGCCATTCTGCGGGATGGTTTTCATTTGGGCGACGGCTTTGAGTCGGTAGATGTCGTAAACCAGAACTTTTACGACCCAGGTATTCGCGCTCTTCATTTTCATGGGCTGCCGCTACCTCCATAGGCATAGCCGGCGCTTTGACCAAACATCTAGAAAAAATAATCAAATCGAATGAAGGGGTTTTTGCTGAATCTGTTACATTTAAGGGATAGTCTAAAAGTCCGGTTGTTATTCAACCAGGATAGTTTGATTTTAAATTTTTTATGAACTAATAATTCAGCTATAGATGAGTAAAAGATACTCTTGTTGCTTTTTATTAAGGAAGTTACGATGAAATTTACTAAAGCAATCACGAATACTCTTGGCATGCTTTTGTTTGTATCTGCAAGCTTCACGTTTGCTCAAAGCACTGGCCTTGCCAGAGCATTGGTTACTCAAGGAGATGTCTCAATTCCCAATCGAGAGGCTATCATTGATAACGTAAAGGTCATACCGGCAGGAACATCGGGATGGCACACTCATCCAGGCGAGGAGAGCACCTATGTTTCCGATGGTAATTTGGTGCTTTTGGTTGCTGGACAGCCAGAGCGAAAACTTGCTGCTGGAGAGGGTTTTGTAATCTCTGCTGGGGTTGTTCACAATATTCGAAATGAAGGATCAAAATCCGTTAATCTGATTAGCGTTTATGTAGTCGAAAAAGGGAAGCCTCTGGCCTCTCCTGCGCCAGCACCTAAAAACTAAACCCCAGGCACTAGCTTGCCCAGTTTTAAACAGTCTGCTTTAGGTCTACAAGGGATTGATTTAGGAAGTTGACCTCAAATTCTGAACCCGTAAAGGTAAAGACATTCGTTTAATTTTTTGCGATCGCTTCAATAGAACGTTCATGTTGATTGCAGTATTTCGCTAGATCAGCAAGACTATCGAGACCTAATTTCTCTTTTAAATTAGATCGATACATTTTTACTGTTCGAATAGATATCCCTAAGGTTTGGGCAACTTCAATTTGTTGTTGTCCATTACCCAGCAGTAAAAGCACCTCAGCTTCTCGTTTAGTAATGGGTATATCGATAAGAGGCTTAATTGCTGACTGATGCTTATTTTCTGGATAGTTTTGAATGACGCTAAATTGCTTTTCCAGTACTTCTGTAACTTGCGCTGGCGTGAAGGGTTTTAAGATAAAGTCTACAGCGCCACCTCTCCATGCATTGATAATGTCTGCTTGTTGAGCATTTCCACTCATGAAAATAATTGGAATTTCAGCATTGATTGCTTTGATACTGGCCTGTAGTTCTATGCCATTCATACCCGGCATTTGTAAATCAAGCAATATGCAGGTAGGAAGCCCATCTTTAAAGTCAAATTGTTGAAATGCCTCTAAAAATGTTTGAGCGGAACCATGGCCTAAAATTTTATAATCTCTAGAAAGCCAGTTTTCTAATCCAGCAAGAATAATTGGCTCATCGTCGACTATTATCACTTTTTTAGTGTGCATCACTTACTCATCTCCAACTTAAATTTTGTTTAGTGGTAAGCTAATTTCAAAAATAGCTCCACCTTGGGGTCCGCTGTTAGCATAAATTTTACCGTCATGCTTTTCAATGATTTCTTTACAAAGCCAAAGGCCAATACCCATGCCATCTTTCTTGGATGTCTGGTATAGCTCAAACATAGAATGTTTTATTTCTGTATCAATACCATCTCCACTATCTTGAACTGAAATGAATGCAGATGAATCATCTTGAGAAATAGTGAGAACAATCTCCCTTTTTTTAGAGTTACTTAAAACAATCGCATCAACACCATTATTAAATAAATTGATCAAAACCTGTTGAATTTGGATAGTATTTCCTAAAATCAAGGGATTGGCCTGATATTGCTTCGTTAGTTGAATATTTTTAGACGCTAGAGTGGGTTCAATAATCTCAAGAATTTCATCGCAGACCTCCTGAACCTTGACGAGTTCTTTATCTGGCGCTTGAGTGCTAAAGAGCCTTCTGAGATTATTAACGAGTGCAGAAAGCCTTTGCAATTGATCGGTTACAGTATTCAGTGTATCGACTGATCTTTGCTGACCTCCCAACTCAAGCAAGTCACGCTTAACAGTTTCCGTCTGCAGTATTACTCCTGTAATGGGCTGACTTAGTTGGTGGGCCAGAGAGTTTGCTAATGCGCTTATCCCAATTGCCCTATTGGAGGAAATCAAACCCTGTAAGAATTGATTTTTTTCTTTCGTCAACTTCGTCATGTTTCGGTTCAAAGGATTTTCACTGCTACGTCTTGGATCAAACCAGCTAATCCTGAGGGATTGGTAGGAGATATAGCGAAATACACTCAGAACAACGAGTAATGTATACAGCAGGGAAACTGATGTCGAAGGCTGCCTTGGGACAATTGGATCATTTGTAAAATAGCTCGCTATCCTCAAGATTGCAAAACATAAAAGCCCAATCTCTATGTATCTAATCCATTTTAAAAAAAGATTTTCATTAAGTTCATTATTTGGAGATGATTTACATACCAAATAGATTGCTATTGCAATTACCGCAGACCACAGGCTGAACAAGACGACGGGAAGATTAGAGTCCCACACACGAATCAGTTCAATAAACCCGCAGTAAATAGCGGCAAAAATCAGAAATCCTACGTATTTTAAAAATGTCGTTTTTCGTGTGAGCGTATAAATGCTAATAAACATAGCCGCATCGGAGGCTAGGTGCAAAAAGTTTCCGATAAATAGGGTAGGGATATTGAGATAGTCTGGATAAATATTGGTACCGATTACCTGTACCATCACCAAAATCATCAAGACCTCAGAGAGAAGAAAATATCTTCCAGAGGTATCTACTTTCCCCCTAAAGGAGAAGTACAAAGTACTTGCAGAGCCCAAGGTCATTAGGGCATACACAATGGATATGGGTATGAATGGGTTCATAGTGTTAGCTAGAGCGTCAATGCAAGTTCATTTTATGTTCTGCCGGGAAAAGTGACTTATTTTGTTTGGGGCTAACGATATCCTGAATACTGTACCTTAGTGCATTGCTATTTCATACGTAGACTAAGACTTTACTCTCGGGGAAAATTAACCTAATAGTTTCTATGCTGTCAGTAGTTAGCCTTTGTCGCTCTAAGTATCGAAAACCCTTAAAGACTTTCCAAATACTTTGCAAAACATCCATTTTAAGGTATTTGTATCTCGCTTTCGAGTTTCGCTAGAAATTTTCATTTTAATTAAACCAACTTAGGAAAATATTTACATGAAAAACATCAAGACATTAACTAGCCTTGCGATAGCAAGTTCACTTATTGTTTCTTCAATAGGTAATGTAATTGCATGCACGGCTCTTGTTGTAACGGATATTAATGGGCATGCATACCATGGCCGAACATTGGAGTTCACTGGCCCAATACCTGGGAATCTGGCTTACGTACCGGTTGGGACAAAAATTGAGTCCGAGACTCCCACTAAAGCTCAGGGATTAACTTTTAACACTAAGTATCCAATTATGGGTGTTACCGCAAATATTATTGCGAGCGCTAAGCAGCCTACACTTGCTGAGGGGATCAATGATCAAGGTTTAAGTTTTTCCGCCAATGAATTTAATGGATCAACTAATCCGCCCATAGGAAATAACGCCGCGAAAATACTTTCAGTAAACGATCTTGGAACTTGGATTTTAGGCAACTTCAAAAATCTCTCAGAAGTGAAGATGGCCATGACCAGTGGCGGAGCAGAATTTTGGCTACCTTCGAGCCCTTTATTTGGTAATGAGCTTACACCACTTCACTACGCCGTATTTGACAAAAAAGGGAATGGATTGGTAATTGAGTTTACTAATGGTAAAACAAATGTATATGACAACCCAGTTGGTGTGATGACAAATGCCCCTGAATTTCCATGGCATCTTACCAACCTTAATAATTACACCTTTACAAACGTAAATAAAAACACCGGTCAATTAGGTAAACAAAAGCTTCAAACTCAGGATGCGGGTATTGCTTTAACTGCTCTACCATCCGCAGAAACTGCCACTGGGCGTTTTGTCAAAGCTACTTTTTATGCAAATTATGTTAAAAAAGGCAGCACACCAGATGAGGCAATCAACTTACTAGCGCACATTATGAATAATTTTGATAGACCTAAAAATCTCACAATTGACCCTCCTGGAGGGGTAGGTGACGGTCCAAGAGGTGGCAAGATATCGAGCGAGGTTACTCAATGGACCACTTTGAGTGATTTATCCAGAAATCTTTTCTATTTCAGAAGTATTGATGCGATGAATTGGACCGTGATTGATATGGCTAAGCTAAAAAATGTAACTAAAGTAAAAATGGTTTCTATTAATGATGTCAATCAATCTGGAGCAGATGCACTTAATCTATTTTATAAATAAAAAATTGAAAAGGGCTCGTATCAAATAGTGTAATTTATTAGTGCATTCTCAAATAAACCGTCTAAGGGCGGTTTATTTGCATCCTACTTATAGAGCCCAGCCTCATTTGGGTGAATAAAATTAATATGAGTAAGAATGGCTTCATGGTGTTCATTGCACGACAATATACTAAATATTGTACTTTAGTGCATTGCCATTTAGTCCGTAGATTAAGACTTCAATCTCGAGGAAAATCTATTGAATATTTTCTGTCGTACAAATAGGTGGCTTCTTCTATTCCTGCTATTGAAAGATCTTAAGTACTTCATTCTGGAATGATGAGTAGGGTTTATTAAATAATATTTTTTGAGATGGATATCATCAAATGAAAAAAATCACATTAGTTTTTCTTCTATTAATTTCGTTTAGTTTGGGATTGGTGCATGCTGCAGAGGTAAAAGTGGCCTCTGTATCTTTCCATTCAAAAGACCAGTCTTACAACATTCCCAAAATGTCTGAAATATCAGTAATTGCTGCCAAAAACGGAGCGAAGTTAGTGGTGTTTCCTGAGATGGCTAGTACAGGGTTTCTTTATAGCTCCTTAAACGAAGCTAAGCCGAATTTGGATACATTTCCGGGTAAAGCAACGGCAGCATTTGGTAAGGTAGCTCAGCAATCGAATATCTACATTGCCTGGGGGTATATCGAGTTAGATTCTGCAACTGGAGTCGCTTATAACTCTGCTGCCATTGTTGGACCCAATGGCTTTAAAGGAAACTATCGCAAACATCAATTGGCTGTGGGTGATGACAATCTGTGGAGAGCGCCTGGCAATTTAGGTTTCCCCGTGTTTGATACGCCCATTGGAAGAATCGCACTCCTCGTTTGTTATGACGATACGCAATTGCAATCTCTCTTATTGCCTGCTTTGAGAAATGCAGACATCATTGCTTATCCAACCGCATCTTTATATGTCCCTAAGGCTGAGGCGGGTGGAGCGGATAACCATACTACGATTGGATCCATGGCGACCATGCCTGGTTGGATTGGAATTAATGTTGTGGGTGCTGATTCTAGTGGGGTAGATGTAAATCCAATGTCTGGGACTAACCTTATTGGACCTGCGGGTTCTGCTATTTGGGATGCTCAGGGTAATGTACTTGCAGCAGCATCAGCGACAAACTTTACAGACCCTAAGCAACCGAAGGTGATCTACGCGACGATTAACACCAGCAAGCCTAATCCGCAGCGCGAGTTTTGGTTGAAGAATCGTCGTCCTGAGCTTTACTCGGATTACAACTTCTATCGACCAAGTCATGACGGTAATGTGAATAAGACCTCAGCTCAGATCTCTGCTCTATTAGTGCAATATGAGCCAACAACAGGCGCAGTGGATGAAAATTCCGAAAAGATTGAAAAGTTAATCAACGATAAAATTACTGGACAGGGAATTAATCTCGCTGTTCTACCATTTAACTCATTTATCGGTAACGTCACTATTACCAAGGAAAATGCAAGCAATTTTGCAGAGCCCTTGAATGGCAAGAGCTACAACATTGCTGCTAATTTGGCAAAAAAATATCAGGTCAATTTATTGTTCAGCATGCCTGAGTCTACTGACGGCAAGTTATATGAAACCGCCATCCTGTTTGATTTCAAAGGCAAGCAGATTGGACTCTATAGAAAATCTCATCTGAACGCTGTTGAAAAGACCTGGGCGACTGCTGGTAATGAATTACCGGTTTTCAACTCTCCTCTTGGACGTATCGGCATCTTGCTGAATGATGAAGTACGTATTCCGGAAGTGACCGACATGTACATGTTAAAGCGTGCCAATCTGTTGCTTGTTCCAGTGGCCTATAACCAGAAGGAGTATGGTGGTGATGTGAAGGTTCCTAAGGGATTGATTTTTGAGGAATCGAATAAGGGCATGTTTATTTGGTTCTCTATGGCGCAGCATTCACAAGCGCATACTTTGGTTGCAAACTATGTAAGAGGTGCTCACGGGGACATTGGCCAGAGCGCTTTGTATTCCTTGGTGCCAGAAGAGGGTTTCTATCCGCCCAGTATTGCCCCAAAAAATAAAGAAATTGCTCATCAGGTGGTTTTTGCCACCAACCAAAATTTAAATCTGTGGACTAATCAGCAGCAAAAAGTAGTTGAAAGGATCTGGCAAGCGGCTTTGCCATTAACTCTGGATAAGGATAATGCTTGCTTGCAGGAATGGCAAAAGAACTCTACTAGCCCTCTTATTTGCAAGGGCGCTTATCAATAAAAGAGAGATAAAGAAGCCTTGCTGTTTGTGAAGTCTATTCATCTTTAAGAGCACCTCAGTGAATAGTTGTACTTACAAAAGAAGTCTAGGATTGATCTCTAGACTTCTTTTGGTATTTTTCGGAATAGCCTCAGCCCAAATCACTTTTGCAGATGAGGGCGGCTCTGCATTCTGGCTATCAGGGCAATATGCCAGTATGGCGGCAGTCCCATCTAGCCCAGGCTGGTCATTGGTAACCATGCCCTACATTTATAGTGGAAATGCTGATAAATCAAAGACATTTCAAAATGGCAAAAGCGTTAATGCAGGTTTAAGCACCAGAGAATCAATCGTTTTATTTCAATTAGGATATTCCTCGGAAGAGAAGATTTTGGGAGGGCAGCCTTATATTGGGGTTGGATGGGGCCCTGGTGCAAACAGCACTTCAGCGTTTGCCAGTATTAATGCAAACCGCAGTGTTGAATTAAATAGATCAAATTCCGTTGTGGGTTCACAAGATATCTATCCATTGGCCAGTCTGTCTTGGAATAAAGGCAATAACAATTTCATGACTTACTTAACTGGGGATATTCCAGTAGGAACCTACAACCCAGATAGTCTTGCAACAATTGGGCTAGGTCATGCTGCAATTGATACAGGGGGAGGTTATACCTATTTGAATAGCGCGACGGGCCTGGAATTTTCAGGTGTACTAGGCGCTACCTATAACTGGATGAATCAGCAAACGAATTATCAAAGTGGTATTGACTCCCATCTGGATTGGTCGGTTTCACAATTTCTATCGGCAAGTTGGCAGGTCGGAATTGCTGGATATGTGTATTACCAACTTACTGGTGACTCTGGTAGCGGTAATAAAGTTGGCGCATTTAAATCTCAAATTGCTGCGATTGGCCCACAAATTGGGTATCTATTTAATATCAACAAGAAACAGGCTTACATCAATGTGCGTGCGTATAAAGAATTCTGGGCTCAGAACCGAGTTGAGGGATATGCGGCCATTGCAACAATTAGTATTCCACTGGGTATGTAACTCGGTGAGCAATTCTTGATTTTGATCTAACTCAATTACTTCAAAGGAAAATTTTTATGAACAGTAAAAAATTGCTAATTAGCTTAGTAACTGCGAGCTCACTTATTCTATCTTCAGTAGGAAATGTATTTGCTTGCACTGCCCTAATTGTGACCGATATTAATGGTAACGCTTACCATGGCCGAACCTTGGAATTTAGTTTTGCATTTCCAACGATGATGACTTACTTTCCAGCGGGTACAAAGATTGAATCAGTAACCCCAACTGGCGCGCAAGGCGTAACCTTTAACACTAAATATTCTATTTTGGCCCAAACATCGGCTGTAGTGCCGGGTGCTAAACAACCCCTCGTGGCTGAAGGAACTAACGATCAAGGCTTAAGTTTTTCTGCCAATGAGATGAATGGTCAATCCGCGCCGCCTGTCGGAAAGGATGCTTCAAAGATCCTCTCAGTGAATGATTTTGGTACATGGATATTAGGTAACTTTAAGACCGTAGCTGAACTTAAAGCGGCCATGTTAAGCGACAACACAGAATTTTGGTTACCAGTTATTCAGGCTTTAGGCGGTGTAGAAACGCCTCTCCATTACGCTATTTTTGATAAGAGGGGCAACGGGTTAGTAGTCGAATTCATAAATGGCAAGAAGAATGTGTATGACAACCCCGCCAATGTGTTGACAAATGCCCCTGAGTTTCCTTGGCACTTAACTAATTTGAATAATTATACCTTTAACAACATTAATAAAAATACAGGCCAATTAGGTAGCTTAAAGCTTCAGACGGCAGATGCTGGAATTGCGTTAACAGCGCTTCCCTCTGCTCAAACAGCTACTGGGCGCTTTGTTAAGGCTGCTTTTTATGCAAATTATGTGCGCAAGGGGAAAACACCGGATGAGTCAATTAATTTATTGGCTCACATTATGAATAACTTTGATCGGCCACATGATCTAACGATTGATCCTCCAGGCGGAGTAGGGGATGGTCCTCGTGGCAAGACAAACTCTACTGAATCCACACAGTGGACTGTGATGAATGATCTCTCTAGAAATCTCTCCTACATTAGGAGTATCAATGCTATCAATTGGACTGTGATTGACATGAATAAGCTTAAAAATGTTACTCAAATAAAGTCAGTGTCTTCATATGACGTTGATAAGGCTGGTGCTGATGCTTTCAACCTATTTTATAAGTAATGGTTACCAAGATTTCTTCATTACAGCCATTTCAATTAACTAATTAATCCTTTTTCCATGAAATTTTTTGCAATCGTGCTGATGGTATTGTTGGCGTCTCATGCTCGGGCAGAAGATTTACTAGTTCCAATTTCAGATTTTGACAATGATTCCCAAAAGCTTACGAACTCCAGAGTATTAGAGTTTTGGGGTTATCACGGTTATCAGGGAAAAGAGGATTATAAAAATACGTTAACAATCCGCTATTACAATCCACTAGAGTGGGGTGACTGGCGCGGCAGAATTCGTATAGATAGTTCCGTTATTTCCAATTATGGTGCGAATATGGCCTCAAATAATTCGGGGCAATATAGTGCTGGTAATACGATGGTCACTATTTGGGGGCAGGAGCGGTCTTTGCTCAAGCCTTTAGGGGCATTAGTAGGTACTCGGGTTATTTTTCCATTTGGAAACAATGGGCAGTGGGCAGTGGGGCCTCAATTAAGTTGGTCATTTAATCCAACCGTAGATACTGTTTTACGAGTAACAGACTTTTCGCCCTTGATTCGCTATATGTACGGGTTTGATAGTAAAAGTAATAGCATGACCATTAATCCAAGTCAGCCACCCCTCCTTAGAAATTTGCAGATTTATCCTACCGTTGGCTTTAAGTTATCAACAAATACGATGCTGCGCTTTTTGGATGAAAACGGCATTGTTTACCATTCCGCTGGCGGTGGCTGGTTTGTACCGATTGATGCAATGGTGACACATCGCTTGACTAAGAATTTGGTGTTGGCTGTGGGTGGAAGCAAACAAGTAGTGCAGACCTACCAACAATACGACTGGATGGCGTATGCCAAAGTCTCTTTAAATTTTTAGCATAGGCTTAAAACATATGCTTTTTAGGGACTAATAAATTGAACGTAAGTTTATGGATGTAAATACTCCCATTCCTATTGAGCTCTTTCTTAAGGAAGCAGTTTTCTCTCTCGGAGTTATGAGTGCAGTGGTCACTTGCAATATTTATAGTTTTACATGGCTATCACTTAAATATCGCAAGGTGCTGGACCAAAATCAATCTCATGGACTACATTTTGAGGTGCTACGTTACGTTCTTTTTATTATGTTTCTTGTGATTGCAATGTTTTTATCGCTCTTCATATGGGTCGCAACATTAATGTATTTTGAGTTTTCTAAAGATTGGGTGACGGCTTTATTGTTTACTGCTGGATTTTTTACTACCATCGGAAATACTTTGATAACTCTACCGATAGGTTGGCGTTTTATACCCTCCATCATTGCTTTTTCTGGACTCTTTTCTTTTGCTTGGGCAACGGGCGCTTCTATCGGAATGTTTAACTACTTGTCTCGCCATCTTGATAAGCATAGGCAGAGTTGAGATCCGGTGGCTCTAATTCATCCTTATTCTCAAGCTAATGGCAAATCTATTGAGAGCCTAATCTTTTCAAGTCGTCTTATGCGCAAATTTTTGATTGTAATTTTTGGATTTGCCGTTTTTTTCACAACAGGTTGTGCAAATAGACCAATAAACCCTCCTATCGCTAAGGTGAACTTAAA
The DNA here is from genome assembly GCF_018882095.1 of Polynucleobacter sp. CS-Odin-A6. GTDB lineage: Bacteria > Pseudomonadota > Gammaproteobacteria > Burkholderiales > Burkholderiaceae > Polynucleobacter. Next base: position 259,096 of record NZ_JACVPD010000004.1, read on the forward strand.
TACCGGCTATCGGGAGTTTAGTGCTGGCCTTGTGGAAGACCAAAAAAGACTTCCGGAGACCGCTGTAATACTGGCACTTTCAGGTGGTGGTACACGAGCAGCAGCATTTTCTTACGGTGTTCTTGAGGCATTGCGTGATATTGAAGTAGTTGACCAAAATGGGAAGGTGACGCAAGCACTCCATCACATTAATCTCATATCTGGTGTGTCTGGAGGTAGCTTTACCGCCTTATCTTACGGCCTTTATGGTGACGAACTTTTTGATATTTATGAATCAGCTTTTTTAAAGCGCGATGTTCAAGGTGAATTGATTTCTCGGGCTCTCAATCCATTTAATTGGACTAATTTAGCCTCTACTGGCTGGGGCCGATCAGAGATGGCTGCAGAGCTATATGATGAAATTTTATTTAAAAATGCTACCTATGAGGATTTGCGTAAGCGCAATGGGCCCATGATTCTGGCGTCGGCAACGGATATTTCCTCTGGGGCAGGCTTTACTTTCGACCAGGGATATTTTGATTATCTTTGTTCCGATCTCGATAGCATGCCAATATCGCGCGCTGCTGCATCCTCCTCTGCAGTTCCATTTGTATTATCGCCAGTAACAATCAATAACTATGGGGGGAGTTGCCAGTTTGAATTTCCAAGCTATCTCAAAGAATTCACCAATTTCGTTGAGATACCGAGGCCAGCAGCTCGCATCATTCGCCAGATGGGGGATTTAAAGCGCTATCACAACGGGGAAGAAAGCCCGTACATTCATTTAGTTGATGGTGGTTTATCAGATAACCTGGCCATGCGTCCAGTTTTAGACTTTTTGCAGGGTTTTGAAGCTATGCATTTAGCCGGAAAGGCTGACTCTTTTGATGGAGTCAAGCGGGTTATTGTGATTGTAGTTAACTCTCTTTCATCTCCATCTACTAATTGGAATAAATCTATTGATGGACCCGGAAGTATCGAATTGCTAATTAAGGCGACGGGTGTACCAATTGATCATTATTCCTATGAAGAGGTAGAGGCCCTAAAAGATACACAGGCTCGTTGGAAAAGTATGAAGACGCTCCGTAATTCAAAGATATTTTCTAAAAATAAGAATCAACAATTAGAAAATATTGTTAATACCCCAAATATAGATCTATTCACTATTAATGTTGCATTCAATCAGCTCGAGGACAGGGAAGAATTTGAGTATCTTAACGGCCTACCAACGTCATTCTCCCTCCCTTCTCAAGCCATCGATCGCTTAAGAGTTGCAGCAAGGAAAATTATTCTTTCGTCGCCTGATTTTCAAAGAATTATGACAGATGGAAACTTAAGATTAATCAATAAGTAAATCCATCTTCACTTAAGTCTTATATTCAAGAGAGTTTTTATGAAAATTAAATTTATTAGTTTTGTCAGCGTAGTACTGGCCTCTATCATGGTATTTACGCCCGTAATTAGTCATGCATGTAGTAGCTTTGTATTGCGAAGCCAAGATGGTAATTATGTCTATGGACGCACTATTGAATTTGGTGTGGCATTGCCAACCAAGCTTGCTCTTTATCCCAGAAATCACCAATACAAAGGGGCGGGACCAGATGGCGTGATTGGCTCCGGGCTTAATTGGACTGGTAAAAATGCAGTTGTAGGTATTCAAGCAATGGGCATGGAAATTATTGCTGATGGACTCAATGAAAAGGGTCTAACAGGCGGTATGTTGTACTTGCCTGTTTCATCTCTATATCAAAGTCCAACTGGTGCTGATGCCAAAAACAGCATTGCTTCTTATCAAGTTCTTAATTGGGTTTTGAGTAATTTTGATAATGTTGCTGATGTTAAAGCAGGATTGCAGAAGATCTTTGTTAACAACTCAAATCTTGCTCAATGGAAGGGCGTAGTCAAAATGCATTACACCTTTCATGATAAGACTGGAAAAAGTATTGTTGTTGAATATGTTGATGCAAAACTTAATATATATGACAACCCAATCGGAGCATTAACAAATGAGCCGCCATTCAATTGGCAATTGATGAATATTGAAAATTATTTAAATCTTTCTCCTATTGAGGTTGGATCGAAAAAGATAGCTGGCGCCACCTTTGCACCTAGAAGTGCTGGTAGCGGTTTGCATGGGCTGCCTGGAGATTTTATGAGTCAGAGCCGGCTCCTTAGAGCCGTTCAGTTTTCTCAAGGTGCAGACAAGTATGCTGCTGATATGCCAAAAGTTGATCTTGCTTGGCACCTAGCTAATTTGTTTGATCTTCCTCCTGGTTCGGTTATTGGTGGCGATAAGCCTAATGCCAAGGGAAAGTATGACTGGGATTACTCTCAAGTCACAATCGTTTCTGACTCTAAAAATCTTGCCTATTACACAAGGCCATTTCGCGGCAAAGATATTAACCAATTTAATCTAAAAGATCATGATTTAAATGGGAAAGAAGTAAAGCAGTGGGAAATTGGTGCAACAACAACCTATAAAGCTGTTAAGTAGTTAACGGTATATTTTAAGGAAAATGAGTGTGAAAAATCTTGATCGTAATTTAATGCTGGTATTAGTACTAGTTTTTCTTACACCAACTGTCGCTATGTCAGCCCCATCTTTGGCACCTTTTTATATTGCAGCTTCCAAAATTGCTCCTAATGAAAAGCTTGGCGAGGTTGTCAAAAAAGAAAAGGTAGCTACAGAAGTTCCTGGTGCTCAAGCTTGGCGTATTGCTTACATTTCTTCAGATGTGAATGATAAGAAAACAATTTCAACTGGACTCTTGGTGGCTCCTATTGGACTTCCTCCTAAAGAGGGGCGCCCAATCGTTTCTTGGTCTCATGGAACAACAGGTAGTGCTCAAAATTGTGGCCCTTCCCAGCAATTTAATCCAGCTGTAGATTTAAATCAGTATTACCTACCAAACGGTAACTCTTGGACTGATTACGGGATTCTTTCTTTAACGGCATTAATTAAAGAAGGGTATGTCGTAGTTGCTACCGACTATCAAGGTCTTGGCGGCGGGGGTAGGCATCAATATATTGTTGGTCAAACTCAGGGTAGGGACGCGATCAACGCCTTTAGGGCAGCGGGGTCAATGAGAGAAACTGGAGCGGGTAAGAAGGCTTTGCTTTATGGATGGTCTGAAGGAGGTTACTCAGTTCTTTCCGCGGGCAGCTCTCAAGACTATTTGGCCAAAATAGGCACGGCCTATGATGGTATCGATCTTGTTGGCGTTGTTGCTTTATCGCCAGTGAATTTCTCTGGACTGGCTCAATTTGCCATAAAGAGTAATGCCGGTAATTCGGATAAAGCCATAGCTGAAATCTCTGAGCCGCTGTCGAAAGATATTTTCATGTGGGGACACCTCGCAGGAATTATGTATGGCTTGCAAGCGGCTTACCCTGAAAAATTACGATTAACCGATTGGTTTACATCGGAAGGCGCTCAAGTATTTGACCAGCTGGCAAATAACAAGTGTTTTCATGTCATGAGCGATTCTCTCACTTATAGTTATGGGGATAGTTATCAATCATTGGCAAGAAAATCCCCGGCAAACACTGCTGCATGGATTGATGCAATGATTGCAGGTGGAATACCTGGTAATGCTCCCATAGCTCCCGTACTCATGTTCCGCGGTACAAAAGATGCAGTACCTAAGTCCATGGTTGATATGTATACAGTAGGAATGTGCAAGCTAGGTGCCAATGTAAGACATATTGAGCTAGATGGCGCCACGCACTTTACTAGTCCTGTAGAAGCGCAAGAAACATTTCTTTCTTGGGTTAAGGAACGCTTTGCGGGCAAGCAACTTCCAAACGCTTGTTTGAAAAATTAGTGGAATAAAGCCACCCTCATGAACTGACCCCCAGTAGTTGGACAGTTTAGTTAGGTTAGCACGAGGGATTGAGTTCGGTATTGCACCGGGCTTAATCCCTTTAGCTTTTCTTTGATTCGATCATGGTTGTAGTAGTGGATATATTC
>NZ_JACVPD010000005.1 GCF_018882095.1 Polynucleobacter sp. CS-Odin-A6
TACTACCCAGAGCTTGATCTTTAAGTGTGTGATGCCGCGAACGACGCATGATGCGGGTACGGCGTAAATGTGCCACGAGCTCTTTCTTCAAGGCTCCACGGGCTTGGATAAAGAGGCTGCGATAAATAGTCTCGTGTGACACCTGATAGCTTTCGTCATCTGGATACGTTTGCTTTAACCATCCGGCAATCTGTTGTGGCGACCACTGCAAGAGCTGCAGCTTGTCTGTCACGATACTTGCCAAGGGCTTGTTCAAGACCAGTTTACAAGTCTTGGGACGAAGTGCTCGATCCCAAGCTGAGCTATCTGCCCCAGCTGACCGGTAGTCTTTGGCACCACCATTGCGCTTTACCTCCCGACTAACTGTAGAAGGCGATCTACCTAAAAGCTGAGCGATAGAGCGAAGGGGTTGTCCCGTTGCTAGGCCGCGGGAGATCTCTTCTCGCTCGGCCAAAGTCAGCGCTAAAGCTGATCGAGTTCGCTCAGGAGGTCTGATGCCACCACTTTCGGCCAAAATACGCTGGATAGAAGAGTGGCCCCGATCAAATAACTGCGCTATCTGATGAAGGTTATCGCCTTTTTGCCAGCGTTCCCACATTAAAGCCTTCTGGGTGGCCGTGTAATAGATTCGGGGTCGTTGTTTCATGTGCAACACTCCTTTTGCTTACGCAGTTTGTAGTGTGTTGCATCGATCAGTTGAATTCAAGGCCGATTTGAGACGTCTGGGTCAATATTCTCAATGGGGCAGTTACTGACCCAAAGCAGACCTTCAAGGAAAGGCCGCCCGAAGGTGGTTTTGGCTTCTCTTGGTGGCCCGGGGCGGAATCGAACCAGGGCCTAGGATGCCTATCCCTGATGACCCTTCAAATAATCAATCACCCAGGCTGGATCGCTGTCACTTGGAAAAATCGGATAGTGAACCGCCTCAATTACCCCATTATTGGCAATTAATGTAACCCGCTTTAATAAAGTCATCCCAGCCGCTACAAAGGTTGGCATATTCAATGCCTTTTGAAATTGATAGTTCACATCACTAACTATTGGAAATGGCAAATGAAGTCTATCAGCCATCTCTTTTTGATAATCCGTAGTTTGAACACTTAAGCCTACAACCTCTGCGCCCAATGCTTGAAGCTCTTGATAGTGATCTCTAAATGAACAGCTCTGAGGCGTACAACCTCTTGCCCCAGGAATTTGATCCCAACCATCAGGCAAGGCAACATTAGGCTGCCCTGTCATTGGATAGCAATAGATAACCAATTTACCTTTAATGTCGCCAAAGTTAACAGTCTTACCATTAGTGGCATTTAAAGAAACATTGGGCAGTTTCATTCCCTTTAAATGATTGGTTGAGCCATCATCTTGAGGAATAGGTAGATCAGTAGGGAGTTGATTGAGGTTGGTTGTCATCGTAAGAAATCAAATTGGTTTAAGAGTTTTAAGCATAAAATATATTTGGATCTAAAAATAGATCCATTTATTCACAAAAATAGAGCCAATGTATCCTCCTGTCACAGCCCAAGAACTTGGCCCCGCCCATTCAGTTGATGGCCGCTCACGCCAACAGCGCCTTTATGAGTTGCTTAGGCGGGCAATCCTAGATGGGCGCTTGACTGAAGGAGAGACTTTGCCCTCGACAAGGGAGTTGGCTGACTCTCTGAAGATTGCGAGGAACTCAGTCATCTTTGCCTACGAGCAACTAAAGTCTGAAGGGTTTTTAGTTGTAAACAAAAAAGTGACTCAAATTGCTGTATTTGAAAATCATCCCAAAAGATCGGCCAATAAAAATAAAGTTGCCACCCTCCCCAGGCTATCGAAGCGGGGGCAATCAATTTACACTCAAGCTGAACCGATTCAATACTACTTGCCGTTTGCCCCAGGAATTCCAGATGTTGAGCATTTTCCATTTAACCGGTGGGCTAAATGTATTCAGTACGCTTGGAAAACTGTTGGCGCCCAACACCTGAGCTATTCATCCAGTGGTGGCGAACAAAAACTAAAAGAATCTATTACTCACTTTCTCAGACATAACAGAGGACTGAACTGCTCACCACAGCAAATCCTCATTACGGGTGGCACCCAAATGGCGATTGACTTTTGTGGTCAAGTTTTAGCTGACCCTAGCGAAAAGGTTTGGATTGAAAATCCGGGCTACTTCTTTGCTAGAAAGTCTTTAGAGACATCAGGCCTATCTATTATTCCTGTAGATATTGATAGCCAAGGAATGCTAGCAAATCAAGCCCTATGGGAAAAGGAAACTCCGCGCCTAATCTTTGTCACGCCATCACACCAATATCCACTGGGCTCAGTGATGTCTCTACAAAGAAGACTTGAACTACTCAAAGGAGCAAAAAAATATCGCGCCTGGATTATCGAAGATGATTACGACAATGAATTTAATTATCTTGATACAGCAATTACGCCTTTACAGGAGCTTGACCCTACAGCGCCAGTTATTTATTTAGGCACCTTCAGTAAATCACTATATCCCAGCTTAAAGATTGGTTATATGGTTTTACCTAAGTGGGCAGTTGATTCTTTAGCGCCAAAATACACTCATTTATATAGACAAGGTCAAGGAATTGAGCAATTGGCCTTAGCTAGATTCATTGAATCGGGCGAGTTGGATAGACACATTAAAGGGGCTCGAGAAATATACAGAAAGAGAAAAGAAGTCCTTAATCGTGAATTAATAAAAGCATTTAACAGTAAAGCCTCTGTTCTTGGAGGAAATGCTGGCACCCACTTAACTCTAGTCTTTAATCAAAAGATTGACGATAAGTCTTGGGCTAAAAAAGCGAATGCTCTTGGCATTGCCGTCAAGCCCCTAAGTGATTTTTATATCCACCCTAACAGGGTAAAAACATTCGGCCTTGTCATTGGCTATGGCTCTACCAATGAAAGAATGATTCCCCAGCTGGTACGGCAACTGAAAGATATTGTCGTTTTAAACGACATTGACTGACGCAGGGATGAATAATTGATTTGTCCTTTTAAAGGGCATTTCTAGATGGGAATATTCGAGATTAATGCATCTAATCCTGCCAAGCCATAAAAGAAAATAGCCCAACATGTGGGCTATCGAGATTCTTGGTGGCCAGGGGCGGAATCGAACCACCGACACAAGGATTTTCAATCCTCTGCTCTACCGACCGCTATTGGCCGATCTCTGCCATCCGGATATCCTCAGTTAGCTAACTTTCAGTGTCCAAAGTACATCAAATACCCTCCCCACCTTTCCACCCCAACTGTCGCGTTAAGTGACGCTAGATAGTCGGGTCAAACCGACACTAAATGACCTGCCCCTAAATTTCATTAAAATCGCCCAGTCGTTGGGTTGCACATAGTCAAAAGGATTCCCTTCGCTAGGCCAGGCTGAACCATACGCTAGCCAAGCTAGATAATGATTGAGCCAATAGACCACGATCTACCAGCCTACTTTTATATGAACTAATTTGAAATTTGGCCTGCCCAGCACGATTCGAACGTGCGACCTACGCCTTAGAAGGGCGTTGCTCTATCCAGCTGAGCTATGGGCAGAATATGCTGGGTCTGTATCTAGAACAATCAGGAAAGTGGTCGGAGTACAAGGATTCGAACCTTGGACCCCCTGCTCCCAAAGCAGGTGCGCTACCAGGCTGCGCTACACTCCGACGGAACCACTATTCTACACCGTGATGGCCTATTGAGGCAAATACTGTAAGATTCGGGGCATGAACGCCTTATTTTTAAGCACACTCAGAAAGCAGCTCAGGGGATGGATTGCTCTGAGTTTTCTGGTCGTTAGCTTATTGGGCACTCACTGGATTGGCTTTGTTCACAGCATCACCCATTCCGGAATCCAACATCACAATAGTGAACTGAGCTGTATAGACCAGGCACCCACGTTTGGGCATAGTTCTGCTAACTGCCATTTGTTGGATGCGCTTACGCTTGCAGGATTTGTTCCTGCTGACCCCGCTACATTTGCAGTGCAGACCCCCTTCAAGACTCTGGAGTCTGCATCTGATCAAACCACCCCTATTCGCATTCAGGCTCAACTTTATCAATCGAGAGCGCCGCCTAGCCTCATTCTATAAATCCCCATCTGGCCAAGCGGAAGCCTGGCTTGCCGATTTATTGAGTGCTCCATTAACAGGAGCATTCATCAGAATGAAAGCTTCAATATGCAGTACCAATACGATGTTTTAAATAAACAGAAATGCATTTTTATTCTGATATCTGGACTTCTGAATTCATTAGCGGTTGCTCAAACACCAGCATCCAATTTTGAAATTACTGCAACGGGTTCACAGGAAGCTACGCAAAGCATTTTGACGCCCACGAAGGTCCTTCAAGGGGATGAGCTATTAAATAAACTTGGTAGCACGCTTGGTGCCACTCTAGCCAATGAGTTGGGTATGTCTGCTACAGGTTATGGTGCCGGCTCTTCTCGACCCGTGATACGTGGTCTGGAAGGCTCACGGGTGCAAATTCTGCAAAATGGTTTATCTGTTGGTGATGTCTCAAACATCTCGCAAGACCACGCTGTTGGCAACAATATGCAAAATGCCCATCAAGTGGAAATCCTGCGTGGCGCTGCCGCCCTACTCTATGGCTCAGGCTCGAGTGGCGGACTAGTCAATGTAGTGAACGACCGCATCTTGACCAATCTGCCAGACAGACCAACCGGTGCCATCAATACAAGCTATGAAACTGTCAACAATGGGCGTGCTGGTGCTTTAGAGCTCGATGGCGGCTTTGGTTCAGTGGCGGTGCACGTGGATACTGCCATTAATAATGCCAACAACTACCGTATCCCGGGCAACTCAACCCAATCACAAGGGGAGCCGGCAGGCGGCTGGACTATACCGCCCACTGGCAATAACGGCAATAACTACAGCGGTAAGTTGCCGAACTCGTTTAGCAATCAAAATAATTTCGGATTCGGTATCTCTCATATTGGAGAGTCTGGCTACACCGGTGTGTCAGTTGAACGCCTAAACAATAACTATGGCATTCCGACGGCTGATGGCGGCTCAATCAATCAGTCACAGAATCGCTATGATCTGCAGCATCAAACACGTGATCCATTTGCTGGTTTTTCTTCGATTAAATTCAGCGCTGCGAATTCAAATTACAACCATACTGAATTTAACAATGTTGGCGTCGCGGCATCACAATGGAAAAATATTGCCAATGAAGCTCGTCTTGAATTAGCCCATAACCCAATTGCGGGTTGGAAAGGGACTTTCGGTGCACAGGTAAGCGCAGCATCACTCAATGCTACTGAAGTAGGCACTGGTAGTTACGCCATTGTTCCTCCAACGAAGACCAATTCCAATGCCTTATTTTGGATTGAAGAAGGTCAATGGAATTCTCTACAAGGTAGTCTAGGCCTTCGTTACAACAACGTTGCCCAAAATCCCAATTTAGGAACTGCCTTAGAGCAGCAGCCTACCTCCCCACCGACTGGCGGTGTTACGCCTGAGATAGCCTTACAAAATCGCAGATTTAATCTCCTCTCTTATTCTGCAGGTGGTTTATGGAGTTTTATGCGAGGCTATGGTGCTGGCCTTGCTTACACAGTTTCACAACGGGCTCCTAGCGCGCAGGAACTCTACTCGTATGGTGCGCATGAATCGACTGCTACTTTTGATATTGGAAACCCCAATCTCACTAAAGAGACTTCGCATAACTTCGAATTCAATCTCCAAAAAACCAATGGCCCTCTGAAAAGTAAAGCCACTCTCTATGCGAATCGTTTCAATAACTATATTTATGGTTACTACACCGGAACATCCATCAATAATCCAGGTCAAGAAGGCAACGGATTTAATGTAGTGACTGCCCAGCAAGCTGCGGCCACTATTAAGGGCATTGAAGGTGAGCTTACCTATAACTGGAATCAAACTGGCTTAGGTGGACGTGTCTTTGGCGATGCCTCACAAGGTACGTTTGATGCAGGTGGGAACCTTCCCCTGCAACCAGCTCCGCGTTTAGGTGCAGAGCTGGCGCATCAAAAAAATGGTTGGTTAGCTAGCACTACTTACATCTATAGCTATCAACAGAATCGATTAGCCAATTGGGAGCAAGGCCCTGCTCCAAGTTACAACTTACTCAATGCGGGCCTCTCTTATACAGAAAGAGTAAAGGATGTGAATTGGACGGTTTTTATGAACTTCAAGAACCTACTCAATGAACAGATTCGCTATGCGACCACACCAATGGCAGTCAGACTTTATGCACCCCAACCCGGGAGAAGTATGATGGTTGGTGTCAGGGGTGCGTTCTAAAGCATGGGCTACAAAAAATGGATTGCTGTCGCACTAACAGCACCTGAGCCCAGAATAATCCACACCGGATTAATTTTGGTTTTGAGAATCAGGTAGAGGGTTGCAAGTGCAAGAACCAAGGTGATGGGACTAACAATGGATGCCTTGCCAACCGCATAGACACCAGAAGCCATGAGCCCTAAAGAAATTGGCTCTAAGGCATTTTGAATCGTTCTGCGCCAAGGGCTCTCACCTAATCGATTCCAGAGTCTGCCCACATAAAAGCACAGAAGGCTAGAAGGTAAAAAGAAAGAAAGTAGTACGACACCGGCACCGATTAAGCCCGCCAACTGATAGCCCAGCACTAGGACCATCAACATATTGGGTCCAGGTGCTAATTGACCAATACTATAGATATGTACAAATTGGGTGTGATCAATACCAAACTGGTGCAAGAGTAATGATTGCATCTCGGGTAGGACGGCAGTGCCTCCCCCTACAGCCAAAATCGAGAGTAATGCAAAGCTCGAAGCAAGATTGATTAACAGACTCACGTGCCCTGACCCGGTCGATAGAGATAGATAGCAATAGGTGCCATGATGAGCAGAACCAACGGTAAGGATAATTTGGCAATACTCATGAGTAAGAAGGTGGCAACAATGATGAGGAGCGACTTGAGGTGGCGCCAATTGTCCTCACCAATACGATAAGTGATCGCGGCCAGTAAGCCAGAAGCAGCTGCTGCAATGCCAATCAAAACCAGATTTGCCAGGGGGTGATCAGCCGAGCTGGCATATAGAACTCCTATCGCTAGTACAAATAGACTACCCGGTAAAATTAAGCCTATAGTGGCAATCACTGCCCCGATGGCGCCACGCAGATGATCGCCTGCTAAGACAGCCATATTGACTGAATTGAGTCCAGGCATGGTTTGGCTAATGGCCAAGTAGGCCATGAATTCATCGGGTGATAGCCACTTACGCTTTTCTACCAGGAGAATGCGCTCGTAGGCAATAATTCCACCGCCAAAACTAATAGCACCAATTAGCAGAAATTGGACAAATAGATCCCGGAGCGCTGGAGCTTTATCATCTACAACTATAGGATCAGCTTCTAGAGTCACTCTGGCTTGCCATACACTAAGGCTGTTTTTGTGCTCCCGATCTCCAGCCAGTCGGCCAACTCAATCTGCAGCTTTTTAAAAAACTTATCAGCACGCTTGTGTGCCTTTGCCTGCGTGCGATTTTCATCATTGACTCGATAGGAGAATGCCAACTCTCCAACGATGGGCTCCCCTACACTCTTCATCCAAATAGCAATATCGCAGTGAGCCTGAACGCCGTCACCAAACACTAGATTGCCGATTGGTAAACACGCTTCTAGAATTTTATTTCCAGTTCCGCCAACTATCCGTAGTGGTAATTGTTTATCAATGGATAAATGGGCTAAACCAGGGAAGAATTTAGTAGCGCTACCCAGCGTTCGATCAAATAAATTATCCAAGGGAACGGCATCTAAAATAGCGTTGTTAGAATAGATGGATCTCTTTGAACCCACATCATCTCCACGCAAGATCTCTTCTTTGAGGCGCAGTCTCGCTTTGATCTTTTTATTCGGAGCAGGATTGAAATGTGAGGATTCAAGTAAATCATGCGCTCGGCATTTGAGAGTCACCTCACACCAATCGTCGACCCACACGTTTTGGCGCGACTCCCGTACGCGCAAGATAATGTTGTTGCGGCGTAAGTCTTCTCCCGGCGTATCGTAAAAATAAATATTACGCAAACCTGTAGTGGCGTTGTCTAAATGGAAAAAATCTACTTTGCTCTTTTTGCAATAAGCCAGAATTTGATTACTTAATTCGGCAATTTTGCTACGGCGGTCTAAGCCTTTTGGCTTGATGAGGAGCTTGAACTCCCGATTGGTAATCGATTCGTGTAATTTCATGTATTAATCCCTTAATTTATAAGAGATTAACACTTTCCACAGGGCTTAGTAGACCTCGGGCACGTACATTTGCCGAGGCACAGGACCACGCAAATAATCCGGATTATGCACACGTTCAGGCAGAGTAATCTCCGGATGCTCAATTTCCTGATAGGGGATTTGATCCAGCAAATGGGTGATGCAATTCAAGCGTGCTTTTTTCTTATCGTTCGCAGCAACGACCCACCATCGGGCCTCTGGAATGTTGGTACGTTCCAACATCGTCTCCTTAGCCTTGGTATAAGCCTCCCAATGACGACGCGCATCTAAGTCCATTGGGCTTAACTTCCATTGCTTTAAGGGATCATGTATCCGTATCATAAAGCGACTGTACTGCTCATCATCCGAGATGGAGAACCAGTATTTTATTAAGATGATTCCTGAGCGAATAATCATGCGCTCAAACTCGGGTACTGTGCGCAAAAATTCCTCGTACTCGTCATCGGTACAAAATCCCATCACCTTCTCTACGCCGGCACGGTTGTACCAGCTGCGGTCAAACAGGACAATCTCGCCACCAGCAGGCAAATTAGAGACATAGCGCTGAAAATACCACTGCGTTTTTTCCCGCTCGCTTGGGGCGTTTAATGCCACCACCCTACACACGCGGGGGTTCAGTCTTTGAGTAATACGCTTAATGGCGCCGCCCTTACCCGCAGAGTCACGACCTTCGAATATCACTGCCACCTTTAGCTTTTTCTCTACAACCCAGTCTTGGAGCTTTACTAGTTCACCCTGTAGACGAAATAATTCCTTAAAATAGACTTGGCGAGGAATGACTGATGCACTGCCACCATCTTGCGAGAGACGGTCATCATCAAGCTCCATCTCAAGTTCTTCATCCATACTATCGAGAATATCTACTTGAGCGCGTCGATACCACTCAGCCATCTCATCATGCTTTGAAGTCATTTCTTCCCCTAATGCCTTGATTCGTTAGTCACTTTTTATCTCAAGGATATGACATTTTAATTACTTATGCTGCCTTGAGGGATTTAGCGATGGCATCCTGGCAATCATTGGCTAAATTCTTGCGATCAGGTGTGCTCTGTGCATCGCTTAAGTAGGGATTTAGGATGGTAATTTTAACCATTAAGGAGCGATTTTTGATGATATTGGACATGGATTCCAATAAGCCCATATCCCCAATAAATGCTGGGGACTCACTCCTTTCACCAGTCACTTTTGAGAGGTATTGGATAGCGAGCGGAAAAACAGGCACCTGGGCAAGGATGGCCGACTCGAAAAGATTCGGCTTAAAAGGCAGAACAGTCACTCCAGCCGTTGAGGTTCCCTCCGGAAAAATACAGATGGATTCCGTCTTCAGCACTTCCGCCATCTGCCCCACTACCTGTCTAGCATGGCGGGCACTATCTCTACGGATAAACACGGTACCCAATTGTTTAGCCATCCAGCCGAATATGGGCCACCCCGCCACTTCGGATTTAGCAACAAAACGGATCGGTTGAAATGCATTAATCACATGAATATCTAACCAGGAAACATGGTTAGAGGCAATTAAGTGCGGGGTATGGTGGAGCAAACCAGCGCCTTGAACGACCAGCTCAATATTGAATATCTTGAGAATACGCTTCGACCATTCTTGAATTTTTCGATCCTTGTTTCTGCGGCTCAGAAATGGAAAGAGAAATGACAGCGTACAGATACCGCAAGTCACATGAATCCCTATTTGCCACCACACCCAGATACGGAGAAGTGCTGATGTCTTATGAGATTGGATTTTTGAGGATAGACATTTCATATTCAAGCATCAATATAAATCATGTCATCAAAATGTCATAAAAATGTCATGATGATTACATGATGACTAGGCTTAATGCTTACTCATGATGCATTACAGAGCTATCTGGATTTCAGACATACACCTAGGAACTTCAGGGTGTCAAGCTAACTACCTCCTCGATTTCTTAAAGCACAATGAGGCCGATAAGTTCTATCTAGTTGGTGACATTATCGATGGTTGGCGCTTAAAACAGTCCTTTTACTGGCCACAATCTCACAACGACGTAGTTCAAAAACTACTGCGCAAGGCTCGCAAAGGCGCTGAAGTCATTTACATTCCTGGCAATCACGATGAAGCTGCCAGGCAGTATTTTGGTATGTCATTTGGGGACATTCAGGTTCAAGAAGAAACCATTCATACCTTGTTAGATGGTCGTAAGCTCTGGGTCACTCATGGCGACCTATTTGATGGTGTGATGCAATACGCTAAATGGCTAGCATACGTTGGCGACTCGCTTTACTCTTTCATTTTGTACATCAACCGCTACTACAACCTACTGCGGATCAAGATGGGCTTGCAGTATTGGTCTCTTTCTCAATACCTGAAGCATCAAGTCAAAAATGCGGTTAGTTATATTGCTGATTTTGAACACATCATGGCTAGAGAAGCCCGCCTCCGCAATTGTGATGGTGTCGTATGTGGTCATATTCATAAGGCAGAAATTCGCGAGATCGATGTCCTACTGTATTGCAATGATGGCGATTGGGTTGAAAGCCTATCTGCTTTAGTGGAGACTACAGAAGGTGAACTCAAAATCATTTACTGGACCAAAATTCAAGGGGATCCAGTTGAAACTCCTGAGATCACTTTCCAACCTACGATTGAAGCACTTATCAAAGAGGCTACCGTATGAAAATTATGATCATCACCGACGCATGGGATCCACAGGTGAATGGCGTTGTGAGAACATTGAAGCAAACCTGTGCCGAACTCATCGCGATGGGCCACGAGGTCGAAATGATCACCCCAAATGGCTTTAAATCCATCCCTTGCCCTACCTATCCCGATATTGCGTTATCACTATTCCCAGGGAAAGAAGTAGCCCGCAGTATTAAAGCATTCGCACCAGATGCAATGCACATTGCTACAGAGGGTCCCCTCGGTTTATCAGCCCGCGCTTACGCTATCAAAAATAAACTTCCCTTCTCGACTGCTTATCACACCCGCTTTCCGGAGTATGTCAAAGCACGTACTGGCATCCCGCTTGCGATTACCTATGCATTCATTCGCTGGTTCCACGGACCATCGATGGCTGTTATGGCACCGACCATTGTGGTTAAAGATGATTTAGAAAAGTATGGTCTCAATAATGTGGTTCTGTGGTCCAGAGGTGTAGATCTAGATATTTTTAAAATGCAAGACTCGAAAACGCTCAACACCACCCATCCAATTTTTCTTTATGTCGGTAGAGTCGCCGTTGAAAAGAACATTAATGCCTTTTTAGAAATCGATTTACCAGGCTCTAAATGGGTTGTAGGTGATGGTCCCGCATTGGCAGGTATTAAAGAAAAATATCCGGATATTAACTATCTTGGCGTCCTTCAGCAGCAAGAGTTAGCAAAGGTCTATGCTGCTGCTGATGTTTTTGTCTTCCCCAGTAAAACGGATACCTTTGGCTTGGTGTTGCTTGAAGCCATGGCCTGTGGAACACCTGTAGCAGCCTACCCTGTGACTGGCCCGATTGATGTTCTGGGCAATTCTCCAGCAGGAGCTATGAATGAAGATTTGCGTGAAGCCTGCCTAGAAGCCCTCAAAATTCCAAGAGAAGTAGCCCGAGCGCATGCTGAAAAGTTCTCTTGGAGGGCTGCTTCGGAGCAATTCGCCAATCACATTAAGCCGGTCCCCTCAACTGAAGCGCATGTCACTGCCCTTGCTTAAGACCCTATTTTGACTGCTCCTTACAACATCAATCAGAATCCCCACAAAGGCAATCGGGGACTCACTAGAGCTTGGCACGCAGCTAAGAACTCTTGGTGTGGGATTGTGTATGCATTCGAGGAAGAGAGTGCCTTTAGACAAGAACTTACTTTGCTTGCTGTGCTCACGCCAATCGCCTTTTTTCTTCCGATCACTCCGATAGAAAAATGTGCGCTGATTACCTCATTAATCCTGGTGCTAGTTGTCGAACTGCTGAATTCGAGCGTTGAGGCTGCGATCGATCGTATCTCCTTTGAGCACCATGACTTGTCAAAACGGGCAAAAGACTTTGGTTCAGCTGCCGTCATGCTCTCCCTGCTGATTGCAGCCCTGTTTTGGATCACCATTTGTATTCCACTTGCCATACATTGATCAGACATCATCTCTACTATTAACAGAACTACTCAAGGAAAACTATGTCAGATATTCCAAACCCGCTAGGCGCATTTGATATTTTCAATTCTCGCTTTGAAGGTAAGCCCTTTAAGAGCAAGAAGGTTAAGAGCAGCAAAACAGAGACTATTAAAAAACTCTTTTCGAAGAAATTGGCTAAAAAATTATTCGGTAAGAAGTTTGCTACTCGCGCGCGTTCAGGACAGAATATTCAAGCTGCAGCAATACCTGAAAAGGCGATAGCGAAAGCAAAGCGTCCTGCTTTCCAAATTTCTTGGGCTAACAGTACTAGTGAAATTAAAGAAGCACAACGCTTGCGTTATAAGGTGTTTGCAGAAGAAATGGGTGCCAAACTTCCTCCTCATCCTGAAAACTTAGATGTTGATGAGTTTGATACGTATTGCGATCACTTACTCATTCGCGACCAAGAGACACTCAAGGTAGTCGGCACATATCGGGTGCTACCTCCTCATAAAGCATTAGAAATCGGCCGCCTCTACTCTGATTCTGAGTTTGACCTCACTCGCTTAAACCACCTGCGCCCAAAAATGGTAGAGGTTGGTAGATCTTGTGTTCATGAGGACTATCGCTCCGGCGCAGTCATCATGGCACTATGGAGTGGTCTTGCCCAATACATGCTCAAGCATGAATACGAAATCATGTTGGGTTGTGCGAGTATTCCAATGGCGGATGGTGGTCACTTTGCAGCTAGTCTCTATAACTCCCTCAGCAATGAGCAAATAGCGCCCGTAGAGAACCATGCTTTCCCACGCCTACCCTTGCCATTAGATCGCCTCAACGGTGGCTTAGAAGTTGAACCTCCACCATTGATCAAAGGCTACCTAAAATTGGGTGCTAAGATTTGTAGTGCGCCTGCTTGGGATCCAGACTTCAATACTGCAGACGTACTCACTATGTTGCGTTTATCAGAAATTAATCCGCGTTACGCTAAGCATTTTTTCGGCGCATAGGATTTATTTCAAGCTAATGCTGTAAGGCCGGCCGATGCGCTCCCATTCGGCCGCCTCTTTTAAAAGACTAAATTCAGAGAGCGGGTGTTGATTAGCCCACTCTTTTGAGAGGCTCACCAAATAGGAGCCATCGTGCTCTGATACCTTCACCTTAGGTAAATGGCTGTTATTACGGCCACGACACAGAACTTGAGCCAAACGTAAACAGAACAGCATACGCCAGTCAGAAAAGCTGGCGTTATTGGCTAACTTACCTAGTTTTCCAGTATGTCCAATCAGCAAGGCAGCTAAACGCGCTTGATCATTCTTAGAAAAGCCAGGCATATCTGCATTACCTGCAATATAGGCTGAATGCTTGTGATACCCGTTGTGAGAAATCGATAAACCAATTTCATGTAAGTTGGCAGTCCACTGCAACAAAGCGATATTGTCAATCCTGCTTTCTTCACTGGGTTTCGGCAATTGAGCTAAGAACTCAGCTGCTAAATTTCCGACCCGTTTAGCCTGCTCTCGGTCGACTGCATAGCGCTGCATAAATTGCTCAACCGTGACAAATCGCATATCGTCGTGCTGTGACCTACCTAATAAATCGTATAAAACCCCAATGCGCAACGCGGCATCGGTCACTTCCATACTTTCAATACCTAGCTCTTCGAAGACCGCAATCATAATGGCGAGCCCACCAGGCCATACTGAGCGTCGATCATCTTTCAGACCACTCAATTCAACTTGGCTGATATTTTCATACTTCAGCAAATGCTTCTTCATTGCCTTTAGGCCATCGAGCGTAATCAAGCCGCTTGATCCGTTAACCCGCCCCATCGTGAGTCCATCTGCCAGGCCATTAAAGTGGTTGTCTGCAATGAGCTCAGATAAGGCACGCGCCGTTCCTGAAGACCCAATAACTTGATTCCAACCCGACTTCAAATACGCTCCAGAAATGACCTGAATCTCTCGGCGGGCTGCTAGCTCAGCCTCTTTAAAGGCATGGGCATCAATATTTCCTTTGGGGAAGAAACGCAGGCTATGAGAAACACAGCCAATGTAAAGACTTTCCATCAACTTAGGCTCGTAGCCTCTTCCAATGATGAACTCGGTCGAGCCCCCACCAATATCCACCACCAAACGGTTACCTTGGACTGCTGGCACTTCATGTGCAGCACCAATGTAGATTAAACGGGCCTCTTCAACGCCTGCAATAATTTCAATGGGGAATCCTAAAGCCTCTTCAGCATCACGAATAAAGCTTGAGGCATTTTTTGCGACTCGCAGCGTATTTGTAGCCACCGCACGCACTTTAGCGGGGTCAAAACCGCGAATGCGCTCCCCAAAGCGTCGTATTGCTGTTATCCCACGCTGATAGGCCTCATTACCCAATAATTTATTATCAGTTAATCCAGCTGCCAAACGCACTGATTCGCGCAAGGTATCAATGGGACGCAGTTGAGTACCCGAGGGCGTATGCACTACTTGTGCCACCAACATCCGAAAACTATTAGAACCTAAATCGACTGCAGCGACTAGGCCTGATGCATTGCTTCCTGAGACGTCTTGATTTGATGCCAAAATGATTCCAGTTGGGGCTACGCTAAAATGAATATGACTATTTTATGAAATTTTCGTGACAGAATCATGAAAAGAGCCATTAGTCTACTCGCTTCCCCGACCTAATCCGGCCTATGCAGCTAAATTTTGTTCTGAACTAGAGCAATCTAAACTCCCAAAACTACAAAAAATGCAGCAGTCTCCGGACTTGGTCTTCAAAATACCACTGCAAGAAGGGCAACGGTAAAAATGATGAGAGGATCCTTGGGGAATCTCGACAATGTCATGGCCCTGACAGTGGGGGCAAGTAATGACAGAAAGAGGGATTTGGGATATAGTGTTCACAGCCGTATGGTGAACCATCAATATTTCAAAATGAAGACAGATCCAGATCTAGACGACTTTAATCAGTCGTACTGGGACTCCAAAACGCTTGACTGACATAATCTAGACTCGCTATATCGGCAATTAAGGCATCCATTTGATCCCCATTTACTGCTGTGGCAGTCAGAACAGCCTGGATCTCTACATCATCAACACCAAACTGATGAACCTCAATATCTTGGGTTTGATAACCAGCGAGTTCTAAGGTCTCAATAAATTGCTTCAAGGCTATTTTTTGAGAATGCTTTGGAGTGATGATGTAAACAGAATTGGTTACCTCTACAGATTCGGTATCTAAAGGTTGCCGATTAATTAAATTCACTACTGGTCTTAATAAAGTATTTGCAGCGAGGACAAAGCAAGTAGCCAACACTGCTTCGAGAATCAGATCCGCTCCTGCGCACACACCAACTGCTGCTGACCCCCACAGTGTTGCTGCGGTATTAATGCCGCGAATATTACCCTCTTCGCGCATGATGACACCAGCACCCAAAAAACCAATGCCAGAGACCACATAAGCCATCACATGGACGGCTCCTTCGTGGCCTACTAAGCGATTAGCCGCATCTACAAAAATGGCTGCTCCGACGGCAACCAATATATTGGTCCGTAAACCAGCCGTTCTTTGACGATACTGACGTTCAACTCCAATGAGACCCCCTAGAACAAAAGCAGTGCTGAGGCTAATAGCCGTATCGGCCAAAGAAAGAAAGTCAATGTTGTTGATAGATTCCATGTCAGTGCATTAACAGAGTATTACTGACCAAGACCGAGCGATTTCACCATTACTTTAAAGACTTCCGTATTGTCCATAAACCCACGGAATTGTTCTGCTCCGGGACCGATGGCGTTGAGCACAGCATCATCAGCAGTATGCACACCCGACTCCTGATGGGAGGGTAAATTGCCCCCAACGTGAATCGCATCTTCCTGCAGTTGAATGTATTTTGGGTTAGCTACATATTTACCGCTTTCATCTTTCACAGCAGGCTGAAATGTGCCATCGAGTTTGGGATGCAGGGTTTCGTAGTGATCCGGATAGTTACCATAAAAGAATGCGAGACGCTTAGAGACGTCAATTTGATTCGGATACCCCTCTATATTTGCTTTAGGATAATTAGGATATCCAGCGTCTGCGTAGACCCCCACTTTCTCTCTCAATGGGCCTGGCTTAGCATCATTCACTACGCCACTAATCGATCCGCTGTGTGTATGGTCTGGAGTAACGATGATTAAAGTATCTGGGTGAGTTTTAGCAAAATCTTTTGCAATCTGTACGGCATTACTCAACATAATCGTATCGAATGCTGCTCGCTCCCAGTCTAATGGATGATTAAATTTATCAATTAAGGCGGCCTCCACCATCAAGAAAAAGCCATTGGGGTTTTTGGATAAGACATTGATTGCTGATCTCGTCATATCGGTTAAATCCGGCTGATCAGGGTATTGCTCAACAGTATTTTTCTTTAAAAAGAATCGATCTAGAGAGCCGTCCATATTGTCAGGATGGAATACACCGAAGAGCTTTTTAGTCCCGACAGCATTGCCCATCTTGAGCAATTCATTCTTAGTGAATGCAAGTTCATAGCCCTTCAATTTGAATTGCTCTACTAAGTTTTTCTCATCTTTACGCTTTGACCCATTCGAAGTTTGTGGATAAAAATAAGCAGACCCACCACCTAAAATTACTTCAGCACCACTAGCCAATAACTGATCTGCAATATAGGACTTATCTGCCCGCCTCCGAGTATGAGCAACCATCGCTCCAGGGGTCGCATCCTGCAACTCCGCATCAGAAACAATGCCCACTGACATATTTGTCTTACGCTTAATTAATTCAGCAATCGTCTCTACTTTAGGATGGGATAGGTTATCACTCGCCCTTGAAACATAAACACCCATAGCATTGACAGCGGTCTTATGCCCAGTTGTGTATGCACTCATTGAATTAGCAGAATCTGTTATGAGAGAGTCGGAGCCAGAAGTACCAATCAGAGCCATGTTCGGCATATCGTCAAAAGACAATTTGCCTTGATACTTGCCTTCAGATATCCCTTTAGATAAAACTCGTGCAGAGGTTCGGTTCGCAATAGTCATGCCATCCCCCACAAAAAGAATAATGTTTTTTACTTTTCTGGGTCCGCTCGCATAGACATCCCAAGTAACTTGTTGAGTCGCTTGGCTAGTTTTGACAGTCAAGGTATAGGGCCCCGCCTTAGCCAACTGCACATCGCGATAAAGCAGAGAGCTTCCCTTGCCTGCCTCATTGGGAATAAAACTGACTTGCTGTTTGATAGTGCTGGAGATGGGCTTGCCATTGAGTCGGACGTCAACCTCCTCTATCGAAACCACACTATCTAGCTCCACCTTAATATCAAATTGAGATCCAGCAAGAATAGCTGCATTTTGAATGGGATAGATTGCCGCTGAATGTACTAGATTAGACAGCGAAGCAAAAATAGCTAATAGGAGAATAGGTTTAAAAAAAGATGTGTTCATGGTAGGCAGAATATGGTGGGAATGTAAATGGTTAATATCGCTACACTTGATGACAATTACATGACATCAAACAAAACAGGCTCAAAAGGCCCTTTTTCGGCTCATTGAGGCAAATACTATTTAGCCGCTTTAATCTGACCAGATTTAACAGCGCGGCAGAAGGCCTCATAGTCTGAGTGATTTTGCTTAGCATAGGCAACAGCAAATCCATACATCGCCTGGTCAAACTCTTTAGATTGACCGCAATAACCCGAAATCATTGCCGCATCACCAGAACGCGCATGACCTAATGCAAGCGCCCAGCCAAAGAGCCTTGCGTAGTCAGAAAAGTTACTCAAAGAGACGCCTCCAGGACCTATCTCAATACCACCCTTCATATCTCTTAGTTGTCGTAGATAAAAGTCTTGGACATGATTAGCCTCGTCATGAATTTCCCCGGAATTTAAAAAGATGTCCGGTGCACCTTGCAGCAATCGCTGCCCAGCTACTACTCGTCTACCCATATTCGGATAGGTAGAACGACCTAAGTAAGGCGTTAACACAGACTCCTGGGCCTCCTTGTACTGGAGAAATAGTGGATCCTTTTGACTGTCCCCAATAAAGTACAACACCAAACAGTTTGTGCCGACACTACCAATACCCACCACCTTCCTAGCGAAGTCTTGTAATGCATAACGCTGAAATAGCACGTGGCGATCAGCGAGCAAAGTGGCGCTGTAATTTAGAAGTGCTTTTTCAACCAGACTCTCAATCGAAATACCTTGAGTTTTTTTATGGAAGTGCTCAATAAGAGGCGGCTTATTAATTATCTTGCGATTCTTTCCAACCAAGGTAGTGAGTTTTTCTAAGATCTGGACATTATTTTGACCTCGAGTTTCTTTGAGGTAGACATCTAACTTCTTTTGATGAAGCGGGTTGAAGTGCTTGCGAATGTCTTTCTCACCAATAAATTGCTGAGCTAGATCGAGATAAGGCATGTGGGCATACTCAGCCATTCGCTTTTGATACTCCGAACTAATTCTGTAAACTAATTTTTTAGAAAGAGCATCAGACCCGCCCAGTGATTGACAGGCAATCACGGCACTAGCGACCAAGCGTTTGATATCCCACTCCTAGCTGCCTGGCAGGGTTTCATCAAAATCGTTAATACCAAATACGAGTCGGTGTTCAGCCGTTCCAAATAAACCAAAATTCGATACATGCATATCGCCACAAAGTTGGACATTGATATTCGTTGTTGGTTGATTGGCTAAATCTTGTGCCATGATGGCTGCACCACCTCGATAAAAAGTAAAGGGGGATTCCAACATCCGCTGATATCGAATGGGGATGAGGGATTCAATCCGGTGTTTAGCCTGCATCTCCAAAATAGTAATTGGTCCCACTCGGTGCTTTGGTGGCGTGTAGATAGCTTGATCAGCGAAGCTCACCTGCTGACGCAGAGCTCGACCTTTTTTGAGGCGCTTCTGAATACTCATGCGCTTGCCATGATGAAGCGCTATTGGGGTCAGCACAGCTAATCTATGAGCGATTTTTGATTGGGATCTTGCTAGCGCTTTTAGACTCATTGGGGTGGCTGACATACCTGCTCCTATAGGGAATATAGGCTCATTATTACAGCTCCCTAAGCAATCCTAGAGAATTACTGACCAAACTGAATGTGATGATGAATACTTTGAAGTCGCTCTTTCAATTCCTCACGATCAAGCTGGGCTATAGGTAGGTCCATCAGCAATTCAATCCGATTACGCAAGCCGATCTCGACTTTCTTAAAAGCATGCAACACAGATTCATCCCCTCCCTCGACAGCCGTGGGATCTGGAAACCCCCAATGGGCTGTTGATGGGTGTCCTGGCCAGTAGGGGCATTCTTCACCAGCCGCAGAATCACACAAAGTAATAATGAAATCCATCCTGAGCGAACCCTCACGGCCAAACTCATCCCAACTCTTACTGCGGAGGAGTTGCAATGGATAACCCATGGATTTGATTAATTCTATTGCTATCGGGTGAACATTGCCAGCAGGCTTCGCACCAGCGGAATAACCGATAAATTTTCCATGGCTAAGTGTAGTAGCAAGAGCCTCCGCCAGAATGGATCTTGCAGAATTTCCATTACACAGAAACAAAATAGAATGCGGGCTACTCATTGAGATTGAGAGTTAAATGATTTCATCGAGTTGTAATGCATACGGATTACTCACCACAAAAGGACTTGAGGTAGCTTGTAAGGAGAATGCTTTAAGTGCAGGCGCTTGTCCACTAGGATGATCCTCATTACTCTGGTCCAAATTAAGCCTTAAGTCATGCTGACGGAAAACTTGGGATAGGTTGTCTTTCATTTCCTGAGTCATTATTTGCGGCCCCTTTTAAATCTCGATCAACTCTATGGCGATCGTAGAGGGTATATATTTCAGTTTGATTAAAGCCAGCAGAGAAAAGGTCTTTGGAATGGACACTTCAGCATTCATGACACTAATATGTCATATTGAAAAGGTAATTTAATGGCTTTACTTGAGATAAGTCATTTCATAAATGCGCTTGATCGCTCTTCTACTATTGTTGATCCCCCTTACCGTTAAAGCATTTGAACCACTGAATACGGATGATGCAGGGACTGTTCCAAAAGATCGAAATCAAATAGAGCTGTATTTCTTTAAAACTGCGTTTCATGGGGGCGGTTCAGCAAACTCAGTAGATTTGAATACTCCAGGTGAAGAGTACTTTGGAATCGATAATGCCAAAGCATTTCCATTTACTTACATCCGCGGCATCTCTGAAAATATTGAAGTCTCATTGGGAGCCACTAATTTTGCCTATCCTAGAGGAAATTACTCTTCCGTCGCAAATAAGGTCATTGCTCTCAAGTGGCGATTTGCAGAGGCTCAGGATGGTAAATGGGGGTTAGCGGTAAAGCCTAGCTTTACTTTGCCAGGCACGATACAACAACAAGTACAAGGACTAAATCTGGCCTTGCCGAGCTATGGCTTAAACGTCATTGGCTCTCGATACTGGGATAAAGTAGAGTTACATGTAAATGCCTCCTACACGAACTCGCCTTACAACACGAACTATCTCATTGGGGGGAGCACAAATCCCAACAGAAAGAATATTATTTTCTTATCGGCAGCGCCTGTTTGGACAGTGGTTAACGGTTTCAGGCTTGCAGTAGATATTGGCATCACTACAAACCCACCAACGGATCAGCCGTATTTAACGAACTATGCCTTACTGGCAGCCATTTTTTCACCAATCGATGATCTGGATATCGGTTTATCGTACATGCGTAGCGCAGAAAATATGGGTATTGTAGTTAGCAATGCCGGTGTGAGCGCTTCACGCTCAGAAATTGGTTTTACTTGGAGGTTTTAATGGTTACAAAAAAATGGCTCACCATCAGATCTAGCCTAATCATTTTGGCAACATGCTCCCTGTTTTCGGGAAATGTGTATTCACAATCATTTAAGTTTATTGCCTTAGGTGATATGCCCTACTCTCAACCCGCAGACTTTCCCCGCTTTGAGCGCTTAATCGCATCCATCAATCATCAAAAACCCGCTTTCTCGATTTTTGTGGGCGATACAAAATCAGGTAGCTCCCTCTGCAGCAACGAGCATGTTGAAAAAATGACGGTATATTTCAATTCCTTTCAGGCACCTTTAATCTATAGCATTGGTGACAATGAATGGACTGACTGCCACCGAGAATTAGCTGGGGGATATGACCCATTAGAACGCTTAGATCACATTAGATCAACGCAGTTCAGTACGAGCAATAGCTTTGGTAGAACCAAAATGAAGTTGCAGCGCCAAGCTGACCTTATGCCACCATTTTCTACCTATGTTGAAAATTCGATGTGGACTAAGTCCGGCTTCTTATTTGTTAATGTACATATACCGGGATCCAATAATAATTTTGGTCGAGATCAAGCATCCAATCAAGAGTATGCCTTGCGGAATAGTGCGAACTTGGCTTGGATTAATCAAGCATTCCTGATGGCGAAAGATAAAAAATATTCGGGAATAATTTTTGCATTTCAAGCGGACATCTTCTACTCACCCGAATTAGCGTCAAATGCTAGTAGCGGCTTCAGAGATACGATCGCCCTTCTCCAAGAGCAATCTGAAAAACTACCCATTCCAATCCTGTTAATTCATGGTGACAGTCATCAGCTAAAGATTGATCAGCCACTTCACAATCGGCAGAAGCAATTGATTGAAAATGTTTACAGACTTGAAGTCATGGGCGCTGAACAGGTGCAGGCTGTAGAAGTAGAAGTCAATGCTCGCAACTCCAGCCCATTCAGCTTTCGCCCTTTAATCGTGCCTCAAAACATCTCGATGCCATCGAGATAGATTTACATACTCTAGTCGTTAGCTACCTAGGCGATGGCTCACATAACGATTTCGATACGCTACTCGAGCTTCATGCCATATAGCAAGCGCTTTCATGATGAGTTTTTTCATCTTCGGAGATCCTTTCTTTGGTAGTTAGATACGTGATGGAATCAATCAAGTGCTTCATGCCGTATTCAGCATCTACATTCTAGGAGATCATTAAGACAGCGGTATGTCATGCTGAAGTGATGTCGATATAAACGAGAGGTTACCCCGACTGGAAATCTCTAATGAAAAAGTGGACTACTTAGCTTCGTCAATCTTTATGTGGAATGGATATCAATAGCAAGGCATTTTGCTCGCCTCATAACCCATTTACTAACTCAAAGATGTTAAGGACAGTCTTTGATAATTCATCTTCGGATTCAGGAAATTGCTCTAGTTCAATGTGGCACCGAGGTTAGTATTTTCTAAAAAACGTTACCTGCCGCTCATCATCTTGTTACCATGGAGCTAACGAGCAAGATCAACGCCACACAAGGATTTGACATGGAACATTGGGATTTGCATTGGAATATCGGCCTGCGCTTAGCGTTAGCTCTTTTAGTGGGCATCATCCTTGGCCTCAATCGATGGCTGCATCATAAATCTGCCGGCATACGCACCCATAGCTTGGTTGCCATTGGCTCAGCTACAGCAATCATGCTGATTAGCAACTTTGTAAAAGACGATGCACAAGCTGTCAGTCGGGTATTACAAGGTTTAATTACCGGTCTTGGGTTCTTGGGGGCAGGTGTCATTATTCGAGAGCGGAGCACCCAAAAGGTTCACGGCCTCACTACTGCCGCAAGCATTTGGTCATGCGCTCTCATCGCCGCAGCATTTGGAGGCGGTCAATTTATGCTGGGTGGGATGGCCTTAGCAGCTATTTTACTAACCCTGATCATCGGTGGACCCCTAGAGCGACTTGCCACTAAGCTCACTGGAATCAAACGGGAATCCGAGGTATCTATCGATCCAAATTAGCCATACCCCCTTTTAAATGCATTAAAAAAGGGGTTTTGTCATATTTGTTTGGTAGGATGGCTGTCATTAATACCAAAATGATCAAATTATGAGCAAATATCTGTACGAAGACGCTGTTAAACAACTTCAGGATTCTGGGTCTATTAGCTTGCAGGACTTTAAAAATCTTTCATACTCAGATTTGACTGAACTGCTAGAAGAAATCGGGGTCTGGTGCCTCTATGCGAATGGTAAGGCAGAGAAGCTGCCTAAGGAATCCAAAAAGAAAAAAAAGAAAAAGAATAAGGATTGAAAAGCTTCAGCTCAAAAGCTCAAGTCATTCGCTGATCCGCTCTTTGGGGAAGCGCAAAGTAAACGTACTTCCTTTCCCCGTAACACTCTCAACCACCAGTTGGGCCTGATGTCGATTCGCAATATGCTTCACAATCGCTAAGCCAAGGCCCGTACCACCAGTATCTCTCGAGCGACTTCTATCTACTCGATAGAAGCGCTCAGTTAGGCGAGACAAGTGCTCTGAGGCAATGCCCGGACCAGTATCAGTCACCGAAAACTCACCCTGCCCTTCGCTATTAATAGACCATTTGACGCTTACCTGACCGGCATCGGGCGTGTAACGAATGGCATTAGAAACAAGATTGCTGAAGGCAGAGAGAATTTCTCGATCTTCACCTAGCAGGTTACTGGTGGCAGATGTTTCAAAAGTAAGCAGATGCCCCCCTTGAGAGAGGGCCTCCGCATCATTCTTAATCAGAGCCAGCAAGGTAGGAATATGAATTACCTGCATTGGCGCAGGCAAGGTGTTAGCCTCAAGATTAGCCAAGGTCAAGAGATCCTCAACGAGACTTTTCATGCGCTGCGCTTGAGACATCATCATCTCAAAATATTGGTGCTGTTGTGTCTTATCGAGACTCAAGGACTGCATCGTTTCCAAGAAACCCATCAATACCGTAATGGGTGTCCTCATCTCATGTGAAACATTCGCCACGAAATCCCGACGCATCGCATCTGCCTTTTGCAGGTCAGTAACATCTTGAACCAGTAAAAGGTGACGTTGATCGCCAAAAGGAAAGGCTTGCAACATTAAACTTAAATTACTTGAGGGCCCGATCCTTTCAAGCAATAGAGGTTCTTCAAATTGGCGTTTCGTGAGGTATTGAATAAATTCAGGGCGACGAATTAAGAAATTCACTCTTTGCAATGCATCGCGCTTATAGAGAAGCCCAAAAAAGCGTTCAGCTATCCCATTGCACCATTCAATTTGATCTTGGTCATCTAGCATCAGGATCCCGTTGGGAGAAGCCTGAAGAGCCTCAATAAATCTTGCATGCTGTTGTTCAGCAACGCTAATTTTTTGCTTTAGATTACGCACCAAGCGCTGTAATCTGAAAAATACCTCTTCCCAAAAACCACTAGGAAGCGGCATTACCTCAACAGCATCCCTTTGAACGTATTTATATAAGCGAGCTAAATTAATATAAGAGTAAACCAAAGGAAGGGCCAAAATGGCAATTCCTGAGGCAATAGCAATTTTTGCACCCCAGTTTAATAGGGCGATATAAGCAAAAATAAATGCCAGGGAAACAATGAAGATGAAACGACTTAAAGCAGATGACATGCCGCAATCTTAGAGCATTCAGGATTTAAATGGAAAAATTTGATAAAGCCCAACAATGCCGGGCTTAATTTTGCGTAGGAGTCTTCGTGATGCGATAACCACTACCCCGAACCGTCTCAATAAAACGATCACAATCCATCGGCGTTAAAGCAGCTCTTAACCTCTTAATATGGACATCAACAGTACGCTCTTCAATGTAAACCTCATTACCCCAAATCTTATCCAGCAGGTTAGCTCTGGAATGTACCCGTTCTGGATTTGCCATAAAAAATTGCAAAATCCGGTATTCCGTGGGGCCCAAGGGAATGGGTTTGGGCTCCATATTGGGCCATACTGCTAAAACACGATGTGAGACTGGATCTAGCTGAAGCGGACCTATAGAAAGTGGACCTACCTCCTCCACCGGCATTTGGCGACGCAGCAAGGCTTTAACCCTAGCGACTAATTCTTTAGGAGAGAAAGGTTTAGTGACATAGTCATCCGCCCCCGAATCCAATCCCAACACTTTATCTGATTCCTCACTTTTGGCAGTCAGCATCAGAATAGGTAAAAAACGAGTCCGCTCATTGGCTCGCAACTCTTTCGCAAATTGCACGCCAGACTTGCCCGGGAGCATCCAATCCAAGATCAACAAATGAGGGAGAGTGCCCCGCATCATATTAAGCGCAACATCGGTTTGCATGGCTTTTTCAACTTCATAGCCAGCATGAGTGAGATTAACCGCAATCAGCTCTGCAATAGAAGGCTCATCTTCAACAATCAATATGCGGTGAGTCATCATGAATTCCGTATCGATGTCGCTTATTCTTTATTCGCCTCACGCACCAAATCTTCATGAGGAATGTGGCGTACATCCGAACCTTTAGCAACATATATAACGAACTCGGCGATATTCTTCGCATGGTCACCAATACGCTCAATTGCTTTAGCAATCGTAAGCATATCTAGACCTGTAGAAATCGTATGGGGATCTTTCATCATATAAGAAATCAGTTTACGTACAAACGCACGAAACTCTTCATCGATTTGGCGATCTTCCTGAACCACCTCAGCTGCTGCAATCGTATCTAAGCGGGCAAAAGCGTCCAAGCTACGACGCAATAGTGATATTGCCATTTGGCCAGATAAACGAATCTCAGCCACATTAATATTGTGCAGAGCCCCAGCCTCAATTAATTTTTTGGACATTCTAGCAACTTGCTTTGCCTCATCTCCTGCTCTTTCGAGATTGGTGATCGCCTTAGAAACGGCCATAACCAAACGCAAGTCACGGGCTGTAGGCTGTCGACGTGCAATGACTTCAGTACAGGCTAGATCAATTTGAATTTCAAGATCGTTAACAAGCTTTTCATTTTCAATGACGACATTACAAGTTTCTAAGTCCATTTGCGTGAAAGCGCGCATGGCAGTAGCAATCTGTGATTCAACGAGACCTCCCATTTCTAGCAAACGGCTAGAAAGTGAATTTAGGTCAGCATCAAATTGTGAGGAAAGGTGTTTATCTGACATTACTATCTCCAATTAACCGAAGCGGCCGGTAATATAGTCTTCAGTTTCCTTGCGCTGAGGTTTGATGAAAATTTCATCAGTCTTGCCATATTCAATCAAACTTCCAAGGTACATATAGGCAGTGTAATCGGATACACGTGCAGCCTGCTGCATATTATGTGTCACGATCGCAATCGTATACTCATGCTTCAGCTCATTGATCAACTCCTCGATCTTACCCGTAGAAATAGGATCAAGGGCTGAGGTTGGCTCATCCAATAAGATAACAGAGGGCTTTACTGCGACCCCACGGGCAATACAGAGGCGCTGTTGCTGACCGCCAGAAAGGGATAAACCACTTTGGCTGAGCTTATCTTTAGCTTCATTCCATAACGCGGCCTTATTTAAAGCCCACTCTACCCGCTCATCCATTTCGGAACGAGACAGTTTTTCGTATAAGCGCACACCAAATGCAATGTTCTCATAGATAGACATTGGGAATGGGGTTGGCTTCTGAAAGACCATACCAATTCTTGAGCGTAGTAAGTTCAAATCCTGACCTGATTCCAAAATATTTTGGCCATAAAAATTAATCTCGCCCTCTGCACGTTGGCCAGGGTAGAGGTCATACATGCGATTTAAAGTACGCAATAAGGTAGACTTGCCGCAACCTGATGGCCCAATAAAGGCAGTCACTTTACCTTCTTGAATATCTAGATTGATATCCTTTAGACCCTGAAATGATCCGTAGAAAAAATTCAGATTACGCACTTCAAGCGCATTCTTAACAGCAACTTGTGAATTATGGTTTGTCGTTTCGCTCATTCCCACCCCTTGACTATCAATCTGATTTAAGTCAAACATTGTTTTCATATTAGCCATCATGCTTGTACTTTCTCGCGGAATAACACTCGGGCTAAGATATTTAAGCCCAATACTGCAATCGTAATTAAAAGCGCCCCGCCCCATGCAAGGTCAACCCAGTTCTCATATGGACTCATTGCAAACTGGAAGATCACTACAGGTAAATTTGCCATTGGTGCGTTCATATTGGTAGAAAAGAATTGATTATTCAACGCGGTAAATAACAAAGGCGCTGTTTCGCCGCTAATACGGGCTAGGGCCAATAAAATACCTGTGATTACGCCAGACTGCGCCGCTCTTAAGGTAATCATGAAAGCCACTTTCCATTTAGGCGTACCTAATGCATAAGCTGCTTCACGCAAACTGCCTGGAACTAAACGCAACATGTTTTCAGTAGTACGAACCACCACAGGAATAGCAATTAGGGCCAAGGCAATCGTTCCAGCCCAGCCAGAGAAATGGCGTACCTGAGCAACCACTAAAGCGTATACGAAGAGTCCAATCACAATCGATGGAGCAGAAAGCATGATGTCAGTTACAAACCGTGTCACTGAAGCAATACGGCTCCGATCACCGTACTCGGAAAGGTAAAGACCCGCTAAAACTCCAACTGGTGTACTAATTAAGGTACAGCAACCCACTAACATCAAGCTGCCAACGATGGCATTAGCCAAGCCACCACCTTCTGAACCTGGAGCTGGAGTGCTGTGAGTAAACATATTTAAATCAAGCGATGCAAAGCCTTTATAAAACAGGATGCCTAAAATCCAAAAGAGGAAGATCATTCCCAAAACCATAGCTGTCATGGAAAGGGTTAGGCCAATCTTATTCGCACGCTTTCTCTTTGAAAAAAGTGCTGGATCAATGTTAGAAAAATCGTTCATGTTTTTAGTCCCTGCTTTTTCTCCATATTGTTCAGCATCCACTTAGCTGATGCCAAGACAATAAAAGTAATGATGAACAAGGCTAATCCCAGCACATACAGTGAGGATAGATGGCTGCCTGCCTCTGCCTCACCAAATTCATTGGCTAAAGTTGAAGCAATCGAAGTACCTGGGGCAAATAAAGATGGGGATAGCCGGTGGGCATTACCAATCACAAAGGTAACAGCCATTGTTTCACCAAGCGCCCTTCCCAAACCAAGCATTACCCCACCAATTACGCCTGCCTTGGTATATGGCAGCACTACGTTTCGGACAACTTCCCAAGTAGTGCAGCCAATACCGTAGGCAGACTCTTTTAAAACTGGAGGAACAATCTCAAAGACATCGCGCATAACTGAAGCAATGAAAGGCAGAATCATCATCGCTAGAATCAGGCCGGCACACAAAATGCCGATTCCATTAAATGCGCCAGAAAATAAGATGCCTAAACCTGGAATTTTTCCAAGGGTGGCAGCTAATGCAGGCTGAACATACTCTGCAAAAAGAGGGGCAAAAATAAACAGACCAAACATACCGTAAATAATAGAAGGTACGGCGGCTAGTAATTCAACAGCAGTACCCAATGGTCTGCGCAACGATCCAGGGCATAGCTCCGTTAGGAAAACAGCAATACCGAAACTAAGAGGAACGGCAATAAGTAAAGCAATTACCGATGTAACTACAGTTCCGTAAATTGCAATCAGACCACCAAACTCCCCATTGACAACATCCCACTCTTGGGTAAAGAAAAAACCAAGACCAAAAGTATTCAGCGCAGGCCAAGCATTGATCAGTAAGGAGATAATGATGCCAAGTAAGGCAATAAGAACGGATACCGCAAAGAATTGGGTAATAGTATGAAACAGGAAGTCTTGTACACGCTGTAACTTGGCGACTCTGAGCGCCTGAGGTGTTGGCATCGAAGCTGACTGGGTGATATCCATCATAATTAAGCTTATTTAAATAATGAAACAGCCCCACTCATGGGTGGAGCTGTTATTCAGTAATGATTAAGGAATCTTAATCATCAAACCTTACTTCGTGACTACCTTAGAAAATACATTCTTACGAATGAAATCTGTTGTTGCGTCAGGCATTGGAACGTAATCCAACTCTTCAGCCATCTTCTTGCCGTCTTTAAATGCAAAGTCAAAAAACTTGATGACTTCAGCAGCATTCGCTTTGTTTTCTGGGTTCTTGTACAAGAGAATGAAAGATGCACCAGTAATTGGCCACGACTTAGCACCAGAAGCATCGGTAATAAATGTACCCATACCTGGAATCTTCGCCCAATCAGTGCCAGCAGCTGCGGCAGCGAAAGTTGAATCGTCAGGCGCAACAAAATTGCCAGCCTTGTTCTTCAGAGAGATGTAAGTCATTTTATTTTTCTTGGCGTAAGCATACTCAACATAACCCACTGAGTTCTTTACACGAGTAACGTTAGCTGCAACACCTTCATTACCCTTGCCACCTACAGTAGAGGCTGCAGGCCATTTGACGTTAGCACCAGAACCAACAGCGTCTTTAAATAATGTGCTGGTTTTTGCTAAGTAGTCAGTGAAAATTGCCGTTGTTCCTGAACCATCAGCACGAGTAACAACCGTAATTGGACCAGAAGGAATCTTCACACCTGGGTTCATGATCGCAATGCGCTTATCACCCCAGTCAGAAATAACACCTTGAAAAATATCAGCCAAAGTTGGGCCGTCTAACTTGATTTCACCAGGTTTAACGCCATCGACGTTAATCACTGGAACAACACCGCCAATAATGGCAGGGAATTGAACCATGCCATCTTTTTCTAATTCTTCAAATTTTTGTGGATTGTCGGTTGCACCGAAATCAACTGTCTTTGCTTTGATTTGCTTAATGCCACCTGAAGAACCAATCGATTGATAGTTCAAGTTAGAGCCTGTTTTTGCCTTGTAGGCTTCAGCCCATTTAGCGTAAATTGGGTATGGGAATGTTGCGCCAGCGCCAGTCATATCCACTGCAAATGCAACTGGGGCGAATGAAATCGCGCTGATTACTACCGCTTTTTTAAACAATGAGTTCATCTAAATCGTTCCTCAAATAAATAACGCAACATTGCGATGCTTGAACGATACGATTTGCGTATGACGCTTTGATGACAAAGACTTTAATTAAAATTAATTCAATTAAATCAGCGGCTTATATGGTTGGTACCAAATCAGCAATACACTTTGCCGAACTTTGGGCTACAGCACTATCTTGAGCCTCAACCATCACTCGTAGGACCGGTTCTGTGCCTGAGGCCCGTATCAACACCCTACCCGTTCCTTTGAGGTTGCTCTCTACTTGGCTAATCTTAGATTTCAGGGTGATATCGGAATTCCAGTCGTAACCAGGCTTGAATTTCACATTCAAAAGTACTTGAGGAAGGATTTTGACGGAATCAAGCAATTGAGCCAGACTCTGCTTATACTGACTCATCGCTGCCAAGACCTGAAGTGCTGCAATCGTGCCATCCCCAGTAGAGTGTTGATCTAAACACAGTAAATGCCCTGAACCCTCACCACCAATGATCCAACCCTTCTCTTTCAAACGTTCTAGAACGTAACGATCACCAACATTCGCTCGCTCAAAGCCAATCCCCAAAGCTTTAATGGCATTCTCCACTGCAAGGTTTGTCATCAGGGTACCGACAACGCCACCGAGTTCCTGGCCACGAGAAATCCGGTCTTTTGCAAGAACATATAAAAGCTCATCACCGTTAAAAAGGCGGCCGCTTGCATCTACCATTTGCAGGCGATCTGCATCGCCATCTAATGCAATACCCAGATCGGCACCAAGCTCTTTTACCTTAGCTATCAAAGCCTCTGGTGCAGTAGCACCACAACCATCATTAATATTGCGCCCATCAGGATGCACCCCAATCGAAATCACCTCTGCACCGAGCTCATGAAAAACAGGTGGAGCAGTATGGTAAGCAGCGCCATTGGCACAATCAAGCACTAGCTTAAGACCCTTGAGATTGAGCTCAGGGGGGAATGTCGATTTACAAAACTCAATGTAGCGACCCGCGGCATCATCGATCCGAAATGCTTTTCCTAATTCTTTAGAGCTGACGCAACCCATGGGTAAGTCAAGCTCAGCTTCAATTGCCAGCTCTAGCTCGTCAGTTAACTTGCCACCTTCAGCAGAAAAAAACTTGATACCGTTATCCTGATAAGGATTGTGTGATGCTGAGATCACGACACCCGCTGATAAACGCAGCGCTTTAGTAAGATAAGCAACCCCGGGAGTGGGCATCGGGCCACAGAGCATCACGTCAACACCTGCAGCTGCAAAGCCGGCCTCTAAGGAGGCTTCCAAGAGATAGCCCGAGATGCGCGTATCTTTACCAATCAAAATCTTGCAACGCTCACCAAGCTTGGCATTTCGACTCAGCACTTTGCCTGCAGCATAACCAAGGCGGGTAATGAATTCCGGAACGATCGGAAATTGCCCCACCTCGCCACGAATACCATCAGTACCAAAGTATTGTTTTTTCATAGCTTTAATTATAAAACTTGTAGTCTTTTAATTGGCCAAGTAATGACTCAGTCAGGCCTGAATCGCTTCCCAGAGCTTCAAGGAATCAACTGTTTCTTGGACATCGTGGACACGAATGATCCGAGCACCCCGATCTGCAGCCAAAATGGCAGCTGCAATACTGGGCGCCACTCGTTCATTCGTATCTCGACCGGTTAATTTACCGAGCATAGACTTGCGAGAGATTCCTGCTAAAACGGGATACCCCAGTTGCGAGAATTGATCAAAATGAGCTAGCATCTTGAGGTTATGTTCTAAGCTTTTACCAAAACCAAAACCAGGATCAATGGCGATGCGGTTTTGAGCAACCCCCCACTCTTGTAATAGATCTGCACGCTCTAGTAAAAAATACCTCACCTCGGCAATGACATCGCGATACTCGGGATCAAATTGCATGGTTTGTGGATCACGCTGCATGTGCATTAAGACAATTCCACAGGGCTCCTCTGGATTCTGTTGATCGCTCTCTAATACAGCTTCTAACGCACCCTCTTGTCGAAGAGCCCAAATATCATTGATGCAATCTACGCCAGCTCGCAAAGCCTGTCGCATCGTTTCTGCTTTATAAGTATCAATCGATAACGCTACACCGCAATCTTTCAGCGCCTCAATCACCGGTAGAACGCGATCTAATTCTTCTTGGAGAGAAACCGGTATCGCGCCAGGTCGAGTAGATTCACCACCGACATCGATGATGTCAACACCGTTGGCAATCATGCGCTCTGCTTGGGTAATAGCATCATTGGCAGTTCTGAACTGCCCGCCATCCGAAAATGAATCGGGTGTGGCATTGAGGATGCCCATCACTAACGGGCGATGACGTTTGCTAAAGTCAAAAAGAAAACGCCCGCAACGCCATGTTGCGGGCAGAGTTTGCTTAATCACCTAAAGAATAACTGAGGATGACTTAGACAACTTAGGCAGTCGCTGGCGTGGCACCTGCAGCAGGACCGGGCCCAGGTGTACCAGCAGAGTTACCAAACTGGGTTGCCGGTGGTGGCTTAGGGGCACGTGGCGGACGGCCTTCCATGATGTCGGTAATCTGCTCAGCATCAATGGTTTCCCATTCAAGTAACGCAGTAACCATCGCCTCAACCTTGTCACGGTTTTCCTCAAGAATAGATCTAGCTAAGGAGTACTGACTATCCACCAGTGAACGAATTTCTGCATCCACTTTTTGCTGAGTCAACTCTGAAACTGTTTTGGTACTGTTGCGACCAAAGATGCTCTCAGATTCAGTATCAACATAAACCATGGTTCCCAAGCTATCACTCATGCCATAACGGGTCACCATGTCACGCGCCATTTTGGTAGCACGCTCAAAGTCATTAGAAGCGCCAGTGCTGGAAGAGTGCAAGAACACTTCTTCTGCTGCGCGACCGCCAAATAAAATTGCCAATTCTTCCATCATGCGATCTTTGTATAAGTTCACACGATCAAACTCCGGTAACTGCCAAGTCACACCCAAAGCCATACCACGGGGCATGATGGTGACCTTATGCACTGGATCCGCTTTAGGTAATACCTTAGCAACCACTGCATGGCCAGACTCGTGATACGCCGTATTACGACGTTCTTCTTCACGCATCACCGCAGACTTGCGCTCAGGACCCATATAGATCTTGTCTTTAGCATCTTCGAAGTCTTTCATATCCACCGCACGTTTATTACGACGTGCTGCAAACAAAGCGGATTCATTCACTAAGTTGGCTAGATCTGCACCCGAGAAACCTGGAGTACCGCGTGCCAATACAGCCGCATCGACATCTGGGTCAATCGGAACTTTACGCATATGCACTTGCAGGATTTGCTCGCGACCACGGATGTCTGGTAAACCAACGTGCACCTGACGATCAAAGCGGCCAGGACGCAATAAAGCGCGGTCCAATACATCTGAACGGTTAGTAGCAGCAACCACGATGACGCCGCTATTACTCTCAAAACCATCCATCTCAACCAACATCTGGTTCAGCGTTTGCTCACGCTCGTCATTACCGCCACCCATACCAGCGCCACGATGACGACCGACTGCATCAATCTCATCAATAAAGATGATGCAAGGAGAATTTTTCTTCGCATTCTCAAACATATCGCGAACGCGGGATGCACCAACACCCACAAACATCTCAACGAAGTCTGAGCCAGAGATAGAGAAGAACGGAACCTTCGCTTCGCCAGCAATAGCACGCGCTAATAAAGTCTTACCCGTACCAGGAGGGCCCACTAACAATATGCCGTGCGGGATACGTCCACCTAGTTTCTGAAACTTTTGGGGATCTTTTAAGAAATCCACAATCTCAAAGACTTCTTCTTTAGCTTCATCGCAACCTGCTACATCCGCAAAGGTCACGGTATTACTATTCTCGTCAATCAAGCGCGCTTTAGATTTACCGAAAGAGAATGCGCCCCCTTTTCCGCCGCCTTGCATCTGACGCATCATGAAGAACCAAAAACCAATAATCAGCAAAGTAGGTCCGAGGTAGTACAAAGCAGAGACTAAGACGTTTGGCTCATCATCCGCTTTACCAGTCACCTGAACTCCAAATTTCATGAGATCGCCAACCATCCAAATATCTCCTGGAGAGATGATGGAATATTTATTGCCGTCATTTGGGGTCACCTGGAGTGTGCGACCTTGCACGTCAACTCGCTTCACTTTGCCAGCCTTGGCATCATCCATGAATTGAGAATACGTGAGCTGATTCTGATCTTTTGGCTTGTCGAACTGTTTAAAAACAGTAAACAGCACCAGACCCACAATGAGCCACACACCGATTTTTTGTAACATATTGCTATTCAAAAGGAGACCTTTGCCGGATTAATCCGGGAGTTAAAGCGGATTGCTATCTATCTAAGTATTTGATTCTACTACCAGGCTTTTTCAAGGGCTAGGACCAGATTTATTTAATAAACCCTTATTTTCAGGGGGTTATTTAGGGGACTTGAGGTCTCGGCCTAGCAAAAAGATTTCAGAGGACTTTGCCCGGGAGGCTTTAGGCTTTCTAGAAGCGACTGTTTTAAAGACCTTTTTAAAGGACTCGACGATCTGACTATAGCCGCTGCCATTGAAGCACTTAATCAATAAGGCCCCCTCAGGCTTGAGGTGTTGAACTGAAAAATCCAAAGCAATTTCGGCTAAAAAGGCCATTCGGGCGGCATCTGCCACCCCTACCCCAGAGAGATTGGGGGCCATATCGGACAGCACCAGATCGACTTTACCCCCTGCATCTGCTGGTAAAAGCGCCTCAAGGGCACTCAAACCCTCATCTTCCCGAAAATCCCCCTGAATAAAGGAAACGTCTGCAATATCTTCCATCGGCAGAATATCGATGGCAATAATAGTTCCGTCTGGCTTGCCAGACTCAATCTTGGGATTGTTTTTGCCCAGCTCCGTGAGACGGTTGCGGGCGTACTGAGACCAGCTCCCTGGAGCGCTACCCAGATCCACAATGGTCATGCCTGCCTTGATGAGATGGTCCTGCTCGTCTATTTCGCTCAACTTATAAACGGCTCGGGCACGATAACCCTCTTTTTGGGCCATCTTGACATACGGATCATTGAGGTGATCTTGTAACCAACTTTTATTAAATTTATTCTTTGCCACAGCTTACCCACTTTCGGCATCCATTTTCCTTGTTTATGCCCTGTAAGGCAAAAGGAATCAGCTCCAAACAGCCTGACTCTTTCACATATATGGGCGAAAGCCCCGTTTTACAAGCCCTAATGCTCTATCATCGAGGCCATGACTGCACTTACTATTACCCCCGCACAACGCAAATCCCTTAAAGCCGACGCCCATGACCTCAGTCCAGTCGTCATGATTGGTGGTGATGGTCTGACCCCTGCAGTGATTAAAGAGGCTAAGTTAGCCATTTCTCATCATGGGCTGATAAAAGTCCGTGTTTTTGGAGATGAGCGCGATGCGCGTATCGCCATTTATGAAGAACTCTGTGACAAGCTGGGTGCAGCCCCAGTGCAGCACATCGGTAAATTACTTGTTCTCTGGAAACCAAAAGATGTGGTGGATGAGGCCTTTTCTAATTTGGGTAGATCGAGCAAACAAACCAAAAAATCATTACAAGCCCCTCGCACCAAACGTCAACCCAATCGCGCAGTGGCAAAAACTGGGGTTCGTACCAGCACTTCCGAGAGATCAGATCGGCGCTCTGCTGCAAGCAAATCTCCGTTTGAGAGAGCTGCTGCAGTAAAGAGCGCTACTCCCAAGAAACGAGTTCTGCGTGCGGATGCTGCTGAATCGAAGATTGGTTGGTCATCACCCGGCTACCGTAAGGCCGCTGCTGCACCAGCACCGATTAAGAAACGCAAGGTACGCATGAGTAGCACTAAGAAGAAATCCTTAGGCTCTTAATTTTGAGAGTTGTCTGCTAAAAATAATCAACGCCGCTAGTCGGCGTTTTTTAATGCTGGTGATTTTTACTCAGTCGCCAAACCAAATAAATACCCAAAATACTCTGCAGCAGAAATAGAACGCTAGAGGCACCATGCAGTCGACCAAATAACGTTGCAGAAGGCGAGAGCATCACCGGCATCCCTTCAGCCAAAGCGTTATCTCTAAGTGCATTCATCCAAGGAATAAAGATTAAGGCGGCCGCCAAAGAGCAGAACAGCATCGCTAATAAAAGCCAACGAATAAACCTAAATTGATTTAAGCCGCGATTGACCAAGAGATTAGCTAGCACCATCAAGCCAATGCACACAATCAAACTCAAATAGGCTTCTAATCGAAAGATGCTGCCAGCTACCATTCCAGCCGCTTGGCGATCCGTCATGGTGCTAAAGATGGCCGGGGCAACGAGATAACCCGCTGAGAGTAGACTACCTACCCATAAGCCCGCAATCAAAATGAAGAGTCTTTGCGCGCTCCAATAATTCGGCGCCTCTGGTGTCATCATGGCTATTTGATTGGGGCAGTTAAATGGAAAACTTAAACGTAACGAACAGCCAGAATCTCTACTTCACGATTGCCAGCGGGGGCTTGTACAGCAACGACATCGCCCTCTTCTTTGCCAATCAATGCACGTGCAATCGGTGAGCTAATCGAGATCTTACTCAGCGCAATATCAGCCTCATCGTCACCAACAATTTGGTAGGTGAGTTTGGTGCCATCTTCCAAATCCTCGAGGTCAACGGTGGCGCCAAACACAATCCGCCCATTGACATCGAGACCAGCAGGATCAATGATTTGTGCCGCTGACAACTTTCCCTCAAGCTCCTGAATGCGGCCTTCGATAAAGCCCTGCTTCTCTTTGGCCGCATCATACTCAGCGTTCTCAGAAAGATCACCTTGTGCACGTGCTTCTGAAATTGCATTAATTACAGAAGGACGCTCTACATGCTTGAGACGATGTAACTCTTCCTTGAGAAGTTCTGCGCCATGCTTGGTAATCGGAATTGTGCTCATGCTTCTACCTAACTTAAATTAATGGAGACTCTGATGCAGATTCTGTAATGAATATACTTCAAGAGACTCTTTATTACCATTTTGTGAGGTCATCAAACCATCCATCACCGCAAGCGCCGCACTAATCGTAGTGTAGTAAGTCACATTATTGGCTTGCGAACTGGTCCGAATAGAGCGTGAATCGGCGATCGCAGTACGAGTTTCATCTACTGTCGTAAACACGAGTGAGATCTCGCCATTCTTAATCAAATCTACGATATGAGGACGACCATCCTTCACCTTATTGACCACCCGGACCGGTAAGCCAGCTGCCTCGATTGCTGCAGCAGTGCCTTTGGTAGCCACCATCGGGAATCCTAGCTGATGCAAGAGTTTAGCCACTTCAACCGCCTTAGGCTTATCGCTATCTTTAACGGTCAACACGACGGTGCCGCTCTTAGGTAGCTTAATACCAGCGCCCAACTGAGACTTAAAGAGTGCTTCACCGAAGGTTTTACCAACCCCCATTACTTCACCCGTAGAGCGCATCTCTGGCCCTAAGATCGGATCAATCCCTGGGAACTTGTTAAATGGGAATACGGCTTCCTTAACTGAGTAGTAAACAGGTTTCACTTCATTCAGAATACCCTGCTGCTTCAAGGTTTGACCTACCATACAGCGTGCTGCTATCTTGGCTAACTGCAAGCCGGTTGCCTTAGATACAAATGGCACGGTGCGAGAGGCGCGTGGATTGACTTCGAGAACGTAGATCACGTCCTTGCCGTCCACATTCTGAATCGCAAACTGCACGTTCATTAATCCAACCACATTCAGACCCTTTGCCATCGCTCCAGTTTGACGCTTAATTTCTGCAATGGTCTCATCCGATAAAGAATACGGTGGCAATGAACAGGCTGAGTCGCCAGAGTGAACACCGGCTTGCTCAATATGCTCCATCACGCCGCCAATGAATACCTGCTGGCCATCACTGATACAGTCCACATCACACTCGATCGCATCATTTAAGAAACGATCTAACAAGACTGGTGAGTCATGAGAAACCTTGACCGCTTCACGCATATAGCGCTCAAGATCACGGCCGTCATGCACGATTTCCATCGCACGACCGCCCAATACGTAGGAAGGACGCACAACTAATGGATAACCAATTTCTTCAGCTAGCTTCAAAGCCTCATCTTCTGCGCGAGCAGTTCGATTGGGTGGCTGACGCAAGCTCAACTCATGTAATAGCTTCTGAAAGCGCTCGCGATCTTCTGCAGCATCAATCATGTCTGGCGATGTGCCGATAATGGGAACGCCATTCGCCTCCAGATCTAAAGCTAACTTCAGAGGAGTCTGACCACCGTACTGCACGATTACTCCTTTGGGCTTTTCAATCGCCACGATTTCGAGAACGTCTTCTAGCGTCAATGGCTCGAAATACAAGCGATCAGAAGTGTCGTAGTCGGTAGATACCGTTTCTGGATTGCAATTGACCATAATGGTTTCGTAACCATCTTCACGCATAGCCAAGGCCGCATGAACACAGCAATAGTCAAACTCAATACCCTGACCAATCCGGTTTGGACCGCCGCCAAGAACCATAATCTTGTCTTTATTGCTTGGTGCAGATTC
The DNA here is from genome assembly GCF_018882095.1 of Polynucleobacter sp. CS-Odin-A6. Taxonomy (GTDB): domain Bacteria; phylum Pseudomonadota; class Gammaproteobacteria; order Burkholderiales; family Burkholderiaceae; genus Polynucleobacter. The sequence continues at coordinate 38,597 of NZ_JACVPD010000005.1, forward strand.
GCACTCGCCATGCTCAGCTTCGTAAGTAGAATACAAATACGCTGTGTTAGTAGAGAACTCAGCAGCACAGGTATCCACCCGCTTGTACACCGGCAGTACTTTTAAGCGATGGCGCGCAGCGCGCACTGAGGAAGCATCTACACCCAACAACTTTGCTAAGCGACGATCTGAGAAACCTTTTTGCTTGATGAAACGCAACTCCGGCGCTGACAAACTGTCAATCTTGCGTTGCTTGAGCTCAGTCTCCATCGTAATGAGCTCTTCAATTTGCTCCAAGAACCAAGGATCGACCTTCGTCTCGTTATAAACCTCATCAAGACCCATGCCCATTCGGAAGGCATCAGCCAGATACCAGATGCGATCAGGTCCTGGCTCGCCGATTTCTTGAATGATGTCGTCTAAATCAGTCGAAATCTCATCCAAGCCATCGACGCCCACTTCTAAACCACGAAGCGCTTTCTGGAAAGACTCTTGAAAGGTACGGCCAATAGCCATGACCTCACCAACGGATTTCATTTGCGTGGTTAAACGCGAATCGGCTTGCGGAAATTTCTCAAACGCGAAGCGGGGAATCTTCGTCACGACGTAATCGATTGAAGGCTCAAATGATGCTGGCGTTGCACCACCGGTAATGTCGTTCTTGAGCTCATCTAGGGTATAGCCAACTGCTAACTTGGCTGCAATCTTCGCAATCGGAAAACCGGTCGCTTTAGAAGCCAAAGCAGATGAACGTGAAACACGGGGGTTCATCTCAATCACAATCATGCGACCATCGACTGGGTTGATGGAGAACTGTACGTTTGACCCACCGGTATCTACACCAATTTCACGCAGAACCGCAATCGATGCGTTACGCATGATTTGATATTCTTTATCAGTCAAGGTCTGTGCAGGCGCAACGGTAATCGAGTCACCCGTATGCACACCCATAGGATCTAAGTTTTCGATTGAACAAACGATGATGCAGTTATCAGCACGATCTCGCACGACTTCCATCTCAAACTCTTTCCAACCTAAAAGAGACTCTTCAATCAAGAGCTCACGAGTCGGAGACAAGTCTAAACCGCGCTTACAAATCTCTTCAAATTCTTCCCGGTTATAAGCAATACCGCCGCCTGAACCACCCATCGTAAAAGACGGACGAATGACCACCGGAAAACCTAAGCTATCAGTCTCTTTCTGAATACGCTGTTGCACTTCATGCGCCTCATCCATCGAGTGCGCAATTCCAGATTTCGCAGAGCCCAGACCAATTTTGGTCATCGCATTTTTAAACTTCTGACGGTCTTCCGCCTTATCAATCGCCTCTGGGGAGGCACCAATCAACTCGCAACCGTATTTTTCAAGAATGCCATGACGATATAAATCGAGTGCGCAGTTCAAGGCGGTTTGACCACCCATCGTTGGCAAAATCGCATCCGGCTTTTCAGTGGCAATAATCCGCTCCACGACTTCCCAAGTAATCGGTTCGATGTAAGTAACATCGGCCATTTCGGGGTCAGTCATGATGGTGGCAGGATTACTATTGACCAAAATTACTTTGTAACCTTCGTCACGCAATGCTTTACAAGCCTGCGCACCGGAGTAGTCAAACTCGCAAGCTTGGCCAATCACAATCGGGCCGGCACCAATAATCAGAATGCTCTGAATGTCGCTCCGCTTAGGCATTATTTGCCCTCCTTGTTACCAGCAATGGCAGCATTCATCAACTCCACAAAACGATCAAATAAATAAGCAATATCGTGAGGACCCGGCGAGGCTTCAGGGTGTCCTTGGAAACACAAGGCAGGTTTATCTTTCCAAGCCAGGCCTTGTAAGGATCCATCGAATAAAGAAACATGGGTGACACGGATGTTGTCGGGCAGGGTATTGGCATCTACGGCAAAACCGTGGTTCTGAGAAGTAATGGCTACGCGCCCAGAATCTAAATCTTTTACAGGGTGATTTGCACCATGGTGGCCAAATTTCATCTTCAGTGTCTTAGCGCCAGCAGCCAAGCCCATGATTTGATGACCCAAGCAAATACCAAAAGTCGGAATACCCTTTTCAATAATTTCTTTGGCAGCAGTAATGGCGTAATCACAAGGGCCAGGATCTCCAGGACCATTGGAAAAGAACACGCCATCAGGGTTCATCGCGAATACCTCAGCAGCGCTAGTCTGTGCAGGCACTACCGTTAACTCGCAGCCACGCTCTGTCAGCATGCGCAAAATATTGCGCTTCACACCAAAATCATAAGCAACGACTTTTTTGATGGGCTTGCTAGTATCTAAAGTTCTGTAAGCAGGTTTGCCATCAGGGCCATGCAAATCCCATTCCGCTTCACGCCATGGATATGAGGTGGATGTCGTCACTACTTTAGCAAGATCTAAACCATCCATTCCCGGAAAGGCTTTCGCCAATTCCAGGGCCTTCGCGCCCAGGATCTTGACATCATCACCCATCTTGCCAGCAACAATCGCTCCAGATTGAGCGCCCTTGTCACGCAAGATGCGAGTGAGTTTACGGGTATCAATTCCAGAGATGCCCACCACGCCTGCTTTAGTTAGGTAGCTATCGAGACTTTCTTCAGAGCGGAAATTGGATACACGCCTTGAGAGATCCTTAACCACCAATCCAGCAGCTTGAACTCGATCCGACTCGGCATCCTGGCCATTGACTCCAACATTACCAATATGGGGATAAGTTAAGGTAACGATTTGGCGGGAGTAGCTGGGATCAGTAATGATCTCTTGATAACCCGTGAGTGCGGTATTGAAAACGACTTCACCGGTAGTTTCGCCAGGAGCGCCAATACTGAGACCGGCAAATAAGGTGCCATCGGCTAAAGCCAATACGGCGGGAGGAAAAGAAGGAAGCAAGGGTGACAAACCATCTCCAGTCCCTGCTCCATCCGACGCTCAACACCCCAAAAAGACCAACCCAGGACTGTTTGTGCGGGAGGTGAGTGTCTTTAAGCGCTAGGGTAATTTATTAAGTTTTGAACCTTGCAATGATACCAGTTTTGCCTAAAAAACCCTTGGATTACCGACCCATGGGGCTCAGAAGGCAATCAACCCCTAGGCTTAGCTTTTTGATGTGGCGCTTTGCTCAATGATGGTCTTAATTTGCGCCAAAACGGCCTGATCTTCCATCGTGCTGATGTCACCCGGATCACGCCCTTCAGCCACAGCCTGAAGCGCACGCCGCACGATCTTGCCCGAACGGGTTTTGGGCAAGGCGGTCACCACGTAAACACGGCCTGGTCGAGCAATCGCGCCCAAGGTCTTGTCTACCGTCTTCATGCATTCTGCTTCTAGGGTGTCAATGTTCATGGCATCTTTTGGAATCACAAAAGCAATGGCCGCTTGACCTTTGAGTTTGTCCTCAATGCCCACCACCGCCACTTCAGAAATATTGGGGTGACTAGAAATACTCTCCTCGATCTCACGAGTACCCAAGCGGTGACCAGCAACATTAATCACATCATCAGTTCGGCCCAAGATAAAAAAGTAGCCATCCTCATCCTTAATGCCCCAGTCAAAGGTAGAGTAAATCGTCTTACCTGGAATGGTTTCCCAATAGGTGCTAACGAAACGCTGGTCATCACCCCAAACCGTTTGCATGCAACCGGGTGGTAATGGCCCTTCAATGGCAATCACCCCCTTCTGATTGGGGCCCAACTCTTCAGAGCTCGCATCATCCAAGAGCTTCATGTTGTAACCAAATGAAGGGACGCCAGGCGAACCAAACTTATGAGGCATCACTTCAACCCCACGCTGAATTGCCAGCATCGGCCAACCTGTTTCTGTCTGCCAGTAGTTATCCACAATCGGCTTCTTGATCGCATCATGAATCCAGCTTGCAGTCGGCTCATCTAAGGGCTCGCCTGCTAAAAATAGGGCCTTCAAACTCGTGAGATCATATTGAGTCAGAAATGCAGGATCTTGTTTTTTGAGAACGCGTACCGCAGTGGGCGCAGAAAACATCACTGAGACTTTGTACTTCTCCACCAGCTTCCACCAAATACCCGCATCAGGACGCAGTGGCGTGCCCTCATACATGACGGTTGCCATACCGTTGAGTAGAGGCGCATAAATAATGTAACTGTGACCTACAACCCAACCAATGTCGGAGGTACAGAACATGGTATCTCCAGGGCTGGCACAGAATATATGCTTCATGGTTGAAGCCAAAGCAACGGCGTAGCCACCAGTGTCACGTTGCACACCCTTCGGCTTGCCAGTAGTTCCAGAGGTGTACAAAATATAGGAGGTATGGGTTGCATCTACCCACTCAATCGGAACGACATCATGGAGATGTTTTTGGCGCTCAGTGGCGTAATCTAAATCACGGCCAGCAACAGTCGTGAACTCAGTAAGGCCACGATTGACGATCAAGACTTTTTCAGGCTTGTAGCTCGCTAGGGCAATCGCCTCATCTAGCAATGGCTTATAAGGGACTGCCTTACCTCCACGAGCGCCTGCCTCTGCAGTCACAATCATTTTGGGTTTGGCATCGTCAATTCTCGATGCCAAGCTATGCGATGCAAAGCCGCCAAAGACCACCGAGTGAATTGCGCCAATTCGCAGACAAGCCAACATCGCAAAGCAAGCTTCCGCAATCATCGGCATATAAATCAACACCCGATCACCCTTTTGTACACCATTCGCTTTATAAATCGCCGCCATGCGATTCACTTCTTCGTAGAGCTCTGTGTAGGTATAGGCTTTTTCTAAATTCGTTTCTGTCGAAACGGCCACTAGCGCCAGTTGATCAGGGCGATCTTTGAGGTGACGGTCCACCGAGTTGTAGCAAAGATTGGTTAGGCCACCTTCAAACCATTTAGCAAAAGGAGGTTTTGCGTAATCTAGAACTTGCTTGAATGGCTTTTCCCAATGAATCAGTTTTGCCTGCTCCCCCCAAAAACCATTTGGATCTTGAATGGAGCGTTCGTGTTCAGATTTATAGGACATGGCCAACCTAAATAAAAATAAAAATGTCTGGAATTACTGTAGCTTACTAGTCCCTTTGCCATTAGAGGTCTTGGCATTTGCGCTAGAGGCTGTCGAAGAGCTATTTTTCGCAGATTTTGCAAGCACTGTCGATGCGGATTTATGCTGAGAAGACGCATTATTTGTAGAAGAATTGCTTTTAGCTGATCCTTTCGCAGACTTCACCACAGGGCATTTAGCCCCTTTTGCACATTTGATAGGTGCTGGAGGTATAGGTTTCACTAAGCTCAGACTGCCATTTTCAGCCATCGCCAGTGAGATATCTCCAGGGCGACGGGGGGTTTTTGGCACCAAAAGCGTGGATCCAGCACGAATTCGCATCCCCTTCGGGATCCCGTTTGTTTCTCGCAGAGTATCCGCATCAACGCCAAGCGTCTTAGCGGCCTGATCTACTGTCTCCGTTTTAGTCACCTGTACTGCCGTCCAAGAAGAGAGTGGCTTAGTGTATTTCTTGAGATTTTCTTGAAAGATTTCTGCATGACCGAAGGGCAACAGTATCTGTTGATTGGCATTACTTAAAATCACCGGCTTATTAAATGAGGGGTTTAGACTTTGAAACTCTTCCTCCGGAATCTCGCTTAACTTGATCGCTAGAGCAACATCGATATCTGTACCAACATCCACTGCCACAAAATAGGGGTGATTTTCTAGATCTGGCAAGACAATGCCGTAGGCCTGAGGATCTAAAACAATCTGTCGATATGCCATTAACTTAGGAACATAATTCCGCGTCTCATTAGGCATTTTGAGACTCAGATAATCTGTAGGAAGTCCTGCGGCAAGATTGCGCTTCTGGGCTTTGGAGACATTTCCCTCGCCCCAGTTGTATGCAGCCAAAGCCAGATCCCAGCTACCAAACTGGTTATACAGGCGCTGTAAATAATCCAGTGCAGCATCTGTGGATTGCAATACATCTCTCCGCTCATCCCGGAAGACATTTTGAGTCAAACGAAAATCTTTACCAGTAGCAGGCATAAACTGCCACAAGCCCATGGCCTTCGCAGAGGATTTGGCATGGGTCACAAAGGCGCTCTCAACAAAAGGTAGTAGCGCAATCTCGGTTGGCATCTTACGCGCATTCACTTCTTGCACGATATAAAACAGGTACCGTGAAGAGCGCTTCATCGACCGATTAACATAATCAGGGCGAGCACTCAACCAGCGTACCTGCTCGATCTCAAGCGGTGTATTTAAAGGCTCCATCTCAAAACCACCCCGGATGCGGATCCAAAGATTGCTCGATGGCGCATAGACGTCGCTCACAGATTGATTTTGTAAATTGACGCGTTTTGCATTGGCCGCGCGGGAATCTTGACGGGTCGGAGTATTAGACGACCAATCACCCGTACTCGCACAACCTGAGAGTAGGGCAATCAACCATATGGCTGCATAACGCCACTGCATCAGAAGCGATCCTTCCAAGCGCGAATAACTGCTAAGACATGTGCCGGCGTTGGCAAAGCGGTTTCGCCAGAGACTTGCAAAGCGGCATCAATGACTGCTTTTTGATCGCAGCGCATAAAGGGATTGACTTGTAACTCTTGTCCAATAGTCGTAGGCAAGGTAGGTAGATGTTGAGCTCGCAATGATTGCGCGGTTTCTGACCAAGTAATGAGGTTGGCATTATTGGGTTCAACCGCTAAGGCAAAGCGAATATTCGACAAGGTGTATTCATGAGTGCAATACACCAAGGTATTTTTTGGCAAGGCAATGAACTTTGCAAGCGACTGACTCATTTGCGTTGGCGTGCCTTCAAATAAACGGCCGCAGCCAGAAGCAAATAAGGTATCGCCGCAAAACAACATAGGCTCCACTACATTAGCCTGCATGTTCGCAAAGTAAGCAATATGACTTAAGGTATGGCCTGGTACCTCATAGACCTCGAAACTAATGCGTGGCGCAGTGATGTCAACCTGGTCACCTTCCATCAGCGCATGAGTTCGCCCCGGGATCTCGATTGCGGCCGGCCCATAAACCGGAATCTCGGAGCCCAGCGCCTGCAATAAATCCAAAATACCACCAGTGTGATCGGCATGGTGGTGGGTCACTAAAATACCTGTGAGAGTGAGCTGATTTTGTTCAAGAAAATGCAATACCGGCTTCGCATCGCCCGGATCAACAATCAGAGCAGATTGACCGTCATGGATGCACCAAAGGTAATTATCATCAAAAGCCGGTATCGGCCAAACCTGCAATAAAGTATTCTTCACCATAGACCGATGATAACAACCCCACCCTCACCCTCTCAGATGCCTGCACCACCCTGGAGTTCCTGGGAAAAGTGGCTCCAATCCCCTCCAGGACGCTATGTATTGTCCTGGGAGCAGAAATGCTTTAATCAGATCGTTGCAGATGTCTTTGGCTTTTATGCCGTACAAATTGGTTTACCTCAAATCAATACCCTTTCAGAAAACCGGATGCCCTTACAGGCTCTGCTGATTGATTCCAATGATCGCCTAAAACATGCCGAAGGATTTGCCTGGCACCAAATTGAAGGCAATGCCATTGAATTACCCTTTGCCTCCGAAACCATTGATTTATTGGTATTGCCGCATGTTTTAGAATTCGCTGCCGACCCCCATCAAATTCTGCGGGAAGCTGAGCGCGTTCTTCGCCCAGAAGGTCGCTTAATTATTTCAGGATTCAACCCAGCTAGTCTTTGGGGAATGCGCCAGTACCTTAGTAGATTAGTCGGCAGTCCTTACTTGCCCAGAGATGGGCAATTTATTGGCCTTCTCCGCATTAAAGACTGGTTACAACTCCTGAACTTTTCTCTCGATCGTGGTCACTTTGGCTGCTATAAACTCCCGCTGAGCGGAGAGTCCGGTATGGCCAGAATGGATTTTATGGAGCCTGCAGGCAACCGCTGGTGGCCTATTTTTGGGGCTGTTTTTTTGGTTTCCGCCATTAAGCGTCAGCAAGGGATCCGTCTGATTGGCAAAGTCCAGGGCTTGCGAATTCCTGCAATGACGCAATTGAGTCCAGCTGCTGAAAGCCGTCAGAATTCAGTCAAAAGCCAAGACAAAGTAAATTAGCGCTATGTCACTCACCGAAACCCTCCCCCACATCATCATTTATACCGATGGGGCCTGCAAAGGCAATCCTGGCCCTGGTGGCTGGGGTGCCGTACTGCGCTCTGGAAGCCATGAAAAACACCTGCATGGGGGCGCCGAGCACACCACCAATAACCGCATGGAAATTAGCGCTGTCATTCATGCGCTGCGGGCCTTAAAGCAGACTAGCTCCGTTGAACTTTGGACCGACTCCCAATATGTGCAAAAAGGCGTTACTGAGTGGTTGGAAGGCTGGAAAAAAAGGGGTTGGAAGACGGCAAGCAAAGATCCCGTTAAAAATGCCGATTTATGGCAAGAATTAGATGCTTTAATCCCCGGCCACAAAATCTCCTGGCATTGGGTGCGGGGGCACAACGGTCACCCCGGAAATGAGCTTGCCGACCTCCTGGCAAACAAAGGCGTCATGGAATTTCTGCCCTAGTTTGGGTTGAGGTCCTGCCGTCCACATTTGGCGGCCTTATGAGAGAATGTTCAGATTCAAAGCGGGTAAAAAAATTCCTCGCTAAACCCAAATAGAACAAAGAAAAGCTCCGAGACCGTGTCAAAAATTGAATCAGCACTCGATAAAGCAGTTGCTTCGCTTCCTAAGCTCAAGAACTGGGTCATGACTCGCCTCTGCGCATTGTGGAAAAAAGCTTCCCCATACCTACACCTGGATCAGCTCAAAAAATTAGACTACGCCACCGTCAAAGCATTTGCCCTGAAATATAAATGGCGTATTTTGATTGTGCTTGTCGTCTTGTATGCGGGCTCAAAAGCCTACGATTATTTCTTCCCCGCCGCTGAAAAAAAGGGCGGGGTCGTCACCATCACCTCGGTTGTAGTCGATAAAAAAGAGATTCCACTCGTAATCGAGGCCACCGGCACGATCGTGAGTAATAGCATTGTGGATATCCGCCCAATGGTGACTAATACCGTCGCCAAGATTCACATCAAAGATGGGGAGGAGGTCAAAGAAGGACAGCTTCTCTTTACCTTAGATAATCGGAATGACAAAGCGAATTACGAAAGATTAAAAGCCTTAGCCGATGACGCACAGAATCAATACTTGCGTGCTAAAGAATTAGTTGCAAAAAACTTTATCTCTAAGGCAGGTTTAGAGACCTCTCTTGCGAATGCGAAGTCAGCCCAAGCTGCAGCACGTTCTGCAGAGGTTCAACTCTCTTTTGATTCCATCCGCTCCCCAATTACTGGGCGGGCAGGCATTGTGAATGTTTTCCCAGGGTCACTGGTGCAAGCAAGCAATGTAGTCAGCACTGCCACTAGCTCAACCGCAACCACTAGTGTTGGCTCCATGGTCACCATCACTCAACTGAATCCGATCAATGTCCAGTTTGTGATCCCAGAAAAAGATATCCCTATTTTGTTGGAGAACCAACTGGATGGTGAACCACTCACTGTTCAGGTAACCGTCGGTGACTCTGGCAAAAAAACGTACCAAGGCAAAGTCTTGGTGATTGATAACCAAGTGGATCCTTCCATTGCAGCAGTGAGAGTCAAAGCACAAATTCCGAACGATGCCATGACTTTGTTGCCAGGACAATTTGCACGTGTCTCTCTGGTTGCCAGTAATTTAAAGGATGCCCTTTCAGTTCCCTCGCAAGCCATTGTGATTAATCCCCGTGGCAGGTTGGTCTATACAGTGGACAAAGATGGCAAAGCAATATCTAAGCCGGTTAAAGTAGTTTATGAATACCAAGGCAATTCGGTTATTACCGGCATTGAGCCTGGCGATCGAGTGGTAGTTGAGGGCAAGCAAAACTTACGACCTGGCAGCAAAACCAAAGAGGCTAAGGAGGCTAAGAGCGCAAACTCAGCTCCTGCCGCTGCTGCACCTGCAAAGCCTGCAGAAACTAGCGCTCCAGCCACTCCTTCGGCTTCAGACAAGAAATGACCCTATCTGAATTATGTATTCGCCGTCCGGTAATGACGGTATTGCTTTCAGTATCGACCGTGATTGCTGGAATAGTCGCTTATCTCAATATTCCAGTAGCTGCATTACCGAGCTTCAATACACCCATCATCTCTGTGAGCGCATCGCTACCAGGGGCTTCACCAGAAAATATGGCTTCGGCTGTAGCGCTACCCCTTGAAAAAGAGTTCTCGACTATTGATGGCGTGAAGGTCATCAGCTCGACAAACTCGCTTGGTAGCACCAGCGTTACCCTCGAGTTCAATACCGATCGCGATATCGATAAAGCCGCAGTCGACGTACAAGCTGCATTACTGCGCGCACAAAAACGTCTCCCAATTGAAATGACGGTGCCACCGTCTTACCGTAAGGTGAATCCGGCCGACACTCCGATTTTAGTAGTAAGGATGCAGTCCCCTTCAGTGAGCCTCTCCGATCTAAATGATTATGCAGAAAATCTCCTCTCACCCAACTTATCTACCATCAGCGGCGTTGCGCAGGTCATCGTCTATGGAGCGAAGCGTTATGCCGTCCGCGTACGCGTTAACCCAGATGCTTTAGGTAACCGCAATCTCACGATGGAGGATGTCTCGGTTGCGATTAACAAAGCCAATGCCAATAGTCCCCTAGGTGTTTTGGATGGCCCCCGCCAATCGATCACGATTTATGCCAACCCGCAATTGGTTAGACCAGAAGAATTTGGCAACCTCATTATTAGTCAAAAGAATGGCTTGCCGATCTACCTGAAAGATGTAGCTGAAGTGATTGAAAGCTATGAGGATGTGAAAACCTTAGCCAGTGTGAATGGTGAGAGATCCATTGCCATCGCTGTGTTACGTCAGCCGAACGCCAATACGGTTGAAGTAGTTCAATCCGTCAAAGAGTTATTGCCGCAACTTCAAAAACAAATGCCAGACTCGATTCAGTTGCAGCTCGCGAATGACCGCTCGCTTTCCATTATTGAAGCGATCCATGACGTCAATATCACCTTAGCGCTAACGGTGCTTCTAGTAGTGCTTGTGATGTTCTTATTTTTAAAACATCTTTCAGCCACGATCATCCCCTCAATCAGCCTTCCTATCTCACTGATAGGTGCTTTCTCCTTGTTATATTCCTTAGGTTACAGCCTAGACAATATTTCTTTACTGGGCATTACGTTGGCAGTGGGCTTAGTGGTAGATGATGCGATTGTTGTGATAGAAAACATCATGCGCTACATTGAGCAAGGGATGGATCCAGTCAAAGCCGCCCTTAAAGGAAGTAAGGAAGTCGGATTTACGATTATTTCCATTTCTCTTTCTTTGGTAGCTGTATTTATCCCTCTCTTCTTTTTGCCGGGCCCCACTGGTCTCCTGTTTAGAGAATTTGCAGTAGTGGTATCGCTCTCGATTTTGGTGTCGGCAGTGGTATCACTCACAGTGGTCCCAATGCTGTGCAGTCGCTTTCTACCTAAGCCAGGACAACATGCTAAAGAATATGCCATCAATAAAAAGTTTGACCGCTTTTTTGATTGGATGCTCAAGACCTATGTCCACTATTTAGACTTGGCATTACTCAACCGCAAAAAAGTATTGTGGGGCGCACTATCTACTTTTGTGCTTACCGTTGTTCTGTTTGTAACTAGTCCTAAGGGATTTTTTCCAGAAGAAGATATTGGGCAAATTTCGGTAACCACTGAGGCATCAGAGGATATCTCTTTCAAAGCGATGCTAATCCTCCAAGACCGTGCAGCGGCCATAGTCAATAACGATCCGAATGTAGAGAGCTCTATTTCAATTGTTGGCGGAGGTAATAGCTCAGGCAGTAATACTGGTCGTATCTTTGTCGTTTTAAAGCCCAAGGGTGAACGACCCAAGATGGCAAAAGTAATGGAAGAACTCAGAACCAAGTTCAGGGAAATTCCTGGACTACAGGTGTTCATGCGCCCAGTACAAAATTTACAACTCGGTGGCCGCGGTAGTAAAAGTCGCTATCAATTTACATTACAAAGCGTCGGCTTTGAAGGTGTGAACGAGTGGGCCGATAAGTTAATGCAGAAAATGCGTACTGACCCCATCTTCCGCGACGTCACCAGCGACTCTCAGATGAAAGGCCTCAATGTCAAAATTGATATTGACCGTGAAAAAGCAGCCAGTGCTGGCATCTCCATCACCGATATCCGCGCTGCTCTGTACAACTCCTTTGGCCAAAAACAAGTCTCCACCATTTATACCCCCGTCAATACTTACTACGTCATCCTGGAAACTGCCGAAGAAGATCGCCAGTATGAGACCGATCTCAACAAGGTTTTTGTTCGTGGCCGCGCAACCGATAAGCTCATACCACTGTCCAGCGTAGCCAGCTTTACCAGAACGATTGGTCCTACCGCTGTCAACCACCAAGGGCAAATCCCTGCCGTGACTTTATCGTTCAATTTGGCCCCAGATGTGTTCTTGGGGGATGCCACCAAAAAGATTGAGGAGTACACCAATGAAATTAAGTTGCCAAATTCAATTATTACGAGCTACGGCGGCGACGCAGCTGTCTTTAAGAGTAATCAGTCGGGACAATTAATCCTCATTTTTGCAGCCCTAGGTGTGATTTATATTCTCTTAGGCGTCCTGTATGAGAGCTACATTCATCCGCTAACCATTTTGGCGGGTCTGCCCTCAGCAGCGATTGGCGCCATCTTGGCACTGCGTATTTTTGGATTTGAGCTTACTGTCATTGCCTCGATTGGTATTTTGCTCTTGATCGGTATTGTGAAAAAGAACGCCATCCTCATGATTGACTTTGCATTGGACGCACAACGGAATCAAGGCATGACGCCTGAGAAAGCGATTCGGGAGGCCTGTATTCTGCGTTTCCGCCCTATCATGATGACTACTTTTGCCGCCTTAATGGGCGTACTCCCCATTGCCCTCGGAATTGGTGCTGGCGCAGAGCTTCGTCAGCCTTTAGGGATCAGCGTAGCTGGTGGCTTAATCTTTTCGCAATTTGTAACACTCATTATTACCCCTGTGATCTATCTATATCTAGATAAATATGCGGGTAACGGACCCCTTGAAATACCCCCATCCGTCCTAAAAGGCATCTAATGCGTCAAGTTATTCTGGATACTGAAACCACTGGCCTGAATCCTGCCACGGGCGATCGCATTATTGAAATTGGCTGCGTAGAAATGGTCGGTCGTCGACTAACTGATCGGACTTTCCACTACTACATTAATCCCGAGCGAGATATCGACGCGGGTGCCTTTGCTGTACATGGCCTCTCTCGAGAATTCCTCTCCGACAAGCCTCTTTTTGCCAATATTGTTGAAGAGTTAATTGAGTTTGTAGATGGCGCCGAAGTTGTGATTCATAACGCCCCGTTTGACCTGGGATTTCTAGATAACGAGTTTGCCTTGCTTAAACGGCCTACTTTTAGAGGTCTTGCTTCAAAAATTACTGACACCCTCATCGATGCGCGTCAAATGTTTCCTGGTAAGCGTAATTCACTTGACGCACTCTGTGATCGATTTGCAATTAGTAATCAGCATCGCACCTTGCACGGCGCCCTACTTGATGCCCAGTTACTTGCCGAAGTCTATGTAGCGATGACGCGGGGCCAAGAAGATCTTTCGATTGACCTGATCGACTATACGGTCGGTATGGATGCCTCTGGGAAAATGCCAGCTTTGCCAACCAACCTCAAGCTGATGACAGCCAGCGCAGAAGATTGCCGACTGCATGAAGAGGTCTTGGCAGAAATTGCCAAGGCTAGTAAGAAGGATCCTGTTTGGAGCTAAGCTGTGTTTATTGCAAGTTAGCTTTATTTACTAATTTCACATACAGCGACTCTAAATCCTCGACATATTGCTTTGTGTTGAATAGCGGTGAGTGAGCACGATTTACTGCTAATTGGTCTCGTATTGCTTTTAGTTTTTCCGGGCTTCTCGCAAATTCCAATGCCTTAGCAAAATACTCTGACTCGGAATCAGCAATTAATTCATTCAAACTTAAAGCATTCAGCAAACTTGCAGCAACCTTCCCGGCAAATGTATTCCCATTCTGAGTAAGTAGCGGCAGCCCAGCCCATAAAGCATCAGCGGCAGTAGCATGGGCATTGTAGTTAGACGTGTCTAAAAATAAATCTGCTAGTCGCAATCGACTCAAATGCTCTTGCCGCCCAGGTGTTCGAGTAGCGAAAATCAATCTGCTTTCATCGATGCCTCTAGATTTTGCTTCTTTTTGAAGATTAAGAATGGCCTCGGGAGACGGTTTGGAGAGCCATAAAATACTGTCAGGCACCTCCTTCAAGAGATTCATCCACAGGTCAAAAATAGGCGGTGTGATCTTGTAAGCATTATTAAAGCAAGCAAAAATGAACCCCTTTTCAGGCAGCCCTTCACTCAACTTTGTTGGCAGATCACCAAAAGACTCAATTGGAATACTCGTATCCACAGGAAAAAATGAATTTGGTAGATAGGCGATGGGCTCAGAATAATAGGCTTGATGTTCTTGCGGAATGACAAACTGATCGGCAATTAATGCATCGTAAAAATGAGCGCCCGATGTCCCTGCATAACCCAAATAGTTCACCTGAACAGGCGCAATTTTCCTAGCGAATAGCGCCGTTCTTGCGCCACTAGTATGTCCATTGAGATCAATGGCAATATCCAGCTTCTTAGCCAAGACTAAATTCATAGCATCAGAATCACTAATGCAATGAAGGCTAACGCTTGCATCAAAATCATCAAGCAATCGGCCTTCAATGGCATCCCCAGTAGGGGCGTTTAAAAAGAATCCATAGACTTCAAAGTGATTTCGATTATGCATTTTGATTAAATTTTGCATCAATACTCCAACAGGATGCTCCTTAAAGTCTGAAGAAAAATATCCAATACGGATTTTTTTTCCATCCCCGTTATGGTCGAGAGAGCTAAGGATATTAGGCTTTGTATTTAAAATTCGATCGTGAATAAAAATTTCAGCAGCTAATTTTTGTAATTTGAGCGATGCATTCGTCTGAAGGAAAATAAAGGGATGGGCTACCTTTTCACCAAGATCTCCCCGGGAGATTATTTTGGAAGCTAAAGGCTGGGAGTGACTCCAATCGCATCGACAAGTGGCTGCGTTAAATAATTGCCCAATTAGAAATGGGTGATCAGGATTTAATGTGTAGGCTTTTTGATAAGCCTCATAATCCCCGGGATCCTTAAGCTCTAAAAGGGTATTGCCATAATTCGACCATGCCTCCGCATAATCAGGTCTCAATTTCAATGCCTGTTCATGAGCTAAGCGACCCTCTTGATAGCGACTGAGATCAAATAAAGCATTGCCATAGTTAGTCCATGTCTCCGCATAATCTGGTTTTAAATCCAGTGCCTTTTTATATGAAGCGATTGCGTCTGTTGCAAACCCCATCTCGGCCAGCAGATTTCCCCGATTTGACCAAGCTAAGAAATAATGAGGCTCAACCTGAATCGCTTTCTCGAAGGAATCCTCTGCATCTTGAAAATTCTTTGCTTTAGCAAATGAAGTTCCTAAATCAGTCAAAATTTGCGCGTTGTTAGGAATTAATAAATTTAATTTTTTGTAAGTAACAATAGCTTCAGCATACATATGAGCACCATGCTGAGCTTTTGCTAGATTTGCCAAGAGCTCAGGATTTTTTTGATCCTGTTGGTACGCTTTATATAGGGGGGTTACAGATTCAGCCACCCTCCCCTGCATTGCCAATGAAAGCCCGCAAACCTGAAGAGCCACTAAATCTTTGGCATTGATCTTCAGGATCATGTTTGCCAACCTTTCGGCAGTGTCTAAGTGTTGACTCTGAAATGCTTGTAGCATTTGCTGAGTAATAGATGCATAGGCTTGAGTCATACTAATTAGCTAATTGCGCGACGAATTTCATCTGACTTAGGCTTTGATCCTTTTACAGATTCAGTATCGTACTCAGTGGTATTTTCTATGGTTTCAATCTCAGTCTCTTGCATTCGGATATTGTCTTTGGGACAAATGGGAGCGCCATAAGTAGCCCATTTTTTTAATAAAGTTACTTCATAGCCGCACTGTCCACATTTAGCTTTATTGCGACTTGCATTACTCGGTCTGGGTGGCGGAAAAACAATCGCTTGATGCGGGTATGGTCCAAGCTCTTGACTAATCATGATTAAACGCACCATCAACGCTTCTGTAGCATGAGCCATTCGAGCAGGACCTTCTAGGCCTACTGTCTGAGCAATCCCCTTAAAGTCTTCGCCATGACCACTAAAGCAATCATCTACAGCATGACACAGCTCGTGCACCAAGGTGTCTAGAAGTTGGACGGGGTCATCTATTTTGGGGGAGATAAAGATTTCGTTAACACCGCCGCCAGAGCGCTCGCGGGGCCAGCATTGTCCTAGCGTAGTTCTCGGACTGCTAGAGGCTGGAAAACCACAAGATACCCTCACCGGTGGAATGGCATATCCCGCTTTAGAAAATACCGGCTCCAAATGTTTAACGGCATCCTCTAGCCAAGATTCTCTTACGGCGTGTTGCTTCATTGACGGTTCATTCCATTGAATCTGTGAGGGGAGTTGGACTTAATCCAGCTTGATATTAGCTGACTTGATTGCCTTATCCCAATAAGGTAATTCTTTTTTGAGCAAAGCATCCATCGCTGTAGGAGTGAGATAACGTAACTCCACACCAGCAGCTTCTGAGCGCTCTTTTACTTCTGGCAATGCGAGGCTTTTCTTTACTGAATCAGTGAGTTTAGTGATCACCGGTGCTGGTGTCCCTGCTGGAGCGTATAAGGCAACCCAAGATTCTAATTGGAATGTAGGTAAACCTGCCTCGGCAGTTGTGGGCACATTAGGCATGCCGGGATGACGGCTCTTGCCTGTTACTGCTAAACCTTTGAGCTTGCCACTTTGGACATGTTGCATTACTGAAGGTGGCGTTGTAATGAATACCTGTACCTGACCAGCCAACACATCTTGAACTGCTGGACCAGAGCCTTTGTAAGGCACATGAACAATATCAACACCAGTATTTTGCTTAAAGATTTCAGTACCGATATGAGATACAGAGCCGTTACCTTGAGATGCGTAATTCAGTTTTCCGGGATTCGCTTTGGCATAGGCAATCAATTCCTTCAAATTATTCACTGGCACTGAAGGGTGCACAGCAATTACATTTGTAGAAACTGTTAATAAGGCTACGGGTGAAAAATCCTTGATCGGATCCCAGGGTAATTTATCCATCAAAGACGGATTACCGACATGGTAACCAGAGTATGAAATCAATAAGGTATAGCCATCTGGCTTAGCCTTAGCAACAAATTGATAGGCGGTATTTCCACTTGCACCAGGTTTGTTGTCCACGATCACGGGCTGGCCAATTACACGGGTCAGTGGCTCGCTTAACAAGCGCGCTGAGGTATCCACCAAACCACCGGGTGGATTGGGAACCACTAGTGTAATTGGACGATCTGGAAAAGCTTGTGCATGCGCAAAGTTTGCTATCAATGCAATACTCATCAAGGCCAAACAACTGTAAATTTTATTTCTTATCTTCATCTTGTCTCCAGTTTTTCTATCTTTAGACTTCATCTTGAACACTGATTTTATGAATTAACGTTGCCCTACTTTGACATCACCAAAAATGGCTTGGGCTTCACGTGGTAAACAGCGCCAGTAACGCTCATTAGATGGAACGGTACCGCCCAAGACTGCAGCCGCTTCCCAAGCCCATCTTGGCTTGAACAAAAATGCACGGGCTAACGCAATCAGATCGGCATCACCTGCCTGCAAAATCGCTTCAGCTTGTTGAGGCTCGGTAATCAGGCCAACAGTCATCGTCGGAATACCAGACTTATCTTTAACAATCTTAGCAAATGGGACTTGATAATTTGGACCAATCGCAATCTTTTGTAGCGGAGAAATCCCACCCGAGGAGATGTGGACAAAATCACATCCCAAGGGCTTGAGTCGGGCAGCAAAATCAGCTGTCTCTTCCGGCGTCCAGCCGCCCTCAATCCAATCGCTTGCAGAAATACGAATGCCTAAGACCCCTTTGTAAGCATCACGTACTGCTTTAAATAACTCCAAAGGAAAACGAATGCGGTTTTCATAAGAGCCACCATATTCATCGGTCCGTTGATTAGCAATCGGCGACAAGAACTGATGCAATAGATAGCCGTGTGCGCCATGCAGCTCTACGCCATCAATTCCAATCCGTTCAGCCCGCTGCGTAGCTACTACAAATGCTGCAACCAATTCTGTTAACTCTGATTTTGAGAGCTCATGCGGCAAGCGCTCATCCTTTAACTGCGGAATAGCTGATGGTGCCACCATCTCCCAACCGCCCTGCTCCTTAGACAGTAATTGACCACCAGCCCAGGGAGTAGCACTTGAGGCCTTTCGTCCAGCGTGAGCTAGCTGAATAAATACCGGGGTGGCTGGGGCCAAACTACGGGCTCTGGTGAGTTTATCTTTAAGGGCTGCTTCCGTTCGGTCATCCCATAAGCCTAGGCATGCGGGGGTAATGCGGCCTTCCGCCGTCACCCCAGTGGCCTCAATAATGAAAAGTCCTGCTCCACTATTAAGCAGGTTGCCCCAATGCATTAAATGCCAATCCTGAGCCTCTCCATTGACTGCGGAATACTGGCACATTGGCGCCACGACTACCCGATTTGAGAGGGCTAAAGGCCCTTTTGGGGAGCTCAAGGTAAAACTAGAAAATAGCAGACTCATTTACTGACCTTTGGGGCAAAAAAAGTATAGAACTAACGAAAGCGATAAAATAGACTCTGTAGGATAAACGAGACCATACAGTTGCTGGGAAAATAGCCTAAGTATCCGTATTGAACCCAAAACGAGTTAAAAAATATTAAGCAAAATACTATGAACGCACCGCAAGCCTTTGAATCAAAAGAAGATGTTGGCCACTTTGTTAGTGGCAAGCTGGTCAGTCCTAAGGATGGCCGCTTTGCCGATGTCTTTAACCCCTCTACCGGTGCTGTCGCCAGGCGCGTTGCGTTAGCCAGCCGTAAAGAGGTCGATGAGGTTGTTGCTGTCGCTCAAACCGCCTTTCAGACTTGGAGCCAGACTTCCCCGCTGCGTCGTGCGCGCATCATGTTTAAGTACTTAGAGCTTCTCAATGCCCATCGCGATGAACTAGCCGCCATCATCACCGCCGAGCACGGCAAAGTGTTTACAGACGCCCAAGGCGAAGTGACCCGCGGTATTGATATCGTGGAGTTTGCTACTGGCATTCCGGAGCTTCTCAAGGGCGACTATACCGAGCAAGTATCTACTGATATCGATAACTGGGTCATGCGCCAGCCTCTCGGTGTTGTGGCGGGCATTACTCCCTTTAACTTCCCAGTGATGGTACCGATGTGGATGTTCCCGGTAGCGATTGCTTGTGGCAATACTTTCATCCTGAAGCCGAGCCCGACAGATCCCTCAGCCTCCCTCTTGATGGCCAAGCTGTTAAAAGAGGCCGGTTTGCCTGATGGCGTCTTTAACGTAGTTCAAGGCGATAAAGAGTCGGTAGATGCGTTGATTGAGAACCCCGATGTCAAAGCCGTGAGCTTTGTTGGTTCTACCCCAATTGCAAACTATCTTTATGAGCGTTGCGCTCACTTTGGTAAGCGCTCCCAAGCCCTAGGTGGCGCAAAGAACCATATGGTGGTGATGCCGGATGCCGATATCGATAAAACAATTGATGCATTAATTGGTGCTGCTTATGGCTCTGCTGGTGAGCGTTGTATGGCGATTTCAGTGGCGGTCTTGGTTGGTGATGTTGCCGAAAAAATCATGCCAAAACTGATTGAGCGCACCAAGACCCTCAAGGTCAAGAATGGTATGGAGTTGGATGCCGAGATGGGCCCGATTGTGACTAAAGCGGCTTTAGAGCGAATCACGGGCTACATTGAAAGTGGCGTCGCCTCAGGCGCCAAATTATTGGTAGACGGTCGTGGTCTAAAGGTACCAGGTCATGACAATGGCTTCTTTATCGGTGGCACCCTATTTGATGGCGTGACCTCAGATATGAAGATCTACTTACAGGAAATTTTTGGGCCAGTACTGTCTTGTATGCGCGTAGCCAACTTTACTGAGGCCCTCAATTTAGTGAATGCCTGTGAGTTTGGTAATGGGGTTGCCTGCTTTACTAGCGACGGCAATATTGCCCGCGAATTTGCTCGCCGTGTTCAAGTGGGCATGGTGGGTATTAACGTACCTATTCCGGTGCCAATGGCGTGGCACGGCTTTGGTGGCTGGAAGAAATCCCTCTTTGGCGATATGCATGCCTATGGCAAAGAAGGCGTTCGCTTCTATACCAAGCAAAAGAGTGTGATGCAGCGCTGGCCTGAGAGTATTGCCAAAGGCGCTGAGTTTGTGATGCCTACTTCAAAATAACCGAAGTCAACCATCAATCAAATAGCGGCCTGCGGGTCGCTATTTTTTTGTTCTTCTTGTTTCTTCAATGCGTCATACTGCAATTTAAGCAGGAATACAGCAACGCCTTTCAATAGCGCGCGCCAACAAGACAATCAGAGATACCAAGACTAGATAAACCAAAGCAGCAAAAAAATAGGCCTTGAAGAATTGAAAGTTGGTTGCGGCTAATTCCTGTACACGAGCAAAGAACTCGGTGTACTGAATTAAGAAAGCAACTGAACTATCTTTCAGGTTAGCAATGACTTGATTTGTCAGCGCAGGAATAGAGAGACGTATCACCTGCGGTAAAGTAATCAGCTGAAAAATTTGCAAAGGATTAAACCCTTGTGCACTCGCTGCCTCCAGCTGGCTTTTATCAAGGCCATTGAAAGCAGTCTTCAGATAAGCGGCATTGTAAGCGGCCACATTAAATGTAAAGCCAATAAAGGCAACAGTAAATGGTGACAGTCGTACACCCCACTGCGGTAGTCCGTAATACATCAAGAACAACAAGACGATTAATGGCATTCCGATAAAGAAGGAGATATAAGCGTTAATCGCACTACGCACATACTGATTTTTACTCAGCGTTAGGTAGAAAATCACAATGCCTAGCAACAGCCCAGAAACGCTAATCAAACCTGCTAACTGCAAGGTCTGTACTAGCCCAGTCAAAATCAAGGGCATCTGCTCCGTGAGATCGCGAATAAACGAGGACCATCCTCCCATCATCGCTTTTCCTCAGCGCCAAAGAAAGCTTGAATTTCCGGATCAGGGTGTTGACTTAATACCTCAATTCGATCATCTGCCCGAATCACACCACGATCTAAGAACATCACCGTATCAGCAATATTTCGAGCCAGATTTAGGTCATGCGTGACACAGATCATCGTAATGCCTTCGCCATGCAAACGATTGATGAGGTCCGCTACATCTCGAGACATGACGGGATCAAGTGCTGAGGTGGGCTCATCTAAAACCAATACCGCGGGATCCATTGCCAATGCACGGGCAATAGCTACCCGCTGTTTCTGACCTCCCGAGAGCTGTGAGGGATATTTATCTTGGTGTGACGTCATCTCAAAGTGGGACAACTCAAACAAGGCTTTTTCCTTAGCTTCCGCTTTGCCCATCTTGTGTAGCTTTCGTAAACCTAGGGACACATTATCCAAAACACTGAGGTGGCTATACAAAGCAAATTGCTGAAATACAAAACCAATTTGCTTGCGTAACTCCCTGACATCGACACTGGGATCCAACACTTCTTTACCTCTAAACACAATGGATCCCGAGGTAGGCTCGACTAGACGATTGAGGCAGCGTAATAAGGTCGATTTTCCTGAACCCGATGCGCCCATGAGTACACGGACATCACCCTCCTGCAAATCCAGATTAATGTTGGACAAGACAGCTTGCCCATCGAACTCTTTCACAAGATCTCGTACTTGAATTAATGCCACTGCATTACCTTATTCAAAAATGGGGTGCTGGTGTTCATGCTGGAGTCATTCCTGGAATTTGGAATCGCTGAGTCAGAATTTGTACACCTAGTAAACAAATTCGATAAATTAGAAAATATAGAATGCCTACTGCTAAGTAAACCTCGATACCGCGCAGGGTAGTAGAGGTCAGTGTCATCGCTTGCTTAGTAATCTCAGGAATGCCAACGGTGTAAGCGAATGGGGAATACTTCAGCACTGAGGTGAACTCGTTGACCATGCCTGGTACCGAGAAGCGGAGCATTTGCGGTAATTCAATAAACCTCAGTACCTGAATCCGCGTCATGCCCATCGCTTGAGCGGCAACGACTTCGGCTGGATCGACTGAATTAAAAGCACCCCGAAAGACTTCAGCTAAATAAGCGGAGGCAACTAAGCCTAAACTGAGCGCCATTGCTATAAGTGGAGGCACCTTAAAGCCGACCCCTGGCAAGCCAAAATACACCATGAAGAGCAAGACTAGTACAGGCACACCACGAAATATATAGGTGTAGCAATCAATCAGCGTGGTCAGCCAGGCAATATTGAGGCGCCGCAAACTAGATAAGGTCAGGCCGACTGCCAGACCTGTGAGCGAACAAACTAGGGTCACCAACACCGTATAAGAAATACCCTGAGCTAGCTGGGCAAGAATATCCAGAAAAGTCACAGGGCGGGGCTTTGACTACGGGTTGAGGTTGTTTCAGTTCTTAAAGCTTGCTGAGCTTATTTCATCCACTTATCCAGAATGGCTTTGATTTTTTCTGGGCCAAGTTCATTGAGATATTTATCAAAGTCATCGCGCAGTTTAGAGCCCTTAGCAAAAGCGAAGCCTAGCTGGTCGAAGTCTTTAAATACATAACTGCTTTGAATCGGCAGTTTCAATTTATTTTCATAATTGAGGAATACTGGCTCTTCAATAAAAGCTAAATCTAAATTACCATTTTGAAGATCGGTAATCACTTCAGCATAGGAAGGATAGAGTTTCACTTTACTTATGGAGTAGTAGCCTTTAGGCTCCAGTTCATTCTTAATCAGATCATCGTAAGCCATGCCACGAGGATAACCAATCGAATACTTTTTGAGTACGCTCAAATCGGTGATCTGAATATTCTTATCCTTCATGCTCACTAAATGCCAGGCATTGTCATAGTAAGGCTGAGAAAAATCCATCACCTCTTTACGTTTATCCGTAATCGAGATTCCCGAGAATGCAACATCAGCCTGCCCGCTCGATACGGCGCCTAACATGCCAGCCCAGTCATACGGCGTCACCTTTAAAGTACAACCGCGAGACTGACAATAGCCCTGAAAAATATCCATATCCGCACCTATGATCTGACCTTTATCGTCAAACAACATGGGTGGAGAGGCAGGAGAAACAGCAACCTTGATTTCTTTTGTACCTGAGGACTTGGAGCAAGCCACCATGGTGAGCGCTAGAACAGCAGTAAACAATGCTAGAAATAAGCGTTTCATGGGTATTTCTCCTATTCTGTTAAATTGACTTTACCCGGACTCTGGGTTCAAGCCAAGTATAGGGGAATTAGTCTATAGCTGACTACTGCAGGGTGTTTTTGAAGGCAGGAAGCATGGGCATAGCCATGACCTCAATGCCCTCCTCACGTAGGGCTTCAGCTTCATCTAAGGTAGTTTGCCCCCGGATACTGCGCTCAGGGGATTCTTTGTAATGAATCTTTCGGGCTTCCTCGGCAAAAGAATTACCCACATCTTCAGAGCGCCCCATCAGCTCACGCATCCCCTTAAGAAAGGCGGCTTGAACTTGGGCCACTAATTGAGAGTGGTCTCCATTAGTCATAGCAATAACATCGCCGCTGACTCCGCCATTGACACTGTCGCTCAGACTACTGTGATCGGTTGCTGTAGCATGCCCAACAGTAAGCTCAGTTGATGTGCTCACCTCTTTAATAGAGCCTGATCTCCCAATATGAGGGGCAGATGGCATCCTGGCAATCTCAGTGCTGTCGCAAATGGGGCAAGCCAACATTCCCTTGTCTTGTTGCGCAAGGCAATCCTCTTCTGAGGCAAACCACCCCTCAAAGCGATGATCTAGCGGGCAAGCGAGGTTATAAACTTTCATAAGACCTATATCGGGGCAAAAGTACTAAATTCAATAGCACTATTCTATAGGATGGGGTGCTAAGGGATCAGTGTGGGGCTAATTAAGCCCTTCCGATATCGATCTAGCCAGTAAGCGGCAATGGTAGTTTTGACATCGGTAATCTCACCCTGCTCCACCCAATCCAACAGCTGCTCCAGTGGCGCAGCAAAGACGTCTAAAAACTCTTCCTCGTCCAAGTGGCTTTTGCCGGAGACTAAGCCCTCAGCCAAGTAGATATCAATAAACTCTGTTGAATAGGAGATTACTGGATGGATACGGCGGATAAAGCTCCACTTCTGCGCTGTATAGCCAGTCTCTTCTGCTAGTTCCCGTTTTGCACATAAAAGGTGATCCTCTTTCGGATCCAGCTTCCCAGCAGGAATCTCCAAACAGGCCTTGGCAATGGGATAACGATACTGACGCTCTAATAGCACCCTTCCATCATCCAAGATCGCCAGAATGGCGACTGCGCCAGGATGAGTGAGATATTCCCGAATAGCCTGATTGCCATCGGGCAAACTGACTTGATCCCGCTTCATGTTCAGAAAGATGCCGCCATAGATATCCTCTCCAGAAAGGCGTTCTTCTCTCAAGTGAGCATCCCCCAGCGGAAGGTCTTTAAATGATTTTTCAGTCATGCTATTGCTTTCATATATTCAATCCCTATCTTACAAAACTTGGATGACCGAAAGTAAAAAGGCTCCTAATTCGGAGCCCTTCGTCACCACCTACTGCATTCGCTTACTTACTAACTCAGTTATGAACCCAATAAAGTGCGACGCATCGCATCTAGACAAACCGTCATCAGGCCCGCAGGAAAGATTCCCAATGCGAGGACAAAAACCGCATTCAGACTCAACAAGCCACGCGCAAATCCTGATCCAGAAATCTCCAACACAGGCTTCTCTTTAGGATCATCAAAGTACATCACCTTGACGACTCTCAGGTAATAGAAGGCGCCAATAAGTGAGGCGAGAACGGCAATCACAGCCAAGAAAGTGTGCTCACCATCCACCAAGGCTTCTAATACGCCAAGCTTGGCGGCAAAGCCTACCGTTGGCGGAATACCGGCCAATGAGAACATCATCACTAGGCCAATAAAAGCAAACCAAGGATGGGTCTTATTTAACCCCTTCAGGTCATCAATCGTTTCGCAATCATGGCCTTTGTGTGACAGCAACATCAAGAGACCGAAGCTGCCTAAAGTAGTCAAGACATAAGTGATTGCATAAAACAGAGAGGCACTAAAGGCATGATCATCAAACACTGACAACATGCCTAGTAGTACAAAACCCATTTGTGCAATAGCCGAGTATGCCAACATGCGCTTCATATTCGTTTGCGCAATTGCCGTCAGGTTTCCAACTACTAGTGATAGGACTGCCAACAAGACCAGCATCGGTTGCCAATCACCCATTAGTGGCAAGAGAGTATTTACCAATAAGCGGAATAACAATGCAAAGGCTGCCAGCTTAGGCGCAGCTGCAATCATCAAAGTCACTGCTGTTGGCGCACCTTGATAAACATCTGGTACCCACATGTGAAAAGGTACTACGCCTAACTTAAAGGCCAAGCCAGAAACAATGAATACCAGACCAAAAGCCATTACCAGATGGTTGACTCGTGGATCTGCAACTGTAGTGAAGATTTCAATTAAATCGAGTGAGCCGGTGACACCGTACAACATCGACATACCGTAGAGTAAAAATCCCGATGCCAGAGCGCCCAGAATGAAATACTTAATTGCCGCTTCTACACTCTTTTCATTGCTATGACGCATAGCTACTAAAGCATAGGTTGGCAGAGCCATCAACTCCAGACCAAGATAGAGGGTCAGCAGATTAGCGCCGGAAATTAATACGCATTGACCCAGTAAGGCGAGCAAAACCAAGACAATGAAGTCAGGGCGGAAAATGGCTCGATCGACGAGGTATTTTTTTGAATATACCAAGCTCACCAACACGGCACCGCAAGAACAGGCTTTTAATAAATTAGAGAGTGGATCC
Source organism: Polynucleobacter sp. CS-Odin-A6 (assembly GCF_018882095.1). Lineage (GTDB taxonomy): Bacteria > Pseudomonadota > Gammaproteobacteria > Burkholderiales > Burkholderiaceae > Polynucleobacter. Next base: position 64,579 of record NZ_JACVPD010000005.1, read on the forward strand.
GTCTGAAACAAGCCATTCATTGCAACCGCTGATACATCCCCCATACGACCCAGAAAGGCGACGATTAGATACGCTAACAAAATAAGGGAGAAGAAATATACAAAGCCAACCCCACGCGGGGTGTGGAAAATATCCTGCTCCACTCCTGGGGTAGCTGGCTGACGCTCAGGCACATAAACGCTGGCCACCAATAACAAACAGGTGACAACGAGTAAAACAAGTTCCGGCAGGATGGCGTATAGGTCGAATGCTTGCATTAGCGTTTACTCAGAGTTTGCTGACAGCAACATGCTGCAACAGATTAATCACGGAGGGATGAATGATGTCAGTAAAGGGCTTTGGATACACCCCCATACCAATTACACAGATAGACAATACCGCCATCATGAAATACTCGCGACCATTCAGATCTTTTAATGCCTCGACATGCTCATTCGTGATGGCACCAAAAAATACCCGCTTCACCATCCATAATGAATAGGCAGCACTCAGAATCAAAGCGGTAGCAGCTAACAAGCCAATGACGAAATCGTAATCTACCGCAGCCAAAATCACCATGAATTCACCAACAAATCCAGAGGTAGCTGGTAGGCCGCAGTTCGCCATCGCCATTAATACTGCAAAGGCAGTAAAGGCTGGCATCCGATGCACCACGCCGCCGTAGTCCGCAATTTGACGGGTATGCATGCGGCCATACAACACACCAATCGAAAGGAACATCGCGCCAGCTACAAAGCCATGGGAGATCATCTGCACAATGCCACCCTCAATGCCCAGCGGGCTAAAGAGGAAGAAGCCTAAGGTCACAAAACCCATGTGCGCAACTGATGAATAGGCCACCAGCTTCTTCATATCTTTCTGCACCAAGGCCACGGCACCCACATAAATCACGGCTACCAAAGACAAGAAGATCACAAATGGGCCAAGATATTGGCTTGCATCTGGAGCAATCGGCAGCGAGAAGCGTAAGAAACCATAGGCACCCAGCTTCAACATGATGGCAGCCAAGACTACTGAGCCACCTGTTGGGGCTTCAACGTGAACATCTGGCAACCAAGTATGTAAAGGCCACATCGGAACCTTCACTGCAAATGCCATGAAGAAGGCAAAGAACAGGAGGATTTGTTCAACGATATCCAAACGGGCATTGTGCCAAGCCAGAATATCAAAGGTATTGGTCACGTTGTACAGGTACAGCATCGCGATCAAGGTAAGCAAGGAACCCATCAATGTGTACAAGAAAAACTTGAATGCTGCGTAGATTCGGTTATGTCCACCCCAAACACCAATGATGATGTACATCGGGATTAAAGTCGCCTCGAAGAATACATAGAACAGTAATGCATCCAGCGAAGCAAATACGCCAATCATCAATCCGGAAAGGATCATGAACGAAGCCATATATTGGGATACCTTGGTAGTAATCGACTCCCAAGAGGCAATCACCACAAAAATATTAATAAATGCAGTTAAGACAATAAACCAAACAGAAATACCATCCACGCCGAGGGAGTAATTAATGTCATAACGAGGTATCCAGCTAATCTTTTCTACAAACTGCATGCCCGGATTAGCAACATCAAAATCTATTACTAATGGCAAAGTGGCAATGAAGCCGAGTACTGCTCCAACCAGTGCCAGCCAACGCACTCCAGCAGAAGGCTTTTCTGAGCCGTAGAACAAAATAATGATGCCGAAAAAAATCGGGATCCAGATGGCGAATGAGAGAATCATAATGGCTACTTAAGTAACAAAGGCCTAGCGAACAAAAGGCAGGTAAGCGTATAAAACCCAAGCCAGCAATACCGCTAAGCCAGCAATCATTGCGAAAGCATAGTGGTAGAGATAACCGGATTGCAAATGACGAATGACACCAGCAAAGCGCCCGACCGAGAAGGCGCTACCATTAACAATAAATCCGTCGATAATTTTTTGATCGCCACGATGCCATAAAATACCGCCGATCCACAGCAAGCCTTTAGCAAATATTGCTTGATTGAAATCATCTAGGTAGTATTTATGATCCAGCAGCTTTTTGACCGGAGCCAATGCTTGCGAAACCACGCTCGGCAACTTCGGAGCCCAAAGGTAGCCAATCGCAGCTGTAAGCACGCCCAATACGACCAAGAGCAATACTGGGGAAGTGAATGCATGGATGGCCATAGCAATGGGTCCATGGAACTCATCTTCAAGCTCTTTCATCACTGGATGACGAGCGATATCAATAAAGATGGAATCCCCAAAGAAAGTGCCGAACAACAAAGGGGTAATAGTGTAGAAACCAATGATGACCGAAGGAATTGCTAACAAAATTAATGGCAATGTAACCACCAAGGGAGATTCATGTGGCTTTTGACCAGGTGCTAAGCCATGATGCGCATGGTCATCGCCCTGCTCTGCATGGTCACCATGCTCGTGCGCATGTGCATCAGCATGACCCCAACGCGACTTACCGTGAAATACATAAAAATATAGACGGAAAGAATATAAGGCGGTCACAAAGACGCTGGTCATAACAGCAAAATAAGCAAATCCGGATCCTGGGATATGACTAGCAGCTACCGCTTCAATAATCGAATCTTTTGAATAGAAGCCTGAGAAAAATGGCGTACCGATTAATGACAAACTACCCAGCAACATCATGAGACAAGTGATTGGCATGTACTTCCAAAGACCACCCATCTTGCGCATGTCTTGCTCATGATGCATACCCAAAATCACACTACCCGCCCCAAGGAACAGGAGCGCTTTAAAGAATGCATGCGTCATCAGGTGAAAGATGGCTACTGGATAAGCTGAAACCCCCAAAGCAATCGTCATAAAGCCCAACTGAGACAGAGTGGAATAAGCAATAACCCGTTTGATATCCGTTTGAACCAGGCCCAGGAAACCCATGAAGAGTGCAGTGATGGAGCCAATAATCAAGATAAAGCTCAAGGCCGCCTCTGATAACTCAAATAGAGGGGACATGCGTGACACCATAAAGATGCCCGCAGTAACCATGGTCGCTGCGTGAATCAACGCAGAAATAGGAGTCGGACCTTCCATCGAGTCTGGTAGCCAGACATGTAAAGGGAATTGGGCTGACTTACCCATCGCCCCGATGAATAAACAGATACAAACCACTGTCAATAAATTCCAGCTAGTACCTGGTAATGTTTGCGCTGCTAATGCCGTGTTCTGCGAAAAGATCACGTCATAGTTCATGGAGCCAGTGCTAGCCAGCAATAGACCAATGCCGAGGATGAAGCCAAAGTCACCCACTCGGTTTACTAAGAAGGCCTTCATGTTGGCAAACACAGCGGACTGACGTTCATAGTAGAAGCCAATCAATAAATAAGAAACAACCCCGACCGCCTCCCAGCCAAAGAACAGTTGCAAGAGGTTATTACTCATGACCAGCATTAACATCGCAAAGGTAAAGAGTGAGATATAGGAGAAGAAGCGGTTATATCCCTCTTCACCCTGCATATAGCCAATGGTATAGATATGCACCATCAAGGACACAAAGGTCACGACACACATCATGGTTGCTGTCAGCGGGTCGATTAAAAAACCGATATCCAAGTTGAGCTCACCCAACTCCATCCAGCGGTAAACCGTACCGTTGAAATAGAAACCATCCATGACTTGAACTAATACAAAACACGACAGCACAAAAGCGATCATCACACCCAAGATAGTGACGAACTGGCAAGGGCCATTACCAATGCGATTACCACCCAATTTAGTCCCAAAAAATCCGGCAATGATTGAGCCAAATAGTGGCGCCAATGGAATGGTGCAGAGGACGGGAAGAGTTAAGGTCAATTGCATGACTAGCCTTTTAGGTGGTCAAGGTCTTCAGCATTAATGGTGTCCACCTTGCGGAAGAGCACAACCAAAATTGCCAAACCGATTGCTGCCTCAGCAGCAGCCACAGTCAAAATAAAGAATACAAATACTTGACCAGCCATGTCACCCAAATAATGGGAGAAGGCGACAAAGTTCATGTTTACCGAAAGAAGCATTAACTCAATGGCCATCAAGAGTACGATGACATTTTTACGATTCAAGAAAATACCAACTACGCTAGTAGCAAATAAAATGGCGCCTAGCACTAAGTAGTGAGCCAAAGTAATCGTCATGACTTCTCCCCGCGACTATCCTGCTTTGCAGCCCTATCGGAATCCATTTTCACGATGCGCATCCGATCTGCAGAATTGACATTGACTTGCTGATGAATATTTTGGGATTTAGAATCTTTGCGATTACGCAGAGTCAAGGCTACAGCAGCAATGATGGCTACCAATAGGATGACACCAGCAATCTCGAAGGCATACACATAATCTACGAAAATCAACATCCCCAAAGCGTGAGTATTGCTAGTGGCCGCCTCCTCGAGCATTGGCTGGACTGGCGCATTGGTTCCAATAAAGCTGCGGATCAGGACAATCGATAACTCTAAAACAATGACAGTACCCATTAAAAAAGCTACTGGTAAGAATTTTTTATAATCGCGACGCAAATTTTCAATATCAAGATCTAACATCATGACCACAAACAAGAACAGCACCATCACTGCACCAACATAGACGAGGATCAAGGCCAGACTGAGGAACTCTGCCTTGAGGAGCATCCACAAGCCAGATGCGCAAAAAAAGGCGAGCACTAAAAACAGAGCAGCATGCACTGGGTTGCGAGCGGTCACTACGCGCAGAGCAGAAATCACCAGCAAACCTGCGAAGGCGTAAAAGAATACGGCAAACAGAGTAGTTGGATTAAGTGTCATATATATTTGCGCTCTGTTCGCTTAACGATAAGGTGCATCCGCTGTGCGGCTAGCAGCAATCTCTTTTTCATACTTATCACCTACGGCTAACAGCATGTCTTTTGTGAAGTACAAATCACCACGCTTATCGCCAAAATATTCAAAAATATTGGTTTCAACAATCGCGTCTACAGGACAAGCCTCTTCACAGAAGCCACAGAAAATACACTTCGTTAAATCAATGTCGTAGCGGCTAGTACGGCGCGTACCATCATCCCGCTCAGCGGTTTCAATAGTAATGGCGTATGCCGGACAAACTGCTTCGCATAATTTGCAACCAATGCAACGCTCTTCCCCGTTCTCATAACGACGCAATGCATGCAAACCACGGAATCGGGCAGACTGGGGCGTCTTCTCCTCTGGATACTGAATAGTAATTTTTGGCTTAAAGAGATAGCGGCCGGTAATCGACATGCCGACCAGAATGTCTTTTAGCATCAAGCTATCGAGGAATTGGGAAATTTTCTTAAACATGATTGATCGCCTTATTTCCAGATATTCCATGGGGATACTACCCATGCGCCAACAACCACTACCCAGAAAACTGAGATGGGGATAAAAATCTTCCAGCCCAAACGCATGATCTGGTCGTAGCGATAACGTGGCAAGGTGGCACGTAGCCAGATGACACAGGACAAGAGGAGGAACGTTTTAGCAAATAACCAGAAGAAGCCTGGGATATCGCGCAAGATTGGCAAATCAACGATTGGCAACCAACCGCCCAAGAAGATAGTAGAAGCTAAGGCAGCGATCAAAATCATATTGGCATACTCTGCCAGAAAGAACATTGCAAAGGCCATACCAGAATACTCAACCATATGACCAGCAACAATCTCTGACTCCCCTTCCACTACGTCAAATGGATGACGATTGGTTTCAGCAACACCAGAGATAAAGTAAATGATGAACATGGGGAGCAATGGCAACCAGTTCCACGACAGGAAGTTCAAACCCATATTGGCAAAGTAGCCCTGCTCTTGAGAAATCACAATCGCACTCAGGTTTAATGAGCCAGAAGTCAATAACACCGTGACCAATGCAAAACCCATTGCAATTTCATAAGAAATCATTTGAGCGGAGGCACGCATCGCGCCAAGGAACGGGTACTTGGAGTTAGATGACCAACCCGCCAAGATGACGCCATAAACCCCAATAGAAGAGATTGCCATGACATAGAGCAAGCCAGCATTAACATCAGCTAACACCAGTTTGGCCTGGAAAGGAATGACAGCCCAGGCAGCAAAAGCAGGCATGATCACCATCACCGGCGCAATGAAATACAGCACCTTGCTTGCTTGAGTTGGAGAAATGATCTCCTTCATGAGCAACTTCAATGCATCTGCAATGGGCTGCAACAAACCTAATGGGCCAACACGATTAGGGCCAAGCCGGATGTGCATCCAACCAATGAGTTTGCGCTCCCAAAGAGTCATATAAGCTACGGCAGCAAACATCGGCAATACGATAACTACGATACGCACCAAAGCCCAAACCAGCGGCCATAGAGATCCGAAGATAGCCTCACCTTGAGTAGTAACGAGGTTCAAGAAATGATCCATCTTGGCGCCTATACCTTGCTAACCGAAACAGGACCGAACATCGACCCTAATTGAGCGCTAGCCATGGTTCCTGCAGAAATTCGAATGACGCCCTGAGCTAAATTGACTTCCAATGTTGCCTGCAAATCTACGAACCGACTGCCTTGAGTCACTTGCACAGCATCACCCTCTTTCAAGCCCAACTCATTAAAGAGCGCTTGACCAACACCAGCCTGATTACTGCGCTTCGCATCTCGCGTTAACTGCAAAGCAGATGAGCGGCGCACAATTTGGTCACCAGCATAAATGCCTACGTCCGATAGACGCTCTAGTCCGCTTAATGGAGCTAATTTGCCATGAGTCAATGCGCTTGCAGTCGATTGATTGCTTAAATGAGCGCAGTAATTATCACTCAGCGCTTCGCCCAGTACTTCTTCAGGCATATTGAAATGAAAGCCATCTAAATTTAATAGGCCACCCAGTACACGCAGCACTTTCCATGCGGGACGTGAATCACCTAAAGGTTTCACAGCGGGCTGAATAGTTTGAACGCGTCCTTCTGCATTCACAAATGTAGATACAGTTTCTGTAAAAGGGGTGATTGGCAGAATGACATCGGCTACCTCTAGGATATCTGCGCTCTTAAAAGCGCTTAAGGCAATCACCGTATTGGCTTTAGCTAAGGCAGCACGCGCCTGCTCTGGATTAGGCAAATCAGCATCGGGCTCAATATTCATTAAAAGCACCGCACGGCGGTCACCCGACAGGACTGATTCAACACCAGCACCATTCGCTTTTACCAAGCTCGCACCGACTGCATTTCCGCCAACCGGTAAGAATCCTAAGGTAGCGCCTGTTTGCTCAGCAATAAACTGCGCTAATACATGTATGTCAGACGCTTGGGGATGGGCAATAGCAGCTGAGCCCAACAATACGGATCTTGTGGTGCCAGACAGCAAACTATCAGCTATCTGTTGGGCGGTAATAGAAACCGGCACAGCAGCTAAACCTGCGGGAGTAGAAGCAGATTTCGCCTTCGCCACAGCAATGGCAACTTCACTTAATGCATTCAACCATGCGCTAGGTCTAGCTGCAATTCCAACGCTAGGAATGAGCCAATCATCACCACCCGCGTCAATCCGTAAAACTTGTAAACCCTTTTTAGCACCCTCACGTAAGCGAACGGCAACTAAGGGCTGATCCTTGCGTAAGAAACTACCAATCACTAAAACGCGATCAAGCGTACTTAATGTAGTAATGGGCATACCCAACCAAGGGGCAGATGCAGCCCCACTAACATCAGTTTGACCCAATCGAGTTTCAATCTGATTAGATCCTAAGTCCCGAACCAGTTTTTGCAGCAGATACAACTCTTCAGTGCTAGAGATAGGATGGGCTAAAGCACCAATCGCTTCTGAGCCACTTTCAGCAGAAATCGTTTTGAGTGAATGGGCGACGTAATTCATCGCAGATTCCCAATCAGTCTCAAGCCATTGACCGCCCTGCTTCACCATCGGAGTCGTCACACGGTCTGCGCTATTAATACCTTCATAAGCAAAACGATCACGGTCACTAATCCAGCACTCATTGATTGCTTCATTTTCTAAAGCCACTACGCGCATCACTTTATTGGCTTTAGTTTGAACGGTGGTATTTGATCCCAAACTGTCGTGCGGACTGACGGAACGCTTACGACCTAATTCCCAGGTACGGGCAGCGTAGCGGAATGGCTTGCTCGTTAATGCACCGACTGGACAGATATCAATCATATTGCCTGATAGTTCGGAATCAATCGTCTGACCAGTGAAGGTCGTGATTTCAGAATGCTCACCACGATTGACCATACCCAACTCCATCACTCCAGCCACCTCTTGGCCGAAGCGCACGCAACGGGTGCAGTGAATACAGCGGGACATCTCCTGCATAGAGATTAATGGGCCTACATTTTTATGGAACACAACACGCTTGTCTTCTTCATAGCGTGAATTGGATTTACCGTAACCTACTGCTAAATCTTGTAACTGGCACTCACCACCTTGATCACAAATAGGGCAATCTAAAGGATGGTTGATGAGAAGAAACTCCATTACTGAACGCTGTGCTTCAACTGCTTTAGCTGAGTGTGTAAATACCTTCATGCCTTGGGTCGCTGGTGTGGCACAAGCTGGCAATGGTTTAGGCGCTTTCTCAACTTCTACCAAACACATGCGGCAGTTAGCAGCGATGGATAATTTCTTGTGATAGCAAAAGTGGGGAATATAAGTACCCAGCTTGTTCGCGGCGTGCATCACCATCGAACCTTGCGGAACTTCTACTACCTTGCCATCTAATTCGATTTCAACCATGCTCACTGTAAGGTGTCCCGTGCTCAATATCTCATAAAGGTTTAGCAGAATCTAAGCAGCGCTTATGTTCTACGTGATAAACAAATTCATCCATGTAATGTTTCAACATGCCACGAACTGGCATAGCAGCGGCATCACCCAAAGCGCAAATCGTGCGACCCTGAATATTAGCTGCTACATCGTTTAATAAATCTAAATCTTCTGGACGTCCTTGGCCATGCTCAATCCGATGAACAATGCGCCACAACCAGCCTGTACCCTCACGGCATGGAGTGCATTGACCACAGGATTCCTCATGATAAAAATAGGACAAACGCTCCAGTGCACGAACCATGCAACGAGTTTCATTCATGACGATGACTGCACCGGATCCCAGCATTGAACCTGCTTTCGCAATGCTGTCGTAATCCATCGTGAGGTCCATCATCTGCGCACCAGGAATAACAGGGGCCGATGAACCGCCAGGAATAACTGCTTTCAATGGAATGCCATCGCGCATGCCGCCAGCCAATTTGAGTAAATCCGCAAATGGAGTGCCCAATGGAACCTCATAATTGCCAGGATAAGTCACGTCACCAGAAACAGAAAAAATCTTCGTACCGCCATTATTTGGCTTGCCCAACTCTAAATACGCAGGTCCACCAATTGCCATAATGAATGGGACGGCAGCGAAGGTTTCAGTATTGTTAATAGTGGTTGGCTTGCCGTATAAACCAAAGCTCGCTGGGAATGGTGGCTTGAAGCGAGGTTGACCCTTCTTGCCTTCAAGCGATTCTAAGAGTGCGGTTTCTTCACCACAAATATAAGCACCCCAACCTGGCGAAGCATGCAATTGAAAATTGAATTCGCTTCCCAAAATCTTGTTACCGAGATATCCAGCAGCACGTGCCTCTTCAAGAGCTTCTTCGAAACGTGCGTAAACTTCCCAGATTTCGCCATGGATATAGTTATAACCCGTTGCGATACCCATAGTGTAGGCGCCAATGATCATGCCCTCAATCAAAGCGTGTGGGTTGTAGCGCATGATGTCGCGGTCTTTAAATGTCCCTGGCTCACCTTCGTCGCTATTGCAGACTAAATACTTTTGACCAGGGAACTGACGAGGCATAAAGCTCCATTTCAATCCCGTTGGAAAACCTGCGCCTCCACGGCCACGTAATGACGATGCTTTTAATTCAGCAATGATGGCGTCTGGCGCAACCTGGTCATTCAAGATACGACGCAGCTGCTGATAACCGCCACGACTTTCATAATCCTTTAAACGCCAGTTCTCGCCATTCAAGCCGGCAAGAATCAAAGGTTTAATGTGTCTATCGTGCAAGCTGGTCATGCTGCTTTTCCCTCTGCACGCAACTCATTTAATAGAGCATCAATCTTTTCTTTGCTCATCAAGCTACACATGCGCTTGTCATTAATCAGCATGACTGGTGAATCACCACACGCACCCATGCACTCCCCCTCTTTTAAGGTAAAGGTGCCACAAGGTGTTGTTTCGTTATACCCAATGCCTAAGGTTTCCTTTAGATGAGTAGCCGCGGTTTCACCATGCGTTAATTGACAAGGCAGATTAGTACAAATCACCAACTTGTATTTACCAATTGGCTTCGTGTTGTACATGTTGTAGAAAGTAGCTACTTCATCAACAGCAATCGTCGGCATTTCTAATATTTGTGCAACTGTGGCAATCACCTCAGGAGAAACCCAACCTAGCTCAGTTTGGGCTGCAATGAGAGCAGCCATCACAGCAGACTGCTTTTGCTCTGGAGGATATTTAGCGACATTACGTGCTATGTCAGCGAGCGTTTTGTCTGATAGTTGAAGAGTAGTTGTCATAAATTTATTCTTGGCACACTGTATTAGCGGTCAATCTCCCCGAACACAATATCTTGGGTGCCAATAATCGTGACTGCGTCAGCCAACATGTGACCACGAGACATCTCATCCATAGCAGATAGATGTACAAATCCTGGTGCACGAATCTTGAGGCGATACGGTTTATTCGCACCGTCAGAAATCAAGTAAATACCGAACTCGCCTTTGGGATGCTCAACCGCAGAATAAGCCTCGCCATTGGGAACATGCATACCTTCAGTGAAGAGTTTGAAGTGATGAATCAGCTCTTCCATATTCGTCTTCATATCAACACGCTTGGGTGGCGATACTTTGTGGTTATCACTCATGACCGGGCCATCATTTGCTTTGAGCCAGGCAATACATTGCTTAATGATGCGATTGGATTGACGCATTTCTTCCATGCGCACCAAATAGCGATCGTAAGAGTCGCCGTTTACGCCCACAGGAATATCAAAGTCGAGCTTGTCATAGGTCTCGTAAGGTTGTTTTTTACGCAAATCCCACTCGATGCCAGAACCCCGCAACATCGGGCCAGTAAAGCCCAACTGCAAAGCACGTTCAGGCGTCACAACGCCAATGCCAACCAAGCGCTGCTTCCAGATCCGGTTATCCGTCAGGAGATTGCAATACTCATCGACGTTTCCATCAAAGCGCCCAGAGAACTCTTCAATGAAATCCAGCAAAGTACCGCTACGATTTTCATTCAAGCGTTTGATAGCAGAAGTGCTACGTACCTTGGACTGAGAGTACTGAGCCATTTGCGTTGGTAGATCACGGTAGACGCCACCTGGACGGTAGTAAGCAGCATGCATACGCGCGCCAGAAACGGCTTCGTACATATCAAAAATATCTTCACGATCACGGAAGGCGTATAGGAATACGGCCATTGCGCCAACGTCTAAGCCGTGACAGCCGATCCACAAGAGGTGGTTGAGTAAACGCGTTAACTCATCAAACATGACGCGAATATATTGGGCTCGCAAAGGCACATCTACTTGCAGCAATTTTTCAATTGCCATCACGTAAGCGTGCTCATTAGCCATCATCGATACATAATCCAAGCGATCCATGTAAGGAACGTTTTGAATCCAAGTACGGGTCTCGGCTAATTTTTCAGTGGCGCGATGCAGTAAACCAATATGCGGGTCTGCACGCTGGATCACTTCACCATCTAGCTCCAGCACCAGGCGTAAAACACCGTGAGCGGCAGGATGTTGAGGTCCAAAATTGAGGGTGTAGTTCTTAATCTGTGCCATAGCTAAACCGGGCCTCCGTACTGCTCTTCACGGACGATACGCGGTGTAATCTCGCGCGCTTCAATCGTGACGGGTTGGTAAACCACGCGCTTGAGCTCTGGGTCGTAGCGCATTTCCACATTGCCAGAGATGGGGAAATCTTTTCTAAATGGGTGACCGATGAAACCATAATCAGTCAAGATGCGACGCAGGTCATCATGCCCATCAAACAAGATGCCATAAAGATCAAATGCTTCACGCTCAAACCAATTCGCCGCCGCCCATACTGGCGTAAGTGAGGCGAGGATGGGGTACGAATCTTCTGGGGCAAATACGCGTACACGTAAACGCCAGTTATGCGCCAGAGACAAGAGATGCGTTACCGCAGCAAAACGTGGGCCAACCCAAGCACCGTCGCGGAAATCTTGATAATCCACACCGCATAAATCAATGAGTTGCTCAAAGGCCAATGAAGGCTCATCACGCAAGAGCATGGCGGATTCAAAATACGTATCTGCATTCAAAACGACCGTCACTTCACCTAAAGCAATTTCGATTGACTGGGTGCGCTTACCTAGAACTTTTTCTAGATTGGCTGCGAGTTGAACTAAACGATCTGACATGAATTAAGCCTTCCGCGCAATCGTGCTGGTGCGAGCAATCTTGGATTGCAACTGAATAATTCCGTAGATTAATGCTTCTGCAGTTGGGGGGCAGCCAGGCACATAAATGTCTACAGGCACAATACGGTCGCAACCACGAACCACTGAATACGAGTTATGGTAATAACCACCGCCATTGGCACATGAGCCCATGGAAATAACCCAGCGGGGTTCTGGCATTTGGTCATAGACCTTGCGCAAAGCAGGTGCCATCTTGTTACATAAGGTACCAGCCACAATCATCAAGTCCGATTGACGTGGGGATGGACGAAAAACTACCCCAAAACGGTCTAAGTCATAACGGGAAGCCCCTGCATGCATCATTTCTACAGCGCAGCAGGCAAGACCAAAGGTCATTGGCCATAAAGAACCATTACGCGTCCAGTTGATTAACTGGTCTGCAGTAGTAGTAACAAATCCCTCTTTAAGAACGCCTTCTAATGCCATAACGATCACTCCCAGTCGAGGGCGCCCTTTTTCCAGATATAAACAAATCCCACGATAAATTCCAGAAGGAAAATCACCATGGAGGCATAGCCAAACCAGCCGATATCACGCAAAGCCACACCCCATGGGAACAGGAATGCTGTTTCTAAGTCAAATAAGATAAATAAGATCGCAATGAGGTAATAACGCACGTCAAATTTCATGCGTGCATCTTCAAAAGCCTCAAAACCACATTCGTATGGCGACAGTTTTTCAGCGTTTGGCTTAGAAGGAGCCAACACTTTTCCGAGGAACATGGGCACTAAACCGACCCCAATACCTACGAGGATAAAAAGCAGAACAGGAAAGTAATTAGCGAGATCCAAAATAGCCTTGATTCTTTCGTCTGGTGAGTCTGAATAAGATACAAATTAACAATTACTTCACTACATAAAACCTGGATAACAGCTTCAATCTTACAATTTGGTGCCGACGGCGAGACTCGAACTCGCACAGCCTAAGCCACTACCCCCTCAAGATAGCGTGTCTACCAATTTCACCACGTCGGCATCTTGTAAAACTCGTCAATTCTACTGCATTGAACCTAGTAAATACCCTGAAAAACAGCTTTTAAACCCCTTAAAACCAAATATTTTATTTTGGAACTGCTGGTTTGGTAGGATCCTGAACAGGGGCAGCCGGTGCAGCTGCAGGAGCGGCAACAGGGGCTACGGTGCCAGACAAAATGCCTGGGCTAACTTCCTTCTTATTACCGATCCAAGTTATCCCTAGGGTGCATACAAAAAAGATAGCAGCAAAGATAGCCGTTGTGTGGGAAAGAAAATTGGCAGAGCCGCTGGCGCCAAAAAGGCTACCCGAGGATCCAGAACCAAAAGCAGCACCCATATCGGCGCCCTTTCCCTGCTGAAGCAATACCAACAAAATCACTGCCAAAGCGGAAATCACCTGCACAACAATCAATAAAGTCTTAAACCATTCCATGGCTTATCTCCAAATAAAAAATCTAGGCCTGACAAATAGCCAGAAAATCCTGCGGGCTCAATGAGGCGCCCCCAATCAATCCGCCATCAATATCTGGCATTGCAAATAGTTCAACAGCATTATCAGGCTTGACACTGCCGCCATACAAAATTCCCACATGGGATGCAACATCCTCATCAAACTCTGCCAACTGCAAGCGAATGGCCCGATGCATATCTTGAGCAAGCTGCGCGCTAGCAACCTTACCAGTGCCAATAGCCCAAATAGGCTCGTAAGCAATCAAACAGTCAGCCAAACGGTCTTGCAAGATGGCTACTTGCCTTGAAATTTGGCCTCTCACAACCTCAACCTCACGACCAGAGTTACGCTCATCGGCAGACTCGCCTACACAGATAACTGGAATCATGCCGTTATCGAGAACTTGCAGCGCTTTTTCTGCAACCTGCTCATCCGCTTCCTGATGGTACTGGCGGCGCTCTGAATGCCCCACAATGACATAAGTACAACCCAACTCTTTCAACATTGAGGCAGCAATCTCGCCGGTATAAGCTCCTGCGGCATAAGCCGATACATCTTGGGCACCCATACTCAAAAAAGCGAGAGAGCAATCACGAATCAATTCACCGCATTGCGCCAAATAAAGCGCCGGCACACAAAACGCATACTTACGACCTGCAGGCATGCCCTGCTCCATCCCACGACAAACCGTTTTAACCCAGTCTGCATTCCCCGCAAGACTGCCGTTCATTTTCCAATTACCGATAACCGTGAGTGGACGCATGCAATCTAACTCAATACTTAAACAGTTAACACAATCTTGCCAACGTGCTCAGAGGATTCCATCAAACGATGGGCATCTGCCGCCCGATCTAAGGCGAAGGTTTTATAGATTACCGGCTTTAACTGACCCGCATTGAGTAATGGCCAAACATGATCAAACAACTGCTTGGTAATTTGCTTCTTAAAGGAGACTGGGCGTGGACGCAAGGTTGATCCAGTAATCGTTAAACGACGACGTAGAATTTGATTGGTGCTCACTTCTGCTTTTGAACCACCCTGAATCGCAATAATCACAATGCGACCATCATCAGCTAAGCAATCGATTTCTTTTTGAACATAGGCGCCAGTCACCATATCGAGAATGACATTGACACCCTTGCCATCAGTAGCCTTCTTCACCTCTTCTACAAAATCTTGTGTCTTGTAGTTAATGGCCAAGTCAGCACCCAAGGCTACACAGGCAGCACACTTCTCATCGGTACCTGCAGTAACAAATACCTTATGACCTAAAGCCTTGGCAATGAGAATGGCAGTTACTCCTATGCCACTTGAGCCACCTTGCACTAACAAAGTTTCACCTTCAGCTAATTGACCACGCATAAAGACGTTGCTCCACACAGTGTAAAAAGTTTCGGGTAAGGCAGCCGCCTCTTGATCGCTGAAACCGGTTGGATAAGGCAAACATTGTGCAATAGGTGCAGTACATCTGTCTGCATAACCACCGCCTTGCACGAGTGCACAAACTTTATCACCCACTTTGAGGCCAAAGAGATTATCGGCGTGAGCTAAGTCACCGCCAATAATTTCACCAGCAACTTCAAGACCAGGAATATCAGATGCACCCGCTGGAACTGGATAATGGCCCTTACGCTGTAAAACATCTGGACGATTAATACCCGCAGCCAATACCTTAATCAAAATCTCGCCTGTTCCAGCGGCCGGAACTACTGGATCAGGACGAGTGGCAGGCACCAACATTTCTGGTGCGCCAAATTCTTTGATTTCAATGACGTGCATAAATACTCCTGCTCGCTAATCTGCTTAAGCAGACTCGCCAGATGCCGGAGCTGCGTCTGTAACCACTTCAGCAGCGCCTGCTAAAGGAGCAATCGTGCCACCTTCATCAGCCATAGCTGCTTTGAGGGAGAGACGTAAACGACCACGCTCATCAGCAGCTAACAATTTCACACGCACTACTTGGCCTTCTGCCAAATAGTCTTTCACTTCTTTTACGCGCTCATTTGAAATTTCAGAGATATGCAAGAGACCGTCTTTACCTGGCAGAATATTAACCAAGGCACCAAATTCAAGTAACTTCACTACTGGGCCTTCGTAGATTTTGCCTACTTCAGCTTCAGCAGTAATACCTTCGATGCGTGCTTTTGCTTCAGCCATACCTTCAGCACTAGTAGAAGCAATCGTGACAGTACCGTCATCTTTAATGTCAATGCTGCAACCTGTCTCTTTAGTCAAGGCTTGAATGGTTGCGCCGCCTTTACCAATTACTTCACGAATCTTGTCCGGATGAATCTTGAATGAAACCATTCGTGGAGCATGTGCAGACAATTCAGTACGTACTGAACCCATTGCCTCTTGCATCTTGCTCAAAATGTGTAAGCGACCTTCTTTAGCCTGAGCTAAAGCGACCTGCATAATTTCTTTAGTGATGCCCTGAACCTTAATGTCCATTTGCAAGGCGGTAATACCGTTTGCTGTACCAGCGACTTTAAAGTCCATATCGCCTAAGTGATCTTCGTCACCCAAGATGTCGGTCAAGACGGCAAAACGATTGCCATCTAAAATCAAGCCCATGGCTACACCAGCAACGTGCGCCTTGACAGGAACACCCGCGTCCATCATCGCCAAACAGCCGCCGCAAACAGAGGCCATGGATGAAGAACCATTGGATTCGGTGATTTCTGAAACCACACGAATACTGTATGCAAAGTCTTCTGCACTTGGCAGTACCGGAATCAATGCACGCTTAGCCAAACGACCATGACCAATTTCACGACGCTTTGGGCTACCTACACGACCAGTTTCACCGGTAGCGAATGGAGGCATGTTGTAGTGGAACATAAAGCGATCACGGTATTCACCTTCGAGTGCGTCAATGATCTGCTCATCACGCGCTGTACCTAAGGTAGCAACTACGAGAGCCTGTGTTTCTCCACGAGTAAACAATGCTGAACCGTGCGTGCGCGGTAATACGCCATTACGAATCTCAATCGGACGAACAGTACGAGTGTCGCGACCATCAATCCGTGGCTCACCATTCAAAATCTGGCTACGAACAATCTTGGCTTCGATTTCAAATAGGATGTCATTAACAGCTACTGCATCAACATCACCCTCTTCAGCAAGCTTAGCCATGACTGTTTTAGTGGTTTCTTTGAGCTTATCTGTACGAGCACCTTTTTGACGAATCTGATAAGCCTCACGCAAAGGCGCTTCAGCCAATGCAGTTACTTTGGCAATGAACGGCTCATCTTTAGGAGCAGCAGTCCAATCCCATTCAGGCTTGCCCGCTTCTTTTACTAATTCATTAATCGCATTGATGGCGGTTTGCATTTGGTCATGACCATATACAACTGCACCCAACATGATTTCTTCGGACAACTGATTGGCCTCTGACTCAACCATCAATACAGCGGCTTGTGTACCAGCTACGATTAAATCCATCTCGCTAGTAGCTTGCTCAGTACGGGTGGGGTTCAAGAGGTATTGGCCATTCGCGTAACCAACGCGCGCTGCGCCTACTGGGCCAGCAAATGGGATACCTGAAACCGCTAATGCAGCAGAAGCAGCGATCAAAGCAGGAATATCAGAGGGTACATCCGGGTTGATAGACAACACATGAATGACAACCTGAACTTCGTTCAAGAAACCTTCTGGGAATAATGGACGCAATGGGCGATCGATCAAACGGGAGATCAATGTCTCACCTTCTGATGGACGACCTTCACGACGGAAGAAGCCACCAGGAATTTTTCCTGCAGCATAGGTTTTTTCTAGGTAATCCACTGTCAATGGGAAAAAAGACTGGCCAGGCTTAGCTGACTTGGAAGCCACTACGGTACCCATAACGACGGTGTCATCGATATTCACGATCACGGCACCACCAGATTGACGAGCAATCTCGCCCGTTTCCATCGTGACTTGATGGTTACCCCATTGAAAGGTTTTTACTGTTTTGTTAAATATAGACATTCTGATCTTCTCCAAATTGTTCACGTAAAAGCCACATGGATTTCACGCTTGTCGTGGGATAAAGCAGTGTCACGACAACACTGGAGCGTTTAAGGATTACAAGGGATGCCATTCCAGGGAGGCACTGAGCTTACAAACCCAGAAACTCATTGGAATGACACGATCCCCTACACAAATAATCTTGAAGCGCTCAAAAAACATGCCATCTGCCTAAGACTGATTCTGCGAAGAAACAACCTCAAGATAGATGGCATTGCAATACCGATAAGAATTACTTACGGAGACCTAATTTCTCGATCAATGCGCGATAGCGACCCAAATCCTTGCCCTTGAGGTAATCCAAGAGGCGGCGGCGGCGTGAAACCATCTTCAACAAACCACGACGGCTGTGATGATCTTTAGCGTTAGCTTTGAAATGGGGGGTTAATTCATTGATTCGGGCTGTTAGCAATGAAACTTGCACTTCAGGGCTACCCGTATCATTTGCGCTGCGCGCGTTATCTTTGACGATTTCCGCCGTTTTAATATCAGCAACTGCCATTTTCATGCTCCTTACTTGCGAACACTCGAGCTTTCACCCAAATCGTGTCGTGCGTTTATTAATCAAATAAAACAAAAAAGCTTTATAAATCAAAGCCATCGAATTGTAGCAGATCCACCATCAATTCCCCGATCCATGGCTAAGCATCCTAAAGAGACTTAAACCAGAGAGATTGATATAAGACGCTGATTTATATAAAAATTTTCATCAAAATCACCAAAATTGCCTATTTTTTAGGCAAATCTTCATCAAATCCTTTTTTGTAGCCGGGAGGATATTTTTGCCACTCCTTGCCACTCAGACCCTGTTTATAACCATATTCGAAAAGAGCCTGCATATAAGCAGTATCAAACTCTGTCTTGTGCGGAAATTTGAAATCCGAGCCTATAAAAGCCAAGTTAAAAGTGACGCCATCAACCTGGGTGTTGTGATAAATCCGATAAAGATCTCCAATACCTTGGGTCTGAATCAGACTAGAGATCGCCCTCTGAATAATGCTTAGAGTTTCCCGCTGCGTTTCGCGCCACTCAGGATCCAAGCGAGAATTGCGAATGATGTAAGCATTGCGCTGTTTTTGGAGCTTTAAATTCAGATCTTTTGCTCGTTGAGATAAAGCACTGGGATACAGAAATACCTGGGTAATAGCGCCACCATCTACGTGCATTTCTTGAAAGCTTTGGCCAGCAACCTCAAAATCAAACATCATCGGAGAAAACGCTCCTGGAATGGAGGCTGAGGCCAACATGATTTTTCTAAAAAGCTCGAGGGCCTCAGGTGTGCCAATGCTGGCAATCTTACCCATATTCCACACGACGGGAATCCCGGCGTCTAAATTAGTAGTACCGATCAATAGCCAGCGGTTTTTAGTGGTGTACTCGTAAGCGACTTTTTTCAAGAAGTCTTGATTAACAAATTGAGAAATCAATTGATACAGCGGCGTAGTATCGGATAACCCATCCCCCAGAATTCCAGAGATTAAACCTCGCTCTGTAAAAATATCTTGTGGGCCAACCTGGGTATATACATGACGCAACGCGGGATCGTATTCTTTTCCCATAAATGCAAATGGCGCAATCAAGGCGCCCGTACTAATACCTGTAACTAAATTAAATTGAGGCCGATCACCATGGTCAGACCAGCCGATAAGTAAGCCTGCTCCGAAAGCCCCGTCATCTCCTCCACCAGATAAAGATAAATAGTTTGCGGAGGCCTTTAATGTCTTGTCACTTCTAGCGTTGAAGCCAGCCTGAATATCATCTGCCATCTGAACAATACCGGATTGGCTCGCAACCAGATATCTCACACCCGACAAGCCAGCAATTTGCGCCTGCCCCATCTGCTGAGATGGCACTGCAGCTTTGCGCTGTAAGCTGCTACAACCAAATAAGGTAAGGATGAGGAGGGCTAAGATAAAACGAATCAGTATGGGCATGGTTTCTAATTAGTAGTCAAGAGGCAGGATGGAGTATAAAGATGAATAAATTTAGCTATCCAAATACAGCGAGGGAATATCAATGCAAGCCAAAATCATTCATCTATTAGCCTACAGTCTACTAACCCTATTTCCGTTGAGTAGCTTTGCCCAATTTTCCAATCCTTTTGCCTCTAGTAAAACTGTTGCCGAGCAGCGTCAAGAAATTCTAAAGAAGAATGATGACACTCTCAAGCAACTCTATCAAGCACAACCCAAAGCAAAAGAACTCATCGAAAAATCTGTTGGCTATGCCACCTTTAGCAACTTTGGCATGAAGATTCTGATTGCTGGCGGTGGAACGGGTAGCGGAGTTGTTATCCAAAAAGATGGGGCCAAACCCATTTTTATGAACATGGCTGAGGTGCAAGCTGGCCTCGGTTTTGGAATCAAGTCATTCCAAAATATTTTTGTGTTTCAAACTAAAGCCGCACTGAATGACTTTGTAAACTCTGGATGGACCTTTGGAGGTCAAGTGACAGCATCCGCAAAATACGAGACTAATGGAGATGCCTATCAAGATGCTACCGTTGTAGCGAGTGGCGTTTTGATGTACCAACTCACAGACTCAGGCCTTGCCGCTGAAATCACCGGCAAAGGAACCAAGTATTACAAAAATACGGACCTCAATAAGTAAGTGTTGCATTGCTGATGGCGCCGCAAACTGCTTATGGTGTCATCTGTGCGTTGAGCTTAGCTTGACTAGGATCATGAAGCTTGTTCAGTGCTGATAAATAAGCCTTTGCCGAAGCAGCAATAATATCCGGATCAGTGCCAACGCCATTCACAATTCGACCGCCCTTAGCTAGACGCACAGTCACTTCACCCTGTGACTGCGTACCTGAGGTAATCGCGTTCACAGAGTAAAGCAACTGCTCCGCCCCACTCTTCACTATCCCCTCAATCGCATTTAAGCTGGCATCAACCGGGCCATTACCTTCAGCTTCAGAAGTCACTTCTTTATCGTCAACCCGGAAGGTCACTTTAGATTTTGGACGCTCACCTGTTTCAGAATGCTGACTTAAGGAAATAAATTTATAAAACTCACCCTCTTCAGCCGCTGCGGAATCAGACATAATGGCAATAATGTCTTCATCAAAGATCTCTGACTTTTGATCAGCCAGGGTTTTAAAGCGCACAAAGGCTTCATTCAAGTCCGCCTCAGCTTCAAGCGCAATGCCTAACTCTTGCAAGCGTTGCTTGAAAGCATTACGACCAGATAATTTTCCCAAGACAATCTTATTCGCGGCCCAACCCACATCTTCTGCGCGCATGATTTCATAGGTGTCACGATTCTTCAAAATACCATCTTGATGAATCCCTGAAGTATGTGCAAATGCATTCGCTCCAACCACTGCTTTATTGGGCTGAACTACAAATCCCGTAATTTGAGAGACCAACTTAGAAGCAGGCACGATCTGAGTCGCATCTATGCCGCAGACCATATCAAAGTAATCTTTGCGGGTACGCAAAGCCATCACAATCTCTTCTAAGGCAGTGTTACCAGCGCGCTCACCCAAGCCATTAATAGTGCACTCAATTTGACGCGCCCCACCAATTTTGACGCCGGCCAAAGAGTTCGCCACTGCCATTCCTAAGTCATTATGGCAATGGACAGACCACACTGCCTTATCGGAGTTGGGCACACGAGTACGCAAAGTGTGAATGAACTCACCGTACAACTCAGGGGTTGCATAACCTACCGTGTCAGGAATATTGACCGTGGTAGCGCCCTCATTGATGACTGCTTCAACCACTCTGCATAAGAAATCCATTTCTGAGCGATAGCCATCTTCTGCGGAGAACTCAATATCGTCAGCCAAGTTTCTAGCAAAACGAATCGAGCGCTTGGCCTGCTCCAATACTTCCTCTGGAGACATGCGCAGTTTTACTGCCATGTGTAATGGACTAGTCGCCAAGAATGCATGAATGCGTTTCGCGTTAGCAGCCTTTAAGGCATCAGCAGCACGCGTAATGTCTTTATCGTTCGCACGCGCGAGCGAACAAACAATTGAGTCTTTCACCGCAGCAGCAACTGCGGAAATCGCCTGAAAGTCACCCTCGGAGCTAGCAGCAAATCCAGCCTCAATCACATCAACCTTGAGACGCTCTAACTGACGAGCAATACGAACTTTCTCGTCCTTCGTCATTGAAGCGCCAGGTGATTGTTCGCCATCGCGTAAGGTGGTATCAAAAATGATTACTTTGTCGCTCATCACTACTCTCCGGTTCAATGTTGCTTATTGTTACTTGATGTTGCTCGCTGTTACTTATTATTAATTGTGGCTTCATTGTCAGTCTAAAAACAAAAACCCCAGCAATTTGCTGGGGCTGGTATGTGGCGGCTAATGAATTACTTTATTCTCATTAGCTCAAGCCTTACCTGCCCCAAGCTGTAGGCTTAGTGCTAAAAGCAGTTTCCTGCTAGGCAGCTTGGATAAGGGTGAGAAATTCATCAACATGGATTAAATATAACCTAAATATTCTAAATTAGCTAAAACGACGCCCACTCAAACTTTCCCATGCCCAAATGACATAGCCAGAAATGGAATACACCACAAAGAGGCCGAATAAGGTTAAGGGCGGGTTGGAGGAGATGAGTACAAAAGTGAGGATCATCAGAACCATCACACCAAAGGGGACGCGGTAGCGAACATCTAAAGCCTTACCGCTATAGAAACGGGCATTGGAGACCATGGTGAGACCGGCATAAACAGCCAAGAAGAAGGTAATCCAGGGAATGGCGCTATCGCGCACAGGTATTTTATTGTCATCAGCCAACCAGATGAAGCCAGCTATTAATGAGCCAGCGGCCGGGCTTGGCAAACCCTGGAAGAATTTCTTATCAACCACAGCCGTATTGACGTTAAAGCGCGCTAAACGCAAAGCGGCACCTGCGCAGTAAGTAAAGGCGGCTAACCAGCCCCACTTACCTAAATCCTTTAAAGCCCATTCGTAGGCAACTAAAGCAGGAGCTACGCCAAATGACACCATATCTGCTAAAGAGTCATACTGCTCACCAAAAGCACTTTGGGTATTTGTCATTCGCGCTACACGACCATCCATACCATCCAAGACGAGGGATGCAAAGATTGCAATCGCGGCAGTCTCAAACTGGTGATTCATCGCATTCACAATCGCAAAGAAACCACAGAATAAAGCTGCCGTAGTGAATGCATTCGGAAGAAGGTAAATACCTTTACTGCGACGACGCGGCTTATCAGCATGCAACTCTTCTACCTCGAAATCTACTCCATCACCAAGGTCTTCAGCCCACTGATCTTGAGTCCGATCAGTACGAGCTTTTGGTAGGCGACTACGATCGATACGGCCTCGACGGCGAAAAGTAGGCAAAGAATATTCCCAGTAAAAGTAGTTACATTAACCTAAGCCAGGCACTCGAGCTAATGCAGTATTGGTTGCAAATACTTTATCACCAACGCTGACCAAAGGCTCGGCTGTTAAAGGCAAATAGACATCTACCCGGGAGCCAAAGCGAATAAATCCGTAGCGCTCACCTGCTTTGAGCCTATCACCTACATGGATATAGCAAAGGATTCGGCGAGCAATCAAGCCCGCTACCTGCACAAGGGTCACAATTTGACCATTGGCATCAATCACAACGGCATTACGCTCATTCTCAGTGGAGGCTTTATCCAGATCAGCATTAACAAACTTGCCCGGGAAATACTGAACCTCTTTTACCAAGCCATTCACTGCACTACGGTTGGAGTGAACGTTAAACACATTCATAAACACGCTAATCTTTAAGGCTTCACGTCCTGCATAGGGATCATTAGCCACCTCCACCACCACAATACGCCCATCGGCTGGAGATAAAACCAAGTCTCGACCTATGGCAGCAATCCGCTGTGGATCACGGAAGAACTGCAGAACAAAGATAAAGATGATCCAGAGTGGCCATGACCATGCAATACCACCAAGGTAGTGCACTAGCAAAGCAACAGCCCCCACCAATGCCAAATACGGCCAACCTTCTTTCGCAATAATGGGGTGTGGATACATCATCTTTGTTCTGAGCCTTTAAATGAAAATCATCAATTTCTAAATTATTACTTAATGAGCTCTTTGCTTAGTTTTTAGTCTGGTCAACTAATTTATTTTTCGCAATCCAAGGCATCATGGCACGCAATTTAGCGCCAACGATCTCGATATCATGCTCAGCATTCAAGCGACGGCGTGAAATCAAAGTAGGTGCACCCGCCTTGTTTTCCAGAATGAAGCTCTTGGCGTACTCACCAGTCTGAATATCTTTCAAGCACTGACGCATTGCCTTCTTCGTTTCTTCAGTGACAACACGTGGGCCAGTGACATACTCACCGTACTCCGCGTTATTAGAGATAGAGTAGTTCATGTTGGCAATACCGCCTTCGTAGATCAAGTCAACAATCAATTTGAGTTCGTGCAAGCACTCAAAGTAAGCCATTTCGGGAGCGTAACCTGCCTCAACCAAAGTCTCAAAACCGGCTTTGATCAATTCCACTGCGCCACCACAAAGAACAGCCTGCTCGCCGAACAAGTCCGTTTCGGTTTCTTCGCGGAAATTGGTTTCAATGATGCCAGCACGGCCACCACCATTCGCTGTTGCGTATGACAAAGCAACATCACGTGCTGAGCCCGATTTATCTTGATATATAGCGATCAAATGGGGAACACCGCCACCTTGAGCATAAGTACCACGAACAGTGTGACCTGGTGCTTTAGGGGCAATCATGATGACATCCAAGTCAGCGCGCGGCTGAACTTGACCGTAGTGAACATTAAAGCCATGAGCGAATGCTAATGCAGCGCCCTGCTTAATATTACCGTGAACTTCTTTACTGTAAACATCAGCGATTTGCTCATCAGGCAAGAGCATCATTACTACATCTGCATCTTTAACCGCTTCGCCAACTTCTTTTACTGTCAAACCGGCATTCGCAGCCTTACTCCAGGAAGCGCCATCCTTACGTAAACCAACAGTAACATTACAGCCCGAATCCTTGAGGTTCAATGCGTGTGCGTGACCCTGTGAACCGTAACCAATGATGGTCACTTTTTTGCCCTTGATGAGTGACAAATCAGCGTCTTTATCGTAAAAAACTTTCATGCTCTTTCCTTGTATTGAAAATGTAGTTAATTCAGTAATCAGTTAAAAAAATTAAACCTTCAGGATGCGTTCGCCGCGCCCAATCCCAGAACCACCCGAGCGGACAGTTTCCAGAATCGATACACGATCAATCGAATCAATAAAGGCATCTAATTTGGCACCATCACCAGTTAATTCAATGGTGTAACTCTTGTCAGTCACATCAATGATGCGACCACGGAAAATATCCGTTGTCCGTTTCAGCTCTTCGCGCTCTTTACCTACCGCGCGCACTTTAATCATCATGAGCTCACGTTCAATATGAGGGCCTTCAGTCAAATCAAATACCTTTACCACTTCAACTAAGCGATTGAGGTGTTTGGTGATTTGCTCAATGACATCCTCAGAGCCGATCGTAACGATCGTCATACGAGAAAGCGAGGGATCTTCAGTAGGTGCAACACTCAAGGTTTCAATGTTGTAGCCACGCGCAGAAAACAAGCCTACAACGCGCGATAGTGCTCCTGGTTCGTTCTCTATCAGTACAGAAATAATGTGACGCATCAGAGTTCCTCGCTACCCAAGAGCATTTCAGTAATACCCTTGCCTGCTTGAACCATCGGCCAAACGTTTTCTTCTGGGTCTGTCTGGAAATCCATAAACACAGTGCGATCTTTTAAGCGGATTGCCTCTTTGAGAGCACCCTCAACATCAGACTTTTTCTCAATACGCATTCCGACGTGACCAAAGGCCTCAGCCAACTTCACAAAGTCAGGCAAGGAATCCATGTAAGAACTGGAATAACGCTTGTTATAAGTGAGCTCTTGCCATTGACGAACCATACCAAGGTAACGGTTATTCAAAGACACAATCTTCACAGGCGTGTTGTATTGCTTACAAGTGGAGAGCTCTTGAATACACATCTGAATCGAGCCTTCACCGGTGATCGCAAACACATCCTGATCGGGGAACGCCTTCTTGATACCCATAGCGTATGGCAAACCTACACCCATCGTTCCAAGACCGCCTGAGTTAATCCAGCGACGGGGTTTGTCAAACTTATAGAACTGTGCAGCCCACATTTGATGCTGGCCAACGTCCGAAGTGATGAAAGCATCGCCACCAGTAAGTTCCCATAGCTTCTGAACTACGTACTGTGGCTTGACGATTTGTGAAGCCTCGTCGTACTTTAAGCAATCTTTTTTACGCCATTCGTTAATCTGCTCCCACCATGCCGCTAACTTTGCACCATTTTTACGTGGGCCAGCAGCTTTCAGTTGAGCAGTCATCTCTTGTAATACTTCTTTGAGATTGCCCACAATCGGTACATCGACCTTTACCCGCTTGGCAATCACGGAGGGATCGATATCAATATGGATGATCTTGCGTGGATTAGT
Source organism: Polynucleobacter sp. CS-Odin-A6 (assembly GCF_018882095.1). Lineage (GTDB taxonomy): Bacteria > Pseudomonadota > Gammaproteobacteria > Burkholderiales > Burkholderiaceae > Polynucleobacter. The sequence goes on from NZ_JACVPD010000005.1 coordinate 90,939, forward strand.
GGCAAAGTGCGTAGGATTACCAATCACGCGGTCATCAAAACGCGCACCAATGGCAATCAGCACATCACTGTGTTGCATCGCCATGTTGGCTTCGTAGGTGCCATGCATTCCGAGCATACCCACAAATTGCGGGCTCGTACCAGGAAAGCCACCAAGTCCCATCAAGGTATTGGTGACGGGATAGCCTAGCAAATCAGCAAACTCTTTTAACTCTGGTGCAGCATCAGCCAAGATGACGCCACCACCGGTATAAATAAAAGGCCGCTCTGCCTCTTGCAGTAAAGAGACTGCTTTACGAATTTGTCCGCTATGTCCCTTTACTACAGGGTTATAGGAGCGCATCTCCAATACCTCTGGATAAACAAAAGGGCCTTTAGCTGCTGAAACATCCTTCGGGATATCAATCAGCACAGGGCCTGGCCTACCTGTCTGCGCAATATGAAAAGCTTTCTTAATCACCAGAGGAAGATCTTTTACATCCTTAACTAAGAAATTATGCTTGACCACTGGGCGAGTAATACCAACAGTATCTGCCTCTTGAAACGCATCCTCACCAATAGCGTATGTCGGCACATTACCGCTGATGATCACCATCGGAATGGAATCGGTATAGGCAGTTGCAATTCCCGTAACTGCATTGGTGACGCCAGGGCCAGAAGTGACTAAAGCAACACCAACCTTACCGGTTGCCCGTGCATAACCATCGGCCGCATGGACTGCTGCTTGCTCATGACGCACTAGAATGTGCTCGAATTTGTCCTGCTTAAAAATTTCATCGTAGATAAAGAGAACGGATCCACCGGGGTAACCCCACACGAACTCAACACCCTCTTTGTGCAATGCTTTCACCAGCATCTCGGCACCAATCATTTCTGGTGGCGTAACTACGGAATTTGGATTTGTTGTGTCTTGATTAGCTTTAGGAGCTAAAAATTCTGCGCTGCTTGTATTCATTTTCTTTCGTCCTTTGCAATTTTCGGCAAAAAATTGTTTGGTCTGTTCTGTCTCCTGCTTATGGCCTGAGTTCGAACGGCGCTGCTACCGGAAAAAACCACTTCTTGAATGAGATTTTAGGTAGTAAGCCCTATATTCTATAGCAATCCCCTAAAATCAACCAATTCCATCTGATTCAGGTCTAATCTACTGAATGGCTTCACCCCAAGAACTTTCTGATTTCCTAACCAGTGTTGAGAAGCGCGCTTTTAAACAAGCGGTCTATGCTGTTCGGGATGACGATGCTGCCCTAGACATCGTTCAAGATGCCATGATTAAGCTATCTGAAAAGTATGGTGATCGGCCGGCTCAAGAGCTGCCCTTGGTTTTTACTAGAATTCTGCAAAATCGCATTCATGACTGGTTTAGGCGTCAAAAGGTCAGAAATACTTGGGTGTCGCTCTTTTCTAATATGGGAAAGAAATCAGATGAAGGCGACGATTTTGACCCTCTGGAGTCCCTTTCTGCGCCTGATGACAGCGAAATTCACCAAGATGGGGCGTTTAAACTAGAAAGAAGTCAGCTTTTACAGGCTTTGGAGTCAGAAATATCAAAATTGCCTGCCCGTCAACGAGAAGCCTTCCTGATGCGTTATTGGGATGAGCTGAGTATTACTGAAACTGCCCTAGCCATGCGTTGTAGCGAAGGAAGCGTCAAAACCCACTGTTCAAGGGCCACCCAGGCTCTAGCTAAAGCATTGAAATTAAAAGGAATTACGCTGTGAACCGCAAGAATGAAGAACTCTTAAACCCAACAGAAGCCGATCAATTTGGTCGGGCTACTGCCGCTCTACTCCGCGACGGATCTCAATCCCTGTCAGCCGTAGTAAAAGACCGTCTCTATTCAGCCCGCTTGAAGGCACTTTCGGTTCAGAAACCGGAGAAAATTGCCGTTTATCAGCCTGTTTTGGCCTTTTCCGCCGGAAACCGGTCCTTCGGCTCCCGCTCTTTTTGGGATAACCTTGGTTGGGTTGCCCCCTTGGTTGTTCTGGTGTTTGGCCTAATTGGCATTGCCCAATGGCAACAAGACTCCCGTATTAACGACATTGCTGAATTAGATGTGGCCCTCTTGACTGATGAGGTCCCTCCAGATGCTTACGCTGACAGCGGCTTCATGGGATTCCTAAAAAATGGCGCCCTTTCTGATTCAAATCAAGATAGCTCCGATACCGCTAAGCTACCTTCCTAAAGTTCATGTTTAGCCTCATTAGCGCATGCTGAAAAAATTACGCTCTTTGGGAAGTCCGCTCGCCATTAGCGCGATGTTGATGCTGGGTGCATTTGGATTCATCTTGAGCCCTAATGCAAACGCCCAAACCGCTGCGGGCGGTCATGGAAAATCTACCGGCATTCCCGAGAAAAGGCCAGATGGAACCTGGGAAGGCCTTAAGCCTGAGCAGCAAAAAACCCTAGCGCCACTAGAAAGCGACTGGGACTATATGCTCCCCGATAGCCGCAAAAAATGGATGCAAGTAGCTAACCTATATCCGAAAATGAGCGAAGCAGATCAGCAACGCCTGCAGTCCCGCATGGCTGGCTGGTCCAACCTCTCCCAAAAAGATCGTCGCCTTGCCCGAGAAAATTACTTAAGCAGCCTCAAGTTTCCTGCAGAGAAAAAGGCAGAGGCTTGGAGTGCATATCAAAAACTGAGCGATGAGCAAAAGAAAAAATTAGCGCAGACAGAGATCAATAAGAAAAAACCAACTGCAGTTAATGCACCTACATTACAGCAGCGTCCAGTCACACAAAAGCCAAGCTTAGCCCCAACAATACCGGTAAATAATGCGTCTAACCCAGAAACTCCAGCACTGAGCACTAACTCCGATGCTAGCTCGAGCAACCCCTAAGTCGTGATCACTCCCGCTGAATTAAACGTCCTACCCGCTCCGCAATTTTGGCGACGGGTCTCTTGCACCCTGTATGAGCAATTGGTTTTATTGGGCGTAGTTGCTTTGACATTCTTATTACCTAATCTAGGCCTTGGTATTGTGTTTGGCAGTTCTTTGCCAAGCTGGCTCACCTTTCTCTACCTCTACGTAATCTTGGGTATTTATTTTGTTTGGTACTGGACCAAGTCAGGACAAACCTTAGCCATGCAAACTTGGCGAGTGAAGATCATTGGCCCAGGAGGTCATAATTTAACTCGACATCAAGCGATTTGGCGTTATGTTTATGGGTCTTTATGGCTTGTGCCATGCGTCATCCTGCAGTGGATTTTTGACTTTGAGAAATGGCAAATTATTGAAATGCTATTTGCTGTCGCTTTATTTCTGTGGCCTCTGAGCATTTACTTGGATCGCGTAAGCCCTCTGCTTCGCCAAAGTCTGCCAGATCGGTTTGGCGGAACACGTCAGGTGGAGTTGCCTAAGAATCTAGTAACAATCTCTTAGGCCTGAAATCCGAATTACAAGGTTTTCAGATCTCGCGCAGGCATTCCATTGCGGTAGCGGTTTGAATTTTTCTCTGAAAGCGATAACCCGCTAAAAGGCAAGCAGCCACCCCAAAGCAGATGCCCATTGCCAAAGACTGGGTAAAGGCCTGGAACTCAATTTCTAACACAAAGCGTCCCAATGCCCAGGCAGCAATTCCTGCTGTGAGACCTGCCAAGGTGCCCGCAAGCATGCCAATGACCAAGAGTTCAGCAAGCGCAATTCTTCCCAGTAAAAAACGCGATGCGCCCACTGCCTTTAGTAATGCAGCACTTCTAAAGCGCTCATCTTGGGTTGCAGCAATAGCAGCAAGCAAGACCAGTACAGCAGCAGCAATCGTAAAGGCAAAAAGCAAGCCCAAAACAGAAGACAAGCGATCCAGAACATCTTGGATTTGGCGCAGTGAAGTCCCAACATCAACAATGGTTAAGTTAGGGTAGTTTTGTGCCAGCTGATAATCAAGGCTCTCAGTCTCAGTGCTCTGATAGTAAGAGGTGATCCATGATTGAGGCATCTCTGCGAGCATAGCGGGCGGCATAATCACAAAGAAGTTCACCTTCATCGAACTCCAATCTAACTTACGCAAAGAAGTAATGGGTGCGGTAACTCTTTCTCCGGCAAGTTCAAAAGTCATTTGATCGCCCAACTTCAGCTTAAGGGTCTTAGCAATACCAACTTCTAATGACACTTGTGGCGCGCCTCCCTCGATCCATTTGCCTGCAGAAATACGATTGCCCTCAGGTAACTGTTCAGCATATGAAAGATTGAACTCTCGGTCAACTAGTCGACGGGCATTCTCATCCGCATAATCGTTCGGCCCGATCAATTTACCGTTGATCTCGATCAAACGTGCGCGGATCATTGGACTAAAGCTTGGATTTTGGATGCCTGCCTGTGCGAGAGATTGAGTGATATCTCGCTTTTGATCTTCTTGAACATTAATCATGAAGCGATTAGGTGCATCCACGGGAATATTTCCCTGCCATGTACTTAATAAATCCTGCCGAAGCAGCAGAATGAGTAGCAATGCCATCAGCGCAATACCTAAGGCAGTGATTTGCATAACTGCAAATCCTGCCCGACGTGCTTGAGCCGTCAATGCAAAACGTAAAGCAAAACTATTAGCACTCCATTTGGCAAAGAGCAGATTCAGTCCGCGTAATGCGAACCAAGAAACAAGTGCAAAGAGAAAAACAGCTAAGCCAAAACTTAGTCCAACCCAAGCAGCTAACTTCCAGTCTCTAGCTGCGATTGCAATCAAAGTAAGACAGGTAATCAGCCCAAACAGTGCAACCCAAACTACCTTTATGTTGACAGTTCCCAACTCTTTACGAATCAGTCTTACCGGGGAAATCGTTACTAAACTCATTAGCGGTGGCCCAGCAAAACCCACCAATAAGAATGAGGAAAACAAAATACTCCAAGCGACAGGCCAAATCGAAACAGAGGGTAAATTAGCCATCACTAAATTCCCCAAGATACGCATGAGGACCTCTTGCACGCCGAATCCAATCACTGCACCAATGACAGCGGCCAACAGGCTCAGACTAGTCAATATTTTAATTTGATTAAGCAAAATAGCCTGCTGGGTAGCGCCAAGACATTTCATCACCGCACACACATCTGCTTGTCTAAGAACATAACGTCGTGCCGATAAGGCAATCGCTACGGCAGCCACCATCGCTGTGAGTAAAGCCACCAAGGATAAAAAGCGCTCTGCCCGCTCTAGCGTTTTCCGCATCACCGGCTGCGCATTTTCTAGAGTCTCGATCCGTAAGCCGCGTAAACCCTCAGAGTCGATCCATTGCGTGGCCCATTTTTCATAAGCGGAGATAGCTTGATCATCCCCTGACAGCAAGAGACGATAAGTAACACGGCTACCTAGGCCAATCAGTCCGGTAGAAGGCAAGTCATCTAGCGACATCATGATGCGCGGGGCAAAGTTCATAAATCCAGCCCCACGATCTAGTTCACGCTCCAAGACGCCGCCAATGAAAAATGATTTATCACCCAAGGTAATCTGATCGCCTACTTTGGCACGCAGTGCATTGATCATTGCAGGATCTAGCCATACGGATCCGCTTGGTGGAGTAAGGCTTGGCAAAGCAGATGAAACCTGAAGCGCTCCTCGCAGGGGATAGGTATCACTTACCGCCTTGAGCGAGGCCAGCTTGCTTTGCGAACCTGCTGTTGCCATACTTGGGAAGACAATCGTTTGAGCGATATTCAGCTGCCGCTCTTTAGCTTCCTGAATAAACCGTTCAGGCAATGGCCGATCTGCTACTAACAGAAGATCTGCAGCTAGTAGTTGGCGGGCATCCAACTGAAAGGCCCGCTGCATCCGGTCAGCCAAGAAGCTAACGCTAGATAAGGCTGCTACCGAGAGAGTTAGCGCCACCAAAAGTGCTACTAACTCGCTCGATCGAAAATCTCGCCTAATGCTCTGAAGAAAATGGGTTTGCACTACGATTAAACCGCTTGTATCTGACCACCATCAACCCGGATCACTGACCCAGTAATGAAGGAGGCATTTTGACTTGCTAAAAATGCAGCAGCGTCCCCATATTCCTGAGGATCCCCGTAACGACCCATGGGAATTTGTTTCAAACTTAACTGGACGACGGAGTCATAACTCACATTTTCACGTTGGGCACGCGCCTCATCCAACTGACGTAAGCGATCAGTCGCAACACGACCCGGCATGATGACATTGACAGTAATGCCATTAGCCGCTACTTCTGCCGCCAAAGTTTTAGACCATGCTAATAGCGCTGCACGCAAGGTATTGGATATGGCGAGGTTTTTGATAGGGGCGATTGCACCAGAAGTGGTGCTGGTGATAATACGGCCCCACTTGCGTTCACGCATGCCGGGTAGAACGCGATCAGTAATACTGATGAGCGAAAGCACCATATCGTTAAAACTCTTTTGCCATAGAGCTGGATCTTGTTCAGCCGCAGGGGTTGGTGGTGGTCCGCCGGTATTGTTAATTAAGATATCGATTGGACCCAATTCTTGCTCTACCTTGGTAACCAAGTTGTCAATGACTGAGCGGTCTGACAAGTCCCAACTGAGTGCGAGTGCTTTGCCACCAGCAGCCTCAATCAGCTCGACGGATTTTTTTAGACCTTCCGCATTGCGCCCAGTCACTGCCACCTTGACACCTTCACGGGCTAAGGATACCGCCATTGCCTGACCTAAACCACGACTCGATGCCAACACCAAAGCCACTTTACCTGTAAGCCCTAAATCCATCTCTTCCCCACCTTATCTATTTCAGTATTGCAATTCTAGAATGACTGCTGTGAATGACTACTGCCCCAAGGGTGACGGCAACTTACCTGCGTATTGATACAACACCACCTCATACTCCCTCAAAATTTTCGCCAAAGCCTCCTGCTGACCGAGAACCAATGCTTGAGGGGTATTATCCTTTAATGGGATTCTCTTGGTATAACGGTTTTTACCAATCACAGGATCCCGTTTTTTGGGATCAGTAGCGGTCAGGAAAAATTCTACCGTCACCACTGCCTCAGGACGAATGCGATAGTCACCGTAAAACTCCTCAATAGAAGTCTGGAGGACGTAATAAGGGAAAAAGCTATTTCCCTGCCCCACTGTCATTGAAAAGATCTGAGCATTATTCATCCACTGGCGTGTCGCATTGCCAACCATCTCATTGGGTAGCGCAGAATAAATATTGTAAAAATCTTTTTCATAGCGCTGATCTCCTAAACGGTAGACGAGGGACTTACCATCAAAAGGGGGGGATGTCGATACTGAGCCCATTTTTAGCCAAAGATCTGTACGCGGCTTATAAGCAGTGCCGGTTCTTTCGGGTGCAACCATCCAACTAGCAGTCTCCAATGCAGGGCGCTGAGGCAATGAACAGGCAGTGAATACAGCAAAGATAAGTGCTACTAAAGTGAGCTTAATAAAGCGTGAATTTCTCATCATCTGCATTCTCATTTTTGCGCTCCATTCATTGGCGGAGTAATCCTTGCGGGTGGCTCACCCCAGAGCAAGGTCGATGGAGACTGACTTGCGACCCGAGTAAATTCATTTAGCTGCTCACTAGCCAGGCGAAGGTTTTCCAGGGTAGCAGTGGTATCACCTTGCACACTAGTCACTGTTTGACGTAAGGAAACCATGGTAGCAGCCAACTCTCGCATCAGAATATTTAACTGATCTTGATCAGTTGCCTTTGCAATTCGGTCCAGCAAAACATTCAAATCTTTTGTGGAATTAATTAAACCCGCGTTATTCTTGCCATCGCCAGCCATTAACTGATTGAGATTTCCCAATAGCGCATCAAATTTCTTTTGAGTTTCCGCTACATCTAAACCATTTAAACCAGTTATAAGCCTTTGGATGCCAGAGAGAATCTCATCAGCCTGGTTAGGCATGGAAGGAACGACCGGATATTCAGGCGTCCACGTATAACGTAATGGCGAATACTCAGTTGCAGAGGGGTAGAAATCAAACTCAATGTAGTTAACCCCAGTAATACCCATTGATTTGACACGTGCGCGAAGGTTGTCCTTAAGATAAGTTTCGAGATTATCTAAGCGAATTTTATCTCCAAAAATTTGCATCCTTACCACTACATACTCACGACGATCAGCCATCTTTATATCTTGCTCATAAAGATCACCCGATAAGCCAATGGAGGTCACCTGACCAATCTTTACCCCCCGAAAACGCACAGCAGCACCGGCATCTAAGCCGGTTACAGACTGCTTAATATAAGTTTCAACCATGAATGATTTCTTGAAGAATTGTCCTGAACCAAAAATCAACACCACAGCGAGTAGCACACCGACTGCTGCTAGGACAAAAATACCCAAGCGAAAATAATTAGGATTGGAGTTATTACTCATGCTGCTTCCTTACTCATAATGCGATTGAAGAATTGGTGCACTCTAGGATCTTTACTGGTATCGCGTAATATTTTTGGATCACCCTGAGCAATAATGCCCTTAGCATCCTTATCAAGCATGATGACCTTATCGGCGATGGAATAAATACTAGCTAATTCATGTGACACGATTACAAACGTAAATCCTAAATTGTTTGAGAGGTCTAAGATCGTACTGTCAAGATCAGCAGAGGTAATGGGATCTAGTCCCGCTGAGGGTTCATCTAAGAATAGAATCTTCGGATCGAGAGCCATAGCCCGTGCAATTGCAGCGCGCTTCTGCATACCGCCACTGATTTCACTTGGCATATAGGTTTCGTAAGGTAATAGACCGACTAGATCTAACTTACAACGTGCCAGTAAATCCATTTGTGGCTTAGTAAGGTGGGTGTACTCCTCCATAAAGAGCGTGACGTTATCAAGCAAATTCATCGAGCCGAATAAAGCGCCCTGCTGATACATCACCCCAAAGCGCGTCATTATTTTTTGGCGCTCCGCTCCCTGAGCGGAAGTGATATTTTGCCCCTCGATCAATACATCTCCGGAGAGTGGTTGATATAGCCCAAATAAATTCTTTAGCAAACTCGATTTACCGCATCCAGATCCGCCCAAAATCACGAAAATTTCCCCGCCACTGACGGAAAAATTTAGGTTTTGCAAAAGCACATTGGAGCCATAGCCTACCGTGAGATTTTGTACTTCAATCGCATTGGCGCTGTCAGCTGTCTTTTGTGTTGTCTTGTCAGTGAGAGCCATCAGAAACCAGTCCTATAAGAGATATAAGCAAAGATTCCGTCCACTAAAACAATCATGACAATGCTGCTCACTACTGCTCGGGTTGCAGAGATCCCTACAGCAGCTGCACCCGTTCCAGTTTGCATGCCACGCAGACAACCTACTGCCGAAACTACTACTCCAAATAAAGTTGCCTTTAGTAAGCCAGAAAGAATATCTTCAATACCTACTGCAGATAGCATGCCGTTATAAAAATTAATAAATGGAATGCCGTAAATTTGCATCGTTAACATCGATGCAAAAATACTGACAATATCGGCATACAAAGTCAAAATCGGCATCACCAAAATTCCAGCAAGTACTCTAGGTACTACCAAGAAACGAATGGGGCTGAGGCCACCAGTTACTAGAGCATCTACTTCACTATTCACCGTCATGGTTCCGATCTCTGCTGCAAACGCTGCAGATGAGCGGCCGGCAAGTAAGATCGCGGTGATGAGCGGCCCCATTTCACGCACAATACCCAATGCGGCGAGTGGCCCAACAAAAGAAACGGCGCCAAATTGCTCCATACCGATAGCGGCTTGAAAAGATAAAATGACACCAATTAAGAATGCAACTAAGCCGACAATTGGTAATGCAGCAATGCCCGCCTCCACGGCGGCATTTACAAAATCACCCCAGCGCACTTGCTTCACATTGCGGATAGACCACGCTAGGTCAGACGCAAGATGTCCAGCGAAAGTAATCAGTCCTTGAGCATCATCCAATAAGTTTTGGGTAGCCATCCCGGTACTAACAATAAAACCTCTCTTTGGCTTTGGAATAGGTGCTGGGAATAAATTACTAATGGGATCGAACTCTTGCAAGAGCGGCTGATATTTAGGATCTAAGCCTTGAATCTCAAATTGCCCGCCTGCTTTTTTTTGTGCCTCTTGTATGTCGATCAGAAATGCGAATGCAGAGCCATCTAGTGAACTGACGTTTGTGGCATCAAAGATGAGGGAGCGATCTTTACCATCTCCCTGCCCAAGCCAAATCGTTTGCTTTTCACTCACATCAGTCCAAACCTCTCCTAAGGAATAGACATTGACAGTTCCACTCAATGTGACTTGAGCATGCATTGGGTCAGCTTGGGACCAAATAGCTACTGGAGCGGTCAACATTGGGGGACTGGAGTTTGAAATGCTCATAGACCAACTATAAGGGATCTGTATTAAACCGCTCAAAAACGCCAGAAATAGAAAAGGGCCCAGTTTTTTACACTAGGCCCTGTATAAGTTGGTGCGGCTGGCAGGAATTGAACCCACGACCCCTTGGTTCGTAGCCAATGTACTTGAGTGACACTTTATCTATATGAATCAATGACTTACAAGTAGTAATTTGCATAATAGAATTGGCGCTCAGGGGCTCGTAACCCCTTGTTTCTATTGGTTTGCTACTAGTTCTATTATGCAGATTTAGAGCACTTTTTTATGCAAGCATTCCCTTTTCTTTAGTGCATTTAAATTGGCAGTAAGAGTTAGCCCTTTCCTTCAGACTCACACTCAATGTTGGACGCGCAAAGAATACATCAGGCGGCTTTTAAATCCAAAGCAGGCCATCACCCTATCCAAGTCTAATCGGCAGAGTTCGACCCAAAGTAGACGCTCGAACAATAGCCACCCTGATGAACTGACCCCCAAAAGTTGGACACCATGTCCAACCAAGGGGGTTTTGTTTTATGAGCAAGTACAGCAAGCAGTTCAAGCTAAAGGTAGTTAAAGAGTTTCTAAAGTCAGGTGGTCTTAAGCGGGT
>NZ_JACVPD010000006.1 GCF_018882095.1 Polynucleobacter sp. CS-Odin-A6
TTGCCAGCGTTCCCACATTAAAGCCTTCTGGGTGGCCGTGTAATAGATTCGGGGTCGTTGTTTCATGTGCAACACTCCTTTTGCTTACGCAGTTTGTAGTGTGTTGCATCGATCAGTTGAATTCAAGACCCATAGCAGACGCTCGACAAAAAACACCCAAAGATAGTTTTAATATTTCTTGGTGGCCTGGGGCGGAATCGACCGGGGCCTTGGATGTCTAATCCTATATTTACATGGAGAACAACAATCCTACCGAAAGCCCAATCACTCGCTCAGCAGTGCTACTGGCGCCATATGTATAACTAGGACTTAGGTACCATCCGACCTTCTTTGTTGTCCAAAACATAAAGTCTGCGACAAAGGCGACTCCCGTTTGAAGGTTATTACTAGATGAACTTGTTTTCCTCCATATAGCAGGACCTAGACCCACACCAAGCTCGACATCATGCGCCAACTCAAAAGGTTTTTTGAAGATAATTTGTGCACCAACTTCTTTTGGATTAGAGGTGCTCAGATACTGAGTGCCGACCTCGATTTCCAATTGATGCTCAATCGCGGTAAATTCAAACGCCAATGATGCGCCATAAGCCTTTGAGCCATCAATGGTATTTTTTTCCATTGCGGGACCCACCAATAAAATTAGCGGATGATCATCGGTTGACTGTTCTGCTTTTACTGCCGAGCTATGAAAACTGGCCGCCAAGACCAGAGTAAGTAAAGCAACTTTTATCGCTTTCATATAAAACCTTAAACAAATGTGTGATGCTCAATCGAGATAGATTGAGTACGAAGCTATTTGTTTAGGCCCTTCTGGGCGGGTAATCTATAGAAGCAGGAAAGAATTGAATCAGAAAAATTAGCTCAGAAGAAATATGGCCTGAGGAGTCAATTGCCACTTGCTGGCCCTCGGAGCTTACCATCCCCATTACTGAAATATGATGGCACTGATGGTCGTCATCATGATGGTCTGGGTTACTGGAGCCTGCTTGATCATGATGATCATCGTGAACTATTTGAAATAAGCCATCACTAGATTGATCCTCATTCCAAGTAATTTGGACTACGCCCTCCTGAGTCTGATGTGATTGCTCATGAGCCGCCCCCAATGTAGGCATAAAAGCTGTATTGAATATAAAGATGAAGGTAGCAATAGAAAGCAAACGCATTGGCTGATTCTAAGGTATTTGGCGTTTAAGCCACATCTAATGGGTATTTTTCCAATTGAGAGTCATTCTCAATTGTATGCTAAGATGAAAACAATTCTCATTAAGCATATTTGGCATTTCTCATGTTTTTCTCATTTAATACAAACCGCACAGCCTTTATAGGCCTAATTAGTGCCCTTTATTTGGGGGCTCTATCTTGTGCTGTAAGAGCAGAGGCGCCAGTTAGTGACATGCCCACTGTTTTGGCTGAATCGCCCGTAAGTGACTCACCTAAGGTTGATAGCTCAGTTTCTGTAGAGGGCGAAACTGAGCAGTGGAGCATTCATGGGCAATCAACTTATATTGTTCAACAGAAAAATAATTTCAAGTCGCCTTACTATGGACAAAACAGCCTTCTCAATAAATCTGAAGGCGGTGGTGGCAAGAGCTACACATTAAGTGCTACAGCGTTCTTAGGGGCAAGACTTTGGGAAGGCGCTGAAGTTTATTGGAACCCAGAGATGTTCGAGGGAACACCTTTTAATGGACAGCTTGTTGGTCTAGGTGGATTTCAGAATGGCGAGCTACAAAAAGGCTCATATGCCCCACCTATTTACTACACCGCTCGTGCGTTTATTCGTCAAACCTTTGGCTTGGGCGGCGGCAAAGAACATATTGAAGGTGGGCCTAATCAGCTTGCGGGCAATCTCGATAAAAATAGAATCGTGGTGACCTACGGTAAGTTCGCAACATTAGATTTCTTTGATCAAAATAGTTACAGTCACGATCCTCGCACACAGTTTCAGAACTTTGCTCTTTTCTCTATGGGCGCCTATGGATATGCGGCTGATAGCAAAGGCTATACCTATGGTGTTGTAGCAGAGTGGTATCAAGATGACTGGATTTTGAAGGTGGCAAGATTAGCGATGCCAACTATTCCGAATACCGCTCAGCTTGACTACAGCATGAGCCAAGACTACGGCAATCAAATTGAATTAACTCATGAACATGAGCTATGGGGTAAGCCTGGCGCAGTAAGGGCCCTGTATTACCAACAACATGCCTATATGGGCAACTACCAAAATGCGATTAATCAGGCTCAGCAGACTGGTGGCACTCCTGATGTAACTGGCGTACGCAGGGGGGCGCAGAGCTCATGGGGCTATGGCTTCAATATTGAGCAGGCCATCAATGATGATGTTGGAGTCTTTGGTCGTTGGAGCTGGAATCCCGGAACTACAGAAACTCAGACTGTAGATATCAGTAGGTCATTATCAGGTGGTGTAAGCATTAAAGGCTCAAGCTGGTCGCGCCCCAAAGATACGCTGGGCATAGGTTATGCAGTCAATGGAATCTCTTCATCGCAGATTGCCTACCTTCAACAAGGCGGTATGGCCGCATTTATTGGTGATGGCGCACTTAGCTATAAGAAAGAACAAATATTGGAAACTTTCTATAGCGCAAAGGTTTATAAGGAGTTATTTATTTCGGCTGACTACCAACGCATTGCCAATCCCGCCTACAACTCTGCCCGAGGCCCAGTGAACTTCTTTGGCTTAAGAGCACACATTGAAATGTAATGTCTTGATGGGTTTAAGTCCATCAATCGAGTGGCTCTTATTGGCCTTGGATTCAACCGGTCAACGCAACAGATTGGGCAAAACGTTCTGCCGGTGTTTGATAGTTTAGTGTCTTTCTAGGGCGCTCATTCAGTTTCCTAGCTATGGCATTAAGCTTAGCCTGTGAGTAAT
>NZ_JACVPD010000007.1 GCF_018882095.1 Polynucleobacter sp. CS-Odin-A6
TGAACTGACCCCCAAAAGTTGGACACCATGTCCAACCAAGGGGGTTTTGTTTTATGAGCAAGTACAGCAAGCAGTTCAAGCTAAAGGTAGTTAAAGAGTTTCTAAAGTCAGGTGGTCTTAAGCGGGTAAGTCACCTGTTTGAGATTAGTCACTCAGATGTCCGCAAATGGGCTTTAGCCTATCAAGCACGTGGCCATAGTGGTCTTAATCCCAGCCACCAACGCCACTCCCCGCAGTTCAAAGTACAGGTTCTAGAGTACATGGCCCAGCATCAGATATCAGCTAGGCCAGCTGCCGCCCACTTTGGGATTGGTAGTATGACCACCATTTTGCAATGGCAAAAACTCTACAATGAAGGCGGTATTACAGCCCTTGCCAATCGACAGAGAGGACAACCGCCTATGTCCCAATTTAATATCAAAGCATTACTCAAAAAGCCTATCTCGGAGCTCACGTCGGCAGAGTTGCGAAGACGTTTAGAGTATGCCGAAGCACAGGCTGCCTACCTAAAAAAGTTAGAAGCCTTAGCTCAGAGCAAAGCAACAAAAGAGAACAAGCCCAAATAATTACTGAGCTAAGGCCGCATTACCGTTTACTAGACTTACTACTTATCGCCAAGATGGCTAAAAGCGTTTACTACTACTGGCGGGCAGCCAGTAGTAGTAAAGCTGATCCTTATCAGGGGGCTAAAGAGCATATCACCCAGATCTTTAATGCCCATCGGGGTCGCTATGGCTATCGGCGGGTACATTTAGAGCTACGCAATCAACAGCAATATTTAAACCACAAGACAGTACAAAGGCTGATGGGCCAACTAGGACTGAAGTCCCTTGTGAGGCCCAAGCGCTATCAGTCTTATAAGGGGTCTGTGGGCAAGGTAGCTCCCAACTTGTTAGAGCGCAACTTTATAGCTAAAGCACCCAATCAAAAGTGGGTAACCGATGTGACTGAGTTCAATGTCAAGGGCGAGCGAGTTTATCTCTCGCCCATCCTGGATCTATACAACCAAGAGATTATCTCCTATGAGATTGCTGATCGGCCACAGATTAGCTCAGTAATGCAGATGCTAAAGAGCGCCTTCAAACGACTCAAGAATGAAGACAGGCCAGTATTGCACTCCGACCAAGGCTGGCAATACCAAATGGGGCTTTATCAACAGGCCTTACGCAAGCAGGGTATTACTCAAAGCATGTCTAGAAAAGGTAATTGCCTAGATAACTCTGTCATGGAGAACTGGTTCGGGATTATGAAAACGGAGTTCTTCTATCAAAAGAAGTTTGAGACTATCAAATCATTTAAGGCAGAACTAGAGGAATATATCCACTACTACAACCATGATCGAATCAAAGAAAAGCTAAAGGGATTAAGCCCGGTGCAATACCGAACTCAATCCCTCGTGCTAACCTAACTAAACTGTCCAACTACTGGGGGTCAGTTCA